>NZ_JAGGOT010000040.1 GCF_018614195.1 Streptomyces sp. ISL-43
CCAACCTCACGGGTCAGTACACCTAGCCCGGATCCCGCAGCACGCATACCGAACCCGTGGGTCGGTCCGTGCCCTGCGCGCAGCCGGCGGCGCTGCTGTCGTTCTCCGCGGCCACCGACGTCGCCCATCTGATCACGACGATCTGCGAAGCAGGCCGGCGAGCCAGACGGTGGCACTGTCGCTATTTCCCATGAACATCCAGAGCACAGGTGATCACTGAACGCCGCCGGAACCCACGAACAAACGCTGTCGGTTGAAGTGAACGCAGCCACCCGTAGACCCCGTAGACCTCGTAGACGGCGTCGGGAAGACTCCGGGCGACGACGTTGGGGAGACCCCGCGCGATGACGTTGGGGAGACCCCGGGCGACGACATCGGGGCGACCTTCGCCTATGACTGAGTGGCCGGGAACTTCCGGAGTCGCGGCCTGAGTGGCAGCGCGAGCTGATCGTGGCGCGTACGTGAGGGCCCCGACTTTTGTCCGCGGACAAAAGTCGGGGCCCTCCGCGCCCTCCGGCGAGCTCCTCGACGGAGGGCGGGAACAGCGCTCGGAAGCCGTTCCGTTCGGCATCGGCCAGGTGTCGGGCCGGGGGAGGCCGGCCGCTCCGTGGAACCATTCGGCCGGCAACGGCAGCGTGAAGCTCCGTGCGGCGCAGATGCGGCTCGACAGCCCAGGTTGCTGCTGGGATCAGATCTGAGCGATGAGCGCGTAGCGCTCGTCGGTCACCGGCCCGCCCCAGAGGTCGGGGCTGCTGCTGAGGTCCTCGGTTCGCAGATCGGTGACGAGCGGGCGTACGGCGGCTGTCAGTTCCTCGGCGCGAATGCCGCGATGCCAGGGCAGGGACTCAGCTCCCGCGACATAGGGGGCCCCGGCCTGTCCGGACTCGCGCCACCGGCCTTCGACCAGGACGAGCGTGCCGCCCGGGCGGATACGCGCAATCCACTCACGCAGCGCGGCCTGCGGATCGGGCAGCGTCCACACCAGGTGGCGGGAGAGCAGGAGGTCGAACTGCTCGTCACCGGTGGGCGGCACGGCAGCGTCCCCCACGAGGAATCGGGCCTGGAGACCGGCGGCCGCCAGCTTGGCGCGGGCCTGGTCGACCATCCGCGGAGCCAGGTCCACTCCTGTGACGCGATGTCCGGACTCGGCCAGTAGCTGTGAGAGTGAGCCGGTACCGCAGCCGACGTCCAGCACATCCGCCGGGGCGGTCGGCGCCCAGGAGAGCAAGCGCTTCTGCCAGGCGGTGCGGGTGACTTCATCGCGCAGGCCGTGGTCGGGCTCGTCGTCAAAATCGGGGGCGGCGTCGTTCCAGTAGGCGGCGATGGCGGCAGGGTTGGTCATGGTGGCGATCTTGGCATTCTCCACTGACAGATGTTGCGCCGAGGCGGTCGAGCATGGTGACCGTAAGGTGTCGGCCGTGCGGAGGGCGGCGAGGGCGGCGTTGTACCCGGCCGCTACGGCAAGATCCCCGCGCTGAAGTCCGGACCCGCGATCCGCACCCCCGCGGCGCGCGGTCCGGGCCGGCCGTGTCAGCCCGGCCCCCGAACCCGACCTCGCCGTCGGCGGCGCGCTCGCGCGGGCCGGCGACCGCATCGGCTACGCACTGACCCGCCATGGCAGTTGAATGCGTGATGTCGGTCAGCCGTCCATGATCAGGTCAGCTCCGGCCAGGCAGCCGTCGACCAGTTCCGGGCGGTCCGTCACGCCCTCGGACGGGTCAGTATTCGTGGCCGTAGATCGTCCGCAGCCATGGCTCGCAGACGGCGGGCATACGTGCGAGCGTGTGCCGGAACGCAGCGGCGGACGGCCGGAACGGCATCGTTGGGTGTGGTGGCAGCGGATCGTCTCGCTCCACGCCCTCGGGTAGCCCGCCGATCACCGGTAGCCGCGTCCGCTGGGGCGGGAAGGCCAGCTCGGCCCAGAGCGCGGCCTGGACGGGCACGGCCACCGCGCCGCCGCTCGGCTGCCACACCTCTCCGGTCTGCGGATGGACCGGAACCAGGAGCAGCTCGGCCGCCGGCTCGAAGATCCCCGGCCCCGCCAGGTCCAGCCGCTTCGCGCCTTCGCCAGAGGGCAGCAGTGCGGCGAGGGCCCGGCCGAGGAGCTCGGCGATCGGACCGGGCGCCACCTCGACGGGCCCGCCCCTGGCAGCCACCACCACGTGGGCGAGGGCCGCGCCCGCCGGGATGTCCCGGTACTCGCTCAGCCCGTGCCACAGCACACCGTCGGCCGGCAGCTCCGCCCATTCCATGACCGGCCGCTCCAGCGGGCCAGGCAGCCGCACCACCGCCTGCGGGAGGAGCCGGACCACCTGCCACTGCCCGCAGTCGTCGATCCGCGATCCCACCGGGAGCCCACAGCCCAGGCAGGCGAGGTTCGGCCCGCCGCTCCCGTTGATCCCCATGCAGTAGCCCTCGGTCCGCTCCGCGATCACCCCGGTGCCGCGCATGTCGCCGGGCGCGAGCAGGACGGTGTCAGACGGCCCGTCGGACAGGGAGCCGCACGGCGCGAAGAGCCCCCGCGCGGCGGCCTCCTGCGCTCCGACCTCGTCCCACAGCCGCCAGGGCGGCCCGTACGGCTCGGGGTCGACGGCGTAGGTCCCCGCCTCCAGGAGGGGCGGGTGCAGCGTCTCCCAGTAGGTGTCGCGCAGGTGGATCGGCAGTGCGACCTTCGACACCCCCGCCGTCAGTACCGCACCGCACCCCGCACACCCGAACACCGCAGTCCTCGCCAGACCGCTGACACAGGCGCGGCGACGCCAAGTCCCCGGTGACATCCCTCGTGACCAACCCGCTGTCATCCGCTGTCCAACCCCGCTGACATCTCGATGTTGTAGGGCGCAGAGTAGATGTCAGTGAGGCGCAGGGTTCTGTCAGCGCCCGTGGCTCAGCCGACGTCTGTGTTGGCCGCCGGGGCGCGTGCCCGGACGGGAGCGGCCCCACTGGCCTAGGACAGGGCAGCGGCTGGCCCTCTTCCACGGAGTGTCCGCCGCAGACTGGGCCGGAGGGGTGGCCTGGCAGCGTGTCGCCTCAACCGCGGACAGCGGAGAAGGTGCCATAGGCAGAGTGAGGCGCAGACCCGGCAGCGCGTGGCTTCATCGGATCGCCAGCCGACGAAGGGCGAGGCGAAGACTTCGGCGCGGATCGGGCATGGATGGCAGTCACGCCAGCTCGGCTTCGCTGGTAATCCTCAGCCTGCCGGGGCTTGCTGCCCTGGCCGCACTCCTCTTCACGTGGATGCAGGTCGGTCAGGCAAGCAAAGAACTCCGCATCAGCGAACAGGGCCAAATCACTGGCCGGTTCAATGCCGCGATCACCAATCTCGGTTCCAGCTCTGTAGACGTGCGCCTGGGCGGCATCTATGCGCTGGAACGCATCATGCTCGACTCGGCACGCGATCACCCGACCGTCGTCTCGGTACTCGCCGCTTATGTACGCCGACATGCCCCGGTCACTGCAACCAGCACAGCCCGCAAGGCGCCGCCTGACGCCGAGATCGACGCCGCCATGAACATTCTTGCCGGACGCCGACCGGACCGTGACAAAGGAGTGCTGATTGACCTCAGTCGCTCCGATCTGAGCGGATGGAAGCCCACACAAACCGACATCCAGCTCGGCGGAGTGGCCCTGACTGGTTCAGATCTCCGCGGGGCAGAGCTATCCGTCGCGGACTTGCACGACGCGAATCTGGAGCAAGCGGATCTCAGCGATGCGACGATGTATGGCGCTAACCTGCGGGCTTCGTCTTTGCTAGGTGCCAACCTTCGTAGCACGAACCTCTTCGAAGCAGACATCACCAACGCCTGGTTGTGCACTGATGGGTCAGACTGCCCCGACCTGACCAAGACGGACCTGACCGGAGCATCGTTGAGTGGTGCTTCCCTTGTGGGTGCCGACCTCGTAACGACCATCATCTGCAGCACGTCGACCGCATTCGTGATCGAGACAGAGGCGCCAGCCGCAAGTCACCCCCCAGGCCATGACGTCCGCGACTGTGCGAATTTGAGCCGCGCGGATCTCTCTCAATCCCGCCTCGTACAGGTGGATCTGGCGGGAGCGAACCTGGCCGGCGCCATCCTCACAGGAGCGAATCTGGCGGAAGCGCATCTCAAGGGCGCAAATCTGGCAGGGGCAGATCTGACGGGAGCGGACTTGTCGAAGGCGGACCTCACGAACGCCGATCTCTCCGGGGCTAATCTGACGAGAGTGGACGTCACAGGCGCGCGTCATGCTGGAGCGAAGTTGAAGGGCACCCGCGGTGTGCCGGATTCGTTCCACTGATTGGAGGCCGTTTTCTTACGCAGCCGCCTGTGACCGGACGGCAGTGGTCCACCTCGTGGCCGCGCGCGACCAGACGCGAAGGCCCCCGCCGACGCCTGGACAGTGTCCAGACCTCCCAGCTTCAGCAAGCGGCGCCTCCTGGCTGCCGGGATGACCGGCTGGGCAGCTCGCGGACCTCCTCGGCGTGCATGAGCACCAGATCGACCTCGAAGAACTCCCCAACCTGTCCGTCTGCGTCCTGCTCGAACTCGCCCGCCGCCTGGACATCCACCCGGCCGACCTCATGGACGGAGCGGACGACCTCTTCGAGCGGCCCGCCAACGGGAAGTTCTCGACCGGCGCCCGACCGGCGCCGAACACGACGCCCTCATCCTGATCACCGCGCTCACGTACGCCGACGGCCTCCTCACCCCGACGGCATCGCGCTGGCGTTGACGTGGAACAGCTACCGGCTCGACGCCGCCCTCGACTACGCCCGCACCTACCCCGGTGCCCTCCGGCCCGTCCCTCCAGACGGGTACACGGCCGCCCCGCGGCTCGACATCCTCCGGCCCGACCTCGCCGACGCCGTCACCGGACGGAAGAAGCCCCACGCTGCTGTACGAGGTCGCCGTCCAGCCCGTCGAGGCGGAGGACCGCCTCCGCGTCTGGGTCGATGGCGGCTTCGACACCAGCGACGCCGCTCAGCGCCAGGCCCTCGAAGACCTCGCCGACGCCGAGATGATCACCCGCGGCGACATCATCGACCGCTTCCACGACAACGTGCTCTACAGCCTTCGGATGCTCCCAGAGCCGCCCATACGTACTGACACGGACTCTGCGCCCCCACTGCCATAACCCTGCGCATCCCACTGACATCCACCCTGCGCACGACAGATGTCCAACGACGGTCGGCCCCGACTTTTGTCCGCGGACAAAAGTCGGGGCCGACCGGGCGTCGACCAGGTGTTGGAGATAAGTGCTTAGTACTCCAGGTATCTTTGGTACACGATCATGGTTCAGAGTGAGGGATACCGGATGAGGGGGTGGCCGGATGGGTTACGCGACGCCCATCTACGCCCCCGAGCAGGTCGATTACCGCCTGAGCGAGGACTGCGGATGCGATCGGGCCGAGGATGCCCAGGTCGAGTTCCGGCTCGCCGGGGAGAGCACGCTGCGGTGGATCGGGAGTGGGCTCGGTGAGTTGGGGCTCGTCGCCGGGGAGCGGGTGGATCCGGTTGCCGCCCGTGCGCTGATGGACGGTCGGGACTGGCGTAGCGGCGAGCAGCTCGTCGTACGGAAGAAGGCGCTCGATCCGCGCGGGAAGGTCGCCGCGCGCGTGCTCGTGGACGCCCTCGGCGAGGTGGCCGCCGGGGCTGGGAAGACGGTCGCGGAATACCTGGGCCGGCCCGTGCTCGCGAAGCGGTTCGCCCGGGCCGAGCGCGGGATCCTGCGGGACGGTGAGGTGCACTTGCTGCCGCTGGCCGACGCCGAGCAGTTGGCCGCGGCCGCCGGACTTGAGGTGGAAGGGCTGTACGGCGCGGACACCGTGGCCGAGGCGCGGAAGTGGATGCGGCACCGCGTCGATGTCGGCCTGCGTGGTGTGGACATCACCCTCGATCTTCCGAAGAGCATCTCGGCGGCCTACGGGTTGGCCGGCGCCGAGCTCGCCGGGCGGATAGAGGAGGACTGGCTGGCGTCCGTAGGCGAGGCCGTGCAGGCGCTGGAGCAGTGGGCGGCGTACGGGATGGCCGGCCATCACGGGGACGGCCGGCAGGCCGAGCGGGTGGAGACGTCCGGGCTGATCGGCTGGACGACGCTGCACCGTTCCGCGCGCCCCGTGGACGGGTCGCCCGGAGACCCGCACCTCCACGTCCACGTGAACATCGCGCACATGGCGAAGTGCGCGGACGGCAAGTGGCGCACGATCGCGGGCGGTGGCGAGGACCTGCACCGGTACGCCCACCTGGTCAACGAGATCGCCGAAGGCCGGCTCCGGGCGCGGCTGGCGCAGTCGTACGGGGCCACGTTCGAGCGGTCGGAGCGCACCGGGGCGTGGGAGCTGGCCGGGATCGGCGAGGGGCTGCGGGAGGCGTTCTCCCGGCGGCACCGGCAGGTCGTCGAGCTCGCGGGCGAGGGCGCCTCGCGCGAGCTGCAGAAGACGGCCGCCCGCAGGAGTGCGGAGGCCAAGGAGGAGGCCGGGCCGGGTGCGCCGCGGGAGGCCTGGCGTACCCGGGCGGCCGCCGTGCTCGGCGGCGGCGAGGGCGGCGGCGAGGGCGGCGGGGAGGATGCGGTCGACGCGATGGTCGCGGCCGCGCTGCCCGGGTGGGACGGGATCCCTCCCTCCTCGGAAGGTGGCCCCCGGAATCCGGGGCCGGCCGAGATCGCGGACCTGGTCTGGGACGCCGAGCACGGGCTCGTCGCCTCCCGTAAGACCGTCTCCCACACGCACGTCATGGCCGCCGTCGCCAAGACGCTGCCCGGCCTCCGGTCGGTCGAGCAGCTGACGGCGCTCACGGACGAGGTCCTCGCCGTGGGCGGCCACGCGGTCCGGCTGGCGGACTCCAACCGGGGCCACCACGCCCACCGCCAGCGCTACACGCACACCACGGTCGTGGCCGCCGAGCAGAGCGTGATCGAGTGCGCCACGGCCGGCCTGGAGCAGGGTCTGGCCCGGCTCACCGTCGAGGCCGCCGAGATGACGCTCGCGTCTGTTGAGGTTGCCGACTCGGCCCATGGCCGCCCCTTCGCCTTCAGCGCCGAGCAGCGTGCCGCAGTGACGCGGCTACTGACGGCCGGTCACGCGGTCGACGCGGTCATCGGCGTGGCCGGCGCGGGCAAGACCACGCTCATGCGGGCCGCCCGGGCCGGCTGGGAGGCCGCCGGGCTGCGCGTCGTCGGCGCCTCCACGGCCGCGGTCGCCGCCGCGAACCTGGCCGCCGAGGCGGGCATCGAGTCCCGGACCGTCGCCGCGTGGACCCGCGAGATCGACGGCGGCCGCGGCCTGCACGGAGTCGGCGTACTCGTCATCGACGAGGCGGCGGTGGTCGACGACCGGGCGCTCGCCGCCCTCCTGCGGCACGCGGCCGCCACCGGCACCAAGGTCGTCGCCGTCGGCGATCCGCTCCAGCTCCGCGACGTCGGCATCGGCGGCGGCTTCGCCCGCGTCCACCGCCTCGTCGGCGGACTGGAACTCACGGAGAACCGCCGCCGGCGCGACATCGTGGAGCGGGCCGCCCTGCGGGACTGGCGGGTCGGCGCCCGCACCAGCGCGCTCGCCGCCTTCGCCGCACACGGCCGCGTCCACGCAGAGGACACCGCCGCCGACGCCCTGACCGCGATGCTCGGCGACTGGAACGAAGCCCGGATCCGCTGGGCGGGCGACCCGCACGGGCAGGTCGCCGAGCTCCTGCTCCTCGCCGCGCGCCGCGCCGACGTCGCCGCCCTCAACGCCGGTGCCCGCGCCGCGCTCGTCGCCTGCGGAGAGCTGGAGCAGGGGCGTACGTACGCGGTCGCGGGCGGGGAGCGGATCGCCATCGCCCCCGGGGATCTGGTCCACATCCGCCGCAACGACTACCGCAGCCGGCGGGACGCGTCCGAGGGTGACGTCCTCAACGGATTCCGCGGCGTGGTCCTGGCGCTGGACGAGCGCAGGGGCGTACGCGTCCAGTGGCGCGGGCCCCGCCCGGCGGCCGGCGGGTCCGCGACGCACGGGTCCGCGACGCACGGGTCCGCGATGCATGGGTTCGCCACGCACGGGTTCGCCACGCACGAGGCCTGGATGTCCGTCCGCGACATCGCCGAGGGCCGCCTCAGCCACGCGTACGCCATGACGGTCGCCTCCGCGCAGGGGCTGACGGCCGAAGTCGCCATCGCCTACGGGCTGCACACCGATTCCCGCACCCTCTACCCGGCCATGTCCCGCGCCCGCCGGGAGAGCCACCTCCACCTGCCGCTGGAGGAGCTGGAGGACCACCCCACCCGGGCCGCCCTCGGCCCGGTCCGCACCGATGCCGAGCGTTTGGACCGCGCGGTCGCCGCGTACGGACGCCGGCTCGAGGCCGACGCCGAGGACGTGATGGTCACCGACGAACTGGCCCGGGTCGTCCCGGCTCGGGAAGCGGAAGAGCAGGCGTACGCCTCCTGGCGCCAGCGCCCGTACGGCCACCTGCCCGCGCAGTACCTGACGGTCCGGCAGGCCGAGGAGCGCGAGGCCGCGCAGCGCGCCGAGGAGCTCGCCGCCGCGTACGAGCGCCGCGCCGCCGAGCAGCAGGCCAGGCTGGACACCGCGCTCACCCCGGGCGGGGCCCTTGCCGCAGCCGCGTACGAGGTCCTCTCCCGCGCCGAGGCCCGGGCCGACCGGGCGCGCGAGGAAGCCGGGCGGGGTGCGGCGGCGCAGCGGCACGCGGAGTCGGTACGCCGCATCCGCGAGCGGATCGAGGCGTCCGGGCAGAAGGGCCGGCTCGCTCTGCGCCTGGCCGGCACCAGCAAGAGGGAGACCCTCACCCTCACCGCCCAGTACCAACAGCAGTACGAGGCCGCGCTCGCGGAGGCCGACCGGGCAGCGCGCGCCTCGGCCGAGGCACTGCGCGAGGCCGGTCGGATCCTCGCCGCCCACCCGCACGTCTCCTTGCTCGCCCCGGGCGGGAGCTGGACCCCGCCGAGGGACACTCAGGCGATGGCCGCTCTCCTGGAGGCGATGCGGCAGCGCGTCCCGGTGCCGGCCGCCCGCATGGACGCCCGGGTCGCCGAGGACGCCCAGCAGCTGCGCACCGACGCGGCGGCGCGGCGCGCCACGGCCGTACGGCACCTCGAGCGCGCGACCGTGATGCGGCGGGAGGCCGCCCTGCGCGAGGAGATGCGCGCCGCGGCCCCCGTCCGCCACGCCCGCGAGGCCGAGGAACGCACCGCGGCCCTGCGCGGCGGGCAGGACCGGACGCTGCCTCCGCAGACTCCTGCGCCTGCCGTATCGCCCCGCCCTCGGTTCGCGTAGGTCTCCGTCACCGAGGACCGTGGCCCCCGCGCGCCGGGCCGCTGATCCGACAGGCCTTCATCAGCGCCTATCGGCGTTCGGGCTCGGAGGCGAGGTCTTCGCGAGGACTTCCCCGTGGTGGCCGTCACCTTCGCCGACACGGTTCCCTCTTGGGGCACAACGAGGAACGTCCGGGGGCAGGGACGAGCGCGCGCTCTCAGGCGTCTTGATCGTGATCGTCGTGATCGTCGTGATCGTGACCGTGGTCGTGGTCGTGCAGACGCTGGTCGAGGTCGTCGGCCCAGCGCCGGGCCCAGACGCGCAGCTCGGCGGTCTCGTCCTCGGTGAGACCGTAGGCGGCGAACTCCTCGTCGTCCGCCCAGTCCGCCCCGGTGAGTCGGTCGCGGAGGTCCTGGAGGCGGAACTCTTCGCGGCCGTGCCGCTCGCCGAGGCGTTCGAGCTCGCCGGCGGTCCGGTGGCGGGAGGCCGCGTGGACGTCGATGAAGTCGCGAACGGCCCCGCGGTCGGCCAGGGCGCGGACCTTCGTACCGATGACGGAGTCGAAGGCGAGGACCGGCCCGTACTCGGTGAGGGCCGGCGGGGTCCAGAAGTGCTCCTTGAGGACGTCGACCTCGCACTCCTCGCCGGTGTCCGGGTCGACGACCATCAGCCGGGCCGACAGGGGATCCACGGCGATCACGCGCACCTGCCAGCCCCGCGCCGCCAGGCCCTGCTCGAGGCCGGCGACGATCTCCGCCATCGGGGCGGGGTTCTCGGTGGCGACGTCGAGGTCCTGGCTCAGGCGCTCGACGAGGCCGTGGGCCTGGACGGCGTACCCGCCGGTGATCACGAGGGGGTACGGAGCCCCGATGTCGATCACGGCGGCGAGGAGACGGCGGTGCAGGTCGCTCAGTTTCACGCGGCGACGGACCCCGCGGCCGCGAGCTCGGGGAACGCGTCCTCCCAGACCTCCCGCAGATGCCTGCTGACCAGGGTGCGCAGGACGGGCCACTGGGCCAGGAGGAGCTCCCGGTCCAGCAGGGCTACGAGGTCCTCGTGCTGCCCTTCGGCCAGGACGGTGCGGTAGAGGCCCATGCGCAGCCGCGGCCGGTCCAGGTCGTAGGAACGCAGTCCGGACCAGGCGACGTGCAGCGGCAGCTCGACCACTCCGTGCCGGGGCCCTGCGAGCTCCTTCAGCGAGGCGGGCAGCCGGCCCGCGTACCGGGCGTGGAGCACCTCGGCCGCCGAGGGCGCCGCGCTGCTGGAGGAGAGCATGACCATGACCCCGATTATCCCGTGTCCCGCCCGTCCCCGGTACCGCAGACGCGCGTACCGCCCCGCCGGCCGCACCGGGCATCCTGCTCGCGGCCCAGCCGGACTACGACTGCTGCCGACGCCCGCGTACGCACGTTCCCGGTCTCACAGGGCCGGCACGTTGGTGGCTGGGGTATCCGCGTCGGGGAGCAGCCCTTCGGTATCTCCGCGTCCGGGGCCTGTGGGGGGTTCATCCCCGCAGGCCCCGGAAGGGCGAAGGAACCGCTGGACTGCCCCCGCAACTACTTCTGCGGCGGCTCTTCCTGACCGCGGTCGTTTCCCAACTGCTCCTTGAGTTTTTCCTGGGCGGTGTCGACCGGGCTCCTGTACTTGCCCTGGGTCTTCTCGTCGACGAAGTCACCGGCTTTGTCGATGCCCTGTCCGGCCTGTTCCTCGTGGCCCTTCAGCATCCGCTTGAGCTTGTCCATCGCAGACATCAAGGCTCCTTCCGCTGCGCTGCGTTCCATCCCCTCCAGGATCGCGGCCCACCACGCAGCGCGCATCCTCTCGGCTTCGGGCTGCGGGCCAGGCGGTCGGATCATCGCGCCGAGACGTCACGGGCGCCGGGTTCTTCGTTAAGGGACCGAACACCTCACGTCCATGTAGCATGTGCAATATCACATGGCATACACCGTTCGGGGCAAGCCCGAGCGGCCGCCATGACAAGGAGAGGTCCCATGAACCGTCTTGCCCTTCTCACCGCCACCGTTGCAGGTCTGACCGTCTTAGGGGTTGCCCCCGCCGGCGCCGCCACCACTGCGCAGAGCGCCACCGCGACCGTCACCTCGTGCGGCACCATGGGCCTCCAGGCCGGTCTTGCCACCAGAGTGTGCGCCGACATCACCGGCAACTCGGTTGAGATCTACGGCAAGGTCTCCCTCGCCGGCCCGCCCTCTCCCGGCAGCCCGGCGCCCGCGCCGAAGGACCTCATGACGTCGGTGACTTCCGAGATCGTGGGCAGCGGCTCGCCCGAGACCCGCAACAGCCGGGTCATCTTCACCGCCACGACCATCAAGGTGCCCGGCGCGACCACCACGGTCCCCTGCGGCTCGACCATTCGCGGCACCTTCTCCGTGGCGTCGTTCCCCTGGACGGCCAACCCGGTTGTCCACGAGGTCACCATTTCCTGCTGATCACGCTGACGGCTCCCGCCGAGTTCTGACGATGGGGTATCGGGTTCCATCGAAGACTCCAGGGCGGGAGAGGCCTCGGGTCGGACCGCGCGGGGTCTGGGCGGTCGGTGCCTCCGGGCCCGGGGGACTGGGAGGGGCACCGCCCCGACCGGTCCGTGCCGACATGGGGTTCGTGCCGGGGAGATCCCTCGGCGGGAGCTACGGGCGGTGGCTACGCTGCCGGGGCAGGGTCGCCGCCGGCGAGGGTGCGGCGGAGACTCGGGCCTTGGGATGCGCGAAGTCGTCCAGGAGTGCGGCCCGGCCGGGCGGGGTGAGGCGGATCCTCCAGGTGTTGTGATGGATGAACCGGCCAGAAGGCCTTCGACCATCTCGCCCGGCGGTACTCCGAGGTGGGTGCAGATCTTCTGAGGGTTGATCAAAGTCCTGTGCCCAGCAGGTTTGCCATTGGTGCGTGATCGCGGAGGTCCACGTGGCGTGCGCCTCCGCGCCGGAACAGTCGAGCCGCGGCTACAGGCCTCGCTGACCAGCGCGGATTTCGACTGCGCGGCAGGGGCCGTCGCGCACACCGAAGCGCGACAGCGCAGGTCGACTTGGTCGCATGGCACCCTCAGAAGATCTGCACCCGACCTCGATCGTCTTCGTTCGTGCGAAGCCCGGGAATCGTGCCCCATTCGTGCTTGTCGTGCAGGTCTTGCGCTTGCGATCATCGCGACCGCAGTCCCGCCGACCGGTCGGGCCGCGACCACTTGGGGGAACGTATGCGCATCTCACGCCCGCTCGCCGCTGCTCTGCTCACCGCGCTCGCCGTCGGCGTCGCCATCCAGCTGTCAGAGGCCGACGGCCACACCGGCCCTCCGGCGCAGCTCGGCTACATCAACATCAACACCCAGGTGCTCCCTTCGCAGCAGCCGGCCTGAGCTGTGCGGGGCCGCCACGGTCAACGAGGCCCGGTAGTCCCGGCGTGGTCGATGCCTTCCACCAGGCCCGGACCAGCTCCCCGGCGGCCTTAACCGTCCAACCGGTCCAGGCCACGGCTCACCTGGCATCTGCCTCGGCGCTGCGCCGCGTGGCCTGGACCTGGTGCCAGGGGTTTTGGGCGCGGGATTGGGCTCGGTCGAGGTACTCGCGTTTCACCGTGGCCGAGCCCGGTTTCCAGCGGCCCTGGTGGGTCGGGTCGCCGCCGGCGTCCGCGATCTCCTGGGCTCCGCCGCGGCGAAGCCCGTGCGAGGTGATCAGGTGCCAGCCGGGCAGGCCGGCCAGGTACGCGCGGTGGCGGACCCAGTCGTTGAGGGCGTCACCGGTGACGTAGGCGCCCCGTGTGGTGGCCGCCGAGCGGTTCTGGAGCCTGCCCTTGGAGGTGAGGGCGCGCATCAGCGGGCCCTCGTGAACTCCCATGCGGTGCAGGCGGTTCAGCCAGTCCCGTACGGCCGCGACCGGGTCGTAGCGCGGGTCCGCGGGGTCGGCCGGGATGAAGGTGCTCTCGCCCTTCCCCTCCTGGTCGGTCTTGGAGTACGCGATCCACAGGTCGACGCCGCTGTCCTCGACCTCGACGTGGTCGATGTCCAAATCGGCCAGTTCGATACGGCGGTTCAGCGCCCCCCGGCCCACCATGAGCGCGCACCGGTCCCTCAGTCCGGCCGGTGAGCGCAGGTCGCAGGTGTCGACCATGGCGCGCAGCATCGGCTCGGTGATCGCCGGAGCCTTGCGGACCCGGTTCCTCTTGCCCCACTCCTTGCGGTACTCGGCCAGCATTCCCCGCGCTTCGGTCGTCCCGGGCCGCCGGTCCTCGGGCATCCACATACGGACGCCCGACATGTACGTGCGGATGGTGTTCGGCGCCATCTCGCGGGCGATGAGTCCCGCGACCCACTCCACGTACGTGGCAGTCGTACAGGGTCGCGCGACCCGGCCCATCGCCTCGCACCACTCGGCGAAGTTCTTGCGCTGGCTGGTGTAGTTGCGGTTGGTGTTGGCGGGTGCGGCCCTGTCGCGCAGGCGCTCCGCCGTCCCCGCGGACACCTCGAAGTCCGCCCGGGTGTACGTCGGTGCGTCCGCCTCCGTGGGGACGGCCTCCCCCGGGTAGAGGATGGTGTGCCGGTCGATGAGGGGCCTGGCCGGTTGACGGGGACTGCGGGTGGCCGGCAGCAGCCCGGCTTCCACGATTTCGGCCTCGACGACCTCGCTGTCCATGTCGTCCACTGCTGACTCCTGATCCTCACTCATACGCCCCTCCCCTGACGATCGTTCCTGCGCAACCACCCTCGTATAAGGAATCTTATACGAGGGTGGCTTGAGGATGTCCTGGTCGTGCCCCGGTGGAGTAGTCCGAACGAGGTCCCCGACCAGTCCCGAACGTCAGGGGGTGGTGACCTGGCGATTGCTGTTCCGGGTTGCTGTTGCGAGTTTGTGAACGGTCGTGGGACCTCAGGCGCCCATCATGTGTACGCCTCCGTCGACGTGGATGATCTCCCCGGTGGTCTGCGGGAAGAAGTCGGACAGCAGGCCGACGACGCCGCGGCCGACCGGCTCCGGGTCCTTGAGGTTCCAGGAGAGGGCGGAGCGCTTCTCCCACACTTCCGCGAGGTCGCCGAAGCCCGGGATGGACTTGGCCGCCATCGACAGGAGCGGGCCGGCCGCGATGAGGTTGCAGCGGATGTTCCGGTCCCCCAGGTCGCGGGCGAGGTAGCGGTTGGTGGATTCCAGGGCGGCCTTGGCCACGCCCATCCAGTCGTAGTGGGGCCAGGTGACGCCGGCGTCGAAGGTAAGGCCGACCACCGAGGCGCCCGGCCGCATGAGGGGCAGACAGGCCGTGACCAGGGCTTTGTAGGAGAACGCCGACACCTGGACGGCGGTGGCCACGTCGTCCCAGTCCGCGGCGAGGAAGTCGAAGACGCTCCTGGGTCCGAACGCGACCGAGTGCACGATGCCGTCGAGGGATGGCGCGTGGTCGCTGATCCGGGCGGCCAGAGCGGCCAGTTGTTCCGGGGACGTCACGTCCAGCTCGATGACCGGGGCGGCCTTGGGCAGTAGCCGAGCGGTGCGTTCCACCAGGGTCATTCGGCCGAATCCCGTGAGGATGACCTCCGCGCCTTCCTCCTGAGCGACCTTGGCCGCGTGAAAGGCGATGGACTGCTCGGTCAGCATGCCGGTGACGAGGATGCGCTTGCCGTCGAGTATGCCGCTCATGATCCCTACCAATCCGCCACCCGGCCGGGCCGGGCGGCTTCGATACGACGTACGGGTGCCCGTTCCAGGGCGGGTTCTGCCGGGCCGGGGTCTCTCAGGCCGCATCACCCCGCGGCAGTGCGGCCACCAAGGGCGGGTCGTGGGGGACTTCCCGCAGCGAAGCGGCTCCTCCGGGAGATCCGAGGGCGGTGAAGAAATCCGCGTTCGCGCTCCGCCACCGCTCCGGCACGTCGTCCTCGTAGAAGATCGCCTCGACCGGGCAGACCGGTTCGCACGCCCCGCAGTCCACGCATTCGTCGGGGTGGATGTACAGGGCGCGCGTGCCCTCGTAGATGCAGTCCACCGGGCATTCCTCGACGCAGGACTTGTCCTTCACGTCGACGCAGGGCTGGCCGACCACGAACGTCATGGAGTTTCCTTTGCGGCTTGTAGGGCGGGCGGGTGCTCGTCAGCGCTCCATGTCCACCGAGGCTCCGGTGGTCCGGTCTCCCAGGAGCAGGACCGTCGCCGCGAGCAGTGCCATGGCCGCGGCGATGACGAGGAAGAGCATGCCGGGGCCGTACGCGTCGAGGACCGGCAGCAGGATGAAGGGCAGCGCGGCGGCGCTGAGCTTCGACAGGGAGTACGCCGCTCCCGAAGCGGTCGCCCGGAAGGCGGTGGGGTACTGCTCCGCCAGGTACACGTGCGAGACGTTGGAGAAGACGTTGCTGCAGAGCGTGTAGCCGAACCCGAACGCGACGACGGGCACCGCGGAGTCCGCGTAGGCGAAGCCCATGCCCGTCGCCACCATGGCCGCGGCGACGATGCCCACCAGGGTCTTGCGCTCGTACCGGTCGATGATGGGGAGCGACAGGGCGGAGCCGATGGGGTAGCCCAGGAAGGAGAGGGCGATGAAGCCGAGACCGGTCACCACGCCGTAGCCCTTGGCCGCCAGGATCTGCGGGGCCAGCGCGCCGAAGCCGTAGTAGCCGAAGACGGAGAGGACGCTGAAGATCCACAGCATGGTCGTGCGGCGACGGTAGCGCTTGGTGAAGATGGTCCGCAGGCGCGGCCGCTGCTCGGCATCGGCGGGTACGCCTTCCCGTGAGGAAACGCCTTCCCGTGCGGGTACGCCTTCCCGTGCGGGTGCGGCCGTCGTCGGGCTCCGGAGCGGGCGCCGGGCGGCCGGGCCCTCGGACTGCGACTCCATCCGCGCGACCAGTAGTTCGGCCTCTTCCAGCCGGCCGTTCGCGGCGAGCCACCGCGGTGACTCGATCAGCCGGCGGCGCAGGATCCAGACCACGGCCGATCCCAGCGAGCCCAGGATGAACAGCCAGCGCCATCCGTCGATGCCCAGCGGGCTCAGTGGTACGAGCCACAGTGCCGCGAACCCGACCGCCGGCACCCCGCAGAAGGCGAGCGTGTAGGCCCACGCCGTGTACCGCCCCCGCTTCGACGCCGGGAGCACGTCCGCGAGGTAGCAGTCGGAGAGGGTCTGCTCGGCTCCGATGCCGATGCCCGCCAGGAACCGTGCCGCGATGAGCCACACCGCGTTGGGCGAGAAGGCCGCAAGCAACGAGAAGCCCGAGTAGAGCGCGAGGTTGATCAGGAACGCCCGGCGCCGACCGTACCGGTCCGCGACCCTGCCGAGCGCCAGCGAGCCGATGAACTGGCCGACGAAGGCGGAGGCCAGGACGAGCTTCAGGGTCGTGCCGTTGAAGGCGAAGTCGTTCTGGAGGACCTTGGAGATCGTGCCGGCGAGGTTGTTCTCGAACGTATCGAACAGCAGGCCGATTCCGACCACCGCGGTGAGCTGACGGTGCGTGGAGGTGATCGGCATGCGGTCCAGCCGCTCGCCGATCGCCGCCGCGGCGGCTCCGTCCCCGCTGCTCCTTGGTGGCGCGGCAGTCTCAAGCATGGGGGGCGACAACTCCTCGTCTGGGCTTTCGCTTCTTCTTCGCCGCGTCATGACAGCGGCAGGTCGGCGACCCGCCCGCCTCGGGGCCGCGGTCGCCGACCGGTCTGTCCGCTGTGGGGTCCGCTGTGGGGTCTGTCGGGAGGTACGTGCTCTGCGGCGCGTGTCAGGCGGCGCGCGCGTCAGGCGGCGCGCCGGCCCAGCGTCTGCTCGACCTCGCCCCGGCGCACGGGTGCGCTCACCTCGTGGAGGAAGCCGGCCACCTCGCGGTACGAGGCCCAGAAGCCCACCTCGTGGTAGGGGACGCCTCGCTCCGCGCAGTACTCGCGGGTCAGCTCCCGGGCGCGGGGCAGGTTCTTCTGCGCCATCGAGGGGAAGAGGTGGTGCTCGACCTGGTAGTTGAGGCCGCCGTACATGAAGTCGATGAGCCGGGAAGGGCGGATGTTGCGCGAGGTGAGCACCTGGCGCTCCAGCCAGTCCAAGGTCTCCTCCTCGCCGTCGCGGATCTCCATGCCCTTGTGGTTCGGGGCGAAGATCATTCCGAAGTAGAGACCCTGGACGAACTGCTGGACCACGATGAAGACGACGGCGAGCAGCGGGGAGAGCACGGTGAAGGCCAGCGTCAGGTAGATCGCCGCACGCAGCAGGATGAGCGAGGCCTCGAGCACCGGGCGCTTGGTCTGGCCCTGGGATATCACCTTGATGGCGGTCTTGCTCATCTTGAGGGATTCGAGGACCAGCAGGACGAAGAACAGGACGCTCTGGTACCGGACGATGAAGCGCTTGACCCCCCGGCGGGTGGCGTACTGCTTGAGGTCGAAGATCGCGGTGCGACGTCCGATGTCGGGGTCCATGTCCAGATGGTTCGGGTTGCTGTGGTGCCGGTTGTGGTGGTTGACCCACCACCCGTAACTCGACCCGTTGATCAGGTTGGCGTGGATGTAGCCCACGGTCGTGGCGACCCGCTTGTCGCGGAACATCGCCTTGTGGCCGGCGTCGTGGAACATGTAGGCGCTCTGCGTCCCGCACAGGCCCATCCACGCGGCCACGACCAGCTGCCACCAGGAGTCGCCGAGCAGGAAGAACGCCGTGAAGCCGGCCGCCAGGAGCAGGGTGTTGAGGGCCAGGCGGCCCGTGTAGTAGCGCGGGTCGAAGTCCAGCAGGCCCTCGGCCTTCACGCGCTTCAAGAGCTCGGAGAACGTTGCGGAGGCTCCTGCGGTCTGGGCAGCCGGAGCCGGAGCCGGAGCCGGAGTCGCGCGGCGGGCGTCGAGCGACTCGACCACGCCGTTCTGGGAAGGGACGTGCGGCGATGACATACGTGCACTCCTTGGGCTGATGCGCCCGGTGGTGAGGCGGTGGCACGGCAGCCGTCCCACGATCAGGAGGCTGCGCAGGGTGAGAGGCAGGAGCCACAAGGTGGCTTCGTGGCCTTGCCCGCACTTGTGCCGTGGCAGTGCGGTGCGTTGCGCCTGGTTCCGAGCTGGCGTGCCACCCAGCCTGGCCTACCGCGCTGATGCGGTTCTGATACCCGGCTGACTGGGGCGCGGCCGGGGCCGGGGTGGGGCAGGGCGGCGCGGGTCAGGCCGCTGCCGCCTCATGGGCGAGGCGGTCGTCCAGGGTCAGCAGGATGGAGTCGGCGTCGCGCGCCAGTGTCTCGTCGTCGGGGCATCCCATGATCCGCATGAGGTGCTCGACCATCGACTGTCGGAGCTGGTCGGTACTGAGAGATGCGTAGGACACGGTCTTCCTTTCGGGGGCGACATGCGGGGAACGTGCTCTAGAAGTGCCTTTGCGGGTGCGCGAACGCTCAGAAGGCGTTGCTGACGCGGAAGATGTGTGCGAACCCGGCAAGCGAGGCCTGGCTCTCGAAGGCGACGTACTCGGGTATGAGGACGTCGGCGGCCCACTTCTGCTTGTAGGCCAGCTGTGTCTGCGCGGGGTAGAGGGCGGAGCCCTCGGCCCACAGGAAGTGCATCAGCCACTGGAACGCCGGACTGTGGCCGACGACCTCGTGGCCCGCGTCCAGACCGGTGAAGGGCGTGAAGCCGAAGTGCAGCCACTCCACCCCCTCGCCTCGGAACACCTCGAGCGCGTGGGCGTTGATCGCCTCCATCAGCCCGGGAGAGCCCTCCGGGATGCGCCGGCTCAGGTCGTGCATCCAGCCGGCGCGCGAGCCGTACACGGGCGAGTAGGAGATGTACGCGACGGGTGCGTCGTCGATGGTCCCGACGAAGAGCCGGCGGTGCGCCTGCATCGTGCCGCCGATCTGGCCCACCAGGAACTCCAGGGGGCGCGCGCCTTCGCCCTTCGCCCCGAGCCAGGCACGGTCGATCCTCTCCAGGCCGTCCTGCCACTGCGACGCCTGGACCTCCTGGATCTTCAGGCCGTTGCGGTGCGCTCGGGAGACCTTGTTGCGCAACTGCATGAACCGGGTGCCCCGCAGGGTGAGCTCCGGTATGCGCACCGCCCAGGAAGCCCCGATCTGATTGACCGTGAAGCCCTGGCGGGCGTAGGCCTCGGCGTCGGCACGCTGGAGCTGTACGCCGACGAGGCTGAGGCCTTCGTCGTGGACGTACGCGGCGAAACGCTCGAGGAGTGCGTCGTACGACGCCTCCTCGGCAAAGGGTCCGCCGAACTGAACGGCGTATCGGCCCGCCCGCCGGTAGGAGATCACCCCGTCGATTTCGGGGACGCTGAATGTTTTGTTGCCCTCGTTCAGCGCGAGAAACGAACTGGGATTGTCGGCCTGGGTGTGCTTCTGGACGGCCCGGAATACCGGGCTGTCCGTTTCAATCACGGACACGTTCGCGCTCCCTCTCGGTGGGACTGGGCCGATGGAATTAGAGCATCGGACCGCTCGGCACCGAAAGGGGGTTCTCGCGGGATGTCGGAGGCACGTCAGCCCCGTGTCAGACCGGTATCAGAGGCGTCTGTCATTGTTGTTCTCAGGAACGGCCCGGTCGACACCGGGCAGGTCTTGGAGAGGTGCCCGGAGTGGTTTATCGGGGACCTGAGTTTCGGCTCGAAGGTCGGGTTCAATGGACCCGCGCAGGTTCGAATCCTGCCCTCTCCGCGAAACCGACCCGCGCAACCGGGTGGTTTTGGAGAGGTGCCCGGAGTGGTTTATCGGGGACCTGAGCTGCGGCTCGAAGGTCGGGTTCTACGGACCCGCGCAGGTTCGAATCCTGCCCTCTCCGCGTGTTGGTCTCCAGGGAGGGCCCCCCGCTCCCTGGTCGTGTGATCCGCCCTGGCAGGCCTGCTCAGCAGGTCCGCCAGGGCGGATCATTTGTGTGGGTGCGCCGGCCCGGGCCCGGCCCGGGGCCAGTAGCCGGGCCGGGGATCCAGTGGCCCGGCCCGGGATTCAGTAGCCCGCCGCTGCCAGGTCCGGGTCGCCGAGTGTCCGGTGGGCCATTTCGAGCACGCTGCGGCTGATCGCCGCGGTGTCGATGGGCGTCCCGTCGGCGATCAGGTCGTCCAGCAGACCGTCGGCGGCGTGGTAGATCATGCGGAACGCCCATTCGGGGCTGGCGCTGCGAAAGGCCCCGGCGACCGCGCCGCGTCTGACGAAGTCGCAGATCAGGTCCACTACGCGGGCGTTGGACTCCTTGCACAGCTCCAGCGCCTTCGCGTTCGCCGATCCGTAGACCAGCCGGTGCAGTTCAGCGTTCTCGATGGCGTGCTCGAGGAGTCTTTGCAGCAGCTCGTCCATGGTGGGCCACCAGGCGTTGCCCCGCGCGAGGATCTCCTCGGTGGTGTCGTAGAACGCGTTGACGTACTCCTCCCAGAGGGCGCCGAGGACGTGGTCCTTGGTCTCGAAGTACATGTAGAAGCTGCCCTTGCCCATGCCCGCGGCGGTCGTGATGTCCGCGATGGTGGCGTCGGCGAATCCGGTCGTGCCGAACACCTCGCGGCCGGCCTTCAGGATGTCGGCCCTGCGCGCCTCGGCGGTCTTGACGACGCGCTTTCGCTTCTTCGGAGTCGCGGTCTGAGCCATCTCTGCAGCCCTCCAGGCTTGTTGTGTATACGCCGAGGCTACATGACTGACCGCCAGTCGCTTGCCGGACCGACCGTCGGTCAGTTAGCGTTTGTCATGCCCCGGCCCCTAGGGCCCCCCGCTGCCCATCGTGCGGCGGGCCTCCCTCCGCACCCCGCATGAACGTGAGGACGGCATGACAAGTACGACACCGGACGCCACTCGAGGCAAAGGTCTCCTGCTGACCTTCATCTGCATCGGCATCTTCATGGTGTACCTCGACTCCACGATCGTGAACGTGGCGCTGCCCGAGATCCAGCAGGACCTTTCGGCGGACATGACCCAGCTCCAGTGGGTCATCAACGCCTACGCGCTCGTCGTTGCCTGCCTCCTGCTCACGGCGGGCACGCTCGGCGACATCTTCGGACGCAAGCGCATCTTCCTCGGCGGCCTGGTCGGGTTCCTCGCCGCGTCCGTGCTGTGCGCGATCGCGCCGAACTACGAGTTCCTGCTGGTCGCCCGCGTGCTCCAGGGTGCCGCGGGGTCCATCATGATCCCGGTCTCGCTGGCCCTCGTCTCCACCACCTACCCCGCGCCCGCCGCACGGGCCCGTGCCATCGGCATCTGGGCCGGCATCGGCGGACTCGCCCTCGCGGCGGGGCCGGTGCTCGGCGGCGTACTGGTGGACGCGTTCGGCTGGCAGTCGATCTTCTGGGTCAACCTGCCCTTCGGACTGGTCGCCCTGGCCGTCCTCGCCGGCAAGCTGGCCGAGAGCAAGGCGCCCACCCGCCGCCGCGCCGACGTCCTCGGGCAGATCCTGTTCATCGTGGCCATGGCCAGCCTCGTCTACGGCCTGATCGAGGCCAGCGCCCGGGGCTGGAGCGACTCGCTCATCCTCGGTTCCTTCGGTGTCGCGCTCGTCGCCCTGGCCGCGTTCGTCGCCTGGGAGCTGCGCCGACCGGACCCCATGCTGCCGATGAACCTGTTCCGCAGCCCCGTCCTCGTCGTCGCGGGCGCGGTCAACTTCCTCGGCCTGTTCGGCCTGTACGGCAGCATCTTCCTGCTGACCTTCTACCTCCAGCAGGTCAACGGCCTGTCGACCACCGCGGCCGGCGTCCGGTTCCTGGCCCTCAACGTGTCGATCATGGTGTTCTCGTACATCGCCAGTGTGGTCGCCGCCAAGTTCGGCCCGAAACTCCCGATCCTCATCGGCTCGGTGGCCAGCGCGGTCGGCCTCTTCGAGCTCGCCCAGTTGGAGCCCGGCAGCGGATTCGGCTCCTACTGGTGGGCGATGGCGCTGCTCGGTGCGGGTGTCTCCCTCGTGGGAGCACCGGCGACCGTCGCGCTGCTCTCCTCGGTCCGCCCGGAGCAGGCCGGTACCGCGTCGGGTGTCTCCAACACCTTCCGCCAGGTCGGCAGCGTGTTCGGCGTGGCCCTGACCGGCACCCTGCTGATCCAGCACCTGCGTGACGCGGTCCCGGACGCGCTGAAGGGCGTGGATCTGGATCCGGCAGCGCGCAGCGAGGCGGTGGACGTCCTGTCCTCGGGCGACCTGAGCGTCATCGCCGGGCTGCCGGCCGGGGCCCGGGGCCCGGTGCGGGACGCGGTGGCCCCCATCTTCACGGACGGACTGCAGATCGGCTTCACCGCGGCTGCCCTCGGCACCATCGTCGGAGGCCTGCTGGCGCTCGTGATCCTGCCCGGCCGCAAGAAGATGGCCGCGGCCAGGGCCGCGGCCGCCGCGGCGGCCGCCCCCGCGCCGTCGGCCGATGCCCCCCGCGCCGCCTCGGGCGCCACCTCAGTGTGACCGCGGCAGTCAACGCAACCCAGCGAGTTCCCGCGCTCCCCCGGACGCGCGCTCGCGGCACCCACACCTCTCACCGGAGCCCCCGTGGACACCAAAGAACTCTTTCGCGCCTACCAGGAACTGCTCGCCGCGGCTGAGGGCATTACCGACGACTCGCTTCTCGCCGAATCCGATCGCGCGCAAGTCGATTGGACACTGGCCCACATCGCGTTGAGCGATCGGGCTCTGGCCGGCGCGGGACGTGCGGTTCTCGCCAGTCGGGAAGCCCGCCTGGACAACGCCCAGGCCATGTCGAAGTCCGAGATCGGCCGGATCATCTGTTCGACGACCCATGGGGAGCGAGCGGAGATGGTGCGCCGCAACGCGATGGAGCTGGTCGACCTGCTGGACCTCAGTCCTGACGAGGCGGCGGGAGCGACCGTACGGGCCTGTCTCGTCAACCGTGAGGGAGCCGTGGTCTTCGACGACGACCTGAAATGGGGCGATCTGATCCGGATGCGCGCCGAGGAGCACATCCCCGGGCACACGGCGGCTCTGCGTTCCTGGGCGCGCGCGCAGATCCGCGGGTAGACACCTGGAGACCCCTATCGGCTGCCGGCTTCCGGGCCGGCGCCCGGCCGTCCCCCACGGCCGGGCTTTGCCGTGCACGGTTCGGAAAATTCCTCGGACTGGAGCCCGGATTATGTGAGATGAAATACTTTCAGTATGAATGTGCATGTGACAGGATCGGTATACGTCAATTGGCTGTGGTGCCACTTACGCAACGGCAGCACTGTCGAAAATTAGCCATCCGACGGCTACGGGGGAAGCGTATGCATAGGTCGTTTTCGGCCATCCGTGTGATTGGTGACCGCGGCCAGTTTCGCGCCTCCACGCCAACCAGTCTCCATACGAGACCACGTCCGTATTCATTTCCACCGAATACATGGCAAGGGAGCACGATGTGCTGAGTTTTTCGATTCTCGGGGCTTTAGAGGTACACACCGGAGCGGGTCAGATCGAGATCCCCGGAGATCTGCAGCGCACCCTCGTCCAGGTTCTGTTGGTCAGCGAGGGCCAGGCCGTCTCCGGCGAGACGCTCATCGACGAGATGTGGGGGGAATCGGCCCCCGACAACCGGGTCAACGCCCTGCAGGCACACGTCAGCCGGCTGCGGCGCCGTCTGAAATCCATGGAGCCCGAGCGCTCCGCATCGCGTCTGACCATGCACCCGTCCGGCTACCGGCTGGCAGTGGACGAGGAGGAGCTCGACGCCGCCCAGTTCCTGCGCAAGGTCCGCCGTGCCGAGGCGGTCGTCTCCGCCCGTCCCGCCGAGGCGGCCGGCCTGCTGCGCTCCGCGCTGTCCATGTGGCGCGGTCCCGTCTTCGGATCCCTGCCCGGCGGGTCGGTGTGCCGGCTCACCAGCGCCCTGTACGAAGAACACCGGCTGCGTGCCCGAGAGCTGCTGTTCGACGCCGAGCTCAGTGCCGGGCACCACGCGAACATCCTCGCCGAGCTCTACGACGCCCACATCAGCAATCCCCTGCGCGAGCGGTTCTGCGAACAGCTCATGATCGCCCTGTACCGTTCCGGCCGCCAGGCCGACGCACTGGACACCTACCGGCGCATGTGGCAGCGCCTTTCCGAGGAGATCGGCGTGCTGCCCTCTCCCTCACTGCGCAGCGTGGAGCACGCCATCTTGTCCCACGATCCCTCTCTCACCCTGATCAGCGCCGCCGCCATGCTCCAGCCCGCGTGACGAGCCCCTCGCCGTGACGCCGCCGTCCGTACGCCCGTAGGCGGGTACGGGGTCGGGCCCATCCGCCGCTGCAACCGGCGGATGGGCCCGACGCGTCGCCTCGCCTCAGGCGGTGCGCCCTCCGGGCAGGATCGTCCGGAAGCCGGTGTAGGGGACGAGGGCGTCCGGCAGGACCACGCTGCCGTCGGGCCGCGCGCCCTGTTCGAGGAGGGCCGCGACCGTGCGGCCGATCGGCAGGGCGGACCCGTTGAGCGTCGCGGCGGGAACGTTGCGTCCGGTCCCGGAGCGGTGGCGGATGCCCGCCCGGCGGGCCTGGAAGGCGCCGCAGTCCGAGACGGAGGAGATCTCCCGGAAGGCCCCGCTGCCGGGCAGCCACACCTCGAGGTCGTGGGTCATCCGTGCGGAGAAGCCCATGTCGCCCGCGGGGAGCAGCACCACGCGGTAGGACAGTTCGAGCTTCTGCAGGCACTTCTCGACGTGTCCGACCATCAGGTCGAACTGGCTCGGGGCGTCCTCCAGCGCGCAGACGCGCACCAGTTCCACCTTCTCGAACTGGTGCAGCCGCAGCAGACCGCGGGTGTCGCGGCCGTAGGAGCCGGCCTCGGAACGGAAGCACGGGGTGTGGGCGGTGAAGGCGAGCGGCAGCTCGGCGGAGGTGAGCACCTCGCCGGCTACGAGGTTCGTCAGGGGTACTTCGGCGGTGGGGATGAGGAAGAGCTCGCGGTCGCCGACCCGCGTGGCGAAGAGGTCCTCCTCGAACTTCGGCAGCTGACCGGTGCCCGTCATGGTCTCGCGGTTGACGAGGAAGGGGACGGCGTACTCGGTGTAGCCGTGCTCCTCGGTGTGCAGGTCGAGCAGGAAGGCGGCGAGCGCACGCTCCAGGCGGGCTCCCGGCCCGCGGCTGACGTGGAACCGGGCGCCCGACAGACGTGTGGAGCGCGCGGCGTCGAAGAGTCCGAGGCGCTCGCCGATGTCGGCGTGGTGGGGCACGTCGCCCTCGGCGGCGACGATGGGGGGCCCGCCCCGGCGGATCTCCACGGCCTCCTTCTCGGACTGGCCGTCCGGTACGCGGTCCAGCGGCAGGTTGGGGATCGTCTGCAGCCACTGGCTCAGCTCGGTGCCCGCCGCCCGCGCCTCGGTCTCGGCGTCCTGCACGCGATCGCGCAGGGCGCGTGCCGCCGCGCGTTCCTCCTCGCTCGGGGCGCCCGTACGGGCACCCTTCCCCGCGCGCGACGCGGCCTTCAGCTGCGCTCGCAGCCGGCTCACCTGTTCTTCGGCGGCCGTCCGCCTGCGGGCGGCGGCCTCCAAGGCGTCGAGGTCGAGGGGGTGGTTGCGCCGTGCCAGTTGCCGTACGGCCTCGGGTCCGAGCGCGATGAGCTCGCGTGCGTCGTGCACGGCACTCTCCTTGGTTTCCAGGGGTACGGGGAGGGGCAGCCGACCCGGCGTCGGATCGGCTGCCCCGGACGGCGTCGGCGGTCAGGCGGCGGCGATGGCCAGAACGGCGTTCTGCCCGCCGAAGCCGCAGGAGTTGCTCAGCGCCAGTTCGATGGGCACGGCCATCTCGGTCTCGGCGACCTTGATGTCCATGCGGGGGTCCAGCGTGGTCAGGTTGGCGGTGGGCGGTACGAGCCCTTGCTCCACCGACAGGACCGTGAGGACGGCCTCCACGGCCCCCGCGGCTCCCAGGAGGTGCCCCGTCACGCCCTTGGTGGAGGTGACCAGCGGGTCGCCCGTCAGGGTCCGCTTCAGCATGGCGGCCTCGGCCAGGTCGTTCAGGGGCGTCGACGTGCCGTGCGCGTTGACGTGCTGCACGTCTCCCCGTCCGGCGCCCGCGTCACGCAGGGCGGCGCGTACGGCCGACTCGATCCCGGCGCCCGTCGGATGGGGCGACGTCATGTGGTGGGCGTCGGCGGACGCCCCGTAGCCCACGACGCGCGCCCGGACCCGGGCACCGCGGGCGCGGGCGTCCGCGAGCCTTTCGAGGACCAGGACGCCGGCGCCCTCACCGGCGACGAACCCGTCCCTGTCCGCGTCGAAGGGACGCGAAGCGCAGGAGGGGTCGTCCTCGCGCTGGGACAGGGCGCCCATCTGCGCGAAGCCCGCCATCGCCAGCGGCGTGATCAGGGCCTCGCTGCCGCCGGTCAGGACCACGTCGCAGCGGTCGAGGGCCAGGAGGTCGCGTGCGACGCCCACCGCCGTCGTGCCGGACGCGCACGCCGTGGCCACCACGAGGTTGGGGCCGGTCGCCCCGAACTCGATGGCCGCCTGGCCGGCGAGCATGTTGGGCAGCTGCATGGGCAGCAGGAGGGGTGAGACCCGGCCGGCGCCCTGCTCGAGGAGCACCCGGTGCTGGGCTTCCACCGTGGTGGGCCCCCCGTCACCGTTGCCCAGCACCACACCGACCCGGGCGCCGTCCCAGGTCTTCGGATCCAGCCCCGCGTCGGCCAGCGCCTCGCGGGCGGCGACCAGCGCGAACTGTACGAACGGGTCCAGGCGCAGGGCGCGCCTGGCTCCCAGCAGGGCATCGGCATCGAACCCGGGAACGCGGCACGAGATCTTGACCGGGTTCGACTCCAGCACGGGGTCGAAGGCGGCTGTGGAGCGCCCTGAGCGGACCGTCGCCCAGCTCGGCCCGACCCCGATGCCGGCGGGGGTGACGAGGCCGAGACCGGTGACGGCAACATCGATGCCTGCCATCAGATCTTCGCGCCCCGCTGCTCCATGAGCGCCACCATGTCGCCGACGGTGGGCGCTTCCAGCAGCTCGTCGTCGCTGATGGTGAGGCCCAGCTCGGATTCGAGCATGAGGGACAGCTCCACGACGGCCAGGGAGTCGAGTTCGATCTCCTCCCGGGTGGCTTCGGGCGTGATGAGCTCGGGCGAGACCTTCAGCTTGTCGACGAGGAGGTTCTTGAACTGCTCGAACATGGTTCTTCCTTCGGTCGTGCGCGGGCTCGCGCGTGGATTTCGCTGCGTCGTACGGGGCCGCGGTCCGGCGGCGGGTTTCTCAGAACGGAGTGAGCTCGGGCCAGTGCAGGGCTGTCGCGCCCCAGGCCAAGCCGCCGCCGAACGCGGTGAGCAGGACCTTGTGCCCGGCGGCCAGACGGCCGTCCTGTGCCGCCTGGGACAGCAGCAACGGGATCGAGGCGCCGCCGGTGTTGCCCACGTGCTCGATGTTGGACAGCCGGCGCTCGCCCGGGATCTCCAGCCGGTCCGAGACCGCCGTGAGGATGCGGGCGTTGGCCTGGTGCGCGGCGAACCGGTCGACGTCGGCCATGGTCCATCCGCGGCGCTGAACCGCCTCCAGGGAGGCCGCGGTCATCCGTTCGACCGCGTGGCGGTAGGTGTCGCGTCCCCGCATCCGGAAGTAGTGGTCCTCCAGGGGGGCGCTCCGGCCCGAGGAGCGTTGCCGCGAGCCGCCGGCCGGCACGTGGATGAGGTCGCCGAGACTGCCGTCGCTGCCCAGGATCAGGGGCCCTATCGCGCCGGGTTCGTCCGGGCGTCCGGCGCGCAGTACGACGGCGCCCGCCCCGTCCGCGAAGATCACGGCGGTGGTGCGGTCGTCGGGGTCGATGATGGTGGTGAAGGCATCGGCGGCCACCAGCAGCACCCGGTCCGCGATGCCCGCCGCGATCAGTCCGGAGGCGGAGGCCAGGCCGTAGAGGAAGCCGGTGCACA
This sequence comes from Streptomyces sp. ISL-43, assembly GCF_018614195.1. GTDB lineage: Bacteria > Actinomycetota > Actinomycetes > Streptomycetales > Streptomycetaceae > Streptomyces. The sequence goes on from NZ_JAGGOT010000040.1 coordinate 27,955, forward strand.
CGGCCGCCACGTCGAAGGCCGGCACACCGGTCAGACCGAGGCGGGCGGCCACGGCCGGTGCGGTGGCGGGGCAGGAGTGGTCCGGTGTCGTGGTGGCGAGCACCACCGCGTCGACGTCGGCGCTGCCCGCGGACTTCAGGGCCCGCTGCCCGGCCTCGACGGCCAGGTCGGAGGTGGCGGTGCCGGCGGAGACCACGTGGCGCGTGGCGATTCCGGTGCGGCTGCGGATCCACTCGTCCGTGGTGTCGAGCCGGCGGGTCAGGTCCTGGTTGGTCACCACGTCCGGCGGCACGTACGACCCGATGCCCGCGATGACCGCCGTGCGCCCCGCGGGTGCCCACCGGGTGGCGGTGGTCATCCCGTGCTCTCCTGGCCGCCGGCCAGGACGTCGACGGGCAGGCCCATGTAGGCCATGCGGGCCTCGGCCATCTCGTCGGTCCACTGCTCGGCCATGTCGTAGCGCTGCTCGGGGGTGGTGTCCAGCATGCGCACGCCGGGCCACAGTTCGTAGTCGCCGATCAGGTCGGCGTGCTCCCGCATGCCCTTCTGGAACATCTCCTCGCGGGGCAGGACGTACTCGCGGTCGGGGAGTTCGTCCCAGAGCCGGACGCCCGCCCGCAGGATCTCCAGCAGCCTCGGCTCGTACTCGGGGTGCTTGACGACGTGGTCGCGCAGGATCGTGCTGGCCACGGTCAGGTGCCGGATCTCGTCGATGGCGGTGCCGCGGGAGATCTCACCGGTGGCGGGCGACAGCGGGGTCCACTTGCGCTCGCTCAGCTCGGCCGCGGGGGCCAGTACGCCTTCGATGACGATGGCGAACACGGCGACCCCGCCGATGAAGTCCGACTGTCCGGTCACGATCTCGTCGGTGAACTCCTTCACCGGCTCCAGGACGCGGCGCCGGTAGTCGGCGGCCATCTCGTCCACATCCCGCAGCAGGCTGCCGGCGGGGTGGCCGAGCTCGACGAGGTGGTTGCGGAACACCCGGGCGTGACGGGCCTCGTCGATGAGCTGGGTCGCGTAGAACTCCATCTCCGGTATGCCCGGGGCGATGGTGACGTAGCGGCCGAGGATGCGGGTGGCCATCTCCTCGGACAGGGCGCGGAAGCCGAACTCCAGGGTGAGGGCGTCCCTCAGCGGGCCGGGCTCCTTGAGGAAGTCGGGAACGACGGCGTCGGCGTGGTGTCCGGTGTCGCCGCGGTCCCGCAGGGTCCCCTGGGCCACGGAGGTGAACCAATAGGAGAGGTCGCAATCGTCGGGGCCGAGGGTGAGTTCTTTCGCTCCGTCGAGCAGACCGGGTGCCTTGTCCCAGTCGGCTTCGGGCGCCACGGACTCGGTCATGCCGTGGTCTCCTTCCTGGTTTGACTGCCCGGCCCGGGGTCCCGGACAGGGGTGGGCGGGCCGCTGAACAGCCCGCCGGCGTAACTGAGGAGGGGGGCGCCCTCACCGACGGCGGCGTGCGTCACGTGGCCGATCAGTACCTCGTGGTCGCCCAGCGCGCTCGATCCGTAGAGCCGGCAGGTGTAGTGGGCCAGCGCGCCTTCGAGGAGGGGCGCGTGGGCGTACGGGTCGGGCTCCCATCCCAGTCCGGCGAACTGCTCCGCCCCGCCGGGGCGCGAGCTGTCGGCGAAGTACCGGGCCAGATCGGCCTGCGCCCCGGTGAGGACGTTGACCGCGTAGCGGCCCGCCGCCGCGGCCAGTTCGGCGAACTGCGACCCGCTCCTGAGGCAGGTGCCGAGCAGCAGCGGCTCCCGGGACACGGTGGTCACCGTGCTCACGGTGGTCCCGTGCAGGACGCCTCCGTGGCTGACGGTCAGCACCGCCACCGGGGCGGTGAGGTGGTACAGGGCCCTGCGCCGGCGCAGGCGTCCGTCGGGACTGCGGTGCCCGGCCGACAGTCCGGTGCGCGGGCGGAGCGCGGTGCTCATCGCGTCGCCTCCTGACGGACGCGCTCGCTTGGGACGGAGGTCCGCGCGGCGGGGACGTGCCCGACGGGCGCGGGGTCCGAGACGTGGCCCACGGGCTTGGGGTGCTTGATGCCGAGGTCGTCCAGGAGGCTCAGGTAGCCGGGCTGGCGCACGGGCTCGAAGGGCAGGGCGAAGGACTTCATGAAGTTGCCGAACAGGCCCCGGTCACCGAAGAGGTGGAAGGGAATCACCAGCAGCGCCCACTCCGGCCCGATCAGCCAGCACCACAGGGCCGCGACCGCCGCCTGGGTGATGAGGCTGTGCATCACGTTGTAGAGCACGTAGTACGTCTTGGATATCGGGCGGCCGCCGCTCCGCCGGAAGGCGATGGCGCCGGGGATGTACCCGATCAGATCGATGTAGAAGAACAGCAGGACGGCCGGCACCCATCGGATGTCGCCCAGGTGGGCGATGATCAGACCGGTGGTGACGGCCAGGCCGACGAGGTACTCGGCCCGGTGGAGCGAGTAGGTGCGCGGGGTCTCGAACGGGTTGGCCTGATCCACGGTTCAGCTCCTGTCGGGGCAGCGGGTCACGCCGCGACGTTCTCTGGGCGGGCGTCGCTGAGGTTGGCGTCGCCGAGCAGCGTGGAGCCGGGGAACAGGCCGGTCACGGCCCAGGCCACGCTCTCCTTGATGACGCGCTCGGCGATGGGGTCGAGGATCCCCTCGAGGCTGGGGATGCCGAAGTCGAAGTCGGCCTCGAAGTCGACGGTGACGTCCGCGCCGTCCTGGCGCAGCGTCCACACGCCGACGAAGCTGTCGAAGTCGCCGTCGGTCTGCTCGAAGCGGGCCGTCAGGTCCTGGACGGAGAACTCGTCCTTCTCGGTCCAGCGCAGCAGACCGCTGCGGAAGTGCAGTTCCCAGCTGGAGCTGCACTCGGCGGCCGGCAGCGTGCCGTGCACGGTGGTGGTGTGCACGTGGGGTGCCAGGTCGGGGTACTTCTCCCACTTGATGACCGAGTCGAAGACGGTCCGGGCGTCCTGGGAGGGAACCAGGACCTTCAGCTCTACGTGTCGCACGGTCAGTTACCGCCTTCCGGCATCGTGGCCGCGCCCCGTATGAGGTCACGGGTGGCCTTGTCGAAGGAATCGAGGAGAAACTGCACTTCGGTGTCGGTCAGGGTGGCCGGCGGCGTGAAGCGCACCACCGCACTGCCGTTCATCGAGTGGTTGGCGACGATGCCGTGGTTGAACAGCTCGATCAGCAGCTCGCCGGCGAGCCCGGCCTCGACCAGCTCGACGCCGATCAGCAGACCGCGGCCGCGTACCTCCACCAGCTGGTCGGGGATGTTGCGGCGGGCGATCTCGGTGAGCTTGGGCAGCAGGGTGCCGCCGAGGTCGACGGCCTTGGTGACGAGCCGCTCTTCCTTGATCGTCTCGATGGACGCCTGGACGGCGGCCATGAGCAGCGGCTGCCCCGAGAACGTCGCGGTGTGCAGGAAGGGGTCCTTGTCGAAGGGACGGAACGCCTTGCGGGTGGCGACCGCGGCGGAGACCGGCAGTACGCCGCCGCCCAGGGCCTTGCCCGTCAGCATGACGTCGGGGACGACGCCTTCGATGTCCGCGCCCCACCACTCGCCGAGCCGGCCGAGGCCGGACTGGATCTCGTCGAGGATGAGGAAGCCCTCGTACTCGCGGACCAGTTCCTCGACGCGCTTGAGGTAGCCCTTCGGCGGGATGATCACGCCGCCCTCGCCCTGGACGGGTTCGAGGATGACGCAGACCTCGCCGGGGTGGGCCGCGAGCTCGGCCTCCAGCGCGTCCGCGTCGCCGAACGGCAGGTGGAGGAAGTCGGGTACGAGCGGCCGGAAGGGCTGCTGGTAGACGTCCTTGGCGGTGGCGGACAGCGCGCCGAGGGTCTTGCCGTGGTAGCCGCCGCGCATGGAGACGGTCCGCTTGAAGCCGTTGGCGCGGGCGAGCTTGAGACCGGTTTCCACGGCCTCGGACCCCGACAGGGCGAAGTGCACGCGGTCCAGGCCCTCGGGCATGACCGATACGAGTGCCTCGGCGGCGCGGGCGGCGGTCGGCTCGAGGAGGATGCGGGTCGCGGCGGGGTGGGTGTGCAGCTGGCGCTGGACGGCCTCCACGACCCGGGGGTGGCGGGCTCCCATGATGAAGACCCCGTAGCCGCCCGCGTTGAGGAAGCGCTCGCCGTCGCTGGTGGTCAGCCAGGCTCCGGAGGACTCCACCTCCATGTGGCTGCCGAAGAGCTCGGCGAGCGTCGCCCGGCCTTTGCTGAGGTGTGCCCGGTAGAGGCGGAGGATCTCTTCCTCCGTGCTCGGCGCGGCGGCACCGGGCCGGGCTTCCTGGATCACGGTCACGAGTGGTCACTCCCAAGTGGTGCGGGGCTGGAGCAGGAATCGCGGGGGCCGGCGGCGGCCGGGGCGAGGACGCGGCGGCGCGCCTCAGGCCAGCTCAAGGGACCCGCCGGCGAAGTAGCGCAGGAGCGGTTCGGCCGCGGCGGGCCTGGCCGGCGGGTGGAAGGCCAGGGGGCGCACCGAAGCGGCGAGGGTGGCGTTCGGGGATCCCTTGATGAAGTCCATGCCGCCGAGGAGCTCCAGCGCCCGGTTGGCGTTGGCGACCAGGGCGTCCTGGACGGTGTAGCGGGCGATCAGGGCGCCGGCCACCGCCTCTTCGCCTTCGACTCCGCTCTCTACGGCGCGCGCGGCGCCTTCGAGCAGGGCGACGGCCGCCTCGTGGGCGAGCGCGAGGGCCGCGCGTTCGGTGGGGTTGCCCCGCTCGTGCGTGACCGCCTCTTCTACGAGGGCGGCGGTGGCTCCCGTGTATCCGGCGGAGATGAGCAGGACGAACCAGATGAACCCGGCCGTCTGCAGGTCGTCCAGCCTGGTCGGGTCGTCGGCGGAGGTCCGTACCACCAGTTCGTCCGGTACGAACACGTCCTCCAGGCGGACCTCGTCGCTCTCGGCCCCGGCCAGCAGGCCGGTGCCCCAGAAGGGGTGGACGCTCAGGCCGGCCGAGTCCGCCGGCACGATGGCGAGGGCGAGCTCGGGGGTGCCGTCGGCGCCGGGTACGGAGATGCTGGCCGTCAGCAGGTCCATCGAGGACGAGAGGCTGCAGGGCTTCTTGGAGCCCCGCAGGCGGTATCCGCCCTCGGTGGGCACCGCGGCCACGGTCGGGGCCAGGATGTTCTGCTGGGTGCGTCCCTCGGCCCAGCCGGAGGCCATGAGCTTCTGCTCGGGCACGATCCGGTGCAGGAGGTCCACTTGGGCGAGCGTCAGCCTGTCCTGCCGGTCGGCCAGTGCGTAGAGCATGGCGGCGGTGAAGTGGTGCATGGTCGTGGCGGCGGCCAGCGACGGTGCCACCGCGCCCAGGGCTTCCTGCACGCGGACGGCCTCCAGGGGGGACGCCCCGTTGCCGCCGAACTCGGTGGGGATGAGCAGTCCGACGCCGCCGTGGGCGCGGAAGAGGTCGATGGCGGCGCTGCCGGGCTTCTCCCGTTCGTCGAAGGGGATCTCCTCCAGGGCTTTGAGGAGCCCCGGGTGGTAGTGCTCGCAGACGGCGCGGGCTCGGTCGAGGGAGCGCACGGGTACCTCCGGTGGGAGAGGGGATTCGGGGGCAGGGCGCTCAGGCGCCGAAGACCGCCTCGTAGGGGCTGACGTCGCGGGCGATGCTCACGCCCTGCAGGTGGGAGGTCTTGAGCATCGGGTAGTTGGCCTCGCCGAAGGCTCCGCCGGTCAGGCCGGTGCCGCCGTGCGTGGGCAGGTAGGGGACGCACCCCATGTGGGAGTCGTTGATCTTCAGCAGTCCGCCGTTGGTGACCTGGCGGACGAAGGTGTCGATGACGTCCTCGGACCGGGCCCACAGCGAGTTGCGCAGTCCGTAGGGGTTCGAATTGGTGAAGTCGACGAACCGGGCCAGGAGCTCCTGGTCGGCGGCGGGTTCGGCGACGATGACGGGGATCAGCGGGAAGAACGTTTCCTCGCGGACGATGTCGAAGTCGCGGGCGCGGGCCAGGCCGTCGACCCGTACGACGGTGGGCTGCAGGAACACACCGGTGTCCGAGGGGGTGCCGTCGACCTCCATGCGGCGCCCGCCGGTGACGAGCGATCCGCCCTGGTCCAGGGCCTGGTTGAGGAGGCGGAAGAACCGCTCGCTGCGCCGGACCGGCGAGAGCAGGACGTCCTCCTCCTCCGGATAGCCGGGCCGTATCCGCTTGACCTGCTCCTTGAGCTCGGCCAGCAGCTCGTCGGCGACCGCGGGGTGCACCAGCACGCCGTTGGGGACCATGCAGATCTGGCCCGAGCCGTAGAAGGCCTCGGTGATGGCCTCGACGGCCTTGGGGATGTCCGCGTCGGACCAGACGACGACGCTGTCGTTGCCGGCCAGCTCGAGGATGGCCTTCTTGCCCTTCGCGACGCACTGCTGCTCGAAGCGCAGGCCCTCCTGGCTGCCCCCGATGTAGAAGATGTCGTCGATCAGGGGGCTGTCGATCCAGCGGTCCAGCGTCTGCTTGGGGTTGGCGCACAGGGCGTTGAGCGTGCCGGGCGGGGCGTCCAGCTCCTCGAGGATCGGGGCGACCACGTCCCGCATCAGCCACATGGTGCTGAGGGCGATGCTGCGCGGGGCGCGCATGACGACGGCGTTGCCGGACATCAGGCACAGCACTCCGAGGGCCGCGCTGGGGAGCGGGGCGTTCTGCGGGGGGTTGAAGGCGACGACACCGTCGGGCTGGCGGCGCACGATCAGCCGGCGGTCCCCGTGCCGGAACTCGGTGTGCATCTGCTCCTGGTACCAGCCGAGGCTCTCCTCGCTGAATATCTGGAGCAGGGAGCTGTGTTCCCAGCGGGCGAGCTTGGCGGGGTGGGCCTCCGCGATCAGCATCTCGATGAACTCGTCCCGGCGCCGTTCGAGCTCCTCGCGGAAGCGGTGGCCCAGGCGCATGCGGCGTTCCAGCGGGAAGGCGGCCCAGCCGGGGGCGGCGGCCGCGGCGGCCTCGCTCGCCAGGTCCAGGGCGTCGTCGCCGGCGATCGCACAGCGTCCCACGACGTAGGGGTGCTGGGCCGCGTCCGATTCGGCGTCCTGCTCCAGGGTCCGCTTGAGCGTCACGCTGGTGAACACGTCCTCCAGGAGGGATCTGCCGCTCACCGTGTAGACCCATCCGTCGCCTTCGATGTCCTTGCCGGCGACGTAGAGCTTGTAGCTGCGCAGGGGTGCCTGGCGTTCTTCTGCCGCGGGGCCAGAAGAGGCAGAACGTACGGAGGACTTCTCCTCTGTTGTTCCGTCCGAGAGCATGGTTGGCCTTTCCGGATGGGTCCCAGTGCTGACCGGCACGTGACAACGGGGCGCCGGGGTTCGGTTCGATCGTTGCAGTTGGCCCTGACCCGGTTCTGACACCGAGCTGATGCTGTCGCCGCCGGATTGACCGACCGTCGGTCATATGGTTACGGTCGAAGGGAGAAGAAGATCACCCGTCGGCCCCCGGCCTGACTCCCCTTCCGCTCCCGCCCACGTGTGAGGACGACATGCCCAACGACCCCCAGGCGCCGGCCACGACCGCACCGCATGCGGCCCGCCCCCGAAAAGCCCTCATCGTCGCCAACCCGACGGCCGGCACCATGCACCCCGGGGCGCTGGCGGAAGTCACCGACCTGTGCCGAGAACGCCTCGAACGGGTCGACATCCACATCACGACCCACCGGGGAGACGCCCGCGACGTCGTGAGCGAGGCGGTTGGGCAACCGCGGGGGGCAGCCCCGGACCTGGTCATCGCGATCGGCGGCGACGGCACCGTGGGCGAAGTCATCGCGGGCATGGCCGGCGGCCGTCAGCCCGCCACCTCCGCGCTCGCCATCGTCCCGGCGGGTACGGGCAACTCCGGCTACCGGATGCTCTGGGGCGACCTCCCCTGGCAGGACGCCCTCCGCGCCGCACTCACCGGACCCTCCGCCGGCACGCGGGAGCGCCGCATCGACCTCGCGCTCCTCGTCGAGACCGGCGCCCTGGTCTTCCTCGGCGCGTGCAGCGGCGTCATCGCGCAGGCCCTGGAGACCGCCCGGGGCATACCCCTGACCGGGCCCGCCCGCTACGAACGCGCCCTGGCCGAGACCGCGCGGACGTTCACCGGCTACCCGGGCCGCGTCACCGTCGACGGCGCGGTCGTGCACGAGGGCGGCACCGTCTTCGCCAACGTCGGCGGCGGACGGATCCGCGGCGGCCAGTACCTCGTCCTGCCCTGGTCGGTACCCGACGACGGGCTCCTCGACGTCTGCGTCCTCGGATCCGACGTGCACCCCACCGAGGTGGCGGAACTGACCCTGACCGGCGCGCACCTGGACCGCCCGGGCGTCGTGTACGCCCGGGGCCGCACCATCCGCGTCGAACGTCTGGACGGCCGGCCCCTGTGCTTCGAGCACGACGGAGAGCTCCAGCCCGCCTCCGGACCGGCGATGACCTTACGGGTCCTGCCCGCGATGATCCCCGTATGGGGCGCGCCGGTCACCGAGCCGGCAGCCGCCGCGTGATCGCCCGGGGCGCCGCGCACGGCACACCGGCTCCCGAGGTCACGGCGGCCTCCCCCACCCGTCGGGCAGCCGGTCCGGGGCGCCCCGCCGCGCTGGCCGAACTCGCGCGATGGGCCGCCGGACTCCGCCCCCAGGACGTGCCCGAGCGGCTGCTCTCACTCGCTGCCAGCCAGCTCCTCTCCCAGCTCGCCTCCATCCGGGCGGGCGCCGAACAGCCCCTGGGCCGGCGCATGGTCCAGGCGTTCGGCCCCCCGTTCCAGGACGACCCGCGCACCTCGGCGTGCGTCCTGGCCGGCCTCGGGTCCTGGCTCAACCTCGACGACACCGCCTACGCCGGGCACCTGTCCAACTCCACCGTCGCCGTCCCCCTCGCGTACGCGCACCACCGCGGCCTGGACGGCGCCGCCCTCCTCACCGCGATCGTCGCGGCCAACGAGTGCGCCGCCCGCGTCACCGCCGCGGCGACCCTGGGCCCCCTGCGCGGACAGAGCGCCCTGCACACGCACCTCGTCGGAGCCACCGCCGGCCGGCTGCACTGCGAGGGCGCCGACGCCGATACGTGGACCAACGCCCTCGGCCTGGCCCTCGCCATGCCCCCGTGGCCCCTCATGCGGGCCTTCCTGGCCAGCGACGCCCGCCTGTTCAACGCCTTCTCCCCCGTGCGCACCGCCATGGACGCCTGCGACGCGGCGACCGCCGGCTTCCAGGGGCCTGCCGACCTGCTCGAACACCCCGACGGCTTCCTCGCGCGCTTCGCCACCGTGCCCCTCGTCAGCGCCGTCACCGACGGCCTGGGCGAGCGCTGGCACACCGACACCCTGTCGTTCAAGATGCACCCGGGCGGACCCGGCGTCGACGCGGCCATCGACTGCGCGCTCGACCTGCACCGCGAGCTCGCGATCGGCCGCCCCGACAACGCCACCGACACCGCCGGGATCGACGAGATCGTCGTCGAGACCTCCCTCTACACGCTCGCCGCCCAACGCACCGCGGAGCGCTACGTCGACGGCCCCGGAGCCCCCCTCGGCGCGCTCGTCCTGCACACCCCGTACACCGTCGCGACCGCCCTCCTGACGGGCGACCTGACCGTCGCCGACTTCACCGCGCCCCGCCGCGACGAGGAGTCGCGCTGGCGGACCGCCCGACGCGTCCGGCTCGTCCACGACCCCGCCATGACCCGGGCCCTGCTCACCTCGGAGGCGCCGTTCGGAGAGGCGGTCCGTCAGGCCGGCTCCGACGCCGAGGACTGGCTCCACGGTTTCGGCGGGCCGGAGCTGGTCGAACTGGCCGCCGCCGTACAACGCCCCGAGGGCCCGGCCGGCTTCACGCGCGCGTCGAAGCTCACCGGGGCCCGTGTGAGCGTCCGCCTCTCCGACGGCCGCACCGCGACCAGGGAGCGCATGATCCCCCTCGGCGCCGCGGGTCCTCACACCCGTCAGCACCACGCCCGCCTGATGCGGCAGAAGTTCACCGGCCTGGGCGGGCCGCACCACGTGGCGGAGGCCGTCGCGGAGGTCGGCGGGATGTCCCCCGCCGCCCTTCGAACCTGGACCGAGGCAGCCCTGAGCTGACCGTCAGCCACGACCGTCAGCCACGACCGAGAGCCGGCCCGATGACCACCCACAGCACCCCGCGCCGCGGACCAGGCGGCAACGGCACGAGGAGTACCCCGGACCGGCGCGCCGAGATCCTGGAGGCCAGCCTCTCCATCTTCGACGCCATCGGATTCGGCGAGGCCACCGTCGCGGACATCACCAGGACGGCCGGCATCGCCAAAGGCACCTTCTACTTGTACTTCGACTCCAAGGACCACGTGCTCGGCGCCCTCTGGGAGCAGTCCGTCGACTCCCTCATCACCCGCGCCGAGGCCGTCCTCGACGACGGCGAGCAGTGGTGGCGCACCCTCGACCGCCTGCTCACCGAGGTCATCGAACACGCCCTGGAGAACGCCGGGCTCCGCCGCATCGTCTACCGGTCGGCCAACGCCAGGGCCCTGCGGATCTGCCGCGAGTCCGACGAGCGCGTCATCAGCCTCCTGACCGCCTTCGTCACCCGCGGGTCCCTGGCCGGCGCCTTCCAGAGCGCCGGCCCGCACTGGGCCTGCCGCATGCTCTACCGGGCCGCCGACGCCTTCCTCCACGACCTGATCTCCGCGCGCTCCCCGATCGACGCGCGGCTGGTCACCCGCAGCGTCCTCGAGGCGGCCCACCGCACCCTCGGCGACCCCCTGCCCCTGCCCGACTCCCCGCCCGAGCACCCACGCCCCGCACGACATCCCGTACGACATCCCGCACGAGAGGCTCCTCCATGTCCGGATACGCCCTGTCCCACGTCGACCTCAGCGTCAGCGACCTCGACCACGCGGAGAAGTGGTACGGCCGGCTCCTCGATGCCACCTGTGTCCTCGAAGGCACCAACGACGAGTACGGGTTCGCCTTCCGCTACCTGAAGACCCCCGCCGGCACGCTCCTCGGCCTCATCCGGCACGCCGAGCGGGACGCCGCTCCCTTCTCGCCGCGCCGGACCGGCCTCGACCACCTGTCGTTCGCCGTCGACTCCCCCGAAGAGCTCCGCGCCCAGCTGCAGAAGCTGACCGACCTGCGCATCCCGAACAGCGGCATCATCGAACAGCCCACCGGTGACGCGATCGCCTTCCGCGACCCGGACGGGATCCAGCTCGAGTTCTACCGGCTCACCACCCAGCCCTGACCCGTCACGGGCAGCAGGGGCACCCGCCGCCCACGGGGCCCACCGCCCACAGGACCTGACGGCCGGTTCTGTGGGCGGCTTCACGCCATTTCTCGTGCGCGGCGCGGGGGCCGGCCGAAGCCGGAGCCCTTCACTCCCGAGCGCGTGCAACGCCGTTGGGAACAAACCCGTCCGTTCTCCCCGCCGGGGCCGTGTCCAGAAGGTGCGGCTTTGCTAGCTGGATTCGTTCGGCCGACCATACGATCGCGACATTCGGTCCGATCAGGACGGATGAGAGCACGCGGCAGGGTACCGGGGGAACGTGATGCGCCGACGCTGGCTCGATCTGACCCGCAGGTGGGTGGCTACGACGCTGCGTCGGCGGGCCGCCCGCAGAGAGGCCTGCCGCGTCGTTTCGGACATGCCGCTGCCCCACCCCTTCAGCACGGCCGCGTTGATGGCGAACATGGAGGCCGTACGGGGCCGACGGATCGAACTGGTCTCGATCCCGGACCGCGTGCTCGGCCAGGCCGACATCTGCGGTCTGCTGCTGCGGCACGAGCGGATACCGGTGGACCTCATCCTCATCGCGGAGAGCATCTCCGGGTACCACCGGCAACGGGTGATCTTCCACGAGCTGGCACACATGTGGTGCGACGACCTCGGCACGCATCCCGAGCAGGCGGACAGGTTCCTTCCCGGCCTGCCCCCGGAACTGCTCGACCGACTCACCGGCCAGGGCGCCGCCGTCCTCGCCAGGCACCGCTACGACACTCCCGTAGAGGTGCGGGCCGAGATGGTCGCGGACCTGCTGCACCAGATGGCCTTCACCGTCGAACGCATCGAGGACGGCACCCTGCGGGGCCTGGACGAGACCCTCTCGTCCCCCTTCGCCCGTCCGAAGCGGAGCGGGTGTGGTGGCTGACTACGTCACCTGCCTCATCGCGGCTCTGCTCCTCGTCCAGGCCGTTCTGCGCGTGCCCTCCGCACTGCGCGGCCGGATACGGGAGCGCTCGCTGTGGGGGGCGCTGACGGCCTTCGCCGGCGCCTGGCTGATCAGCACCAGACTCGGAACGCACCTCGTCAACTCGATGGGCGTGGACGAGCTGGCGACGCTGCTCGAACACGATCTCAGCGTGGCGGGATCCTGCGTCCTGCTCCGATACGTCGCGGCCGTGTACCAGGACGGCGGCCCGGGCGTGCCCCCCACCCGTACGGCCCGCCTCACCAGGGCCCTGCAGCGCTACGGCTCGGCCGCTTCGGTCGTCGTGATCGGCGCCATGACCGCCGTCTTCCTCCTGGGCCTGGACCGCGGACCGGTCCCGGAGGGCTCCCACTTCATGGACCGGCACGCGGGCGAAGGCGACCTGGCCCTCTACCTCACCTTGTTCTACGGTCACTGCGGTGTCGTGATCACACTCTGCGGATCCCAGTGGGCGAGGGCCACGAGGGAGGCCCACCGCCCCACGCTGCGGGCCGGACTGGCCCTGATGACCACGGGCATGGCGGCAGGGGCGGTGTACACGGCCCTGCGCGCCGTCTACGGCATCGTCATCGCGGCCCGTCCGGTTCCGGCGGGCATCGCCCGCGTGGAGGAAGCCGTGGCCGACGACCTGCTCTACGCGACGTTCCTCTGCTGGGCCCTCGGTGTACTCGCTCCGGCGACCCAGGCTGCGGTGAACCGCCGGCGGGCCTTCCGAGCGCTCGCGGGGCTGCACCCCCTGTGGCGCGACCTGGCCCTCACCGCACCTGACCTGGTGCGTCAGGCACCGAGCCGCCTCTTTCCGGGCTCCCGGGCCGCCCGCCGCCTCAACACCCTGCGCGATCTGACGGCACACGACGGTTCGGCGCAGGTACGGCTGGGGCGCTACGTCACCGAGATCCGCGACGTCATCCACTCGATGCGCCGCCAGGCACCGGACGACCTCTACCAGCTCGCCCTGGAACTCGCGGAGAGCGAGGGGCACCTGGGTCTGGAAGCGGAGGCCACCGCCCAGGCCTACTGGATCATGTCGGCACGCCTGAACATGCGCGATCCGGTACGCGCGCCGGGTGTCCCGGCCGAGTTCCCTTCGTCGGGGGACGACTTCTGCTCGGAGGAGGTCCCGTGGCTGCTGCGCGTGGCGGCGGTCTACGCGAAGGCGGACCGCTCGATAGCGAGGGAAGTCCTGGCCGACGCCCACGCGTGAGCCGTGCCCGACGATCACATGATCCACCGGACAGTGCCTACGGGACAGCCCTCAGGGCGTACGGGTCCTGCTCGGTGTCCAGCAGCGGGCGGAGGAACTCGGCCGCCTCAAGATCGCCCGGTGAGCCGGGGGCGGCCCGGGCTCCCCCGCGGGCTCGGAGTCGATCCCGGCCAGTGCGACGCGCAGCGCACGGCGGTGCGGGCTGTCGGCGCTCAGCGGGTCGCCGCTGCGGATCAGCAGGGCCTGCAGGACCCAGTACGTGCCTCGGGCGGCCGCCCACGTCACGGGGTCGACACCGTCGGCCCAGGGGCGGGTCACGTCGACGCCGTCCTCGACGAGTCGCCAGACCACTTCGTCACGTCCGGCGTACGCGGCGGCGGCCAGCAGTGGGGGAAGGTGCACCGCGTGATTGTGCCCGCGAGGGCGACGACGGGGCGGACGGATTCTGTCCGGCGCCGCCATGATCCGCCGGACAGCCCTCAGCCGCATTCGTCGACGACGTCGCCGATGAAGTCGAGCAGCTCCGCGGGCAGCCCCGCGCCGCCCCCGCGGGCGGCGATCCCGGCGAGCCCGCCGCGAACGAGGCGCATGCCGCTGATGATCCGGTGCACCTCGGCGTCGTCGCTCCTGAAGAACAGCGGCGGAACGGCCAATGCCGCCGCCAGCGCTTCCAGTACCCCGTCGGACACGGCCTGCGTCTCGCCCGTACGCAGGCTGCGCACCATCGCTTCGGTCAGCACCTCGGCGCCGGCCTTGAGGTTGGCGTGTGCCGCGATCTCCGCGTCCGAGGGATGGGGGGCCGCGTAAGTCTGCTCGAGCAGGTAGCCGATCTTCTCCGCGAGACTGCGCGGCAGCCGGGCGGGCGCCGGCGACGGGGCCGGCGACGTCGGCGGGGCATCGGGTACGTGACGGTGCGCCGGGGCGGGTGACGCGTCCCGCCGGCCCGCCTCGAAGGACCGGTCCTGGGCGGCGAGCAGCTCGGCGGCGCTCACCCCGTACGCGTCGGCCAGGAGCGGGACGAACCTGTCGGAGAGGCGCCGCTTGCCGCGCTCGGCATTGGCCACCGGCCCGGCACTGCGCGTTCCCGTGATGCCCGCCGTCTGGTACTGGCAGTAGCCCGCGTCGCAGCGCAGGTCCGCGAGGTCGGGAGGCGAGGTCCGGGGGAAGAGCTCGTCGAGGTCCATCGCGACCGCCTGGGCGAGAGCGGGGAGCTTCTCGCCGTCCGGCTGGGACTTGCCGCTCTCCCACCCCACGACCGCGGGGACGGTGACCCCGAGCTGATCCGCCACGTCCCTCTGGGTCAGGTCAGCGGCGCGGCGCACTCTGCGAAGCAAGGGTCCGTCGACGTGACGAACTGGCATATGGGTACTCCTGGGCTGCGTCGGGGGACGTAACTACTGTAGCCACCAACAAACTTGATCGCTCCACTAAAGCTAGATAACTTCATTTCAGCGAAACTGACTTGGCACTCCCTGCCGTCTGCCGCGCCTGCGGCAGGCGTGCCGAGTCGCGCCCGCGGCAGGTTGCCGCAGCCGCGATTCCCCAGGGGGAGCAGATCACATGGGGGCGATCAGAACATGGGTACGCAAGCCTGCAGGAGAAACAGTGCGTCAACACCGCTCGGGGCGACGGCCCCATGCGCCGACGCGTCGCTGCGGGCTCCGCGCAGACTCCGGCGGAGACCGTGCCGCGCCCCCCTCGCGCACGCACCGCTGTGCCACCCCGGCAGGGGTGCGGACCGTGCCACCCCGGCCGGTGGGCCTGTTCTCCCCGCCTTGCCCTTAGCCTCCCCGGCCGCGCACGTGGGACGGGTGCGTCCGGCATGAGCGTCGAGCACATGGCCATGGTGATCAACGCCGCCGGTCTCGACGGCCCCGAGAAACTGCTCCTGCTGGCCTACTGCAACCGTACGGATGCCCACGGGTACTGCTGGCCGGGGCAGAGCCGCCTCGTCGACGACACCGGAACCTCCGCGGCCACGGTCAAGCGGGTCAAAGGACGCCTCATCCGGAAGAACTTGATCAAGTCGGTCAGGCGGATCAACCCCACGACCGGCGAGTCCATCACCAACATGACGCGGGTCAACCTGCCCCTGCTCAACTCGATGAAGCGGCCGCCGAAGGACTACGACGACAACACCATCCAGCAGCTCACCTTCGAACCGGAGGAACCCGCGCCGGCCAAGCGCGTACGCACCGTTTCAAAACCCGCCGACCTGCGGCCGGCTCAAGATGGGCCCGCCCCCTCCCACAGCGAGGCCACGCCCTCCCACCTGCGGACAGCTCAGGATGATCCCTCCCCCGGGCTCACCATGCGTCCGCACCCGGCTCAAGATGAGCCCGCAGGGGTACCCAACCTGAGCCCGCGGGCGGGTCAGCCTGAGCCACTAACCGTCAGGGAACCACCAGGGAACCATCAGAAACCCTTCCCGCCTTCCGAGGAACCGGGAGCGGACCACGCGGGAACCTCCCCCTGGCGGCCTTCGGACGGGGAGAAGCCCGAAGCGGTACCGAACACCGCGGGGGTCCGCCTCCTCACCGCGGTCGGCGTGCACGACCCGTCGCTGGCGCTGCACGGCAGCGTCCTGCGCGACCAGGCCAGGCGGCTGGACGTCCTGCTGGACGAGGGCTGGCTGCCCGAACAGCTGGCGCCCGGGCTCTCCCGCCCACTGCCCCACCCCGTCCTGACGAGTGTGGGCGCCTTGATGGCCGCGCGGATCACGACCTTCGCGCAGTCACCCTGCCCGGCACGCCTGGGCGGAGAGCTTCCGCGGCCCGCGCGAGGTTCCTGGAACGGGACTGAGTACACGAAGCGGGAACCGACCCCTGTTCCCCCCGCCTATGTCCACGGGGCATACGCGAGCGGTCCCCTCAGGGAGTGCGAGGAGTGCGGCCGGCCCGTTCTGATGGAGGGCGGCCTGTGCCCCCCGTGCGCGGGCTACGCCCGCTGCCACGCCTGCGGTACGTGGGTACGCCCGGGCACGGCCTGCCGCAAGTGCGCGGAGGCTCCGTCGTGACCTGAACGCGCACGGCATCGGCCGTGCGCGGCGGCCGGCCCGGGCAAGCGACAGCCCGGGCCGGCCGCGTGGACGACACCGCTGCCGGGCGCCATTACCTCCGAGGTAATGGCGCCCGGCAAAAAGGGTCGCCCGTTTTCAACACGCAGCGCTTTGCGCCACCGGCCAGGTCAGACGCCGGCGGGGGCGGCCGGGGCCGGCGAGTGGGTGACGGCGTCGGCGGAGAGCTCGGAGGCGGTTTCCTCCAGGTCGGGGTGGGTGGCGGCCACGCCGCGCAGGATGCGCAGGAGCGACTGGGGTTCCAGGGGGCGGCCGTTGACGGTGGTGAAGAGGTGGCCGGTGTCGGGGAGTGCGGCCGCGCGGTACGGAAGGTACTCGTCGATGGCGCGGACGGCGTCGTGGTGGACGGGCTGGAGGCGCGTCGCGTCGCTGGCGGCGTTCTTCTGGGGGACGTCCCAGGTGGTGCGGTGCTGTTCCTGGTGGCGGCCGCGCAGGCGCATGGCGGCGATCTGGCCGGGGCGAAGGACGTCCTCCTCGGAGCCGCGGCCCCAGAGGTAGTGGTTGAGGCAGAGATAGACCAGGGCGCGGGCGCGGTGGGGGCTCTCGCGGCGGGTGCCCTGGTAGCGGTCGGCGGCCTGGGCGAGCCAGCGGCACTGGTCGGGGGTCCAGAGCTCGCGGCCGGGCAGACCGGCGGCGAAGTTGCCACCGCGCTGGAACTGCAGCGACTTGGCGGTGCCGACCGGTACGAGGCCGGGTCCGCCCGCGCCCGCCGGGGTCTCTAGCCAGCGGTAGAAGGAACGTACGGCCCCGCAGGCGGCGTCGCGCGAGCGGGCCGCGCCGGCGTAGCCGACGGCCCACTCCTGCAGGGCCGCCGGCGTGGGCCGCAGATAGGCCTCGGGGTCCGGGAGCCCCCCACCGCCGCCGCAGCCCGCGGTGAGCCAGTGCAGGACCGCCGGCCGGTAGTGCTCGACGGCCTGGTAGCTGAAGTGGCCGCTCGCCTCGGAGTTCGGGCCCGCGAGCCACTGCTCGACGAGCCCGACGACGTCGTGATCCATCGGACCAAATTAGCCGTTCGGGCCCGACAGCCCGCACGGCAGGGGCCCGGCGTTCCGCGGGAGGGGGCTGCCTCGCCATGCCACAGGGCCGGCTTTCACCTCGCCGACCCCGCGCACGACGCCGCGCTCGTGTCCACCGACTGACACCCCCCACGCCGCATGAGTCAGTTGTTCGGTCGGTGCCGATCTTCGAAGCTCTCGCCCTCGCGACACGCTGTGGACCCGGACACCGCGAGTTGCGAGACGGCTCGCCCAGGCTCATCCAGGCTTGTCGACGCGAGCCCAAAGAATTTCGGACGGCGATGTCGAGAACCTGTGGCTGGCTCCGTCCCCGTATTGAACGCGACCACAATGGGCCGCACCAGCGAGGAGAAACACGATGGCCAAGTACTTGCTTCTCAAGCACTACCGCGGCGCCCCGGCTGCGGTCAACGACGTGCCGATGGAGAAGTGGACGCCGGAGGAGATCTCGGCCCACGTGCAGTACATGCGCGACTTCGCCACCCGGCTCGAGGGGACCGGCGAGTTCGTCGACGGCCAGGCGCTCGCCCCCGGCGGCACCTTCGTCCGGTACGACGGCGAGGGCCGCCCGCCGGTCACCGACGGCCCGTTCGCCGAGACCAAGGACCTCATCGCCGGGTGGATGGTGATCGACGTCGACAGTTACGAGCGCGCCCTCGAACTGGCCGGAGAGCTGTCGGCCGCCCCCGGGGCAGGCGGGGAACCGATCCACGAGTGGCTGGAACTGCGCCCGTTTCTGGCCGAGCCGCCCGCCGTCACGGAGTGACCCCGTCCGTGGACGAGGCCCTGCTGCGCGGCCTCACCCCTGGTGTGCTCGCGATCCTCGTCCGCCGCGGAGCCGACTTCGCGGCGGCCGAGGACGCCGTGCAGGACGCGCTCGTCGAGGCGGTCCGCGTCTGGCCGGCCAGCCCTCCGCGGGATGCGAAGGGCTGGCTGGTCACCGTGGCCTGGCGCCGGTTCCTCGACGCGACCCGGGCGGATGCCGCCCGCCGCCGCCGTGAGGACCGCGTAGAGGAGGAATTGGCGCCCGGGCCCGCGCCCGGGGTGGACGACACGCTCCAGCTCTACTTCCTGTGCGCCCACCCGTCGCTGACGCCGTCGTCCGCCGTCGCGCTCACGCTGCGCGCCGTCGGCGGGCTGACCACCCGCCAGATCGCCCAGGCCTACCTGGTGCCCGAGGCGACCATGGCGCAACGCATCAGCCGGGCCAAGCGCACCGTCTCCGACGTGCGCTTCGACCAGCCCGGCGACGTCGCCACCGTGCTGCGCGTCCTCTACCTGGTCTTCAACGAGGGCTACTCCGGCGACGTCGACCTCGCCGCCGAGGCCATCCGGCTCACCCGGCAGCTCGCGGCCGCCGTCGACCACCCCGAGGCGGCGGGGCTGCTCGCCCTCATGCTGCTCCACCACGCCCGGCGCGCCGCACGGACCGCGCCCGACGGCAGCCTGGTGCCACTCGCCGAGCAGGACCGCGGCCGGTGGGACACGCGGCTGATCGCCGAGGGCGTCGGGATCCTCCAGACGGCCCTCGCCCGTGACCGGCTGGGCGAGTTCCAGGCCCAGGCCGCCATCGCGGCACTCCACGCCGACGCACCGGCCGCCGAGGAGACCGACTGGGTGCAGATCGTCGAGTGGTACGACGAGCTCACGCGCCTGACCGACAGCCCCGTCGTCCGGCTCAACCGCGCGGTCGCCGTCGGGGAGGCCGACGGACCGCGCGCCGGCCTGGCGGCGCTCGCGGCGCTGGACGCCTCACTGCCCCGCCACGCCGCGGTGTCGGCGTACCTCCACGAGCGCGATGGCGACCTGGCGACGGCGGCACGGCTGTACGCCGAGGCAGCCCACAAGGCACCCAACCTCGCCGAGCGCGACCACCTGACGCGTCAGGCCGCCCGCCTCAACGCCCGCCGGTGTCGCTGACGGGTCGCGCCCGGTTTTTGCCCCGGCGCTGGGGCCCCTGCTCGGCACGGACCGGCACGGGCGGGGACCTGGCTGCCCGCTTTAATTACTTGTAACAGATCTAGGGCCACCCACTTCCCCTCCCGCGGCGTACCAAGGTCCGGTACCCAAAGGTGCGGCGCGGGGCGGGACCCGGCGCCCTGAGGTTAGTGGGTGGCAAGCCGTCTGTTACAAGTAATTCCTACACTGTGAGACGAAAGAGCAGGATCGTCATCCCACGGATCAAGGTCCCACTCATCGGCAAGAGCCGGCCACATGCGCCACAGCCTGGCCAGGGGCGGCCCGTGGAGGCGACGAAAGACCCCGCCCCTACGATGGGCCGATGGCATCGATCAAGCAGTTCCAAGTCACCTTCGACTGCGCGGAACCCGAGCGCCTCGCTCGTTTCTGGTGCGAGGTGTTGGGGTACGTCATACCGCCGCCACCGGAGGGGTTTGCCACTTGGGACGATTTCAAGCTCTCGCTGCCGCCTGAGCAGCAGGACGCATGGTTTGCCTGCAGTGATCCCTCAGGCGTGGGCCCACGCCTGTACTTCCAGCGCGTCCCCGAAGGGAAGGCCGCCAAGAACCGGCTGCATCTTGACGTACGGGTCGGCACCGGACTCGTGGGTGAAGAGCGCCTCGCCGCACTCGAGGCCGAGTGCGCACGACTGGTCCCGCTCGGCGCGATACACGTGCGAACGCTGTATGACGGCACTGATTCGTGCATCCCGATGCAGGACATCGAGGGCAACGAGTTCTGTATCGACTGAGTGGCCGCCAACGCGCCACCTTCGCGAGTCGACCGGTGCGGTTCGCCATCACGAGGGTCGCCGTACCGCGGCGCGCCAGCAGGGTGCACCTCCCGCGATCGTCGACCGGGCCAGGAACTCGGCGCGGGAAGACCGGGAGTACGCACGCTCGCGGGAATCCCGAGCTCGTGAGCAGGCCGGGCGGCGGTTGCAGGAGGCACAACGCGTCGCCACCGAGAGGGAACGGCGCCCGAGCCTCGCACCCGAGGCAGCCGGAGCCGAGAACGCGTTGCGCCTTCGCCTTCAGAACCTGCTGCAGACAGCTCGTCCACCGATACAGACACCGCCCGCTCCGGCACCCCCGCCGCGACGGCAGGGCCCTGAGCAACGCCCACCGGGCCGAGGACTATCCCGGTAAGAAGCCGACCGGCCCCGCATCGATGACGCTCGTTGAAACGACCGCCGTCCACAGCCGGCTTTGAGGACGCCCGGTCATCGGCGCCCAGGCCGCGCCGGCCGCCGAGCGGCCAGAGCTGAAGGTCTCATGATCCATCGCGCAGATGCTGGCTGCTCCGTTGGTCTGAGCGCCGCACACGGTGGCTTTGTTCACGAGAACCGGGCTCTGGCACACATTGCGTGAGTGACCTGGGGTGGCTTCATCGGGCTCGTGCACCCTCCGATCCGTGCTGGTTACTGGCCTGGTGCCTCCGGCTGTCGCAGGACCAGAAAGATCTTTCGCTGAGTAGGCCCGGAGCG
>NZ_JAGGOT010000041.1 GCF_018614195.1 Streptomyces sp. ISL-43
CGGGTCTGCGGTCGCACCCGGGTTCCGGGCCGCATCGGGCTGGTCGGGCGGGGGGCCGGCCCCGTCCGGGTGCCGGGCCGGGGCGCGGGTCGCCTCGGCCGACGGGTCTGTGGTCGGGGTCGGCTCGGGCGGGATGGGGGGCGGCGGGGCCGGGGTCGTGCGGGGGGCGTTCGTCGGGGTGAGGGTCATCGGGGGGTCTCGGCTTCCGGGGTGAGGAGGTCCGCGATGTCCAGGACGTGGTAGCCGCGCATCGACGGGAGGCAGCTGCCGCGTACCGGGCCGATCGCCGAGGACCAGGCGGCCGGGATGGCACCTGCGCCGGACATCGCTCCGGCGAGCGCGCCCGCCACCGCCGCCGTGGTGTCCGCGTCGCGGCCCATGTTGACGGCGGTCAGGACCGAGGACGGGAAGTCGCCCCCGCACGCGGCGAACGCGCCGAACGCCAGGCCCACCGCCTCCGGGGCCAGGTCCGTCCACGGGTAGCCGCCGATGACGACCGCCGAGCGCACGGCCCGTTCGCCGCGCGGCGCGGCCGTCACCGCCCGGCGCAGGGAGCGCGCCGTCCAGGAGTCCGACGGGATGACCGACAGGGCCGCCGAGACGACCGAGGCGGGGGAGCCCCCGGCCATCGCCGCCGCGACTCCCGCCGCGACCGCCTGGCCGCCGTAGATGCCCTCGCCGTCGTGGCTGACGCAGCCGTCGATGGCGACCAGCCGCGCCGCTTCCGCCGGGCGGCCCGCCGCGAAGACGCCGAAGGGGGCCGCCCGCATGGCGAGGCCGTCCGACCAGGCGTGGCGGTGCTGGGCCGAGATGGGGGCCGCCAGGCCCCGGCGCAGGTTTTCCAGGGTGCCGCGTTCCGAGAAGCCCGCGCCGCGGAACGGGCCCTCGTCCAGGTCCGCGATCCAGTGGTGCCACGCGCGTTCGACGTGCGCGACGGTGAGCGCCGATCCGTGGCGGGCCAGCAGCAGGCCCGAGAAGATCGCGTACTCGGTGTCGTCGGTGCCCGCCGGGTCGTCCGACACGAAGCCCTCGATCCGGCCCCATTTCGCCCGGATCTCCGACGGCTTCATGTTCTCCGCGGGAGCGCCCAGCGCGTCACCCACCGCGAGCCCGAGAAGAGCGCCCCGGGCCCGTTCGAGGAGGACCTGCGGATTGCATGCAATCAGCTCCATGGCGCGCCTCTCCACTTGATGGGACCCATATTGAGCCCTTGGGGGATTTGTGCCATGGCATGTGGTTTGTCGCTCGTCGCGAAACACCCCGCCCGCTCCGCCGTCACCCGGTCGCCGATCCCCAAAACCCCAGGTAAGTACGGCCTACCTTGCTGGCGGGCGCCGAAATTCGTGCGTAGTTTCGAGGTGTTCAGGGGGAGTGGGTGCCTGCGCGTCGAGCGTGGCGTACCTCTGCGTACCCACTCGTACAAAAGGGGAGACAGCCGGCATGTCCATCATCAATGTCGAAGCACCGCTTCACACCGCCCACCGCGACAACCACACCCACCGCGACGTCAACGGCGGATGGCTGCGCCCGGCGGTCTTCGGTGCGATGGACGGGCTCGTCTCCAACCTCGCGCTGATGACCGGTGTGGCCGGCGGCGCCGTCGCCCCGCACGTCATCGTGGTCACCGGCCTGGCCGGCCTCGCCGCCGGCGCCTTCTCGATGGCGGCCGGCGAATACACCTCGGTCGCCTCGCAGCGCGAGCTCGTGCTCGCGGAACTGGACATAGAGCGCCAGCAGTTGCGCAAGCACCCGATCGACGAGATGGAGGAGCTGGCCGAGCTGTACGTATCGCGCGGCGTCGAGCCGGCACTGGCCCGCGAGGTGGCCATGCAGCTCTCCCGCGACCCGGAGCAGGCGCTGGAGATCCACGCCCGCGAGGAACTCGGGATCGACCCCGACGACCTGCCGTCGCCGATGGTCGCGGCCGTGTCCTCCTTCGGCGCCTTCGCGCTGGGCGCGCTGATCCCCGTACTGCCGTACCTGCTCGGTGCCGCGACCCTGTGGCCCGCGGTGCTGCTGGCGCTGGTGGGGCTCTTCGCCTGCGGCGCGGTCGTCTCCCGGGTCACGGCCCGGTCCTGGTGGTACAGCGGTCTGCGCCAGCTCGTCCTGGGTGGCGCGGCCGCGGGTGTGACGTACATCCTGGGAACCTGGATCGGCGGAGCCGTAGGCTGACCGCGCAGGGAGTGAGACACTATGCAGTAGGCAACATAAGTAGTCAGTTACTCGGCGGTTTCGATCCTGTGTCCGCCGGGCATCAGACCCAGGGCGCCGGGCAATGAGGCCCGCCCCACACCGGGACCTTCGTCCCGTGCCCCGATCGCTGGGCACCTACGGAAGTCCCTTCTTATCTGCTTCGGGCAGTGTCCGCATGCTGGAATGACGTATCCGCTTCTCGGGATTGTCGTCATCATGTAATCTGCACGAAATTTCGCAGAGGGCCAACGTCGTCCCTCGGCTATGCACATATGCCACGACGACGACGGGAGAGCCGATGCGTTCCGCATCCACGCACTCCGCGACCGGCCTCAGCAACACCGCCTGGTCGCCCATGGACGGTCGCCCCGCCCAGCAGGGCATGTACGACCCGCGCAACGAGCACGACGCCTGCGGCGTCGGCTTTGTGGCCAACCTCACCGGCGAGGCCAGCCACACGCTGGTCGAGCAGGCGCTGACCGTATTGCGGAACCTTGAGCACCGAGGCGCCACCGGCTCCGAGCCCGACTCGGGCGACGGCGCCGGCATCCTCTCCCAGGTGCCGGACGCGTTCCTGCGCGAGGTGGCCGGTTTCGACCTTCCCGCTGCCGGCGCCTACGCCGTCGGCATCGCCTTCCTCCCCGCCGACGGCACCGCACAGGCCGTCGCCGTGAAGCAGATCGAGGCCATCGCCGCCGAGGAGAACCTCACGGTCCTCGGCTGGCGCGAGGTGCCGGTCACCCCGGACCTGCTCGGCAACGGCGCCCGCGCCACCATGCCGGCCTTCTCGCAGCTCTTCGTGACGGGGGGTACCTCCCGGACGGAGTCTGGGGGTGGGGCGAGCGGCATCGAGCTGGACCGCAAGGCCTTCGTGCTGCGCAAGCGCGCCGAGCGCGAGACCGGGGTCTACTTCCCGTCGCTCTCCGCCCGCACCATCGTCTACAAGGGCATGCTGACCACCGGCCAGCTGGAGCCCTTCTTCCCGGACCTCTCCGACCGCCGCTTCGCCTCCGCGATCGCCCTGGTCCACTCCCGGTTCTCGACGAACACCTTCCCGTCCTGGCCGCTCGCCCACCCGTACCGCTTCGTCGCGCACAACGGCGAGATCAACACGGTCAAGGGCAACCGGAACTGGATGCGGGCCCGCGAGTCCCAGCTGGCCTCCGGCCTCTTCGGCGAGGGCGCGCTGGAGCGGATCTTCCCGATCTGCACCCCGGACGCCTCCGACTCCGCCTCCTTCGACGAGGTCCTGGAGCTGCTCCACCTCGGCGGCCGCTCCCTGCCGCACAGCGTGCTGATGATGATCCCGGAGGCGTGGGAGAACCACACCTCCATGGCCCCGGCCCGCCGCGCGTTCTACAAGTACCACTCCACGCAGATGGAGCCGTGGGACGGCCCCGCCTGCGTCACCTTCACCGACGGCACCCAGGTCGGCGCGGTCCTCGACCGCAACGGCCTGCGCCCCGGCCGCTACTGGGTCACCGACGACGACTTCGTCGTGCTCTCCTCCGAGGTCGGCGTCCTGGACATCGACCCGGCCAAGGTCGTCCGCAAGGGCCGCCTGCAGCCCGGCAAGATGTTCCTCGTCGACACCGCCCAGAAGCGGATCATCGAAGACGACGAGATCAAGGACGCGCTGGCCGCCGAGCACCCGTACGCCGAATGGCTGGAGACGGGCGAGATCGAGCTCGAGGACCTCCCCGAGCGCGAGCACATCGTCCACACCCACGCCTCGGTCACCCGCCGCCAGCAGACCTTCGGCTACACCGAGGAAGAGCTGCGGATCATCCTCGCGCCGATGGCCCGTAGCGCCGGCGAGCCGCTCGGCTCCATGGGTACGGACTCCCCGATCGCGGCCCTGTCCGAGCGCCCCCGGCTGCTCTTCGACTACTTCACCCAGCTCTTCGCGCAGGTCACCAACCCGCCGCTGGACGCCATCCGCGAGGAGCTCGTCACCTCGCTGCTGTCCTCGCTCGGCCCGCAGGGCAACCTGCTGGAGCCGACCGCCGCGTCCTGCCGCAGCGTCACGCTGCCGTTCCCGGTGATCGACAACGACGAGCTCGCCAAGCTGATACACGTCAACGCCGACGGCGACATGCCGGGGATGAAGGCCGCCACCCTCTCGGGCCTGTACCGGGTCTCGGGCGGCGGCGAGGCGCTGGCCGCCCGCCTGGAGGAGATCCGCGGCGAGGTCGACGCGGCCATCGAGAACGGCGCGCACCTGATCGTCCTCTCGGACCGTCACTCCGACGCCGAGCACGCGCCGATCCCCTCGCTGCTGCTCACCTCCGCCGTGCACCACCACCTCATCGCCACCAAGCAGCGCACCCAGGTGGGTCTGCTGGTCGAGGCCGGCGACGTCCGCGAGGTCCACCACGTCGCGCTGCTCATCGGCTACGGCGCCGCCGCGGTCAACCCGTACCTCGCCATGGAGTCCGTCGAGGACCTGCTGCGCGCCGGTACCTTCCTGTCCGGCCTGGAGCCGGAGCAGGCCATCAAGAACCTGATCTACGCGCTCGGCAAGGGCGTCCTGAAGGTCATGTCCAAGATGGGCATCTCCACCGTCGCCTCCTACCGCGGCGCCCAGGTCTTCGAGGCCGTCGGCCTGAACGAGGAGTTCGTCCAGGCGTACTTCGAGGGCACCGCCACCAAGATCGGCGGCGCCGGCCTGGACGTCATCGCCCAGGAAGTGGCCGCGCGCCACGCCAAGGCGTACCCGGCCTCCGGCATCGCGGCCACGCACCGCGCGCTGGAGATCGGCGGCGAGTACCAGTGGCGCCGCGAGGGCGAGCCGCACCTGTTCGACCCGGACACGGTCTTCCGCCTCCAGCACGCCACCCGCAACCGCCGGTACGACATCTTCAAGCAGTACACCGACCGGGTGAACGAGCAGTCCGAGCGCCTGATGACGCTCCGCGGCCTCTTCGGCTTCAAGAGCGAGGACCGCCCGTCGATCTCCATCGACGAGGTCGAGTCGGTCGCCGACATCGTCAAGCGCTTCTCCACCGGCGCCATGTCGTACGGCTCCATCTCCAAGGAGGCGCACGAGACCCTCGCCATCGCCATGAACCAGTTGGGCGCCAAGTCCAACACCGGTGAGGGCGGCGAGGACCCGGACCGCCTGTACGACCCGGCGCGCCGCTCCTCCATCAAGCAGGTCGCCTCCGGCCGCTTCGGTGTCACGAGCGAGTACCTGGTCAACGCGGACGACATCCAGATCAAGATGGCGCAGGGCGCCAAGCCCGGCGAGGGCGGCCAGCTGCCCGGCCACAAGGTCTACCCGTGGGTCGCCAAGACCCGGCACTCCACCCCGGGCGTCGGCCTGATCTCCCCGCCGCCGCACCACGACATCTACTCCATCGAGGACCTGGCTCAGCTGATCCACGACCTCAAGAACGCCAACCCGGCGGCCCGCATCCACGTGAAGCTGGTCTCCGAGGTCGGCGTGGGCACGGTCGCCGCGGGTGTCTCCAAGGCCCACGCGGACGTCGTCCTCATCTCCGGCCACGACGGCGGTACGGGCGCGTCTCCTCTGACGTCCCTGAAGCACGCGGGCGGCCCCTGGGAGCTCGGCCTCGCCGAGACCCAGCAGACCCTGCTGCTCAACGGGCTGCGCGACCGCATCGTGGTCCAGACGGACGGCCAGCTCAAGACCGGCCGCGACGTCATCATCGCCGCGCTGCTCGGCGCCGAGGAGTTCGGTTTCGCGACCGCGCCGCTCGTCGTCTCCGGCTGCGTCATGATGCGCGTCTGCCACCTGGACACCTGCCCGGTCGGCATCGCCACCCAGAACCCGGTCCTGCGCGACCGCTTCTCCGGCAAGCCCGAGTTCGTCGTCAACTTCTTCGAGTTCATCGCGGAGGAGGTGCGCGAGCTCCTCGCCGAGCTGGGCTTCCGCACGATCGAGGAGGCCGTCGGCCACGCCGAGCTCCTCGACACCAGCAAGGCCGTCACGCACTGGAAGGCGCAGGGTCTCGACCTGGAGCCCCTCTTCTACGTGCCGGAGCTGCCCGAGGGCGCGGTCCGCCACGCCCTTATCGAGCAGGACCACGGCCTGGAGAAGGCCCTCGACAACGAGCTCATCGAGCTCGCCGCCGAGGCGCTGAACGCCGACTCCGCGGAGAACGCCCAGCCGGTCCGCGCCCAGGTCGCGATCCGCAACATCAACCGGACGGTCGGCACCATGCTCGGCCACGAGGTCACGAAGAAGTTCGGTGGCGCGGGCCTGCCCGACAACACCATCGACCTGACCTTCACGGGCTCCGCCGGCCAGTCCTTCGGCGCCTTCCTGCCCCGAGGCGTGACGCTGCGCCTGGAGGGCGACGCCAACGACTACGTCGGCAAGGGCCTCTCCGGCGGCCGCGTCATCGTCCGTCCGGACCGCGGCGCCGACCACCTGGCCGAGTACTCGACCATCGCGGGCAACACGATCGGCTACGGCGCCACCGGCGGCGAGCTGTTCCTGCGCGGCCGCACCGGCGAGCGCTTCTGCGTCCGCAACTCCGGCGCCCTGGTGGTCTCGGAAGGCGTGGGCGACCACGGCTGCGAGTACATGACCGGCGGCACGGCGGTCGTCCTCGGCGAGACGGGCCGCAACTTCGCGGCCGGCATGTCGGGCGGCGTCGCGTACGTCATCGACCTCGACGCGAACAACGTCAACGTCGGCAACGCCGGTGCGGTCGAAACCCCCTCCGACGCCGACAAGCAGTGGCTGCACGACGTGGTGCGCCGCCACGAGGAGGAGACCGGCTCGACCGTGGCCGCGAAGCTCCTGGCTGACTGGCCCGCCGCGGCGGCCCGCTTCAGCAAGATCATCCCGACCACCTACAAGGCAGTGCTCGCCGCCAAGGACGCCGCTGAGCTGGCCGGACTCTCGGAGTCCGAGACCACTGAGAAGATGATGGAGGCGGCGACCAATGGCTGACCCGAAGGGCTTCCTCACCACCCCGCGCGAGACCGCCTGCACCCGTCCGGTGGCCGACCGGCTCAAGGACTGGAACGAGGTCTACGTTCCGGGCTCGCTGCTCCCGATCATCAGCAAGCAGGCCGGCCGCTGCATGGACTGCGGCATCCCGTTCTGCCACAACGGGTGCCCGCTCGGAAACCTGATCCCCGAGTGGAACGACTTCGCGTACCGCGAGGACTGGACCGCCGCCTCCGAGCGCCTGCACGCGACGAACAACTTCCCGGAGTTCACCGGGCGGCTGTGCCCGGCCCCGTGCGAGTCCGCCTGCGTGCTGGGCATCAACCAGCCGGCCGTCACGATCAAGAACGTCGAAGTCTCGATCATCGACAAGGCGTGGGACAACGGCGACGTCACCCCGCAGCCGCCGGAGCGCCTGTCCGGCAAGACGGCCGCCGTCATCGGCTCCGGCCCGGCGGGTCTCGCCGCGGCCCAGCAGCTGACCCGGGCCGGGCACACCGTCGTGGTGTACGAGCGCGCCGACCGCGTCGGCGGCCTGCTGCGCTACGGCATCCCCGAGTTCAAGATGGAGAAGGTGCACATCAACCGCCGCATCGAGCAGATGCGTGCGGAGGGCACCAAGTTCCGTACCGGTGTCGAGGTCGGCCGCGACGTCACCGCCACGGACCTGCGCAAGCGGTTCGACGCGGTGGTCATCGCGGCGGGCGCGACGGTCTCCCGCGACCTCCCGGTCCCGGGGCGCGACCTCAAGGGCATCCACTTCGCGATGGAGTACCTCCCCCTCGCGAACAAGGTCCAGGAGGGCGACTTCATGGCGCCCCCCATCACGGCCGAGGGCAAGCACGTGGTCGTCATCGGCGGCGGCGACACCGGCGCGGACTGCGTGGGCACCGCCCACCGCCAGGGCGCGGCCTCGGTCACGCAGCTGGAGATCATGCCGAAGCCGGGCGAGGACCGCAACGCCAACCAGCCCTGGCCGACGTTCCCCATGCTGTACAAGGTCACCTCGGCCCACGAGGAGGGCGGCGAGCGGATCTACTCCGTCTCCACGACCCACTTCGAGGGCGACGAGGACGGCAACGTCCAGGAACTCCACCTGATCGAGGTCGCCTTCGAGGACGGCAAGCTCGTCCAGAAGCCGGGCACCGAGCGCGTCCTCCCCGCGCAGCTGGTCACCCTGGCGATGGGCTTCACCGGCACCGACCAGGAGAACGGCCTGACGGCGCAGTTCGGCCTCGCGATGGACGCCCGCGGCAACATCGAGCGCGACGCCTCCTACGCGACCAACGTCGACGGCGTCTTCGTCGCCGGCGACGCCGGCCGCGGCCAGTCGCTGATCGTCTGGGCCATCGCGGAAGGCCGCTCGGCCGCCCGCGGCGTGGACCGCTTCCTGACCGGCACCAGCGCCCTCCCGTACCCGGTCAAGCCGACGGACCGCTCGATCACCGTCTGATTCCTTACGCCGCACTCGCACCGCTCGGCCGCAGGCGGCCTCCCGGGCTTCGCCCGGCTGCGCCGGCCTCCGGCCGTCGGGTGGTGGTTGAGGCATCGCAGTACCCCCGGCTCCGGCCGGGACCCCTCATACGGTCCGTACAACGAAGTGCGGCACTCGACACAGCGCCCGCCACGTCCCCGACCAGGGGTGGCGGGCGTTGTGGCGTTTCCGGCGCGGGCTACTCGGGGGTGAACTCGTACTGGAGCTCGTACAGGTGGCCGGCCTTCACCATGACGGTGACTTCGACGGGGAGGTCGTCGGCGCCGTACACCGTACGGAGGGTCCGCAGGACGGGCAGGTCGCCGGGCAGTCGCAGGGCGGTGTACTGCTCCTGCGTCGCGACCCGGGCCGAGAGCCGGTCCACACTGCGGCGGGGCGCGAAACCGAGCTCCGTGAGCAGGGTTGGGGTGCCGCCCCGGATCCGGCGGGGCTCCGCGAGGGCGGTGCCGCGCGCGAGGTCCGGCGGGTAGTACGAGCTCACCAGCTCGGCGGGTTCGCCGTCGATGCTGATCAGCTGGCGCCTGCACACGGCCGGACTGCCCTCCGGGCGGCCGAGCGCGGCAGCGACGTCTCCGGCGACACAGACCTCCTCCACCACCAGCAGGGCGCTGTGTGCTGCGGAGGCCCCTTCGGAGGCTTCGGTGAGCCACGGGTAGGCCGCCCCGTCCGCGGCCGGGGTGAGGGAGCCGGCCGGGCGCACGGTCCGCTGACGGTTGTCCCGTACGGTCACTGCCGCGCCCGCCCGACCGATGGCCAGCCCCTCGTCTTTCAGGAGCTGCACGGCCTTCTGGATCGTGGCGTTGGAGGCGTCGAAGCGGGCCTTCAGCCGCGTGGTGGAAGGCAGTTTCGCACCCGGTGCGAGGTCCCCGCTCATGATCTCGTCACGAAGATCGGCGGCGATGCGTGCGTGGAGCGGCCGGGGGTCGAGGCCTGCGGCTTCGGAACTGGACAAGGTCATGCGACCTCGATGTCGATCTCGTACCGCAACTGCTGGCGTCCGGCGGGCATGATCATCACGTCGGCCTGGATCGGTCGGCCCGCCGAGTCGTAGGTGGTCCGTGCGAGTTGCAGGACGGGTTCGACCGGTCCGAGGCGCAGGTGTTCCCGCTCCTCAGGGCCGGGCATCCGTGCAGACACCTTCTCGACGGCCCGTGCACCGGTGTGTCCGAGCTCGGCCAGCAGAGTCACGGCACCGCCTCGGATCTTCGCCGTTCCGGCCAGAGGGGTGCCCGCGGCGATGTCGGCAGGGTAGTAGGTGTCGGTCAATTCGGTTGACTCGCCGTCGAGTTCGATGATCCGGCGGCGGGCGACAACGGTCTCCCCGGTCGCGAGGCCGAGCATCCGGGCGACTTCAGCCGGGGCGCCGAGCTCTCCGGCGTGCAGGATGCGCTGCCCGCCGCGACGGCCCGCGGACTCGGCCTCGTCGGTCCAGGCGTCCGAGGCCCCGGCGGTGCGGGGGGTCAGGTACGGCATCGACGTGCTGGTCCATCCGCTGCCGCTCACGTTGCCTCCTGCGTATCCGTCGCTCTGCCGGTCCCCACGGTAAGCGACACCGCTGCGACGTTCTGTATGGCCTTGGAAGCTCAGCGTTAAGGCGATTGGGTGTATGTCCTTGTCTCGGCAGCAGCGGTTCCCTCGGGCCCGTGCCTCGGTGCGCGCGGCTCGTCAGTTCGTAGGCGACACGTTGGTGAGTGGGGTGTGTCCGGGCAGCGGGACGACATACGGCTCTGCGTATCCGAGCTCGCCGGGCGGTGAGTCCGGGGTCGCGTCGGGTGCGTGCCGAACTGCGCGGACCGCGGGAGCGGGATATCAAGGGGGATGAAGGCGAGCGCGCGAGGTGCGGCGGTCGCCACCCCACGGCTGAGGAGTGCGTCTCGTGGAGTTTGAGGTCAATGGCGTCCCGTGTGCGGTGGACGTGGACGACGATCCGGCCGCCGTGGAGGTGGTGCGGGACCGGTTGGGGCTCACGGGCACCAAGCTGGTCTGCGCCGGCGGGGTGTGCGGGGCCTGCACGATCCAGGTCGACGGGGAGCCCAGGGTGTCGTGCCTGACGCCGGCGGCCCGGCTGGCCGGGCGGCGGGTCACGACGGTGGAGGGGCTGGCCGGTCACCCGGTCGGGCGTGCCTTCGCCGGTGAGGACGCCCTCCAGTGCGGTTACTGCACCCCCGGGTTCGTGGTCGAGGCGGCCGCGTTCTTCGCGCGGTGGCGGGCCGCGCACGGGCGGAGGCGGCCGGGGCGGGAGGAGATCGCGGAGGCGCTGGCGGGCCACCTGTGCCGCTGCGGGGCGTACGAGGGGATCTTCAGCGCGGTGGCCGCGGCCTGCGCGGGCGACTACGAGACGGATGCGGAGGAGAGGCCGGTCCCGCGCGCCGAGGCTCCGGAGAAGGTCGACGGGTCGGCCCGGTACACCACCGATCACCGGCCCGAGGGGCTGCTGGAGGGGGTGATCATCCGCTCGCCGCACGCGCACGCACACGTACGGTCCCTGGAGGCCGGAGACCTTCCGCTGGTGCCGCTGCTGCCCCCCGACGGCGTGGTGCGGTACGTCGGGCAGCCGGTGGCGGCGGTCGCGGCGCCCGACCGGGCCTCCGCGCGGGCGGCCGCCGAGCGGGTCCGGGTGGACTACGAGGTGCTGCCGGCCGCCCTCGACGTGAGCCGGGCCCGGGCCGGCGAGGGGCCGCTGGTCTACGAGGACAAGGCGGCGCGCAAGCTGGCGCCCGGGTCCGGTGAGACTCCCCAACTGGTGCCCGCCCGCTGGCGCGGGAACCGGCGGGGACCCTCCGCCATGAGCAAGCGGCCCGCCGCGGCCGTGCGCCGCATCACCGAGGCCCGGGAGCGCAGCCCCGAGCGGGTGGTCGAGGGCCTGTTCACGACCGCCGCGCAGACCCACACCCCGCTCGAACCGCACGCCTGTCTGGCCCGCTGGGACGAGGGCACCCTCCACCTGGAGGTGTCCACGCAGTCGGTCAAAGAGGTGGCCGTACTCGCGGCCGAGCGCTTCGGCGTGCCCCTCGAACGGGTGGTGGCCCGGGCCGTCCACGTCGGCGGCGGCTTCGGCTGCAAGATGGGGCTGACCTCCGACGTCGTCGCCGCGGCGGAGCTGGCCCGGCTGCACGGCGCACCGGTGCGGGTGGTGCTGGACCGGGACGAGGAACTCATCGACGGCGGGTACCGGCCCGGCACCCGGATCCGGCTGGCGATGGCCGCGGACGCCGCCGGCGAGCTGAGCGCGCTGGCCATGGACGTGGACACCGACGGCGGAGTCTCGGTGGGCGGCACCGTCGCGGCGCTGGCCCGGTTCATGTACGGCAAGGCCCCGCGCAGGCTCCGCGACTTCGACACGGTCACCCACCGGCCGCCCGGCGCTCCGTTCCGCGGCCCCGGCGGACCCACGATGTGCTGGGCCCTGGAACAGGCCGTCGACCAGATGGCCCACCGGCTCGGCGAGGATCCCGTCGCCCTGCGCCGCCGCTGGGACGGCAACCCCAAACGCCACGCGCTGTACGACCTGGCCGCGGCCCTCCCGGCCTGGTCGGGCACCCGCGGCGGCACCGGGCGGTTCCGCCGCGGCGTCGGCGTCGCGGCGGCCAACTGGCTGTACTTCCTCGACCCCGTCACCGAGGTCGAGCTCACCGTCGAGGACGGGATCGTGGTCGCCCGCTGCGCCGTGCAGGACATGGGCACGGGCTCGCGCACCGTACTGCGCCGGGCCGTCGCCGAAGGACTCGGCGTGCCCGAGGGCAGGGTGCGGGCCGAGGTCGGTCGAAGTGATGCCGTGCACGGCCCCACTTCGGGCGGCAGCCGCACCACACCGTCGATCGTGCCCGCCGCCGCGGACGCCGCCGCACGGTTGCGCGAGGCGCTCGGCGCCGGTGACGGTGACCTGGGCGCCCGGCTGGACGGGGCGAACGGCGTACGGGTCACTGGCCGGCGCACCCGCGACCGCCGGGGCTACGTGACCCCCTTCAACCTGACCACCGGTGGGGTGGCGATCGGCCGCGGTTTCACCGGATCGGTGCAGGTCGCCGAGGTCGAGGTGGACACGCGGCTCGGCCGGATCCGCCCGCTGCGCGTGTGGAGCGGTATCGCCGCGGGCCGCATCCACGAGGACCGCCTCGCCCGGAGCCAGT
Organism: Streptomyces sp. ISL-43; assembly: GCF_018614195.1. Lineage (GTDB taxonomy): Bacteria > Actinomycetota > Actinomycetes > Streptomycetales > Streptomycetaceae > Streptomyces. Next base: position 12,743 of record NZ_JAGGOT010000041.1, read on the forward strand.
GCGAGGGCGCCGTCGTCCAGGGCGTCGGCTACGCACTGTTCGAGGAGCGGCGCGTCGACCCGGCCACCGGGCGGGTGCTGACCGACAACCTGGAGGACTACCGCATCCCGGGCATCGGCGACACCCCCGAGATCACCATCCACTTCCACCAGGAGGGTTTCGAACACGTCCCCGGCGGCGGTGTCGGCCTCGGCGAGATCGCCACCCTGCCCACCGCGGCATGCCTGGCCAACGCGGTCCACGACGCGACCGGCTGGCGCCCGTACGACATGCCCATCCGACCCGACCGGCTCCTGGAAGGACTGGGTACGTGAGCACCGACCCCACCCTCACCGACCTCTCGGCCGCCGTCCTGGCCCGCGGCGGGGAGCTGCGCGCCGGGGGCACCGACACCACCGCCCGACACCGCAGCGGCGTCTCCCCGGGGCCGTTCACCGACCTCGACGGCGTCGGCGGCCTGCGCGGCTGCACACCGCTGCCCGGTGGCGGGCTGCGGATCGGCGCCCTGACCACGCTCGCCGAGCTGGCCGCCGATCCGCTGGTGGGCGCCGGCTGGCCGGCCCTGGCGGTGTCGGCCGGGATCGTGGCGACCCCGCAGATCCGCGCCGTCGGCACCCTGGGCGGCAACCTGCTCCAGCGCAACCGCTGTTGGTACTACCGCAATCCACACTTCAGCTGCCTCCAGAAGGGCGGCGCCGGCTGCCCCGCGCGCGAGGGCGACCACCACTTCGGCGTGGTCAGCGGCGGCGGCCCCTGCATCACCCCGCACCCGTCGACCCTCGCGATGGCCCTGCTCACCTACGACGCCGAGGCCGAGATCCACGGGGAACCGCCGCGCACCGTGGCCGACTTGTACGGGGACGGCGACCGGCTCCACCACGCCGACCACCTGCTGCCGCCGGGCCGCGTCCTCACCGCCGTCCTGTTGCCGCCGTCCCTGCCGGGCGAACGAGCCGCCTGCCACCGGGCCACCAGTCGGGCCCATGCCGAATGGCCCTTGGTCGAGGCCACCGCCCGGCTCGCGCTGGACGGGGCCACCGTCACGCACGCTGCCGTCGCGGCGGGCGGGGTGGCGCGGGTTCCGCTGCGGCTGACGGAGGTGGAGGCTGCCCTGATCGGCCGCGAGGCCACCCCCGCGGTCCTCGCCGCGGCGGCCGCGACGGTGCTCGCCCGCTGCCGGCCGCTGCCACAGACCGCCTACAAGGCCACGCTGTTCCGCGACACCGTCCTGGAGGTCCTGGAACGGGCCGCCGCCCCGGCCGCCGCCGGTTAGCGCCGGTCCGGGCGACGACACCCTGACGACTGGTCCCGGCAGCAGGTACGGCAGGGGGGCTACCCGCGAGTATTGACTAATAGTCAATCCAGCGCCACGCTCGGGGCGAGCGAGCCGTCGTCGTCTCTGGTGTGGGAGGTCTCCCGTGCGTATCGATGAGGAACTGGGCCGGTTGAGTGGGGAGTTGGGGGGCGCTCGGCCTCCCTCGTCGTTCGCGGGGCTGGATGGCGGGGAGCTCGCCCGGCTCGCCGAGGCGCTGAGGGCCGAGCGGGCGCGGCAGGTCGACGGGCTCGGCGATGCCGCCGAGGAAGCGCTCAAGCTCGTGCCCGCCATCGCGCGCGGCGCCGTACGCAAGGTGCTGTTCCGATGAGCCGCGCCGAAGTGGAGAAGATCGCCCGGCTGGTGGGCGTGGACGCCGGGGAGCTCGGCTTCCTGCGCGGGCTGCCGGACGAGGACGTACGGGCGTTCCGCGAGCAGGTCAGCGGCGTACTGAACGACGGAGCGCCCGAGATGCTCGACCGGATCGCCGCCGCGACCAAGCTGGTCCCGGCCGGGGTGGCGGCCGCCATCTCGCAGAAGGCGCTCGGACCCCGGCTCGCGGCCGCCGTGGCCGGCCGGCTGGAGGCGGGCCGGGCCGCCGACATCATCGAGAAGCTGCCCGTCTCCTTCACCGCCGAGGCCTGCGCACACCTGGACCCCCGGAAGATCGCCGGGATCGTCGACCGGCTCGACGAAGGGCTCGTCGTCCGGATCGCCGTCACCCTCGCGGACAACCGCGACCACCTCACCATGGGCCGCTTCGTCGGCCACATGAGGGACCAGGTACTGCGCCGGATCCTGGACCAGGTGGACGACGAGGCGGTGCTGCGCGCCGGGTTCTACGTCGACCTGCCCGAGCGGCTGCCCCGCATCCTGGAGCTGATGGGCGACGACCGGCTCGGCGCGGTGGTACGGGCCGCCGCGGCCGGAGGGCTCTGGGAGGAGGCCCTCGGCATCGCCGCGATGGTCGGCGGCGACCAGCGGCTGCGGATCGCCGAGCTCACCGCCCGCCTCGACGGGGCCGAGCTCGATTCGCTCGTGAGGGTGACACACGCGGAAGGGCTGTGGGAGTCCCTGCTCCCGCTCGTCGCGCTGCTCGGTGAGCGGGACCGGCTCGCCGTGGCCCGGCTGGACTCCCTGCGCGATCCGCAGGTCCTGGCCGGAGTGGTACGGGCCGTCGTGGCGACCGCGCTGTGGGGCGAGTTCCTGCCGCTGGTCGGCGTGCTGCCCGAGGAGGCCCGCAAGGTGGTGGCCGACGCCGCCGCCGGGCTGGGCGACGCGGAGCTCGAAGGACTCGTACGGGAGGTCGGCAAGCAGGACCTGTGGGAACTGGTGCTGCCGCTCGTCGAGCTCATGGAGGAGGCGGGCAAGGAGCGCGTCTTCGCCCTGCCCGCCTTCCAGGACCAGCCGGGGTAAGAAGACTCCCGCTGGGCCGGACGGGCCAGTCGCGGGGCTCCTCCACTCGCCCGGAGGGGCCCCGCCGTCTGGTAACAGTGGGTCACATGCTGCCCTCCCACATGATGTTGAGCTGCCTGCTGGGCGCCGCGCTGCTCGCTCCCGTCCCCCTCGGGACCGGCGACGGCGGGACCGGCGAAGCCCGCACCGGCGACGGCCGCAGCGGCGAAGCCCGCACCCGCGACGGCCGCAGCGTCGACTACCGCGGGCTGCGGCTCACCGTCCCCGCCGACTGGCGGGTCGTCGACCTCGACCGGAACCCGGAAGCCTGCCTGCGCCTCGACCTGCCCACGCTCTACCTCGGGCACGCCGGCACCCAGGGCGAATGCGGAGCCGCCCGCGCCGCCGCCCCCCGCGCCGACACCCTGCACCTGGAACCCCTCGACGGGGCCCCGGCGCGCGCCGACATCCCGACCGTCGGCGGCGACGAGGGCGACCCCCTGCCCAAGGTCCGGGGCGACAGCAACGAGATCCGCTACACCCTGCGCCGCGCCGGGCTGATGGCCACCGTCTCCTACGGCACCACGCCCGAGGTGGTACGAGGGGTACTCGGCCGGGCCCGCGCGCTCGCGCCGCCCGCGGCCCGGGGCCCCCGCCCCGTCGAGCCGGCCGTCGCCGTCGGCGGAGGTCCCCGTACCGCCGTCCAGGAGCCCTACACCGGCGAGGGCTTCGACGCCTGCACCGCCCCCACCCAGCGGGCCATGAACGCCTGGCGGGCCGATTCCCCCTTCGGCGCGGTCGGCGTCTACATCGGCGGCCGCGCCCGGGCCTGCGCCCAGCCGCAGCTCACCGCCGAGTGGGTGAGCCGGCAGACCGCGGCCGGCTGGCACCTGATGCCGATCTGGGTCGGCCCCCAGCCCTGGCACAGCGCCTCCACCGGCCTGTCCACCGACCCGTCCGAGGCCAACGAGCAGGGCATGGCCGCCGCCGACGGCGCCGCCCAGGCGGCCAGGTCCCTGGGACTTGGCGAGGGCGCGGTCCTCTACAACGACCTGGAGAACTACACGGACCGGGCCACCTGGGACGCCCCCGTCGTCGCCTACCTCACCGCCTGGACGGTCCGCCTGCACGAGCTGGGCTACCGGGCGGCCGCCTACGTCGCGGCCAGCTCGGGGGCCAAGGCGCTGAGCGCCCACTACGCCCAGGCACCCGACGCCATGCCCGACGTGCTGTGGGTGGCCCGCTGGAACGGCGAGGCCTCCGTCACCGACGCCGACATGGGCCTGCCCACGGGCACCCGCCAGTGGGCCGGGGCACGCCGGGCCCACCAGTTCCGGGGAGACCACGACGCCACGTACGGCGACGTGACGATCAACATCGACCGGAACTGGGTGGACGTCGGCGCCCCGACCCCCAAGAAGGGCCGCCTGCCGCTCAGCTAGGCCGCCGGCCGGACCGTCGGCTCCCCGGCTACGCCGTCGGCTCCTCGCGGGCCGGCTCGTCGTCATTGCCCCGGCGCAGGGTGCGCATGCCGTGCTCCGGGGTCCACGAGCGCACCAGGAGGTCGTCGCCCTCGACGCCGACGTAAACGACCTCCGTCAGCTCCGCGCGGAAGAGGTCGAAGGGGTGCGGGGACTCGGTCTCCTCCGCGTACCGGTGGAGCTCGGGCTGTTCCACGATCTCCAGCGCGCGCCCGGAGATCCGCACGTCCCCGTCGGGCATGGTCTCGCCCGCGCCCGGATTCGTGTGCAGGGCGAAGCGCGGATCGCGCCGCAGGTCCTTGCCCTTCATCGAGCCCGGCATCATGCCCAGCCACAGCTCACCGCCGCGGATGTCGACATTCAGCCCGGTGGCGCGGGGGGAGCCGTCCCTGCGCAGGGTCGCGAGGACGTGGTGCGGGAACTGTGCGAAGCGGGCCTTGACCGCCGCCGCGAAGTCCGGCTCCGCCTTCTCGAATACGGCCCAGTTGTTCGTCGTCATACGTCCATCAAAGCGCGAGGTGCCGGCGGTCGCCGCTCAGGCGCGCACGATGCCCGCCGCGCGCGCCGCGGCCAGCCACGCCGGGAACTCACCGACCAGGCGGTCGTAGAGCTCCGAATCCGTGACGGTCCGCGGGTCGGGGCCGGCGTGGAAGTAGCCGGCGTTGTCCACGACCCGTTTGTCCGGCACGGGCAGTTCGTCGAGCCGCCGAAGGAAGTCGAACTGCGAACTGCGCGTGTTCCCGAAGCCGACGAACTGCCAGAAGAGCGGCAGCCGGGCCGCCTTGCACAGGTACTTCTCGGCGGCGGGCTTGCTGACGGGCCCGCCGTCGGTCTGGAAGACGACGAGCGCGGGGGCGGCCGTGCCCGAATCCAGGTAGTGGTCGATCACCGCGTCCATCGCCGCGTGGTAGGCCGTCTTGCCCATGTGCCCGAGCCCGGCGGCGATCGCGGTGACCCGCCCCTCGTGGCCCCGGAGGGAGATCTCCTCCACCGCGTCGACCTCCGTGGAGAAGAACACGACGGGTACGCGGGCGTCGTCGTCCAGGTGCGCCGACAGCCCCAGCACCCGGTCCGCGAGGGCCTGCACGCTGCCGTCCTCGTAGTACGGGCGCATCGACCCGGAGTAGTCCAGGACGAGGTAGACGCAGGCGCGACCGCCCGCCATGCCGTGTTTGCGCAGTGAGTGCCCGGCCTCCTCGTAGAGGCTCACCAGCGCCGGAGCGGTCTCCTCGATCTTGCGAAGGTCTATCGCACTGCCCGTCATGGGCCCGAGGGTACGGCAGCCCCCCGCCGGTCCGCCGTCACCCTGCCGGGAGGAACCCCAGGTGGGACGCCAGCCGTTCACGGTGCGCGGCGGGGGACCCGAAGAGCATGGCCGAGCCGTGCGCCCGCTTGAAGAACTCGTGCGCCTCGTGCTCCCAGGTGATGCCGATCCCGCCGTGCAGCTGGATCATCTCGCCCGCCACGTACGCGAAGGCCTCCGAGCAGGCCGACTTGGCCGCGGCCGCCGGAGCCGGCGCGGCATCGGCGGCGGCCGCCGCCAGGGCGAGGGAGCGGGCGCCCTCCACGGCCGTGTACATGTCGGCCAGCCGGTGCTTGACCGCCTGGAAGGAGCCGATGGGCCGCCCGAACTGCACCCGCTCCTTCGCGTACCGCACCGTCGTCTCCAGGGCCCGCGCCGCCGCCCCCGCCTGCTCGGCGGCGAGCGCCGTGCACGCCAGGTCCCGGACCCGGGCGAGGACCGCGGCCCCGTCGGGCGAGAGCAGCCGGGCCGGGGTCCGGTCCATGGTCAGCTCCGCGAGCGGGCGGGTGCGATCCATGGCGGACCGTACGGTGAAGGCCGCGCACGGGGCGGTGAGTTCGAAGAGCCCGAGCCGGCCTTCGGGGGTCCGCGCGAAGGCGAGCAGCAGCGAGGGCTCCACGGGTCCGGCGAGCACGTAGCGCTTGGTGCCGCTGAGCAGCCAGCCGCCGGCGCCGGTCGCGGACGGCTCGGCCCGTTCCGCAGGTCCCGTCCGCCCGGCCCGTCCCGCCCGCTCGGCCCGCGCCGCGAGGGCCGGGGCCTCCCAGCCACCCTCCTCCGCCCAGGCCAGCGCCCCCACGACCGACCCGTCCGCCAGCCCCGGCAGGTGCCGTGCGCACGCCTCCCGGTCCCCGGCCGCCAGCAGCGCCCGTACGGTCAGCACCGCCGAGCCCAGATACGGTACGGGGCTCAGCGCGCGCCCCAGCTCCGCCATCACCACGGCGACTTCGGCGCTCCCGCACCCCAGGCCGCCGTACTCCTCGGGCACCGCCAGCGCGGCCGTGCCCACCTGGGCCGTCAGCGGGGCCCAGGCCGCGTGGCCGGGATGCCGGTCCAGCACCGCCCGTACCGCTGCCCGGAGTTCCTCCTGCTCGGCGGTCGGCTCCAGCGCCCTCACGCCGACTCCCCTCGGGCCGCCCGGCGCAGCTGCGTCTTCAGCAGCTTGCCGCCCGCGTTGCGCGGGAGTCCGTCGACCCGGACGAACCTGCGCGGCACCTTGAAATTGGCCAGCCGTTCCCGGGTCCAGGCGGTCAGCTCGTCGGAGGCGACCGGCCCGGTGGTGACGACGTAGGCCACCCCGACCTCGCCGAGGCGCTCGTCGGGGGCGCCGACGACCGCGGCGTCGGTGATGGCGGGGTGGGTCAGCAGCACGTTCTCCACCTCGGCCGGATAGGCGTTGAAGCCGCCGACCACGTACATGTCCTTGAGCCGGTCGGTGATGGCGAGGTAGCCGCGCCCGTCGAGGACGCCGATGTCCCCGGTGCGCAGCCAGCCGCCCGGCAGCACGGCCTCGGCGGTGCTCGCCGGGTCGTCCAGGTAGCCGGGGGTGACGTGGTAGCCGCGGACCTGCACCTCGCCCGGCTCCCCGGCGGCCAGCACCGCGCCGAGGGGGTCGGTGATCCGCACCTCGGTACCCGGCAGCGGCAGTCCGACGGTGTGGGCGAGGGTCCGGGCGTCGGCGTCGGTGGGGCAGACGGAGACGACCCCGCCGGACTCGGTGAGCCCGTACGCGGTGAACACCTCGGGCGCACCCAGTTCGGTACGGATCTCCTCGACGAGGGAGGTGGGCACGGAGGCGGCCCCGGTGCCGGCCAGGCGCAGCGCGGAGAGGTCGTAGGCGGCCCGGTCCGGGTGGCGGATCAGGCCGTGGAAGACGGTCGGCGGACCCATCAGGCAGGTGACGCGCTCGGCGGCCATGCGCCGCAGGACGCGGTCGGTGTCGTAGACGGCCTCGGGGAGCATGGTGACGCCGCGCAGCAGGCAGGCGAGCACGCCGGCCTTGTAGCCGAAGGTGTGGAAGAAGGGGTTGACCAGCAGGTACCGGTCGCCGGGGCGCAGGCCGACGAGGCCGGACCAGGAGGCGTAGAGCCGGAGGGTCTGGCCGTGGGTGGTCATGACGCCCTTGGAGCGGCCGGTGGTGCCGGAGGTGTAGAGGATGTCGCTGAGGTCGTCGGGGCGCACGGCGGCCGCGCGCGCGGCCCGCTCCTCCTCGGGAACGGACTCGCCCGCCCGCAGGTACGCCTCCCAGCCGGTGGCGTCGTAGGCGCCGGTGCCGGGGGCACCGGTCGCGTCGCCCGGTCCGCCGCGCAGGATCACGGTGGAGGTGAGCGCCCCCAGCTCCTCGCCGGAGGCGTGCAGGTCGCGGGCGTAGTCGGTGCCGAGGAAGCCGCGCTCGGTGAAGAGCACGCGGGCACCGCTGCGCCGGATGATGTCGGCCGCCTCGGCGGGCTTGTAGCGGGTGTTGACCGGTACGAGGACGGCTCCGACGCCGACCGCGCCGAGGGCGGCGGTGATCCAGCGGCGGCTGTTGGGGGCCCAGATGGCGACCCGGTCCCCGGGCCGGATCCCGTGCGCGACGGCGGCCCGGGCGGCCGCGGCGATCTCGGCGGCGAGCCGGGCGAAGGTCCAGCGGACCTCTCCGTCGGCGAGGGCCTCGAACTCCCCGTACGCGGCGGCGGCGTGGATGGGGAGGAGGGCGAGCGTGGCGGGTGGCTGCGGCGGGGGCGGTGGTGGCATCGGACCCTCCCTACTTGACGAGCGAGCGTGGGCGGTATCCAATCACAGGTGTTTCGGTTAGGCATATACCTAGTAGGAATAATCAGGGGAGGTTCTCATGTCCGGCATGAAGTCGGTCCTGTCCAGCTTCTGTACCGGTGTCGCCGTCATCACGGCGCGCGAAGCCGACGGCCGTCCCGTCGGGATGGCCGTGCAGTCCTTCTCCTCCGTGTCCCTGGACCCGCCGCTGGTCTGCTTCTGCCCGGCCCGCACGTCCACGACCTGGCCGAAGATCCAGGCCGCCGGCGCCTTCGCCGTCAACATCCTCGCCGCCGACCAGCAGGACCTGTGCCGCCGGTTCGCCGTCACCGGGGGCGACAAGTTCACCGGCGTCCCCTGGCGGGCGGCCGGCAACGGCGCGCCCCTGCTGGACGGGGCCCTGGCCGCCGTCGAATGCGATCTGGAGGCGGTCTTGGACGGCGGCGACCACGCCATCGCGCTGGGCCGGGTCACCGCCCTGACGGCGCACCGCGAAGGTGCGCCGCTGCTCTACTTCCGGCGCACCTACGGGCGCTTGCCGGACGCGGCGGACGCGCCGGAGCTGCGGGGCTTGCCGGCCCCGGCCCCGGCGTCCGGACCCCGGTCCGCCGCCAGCGCCTCGATGTCGTCGAGCATGGCGGCCGCGAGGTCGCGCTCGGAGGCGTAGTAGCGCTCCGCCCACTTGAGGGTGAGCGCCGGGTACGCCCACGAGGCCTCGTCCTTGGCCCCGTCCGCGTCGGCCACCGCGCGCCGGCGCATCTTCTCCGCGAACTCCTGGTGCTGTACGAGGACGTCGCGCATCTGCTCCGGCTCCAGCAGGTGGCCGAGCCACAGCCGCAGCATCGGCCCGTGCTTGAGCACCGGCGGGTCGACGGGCGCCTCGCGCGCCCATTCCCGTACGGCCGTCATGCCCTCGTCGGTGATCCGGTACACCCGCTTGTCGCGGGTGCCGGTCTCCTGGGCGACCATCCGCGAGGAGGCGTAGCCGGCCTGCTCCAGCCGCTTGAGCTCGCTGTAGATCTGGCTGAAGGATGGGCTCCAGTAGAAGAAGCGCAGCGACCAGTCCGACCACTTCTTCAGGTCGTAGCCGGAGAGCTCCTCTCCGAAGGAGAGCAGCCCGAGCACAGCCCAGCTGGTCGCGGGGAGCGCGCGCTTGTTCGTCTCGTCTGCCGCCTGGTTCGCCACGCAGCGCAGTCTACGACCGGTCTTCGCGGTGACTCTTCCCCCGGCAGGACATGCCTGCTAGAAGTATTCCTATTCGAAATACGTCGTCACGCGCCGTGCCCGTGCACGGTTGGGAGGCTCTCCGTGAAGTTCTCGATGATCTTCGAGGCCCAGCTCGTCGACCCGACCCCCGAACGCGAACGCCAGGTCATCCACGACTGCGTCGAACAGGCCGTGTTCGCCGAGGAGATGGGCTTCGACCGGATCTGGGCCGTCGAGCACCACGCCCTCACCCAGTACGCCCACATGAGCGCCTCCGAGATCTTCCTGACCTGGGTCGCCGCCCGCACCCGGAAAATCCGCATCGGCCACGGCGTCGTCACCCTGCCCTTCGGCTACCAGCACCCCGTACGCGTCGCCGAACGCGCCGCGATGCTCGACGTGCTCTCCGGCGGGCGCGTCGACATCGGCGCCGGACGCGGGGCCACCCGCCAGGAGATGTCCATGTACGGGGTCAGGCCCGAGGACACCTACCCCCAGATGGAAGAGGCGCTGCGGATCTTCTCCTCGGCGTGGCGCGAGGAGAAGTTCGAGTGGCACGGCTCCATCGACATCGGCCCCGGCGCGATCCTGCCCCGCCCGGTCCAAGACCCCCACCCGCCGCTCTTCATGGCCTGCTCCAAGCACGACACCCTCAAGCTCGCCGCCGAACTGGGCATCGGAGCACTCGTGATGGGCTTCGCCGGCGCCGACGACGTCCGCGAGATGCGCAAGGTCTACGACGAGGCCATCGCCACCCGAACCGGGGAGCGCCTCGTCTCCACCGAGGTCAACGACCACCTCTCCGCCCTCTGCCCGACCATCGTCCTCGACGACGCCGAACGCGCGCTGCGCCTGGGCACGCGCGGCCAGCGCTTCTTCGCCGAGTCCATCGCGCACTGGTACGGCAACGCCCCCGAGCCCACCGGCTACTCCGATGACGAGAGCGCCGAGGAGCACGTGGCGGCGCTGGAGCGGAGCCGCGAGGAACTCGTCGCCAGGCTCCACGAGGCGAACATCCCCGCCCGCCCCGTGGACACCGGCACCTACAACGCCGAGCACGCCTACGGAGACGCCCGGACCGCCATCGCCTACGTGGAGCGGCTGCGCGAGATCGGCGTGGACGAGGTCATGTGCCTGATCCAGATGGGCACCGTCCCGCAGGAGGCGTGCATGGAGACCATCCGCCAGTGGGGCGAGAGCGTCATCCCGCACTTCCGCGCACTGGAGGGCTGAGCCGTGTCCGTCTCCCTAGACGGCAAGGTCGTCGTCATCACCGGCGCGGGCCGCGGCCAGGGCGCGGCCGAGGCCCGGCTGTGCGCGGAAGCCGGCGCCCGGGTCGTGGTCACCGACATCCGGGAGGAGGAGGGCCGCGCGGTCGCCGCCTCGCTCGGCGATCAGGGGCTCTACGTACGCCACGACGTGGCCGACGCCGACAGCTGGGCGGAGGTGGTCCGTGAGGCCGTACGCGCCTTCGGCACCGTCTCGGCGCTCGTCAACAACGCGGCGCTGTGGCGCACGGCGCACGTCGAGCGGCAGGCCCTCGAAGACTTCGAAGCCCTGCTGCGGGTCAACCTGCTCGGCCCCTTCCTCGGCATCCAGGCGGTGGCCCCGCTGCTGCGCGCCGGCGCGGGCGGCTCGATCGTCAACGTCTCCTCCACCGCCGGACTGACCGGCATCCCGGGCCACGCGGCGTACGGGTCGAGCAAGTTCGCACTGCGCGGGCTCACGAAGTCGGCGGCGCTGGACCTGGCCGGGGACCGGATCAGGATCAACTCGGTGCATCCGGGGGCGATCGACACCCCGATGGTCAGCGAGGCGGTCGCCGGGCGGGACTGGTCGCACGTACCGCTGGGGCGGATCGGGCGGCCCGAGGAGGTCGGGGAGCTGGTCCTCTTCCTCTGCTCGGACGCGTCCTCGTACATCACGGGGGCGGAGTTCACGGTCGACGGGGGGCTGACGACGCGATGAGCGCTTCTCTGTCCGCGGCGGCCCGCAGGCTGTGCGAGGCGATGTCGGCGGCCTTCCCGGGGCCGGGGGACGTGGTGGCCCTGCGGGCCGCGGCGAGCGGCTCACCGGGGGGTGTGGAGGTGGCCTCGGTGCGGGACGCGGTCGCGGACGGCGTCCCGGTCCGGATCTACGATCCGGCGCCGGGTGCTTCGGGCCGCCCGCTCGTCGCGTACTTCCACGGCGGGGGCTGGGTGATGTGCGGACTCGACACCCACGACGCGCTCTGCCGGGCGCTGGCCGCGGCCTCGGGCGCGGTGGTGGTCTCCGCCGACTACCGCCTCGCCCCCGAACACCCCTGGCCGGCGGCGCCGGACGACGCGCTGACGGTCGTGCTGTGGGCCCGCGCGCGGGCCGCCGTACTGGGCTGCGACCGCTCGCGGCTGGTCGTCGCGGGGGACTCCAGCGGGGGCAACCTCGCGGCCGTGACCGCGCTGCGGGCCCCTGAACCGGTGGCCGGACAGCTGCTGTTCTACCCGCCCCTGGACGCGTCGATGGACTCGCCGTCGGTGGCCGAGTACGGGCAGGGGTACTTCCACACGGCGGCCCACATGGCCTGGTACTGGGACCAGTACGGCGGCGACCCGGCCCACCCGCACGTCTCCCCGCTCCGCGCCCCCGACCTGGCCGGCCTCCCGCGCACGCTCCTCGTCCTCGCGGACTGCGACGTCCTGCGGGACGAGGGCCTGGCGTACGGGCGCCGGCTGGGGAGGGCGGGGGTGGACTGCGCGGTCCATCTCGCCCCGGGGGTCTTCCACGGCTTCCTGGGCCTGCCGCTCCCGGCTGCGGCGGCGGCGATCGCGGCGGCCGGGGCGTGGGTGGCGGGCACGGCCGCGAAGTAGGGGGGCTGGGCGGCCGGATTCGAACCGGCGTCCTCCTCCATGCTGTGTAGGCGCACTACCTCTGTGCTACGACCCAGCCCTTGAGCCGGATCCTAGACGCCGCCCCGGCGGGCGCGCACGCGAATATCACCGGCATGATGTGCGCATGTCGATATCGGTCCCCGGGGCGCTGGTGCGCAACTCCCTCGCGCTCGCAGCGGAGTTCGCCGCCGTTCTGCTGATGCGCGGCTCCCAGCCGCACTGGCTGCCGGTCATGCTGGTGCTGTTCGCCTTCGCGTCCGGACTGCCGAACGGCACCGATGCCGGCTTCGTCCACCGGACCCTGCTCGCGGTCGGCGCGGTGCTGATCGCGCTGTGCGGGAGCAACGCGTGGGACGCCTACGCGCTGCCTGCCGACGGGCGGGTGGAGCCGGTCCTCTGGGAGGCGCTGACCGGGGGCCTGGTCCTGATCCAGACGGTCTCGCTGACCCGCGTCTCCCGGCGCTGACCGCTGACCGCTGCCCGGCCCCTCCCGACCGCGCCGCGCGCGGACGCGGCGCGGTCGGGAGGGCCGGACCCGCCGGAGGCTACAGCCGTTCGATGATGGTGACGTTCGCCTGGCCGCCGCCCTCGCACATGGTCTGGAGGCCGAAGCGGCCGCCCGTGCGTTCCAGTTCGTGCAGGAGCGTCGTCATCAGCTTGACGCCCGTCGCGCCCAGGGGGTGGCCCAGGGCGATCGCGCCGCCGTTGACGTTGACCCGCTCCGGGTCCGCGCCGGTCTCCTTCAGCCAGGCCAGGACCACCGGGGCGAAGGCCTCGTTGATCTCGACCAGGTCGATGTCCGAGAGGGACATGCCCGTCTTCTTCAGGGCGTAGGCCGTGGCCGGGATGGGCGCCGACAGCATGCGGATCGGGTCCTCGCCGCGGACCGACAGGTGGTGGATGCGCGCGCGCGGGCGCAGGCCGTGTTCCCGTACCGCCCGCTCGGAGGCCAGCAGCATCGCCGCCGCGCCGTCCGAGACCTGCGAGGAGACCGCCGCGGTGATCGTGCCGCCCTCCATGACCGGCTTCAGGCCCGCCATCTTCTCCAGGGTGGTGTCCCGGCGCGGGCCCTCGTCCACCGACACGGAGCCGTACGGCACGGTCTCCCGCGCGAAGCGGCCCTCGTCGATCGCCCGCAGCGCCCGCTCGTGGGAGCGCAGGGCGAAGCGCTCCATGTCCTCCCGCGAGATGCCCCACTTCTCCGCGATCAGCTGTGCGCCGTAGAACTGGTTGATCGGGGAGTCCCCGTACCGGTCCCGCCACCCCGCCGAACCGAGGTAGGGGCCTTCGGTGAAGCCCAGCGGTTCCCCGGCCTGCCGCGAGGCGAAGGCGATCGGGACCATCGACATGTTCTGCGTGCCGCCCGCGACCACCAGGTCCTGGGTTCCGGACATGACGCCCTGGGCCGCGAAGTGCACCGCCTGCTGCGACGATCCGCACTGGCGGTCGATGGTGACGCCCGGGACCTCTTCCGGGAGCCCCGCCGCCAGCCAGGCCGTCCGCGCGATGTCGCCCGCTTGCGGCCCCACCGTGTCGAGGCAGCCGAACACCACGTCCTCCACGGCCGCCGGGTCGATCCCGGACCGTTCGACGAGGGCCTTGAGGACGTGCGCCCCCAGGTCGGCCGGGTGGACCTCGGACAGGCCTCCCTTGCGCCGGCCCACGGGGGTGCGTACCGCTTCGACTATGTAGGCCTCGGGCATCAGAACTCCTCAGGGTTTACGTGCGTGTGGCGATGCCGTCCAGCACCATCGACAGGTACTGGCGGGCGATCTCCTCGGGACTGTGCTGGCCCCCCGGCCGGTACCAGGACGCCGCCACCCACACCGTGTCGCGTACGAAGCGGTAGGTGAGGCGGATGTCCAGGTCGGCGCGGAAGACCTCGGCGGCGACCCCGCGCTCCAGCGTCCCGAGCCACGCCTTCTCGAACTTGACCTGCGAGTCGGAGAGGTAGTGGAAGCGGGGCTGGGCCGACAGGTGCCGGGATTCCTTCTGGTAGATCGCGACGGCGGCGCGGTGCCGGTCGATCTCCCGGAACGATTCGGTGACGAGGGCCTCGATGGTCTGCCTGGGTCCGAGACCGGCGGCGAGGACGGTGTCGTACCCCTCCCACAGCTCGGTCAGGAAGGCGGAGAGGATCTCGTCGAGCATCGATTCCTTGGAATCGAAGTGGTAGTAGAGGCTGCCGGCGAGCATGCCGGCGGCGTCGGCGATCTTGCGGACGGTGGTGGCGTTGTAGCCCTGCGCGGCGAAGACCTCGGCGGCGATGTCGAGGAGTTCGCGGCGGCGCTCGGGCGACGCCGTCACCTGGGGCTTCTTCTTGGCTGTCGGCTTGTTCGTTGGCACGTGCCCATTCTGGTCATACGCCGGGGCCGGCCTACGCGTGCTGACTGCTGACCGACACGGTCTCGCCCGTCATGTACGACGAGTAGCCGCTGGCCAGGAAGACGATGACGTTGGCGACCTCCCACGGCTCGGCGTACCGGCTGAAGGCCTCCCGGGAGGTGAGTTCGGCGAGCAGCTCCTCGCTGGTGACCTTCACCAGATGCGGGTGCATGGCCAGGCTCGGGGCGACCGCGTTGATCCGTACGCCGAACTCCGCCGCCTCCAGCGCCGCGCAGCGGGTCAGCGCCATCACCCCGGCCTTGGCGGCGGCGTAGTGGGCCTGCCCGGTCTGGGCGCGCCAGCCGACGACCGAGGAGTTGTTGACGATGACCCCGCGTCCGGTGCCGGCCGCGCGCATCGAGCGCATCGCGGCGCGCGTGCAGCGGAAGGTGCCGTTCAGCGTCACGTCGAGGACCCGGGACCACTGGTCGTCGGTCATGTCGACGAGGTTCGCCGTCCCGCCGAGGCCCGCGTTGTTGACGACGACGTCGAGGCCGCCGTGGGTCCGTTCGGCGAGCGCGAAGAGGGCCTGGACCTGCTCCTCGTCGGTGACGTCGCAGGGCAGGGAGGCGACGCGGTCCGCGCCGAACTCCGCGGCCAGCGCCTCCTCGCTCTCCTTCAGGCGCCGGGCGTGGGCGTCGCTGATGAGGACGCGGGCGCCCTCCTCCAGGAACCGGCGGGCGGTGGCCCCGCCGATGCCGGCCCCCGCGGCGGCGGTGATGACGGCCGTCCGGCCCGCCAGCAGCCCGTGCCCGGACACGTACTCGGGTGCGTTCACGCCCGTACCTCCTTGGGAAGGCCGAGGATCCGCTCGGCGACGATGTTGCGCTGGATCTCGTCCGAGCCCGCGTAGATGGTGTCGGAGCGGGAGAAGAGGAAGAGCCGCTGCCAGTCGTCGAGGTCGTACGGGTCCCCGTACGACCCGGCGGCGACGAGCGAGGCGGAGCCGCACACGTCCATGGCGAGTTCGCCGAGGTCCCGGTGCCAGCGGGCCCAGTACAGCTTGGCGGCCGACGGGGCGCTGCCGGGCCGCAGGGCGCCGGCGCGCATGGTCTCCAGGCCGATCCAGGCCCGCACGAGCCGGTCGCGGATCAGCGGGTCGGCCATCGCGCCGTTGCGGCGGGCCAGTCCGGCCAGGTTCTCCAGCTCGCGGCGGAAGCCGACCTGCTGGCCGAGGGTGGAGACGCCGCGCTCGAAGCCGAGGGTGGCCATGGCGACGGCCCAGCCCTCGCCGGGCGCGCCGACGATGTGGGCGGCGTCCGTGCGGGCCCCGTCGAAGAAGACCTCGTTGAACTCGGAGGTACCCGTCAGCTGGGTGATCGGCCGGACCTCTACGCCCTCCTGGTCCATGGGGACCAGCAGGTAGGACAGTCCCGCGTGGCGCAGGGAGCCCGGCGTCGTGCGGGCGACGACGAAGCACCACTGGGACTCGTGCGCGAGGGAGGTCCAGATCTTCTGTCCGTCCACCACCCAGTCCCCGTCCACCAGGGCGGCCCGGGTGCGGACGCCCGCCAGGTCGGAGCCGGCGCCGGGCTCGCTGTAGCCCTGGCACCACAGTTCCTCGACCGCCCGGATGGGCGGCAGGAAGCGGCGTCGCTGCTCCTCGGTGCCGTGGGCGATGAGGGTGGGGCCGAGGAGCTGCTCGCCGATGTGGTTCACGCGCGCGGGCGCGTCGGCGAGGGCGTACTCCTCGTGGAAGGCGATCTGCTGCTCCGTGCTCGCGCCGCGGCCGCCGTACGCGACGGGCCAGCCGACGCAGGTCCAGCCGTGGGCCGCCATGTGCCGCTCCCACGCGAGGCGTTCGGCGAAGGCCTCGTGCTCGCGGCCCGGTCCGCCGCGTCCCTTGAGGGCGGCGAACTCGCCGGTGAGGTGGGCCCGCAGCCAACTGCGAACCTCGCTGCGGAACTCCTCGACGCTGCTCATGGCCGTACGTTAACCTACCAAACACTTGTTAGGGAAGCTTGTCCGTGAAGGATGGAAGCCGGATGCCCGACGCCCCCGAGGACCCCGACGCCCCCGACTCCGAGACGCCGGTGCTCTACGAGCGCCGCGGCCCGGTCGCGTACGTGACCATGAACCGCCCTCGCTACCGCAACGCCCAGAACAGCGCGATGACCTACGCCCTCGACGACGCCTTCTACCGCGCCGCCGACGACTCCGACGTCAAGGTGGTCGTCCTGGCCGGGGCCGGCGAGCACTTCTCGGCGGGCCACGACATCGGCACCCCCGGCCGCGACGCACACCTGCCCTTCGAACGCCGGGCAGGCCTGTGGTGGGACCACTCGCAGCGCCCCGGCGCCGAATCCCGCTTCGCCCGCGAATCCGAGGTCTACCTCGGCATGTGCCGGCGCTGGCGCGAGCTGCCCAAGCCCGTCATCGCCTCCGTCCACGGCGCGTGCGTGGCCGGCGGGCTGATGCTCGCCTGGGTCTGCGACCTCATCGTGGCCAGCGAGGACGCCTTCTTCGCGGACCCCGTCGTCCGCATGGGCATCCCGGGCGTCGAGTACTTCGCGCACCCGTGGGCGATGCCCCCGCGCATCGCCAAGGAATTCCTGTACACCGGCGACCGGATGCCCGCCCGGCGCGCGCACGAGATCGGCATGGTCAACCGCGTCGTCGGACGGGCCGAACTGGCCGAGGAGACCGACCGCCTCGCCCTGCGGATCGCCGAGATGCCCGGCTTCGGCCTCGCCCTCACCAAGCGCGCGGTCAACCAGGCCGAGGACCTCCAGGGCATGCACACCGGCATGGACTCCGTCTTCGGCCTGCACCACCTGGCGCACGCCCACAACGCCGAGACGGCCGCGGACTCGCTCGGCGGCGTCAACATCGCCGCCCTGAAGGAGGCGAACACCTGATGGACCTGAACCATTCGGCGGACGTGGAGGCCTTCCGGGCCGAGGCGCGCACCTGGCTGGCCGCCCACGTGCCGGCCGCCCCCCTTCCCTCCCTGGAGACCGAG
This sequence comes from Streptomyces sp. ISL-43, assembly GCF_018614195.1. Lineage (GTDB taxonomy): Bacteria > Actinomycetota > Actinomycetes > Streptomycetales > Streptomycetaceae > Streptomyces. The sequence goes on from NZ_JAGGOT010000041.1 coordinate 30,405, forward strand.
GAGGGCTTCGCCGCGCACCGGGAATGGGAAGCGCTCCTGCACGCCGAGCGCTGGTCGGTGGTCTCCTGGCCCCAGGAGTACGGCGGCCGGGGCGTCGGCATCGAACACTGGCTGGTCTTCGAAGAGGAGTACTGGGCCGCCGGCGCGCCCGGCCGGGTCTCCCAGAACGGCATCAACCTCCTCGCCCCCACCCTCTTCGACCACGCGACGGACGAGCAGCGCGCCCGCGTCCTGCCCTCCATGGCGAGCGGGGAGACGATCTGGGCCCAGGCCTGGTCCGAGCCGGAATCCGGCTCCGACCTCGCCTCCCTCAAGTCCAGGGCCGTCCGCACCGAGGGCGGCTGGCTGCTGTCCGGACAGAAGACCTGGTCCTCCCGGGCCGCCTTCGCCGACCGCGCCTTCGGCATCTTCCGCACCGACCCGGACGCCCCGAAACCGCACCAGGGACTCACCTACCTGATGTTCGACCTGCGCGCCCCCGGCGTCACCGTGCGGCCCATCGGCCGCCTCGACGGCAAGCCCGCCTTCGCGGAGCTCTTCCTCGACGAGGTCTTCGTGCCGGACGCGGACGTGATCGGCGAGCCCGGCCAGGGCTGGCGCATCGCCATGTCGACCACCGGCAACGAGCGCGGGCTCACCCTGCGCGCCCCGGGCCGCTTCCTCGCCGCGGCCGACCGCCTCGTCGGGCTGTGGCACGGCGCCGGCGACCCGGCGGACACCGCGCTGCGCGACCGGGTCGCCGACGCGGTGGTCGGCGCCCGCGCCTACCAGCTGTTCACCTGGGCCAACGCCTCCCGCTTCGCCGCCGGCGAGACGATCGGCGCCGAGTCCAGCCTCAACAAGGTGTTCTGGTCCCAGTACGACATCGCCCTGCACGAGACGGCCCTGGACCTGCTCGGCCCCGACGCGGAGCTCGCGGACGGCGCCTGGGCCGAACCGTGGATCTTCTCCCTCGCCGGACCCATCTACGCGGGCACCAACGAGATCCAGCGCGACATCATCGCCGAGCGGCTGCTCGGCCTCCCGAAGGGCCGCCGCTGATGCGCTTCCTGCCGACCGAAGAACAGTCGGACTTCGCCCGCAGCCTGCACGGCCTGCTCGGCGCCTCGGACGTCCCGGCGGCGGTACGGGCCTGGGGCGCGGGCGACCACACCCCCGGCCGGGCGCTGTGGACGCGGCTCGCCCGGAGCGGCCTGTTCGCGCTCGCGGTGGACGAGGCCTACGACGGCGTCGGCCCGCTCCCGCTGGAACTGTCCCTAGGATTCGTCGAGTTGGGCCGGGCCGGCATGCCGGGCCCGGTGGTGGAGACGGCGGCCGCCGCCGTACTCCTGTCCCGGTTCGGGGACGAGACGCTCGCCAAGCGGTTCCTGCCCGGCCTGGCGGCGGGGGAGACCTCGGCCACACTGACCCTCCCGGCCGGGGGGCCGTACGCCCTGGACGCGGACGCGGCCACGCACCTCTTCACCGTGTCGCCGGCCGGGGAGCTGCGCCTGTCCGGCGCCGCCGCACCGCCGCGGACCTCCCTGGACCCCGCCCGGCGCCTGGCCCTGCCGGACGGCGGCGGCGAGCTGCTGGCGGCCGGCCCGGCCGTCACCGCGGCGGCGGAGGCCGCCGGGCACTGGGCCCGGCTGCTGACGGCGGCCCAGTGCCTGGGAACCGGCGAGGCACTGCTCGCCCGCACGGTGGAGTACGCCAAGCAGCGCACGCAGTTCGGTACCGCGATCGGCGGCTTCCAGGCGGTCAAGCACCGGCTCGCCGACACCCTGCTCGGCCTGGAGTTCGCCCGGCCGCTGCTGTGGGCGGCCGCCCTGTCGCTCGCCCCGGACGAGGTCGCGGCGGCGAAGCTGACGGCGGGCGAGGCGGCGTACGCGGCGGCCATGACGGCGCTCCAGCTGCACGGCGCCGTCGGCTACACCGAGGAGCTGGACCTCTCGCTGTGGCTGCGCAAGGCCCGCCCGCTGCGCGACGCGTGGGGGACGCCCGCGCAGTGCCGGGCGGCGGTGCTCCAGGGGCGCGCGCGGTAGGGGCGGGGCGGGGCGGGGCGGTGTCCACGCGCCCCGGTACGCCGGCCGCGACCCCGCCTCCTTCGTGCTCGGCTCCATCCTCGTGCCCGCCCTGTACGGGGAGACCGTGCGCCGCAACCGGCGCGTCATGGCCGCGCTGCGCGAACGGGCCCGTCAGGCCCACGCCGCGGTCGACCAGGCGGCCGACCTGGCCGTCGTACAGGAGCGCACCCGATTGGCCCAGCGCACCCACGACGGCCTCGGCCACCGCCTCACCGCCCTCACGATGCAGGCCGCCGCCCTGCGTCTGGACGCCGGGGCCGACCCCCGGGTGCGGGAGGGCGCCGAGGCCGTGGAGGAATCGGCCCGGGCCGCCATGACCGAGGTCAGAGAGGTGCTGGACATGCTGACCGACCCGTCGGGCAGCCAGGCCCACACCTCGCCCGTGGACGTCGGCCGCTTCCTCGGCTCCCTGGCCCGGAACCTGCGCGACACCGGCATGGAGATCACCCACCGGACCCGGCCCGGCCTCGGCCCCTTCCCGCCGGCCGACGGGCGGCTCCTGCTGCGGATCGTCCGCGAAGGGCTCACCAACGCCGCCAAGTACGCCCCCGGCTCCGCCGTTCGGATGAATCTGTTCGCCGAGGACGGAGACGTTCGGCTGGACGTGGTGAACACAGCCCCGGAGGGGGAGCGGATCGTCCTCGACTCAGGCGGGATGGGCCTTCCGGGGCTCCGGGCGGCCCTCACGGAGGTGGGCGGCAGACTGCGCTCCGGAGCCACGCGGGACGGAGGTCACATGCTCGCAGCGACACTCCCCGACCGACGTGTGCTAGCTTAGAGCTCGTTGCAGTTGTGGTACCCATGAACTTTATGTGCGCCTGACGGGAATGCTCCGACAGGCGCTTTTATTGTTTTGCCGGAATCTCCGGATGGGGCCCTTTGCCGCCTATTCAGGAGATTCAAAAATGGCACTTGGCACCGTGAAGTGGTTCAACTCGGAAAAGGGCTTCGGCTTCATCGAGCAGGACGGTGGCGGCCCGGACGTCTTCGCCCACTACTCGAACATCGCCACCCAGGGCTTCCGTGAGCTCAACGAGGGCCAGCGCGTGTCCTTCGACGTCACCCAGGGCCAGAAGGGCCCGCAGGCCGAGAACATCCTGCCTGCCTGACGTATTCAGCACGCCGGGGTCCGCACCGAGTAGGTGCGGGCCCCGGCTTGTCTGCTGTTTCGACCTTTGTTTTACCTGCCGGTTTCAGGAGGGCTTTCTCGCATGACCAGCTCCAGCTCCGCACGACCCAGCCGCCGCCCCACCCGGGGCCGAGGTGCGGCTCAGGGACGTCCGAAGGCTGGCGCGGGACGGCAGAAGTCCGCCCCCGTAGCCAGGCCCCAAGAATTCACCATGCCCGACCCGCTGACCCCGGCCCTTGAGCCGGTGGCCGCGTTCGAGGACATGGACATGCCCGAGGCGCTGCTGAAGACCCTCGCCGCCCAGGGCGTCACCGAGCCGTTCCCGATCCAGGCCGCGACCCTGCCGAACTCGCTCGCCGGCCGCGACCTGCTCGGCCGCGGCCGCACCGGCTCCGGCAAGACGCTGGCCTTCGGCCTGGCGCTGCTGGCCCGCACCAGCGGCCGCCGCGCACAGCCGAAGCAGCCGCTCGCGCTGGTCCTCGTACCGACCCGCGAGCTCGCGCAGCAGGTCACCGACGCGCTGGCCCCCTACGCCACGTCCGTCAACCTGCGCATCGCGACCGTCGTCGGCGGCATGTCGATCAACCGGCAGTCCGGCGCCCTGCGCCGCGGCGCCGAGGTGCTCGTCGCCACCCCCGGCCGCCTCAAGGACCTCATCGACCGCGGTGACGCCGACCTCTCGCAGGTCGCCATCACGGTCCTCGACGAGGCCGACCAGATGACCGACATGGGCTTCATGCCGCAGGTCACCGCGCTGCTCAAGCAGGTCGAGCCCGAGGGCCAGACCATGCTGTTCTCGGCGACCCTCGACAAGAACATCGACAAGCTCGTCAAGATGTTCCTGCACGACCCGGTCGGCCACTCCGTCGACCCGTCGGCCGGTGCGGTCACCACCATGGAGCACCACGTCCTGTACGTCATGGACGAGACCGACAAGAAGGCCGTGGCGACCCGTATAGCCGCCCGCGACGGCCGGGTGATCATGTTCGTCGACACCAAGCGCGGCGTCGACCGCATGGTCAAGAAGCTCCTCGCCGACGGTGTCCGCGCCTCCGGCCTGCACGGCGGCCGCTCGCAGCCGCAGCGCAACCGGACCCTCGACTGGTTCAAGACGGGCGAGGTCACCGCGCTGGTCGCCACCAACGTCGCCGCCCGCGGCATCCACATCGACGACCTGGACCTCGTCGTCAACGTGGACCCGCCGGTCGACCACAAGGACTACCTGCACCGCGGCGGCCGTACCGCCCGTGCCGGCGAGTCCGGCAGTGTCGTCACCCTGGTCCTGCCGGACCAGAAGCGCGACATGACCCGTCTGATGTCGGACGCCGGGATCTCCCCGCGCACCGCGCAGATCAAGTCCTCCGACGAGGAGCTGGCCCGCATCACCGGCGCCAAGGAGCCCTCGGGCATCCCGATCGTGCTGGACGTCCCGCAGCCGACCCCGCCGCGCCAGCGCTCCGCCGGCCAGGCCGGCGGCGGCTCGGGCTCCGGCGCGCGCCGCCGCTCGGGCGGTCCGCGCACGGGTTCCGGTACGGGCGCGGCTCCGGCCGCCGGCGGCGGCCGCGGCCGCCGTTCCGGCGCCGGCGGCGCGGCCGCCGGTCAGTCCCCGGCCTCCGGATCCGGTCAGCCCCGTCGTGGCCAGGCCGGCCAGGGCGGCGCCGCGGGCGGCTCCGGCGAGCGCGGCCGGCGTACCGGAGGCAGCACCTCCGGTGGTGCTGCCGCCGCTTCGGCCCGTAGCCGGGTGGGTGGCGCGGGCCAGGCCCGTCGCCGTTCCGCCTGATCTGCGACGACGCGAACACCACGACGCCGGGCAGCGCGATCCACGCGCTGCCCGGCGTTTTCGTGTGTCCGGACGGTCAGCGGACCATCTTGGCCTGGAGCTTCGCCAAGGTCTTCAGGTCCAGGCCGAGGCCTTCGGTCAGGTAGCCGTAGAAGCTGCCGTAGTCGGCCTCCATCTGTGCGGTCGCCGCGTCCAGGTAGTCCTGGCGGACCTCCTGGAGCGGGATCAGCAGATCCGGGTTCTGCATCCGGCCGGACTGCTTGAGACCCGCCCGCACCTGCGCGTCGTACGCGCCGCGGAAGGTGTTCGAGGCCAGGTAGTCGCCCTCGGCGGTGTCCTGTGGGACGGCCAGGGCGCGCAGCAGGACGTAGCTCATCCAGCCCGTCCGGTCCTTGCCGGAGGTGCAGTGGTAGAGCATCGGGCCCTGATTGCCGTCGGCGATCTCGCGGAGGGTGACCGCGAACTGCGCACGGTTGTCGGGGCTGCTCACGAACGTCTCGTAGATGTCGCGCATGTACGCCTCGGCGCGGCCGCCGCCGAGCATCTGCTCCTGCTTGACGGGGTCACCGCTGGATATCGCGCCGACCAGTGTCCCGTACAGGCCGAGGTCGCTGACCGGGCGGGCGGTGGCGGCCAGTCCGGCGGGCAGCTTGTCGGCGCCGTCGTACTGGACCTCCATCGGGATGCGGAAGTCGACGACCTTCGTGAGGCCGAGACCGGAGACGGAGGTGATGTCCGCCGCGGTCAGCTTGCCCAGCGCGTCGGAGCGGTAGACCAGGCCCTGGCGGACCCTGCCGCCGGTCCAGGTGCGGTACCCGCCGAGGTCGCGGACGTTGACCGCGCCTTGGAGGGGGATCTGGCGGATCGTCTCCGCCTGCTGGTGGTGGCGCGAGGCGGTGGCACTGTTCGCCGGCGCGGCGGACGCGGCGGCGGGCAGGGTCCCGATGGCGAGGGCGGAGGCGAGCACCGCGGTCGCCAGGCGGATTCGGGCACGGCTCATCTGGGGCAACTCCTGTCACGGAGAAGGGGGATCACCCTGGTGGTGGCAGGGTGCCGAGCGGGTGCGGGGGGAGGAGGGGCGCGGGGCCGGGGTGGGGGGAGCCCAGGCCGTGCAGGGCTGCCAGCACG
>NZ_JAGGOT010000042.1:0-88279 GCF_018614195.1 Streptomyces sp. ISL-43
GACGATCCCTAGAAACCGCCCCGCCGCCCGGCCCCTTTGACACAATCCCGGCATGATCTTCCGTACCGCGACGCGCCAGGACCTGCCCGCCGTACTCGCCCTGCTCGCCCAGGACGACGACGCGGCCGCGGCCCCCGAGGTCCCAGAGCTTCCCCGGGTCACCGAGGTCACCGAGGCCCACGAGCGGGCCTTCGCCGCGATCGAGGCGGACGCCCGCAACGAGATGCTGGTCCTCGTGGAGGACGGGGCCGTCCTGGGCTGCCTGCAGCTGACGTACATCCCGGGCCTCGGTCAGGGCGGGCGGGAGCGGGCGCTCGTGGAGGCGGTACGGATCCGGGCGGACCGGCGGGGCGGAGGACTCGGAGCCCGCCTGATGGAGCTGGCGGTGGACCGGGCCCGCGAGCGCGGCTGCGGGCTGATGCAGCTGACCAGCAACAAGCTGCGGCGCGACGCGCACCGCTTCTACGAACGGCTGGGCTTCGCCCGGAGCCACGAGGGCTTCAAGCTCCCGCTGGCGTAGCCCTGGCGGCCCTGTCACCCGCCATGGCGGCACGCGGCCGGGACGCCCGGCGAGGACTCCCATGGGGCGAAATCGGGACCTTCGACCCTGGCGTGACGCTCAGCACATCCCTACCCATTCGGGCGGTTCTGGTGTTGAGTGTCCCCACGCCCGATCATGTACCGCACTCCTTGGGAGGACCGCGTGTTCCCCTCCATTTCCCTCGCACAGGAAATCGGCATCGCCGTCCTGCTCGTGGCCGCTCTCGTCTGGGTCGTCGGCCTCTGCCACATGCTGTGGGACAGCCGCTTCCACCACCCGGAGCCAGGTGCCTTCGAAGGCCTCGCGGTGATCCCGGCCCAACGCGGCTCCGCCGCCCACCCGCTGGAAACGGTCGAGCTGACCGAGGCGGAGCAGCAGGCCTTCGCCGGCCTGGTCCGCACGATCCCCCTGCACTGACCGGACCGCACGCGTCCGCCACGGCCCCGCAGGCGAACCCCCTCCCCCGCTCGGGTGGGGAGGACGTTCCCCAGGTCGAGGCGACGGGAATTCCCCCTGGACGGCGTTCCGGCACGCACAGCGCCCTCCCGCCCCCGTTCGGGGCGGGAGGGCGCTGTCGCGTTCCGGGCCGGGAAGGTCCGGGGCGGAGGGTCAGTTGTGGCTGTGGAGGATCTCGTTCAGGCCGCCCCAGGCCGCCTTGTAAGGGCGGGCCTCGACGGCACCGGTGACCGAGTTGCGGCGGAAGAGGATGTTGTCGGCGCCCGAGAGCTCCAGGGCCTTGACGATCTGGCCGTCCGGCAGGGTGACGCGGGTGCCCGCGGTCACGTAGAGGCCGGCCTCGACGACGCACTCGTCGCCCAGCGCGATGCCCACGCCCGCCTCGGCGCCGATGAGGGTGCGCTCGCCGATCGAGATGATCTGCTTGCCGCCGCCCGACAGGGTGCCCATCGTGGAGGCGCCGCCGCCGATGTCGGAGCCGTCGCCGACCACGACGCCCGCCGAGATGCGGCCCTCGACCATGGAGGTGCCCAGCGTGCCGGCGTTGAAGTTGACGAAGCCCTCGTGCATCACGGTGGTGCCCTCGGCGAGGTGCGCGCCCAGGCGGACCCGGTCCGCGTCGGCGATGCGCACGCCCTTGGGGGCGACGTAGTCCGTCATCCGCGGGAACTTGTCGATCGAGGTGACCTGGAGGTGCAGGCCCTCGGCGCGGGCGTTGAGGCGGACCGTCTCGACCTGGTCGACCGCGACGGGGCCCAGCGAGGTCCAGGCGACGTTGGCCAGCAGGCCGAAGACGCCGTCCAGGTTCTGGCCGTGCGGCTTGACCAGGCGGTGGCTGAGCAGGTGCAGGCGCAGGTACGCGTCGTGCGCGTCCAGCGGCTTGTCCTCCAGGGAGGCGATCACGGTGCGGACGGCTACGACCTCGACGCCGCGGACGGCGTCCTGGCGGATCGCCTTCGGCGCGGTGGCGCCCAGCAGCTCCGCGGCCTGTTCGGCGGTGAGCCGCTCGGTGCCGGCCGGGCCGGGCTCGGCGACCAGCTGGGGGGCGGGGAACCAGGTGTCGAGGACGGTGCCGTCGGCGGTGATGGTGGCAAGTCCGGCGGCGACGGCGCCGGTGGTACGCGTAGCAGTCATGTCCAAAACCTAACCGGCGACGGCCCGCGGTCGCGAACCGGTCTCATGTGCCGGGCGCGGGTCGTGTCGCGCCGTGTCCCGCGGGGGTGTCCGCCGCCGCCACTCCCGCCGCGACCGCCGCGGCCGCCACCGCCCCGCCCGTCGCCACCGCCCCGCCCGTCGCCGCCTCTCCCCCGGCGACCGGCCCCGCCTCCCGCGGCGACCGCGCCGACATCCACAGCACCACCCCGCCCGCCCCCGCCGCCAGCGCCGCGCACAGCGGCCACAACAGCCCGGGTGCGGCGGAGTACAGCGCTCCGCCGAGCGGCGCGCCGAGTACGACACCGCTGACCGAGACCCCCGCGTACAGGCTCTGGAACCGCCCGATGGCGTGTGCGGGCGCCTGGTCGGCGACGTAGGCGGTGGCGGTGGTCTTGTAGAGGATCTCGCCGAGGCTGACCAGCACCATCATCAGGGCGGCGGCCCCGATCCCGGCCCCGAGCAGCAGCGCCCCGTATCCGGCGCCGACGAGCAGCAGCCCGGATCCGACGACGCGCAGCGGAGGGCGGGCGCGCAGGGCGACGGCGGCCGGCAGTTCGAGGACGAGGATGACGGCTCCGTTGAGGGCGATGATCAGCCCGTAGACGCCGGTGTCGAGGCCGTGGTCGGCGAGGAAGACCGGGAAGGTCGAGTACTGCTGGCGGTAGACGACGTCGACGACCAGGATCGCGCCCAGCAGGACGAGGACGGCGGGCCTGGCCCGGAGCTCCCCCCACACGCCGCGGCCCAGACCCCCGTCCGGGGCCGCGGCGGGGGTGCGCGCCGCGCCGCGCGCCGGGACGACGCGGGCGGTCCACAGGGCGAAGCAGAGGGTTCCGATTCCGTCTGCGACGAAGAGCCAGTCGTAGGAGAGCCCCGTCGCGACCAGCGCGCCGAGCGGCGGTCCGAGGGTGAAGCCGCCGTTGGAGACGCAGCGGACGACGGCGAAGGCCTGGCGGCGGGCCCCCTCGGGGACGATGACCGCGACGAGCGCCGAGTTGGCGGAGCGGATCACCCCGAGGGCGTACTGGGCCAGCGGCAGGGCCGCGTAGAGCGCGGCGGTGGGCAGGGGCGGCAGGAGGACGAGCGCGCCGCCGGCCAGGGTGGAGGCGGTGAGCAGCACGCGTCGGTGGCCGTAGCGGTCTCCGTACCAGCCGCCGGTGAAGTTGCCGGCGATCAGGCCGACGCCGCCGATTCCGGTGATCAGCCCGGCCTCGGTGGCCGAGAGGCCGCGCGGGCCGGTCAGGTACACGAAGACGAAGATGAAGGTGAAGCTGGCGACGGCGTTGACGAATACGCCCGCCGAGAGCAGCCAGACCGCTCTCGGCACGTCCTTGAACCCCTGCAGCACGACCGCCCCGAGTAAGTTTCCTTTGGGAACGCACTATGCCAGCATGACAGCCTCGGGGCAACGGACAAAGGAGTGCCATGGCCCAGCGCACCCACCTCGATCAGGCGGACTGCTCCATCGCCCAGGCCCTCGACGTCGTGGGCGACTGGTGGACGCTGCTGATCGTGCGCGACGCCGCGCGCGGCGTGCACCGCTTCGACGAGTTCCAGCGCGAGCTGGGCATGTCTCGCAAAGTGCTGGCCGAGCGGCTGAAACTGCTGGTCGAGGCGGGTGTGCTCACACGGGAGCCGTACCAGGAGCGTCCGGTGCGGCACGAGTACCGGCTGACCCCGCGCGGGCGGGGGCTGCTGCCGGTCCTGGTGGCCCTCCAGGACTGGGGAGACACCTGGGTCCTGGGAGAGGGAGAGATGACGGCGACCACGGGAGAGGCCTCACGGGAGGCGGTACGGGTCCACGCGCTGCGCGGCACCCGGCTGCCGGAGCTGTTGCTGCCGGACCGTTTCGGCGAGCTCCGCGACCCGGTGGCGGACACGCCCTTCACCGTCCTGTACTGCTTCCCGGGCGCCTACGTCCGGGCCGAGTCCTACCCGCCGGGGTGGGCCGGGATCCCCGGGGCCCGGGGATGCACCCTCGAATCGTGCACCTACCGGGACCAGTTGGCGGAGTTCACCGCGGCGGGCGCGGCGGTGCACGGGGTCTCGACGCAACGGCCGGACGAGCAGCTGGAGTTCGCGCGGGCCGAGGGGCTGCGCTTCCCGCTGCTCTCGGACGCGGAGCTCGGGCTCGTGGCGGCGCTGCGGCTGCCGACCTTCCGGGCGGGGGGCGTCAGCCGGCTGAAGCGGCTGACGCTGGTCGTGGACCGGGACCGGACGGTCCGCGAGGTCCTGTACCCGATCCGGGACATCGAGGCGAGCGTGGCGTCCGCGCTCGAAACCGTCCGCGCGGCGACACGGTAGCCGCGCCCGGCGACACGGTAGCCGCGCCCGGCAACCCGGGCCCCCGCCCTCAGGCCCGCAGCACCCGCCCGAGGATCTCCCTCGCGTACGCCTCGTCGAACTGCGCGCCCGTCAGCAGCACCTGCAGGCTGAGCCCGTCCATCACCGCCACCAACGCCCGCGCCGTCCCCGGGTCCACCCGGTCCGACAGGGCGGCGGCGACGGCCTCGTACCACTGCGCCGCCACCGGGCGCAGCGCCGGGCGGCGCAGTGCGGCCAGGTAGAGCTCGTACTCCAGCTCCGCCCGCGCCCGATCCCCGGTCAGCAGCTCGCCCAGCAGCCGCGCCAGCGACTCGGCCAGGTCCGCCCCGGGGGGCAGTGTCGGTGTGAACGCCTCGTTCGCCTGCCGCAGCGCCGCCACCAGGAGGTCGTCCAGGGTCGCGAAGTGGTAGGTCGTGGACCCGAGCGGGACGTCCGCCTCCGCCGCCGCGCTCCGGTGGCTCAGCCCCGCGATGCCCTTCGCGCCGACCACCCGGATCGCCGCGTCGATGATGCGCTGCCTGCGGTCGGGGTCGTACCGGCGGGCCATCAGTGCGTCGTCCCGCCGAGGTTCAGCAGGACGACCCCGGCGATCACCAGGGCGATCCCGCCGATCTTCGCGGCGGTCGCGGCCTCCCCCATGAAGACCATGCCGATGCCGGCGATCGCCGCCGTGCCGACGCCGGCCCAGATCGCGTACGCCGTGCCGACCGACATCGACTTCAGCGTCTGCGCGAGCAGCGAGAAGGCTATGACGTACCCCACGACCGTGAGCAGCGAGGGCCACAGCCTCGTGAAGCCGTCGCTGAACTTCATGGCGGTAGTCCCGGCGACCTCGGCGGCGATGGCGGCGGCAAGCAGTACGTAGGGCATGCGTACAAGAGTACACATCGTTGTGGACACCTGTACACATCTGCGTTTCCGCAGGACTTCCCCCGCGCCGGCGGCTACGGTGTCGGCCGCGACCGAGGGCGGCCGAGGGCGGGCCACCGACGGGGCCGACGACGAGACGGGGATCCGATGGCCGAGCGATGGACCCACTGGGGCGGCGGCCCGCTGCCACCCGAGCCGCCCCGGCCCGGCGTGATATCCCCGCGGCCCCTGAGAACGGGCGACATACTCGGCGGCGCCTTCGCCGCCCTCGCCCGGTACGGGATCCGGCTCGTCGCCGCCATGTTCCTCGGCCAGCTCGCCGCGCTGCTGCTCGTCGCCGCGGCCACCGGGGCCGCCCTCGCGCTGCACGCCCGGCCGGTCGCAGCGCTCGTGCCCGCCGCCGCCCTCGGCGCCCTGCTGACCTGCGCGCTCGCCGCCGCCGTCAGCACCGCCGCGCTCCAGCGGGCCGTCCTCGGCCGGCCCGCCACCGTCGTAGCGCTGCTGCGCGCCGCGCTCCCCCGCTACGCCGCCGTCCTCGGCGCCCAACTGCTGGTCCTGGCCGCCGTCGCCGGACCGGGCGCGGCCGTCCTGGCCGCCGGGCTGCCACCGCTCCTGGCGGCGGCCACCCTCCCGGCCGCGCTCGGACTCGGCGTCCTCTTCGCCCTCGCGCCGACAGCCGCCGCGTACGAGTCCCTCGGCCCGATCGCCGCCCTGCGCCGCTCGGCCCGCCTGGTGCGCGGGAGTTGGTGGCGCACGCTCGGCATCACCGCGCTCGCCGCGGCCCTCACGGCCGGGACGGCGTACGCGGTCCGGCTGCCCTTCGCCTTCGCCGGCGCCCTCAGCCTGCTCCCGGCGCTCGACGGCGGCGGCGTCCACGCGGCCCTCGCCGCACTCGGCGGGACGGTCGCGCAGACGCTGCTGCTCTGCTTCCCGCAGCTCACCGCCGGCCTGGTCTACGCAGACCGGCGGATCCGCCGCGAGGGCCTGGCGGCCGAGCTCGACAGGCAGCGCGAGGAGCTCGGTTCAGCGTGAACCGGGCCGCCCGCGCCTTCTTGCACTCCGGGTGCGTGAGGTCCTTGGCCTCGGTGCCGTCCCCGTGCAGGTCGGCGGAGCCGCTGTCGCGAGGATTCGGCCACCATGGCCGACTACCGGTACACGCGGCCCATCGGAGGGGAAAACAGAGGACCCCCGGCACACCCGTGCCGGGGGTCCTGTGTTCACTCGGCCGTCGGACGGCCGTCACGCTCGGATCACATGGGGATCAGACGTTGAACCCGAGCGCGCGCAGCTGCTCGCGGCCGTCGTCCGTGATCTTGTCCGGGCCCCACGGCGGCATCCAGACCCAGTTGATGCGCAGTTCGTTGACGATGCCCTCCGTCGCCGACTTCGCCTGGTCCTCGATGACGTCCGTCAGCGGGCAGGCCGCCGAGGTGAGCGTCATGTCGAGGGTGGCGATGTTCGCGTCGTCGACGTGGATGCCGTAGATCAGGCCCAGGTTGACGACGTCGATGCCCAGCTCGGGGTCGACCACGTCGTAGAGGGCCTCACGGACCTCTTCCTCGGTGGCCGGCTTGATCGACGCCGCTTCGGGCGTCGCGTTCTCGGTCATGCCGTCTTCCTCTCGGCGTCGCCCAGTGCCTGGGCGGTCGCGTCCTTCCACGCCATCCAGCTCAGCAGAGCACACTTCACCCGGGCCGGATACTTGGAGACGCCGGCGAACGCGACCGCGTCCTCCAGCACCTCCTCCATGGCCTCGTCGGGCTCGATCTTGCCCTTGGACTGCATCAGCTCCAGGAACACTTCCTGGATCTTCCGCGCCTCGCCCAGCTCCTTGCCGACGAGCAGCTCGTTCAGTATCGACGCGCCGGCCTGGCTGATGGAGCAGCCCTGGCCTTCGTACGAGACGTCCGTGAGCGTCTCGCCGTCGTACTTCACGCGCAGGGTGATCTCGTCACCGCACGTCGGGTTGACGTGGTGCACCTCGGCGTCGCCGTCGCGCAGGCCTCGCCCGCGCGGGTGCTTGTAGTGGTCCAGGATCAGTTCCTGGTACATCGATTCCAGCTTCACTGGCCCTCGTCGCCCTCGTCGCGTCTTATCCGAAGAAGTTCCGTACGTGCTCCAGCCCGTCGATCAGTGCGTCGACCTCGGCCGGAGAGGAGTACAGATAGAAAGACGCTCGCGTCGTCGCCGGAATTCCGTACCGGAGGCAGACCGGGCGGGCGCAGTGGTGACCCACGCGGACCGCGATGCCCTGCTCGTCCAGTACCTGGCCCACGTCGTGCGGGTGGATGTCGCCGAGGACGAAGGAGATCGCGGCGCCGCGGTCCTCGGCCGTGGTGGGGCCGATGATCCGCAGGTCCGGGACCTCCGCGAGCCGCTTGATCGCGTACTCGGTGATCGCGTGCTCGTGCGCGGCGATCTTGTCCATGCCGATCGCGGTCAGGTAGTCCACGGCCGCGCCGAGGCCGACGGCCTGGGCGATCGGGGGCGTACCGGCCTCGAACTTGTGGGGCGCCGGGGCGTAGGTCGAGGCGTGCATCGACACGGTCTCGATCATCTCGCCGCCGCCGAGGAACGGAGGCAGGTCCTCCAGCAGCTCCTGGCGTCCCCAGAGGACGCCGATGCCGGTCGGGCCGCACATCTTGTGGCCGGTGAAGGCCACGAAGTCGGCGCCGAGCGCCTGTACGTCCAGCGGCATGTGCGGAGCGGCCTGCGAGGCGTCGATCAGCACCAGGGCGCCGACGTCCTGCGCGCGGCGGACGATCGCCTCGACCGGGTTGACCGTGCCCATGATGTTGGAGACCAGCGTGAAGGAGACGATCTTCGTCTTCTCCGTGATGACCTCTTCCATGTTGGACAGGTCGAGCCGGCCGTCGTCGGTGAGGCCGAACCACTTCAGCTTCGCGCCGGTGCGCTGCGCGAGCAGCTGCCACGGGACGATGTTGGAGTGGTGCTCCATCTCCGTGATGGCGATCTCGGTGTCGCTGTCGACCCGGTAGGGCTCGTCGGCCCAGCCGAGCATGTTCGCGACCAGGTTGAGCGACTCCGAGGCGTTCTTGGTGAAGATCACCTCGTTGCGGCTCGGTGCGTTGATGAAGGCGGCGACCTTGTCGCGGGCGCCCTCGTACAGCGCCGTGGCCTCCTCGGCGAGCACGTGCACGCCGCGGTGGACGTTGGCGTTGTGCTGCTCGTAGTACTCGTTCAGCGCGTCGAGCACCTGGCGCGGCTTCTGCGAAGTCGCCGCGTTGTCCAGGTAAACGATCTTCTTCCCGTCGTGGACCACACGATCCAGCAGGGGGAAGTCCTTGCGGATCGCCTCGATGTCGAGGAGGCCAGGCAGCTGTGTCACGCGGTCGCGCCACCCTTCGTGCTGTACGACTCGTAGCCTTCCGCCTCCAGCTTGTCGGCGAGCTCGGCGCCGCCGGACTCGACGATGCGGCCTTCGGAGAAGACGTGGACGAAGTCGGGCTTGATGTAGCGGAGGATGCGCGTGTAGTGCGTGATCAGCAGGGTGCCGACCTCACCGGTCGCGCGGACGCGGTTGACGCCCTCGGAGACCTGGCGCAGGGCGTCGACGTCGAGGCCGGAGTCGGTCTCGTCGAGGATCGCGATCTTCGGCTTCAGGAGCTCCAGCTGCAGGATCTCGTGGCGCTTCTTCTCGCCGCCGGAGAAGCCCTCGTTGACGTTGCGCTCGGCGAAGGCCGGGTCCATCTGGAGCTGCTCCATGGCGGACTTGACCTCCTTCACCCAGGTACGCAGCTTCGGCGCCTCGCCGCGGATGGCGGTGGCCGACGTACGCAGGAAGTTGGAAACCGAGACGCCGGGGACCTCGACCGGGTACTGCATGGCGAGGAAGACGCCGGCGCGGGCGCGCTCGTCGACGGACATCTCCAGGACGTCTTCGCCGTCGAGGGTCACGGTGCCACCGGTGATGGTGTACTTCGGGTGACCGGCCAGCGAGTACGCCAGCGTGGACTTGCCGGAGCCGTTCGGACCCATGATGGCGTGCGTCTCACCCTGCTTGACGGTGAGGTCGACGCCCTTGAGGATCTCGCGGGCGCCGTTCTCGGCCTCGACGGAGACGTGCAGGTCGTGGATTTCAAGCGTTGCCATGGATACCTCAGGACTCCTGGGTGAGGGAGACGAGCACGTCGTCCCCTTCGATCTTTACGGGGTATACGGGTACGGGGCGCGTCGCGGGCAGACCGGACGGCTTGCCGGTGCGCAGGTCGAAGGCCGAGCCGTGCAGCCAGCACTCGATCATGCAGTCTTCGACCTCGCCCTCCGAGAGCGAGACGTTCGCGTGCGAGCAGATGTCGTTGATCGCGAACACCTCCCCCTCGGCGGACACGATGGACACCGGCGTGCCGTCGAGTTCCACCCGCTTGGGGGTGTTCTCCTCCAGCTCGCTCAGCGCACAGGCCTTGACGTAAGTCATCAGACGGAACCCTGGAGCTCGGTCTCGATCTTGGAGAGCAGGCGCTCCTCGATGTCGGCGACACCGATCTGGTGGACGAGCTCGGCGAAGAAGCCGCGGACGACCAGGCGGCGGGCGTCGTCAGCCGCGATGCCGCGGGACTGCAGGTAGAACAGCTGCTCATCGTCGAAGCGGCCGGTCGCGGAGGCGTGGCCGGCGCCGACGATCTCGCCGGTCTCGATCTCCAGGTTCGGCACCGAGTCGACCCGCGCGCCGTCCGTGAGGACGAGGTTGCGGTTCATCTCGTAGGTGTCGGTGCCCTCGGCGGTCTTCTCGATGAGGACGTCACCGATCCAGACGGCGTGGGCGCCGTCGCCCTGCAGCGCACCCTTGTAGACCACGTGCGACTTGCAGTGCGGGGCCTTGTGGTCGACCAGGAGGCGGTGCTCCTGGTGCTGGCCGGCGTCCGTGAAGTACAGGCCGAGGAGCTCGGCCTCGCCGCCGGGGCCCGCGTAGTTCACGCGCGGGTGCAGGCGGACGAGGTCGCCGCCGAAGGTGACGACGATCGACTTGAAGGTCGCGTCCCGGCCGATCAGCGCGTTGTGCTGGGAGCAGTGGACGGCGGTGTCGTCCCAGTCCTGCACGGACACGACGGTGAGCTTGGCGCCATCGCCGACGAGGAAGTCGACGTTGGCGGCGCGCACGCCGTCACCGGTGTGGTCGATGATGATGACGGCCTCGGCGAAGGCCTGCACGTCGAAGACCGTGTGGCCGAAGGTCGTGCCGCCCTCGCCGTGCAGCGAGACGCGCACGGGCTCGGTCAGCACGGTCTCCTTGGGCACGGTGACGACCGTGGCCTTGGCGAAGGACGAGAACGCCTGGGCGGCGATCCGGTCCACCGGGACGCCGGCCTTGCCGATGCGTGCGTCGCCGCGCTCCACGGACTCGACCGTGACGCCCTCGGGCGCGTCGATCTGGGCCTTCATGGTGCCGTTGGCGACCGCGGTGCCGTCGTGCAGACCACGCAGGCGCGCCATCGGGGTGAAGCGCCACTCCTCCTCGCGGCCGTGGGGGACGGGGAAGTCCGCCACGTCGAAGGACGGGGGTGCGCTCATCCGGGTGGCGACGGTGGACTCGGCGGCCACCGCGATCGCGCCGGCGGTGGTGGAGCCCGCCGGAATGTTCTGAGCCTCAGCCATGGCTGTCGTGTTGCTCTCTTCCTAAATGAATCTGCTGTGGGACGTCGGGCGGGCCGGGACTAGCCGACCGAACCTTCCATCTGCAGCTCGATCAGCCGGTTCAGCTCCAGCGCGTACTCCATCGGCAGTTCGCGTGCGATCGGCTCGACGAAGCCGCGCACGATCATCGCCATGGCCTCGAACTCCGTCAGACCGCGGCTCATCAGGTAGAAGAGCTGGTCGTCGGAGACCTTGGAGACGGTCGCCTCGTGGCCCATGGACACGTCGTCCTCGCGGACGTCCACGTAGGGGTAGGTGTCCGAGCGGGAGATGGTGTCGACCAGGAGGGCGTCGCACAGCACGTTGGACTTGGAGCCGTGGGCGCCTTCGCCGATCTCGACGAGGCCTCGGTAGGAGGTGCGGCCGCCGCCTCGGGCCACCGACTTGGAGACGATGTTCGAGGAGGTGTTCGGCGCCATGTGGACCATCTTGGAGCCGGCGTCCTGGTGCTGGCCCTCGCCCGCGAAGGCGATGGAGAGGGTCTCGCCCTTGGCGTGCTCGCCCATCAGGTAGACGGCCGGGTACTTCATGGTGACCTTGGAACCGATGTTGCCGTCGATCCACTCCATGGTCGCGCCCTCGTACGCCACGGCGCGCTTGGTGACCAGGTTGTAGACGTTGTTCGACCAGTTCTGGATCGTCGTGTAGCGGCAGCGGCCGCCCTTCTTCACGATGATCTCGACCACGGCGCTGTGCAGCGAGTCCGAGGAGTAGATCGGGGCGGTGCAGCCCTCGACGTAGTGGACGTAGGCGTCCTCGTCGACGATGATCAGCGTCCGCTCGAACTGGCCCATGTTCTCCGTGTTGATACGGAAGTAGGCCTGGAGCGGGATGTCGACCTTGACGCCCTTGGGCACGTAGATGAACGAGCCGCCCGACCACACGGCGGTGTTCAGCGACGCGAACTTGTTGTCGCCGACCGGGATGACCGTGCCGAAGTACTCCTGGAAGAGCTCCGGGTGCTCCTTGAGCGCGGTGTCCGTGTCGAGGAAGATGACGCCCTGCTCCTCCAGGTCCTCACGGATCTGGTGGTAGACGACCTCGGACTCGTACTGGGCCGCGACACCGGCGACGAGGCGCTGCTTCTCCGCCTCCGGGATGCCGAGCCTGTCGTACGTGTTCTTGATGTCCTCCGGCAGTTCCTCCCACGAAGCGGCCTGCTTCTCGGTGGAACGCACGAAGTACTTGATATTGTCGAAGTCGATGCCCGAGAGGTCGGAACCCCAGTTGGGCATGGGCTTCTTGCCGAACAGCTTGAGGCCCTTGAGACGGAGGTTCAGCATCCACTCCGGCTCGGACTTCTTCGCCGAGATGTCGCGGACGACCTCTTCGGACAGACCCCGCTTGGCAGCCGAACCGGCCGCGTCGGAGTCGGCCCAGCCGTATTCGTAGGTGCCCAGGCCATCGAGCTCAGGGTGAGCAATCTCCGTGGTCATGCGGGGTTCCTCCCGGCCGTGCTTGCAGATACTGATGTGTCGGTCTGTGTCGCGCCTGTGGCAACGGCGCCGCTTCCGCTGCGCGGAATGAACGTCGTGCACACCCCGTCGCCGTGGGCGATCGTGGCGAGGCGCTGCACATGCGTCCCGAGCAGACGGGAGAAGACCTCGGTCTCCGCCTCGCAGAGCTGCGGGAACTGCTCGGCGACGTGTGCGACCGGGCAGTGGTGCTGGCAGAGCTGTTCACCGCTGTGCGGACCGGGAGCGCTCTTCGCCGTAGCAGCGTACCCGTCTCCGGTCAACGCCTTGGCAAGGGCCTCGGTCCGACTTTCAGGGTTGGCCGCCTCCACGGCTTCCCGGTAAGTCTCCGCCTGCGCCGCCAGTCGCGCCTTCGCGAAGGCGGCCACCGCCGCCTCTCCCTGCACGCCCCCGCCGGCGGCCTGCGCGATCCAGCGCATGGCGTCCGCGGCGAGCGTGTCGTAGGACTGGTCGAAGGCGTCCCGGCCGCAGTCGGTCAGCGCGAAGACCTTGGCGGGCCGACCCCGGGTGCGCGCGCCGTACACGCGCTGCTCACGGGGTGCGACCACGTCGTCGGCGACGAGCGTGTCGAGGTGGCGGCGAACGGCGGCCTGGGTGAGGCCGAGGCGCTGTGCGAGGTCGGCGACGGTGGAGGGACCGTGGTCCAGGATCGACCGCGCGACCCGGTTGCGGGTTGACCGCTCACCGGTCGCGAGTTCGCCCTGGGAGGCCTCGCTCATCCGTTCGCCGTATTTCACAACGCCATTGTTGCGTAATTAGTCGGCGCCCGACAAGCCGTGATGGAGACCACCTCTCGTGGCCTCCATCACTAAGGGTTACCTTATTTATGCAGGGCTCCCTAAAGGACGTCTAAAGGGGAGCGGTCTCCCCGCCCTCGCGCAGCGCCCCGCCGGTGAACCAGTAAACGGCTCCCACCAGCAATCCTCCGCCCACGATGTTCCCCGGCACGGTGAACATCAGATTCCGGAAAAGATCACCGGAGCCCGCTGAGCCATCCAGGATCGCGAGGCTGAAAAGGGCCATGTTCGCCACGCAGTGTTCGAATCCGACCGCGACGAAGACGGCCACGGGCAGCCACAGCACGAAGATCTTGGCGGCATCGCCGCGGGCTCGGGTGAACATCCAGATGGCCAGGCAGACGAGCATGTTGCAGAGCACCGCGCGCCAGAACAGCTGACCCCCGCCGAGCTCCGTCTTCGCGTGGACCATCTCGGTGAGCATGGCCCGCGCGGAGGGCGAGGAGGTCACCCCCGAGGCGTGCACCATGGCGCCGAAGGCGAAGGCCCCGGCCAGGTTGCCGGACAGCGAGAGCGCCCAGGACAGGGCCAGGTCCTTGGGGCCGGTCCGCCCGGACAGGGCGCCGACGAGCATGACCATCACGTTGCTGGTGAAGAGCTGCGCTCCGGCGAACATCACGATCGTCAGCGCGATCGGGAAGACCGCGCCCTCCAGCAGCTTCACAGCCGCCGAGCCCTGGGCCACGAACGGCGAGATCGCCACGAGGAGCAGCACCTCGCCGATGCCTATGTAGGCGCCCGCGAGCATCGCCGAAACGAAGTACCGGGGCGGAGGCCCGAGGTCGTGGGCCTTGCGCTCGGCCTGCCCCGAGGTGGCTTCGACGTTCTGAGCGATGCTGTTCACCATTCGACGCTACGGCCGCCACCCGTGCCCGAGGCCTGCGAAAAGGTCATGAAAGCGCAGGTCGACAACCCTTCGGGGGCGGGACCTACGACCCCGCCCCGGGGACTTCTCCCCGCTCCGTAGACTCAACCCCCATGAGCAAAGACCCCGCCGTGGAAATCCGCGGACTGGTGAAGCGGTACGGCCCCAGAACAGCGGTGGACGGCCTGGACCTCACCGTCCGCAGGGCCTCGGTCACCGCAGTCCTGGGTCCCAACGGCGCGGGCAAGACGACCACTGTGGAAACCTGCGAGGGCTACCGCCGCCCCGACGCCGGATCCGTCCGCGTCCTCGGCCTCGACCCCGTCACCCAGGCCGACGCCCTGCGCCCCCGCATCGGCGTCATGCTCCAGTCCGGCGGGGTCTACTCCGGCGCCCGGGCCGTGGAGATGCTGAGCCACATGGCGAAGCTCTATTCCGACCCGCTCGACGTGGCCTCCCTGGTGGAACGCCTCGGCCTCGGCGGCTGCGGCCGCACCGCCTACCGCCGGCTCTCCGGCGGCCAGCAGCAGCGCCTGGCCCTCGCCATGGCCGTCGTGGGCCGCCCCGAGCTGGTCTTCCTGGACGAGCCGACCGCCGGCCTCGACCCGCAGGCCCGCCGCGCGACCTGGGACCTCGTACGGGAACTGCGCGCCGACGGGGTCTGCGTCGTCCTCACCACCCACCACATGGACGAGGCCGAGCAGCTCGCGGACGAGGTCGCCATCATCGACTCCGGCAAGGTCATCGCCCACGGCACCCCCGACCTGCTGTGCCGCGGCGGAGCCGAGAACACCCTGCGCTTCACCGGCCGCCCCGCCCTCGACGTCGCCTCGCTGCTCAAAGCCCTGCCCGACGGCACCCAGGCCGCCGAGCTCACCCCCGGCGTCTACCGGGTCGTCGGCGACGTCGACCCGCAGCTGCTGGCCACCGTCGCCTCCTGGTGCGCGCAGCACGGGGTGATGCCGGACAGCCTCTCGGTGGAGCGGCACACCCTCGAAGACGTTTTCCTCGAGCTGACCGGTAAGGAGCTGCGCGCATGAGCGCCGGTACGTTCACCCCCAGCCCGGGGGCCGCGCCCGTGTCCCGCATGATCCTCGCGCAGACCGCGCTGGAGACGCGGATGCTCCTGCGCAACGGCGAGCAGCTGCTGCTGACCGTGATCATCCCGGCGCTGCTGCTGACCCTCTTCTCCACCGTGGACATCATCACCGTGCCCGTGGAAGAGGGCGGTGCGCAGAAGTCCGTGGACTTCCTCGCCCCCGGCATCCTGGCGCTCGCCGTGATGTCCACCGCCTTCACCGGCCAGGCCATCGCCACCGGCTTCGACCGCCGCTACGGGGTCCTCAAGCGGCTCGGGGCCTCGCCGCTGCCGCGCTGGGCGCTGATGGCGGCCAAGACCCTGTCGGTGCTGGTCACCGAGGTGCTCCAGATCGCCCTGCTGACGGTGATCGCCCTGGCGCTGGGCTGGTCCCCGCACGGGAACCCGCTGTCGGTCGCCGCCCTGGTCCTGCTCGGCACCGCCGCCTTCTCCGGGCTCGGCCTGCTGATGGCGGGCACGCTCAAGGCCGAGGCGACGCTGGCCGCCGCCAACCTGGTCTTCCTGCTGCTGCTGGTCGGCGGCGGGGTGATCGTGCCTATGGACAAGTTCCCGGAGGCGGCGCAGACCGTCCTCGGGCTGCTGCCGATCTCGGCGCTCTCCGACGGACTGCGCGAGGTACTCCAGCACGGGGCCGCGCTGCCGTGGGGCGACGTGGCCGTCCTCGCGGGCTGGGCCGTACTCGGTCTGGGCGCCGCTGGGCGCCTCTTCCGCTGGGAGTGAATCCCTTCCCCTGAGCGTTGCCCTGGCAGGAAGATGGGCGCGTCTACACGACAGCGCACCACAGACGCCGGGGGGCGGCATGGCGCAGCGGGAGGCCGTTCTGCGGCTGGACGAACAGTGGGCGCGGATCCGGTCGGGCGCGGCGCAGGTGGCGCCCGCGGAGGCAGATGCCCTGCTGGCCGAGCTGATCGGCGCGCTGCGCGAGCCGGCCCGTGGAGACGCCGAGTGCGCGGCGCGGCTGGGCCTGCGGCTGAGCGACCTGGCGGCCCGCCGCTTCGCCGGCGGCGACCGGGGCGGAGCCCTGGCCGCCATCGAGGAGGGGCTGCGGTTCTCGCAGCAGGCCGCCGGGCACGCCCCCACGTACGCCCGGTGGTACGCCCGCGGCCTGATCAACCAGGGGGTCTGGTTGTCCTGGCCGCTCAGCGACGGGGAGCGGCTGCCCAAGCACCCCCTCGGCCCCGGCGCCGAGAGCGGTCCGAGCGCCATGGAGCGGGCGGCCGGCGAGCGTGCCCGGGACCTGACGCGCAGCGCCGTGGAGGTCTGGGCGGCCCTGGACCAGGAGGATCCCGTCAACCAGCGCGGCCTCGCGCAGGCGAAGGTCTTCCTCGGTGACCGGCTCGCCGAGCTGGGCCTCGCCGAGGAGTCCGTGGCCTGGGCGGTCGACGCGGAGGGCGCCTTCCGCCGGCTGCTGCTCGCCGATCCGGGCTCCGATGAGTCCCAGGAGGCCGAGGAGGCCCTGGACCACATCGGCCGCCAGCTCGAACTGCGGCTGCGCTTCCTCGCCTTCGGCTCCCTGGCCGGCCTGCGCGCCCGCGGCCTGCTGCCCGAACGGCTGCTGCCCCAGGCCGTGGTGGCCGCCCGGATCCAGGGTGTCGCCGAGGAGGAGATCGCCGTCCGGCTGCGGCTGGAGGCCGATCAGGTCCGCACGATGCTGGAGGTGACCCCCTGGGTCGCGGTGTGGCGGATCGAGGTGCGCGGCCCCGACGGGCTGTGGAACGTCGCTCCACATCCTTGGCGTAGCGGGGCGGAAGTGCGAAACAGGACAGCCGAGGACGTAGCGTCCGAATTGGTACGGGGCTTCGCGGCATCACCCGACTACCCGGGCGACGGCGCCCATTGGCGGATCCGCGTCTGGTGGCACGCCGAAGGCGACCCCGCCGGAGCCCGGTTCCGGCTGGTCGTCGGCCCCGACGCCCCAGCCGCCACCCCCTCGTGAAAGTTTGCACAAGGCTCCGCGTACGATAAGGGCCGTGTTGACCCCTCTCGCATACCTCGCCCGCCGTTGGACCCCGTCGCCCCGGACCGTCCAGCGGGCCGCGTTCGCAGCGGTGCTCATGAGCGTCGTCATCGTCGTCACCGGCGGCGCGGTGCGCCTGACCGGATCCGGTCTCGGCTGCGACACCTGGCCCAAGTGCACCGACGGCAGCCTGATCGTGACCCAGGAGCAGGGCTTCCACGGGGCCATCGAGTTCGGCAACCGCATGCTGACGTACGTGCTCTGCGCGGCCGTCGGCTGGACCATCACCACCGCCCGCTGCGCCGTTCCGTGGCGCCGCTCGCTCACCCGGCTCGGCTGGGTCCAGTTCGCCCTCGTGATGGGCAACGCGGTCCTCGGCGGCATCACCGTCCTGACGGGGCTCAACCCCTACAGCGTGGCCGGTCACTTCCTGCTCGCCACCTCTCTGATCGCCGTGACGGTGATCACCTGGCAGCGCACCCGCGAGGGTGACGGCCCCGCCCGCCCGCGCGTGCCCGCTCCGGTGCGGGGGCTCTCGTGGGCGCTGCTCACGACCACCCTCGTACTGATCGCGGCGGGCACCGTGGTCACCGGCTCCGGCCCGCACGCCGGCGACCGCAGCGAGATCAAGCGGATGCCCTTCGACTGGGCGACGACCGCCCACGTGCACGCGGTCTCCGCCTGGGTGGTGTGCGCGCTCGCCGTCGCAATGTGGCTGCTGCTGCGCGTGGCCGACGCCCCCGACGACGTCCGGGCCCATGCGCGGAACCTGCTGATCGTGCTGCTCGCCCAGGGCGCCATCGGCTACGTCCAGTACTTCACGAAGGTGCCCGAGGCTCTGGTCGCCGCCCACATGCTCGGCTCCTGCCTGGTGTGGATCGCGGTGCTCCGGCTCGCGCTGAGCCTGCGGGAGCGCCCGTCGGCACAGGCCGGGATCCCGGCCCAGGGCGACGCCCAGCTCACCAACGCCTGAGCCCGCGGGGCCTCAGCCCCGCTCGTCGAGCCGGTAGACGCGCCGCGCGTTGCCCGCCGCGACCATCGCCGCCACCCGCTCCGCGTCCCTCCAGGACCAGGACCCCTCGGCGACCCATCCGCCGAGGACCCGGCCCAGCGCCTCCCGGAAGACCAGGGCGCCGACCGCGTGCAGTTCGGGCAGCTGCCGTCCGCCGCCCGCGAACATCAGTTTTCCGAATGGCGCGGTCTCCAGGGACTCGGCCAGCACCTCGGCCGCCCGGGCCCCGGTCGGCCCCAGGGCCGCGCCGAGGTCGGCGTGGACGTGCGGGAAGAGCGCCGCCAGCCGCGCGGCCTGCCGGTGGTAGGGGTATCCGCCGAGCAGGACCAGCCGCGTCCCCGGGCCCGCGGCCGCCCGCACGAAATCCGTCAGCCGCCTCGGCTCCCCCGCGTCCCCGCCCGTGTGCAGCTGGAGCGGCAGTCCGGACGCCAGCGCGCTCCACAGCAGGTGTCGCAGCAGTACGGGGTCCCGTACTGCCCCGCCCCTGGCCCGACCGGCCAGCCACCGCCCGGCCGCCCCGTGTACCTCGCCCGGCCCGGGCGGCTCGGGCGCGCCGGCGACGGCGTCCGCGTACCGCGGCCCGGAGCCGCAGGTGAAGGCCACGGCCCCGGCGGCGGCGTGGTGGACGGCCTCGGCGAGGTTGGCCAGGAAGGCGGCGGCGGATCCGGAGGTGTCGGCGGCCTGTTCGGCCAGCAGCTCCAGCCGCGCCAGTTCGAAGGCCTCGCCGTTACCGGCCAGCGCCAGTTCCTTGGGCGCGGTGAGGTCTCCGGCCGCCCCGGTGTCGACCAGCCGGGCGGCGACCCCGGAGCCGCGCAGCAGCCTGCGGGCCGACTCGGCGGCGCCCAGCTCGCGCCGCCGGGCGAGGTAGCGGGCGGGGGCGCAGTGCGGTTCCAGCCCGAGCAGCGGCGGACACCAGCGGCGCAGCGCGAAGCCGGTCTGGGTGTCGAAGAAGGTGGTGCCGGCGGCGGGCGGGCCGGCCGATTGGATCAGCTGGGCCTCGAAGGTGGCGAGGCCCAGCTCCGTGCGGAGCACTCCCTGGCAGTACTGGTCCACCAGGGGCGGCGTTTCGATCATCCGGGCATCCCGTTGCGGACGTGAGGAAGGGGCTTCCACACGTCCTAACGGGTGAGCGGGGTGTGAGGTGTTGCTCGCGCTGTTGACCGAGAGGGTGACGGACCGGGTGACGGACGGCTGCCGGCACGTGCCGCGCAACCGCTCCGGCCGCGCTCAGGCCGCCGGGTTCGCGGTCCCGCCGAGCTGCATGCCGGCCATGCGGGTCCACTCGTACGGCCCCGTCTTCACGCGCGCGGCGAACTCGCCGTCGAACTCCTCGTGAAGGGTCAGCCCGGCCTTCTCGGCCGCCAGCCGCGCCGTGCCGTAGGTCGGGGCCACCAGGTCGCCCCAGCCGCCGTCCGTGCCCACGAGCACGATCCGGGTGCCGGCCTGGCCCATGTGCGCGAGCTGGCCCTCGGCGCCGCCGTGCTGCTTGGCGAACGCGCCGATCTGCTTGGCCAGCCGCGCGGCCTTACGGTCCTGCTTCTTGTCCGCCGTGTTGGCGGTCTCCTCGGTTTCTGCCATGGAAGGCATGCTACCGGTGAGTAATCAGCGGAGGAAGGGATCCACGGCGACGGCGACGAAGAGCAGCGACACGTAGGTGATCGACCAGTGGAACAGCCGCATCTCCTTGAGCTTCGCGCCCGTCAGGCCCGACTTGGCCCGCGCGTTGAGCGCGTGCGCCTCCCACAGCCACCAGCCGCCGGCCACCAGGGCGACGGAGGTGTAGAACCAGCCGGTGTACCCCAGCGGGGTCAGCAGCAGCGAGACCGCCGCCATCACCCAGCTGTAGATGACGATCTGCTTGGCCACGGCCTTGTTGCCCGCGACGACCGGCAGCATCGGCACGCCGACGCGCGCGTAGTCGTCCTTCACCTTCATCGACAGCGGCCAGTAGTGCGGCGGCGTCCAGAAGAAGATGACGAGGAAGAGGATGACCGCGGCCCAGGAGACCTCGTTCTTCACGGCCGACCAGCCGATGAGCACCGGCATGCAGCCCGCGATGCCGCCCCAGACGATGTTCTGGGAGGTGCGCCGCTTCAGGAGCATCGTGTAGACCACGACGTAGAAGAGGAGCGCGCCGAGCGAGAGCGCGGCCGACAGCCAGTTGATCAGCAGGCCGAAGAACAGGGTGGAGAGCACGCCCAGCGTGATGCCGAAGACCAGGCACTCCCGCGGGCTGACCATGCCGGTCACCAGGGGGCGTTGCGAGGTCCGGTCCATCAGCGCGTCGATGTCGCGGTCGATGTACATGTTCAGCGCGTTGGCGCCGCCCGCGGACAGGTAGCCGCCGAAGCAGGTCGCGAGAACCAGCAACAGCGACGGCACACCCTGCTCGGCGAGGAACATCACCGGCACTGTGGTGATCAGCAGAAGTTCGATGATCCGCGGCTTGGTCAAAGCCACGAAAGCCATGACCCGGGCCCCGAACGGCCGGTGAACGGGAGGGGTCCCGAGCACCCCCGCTGGACGGGATTCGACGGCCGTCACGCACACCCCTGACAGAGAATCCAGCAAGCCCCGACACGAACCCCGCAATACACAAGGGTTTAGGTGAGGCCTGCGCGTACCACGCCACTCTAGACGTAGCCCTTACCTCGCCCAGCGCGGGGGTCGCCTCGTGTTGGTCCGATCGGCGCTCAGACGTCACAACCGGACCGCGGGTACTCGAATAGCTGCACGCCGTCGCGGGGGTAGGCTCGGAATCGCGCCGGTGCACCGTTCGTCACCGGGACTAGACATGTGGAGAGGAGCCCTGACCCACGGTGAGCACCAAGCCGACGACCACAGAGCTCGACTGGACCGAACTGGACCAGCGTGCTGTCGACACCGCCCGCATCCTGGCCGCCGACGCGGTCCAGAAGGTCGGTAACGGCCACCCCGGTACGGCGATGAGCCTGGCCCCCGCCGCGTACACCCTCTTCCAGAAGGTGATGCGGCACGACCCGGCGGACCCGGAGTGGGTCGGTCGCGACCGTTTCGTGCTCTCCGCGGGGCACTCGTCCCTGACGCTCTACACCCAGCTCTACCTGGCCGGCTTCGGCCTCGAGCTGGATGACCTCAAGGCCTTCCGCACCTGGGGTTCGAAGACCCCCGGCCACCCGGAGTACGGCCACACCGCGGGCGTGGAGACCACCACCGGTCCGCTGGGCCAGGGCATCGCCAACGCGGTGGGCATGGCCATGGCCGCCCGCTACGAGCGCGGCCTGTTCGACCCCGAGGCCGCCCAGGGCGCCTCCCCGTTCGACCACATGATCTACGCGATCGCGGGCGACGGCTGCCTCCAGGAGGGCATCTCCCACGAGGCGTCCGCGCTGGCGGGCCACCAGAAGCTCGGCAACCTGGTGCTCCTGTGGGACGACAACCACATCTCCATCGAGGGCGACACGGAGACGTCCGTCTCCGAGGACACCCTGAAGCGCTACGAGGCGTACGGCTGGCACGTCCAGCGCGTCGCCGCGCAGGCCAACGGCGACCTCGACCCGAAGGCCCTGTTCGACGCCTTCCAGGCCGCCAAGGCCGAGACGGAGCGCCCCTCCTTCATCGCCGCGCGCTCGATCATCGCCTGGCCGGCCCCGCACGCCCAGGGCACCGAGGCCTCGCACGGCTCGGCCCTCGGCAACGACGAGGTCGCCGCCACCAAGCGCGTGCTCGGCTTCGACCCGGAGCAGACCTTCGAGGTCTCCGACGAGGTCATCGCGCACACCCGCAAGGCGCTCGACCGCGGCCGCGAGGCCAAGGCCGCGTGGGAGAAGGAGTTCTCCGCCTGGCGCACCGCCAACCCGCGGCGCGCCGCCGAGTTCGACCGCATCAACGCCAACGAGCTGCCCGCGGGCTGGGAGGACAAGCTCCCCGTCTTCGAGGCCGGCAAGGGCGTCGCCACCCGCGCCGCCTCCGGCAAGGTCCTCGAGGCGCTCGGCGCGGTCATCCCGGAGCTGTGGGGCGGCTCGGCCGACCTGGCCGGCTCCAACAACACCACCATCGACAAGCACTCCTCGTTCCTGCCGGTGGGCAACCCGCTGCCGGAGGCCGACCCGTACGGCCGCACCATCCACTTCGGCATCCGCGAGCACGCCATGGCCGCGGCCATGAACGGCATCGCCCTGCACGGCCACACCCGTATCTACGGCGGCACCTTCCTGGTGTTCTCCGACTACATGCGCAACGCCGTGCGCCTCTCCGCGCTGATGCACGTGCCGGTCACCTACGTGTGGACGCACGACTCCATCGGCCTCGGCGAGGACGGCCCGACCCACCAGCCGGTCGAGCACGTCGCCTCGCTGCGCGCCATCCCCGGCCTGAACGTGGTCCGCCCGGCCGACGCGAACGAGACCGCCGTCGCCTGGCGCGAGATCCTGAGGCGTCACACCAAGGTGTTCGGCAAGGGCGCCCCGCACGGTCTGGCGCTGACCCGCCAGGGCGTGCCGACGTACGAGCGCAACGAGGACGCCGCCAAGGGCGGGTACGTGCTGTTCGAGGCCGATGGCGGCCCCGCCCAGGTCGTGCTCATCGGCACCGGCTCCGAGGTCCAGCTCGCCGTCGCCGCGCGCGAGGCGCTGCAGGCCGAGGGCGTCCCGGCGCGCGTCGTCTCGATGCCGTCCGTCGAGTGGTTCGAGGAGCAGGACCAGGCGTACAAGGACAGCGTCCTGCCGCCGTCGGTCAAGGCGCGCGTCGCGGTCGAGGCCGGCATCGGCCTGACCTGGCACCGCTACGTCGGCGACGCCGGCCGGATCGTCTCGCTGGAGCACTTCGGCGCCTCGGCCGACGGCGCCGTGCTGTACCGCGAGTTCGGGCTGACCGCCGAAGCCGTGACCGCCGCCGCCCGGGAATCGATCACCGCCGCCGCGCACTGACGTCCGCACCAAGACCAGTAGGAGATGCAATCCCCATGACAGACGCACTGAAGCGCCTTTCCGACGAGGGCGTCGCGATCTGGCTGGACGACCTGTCCCGCAAGCGCATCACGTCCGGCAACCTGGCCGAGCTCATCGACCAGCAGCACGTGGTCGGTGTCACCACCAACCCGGCGATCTTCCAGAAGGCGATCAGCGGCGGCGAGGGTTACGGGCAGCAGCTCGCCGACCTGGCCGCCCGCAAGGTCACCGTCGAAGAGGCGATCCGCATGATCACGACGGCGGACGTCCGCGACGCCGCCGACATCCTGCGCCCGGTCTACGACTCGACCGAGGGCCAGGACGGCCGCGTCTCGATCGAGGTCGACCCCCGGCTGGCCCACAACACCCCGGCGACCATCGCCGAGGCCAAGCAGCTGGCCTGGCTGGTGGACCGTCCGAACACGCTCATCAAGATCCCGGCGACCAAGGCCGGCCTGCCGGCGATCACCGAGGTCATCGGCAAGGGCATCAGCGTCAACGTCACGCTGATCTTCTCGCTGGAGCGCTACCGCGAGGTCATGGACGCGTACCTGGCGGGCCTGGAGAAGGCGAAGGCCGCGGGCCTGGACCTCTCCAAGATCCACTCGGTCGCCTCCTTCTTCGTGTCCCGCGTGGACTCCGAGATCGACAAGCGCCTGGACGTCGTCGGCACCGACGAGGCCAAGGCCCTGAAGGGCAAGGCGGCGCTCGCCAACGCCCGTCTGGCCTACGAGGCCTTCGAAGAGGTCTTCGGCACCGAGCGCTGGGCCGCCCTGGACAAGGCGCACGCCAACAAGCAGCGCCCGCTCTGGGCCTCGACCGGCGTCAAGGACCCCGCGTACAAGGACACCCTGTACGTGGTGGACCTGGTCGCGCCCGGCACGGTCAACACCATGCCGGAGGGCACCATGGAGGCCACCGCCGACCACGGCGAGGTCACCGGCGACACCATCCGCGGCACCTACGACCAGTCGCGCGCCGAGCTCGACGCGGTCGCGAAGCTGGGCATTTCGTACGACGATGTGGTGCAGCTGCTCGAAGACGAGGGCGTCGAGAAGTTCGCGTCGTCCTGGAACGACCTGCTGAAGTCGACCGAGGCGGAGCTTGAGCGCCTCGCCCCCACGGAGGCCTGAACATTTTGTCTGTAAACGGAGCGAACCCGCTTCGTGACGCACAGGACCGGCGGCTCCCGCGCATCGCGGGGCCGTCCGGCCTGGTCATTTTCGGCGTTACGGGTGACCTGTCGCGCAAGAAACTGATGCCTGCCGTCTACGACCTCGCCAACCGCGGCCTGCTTCCGCCGGGCTTCTCGCTGATCGGCTTCGCCCGCCGCGAGTGGCAGGACGAGGACTTCGCGCAGGAGGTCCACGACGCGGTCAAGGAACACGCGCGCACCCCCTTCCGCGAAGAGGTCTGGCAGCAGCTCGTACAGGGCTGCCGCTTCGTCCAGGGCGACTTCGACGACGACCAGGCGTTCGAGACGCTGAAGTCGACGATCGAGGAGCTCGACAAGGCGCAGGGCACCGGTGGCAACTTCGCCTTCTACCTGTCCGTCCCGCCCAAGTTCTTCCCCAAGGTCGTCGCCCAGCTCAAGAAGCACGGGCTGGCGGACCAGAAGGAGGGCTCCTGGCGGCGCGCGGTCATCGAGAAGCCGTTCGGGCACGACCTGACCAGTGCGCAGGAGCTCAACCAGCTCGTGCACGACGTCTTCCCGCCCAACGAGGTCTTCCGGATCGACCACTACCTGGGCAAGGAGACCGTCCAGAACATCCTGGCGCTCCGCTTCGCCAACACGATGTTCGAGCCGATCTGGAACCGGTCGTACGTCGACCACGTGCAGATCACCATGGCCGAGGACATCGGCATCGGCGGCCGGGCCGGCTACTACGACGGCATCGGCGCGGCCCGCGACGTCATCCAGAACCACCTGCTGCAGCTGCTGGCGCTCACGGCGATGGAGGAGCCCGGCTCCTTCCACCCCAAGGCGCTGGTGGCCGAGAAGCTCAAGGTGCTGACCGCCGTGGAGCTGCCCGAGGACCTGGGCAAGCACACCGTGCGCGGCCAGTACTCGGCGGCCTGGCAGGGCGGCGAGAAGGTCGTCGGGTACCTCGAAGAGGACGGCATCGACCCCAAGTCGAAGACCGACACCTACGCGGCCATCCGCCTGGAGATCAACAACCGCCGCTGGGCGGGCGTCCCGTTCTACCTGCGGACCGGCAAGCGCCTGGGCCGCCGGGTGACCGAGATCGCGGTCGTCTTCAAGCGGGCCCCGTACCTGCCGTTCGAGTCGGGCGCGACCGAGGAGCTGGGGCAGAACGCCCTGGTCATCCGGGTCCAGCCGGACGAGGGCGTGACGGTGCGCTTCGGCTCCAAGGTTCCGGGCACCTCCATGGAGGTCCGGGACGTCACGATGGACTTCGCCTACGGCGAGTCCTTCACGGAGTCGAGCCCCGAGGCGTACGAGCGGCTGATCCTCGACGTTCTGCTGGGTGACGCGAACCTCTTCCCGCGCCACCAGGAGGTCGAGCTGTCCTGGAACATCCTCGACCCGATCGAGAAGTACTGGGACGCGCACGGCAAGCCCGCGCAGTACCCGTCGGGCACCTGGGGGCCGGTCGAGGCGGACGAGATGCTCGCACGAGACGGACGGAGCTGGCGCCGGCCATGAAGATCGACCTCACGGAGACCAACTCCAGCAAGATCAACGCCGCGTTGGTGCAGGCGCGCCGGGACATCGGCACGCCTGCCATCGGCATGGTCCTCACGCTGGTGATCGTGACCGACGAGGAGAACGCGTACGACGCGCTCAAGTCGGCGAACGACGCGTCCCACGAGCACCCTTCGCGGATCGTCGTCGTCATCAAGCGGGTCAGCCGCTCGCCGCGCAGCCGCCAGGGCGCCCGTCTCGACGCGGAAGTCCGCGTCGGGACGGACTCCGGCACTGGCGAAACGGTTGTCCTGCGCCTGCACGGCGAACTGGTCAACCATGCCCAGTCGGTGGTTCTCCCCCTGCTCCTCCCGGACGCGCCCGTCGTCGTCTGGTGGCCCGAGGGTGCTCCGCAGGACCTGGCGGGCGACCCCCTGGGGTCGCTCGGCCAGCGCCGGATCACGGACACCTACTCCGCCGAGGAACCCATCGGGGCGCTCGGCACCCGCGCCGCGGCGTACGCCCCCGGTGACACGGACCTGTCCTGGACCCGGATCACCCCGTGGCGCTCCATGCTGGCGGCCGCGCTCGACCAGCAGACCCACTCGGTGACCTCGGCGAACGTCGAGGGCGAGGACGACAACCCGAGCTGCGAACTGCTGGCCATGTGGCTCGCGGACCGGCTCGAGGTGCCCGTCAAGCGCACCTCGTCGACGGGCCCCGGGCTCACCGCGGTCCGCCTGGAGACCAAGGACGGCGAGATCGTCCTGGACCGGGCGGACGGGTCGCTGGCCACGCTGTGCATGCCGGGACAGCCCGACCGCGCGGTGGCGCTCAAGCGGCGCGACACGGCGGAGCTGCTCGCGGAGGAGCTGCGCCGGCTGGACCCGGACAACACCTACGAGTCCTCGCTGAAGTTCGGCGTGGCGCGCCTGCAGGCGCCCGCGGCGGCCAAGGCGGAGGCCCCGAAGCCGGCTCCGGCCAAGGCCGAGGCGGCGGCCGAGGCCCCGGCCGCCCCGGTGAAGCTCGCTCCGGCGAAGCCGGCCAAGAAGGCCGCGGCGAAGTAGCGGACCCGCCGCGCGGAGCCCTCTCCGCCCGCCCTCAGCCCGCCCGCGGCGAAGCCGCGATTCGGCACAGCGGGAAGGGGCGGGGTGGGGAACGGCTCCGCGCGGCGGTGTCCGCACCCGCACCCCGAACACCGAACTACCGACAAGGCGGCAGCACATGGGTATGACGACTCCCCAGGTCGTCGTCCACCGGGACAAGGAGCTGATGGCCCAGGCCGCGGCCGCCCGGCTGATCACGAAGATCGTGGACGCGCAGGCGGCCCGCGGCACCGCGTCGGTGGTCCTCACCGGCGGCCGCAACGGCAACGGCCTGCTCGCCGCGCTGGCCGCGGCCCCGGCCCGGGACGCCATCGACTGGTCCCGGATCGACCTGTGGTGGGGTGACGAGCGGTACGTGCCCGCCGACGACCCCGAGCGCAACCACGTACAGGCCCGCGAGGCCCTGCTGGACGCCGTCCCGGTGGACCCCGCGCGGGTACACGCCATGCCCGCCTCCGACGGCCCGTACGGGGCCGACGTGGACGCGGCGGCCGCCTCGTACGCGGCGGAGCTGCGCAAGGCGTCCGGACCCGAGGATCACGGCCCGGTCCCCCGCTTCGACGTCCTGATGCTGGGCGTCGGCCCGGACACGCACGTGGCCTCGCTGTTCCCGGAGCACCCGGCGGCCCGCGAGCGCGAGCGCACGGTGGTCGGCGTACACGGCGCGCCGAAGCCGCCGCCGACCCGGATCTCGCTCACCCTCCCGGCGATCCGGGCGGCCCGCGAGGTCTGGCTCCTGGCGGCGGGCGAGGACAAGGCCGGCGCGGTGGCGATCGCGCTGGGCGGGGCGGGCGAGGTACAGGCTCCGGCCGCGGCCGCGTACGGCCGCTCCCGCACCCTGTGGCTGCTCGACCGCGCGGCGGCCGCGAAGCTCCCCCCGGCCATGTACCCCCCGGCCTCGGCCTGACGGTCCGTACGCGACAGGGCCCGCCCTCCGAAACCGGAGGGCGGGCCCTGTCGCGTACGGGTGGGGCCGGCGGTCAGCGGCCCCGCAGCGAGCGGTACGTCGCCACCAGCGCGCGCGTCGACTCGTCCATGCCGGGCACCTCTTCGCCCTCGGCGAGCGCGGGCTCGATGCGCTTGGCCAGGACCTTGCCGAGCTCGACGCCCCACTGGTCGAAGGAGTCGATGTTCCACACCGCGCCCTGGACGAACACCTTGTGCTCGTACAGCGCGATCAGCTGGCCCAGCACCGACGGCGTGAGCTCGGGCGCCAGGATCGTCGTCGTCGGGTGGTTCCCGGCGAAGGTCTTGTGCGGGACCAGCGGCTCCCGGGCGCCCTCGGCCCGGACCTCGTCCGCCGTCTTGCCGAAGGCCAGCGCCTGCGTCTGCGCGAAGAAGTTGGCCATCAGCAGGTCGTGCTGGGCCGCCAGCGCCGGCGGGAGTTCGCCCACCGGCCGCGCGAAGCCGATGAAGTCCGCGGGGATCACCCGCGTGCCCTGGTGGATCAACTGGTAGTACGCGTGCTGGCCGTTGGTGCCGGGCGTGCCCCACACCACCGGACCGGTCTGCCATTCCACCGGGTTGCCGTCGCGGTCGACGGACTTGCCGTTGGACTCCATGTCCAGCTGCTGCAAGTACGCGGTGAACCGGGACAGGTAGTGGCTGTAGGGCAGCACCGCGTGCGACTGGGCGTCGAAGAACGCCCCGTACCAGATCCCCAACAGGCCCAGCAGCAGCGGCGCGTTCTCCTGCGGCGGCGCCGTGCGGAAGTGGTGGTCCATGGCCGCGAAGCCGTCCAGCATCTCCCGGAAGGCCGCCGGGCCGATCGCGACCATCAGCGAGAGGCCGATCGCGGAGTCGAAGGAGTAGCGCCCGCCGACCCAGTCCCAGAACTCGAACATGTTCGCCGGGTCGATGCCGAAGTCGGTGACCTTCTCGGCGTTGGTCGACAGCGCCACGAAGTGCCGTGCCACGGCCGCCTTCTCCCCGCCGAGACCCGCGAGCAGCCATTCCCGCGCCGAGGTGGCGTTGGTGATGGTCTCGATCGTCGTGAAGGTCTTCGAGGCGACGATGAAGAGCGTCTGCTCCGGGTCCAGGTCCCGCACGGCCTCGTGCAGGTCGGCCCCGTCCACGTTGGACACGAAACGCAGGGTCAGGGCGCGGTCGGTGAAGGCGCGCAGCGCCTCGTACGCCATCGCCGGACCGAGGTCGGATCCGCCGATGCCGATGTTGACGACGTTCTTGATGCGCTTGCCGGTGTACCCGGTCCACTCCCCCGACCGGACCCGGTCGGCGAAGGCCGCCATCTTGTCGAGGACGGCGTGGACGCCGGGCACGACGTTCTCGCCGTCCACCTCGACGACGGCGTCCTTCGGGGCGCGCAGCGCGGTGTGCAGGACCGCCCGGTCCTCGGTCGTGTTGATCTTCTCGCCGCGGAACATGGCCTCGCGCAGCTCGGCCACGCCGGTCGCGGCCGCCAGTGCCCGCAGCAGTGTCAGCGTCTCGTCGGTCACGAGGTGCTTCGAGTAATCGATGTGCAGGTCCCCGACCCGCAGGGTGTAGCCGGCGCCCCGGCCGGGATCAGCCGCGAACAGCTCCCGCAGATGCGTCTGTCCCAGCTCGTCCCGGTGCTTGCCGAGTGCCTGCCACTCGGGGGTCCGGTTGAGCTTCGTGCGGCTGTCTGCGTTCATCTCGGACATCAACCCACTTCTTCCGTCCTGTCGTGCCCCGCCGTTCCCCAACCTAAGGGATAGGAAGCGGCGCAACCGACACAAAGCAGCCCGGCCCGCAGGAGAAGAAGCCTCCTGCGGGCCGGGCCCGAAGTCGCGTCGGTTCTTTATCCGGGACGCGTCAGATCTCACCGCGCAGCTTGGCGAGCGCCTCGGCGAGGATCGCCTCGCCGTCGGCGTCGGTGCGCCGCTCGCGTACGTACGCCAGGTGCGTCTTGTACGGTTCGGTGCGCGGCGGCGCCGGCGGGTTGTCCCGGTCCTGGCCGGCCGGGAACCCGCAGCGCGGGCAGTCCCATGTATCCGGCACCTGTGCGTCGCTGGCGAAGCTCGGCTGCGTCTCGTGCCCGTTCGAGCACCAGAAGGAGATGCGCAGGCGGGGCGCGGACTCGCCGCGCTCGGCCTCACCCATCGGCCCCGCTCCGACCCGACTGCCACGAATCGCGTTGCCACTTGCCACGGTCGTAACTCCCTGCGTGATGGTGCCGCGAAACGTGAGTGGATTCCGTCGCGGGCGCCCAAGTCTACGTAAGGCCCAACGCGCGTCCAGTGAACGGAGTTACCCATTCCAGACGTGAACGCCGGACCTCATGATAGGCCGGGGAGAGCCGACCGGACTGCCGGAATGGCCAGAACGCTTCAGTTGCTGGACTTCATGAGCAGACCGAGCGCGACGATGCACGCGAACCACAGCAGACCGATCACCACGGTGATGCGGTCGAGGTTGCGCTCCGCGACCGAGGAGCCGCCGACCGACGACTGCATACCGCCGCCGAACATGTCGGAAAGGCCGCCGCCCTTGCCCTTGTGCATCAGCACGAGCAGCATCAGCAGGGCGCTGAAGACGACCAGGGCGATCGAGAACCCCATAATCACGGCTGATTCCTACTTTCTGGCTTTCTGGGCTATCCCGCATTGCGAAACGAGCACGGGGGCCGGCAGCTGATGGTCCAGCCTGCCGGCCCCCGCAAGGGTACGACGGATCCGCCCTACCGCATACTCACGATGAGGCTCACTGGTCGCGGAAGCGGACGATCTTCACGAACTCGTCCGTGTCCAGCGCCGCGCCGCCGATCAGGGCGCCGTCGACGTCGGGCTGGGCCATGATCGCGGCGATGTTGCCGGACTTGACCGAGCCGCCGTACTGGATGCGGACCTTGTCGGCCAGCTCCTGCGAGTACAGCTCCGCGAGGCGGGCGCGGATGGCACCGCAGACCTCCTGGGCGTCCTCGGGGGTGGCGACCTCGCCGGTACCGATCGCCCAGACGGGCTCGTACGCGATCACGATGGACTCGACCTGCTCGGCCGGAATGTCCTTGAGGCCGCCGTCGAGCTGGTTCAGCGTGTACGGGACCTGCCGGCCGGCCTTGCGGATGTCCAGGCCCTCGCCGACGCACAGGATCGGCGTGATCCCGTGCTTGTAGGCGGCCTTGACCTTGGCGTTGCAGATCTCGTCGCTCTCGCCGTGGTACTGGCGGCGCTCGCTGTGGCCGACCGCCACGAACGTGCACTTCAGCTTCGACAGCATCGGGCCGGAGATCTCGCCGGTGTAGGCGCCGGAGTCGTGCGCCGAGATGTCCTGGGCGCCGTACTTGATCTTCAGCTTGTCGCCGTCGACCAGGGTCTGGACCGAGCGCAGGTCGACGAAGGGCGGCAGGACCGCGACCTCGACGGCGTCGTAGTCCTTGTCGGCCAGGGCGAAGGCGAGCTTCTGGACGTGGGCGATGGCCTCGAGGTGGTTGAGGTTCATCTTCCAGTTGCCCGCCATCAGCGGGGTGCGGCCGGCGGTGTTCTCAGTCATCAGGGGTCAGACCTCCAGTGCGGCGAGGCCGGGGAGCGTCTTGCCCTCGAGGTACTCGAGGGAGGCGCCGCCACCGGTCGAAATGTGGCCGAAAGCGTTCTCGTCGAAGCCGAGCGTGCGCACGGCCGCGGCCGAGTCGCCACCGCCGACGACGGTGAACGCGCTGCTGTCGACGAGGGCCTGCGCGATCGCGCGGGTGCCGCCGGCGTAGTCGGGGTGCTCGAAGACGCCCACGGGGCCGTTCCAGAAGACGGTCTCGGCGTCGGCGATCTTCGAGGCGTACAGCTCGCGGGTCTTGGGACCGATGTCCAGGCCCTCGTGGTCCGCGGGGATCTTGTCCGCGTCCACCGTGATGAACTGCGCCGGCGCCTTGGTCTTCAGGTCCGGGAAGTCCTTCGAGGCGAGGATGTCCACGGGCAGGACCAGCTCGACGCCGTTGGCCTCGGCGCGCGCCATGTACTCCTTGACGACGTCCACCTGGTCCTTCTGGAGCAGGGAGATGCCGACCTCGTAGCCCTTGGCGTGCAGGAAGGTGTACGCCATGCCGCCGCCGATGAGCAGGCGGTCGGCCTTGCCGAGCAGCTCGTCGATGACGGCGAGCTTGTCGGAGACCTTGGCGCCGCCGAGGACGACGACGTACGGGCTCTTGACCTCGGCGGTCAGCTTCTTCAGGACGCCGACCTCGGTGGCGATGAGGTAGCCGGCCGCGTGCGGCAGGCGCGCGGGGAGGTCGAAGACCGAGGCGTGCTTGCGGTGGACAGCGCCGAAGCCGTCGCCGACGTAGACGTCGGCGAGCTCGGCGAGCTGGTCCGCGAAGGCGCCGCGCTCGGCGTCGTCCTTCGAGGTCTCACCGGCGTTGAAGCGCAGGTTCTCGATGACGGCGACCCGGCCGTCGGCGAGGGCGGCGACGGTCTCCTTGGCGGAGTCGCCGACGGTGTCGGTGGCGAACGCGACGTCCGCGCCGAGGAGCTCGCCGAGGCGGGCCGCGGCGGGGGCGAGCGAGAAGGCCGGGTCCGGGGCGCCCTTGGGGCGGCCCAGGTGCGAGGCCACGATCACGCGGGCGCCGGCCTCGGCGAGCTTCGCGATGGTCGGCTGGACGGCGCGGATGCGGCCGTCGTCGGTGATTTCACCGTTCGCGAGCGGCACGTTGAGGTCGGCGCGGACGAAAACCCGCTTACCGGATACGCCCTCGGCGAGAAGTTCGTCGATCGTCTTCATGGTTCTACTGCTCCTTTTCCCCGGCCGGATCCTGTATCCGTGCGGGGTGAGAGGTACAAGGCAAGCAACAGGGCCCGTACAGCGCTTCGTCGCGCTGAACGAGCCCCGGTGCTCACATTGTGGTGCCTGCCTTGATGCTTAGAGCTGACCGCCGACGAACACGGTCAGGTCGACGAGGCGGTTGGAGTAGCCCCACTCGTTGTCGTACCAGCCGATGACCTTGACGTTCTTGCCCTGGACCATGGTCAGGGAGGAGTCGAAGGTGCAGGAGAACGGCCAGTTCACGATGTCGGAGGAGACGATCGCGTCCTCGGTGTAGTCCAGGATGCCCTTGAGCTGGCCCTCGGAGGCCTTCTGGAACGCGGCGTTGACCTCGTCCTTGGTGACCTCGCGCTCGAGCTCGATGACCAGGTCGGTCACGGAACCGGTGGGAACCGGGACGCGCATCGCGATGCCGTCGAGCTTGCCGGCCAGCTCCGGGATGACCAGCGCGGTGGCCTTGGCGGCACCCGTGGTGGTCGGGATGATGTTCTCGGCGGCGGCGCGGGCGCGGCGCAGGTCCGAGTGCGGGAAGTCCAGGATGCGCTGGTCGTTCGTGTAGGCGTGGACCGTCGTCATCATGCCCTTGACGATGCCGAAGTTCTCCAGGAGGACCTTGGCCATCGGCGCCACGCAGTTGGTGGTGCAGGAGGCGTTGGAGATGACGTGGTGGTTGGCCGCGTCGTACTTGTCCTGGTTGACGCCCATCACGATCGTGATGTCCTCGTCCTTGGCCGGAGCCGAGATGAGGACCTTCTTCGCGCCGGCCGCGATGTGCTTGGCGGCGTCGGCCTTCTTGGTGAAGATGCCGGTCGACTCGATGACGATGTCGGCGCGCAGCTCGCCCCAGGGGAGGTTCGCGGGGTCGCGCTCGGCGAAGGTCTTGAAGGTGTTGCCGCCGACGGTGATGGTGTCGTCGGTGTGGCTGACCTCGGCCTTGAGGCGGCCCAGGATCGTGTCGTACTTGAGAAGGTGCACCAGGGTGGCGTTGTCAGTCAGGTCGTTGACACCGACGATCTCGATGTCCGCTCCCTGCTCCAGGAGCGCACGGAAGTAGTTGCGGCCAATTCGGCCAAAACCATTGATGCCTACGCGGATCGTCACGAACCGATCTCCTCGTTGGTGCGCCGGCCTGTCCGCCGGCGAGCTGTATGGGATGTCCCCGACCGCTTACGACCCTACCTCTCCGTGAGCTTCCGAGTGACATCGACCCATCCTCGGACACGCCCCGAAGCCCCGCACTCCAAGACGAGTACGGGACCTCGGGGACCTTTTGCCCTGTCACTCACGGTGAGCGAATGCGGGGGCTCTGATCAGCGGTTCAGCGAGCGCAGCGCCTTACCGACGAGTACGGCACGGTCCGCCGCGGCAGGCACGTGTTCCAGGCCGAAGCCCAGGAGCACGGTGTCACGCGTAGTCACGGACGCGTAGGACTTGAACAGCTCGCCCGACCGGGACCAATCGCCCGGAACATCGGGACTTCCGGCAGGTGCGCCCTGAGCGGTCCAGACGCCGAGCGAGGTCTCGAATCCCTCGGCCGCCTGGTCGGTGCCGCCGGTGGACAGGCGCGCCTCGTCCGCGAAGACGCCGCGGCCGCCCGAGCCCGGGTCGGTGATGTAGGAGAGAGAGACCTCGACGCTCTTGCCGGCGTAGGCGCTCAGGTCGAAGGAGACCTGCTTCCAGCCGCCGGAGGAGGCGGTGAAGGAGTTCCAGGAGCCGCTGGTGCCCTGCGGGGTGCAGCCACCGGCGTCGAGGGTGAGGTAGCGGCGCAGGAACGGGTGGCCGTTGATGAAGAATCCGGCCCCGCACTCCTCCGGAACGGTCGTGCCGGTCAGGCCGCCCGCCTCGGGCAGCGTGGTCCAGTCGTCGCCGCCGACGGTGTGCGACTCCAGGACCGCGTGGTCGTAGCCCTCCTCGGTGTTCCAGTTGAGCGCCATCTTGAGCTGCGGCTTGTCGGCCGCGCTGACCCCGGTGAGGTCGATGGTGCGGGTGAGGCGCTTCCAGTCGTCGTCCTCGTGGGTGGCCGAGGCCATCCAGCTGCCGGCGTAGGGGGCGTACGGGTTCACGACTCCGGCGTACTGGCCCGACTGCGCGCTCTTGAACTGCGGGAACTGCGCCGCGGGCAGGGTGTCGGAGGTGACCGTGTAGGAGCCGGGGCGGTCGAGGGGGTTGCCCGTGGCGTCGCCGAGGCCGCCCTTGGCCCCGGTGAGGGAGCCCGCGCCGGTGAAGCCGGTGGGGCCGGTGACGCCCGCGCGGCCGTAGGCGCCGAGGAAGTACTGGCTGAAGTCGTTGGTCACGGCGCGGCCCACCTGGGCGTTGCCGCCGGCCAGCTCACCGGCCTCTATCAGCTTGCCGCCCTCGTTCAGGTAGTCGCGCACCGCGAGCTGGGTGTCGCCGCCCGGGGACTTGGCCCCCGTGTAGTGGACGGCCGTGCGGAAGTGCGAGAGCACGCCGAGGTGGTGGGGGGCGCCCTGGACCGCCACGTCCCAGACCGCCGCGCTCTTGCCGTTGGCCCGCAGGGCGTCGACGTACTCCGGCGCGTGCTGGGCGGGTGCGCCCTCCTCCGCGATCACCAGTACGTCGGCGCGCGGCCGCTCGGCCACCGTGTACGTGAAGTGCTCGCTGGAGACCTGCTTGCCGGAGCGGTCGCGGCCGGTGAACCAGACCTCGACCTTGTCGCCGGGCTTCGCGCCGTCCACCTCGGCCCGGTACTCGTCGAACCAGTTGTTGTCGTCGCCGCCGTAGACGTCGCCGCCCCTCCAGGCCTTGAGGTCCTCGTCGTGCTCGCGGCCGCTGTTGATCCTGAAATGCAGCTCCTTGTCCTTCAGCCCCTTGCGGGCCGTGACGGCGACCGTCTGGTCCTCGCCGCGGGCGACGTAGGAGGTGGTGAAGGGGTCGAGGGTGAAGTCCGGGGCGGTCAGGCCCAGGGAGGACTTCGGCTGGTCCGGGTGCTCGGCACTCTCGGCCACGGAGAGCGCGAAGGGGATGTTCTTGGCGAACTCCGCCTGGATGAGCTTCTCGTCGTCCGGGAAGTTGAAGCCGGAGGCGCAGTCCTCGGGCTTCCACCGGTCGTCCGGGTCGATCGCGGAGGCCGTCTGGCAGGTGGTCATCTCCGGCGTGAACATCATGACGCCGTTGGCGTTGGCGGCCTGGCTGTCCGCCTCGCCGTTGGTGGTGTAGAGCTCCGAGGAGACCTGAGGGTAGTAGCCGGGCACGGCCGGGTTCTCCGGGGTGCCGGCGAGCGCCTTGTAGGCGATGTCGTCGGGGGTCGGGGTGGCCACCTGCCAGCCCACGCCGTAGAGGATCAGCTCGGCGGCCGAGTGGTAGTTGACGGCGTACGCGAAGCCGAGGCGCTTTTGGAACTTGTCGAGGGCGACGGTCTCCGGCTCCGAGGAGGCCTTGGCGCCGCGGTAGGTCTCGCTCGACTGGTTCGGCGAGGAGCCCTCGTTGTCGTAGCCCCACTT
Organism: Streptomyces sp. ISL-43; assembly: GCF_018614195.1. Lineage (GTDB taxonomy): Bacteria > Actinomycetota > Actinomycetes > Streptomycetales > Streptomycetaceae > Streptomyces. Next base: position 36,080 of record NZ_JAGGOT010000042.1, read on the forward strand.
GTAGGCGAAGTTGCGGTTGAGGTCGACGCCGTCGCCGGCGGTGATCTTGCCGTCGGCGTTGTTGTCGCGCATGTTCTTGCGCCACAGCCGCTGGCCGTCGGGGGCGAAGGTGTAGTCGTAGCCGTCGGGGTTGGCGGAGAGCAGGAACCACAGCTCGGTGGAGTCCACCAGCTTGGTGATCCGCGAGTCCTTGCCGTAGCTGTCGAGGGTGTGGTGCATCAGCCGCCGCGTCATCTCGGGGGTGATCCACTCACGGGCGTGCTGGTTCGACATGTACAGCACGGAGGGCTTGTCGCCGTCCTTGCTCTTCTTGGCGTTCTTGGTGACCTTCAGGGCGAGGATGTCCTTGCCCTGGACGGTCTTGCCGATGGAGACGACCTTGGTGAGGCCCGGGTTCTCCTGGGCCGTGCGCAGGATCTCCTCCTGGAGCCCGCCCTTGCCGCTGTAGGGGCGGAACACCCCGTCTCCGGCCTCCTGGGCGCGCGCCGCGGCCTTGGCGGCGATCTTGCGCTCGGCGAGTTTGATCCCCTGGGCCGCCAGCTCCTTGGCCTGCCCCCCGGTGAGGAAGAGCTCGACCTTGGCGGTCCCGGTGTCCGGGGCTCGTTCGGAGAGCTCGTGCGCGTCCTGGCCGGCGGCCAGGACGAGCGGGACCTGTTCCTTGGTGATGTCGGCGTCGTAGACCCGCACCTCGTCGGCGGCGGACTTTCCGGCCGCCTCGGCCTGGGCGTGGGCCGCTGCGGGTAGTGCGGCCAGTGTGGTGCCGAAGACGAGTGCGCTTGCGGCGAGGATCGATCTCGCGCGGTGCCTCATGTGCCCCCCTGGGCGTCGTCTGCCACGAAAGCTTCGGACGACAGGCTCACGACCAGCCCATGCTCATGTCAATGGGGCCTACGGAAAGAGGCCCGCACGAGTGATCGCACGGGCCCCTTCCGGAGTCACAGCTTCCGCCGTCTGGCGCCACCCGGCGCCGGGCGGCCTCAGCCGGCCATGTTGTCGGCCAGCTCCTCGCTGTCGCTGAGGTCCAGGTTCGACTCGGTGCCCGGGATCCCCAGGTCCTGCGCCCGCTTGTCCGCCATCGCCAGCAGCCGGCGGATCCGGCCCGCGACCGCGTCCTTGGTCAGCGGCGGGTCGGCGAGCGCGCCCAGCTCCTCCAGGGAGGCCTGCTTGTGCTCCATGCGCAGCCGGCCGGCCGCCGCGAGGTGCTCGGGTACCTCCTCGGCGAGGATCTCCAGGGCGCGCTGCACCCGGGCTCCGGCGGCCACCGCGGCCCGCGCCGAGCGGCGCAGGTTGGCGTCGTCGAAGTTCGCGAGGCGGTTGGCGGTGGCGCGCACCTCGCGCCGCATCCGCCGCTCCTCCCAGGCCAGCACGGAGTCGTGGGCGCCGAGCCGGGTCAGCAGGGCGCCGATGGCGTCCCCGTCCCGTACGACGACCCGGTCCACACCGCGGACCTCGCGGGCCTTGGCGGCGATGGAGAGCCGGCGGGCCGCCCCGACGAGGGCCAGCGCGGCCTCCGGACCGGGGCAGGTGACCTCCAGGGAGGAGGAGCGTCCCGGCTCGGTGAGCGAGCCGTGGGCCAGGAAGGCCCCGCGCCAGGCCGCCTCGGCGTCGCAGGTGGCCCCGGAGACCACCTGCGGGGGAAGACCCCGGATCGGGCGGCCGCGGCCGTCCACGAGTCCGGTCTGGCGTGCCAGCTGGTCGCCGCCGGCGACCACGCGGACCACGTACCGGTTGCCCCGGCGCAGGCCGCCCGGAGCCATGATCACCAGGTCCGAGGAGTGGCCGAAGATCTCGAGGATGTCCTTGCGCAGGCGGCGGGCCGCGATCCCCGCGTCCAGTTCCGCCTCGATGACGATCCGGCCGCTCACCAGGTGCAACCCGCCCGCGAACCGAAGGATCGCCGAGACCTCCGCCTTCCTGCAGCAGGTGCGGGTGACGGGCAGGCGGGCGATCTCATCCTTCACCGCGGGCGTCATCGCCATGGGCCGATCCTTCCATGCATCCGAAAAATACGGTCGTACGCGGCGGCGAGCAGCTCCGGATCATGCTTCGGAGAGCCGTCTTGCCTGGCAACCGGCGCCAGCTCGACCGCGGCGCCGAACCGTTTTGCGGCATCGGCGAGGGACTCGCGGTCGGGCACGGCGGCCTGATCGGCCAGCACCACGTCCAGGGCGAGTTTAGGGGCGTGTCGGGCCAAAACCTCCAAATGACGCTGCGGAGAGAAGCCCTCTGTTTCACCGGGTTGCGGAGCGAGGTTCAGCGAGAGGACCCGCCGGGCCTTCGTCTCGACCAGCGCGTCGAGCAGTTCCGGCACCAGCAGGTGCGGGATCACCGAGGAGAACCAGGACCCCGGACCGAGCACCACCCAGTCCGCGTCGAGGACCGCGGCGACCGCCTCGGGCACCGCCGGCGGATCGGCCGGCACCACCTGTACGGAGAGCACCTCGCCCGGGGTCAGCGCCACCGTGGCCTGCCCCCGTACGGTGTCCACGTCCTCGGGGCGGGCCGGGTCGTGGCCCTTGACCAGGGCCTGGAGCTCCAGGGGGACCGCCGACATCGGCAGTACCCGGCCGTGGGCGCCGAGCAGCTTGCCGACGAGGTCCAGGGCCTGGACGGGATCGCCGAGCTGCTCCCACAGGGCGACGATCAGCAGATTGCCGACGGCGTGCTCGTGCAGGTCGCCCTTGGACTGGAAGCGGTGCTGGATGACCCGTGCCCAGGTCTGGCCCCAGTCGTCGTCCCCGCACAGCGCCGCCAGCGCCTTGCGCAGGTCGCCGGGCGGCAGCACGCCCAGTTCCTCGCGCAGGCGCCCGCTGGAGCCGCCGTCGTCGGCGACGGTGACGACGGCGGTGAGGTCGCCGGTGATGCGCCGCAGGGCGGTCAGCGAGGCCGAGAGGCCCCTGCCGCCGCCGAGCGCCACGACCTTGGGCGCGACGACCTTGGGAGCCTCGCCGCGGCGCAGCCCCGCGCGGCCGCCGCCGGCCTCGTCCTTGCCGGAGGTGAGCCGGCGCAGGCGACGGAGCCGCAGGGTGCGTCCGGTCACTCGCGCCCCATGTCCCTGTGGACTACGACGGTCTCGACTCCCTCGGAGGCGAGGCGGGCGGCGAGCTTCTCGGACATGGCGACACTGCGGTGCTTGCCGCCGGTGCAGCCGACCGCGATCGTCACGTACCGCTTGCCCTCGCGGCGGTAGCCGGTGGCGATGAGCTGGAGCAGCTCGGTGTAGCGGTCGAGGAACTCCTTGGCACCGGGCTGGCTGAAGACGTAGCCCGACACCTCCTCGTTGAGCCCGGTGAAGGGGCGCAGCTCGGGGACCCAGTGCGGGTTGGGGATGAAGCGGCAGTCGACGACGAGGTCGGCGTCGACCGGCAGGCCGTACTTGTAGCCGAAGGACATGACGGTGGCCCGCAGCTCGGGCTCCTCGTCGCCCGCGAACTGGGCGTCCATCTTGGCGCGCAGTTCGTGCACGTTCAGACTGGAGGTGTCGATGACCAGGTCGGCGTCGCCGCGCAGCTCGCGCAGCAGGTCGCGCTCGGCGGCGATGCCGTCGACGATGCGGCCGTCGCCCTGCAGCGGGTGCGGGCGGCGGACCGACTCGAAGCGGCGTACGAGCGCGTCGTCCGAGGACTCCAGGAAGACGATCCGCCGGGTGACCCCGCGGGTCTCCAGGTCGGCGAGGGACTCGCGCAGGGCGTCGAAGAACTGCCGGCCGCGGACGTCGACGACGACGGCGATGCGCGCCACGTTGCCCTGCGAGCGGGCGCCGAGTTCCACCATGGTGGTGATCAGCGCGGGCGGGAGGTTGTCGACGACGAACCAGCCGAGGTCCTCCAGGCACTTGGCCGCCGTACTGCGGCCGGCCCCGGACATTCCGGAGATGATCACCAGCTCGGGGATGGCCGCCTCGGCGGTATCTCCGGGCTCCACTGTCGTGCCCGTACTCACCTGTGCTCCGTCTCGGTCGTACTCGGATTCGGATTCGTGCCCGGAATCATGCTCTGATCCGCGGTCGTGCTGGGATTCGCGCTCGGTCATTGCTCGGTCCCCCGTTCGGATGCCGCCCCCGCGGGCGCGGGGATCTCATCCTCAATGATCTCCCCGGTCGCCATGTTGACGGCGGGACCGGCGGGAACCGCCTGGGCGAGGGCCGCGGCCACGGTCTCGGCCGTCTTGCGGCCTATGCCCGGGACCTCGCAGATCTGGTCGATTGTCGCCTGCCGGAGCTTCTTCACCGAACCGAAGTGCTTGAGCAGGGCCAGCTTGCGGCTCTCGCCGAGCCCGGCCACCTCGTCGAGCGGTCCGGACTTCAGGCGCTTGCCGCGCTTGTTGCGCTGGTACTGGATGGCGAAGCGGTGTGCCTCGTCGCGCACGCGCTGGAGCAGGTACAGCCCCTCGCTGGTGCGGGGCAGCACCACCGGGTCGTCCTCCCCCGGCAGCCAGACCTCCTCCAGCCGCTTGGCCAGGCCGCACACGGCGACGTCGTCGATCCCGAGCTCCTCCAGGGCCCGCTTGGCGGCGGCCACCTGCGGCTGCCCGCCGTCGACCACGACGAGCTGCGGCGGATACGCGAAGCGCTTGGGCCGCCCGTCGTCCTCGGCCGCCCCCGGCTGCTCGCCGTCGGCGTCCTCGGGGGACCACTCCCCCGTCTTCAGCTTCTCCTGGAGGTAGCGGCGGAAGCGGCGGGAGACGACCTCGTGCATGGAGCGGACGTCGTCCTGCCCCTCGAAGCTCTTGATCTGGAAGCGCCGGTACTCGCCCTTGCGGGCCAGGCCGTCCTCGAAGACGACCATCGAGGCCACGACGTCGTCGCCCTGCAGGTGCGAGATGTCGAAGCACTCGATGCGCAGCGGCGCGCCGTCCAGCTCCAGCGCCTCGGCGATCTCCTCCAGGGCCCGCGAGCGGGTGGTGAGGTCGGCGGCGCGCTTGGTCTTGTGCAGGGCGAGGGACTGCTGGGCGTTGCGGTGGACGGTCTCCATCAGCGCCTTCTTGTCCCCGCGCTGCGGGATGCGCAGGCTGACGAGGGAGCCGCGCCGCTCGGCGAGCCACAGGGCGAGGGCGTCGGCGTCGTCGGGGAGCGCCGGGACCAGCACCTCCTTGGGGACGGCCTCGCCCTTCTCCTCCCCGTACAGCTGCTGCAGGGCGTGCTCGACGAGCCCGGCCGTGTCGACGGCCTCGACCTTGTCGGTGACCCAGCCGCGCTGGCCGCGGACCCGGCCGCCGCGTACGTGGAAGATCTGTACGGCGGCTTCGAGCTCGTCCTCGGCGACCGCGATCAGGTCGGCGTCGGTGGCGTCGGCGAGCACGACCGCGTTCTTCTCCATCGCCCGGCGCAGGGCCCCTATGTCGTCGCGGAGCCGGGCGGCCTTCTCGTACTCCATCTCCTCGGCGGCCTCGCGCATCTCGCGTTCGAGGCGGGAGAGGTAGCTGCCGGTGCGGCCGGCCATGAAGTCGCAGAAGTCCTCGGCCAGTTCCCGGTGCTCCTCGGGGGTGACCCGGCCGACGCAGGGCGCGGAGCACTTGCCGATGTAGCCGAGCAGGCAGGGGCGGCCGATCTGGGCGGAGCGCTTGAACACCCCGGCGGAGCAGGTGCGGACGGGGAAGACCCGGAGCATCAGGTCGACGGTCTCGCGGATGGCCCAGGCGTGCCCGTAGGGGCCGAAGTAGCGCACGCCCTTCTTCTTGGGGCCGCGCATGACCTGGACCCTCGGATAGTCCTCGTTCATGGTGACGGCGAGGGAGGGGTAGCTCTTGTCGTCCCGGTACTTGACGTTGAACCGGGGGTCGTACTCCTTGATCCATGAGTACTCGAGCTGCAGCGCCTCGACCTCGGTGGAGACCACGGTCCACTCGACGGAGGCCGCCGTGGTCACCATGGTGGCGGTACGCGGGTGCAGTCCGGCGATGTCCTGGAAGTAACTGGCCAGCCGCTGGCGCAGGCTTTTGGCCTTCCCGACGTAGATCACCCGGCGGTGCTCGTCGCGGAATCTGTAGACCCCCGGGGAGTCGGGGATCTGTCCTGGCTCGGGACGGTAGCTGGAAGGGTCGGCCATGCCAGCCACCCTACTGTCGCCCGCCGACAACCGAGCCGTTCCCCCTCCCGCGGCGGGGGGTCCGAGGGGGCCCGGGGGCAGGCAGCGGGCGGCCCCGCGGGGCCCGGGGCAGGCGGGGGAAGACGACCCCGCGGGGCCCGGGGCAGGCGGGGGAAGACGACCCCGCGGGGCCCGGCCGCCTGGCCGGCGGCCGGGTCCCCTCGGGTGGCTACGCCCGCACCACCCGCTGCCGTCGGGAGCGCAGCACGGCCGGCAGGCCGGCCGCGCCCAGCGCCAGAGCCAGAGCCACGGCTCCGGCGGCGACCGGCAGTCCCTCCGTTGCTCCGGACCCGGCCGTGGCTTCCGTGGGGGCGAAGCCACCGGCCTTCCCGGACTTGGCGTAGGCGGACCCGGGGAGCTTGTCCCCGTAAGCCTTCACGACCCGGGCCCGGTAGGCGGCGAGGCTGGTACCCCGCTCGCCCACGGCTCCCACCGCGTCCGGGTCCAGCGGCAGCACCCGCTCGCCGCCGGCCACGTACCACGCGTCGATCTGGGGCTCCCGGAACACCGTGCCGCCGGGAAGTTTCGCCGCGCCGAGCCGGGCGTAGCGGAACTCGTCGTCGCCGGTGGCGATGTTCACCACCTGCCAGCCCGCTTCCGTCTTGGCGGTCCACAGGGCGGCCTGCTGACCGTCCGAGGAGACGGCCTTGCTGGCGAGGAACTCCAGCCGGGCCACGGGTGCGCCCGCCTTCCCGGCGACGAAGTCCGGCGAGAGGTAGCTGACGGCTATCGCCTCGCCGTCGATACGGGGCTGCGCGGAGGTCGGCGAGACCTTGCCCTCGCGGGCGAAGAAGCGGGACAGGGTGGCGAGCGTGTCGGGGGCCGCGGCCGCCAGTGCGGCGGCGGCCCGGTTCTCGGCGGTGTCGCTCTGGGGCTGCGGGACGGGGGCGGCGGTCGCCTGGGTGGGGGCCAGGGCGAGCAGCGCGGCCCCGGCGACGAGCGCCGTGGCGAGGCGAGGATTCATGAGGTCACGCCCCGATCCGGTAGAGCGAGTGGGTCCAGGAGAAGGTGCCGTTGTCCACGTACCAGGCGTGCGAGGCCCAGTTGTAGCGGTCGCTGGAAGGCCACGGGTCGCCCCAGTACACCCAGCTGTTCGCGGTGTCGTAGCCGTAGACGACGTGCATGTGGCCACCGCCGTTGGACCACTGGATGCGGGTCTCGACCGGGCGGTCGGCGTTGATCTCGCTCTGCACGGTGGAGTACTGGAGCCAGCCGTTGACGTAGGAGCCGGAGTTGATGCCGGCCCAGCGCAGGGCGGTCTGCACGTTGCCGAGGGTGGCCTGGTTGTTGGGGCAGTCGTAGCCCTGCTGGCGGTTGAAGGCGGCGTTGCAGAACTGGTTCTGGCTGTAGCCGCGGCCGAACCAGGTGGCGATGGTGTTGCCGGCCGCGGCCCAGCACCAGTTGGTCTTCTGCTGTGCCTGCATGGTGATGCCGAGCCGCTTGTACGCCAGGGCCGCGTTCTCGGCGGCCCCGGTGTTCCCGGCGGTCTCGGTCACATCGGTGACGGCGGTCATGGCGGTGGCGGAGCCCGGACCGGCATCGGCGGCGGTGGCGGTACCGGTGGGCAGGGCGAGGAGCAGGGCGGTGACGAAGGCGGCGAGGTGGAGCCGCCGGTGGGGATTGCGCATCGCGTTCCTCCCGAGGTGGGGAGTGGGGGTGGAGGAGCGCGTCCGGACGCTGAGGAGGAGCATCAGGGTGTTGTCGGGAACAGGTCAACAGGCTTCAATACGGCGTGACATCGCGGTGTGAACGGTGGGGCTGAAGTGTGAACGTCCGCCATCGGTCCACCTGGACCCACCCGGGCCTCGGACCTCGTCCGCGCGGCCGCCCGCACCACCGCGCGTGAACGTTCACAGGAGGAGGCGCCATGCGGTCGAGTGCTGAGCGCACCTTCTCGGACAGCACCCCGGAGCTGCCGCACCTGCTGCACACCGGGCCCTTCCACCTGGCGCTCCGCGCCGCCCTCACCGCCCGCGGGCTGCCCCTGCACCGGGTTCAGCACCGGCTCGCCGCCCGCGGCATCAAGATCGGGGTGACCAGCCTCAGTTACTGGCAGCAGGGCGCCCGGCGGCCGCGCCGCGCCGAGTCCCTGAAGGCCGTAGGGGCCCTGGAGCAGATCCTCGAACTGCCCGAGGGCACCCTGCTGCGGCTGCTGGAAGCGCCGGAACCCGCCGGCCCGGAGACGGCCCGGCCTCCCGCCCGCTCCTACCGGGCGCTGTTCAGCGTGGGCGCGGCCGTGGAAGGACTGCTGGCCGGCATGGAACTGCCCGCCGACGGCGGCCTGCACACCGTCGGCCACCACGAGCGGGTGCGGATCGGGCCCGCCGGGCAGCTGCTGGGCCGCGAGTCGCAGCACGTCGTACGGGCCCACCGCGACGGGGTCGACCGGTACATCGCCGTCCACCACGGCGACCCGGGCTGCGATCCGGCGCGCATCCGGGTGCGGGCCGACGAGAACTGCCGGACCGGGCGGATCCGGCGCCACCCCGAGGCCGAGGTGGTCGTCGCCGAGCTGCTCTTCGACGCCCGGCTGCGCGCCGGGGACACGTACGTCTTCGGCTACGGCTTCGAGGACGGTACGGGCGGCCGCAGCGCCGAGTACGTGCGCGGCTTCAGCTACACGGGCGGGCAGTACGTGCTCCAGGTCCGCTTCGACGAGGCCGCGCTGCCGGTGCGCTGCCGCCGCTTCACCCGCAGCGGGCCGGACGCGCCGCGCGGGTGGCTCGCGGACCTGACCCCGAGCGGCCCGCACCGCGCCGTGCACCTGGTGGAGCAGGGGGTGCGGCGCGGGGTCCTGGGGATCGGCTGGGACTGGGAATGAGCGCGGACGGCCCGGTCGCGGGTCAGCCCGCGATGAGCTTGCCGCCCTCGGCCCTCACCGGGACCTCGGGCAGCGGGTCACCGGCCGGGCCGCGCAGCACCTTGCCCGTGGTCACGTCGAAGCGGCTGCCGTGGCAGGGGCAGTTCCCCTGGCCCTCGACGATCTTGTCCAGTACGCAGCCGGCGTGGGTGCACTGGGCGCTGAACGCCTTGTACTGTCCCGCCTCCGCGCAGCTGACCAGGAGCTTCTCCTTCCGGAACAGCATCGCGCCGCCGACCGGCACATCGGACGCGGCGCCCAGCTCGACGGGCTCGGCGGGGACCGCCGGGGAACCGGCGCCGCTGTCGGACTCGGTGGAGCAGGCCGTGAGCGCCGCTCCCGCACCGGCGGCCCCGACGGTCGCTGCGGCGCCCTTGAGCACGGTACGGCGGGCTGCGGGCGGCAAGGCGGACATGCGGTTCTCCCGGGGGCTGGTCGGCTGGGTCCCCCGACGATACCGCCGGCCGATGGGATACCTTCCCCCGCGTGATCGTCGTCGGTGGAGAAGCCCTGATCGACCTGGTGCCCGTGGCGCGGCCGCCGGGCGCCCTGCTGCCCCGGCCGGGCGGCGGACCGTACAACACCGCGCTCGCGCTGGGCCGGCTGGGCGCGCGGGTCGCCTTCTGCTCCCGGGTCTCGACGGACGGCTTCGGCGACTCGCTGCTCGCGGGGCTGCGCGCGGCCGGTGTGGACCTCTCGCTGGTCCAGCGCGGGCCGGAGCCCACCACGCTGGCGGTGCCCTCGCTGGCCCCGGACGGCTCGGCGGCGTACGGCTTCTACGTCGAAGGCACGGCCGACCGGCTGTTCCGCCTGCCGCCCGCGCTTCCGGCGGGGGTACGGGCCCTCGCGCTCGGCACCTGCTCGCTGGTGCTGGAGCCCGGGGCCGGCGCCTACGAGGCCCTGCTGCGCCGGGAGTCGGGGCGCGGGCTGCTGACCCTGCTCGACCCCAACATCCGGCCGGCGCTGATCGCCGACCCGGCGGCCTACCGGGCCCGCTTCCTGTCCTGGCTGCCCCACGTCCGCGTGCTGAAGCTGTCGCAGGAGGACGCGGCGTGGCTGGGCGGGCGGGTCGGCGACTGGCTGGCCGCGGGTCCCTCAGCGGTGGTGCTCACCCGGGGAGCGGCGGGCATGACGGTGTGGACGCGGGAGGGAGAGGAGTACTCGGCGTCCTCCCGCCGGGTCGAGGTGGTGGACACCATCGGGGCGGGCGACACCGTGAACGCGGCGCTGCTGCACCGGCTTTCGGGCAGCGCGGCCGGCGGGGACGGATGGGGCGGATGGGGCGGTGGGGGCGGCACGGGTCCGGTGGACTGGCCCGGGGTTCTCTCCTACGCCGCCCACGCGGCCGCGCTGACCTGCGCACGGGCGGGCGCGGAGCCCCCGTACGCGGCCGAGCTCTGACGCTTCCGCCTCTCTGGCTTCCGCCTCTCGGGTTTGGGCCCTCGGGGCCTCAGCGCAGCGCCGCCCAGACGGTCCTGGCCAGGGCGGGGGCGAAGTCCTCGACCGGGTCGACCGTGTCGGGGCCGGAGAAGTGCAGGAAGAAGGCCCGCTGGAAGCAGGCGCCGAGCAGCAGCGCGGCGGCGGCCCGCGGGTCGGCGTCGGGGCGGAGCCGGCCCCGTTCGAGTTCCCGGAGCAGGTGGCCGGTCAGGGCCTCCAGCACGATGTGCGGGCCCGCGCCGATGCTCCGTACGCCCTCGCGGTGGCGGGTGAGCAGGACGGGGTCCGCGAAGAGCGAGGCGGCCATGGGCATGGCGTCGGCGTAGAAGAGCGAGGCGTGGCGGGCGATCTCGGCGAGCCGCTCCTCGACCGGCTGCTCCCCGGGATCGGTGGTGAGCGCCGCCATCATCGCCCCGGCGTTGGGGCGCCGCTCCATCAGCACGCGCACGAACAGTTCTTCCTTGTTCGCGAAGTACTTGTAGAGCGCGGCCTCCGAACAGCCGGCTTCGCGGGCGATCGCCTTGGTGGTGGCGTTGGCCAGCCCGCTGGTGCGCATCAGCGTCTCGGCGGCGTCCAGCAGGCGCTCGGGGGTGGGCCGGCTTGACTTGGGGGTGAGCATTCGCTCACCCTAGCGGAAGCAGGGGTGAGTAAACGCTCACCCACCCATTATCGGGATGCGGGAGCCAGGATGAGACTCACGGTGTTCGGAGCCACGGGCGGAGTCGGCCACGAGGTCGTCCGGCAGGCGCTCGACGCGGGACACGAGGTGACGGCGGTCGTCCGCGATCCGGCGCGGCTGGAGGTCCCGGCGCACGAGCGGCTCCGGGTGGTGGTGGTCCGGGACCTGACGGACGAGGAGGCGCTGATCCCGGTCCTGGAGGGCCGGGAGGCGGTGGTCTCCGCGCTCGGGCCCGCGAGCAACAAGCAGGCCAGGCTCACCCCGGTCGCGGGCCCGGCCCTGCGGTCGATCGTCTCGGCGATGGACCGGGCGGGGGTGAGCCGCCTGTCGGCGGTCAGCGCGGCGCCGGTGGCCCCCGACGGGCCGGAGGACGGCGCGCTCACCCGGCTGCTGGTCTACCCGCTGCTGCGCCGGGCGCTGCGGGACCTGTACGCGGACCTCGCGGTGATGGAGGCGGCGATCGCCGCCAGCCGCACCCGGTGGACGGTGATCCGCCCGCCGCGCCTGCTGAACCGGCCGCGCACCGGGACCTACCGCCGCGCGATCGACGCCAACGTTCCGGGCGGCAAGGTCGTCTCCCGCGCGGACGTCGCGGACGCGCTCCTGACCACCCTGTCCGACCCCTCGACGGCCGGCCACGCGATCGGCATCGCCGCCTAAGGGTGCCCGCGGGTAACGCCGGCGGGGCTGGATCCTCCAGCCCCGCCGGCGTTTGAGGCACGGCCACGGCGCCGCAGCCGCAAACGGCGCCGCACCCACCCCGGAGGGCTACTCCTTGCGGGCGCGCGCGGCCTTCTTCGCAGCGGCGGGCGCCGCCGCCTTCTTCGCGGCCGCCGTCTTCTTCGCGGCCGCGGCCGGAGCCGCCGCCTTCTTGCGAGCGGCCGTCTTCTTCGCCGGCAGGGCCGGAGCCGGGGCACCGGCCTCCAGAACGCGGTCCGCGCCCAGGATGTCCCGCAGGAACTTGCCCGTGTGGCTCGCACCCACCGACGCGACCTGCTCGGGGGTGCCCTCCGCGACGACGAGACCGCCGCCGTACCCGCCCTCCGGACCCATGTCGACGACCCAGTCCGCGGTCTTGATGACATCGAGGTTGTGCTCGATGACGATCACCGTGTTCCCCTTGTCCACCAGCCCCGAGAGCACCTTGATCAGCTTCGAGATGTCCTCGAAGTGGAGGCCCGTCGTCGGCTCGTCCAGGACGTACACCGTGCGCCCCGTCGACCGCTTCTGCAGCTCCGAGGCCAGCTTCACGCGCTGCGCCTCACCGCCCGACAGCGTCGGCGCCGACTGGCCGAGGCGCACGTACCCCAGCCCCACCTCGTTCAGCGTGCGCAGGTGCCGGGCGATCGTCGGGACCGCCCCGAAGAACTCCGAGGCCTCCTCGATCGGCATGTTCAGGACCTCGGCGATGGACTTGCCCTTGTAGTGGACCTCCAGCGTCTCCCGGTTGTACCGGTCGCCGTGGCAGACCTCGCACGGGACGTAGACGTCCGGCAGGAAGTTCATCTCGATCTTGATCGTGCCGTCGCCGGAGCAGTTCTCGCACCGGCCGCCCTTGACGTTGAAGGAGAAGCGGCCCGGCAGGTAGCCGCGCACCTTCGCCTCCATCGTCTCCGCGAAGAGCTTGCGGACGTGGTCGAAGACACCGGTGTACGTCGCCGGGTTGGACCTCGGGGTCCGCCCGATCGGCGACTGGTCGACGTGCACGACCTTGTCGACGAGGTCGTCGCCGTCCACCCGCGTGTGCCGTCCCGGCACCGACCGGGCGCCGTTGAGCTCGCGGGCCAGGTGCGTGTACAGGATGTCGTTGACCAGTGTCGACTTGCCGGAGCCCGATACGCCCGTCACCGCCGTGAGCACGCCCAGCGGGAAGGACACGTCGATGTCCTGGAGGTTGTTCTCCTTGGCGCCGTGGACCGTGAGTCTGCGCGCCGGGTCCACGGGGCGGCGTACATCGGGGAGCGGGATGGCCCGCTTGCCCGACAGGTACTGCCCGGTGATCGACTCGCTGTTCTTCAGCAGGTCCTTCAGCGAGCCGCTGTGCACGACCTTGCCGCCGTGCTCGCCGGCGCCGGGGCCGATGTCCACGACCCAGTCGGCCACCTTGATGGTGTCCTCGTCGTGCTCGACGACGATGAGCGTGTTGCCCATGTCGCGCAGCCGTACGAGCGTCTCGATCAGCCGGTGGTTGTCCCGCTGGTGCAGGCCGATGGAGGGCTCGTCCAGCACGTACAGCACGCCCACGAGACCGGAGCCGATCTGCGTGGCCAGCCGGATGCGCTGGGCCTCGCCGCCGGACAGGGTGCCGGCGGCGCGGTTGAGCGAGAGGTAGTCCAGGCCGACGTCGACGAGGAAGCGGAGCCGCTCGTTGACCTCCTTGAGGACCCGCTCGGCGATCTTCTTGTCGCGGGCGTCGAGCTTCATGCGCCCGAGGAAGTCCGCGCACTCGCTGATCGACATCGCGGCGACCTCGGCGATGGAGCGGTCCATCACCGTCACCGCGAGCACGATCGGCTTGAGGCGGGTTCCCTCGCAGGTGGGGCAGGGCACCTCGCGCATGTAGCCCTCGAAGCGCTCGCGGCTGGCGTCGCTCTCGGACTCCGAGTGGCGCCGCTTGACGAACGGCACCGCGCCCTCGAAGGCCGTGGTGTAGGCGCGCTCGCGCCCGTACCGGTTGCGGTAGCGGACCTCGATCTGCGTCTTGTGGCCGTACATCAGGGCCTTCTTCGCCCGCAGCGGCAGCCCGGCCCACGCGATGTCGGTGCGGAAGCCCAGCTCCTCGGCGAGGGCGCCGATCAGCCGCTGGAAGTAGTCCTTGGTGTGGCCGAGCGACCACGGCGAGACCGCGCCCTCGTCCAGGGACTTGTCCTCGTCCGGGACGATCAGCTCCGGGTCCACCTCCATGCGCGTACCGATGCCGGTGCACTCGGGGCAGGCGCCGAAGGGCGAGTTGAAGGAGAAGGAACGCGGCTCCAGCTCCTCGAAGGACAGGTCGTCGTACGGGCAGTAGAGGTGCTCGGAGTACATCCGCTCACGCTCGGGGTCGTCCTCGGCGAGGTCGACGAAGTCCAGGATCACCATGCCGCCCGACAGCCCGAGGGCGGTCTCGACGGAGTCGGTCAGCCGGCGCTTGGCGCCTTCCTTGACCGTGAGGCGGTCGATGACCACCTCGATGGTGTGCTTCTCCTGCTTCTTCAGCGTGGGCGGCTCGGAGAGCTGGATCGTCTCCCCGTCCACACGGGCCCGGCTGTAGCCCTTGGTCTGGAGGTCGGAGAAGAGGTCGACGAACTCGCCCTTGCGCTCGCGCACGAGCGGCGAGAGCACCTGGAAGCGGCTCCCCTCGGGCAGCGCGAGCACCTTGTCGACGATCGCCTGCGGCGACTGCCGGGAGATCGGGCGGCGGCACTCGGGGCAGTGGGGCTTGCCGATGCGGGCGAAGAGCAGGCGCAGGTAGTCGTAGACCTCGGTGATGGTGCCCACGGTCGAGCGCGGGTTGCGGGACGTGGACTTCTGGTCGATCGAGACGGCCGGGGAGAGGCCCTCGATGAAGTCGACGTCGGGCTTGTCCATCTGCCCGAGGAACTGGCGGGCGTACGACGAGAGCGACTCGACGTAGCGGCGCTGGCCCTCGGCGAAGATCGTGTCGAAGGCCAGGGAGGACTTGCCCGAACCGGAGAGTCCGGTGAAGACGATGAGTGAGTCGCGGGGCAGGTCGAGCGAGACGTTCTTGAGGTTGTGCTCGCGAGCGCCACGAACGATGAGACGGTCGGTCACGCCGGTCCGCACCTTTCTTGAGAGAGCGGGGGCACGGGCCCCCGTCCCAGGGTATTGGGGGGCGCCTCTGCGATGGACTCGGAGACTGGGCTCCGTGGACTCCGAGCGTATAGCACGTGCATTCGATTTCCGGCACTACGCCAATCGCTTCACCCGATCGTGTGGCGGCGACCCTCGAAGGACTAGGCTCGTCCGCATGATTGATCATGTGCACGACCTGCGATCTGTACGTGAAGCCACGGACCGGCTGCTGACCGCGGCCGCGAAGCTGGACGACGCCGCCCTGGCCGAAGAGTCACATCTCCCCGGCTGGACCCGCGGCCACATCCTGGCCCACCTCGCCCACAACGCCGACGCCCTGGTAAACGTTTTCGAGGGCCTCCCGATGTACGAGAGCGCCGAGAGCCGCGAGGCCGACATCGAGCGCGACTTCGGCCGGCCTCTCCTGGAACAGCTCGAGGACGTCCGGAATTCCGCCACCCGCTGGGAGGCCGTGGCCGAGCGCCCGCAGGACTGGACCCGCGTCGTGGAGCTGCGCAACGGCGTCACCGACGTCGCCGCCCGCGTCCCCTTCCGGCGCCTGATCGAGGTCGAGCTGCACCACGTCGACCTGAACATCGGCTACAAGCTCTCGGACCTCCCCGAGGAGTTCACCGACCGGGAGATCGACTTCCTCGCCGATCGCTGGTCGGGCCGTCCGGACGTGCCGCCGGTGACGCTGCGGGCAGCCATGCCCGGCCAGGTCTGGCACACCGGCGGCACCGAGGGCACCCCGGTGGTCCTCGAGGGCCCCAAGGACGAACTGCTCGGCTGGCTGGCCGGGCGCGGTCTCCGGGGTGCCCACCTCGCCGTCCTGGCCGGCGACGGCCTGCCCGAGCTCCCCCCGCTCTAGGATGCCGATATGACATACAGCGGAACGGTCAAGGTCGGCGGTCCGGCCGACGTGCACGAACTCTCGAACCTGATGATTTCCAAGGTCGCGGTGGGCGGGATGAACAACAACGCCTACCTGCTGCGCTGCCGTGCCACCGACGAGCAGTTGCTGATCGACGCGGCCGCGGAGCCGGAGACGCTGCTGAGCCTGATCGGCGACAGCGGCATCGCGTCCGTGGTCACGACGCACCGGCACGGCGACCACTGGGGCGCGCTCCAGGCGGTGGTCGAGGCGACCGGCGCGCGGACGTACGCGGGCGCCCACGACGCCGAGGGCATCCCGGTCGCCACCGACGTGCTCGTCGCGGACGGGGACACGATCACCGTCGGACGGATCACGCTGACCGCCCGCCACCTGGTCGGCCACACGCCCGGCTCGATCGCGCTGGTCTACGACGACCCGCACGGCCACCCGCACGTGTTCACCGGCGACTGCCTCTTCCCGGGCGGCGTCGGCAACACCTGGGGTGACCCGAAGGCCTTCGCCCGGCTCGTCGACGACGTCGAGCACAAGCTCTTCGAGCAACTGCCGGACGAGACCTGGGTCTACCCGGGCCACGGCAACGACACCACGCTCGGCGCCGAGCGGCCGCACCTGGCCCAATGGCGCGAGCGCGGCTGGTAGCGGGTACCGAATCCGTCAACCTTGCGCCGGACTGCACTCCTTCCGGTCGATGATGGCCGAACGCACGTCCTGGGGGTGCGGGGCGGGGTAATTGCTGCAGCATGCAACAGGACCCCTCCCCGGCCGCCCCGGCCATCCCCACCCTCGCGGACCCCACCCCCGCGGACCTCGCCCCCGCGGCCCCGCGCCCCTCGATGCTCCGGCTCGCCTCGGCCTCCCTCGCCGGCACCGCCATCGAGTTCTACGACTTCTTCGTCTACGGCACCGCCGCCGCCCTGGTGCTCGGCCCGCTCTTCTTCCCCTCTTTCTCGCCGCTCGCCGCCACCCTCGCCGCCTTCGGCACCTTCGGCGTCGGCTTCCTCGCCCGCCCCCTGGGCTCCGCCGTCTTCGGCCACATCGGGGACCGCCACGGCCGCCGCCCGGTGCTGCTCGGCTCCCTGCTGCTGACCGGCCTCGCCACGGTGGCGGTGGGCTGCGTTCCCTCGTACGCCTCGATCGGTGTGGCCGCGCCGATCCTGCTGGTCGTGCTGCGCTTCCTCCAGGGCTTCGGCCTCGGCGGTGAGTGGGGAGGCGCGGTACTGCTGACCGCCGAGCACGCCCCCGAGCGGCGGCGCGGGCTGTGGTCGAGCTTCCCGCAGATGGGCCCGGCCGTCGGGTTCCTGCTGGCCAACGGCCTGATGCTGACCCTGTCGGGCACGCTCACCGACGGACAGTTCGCCGCCTGGGGCTGGCGGGTGCCGTTCTGGGCGGCGGGGCTGCTGGCGCTGGCCGGGCTGTGGCTGCGCCGCTCGGTGGAGGAGACCCCGCAGTTCCGCGCGCTCGCCGAGACCGGCCGCCGGGCGGACGCCCCACTGGCCGAGGTCGTACGGGACCACTGGCGGCTGCTCCTGCTGACCGGCGGGGCACTGGCCGTGGGCTACGCCGTCTTCTACGCGGTCACCACCTGGTCGCTGGCCTACGCCACCGAGCACCTCGGCGTGCACCGCACGGTGATGCTGGCGTGCATCATGGCGGCCGTCGCGCTCAAGGGCCTGGCGACCCCGGCGGTCGCGGTGCTCGGCGACCGCTACGGCCGCCGCCCGCTGTGCCTGGCCGGCTGCGCGGCCTGCGTGCTGTGGATGTTCCCGTTCGTGGCGCTGCTGCGCACGGCGGACCCGCTGCTGATGACGCTGGGACTGCTCGGCGCCCTGCTCGGCATGGTGACGATGTTCGCGGTGGTGGGCGCGTACCTGCCCGAGCTGTACGCCCCGCGGATCCGCTGCACGGGCGCGGCCGTCGGCTACAACCTCGGCGGAGTGCTGGGCGGCGCCCTGACCCCGATCGCGGCGACGGCCCTGGCGGACGGCTCGGGCCCGCCGTGGGCGGTCGCGGTGTACCTGACGGCGATCGCCACGGTCTCACTGACCTGCTTCGCACTGCTCCCGGAAACGAACCCGGTGGTCGTACGGCAGCGGACGGGCGCCGTGGCGGAATCGGAAGCGGGGGCGGCCGAAGCGGCCGCCCCCGTGTAGCCCCGTAGGACCTACCGGCGCGTTCAGGCGTCGATGCTCTCCGGATCGGCGGCGGCCTCGGCCGCCGCCTGCTTCTTCGAGGCGATCAGGCTGGTGATCGTGGTGATCACCAGGACGCCGCAGATGACGCCCAGGGAAACCGGGATGGAGATCTGCGGGACGTGCAGGCCGGACTCGTGCAGGGCGTGCAGCACGAGCTTGACGCCGATGAAGCCCAGGATGACGGAGAGGCCGTAGCTGAGGTGGACCAGCTTCTTGAGCAGGCCGCCGATGAGGAAGTACAGCTGGCGCAGACCCATCAGGGCGAAGGCGTTGGCGGTGAAGACGATGTACGGGTCCTGGGTGAGGCCGAAGATCGCGGGGATCGAGTCCAGGGCGAACAGCACGTCGGTGGTGCCGATGGCGAGCATGACGACCATCAGCGGGGTCAGGACGCGCTTGCCGTTGTTCCGGATGAAGAGCTTCGTGCCGTGATAGCGGTCGGCGACGCCGAACTTCTTCTCGATGGACTTCAGGAGGCGGTTCTCCTCGAACTCCTCTTCCTCCTCGTCCTTGCGGGCCTCCTGGATCAGCTTCCACGCGGTGTAGATGAGGAACGCGCCGAAGATGTAGAAGACCCACGAGAAGTTGGTGATGATCGCGGCGCCGGCGGCGATGAAGATCGCGCGCAGGACGAGGGCGATCAGCACGCCCACCAGCAGTACGCGCTGCTGGAGCTGGGAGGGGACCGCGAACTTCGCCATGATCAGGACGAAGACGAAGAGGTTGTCCACGCTCAGGGACTTCTCGGTGATGAAACCGGCGAAGAACTCCTGCGAGGCCTGGCCGTGCCCGAAGACCAGCAGGCCGAGGCCGAAGAGCGCGGCGAGGACGATCCAGACGACCGTCCAGACGCCGGCTTCCTTCATGGAAACGTCGTGGGGCTTGCGGCCGATGAAGAAATCGGCGCCGATGAGGATGCCCAGACCGAGAATGGTCAGCACCCAGAGGGTCAAGGAAACGTCCACTATGAACATGCCTCCGGCAGATGGCTCAGCACTTTGTCAGCGTCATCGCTGCCGGAGGTCTCTTCCACCCGGACGGCCAGGAGGCCACGGGCCGGCGCCCCGGGACCGATTGCAGTCCGTATTGACGGGCACGTCGTAGCAGGAAAGCAGGAATACTCCCCTCCGCGCTCACGAGCCTACCCGTCGCAGGCACATAAGGTAAAGGGGAAGCCAAGAACTGGTCAGCGGACGGTCATCCGGGCCGGACGGCGGGCCGCCGCGGCCGCTACCCGGCGGTGCGCCTGGCCGCCGCGACCCGCTCCAGCGCCTGCTCGAGGACCCGGCTGCCCCGCGGGGGCAGGTCCGGCTCGAAGGTCCAGGCGTGGTGGACCCACGGATCGGCGAGATGGTTGTCCGGCACGGGCGACAGCCGCATCAGCGAGCGCCACAGCGGATCCAGCAGCGGCCCGTAGGCCGAGGCCTCGTCGCGGTCGGCGACCATCAGCAGGTGGACTCCGACCGCCGGACCCTCGTCGGCGAGGTAGCGCAACCGGGTGACGGCCCGGTCGTCGAACCCGTGCGGGAAGTCGTGCACGAGCAGCAGCTGGTCGGAGGTGTCCACATCCGGCGGCAGGTCTTCCGGAGCCCCGGCCCGCACCGCCATCTGTACGAGGTCCACGCGCCGGGTCAGCCGCTCCAGGGTCTCGGTGACCCCGGCGGCACCGGCGGCGGGCGGCCCGGCCAGCACCCCGGCGCGCACCAGCGGAGCGAGCGAGGCGGCTCCGGCGCCGCCCGCGTCGATGACGTGGACGGCGAACCGGTCGGCCGGATGGGCGGCGAGCAGACGCGCGGCGTGCGCGACGGCCATGTCCATGGCGGCCCGCCGCAGCCGGTCGGTGTCCATGGCCATGGCGGCCTCGGAGCCGGTGCGGCCGTTGTCGATCCACAGGCCGCGCTCCAGCGGGACCCGGACCAGCATGGGGATCCGCAGTTCCGGCCGCTCGGGCAGGTGGAGGTCGCCGAGGCGCAGCGCCAGCGGGCTCTCGGAGGGCACGGCGTGCGCGTGCCAGACCGGGTTGTCCCAGCGTGCGTACGAGGCCGGCAGCGCGGGCTCGACCACCTCGGACTCGGCGGTGAGCACGACGAGGTCCCGGTCGAGGACGGCCTGCGCCTGCGCGACCAGCTCTTCGCGGCGGGCCCGGGCCGTGTCGCGGGCGGCGTTGCCGGAGCCGCCGAGGCGGTGGCGCGGGTCGGACAGGGCCTCGTCGAGCTCGCGGTCCATCCGGGAGTCGGCGAACTCGACGGCGCCCCGGTAGGCGGCGACCGAGCGGGCCAGGTCTTCGAACATGCCCCAGACCTGGTTGTAGAGCCGCTCGTCCATGGACCAGCCGCTCGCGTCCCCGGCGACCGGGCGCGGCTGCTCGCCGAGCGGGGGCGGCGCGGCGGGGCGCGGCGCGGGCTCGGGCGGTTCGGTGCTGGTACGGCGGCGCGGGTGGGCGTAGCTGATGGTGGGCGGCCCGCCCGCGGTGTCCCCGCCGGGCGCGGCGGCGTAAGGGGTTCCGGAGACGGGGATCGGCTCCGGCGGCGTGGGAGCGGCCGGGGCGTGCCGAGCGTCCTGCGGGGCGGGGGACGGAGCGGGTGCCGGTGCCCGCAGGCCGCGCGGCACGGTGGGAGCGGGAGCCCCGGGTATGGCCGCCAGGGTGACGTCCCCGGCCGGGGTCTGCCCCATGGCGGCGGCGGCCAGCTCGGCGGCCGCCGGGCCGGGCAGTCCGGCGTCGGCCAGGAGCGCGCCGAGCCCGCCGGCGTACCCCTGGCCGACGGCGCGGACCTTCCAGGCTCCCTGGCGCCGGTAGAGCTCGAGAGCCACGACGGCGGTCTCGGACTCCAGGTCCGTCAGCGTGTACCCGGCGAGCTCGGCGCCCTCCGGGTCGGCCACGGACACGTAGGAGGCCGGGACCGCGCCGAAGCGGGCCGGTCCGCCGGGCGGCAGGACCAGCACCAAGCCGACCCGGTGCACGGCCGGTCCGACGGCGTCGAGGTCGACCAGCACGCTGTGCTGTCCCGAGACCGTCCCGGGCACTTCCAGCCCCGGTAGGGTCCGGGCGCCGGGATGGGCCAGCGCCTCGGGGCCGGCGAGCCGGCCCTCGTCGTCGCCGACCTGGGCCAGGGCGAGCACGGGTGTGCCCGCCGAGACCCTGATCTCCACCCGGCTCCGGGACAGGGGGTGGTTCTGCCCCCGGACCAGTTCGGCCGTCATCGTGCAGCCCCTCCCCCGTACCCGTTCTTCTGCCGTGCGGTCTCGTCGGTCGCGCTGTACTTCGTGGTGCCCGGGTGCTGCTTACAGGTGCGGCAGGATCGCCGGCATCAGGTCCTGGAACGTACGGCCGTTGGCCGGGTTGCCGAGGGCCGTCATCTGCCAGCCGGCGCCGGCGCGCGACACCTTCGCCATGATCTGCGCGGTGTACTGGCCCCCGCCGTCGAGGGTGTAGCGGGCCAGTTCCTGGCCGTTGGTCTCGTCGACGATGCGGCAGAAGGCGTTCTGCACCTCCTGGAACGTCTGGCCGGTGAACGAGTTCACCGTGAAGACGATCTGGTCGATGTGCACCGGCACGCGCTGCAGGTCGACGAGGATCGACTCGTCGTCCCCGCCCTGGCCGACACCGCCGACGAGGTTGTCGCCGGTGTGCCGGACCGAGCCGTCGTCGCTCTGCAGGTGCCGGAAGAAGACGACGTCGACGGGCTGCTTGTCGGCGAAGAGCACCGCCGAGGCGTCGAGGTCGATCTCCCGGGTCCGCGAGCCGAACAGCCCGCGGCGCTTGGCCGCCTGCCAGCCGAGGCCCATGCGGACCGCGGTCAGCGTGCCCCCGTCCGCCTTCTGCAGATTGATGGCCTGACCCTTGGTCATGTTGACCGTCACGCGCTGTCCCCTCTCCATAGCCCTCCCCCGATGGGGGTGCGCAGCGTGTACCTGCGGCTGGGTCCCAACCCTACTGACCGGCCCCGGGTCAGGCGAGGCCTGCTTCCCTCATCTGTCGGAGCTCCTTCTTCAGTTCGCTCACCTCGTCCCGGATCCGGGCCGCGACCTCGAACTGCAGCTCCGCGGCGGCGCCGCGCATCCGCTCGGTCATCTGCTCGATGAGCGAGGCCAGTTCGGCGGCGGGACGGTCGGTCAGGACCTCGGCGCCCTTCGCCCCCTTGGCCCCGGCCTTGCCGCCCGCCTTGGCCTGGGCCGCCTTGCCGCCCAGCGCCGGGACCGGCGCCTTGACGGCCTTGCCGTCCTTCGTCTGGCGGTACCCGCTGCCGAGCAGCTGCTCGGTGTCGAGCTCCTCGCGGGCGATGGTCGCCACGATGTCGTTGATCTTCTTGCGGAGCGGCTGCGGGTCGATCCCGTGGGCCGTGTTGTAGGCGACCTGCTTCTCCCGGCGGCGGTTGGTCTCGTCGATCGCCTGGGCCATCGCCGGGGTGATGCTGTCCGCGTACATGTGGACCTCGCCGGAGACGTTGCGCGCGGCGCGGCCGATGGTCTGGATCAGCGAGGTCCCCGAGCGCAGGAAGCCCTGCTTGTCGGCGTCGAGGATGGCCACGAGCGACACCTCGGGCAGGTCGAGGCCCTCGCGCAGCAGGTTGATGCCGACCAGGACGTCGTACTCGCCGGCCCGCAGCTCGCGCAGCAGCTCGATCCGGCGCAGGGTGTCGACGTCGCTGTGCAGGTAGCGGACCTGGATGCCGAGCTCCAGGAAGTAGTCGGTGAGGTCCTCGGCCATCTTCTTGGTGAGGGTGGTGACCAGGACCCGCTCGTCCTTCTCCACCCGCTGCCGGATCTCGTGCACCAGGTCGTCGATCTGGCCCTCGGTGGGCTTGACCACGACTTCGGGGTCGATGAGGCCGGTGGGGCGGATGATCTGCTCGACGAAGCCGTCGCCGCGCGAGAGCTCGTACTTCCCGGGGGTGGCCGAGAGGTAGACGGTCTGGCCGATGCGCTTTTGGAACTCCTCCCACTTCAGCGGCCGGTTGTCCAGGGCGGACGGGAGCCGGAAGCCGTGGTCGACCAGGGTCCGCTTGCGGGAGGCGTCGCCCTCGTACATCGCGCCGATCTGCGGCACCGTGACGTGCGACTCGTCGATGACGAGGAGGAAGTCCTCGGGGAAGTAGTCGATGAGGGTGTTGGGCGCGGAGCCGCGCTCGCGGTCGTCCATGTGCAGCGAGTAGTTCTCGATGCCGGAGCAGGACCCGATCTGGCGCATCATCTCCAGGTCGTACGTGGTGCGCATGCGCAGCCGCTGGGCCTCCAGCATCTTGCCCTGCTTCTCCAGCTCGGCGAGGCGCTCGGCGAGCTCGGCCTCGATGCCGCGGACCGCCTTCTCCATGCGCTCGGGGCCGGCGACGTAGTGGCTGGCGGGGAAGACGTACAGCTCGCGGTCCTCGCTGATCACCTCGCCGGTCAGCGGGTGCAGGGTGGACAGGGCCTCGATCTCGTCGCCGAACATCTCGATGCGGACGGCCAGTTCCTCGTAGACCGGGAAGATCTCGATGGTGTCCCCGCGCACGCGGAAGGTGCCCCGGGTGAAGGCCACGTCGTTGCGCGTGTACTGGATTTCGACGAAGCGGCGCAGCAGCTGGTCCCGGTCCATCTCCTCGCCGACCTTGAGGGGGACCATCCGGTCGACGTACTCCTGCGGGGTGCCGAGGCCGTAGATGCAGGACACGGAGGCGACGACGATGACGTCGCGCCGGGTGAGGAGGGAATTGGTCGCGGAGTGGCGCAGCCGTTCCACCTCCTCGTTGATCGAGGAGTCCTTCTCGATGTAGGTGTCCGACTGCGGTACGTACGCCTCGGGCTGGTAGTAGTCGTAGTACGAGACGAAGTACTCGACGGCGTTGTTCGGCAGGAGCTCGCGGAACTCGTTCGCCAGCTGGGCGGCGAGCGTCTTGTTGGGTGCCATCACCAGCGTGGGCCGCTGGAGCTTCTCGATCATCCAGGCGGTGGTCGCCGACTTGCCGGTGCCGGTCGCGCCGAGCAGCACGACATCCTTCTCACCTGCGCGGATGCGCTTCTCCAGCTCGGCGATGGCCGCCGGCTGGTCGCCGCTGGGCTGGTAGGAGCTGACGACCTCGAAAGGCGCCACCGTGCGTTCGATCTTTGATACGGGCCGCATGGGGTCAACCGTACGACCCCCCACTGACAGCCGGCGTTCCCGCGGGCCTGCGGGCCGTCCGGGTCTGGTCCGTTTGTCGTAGTTCGGTGGCGGCCCCGCGATCTTCAACCCCATGATCGCCGTACCCGGCTCCTCCCTGAAAGGGCGTCGAGAACGCATCGCCGAGAGTGCACCGCCCGCAACGAATGCCACCCCGCGCCCGTTTGAGGCGGGAGCAGGGCTCACGACCCGAGGAGAACGCGCATGTACGTCCGATCCGCCGCCGCGGCCGCCACCGCCTTCCTGGGACTCACCTTGACCGTGTTCGGCGCGACGGCCGCCTCGGCGGCCCCCGGTCCGGACTGGCTCTCCAACCCGATCGTGTACGCCCACCGGGGGGCTTCGGCGTACGCCCCGGAGAACACCCTCGAGGCGGTCGACCTCGCCATGCGGATGGGCTTCGACTGGGTGGAGAACGACGTGCAGCGCACCAACGACGGCGAGCTCGTGGTGATCCACGACGACACCCTGGCCCGCACGACCGACGTCGAGCAGGTGTTCCCCGACCGCAAGCCCTGGCGGGTCAAGGACTTCACGGCCGCGGAGATCGCCCGGCTGGACGCGGGCAGCTGGTTCGGCCAGGAGTTCACGGGCGCCCGGGTGCCCACCCTGCGGGAGTACATGGACCGGGTGCAGCGCAACCAGCAGCGGCTGCTCCTGGAGATCAAGAAGCCGGAGCTCTACCCCGGGATCGAAGAGCAGACCCTGCGCGTGCTGGACGAGACCGGCTGGCTCGACGAGAACCACGTGAGCCGCCGCCTGGTGGTGCAGAGCTTCAGCACCGACTGCGTCCGCGCCGTGCACCGGCTGCGCCCGGACCTGGTGACGGCCTTCCTCGGCACCCCGGCCGTCGCCGACCTCCCGCGGTACGCGCAGTTCACCGACCGGATCAACCCCTGGTACACCACCATCGACGGCGACTGGGTGGCGGCGGTGCACGGGCTGCTCGGCGCCCACGGCAAGGCGATGGAAGTGGACGCCTGGATCGTCGACGACGCGGAGACCGCCCGGAAGGTCCAGGACATGGGCGTGGACGGGATCATCACCAACAAGCCCGACGTCGTACGGGAGGCCGTGGGCGGCTACTGAGCCGGCGGCCCTGTCGGCGGGGGGCCGTACCGTGAAGGGGTGGACAATCCTGAGCCCCGCGGGCCTCACCTCGAATGGACCGTCGTCGCCAGCGACATCGGCCCCCTGCTCCTGGCCGCGACCCCGCAGGGGCTGGTCCGGGTCGAGTTCCACGCCGGTCCCGAGCGGGCCGACGGGATGATCGGCGCGCTGGTCTCCCGGCTCGGCGCCGACGCCTGGCGTCCCGCCCCGGGCGACGAGGTCCTGCTGGCAGAGCCGGTGCGCCAGCTGGCCGCGTACTTCGCCGGCGACCTGCGCCGCTTCGAGCTCCCGCTCGACTGGCGGCTCAGCTCGGGCTTCAACCGCGAGGCCCTGCTGGAGCTGGACCGCTCCGTGCCCTACGGAGCGGTCGTGGGGTACGGAGAACTGGCCGCCCGGGCCGGCCGGCCGGGCGCGGCCCAGGCCGTCGGGCACGCCATGGGCTCGAATCCGCTGCCGCTGGTGGTGGCCTGCCACCGGGTCGTGGAGAACGACGGGGGCATCGGCGGGTTCGGCGGCGGGGTGGAGACCAAGCGCTTCCTGCTGGCCCTGGAAGGCGTGCTCCCACAGCCGCTGTTCTGAGCGCGGCGGGTGCGGCCGCGCGCGCGGCGGGACCGGCGGTACGGGGTCCCGCGCCGGGCCAGGTTCTCCGCGCCGGTCCGGCCACGCGCCCCCGGTAACCCGGTTCCGCCCGACGGTAAGGGGTGGGAAACTGCGGCGGTGACTACTCCCGCCGCCGCACCCGGCCCCGAGCTCCCTCCGCACCCGCGCCGAGGGGGCACCGCGTGAACGCCGCACCCGGCACCGAGCGGCCCGCTCCGCCGATCGACCGCGCCGACCTGCCCCGGCTGCGGCGCCGGACCTCCGGCGTACTGATCGCCGGCCAGATCCTGGGCGGCATCGGCGTGCCCATCAGCATCGCGCTGGCCCCGGTGCTGGCCACCGAGGTCAGCGGCACGGAGTCGCTGTCCGGCTTCGCCTCCACCGCCTCCGTGATCGGCACCGCCGCCTTCTCCCTGCCGCTCGCCGCGCTGATGACCGCCCGCGGCCGCCGGCCCGGGCTGGTCCTCGCCTACCTGATCGGCGCGGCCGGCGCGGCCCTCGTCGTCCTGGCCGCCTCGGTCAAGAGCTTCCCGCTCCTGATGATCGGCATGGCCGCCTTCGGAGCCGCCTCCTCCGCCAACCTCCAGGCCCGCTTCGCCGCCGCCGACCTGGCGGAGCCCGACCACCGGGCCCGGGCGATCTCCGTCGTGGTCTGGGCCTCCACCATCGGCGCGGTGCTCGGCCCCAACCTCTCCGCCCCGGCCAGCCGCAGCTTCGCCGGCACCTCCATACCCCAGACGGCGGGCCCCTTCGTCTGGGCCGGCGCCGTCTTCCTGCTCACCGCCGGGCTGATCTCCGTACTCCTGCGCCCGGACCCGCTGCTGACGGCCCGGGCGCTCGCCGCGCCCGAGGAGCAGACCCGTGCCGGGCGCTCGCTGCGCGCCGGCTTCGCGGCCGTCAAGGCCTCCCCCAGGGCCCGGCTCGCGCTGGTCACCATCGCGGTGTCGCACACCGCGATGGTCTCGATCATGGTGATGACCCCGGTCGACCTGGGTCACCACGGGGCGGGGCTCCAGCTCATCGGACTGGTCATCAGCGGGCACATCGCCGGCATGTTCGGCTTCTCGCCGGTGATGGGCTGGCTCGCGGACCGGATCGGCCGGCTGTCGGTGATCGGCCTGGCCGCCGGGCTGCTGTCGGTCGCCGCGCTCCTCGCGGGCACGGCCGGCGGGAACCACGCGCAGAGCGCCGCCGGTCTCTTCCTGCTCGGCCTCGGCTGGTCAGCCGGCATGGTGTCCGGCTCGGCGCTGCTGACCGACTCGGTGCCGCAGCCCGCGCGTGCCGCCGTACAGGGCCTGGGCGACCTCACGATGAACACGGCCGCCGGCGTGGGCGGCGCGGCCGCCGGTCTGATCATGGCCCAGGCGGGCTACGGCTGGCTCAACGCGGTCGGTGCCGCGCTGCTGCTGCCGATGGCGGCGCTCGCGCTGTTCACTTCGCGCCGCCATCCGGTGAAAGCCGCGGACGGCAAGGCTCAGTAGCTGATGTGGTAGGCCTTGCGGAGCGTCTCGTGGACGGTCCAGACGGTCTTGTCGCCCTCGCGCAGGACACAGGCGGATCCGGGCCCGACCTCCAGCGTCGCGCCGCCCTCCACCTCGATGGTGGCGCGGCCGGCGACCACCACGAACAGCTCGTTCGCCTCGGTGTCGGTGACCACGCCCGGGGTGATCTGCCAGATCCCGCGCACCTGCGAGCCGTCCGCCGCCTCCCACAGCACCTTGCCCGTCACGACGGGCTCGCCGGAGACGATCTGCGCGGGGTCGAGGTCCTCCGGCTCCAGCTCGGAGTCGGGGAGGGCCACGACCGAGACGGCGAAGGAAGCGGGGGCGGAGCCGGGTGCGGGGGCGTCGCTGTGGTCACTGGTGCTCATGGCCCGTCAGCCTAATCCGGGCGTCCCTCCCCCCGGGGTGACCACAGCGTCCAGCGCGCGCCCGCCCCACCCGTCACCCTGTCGAGCGGCGCCGGGCGACGAGGACGGGCTGGTGGAAACCGGTGTCCGCCGGGGCGTGCCACACGGCGTCGACGAAACCCGCCTCCGCGGCGAAGGCGGCCGTCTCCTCCTCCGGCAGGGCCCAGTACGTGGTGCCCGACACCTTGGTCGTCCAGGTGTCCCCGGCGGGCAGCAGCTGGAAGAACTCCAGGTCGTAGCGGGCCCCGTCGGCGTGCCAGTGCCACAGCTGGAAGGTGATCGTCCGTCCGTCCGGGCCGGTGCGCACGTGCGGGGCGTCGCTCTGCGGCCGGGTCCGGCGCAGTTCCCCGTACGGGCGGGTGGACAGGAGCAGCAGTCCGCCGGGGCGCAGCACCCGCAGTATTTCGGCCAGGGCGGCCCTTACGTGGGCGGCCGTCAGCAGGTGCGGCAGGGCGTTGTCGGCGCAGACCACCGCGTCGAAGGAGCAGTCGGGGAAGGGCAGGGCCCGCATGTCGGCTGCCACGACCGGCAGGACGAGCCCGCGCGCCCGCGCCTCGCGGGCCGCGCGGGCGGCGGAGACGGGGCTCAGGTCGCTGCCCGTGACCCGGTGGCCGGCGGCGAGACCCAGCGCCTGGGTGCCGATGCCGCAGGCGCTGTCGAGGATCCGGAGCGGTCCGGGGCCGAGAGCGCCGGTGAGCAGGGCGTCCAGGGCGCTGCCCTGGCGGGTGATGCTCGCCTGCCAGTCGGCGTACACGAGGTCGTAGCGGTCGGCGAGTTCGTCGTAGAAGCCGCGCGGATCGCGGCGGGCGGGCCGGGCATCCTGAGCACTCATGCCGGAACGCTACTCGGACAGGTTCGCGCCGGTGCGGCGGCGGCGCGTTTGGGGTGCCGGATCCCGTGCCAGGGATGGGGGCATGTCTCAGCACACAGCATCGGAGCCCACCGTCCCGGCCACCGCGGCCGGGGCCCCCGCCACCGCCGCGGTCCCCGTCCTGTCGGACGAGGTACGCGAGGCGCTCGCCCGCCGGCAGCCCGTCGTGGCCCTGGAGTCGACGATCCTCGCGCACGGCCTGCCCCGCCCGCGCAATCTGGCGGTGGGCAGGGAACTGGAGGAGCTGGTCCGGTCGGAAGGGGCCGTTCCGGCGACGATCGCGGTCATCGACGGAGTCGCGTACGCCGGTCTCGACAAGGCGCGGCTGGAGCGGATCGCGGGCGGCGAGGGCGTGCGCAAACTCGGCCACCGGGATCTGGCGCCCGCCCTCGCCACGGGCGCGACGGGCGCGACGACGGTCTCCGCGACGGCCTTCCTGGCCGAGCGGGCCGGCCTGCGGGTCTTCGCCACGGGCGGGCTGGGCGGCGTACACCGGGAGTGGGCCCGGTCGCAGGACGAGTCGGCGGATCTCTCGCTGCTGGCGCGGACGCGGATCACGGTGGTGTGCGCGGGGGTGAAGTCGATCCTGGACGTGCCGGCGACCCTGCAGCGGCTGGAGACGCTGGGGGTGGGGGTGCTGGGGTACGGGACGGATCGTTTCCCCGGCTTCTACCTGGCCGATTCCGGTGAGCCGGTGGAGTGGACGGTGGAGCGCCCGGAGCAGGTGGCGGCGGTGATGGCCGCTCAGGACGCGCTCGGCGGTCCGCGGTCGGCGCTGCTGGTCGCCAATCCGGTGCCGGAGGAGGATCAGTTGGATCCGGAGCTGCACGACCGGGTGCTGGCCGAGGCACTGTCGCAGTGCCGGGAGCGCGGGATCACGGGGCAGGCGGTGACACCGTTCCTGCTGGGGTTCCTGGTCCGCGCGACGGGAGGCGCCTCGCTGGAGGCCAATCTCGCGGCGGTACGGGGCAACGTGCGCCTCGGGGCCCGGATCGCGCGGGCCTGGGCGGCGCGGCCGTGACCGCCGTGCCGGGGGCCGCCGTGCCGGGGGCCGTGCCGGGGGCCGCCGTGCCGGGGGCCGTGCCGGGGGCCGCCGTGCCGGGGGCCGTGCCGGGGGCCGCCGTGCCGGGATCGGACGCCGCGACCGCGTCCGCCGCGTCCGCCCCGACCGCCCGGCCCGGGGCACCCGGGGCCCTGCTGGTCGTCGGGGACGTGGTGACGGACGTGGTGGCGATACATACGGAACCACTGGCTCCGGCCACCGACACCCCGGCCCGGATCCGGACCCTGCCGGGCGGCGCCGGGGCCAACGCGGCCTGCTGGGCCGCCCGTACGGGCACCGCGGAGGTACGTCTCCTCGCGCGGGTCGGCGCCGAATCGGCCCGGTGGCACGAACAGGCGCTGCTCGACGCGGGAGTGCGCCCCCGGCTGGTGATCGATCCGGCCGAGCCGACCGGGACCGTGGTCGCGCTGGTCGGCAAGGACGCGGAGCGCACCTTCCTGACCGACAGCGGGGCCGCGCTGCGCCTCTCCCCCGCCGACTGGGAGCCCGGGCTGCTGGACGGGGCCGCCCATCTCCACCTGTCCGGCTACCTGTTCTTCGCCGACGTCAGCCGGGAACTGGCCCTGGTGGCGCTGAGGGACGCCCGCGCGCGGGGGGTGCCGGTGAGCGTGGATCCGGCCTCGGCGGGATTCCTGGCCGCGCTGGGCCCGGAGCGCTTCCTGGCCGCCGTGGCGGGGGCCGGCGTACTCCTGCCGAACGAGGACGAGGCCCTGCTGCTGGCGGGGCTGACGAAGGAGGCCGGACCGGCCGGGGTCGCGCGGGCGGCGGCGGAGCTGAGCCGGCGGGTGCCGCTGGTGGTGGTCACCCGGGGCGCGGCCGGCGCGCTGATCGCCGAGGACGGCCGGGTGACGGCCGAGGTGGCGGCCGAGACGGCCGAGGCCGTGGACTCCACGGGCGCCGGGGACGCCTTCACCGGCGGCTTCCTCACGGCCCGGCTGGCCGGGGCGGGCTCGGCGTGGGCCGCCGGGGCCGGGTGCCGGGCGGCGGCGGTGGCGGTGACCCGGCTGGGCGGGCGGCCGTAGGGCGGAGGGAGACCGTACGGCCGCGCGGGGAGGTGTTACGACGTGTACTGCTGGTCGAGCGAGTCGATCACGCCCGTGCCGTCCAGGTGGTAGCGGAAGACGCGGCCCTGGTCGGGATGGGCGATCAGCCAGTCGATGAGCTGCTGGAGGGTGATCGGCTGGCTCACCGTGCTCGCGATGACCGGGGTGACGGCCGTGATCTTGGCGTCCTCGGCGATGTTGAGGAAGGTCTCCTTGCCGACCGTCTCGAAGGGGGCGGCGTCCGCGCCGGGGGCGGCGCAGCCCCAGTTGCCGTGCTTGACGATCAGGCTGTGCACGCCCCCTTCGGGGGTGTAGCGGTTGACGGCGATCTCGTCGGGCGAGATGGGCATCTTGTGGTCGCAGGTGGAACCGGGCGCCGGCGTCTTGGCCTTGCCCGCCGGGGTCGCGCTCGGAGCCGGCTTCT
Organism: Streptomyces sp. ISL-43; assembly: GCF_018614195.1. Taxonomy (GTDB): domain Bacteria; phylum Actinomycetota; class Actinomycetes; order Streptomycetales; family Streptomycetaceae; genus Streptomyces. The sequence continues at coordinate 67,186 of NZ_JAGGOT010000042.1, forward strand.
GCGCGGACTTGGAAGGGGCCGGGGAGGGGGCCGGGGCCGAGGGGGTGGCCGTGGCCGGCGCACTGCCGGTGGGGCTCGCACCGGCGGCTCCCGTACCGGTGTCCTCGTCGTCGCCGCCGCAGCCGGTGAGGGCCAGGGTCCCGCACAGGGCGAGCGCGGCGAGCGCCGCCTGACCGCGCGTCCGTCTCCCGGACCGAACTCGTACGACGTGTCCGCGCATTGCCGTCTCCCTCTGCCAAGGCGCCACCGGGGTGGCCGCCGTCGAAGCGTGCCGTCAACGTAGCGCGCGGTATCGGACAGGGGCGATGGCCGGAACTGTTCGTCACCGTGCCGGGATCCCCCTGTTGCGGTTCCCGGACCTCCGTGACGGGGTGGGGGTGCGCCGAGGCGCTCCGGGGAGCTGCGAGGGGTGCTCCGAAGTGCTCTGCGTCAGCCGTCGCGCCGTTCGCGCAGGCCCGTCCAGGCGGGGTGGCGCGGGTCGTCAACCCGGACCAGCACGTCGGCCAGTTCCGCCGGGCCGGTCTCGGCCTCGTAGCGCGCGAAGGCGGGCAGGGTCCAGCGGGCGGACTCCTCGGTCCGGCGGGCGAGCGCCCCCGGGGAGAGGCTGATGTGGACACTGAGGTCGAAGGGGAACCAGTGGCCCAGGAGCAGCGGGCCGTGCACGATCAGCACGCCGCCGGGCGGGAGTTCGGCGTAAGGGCTGCGGGTCGCCCGGTCGGTCACCGGGTCCCAGAGGTCCGGCAGTACCCGGCCGGTGCCGCCGGGGTCGGTCGGGCCGAAGACCTCGCGCCAGAGACCGGCCGTGTCGTACCAGGCGCCGAGGTAGGAGTCCACGTCCTCGCGCCCGAACTCGAAGCGCAGGGAAGCCGGGCGCAGGAAGCCCTCGGCCGCCACGACCAGGACCGGACGGCCGCGCGGGCGCAGGTCGTCGGCGAGCTCCCCGGCGAGCACGCCGGTGCGGGCGGCGGGCGCCCCGTCGATGCCCACCCTCCGCCAGGCGCCCTCTCCTTCGTCGTCGGCCGCGCCGACGTCGAGGTGACCGGCGAGCCGCTCGGCCATCCGCTGCCATGTGATCGCTTCCAGCTGCACGAGCCCATTGTCAGTGGTGGCCCCTAACGTTTTTCACGAGGGATCACCGGCGCAAAGGGGCCGGCGGCCCGGCCTTGGGGAGGGGTCTGTCATGGCTCGGGAGACGACGTATCTGGAGCTGTCGCAGGACGACGGCGGTGCGCACAAGTTCTATGAGGTGACCGTCGACGGCACCGCCGTCTCGGTGCGGTACGGGCGCATCGGTGCGGACGGGCAGCTGCAGAACTCCTCGTTCCCGACCGTCGAGAAGGCGCGCGCCGCCGCCGCAAAGAAGGTCGGGGAGAAGGTCCGCAAGGGCTACGCCCCAGCGGTTCAGGGCGCCCGCGCGGCCCGTTCGGTGACGCGCCGCCAGGTGACGGCCACCCCCTCGACGGCGCGCGCGGCGGCTCCGGTGCTGTGGCGGTTCCGCACGGGTTCCTCTGCCTTCGGGATCCACGTGGACGAGGACCGCTGCTGGGTCGGAAATCAGGCCGGCGACGTCTATACGCTGAGCCACGGCGGTGAGGTGCTGGCCCGGTACTCACTGCCGGACGGGGTGAAATGCCTTGTGGCGGACGAGTTCTGGATATACGCGGGCTGTGACGACGGCACGGTCTACGACCTGTCGTCGAAGGTGCCGTTCGGTGCGTACGACATCGCGGCCGATGTGGACATCTTCTGGCTCGACATCCACGAGGGCGTGCTGAACGTGTCCGACCGCAACGGCGGGCTGACGGTGATCGACCACGAGGACGAGTTCCAGTGGTCCCGGCGCTCGGACGGCTCCAACGCCTGGATGGTGCGGGCGGACGAGCGGGCCGTCTACCACGGCCACAGCAAGGGCGTGACGGCCTACGCCCCGGACGGCGGGCGGCAGTTGTGGCACACGCCGACCAACGGCTCCGTGCTGTTCGGCTGGCAGGAGGACGACGCGGTGTACGCGGGGACCGGCCGCAACACCGTGCAACGGCTGTCGAAGGCGACGGGCGCGGTGGAGGCCTCGTACCGGTGCGACGCGGCCGTGTACTCGTGCGCGACCTCGCCGGACGGCCGGCACGTCTTCGCCGGTGACCTCGCCTCCTCGGTGTACTGCTTCGACGCCGACGGGCGGCGGCTGTGGAAGCTGGGCACCGGCAGCGGGGCGGCACTGTCCATGCAGTATCTGGACGAGCGGCTGTACCTGGTGACCACCGACGGATCACTGGTGTGCGTGGACGCGAGCGAGGCGGCGATCGCCGCGGCCCGGGAGGGGTCGGTGCCGACGGCGGTGGACGTGAAGTCGGCGGCCGCCCTGCCCGTCTACACCCCGGCGGCGACTCCCGCAGCGGTCGCGACGGTGTCGGTGGGATCGGTGCCCGCGGGCGGTGTGGTCGTGGAGTGCGTCCAGCAGGGCGGCCGGATGCGCGTCCAGGTGGTGTCGGGCGGCTTCGAACCCTCCTGGAACGTGCAGTTCCCGCGCGGGATACGGGAGGCCGGCGCCCGGTACGTGGTGGACGGACTGCACGCGGCGTCCGGAGGCTTCTACCGCGTGCGCGGGGAGATACGCCGGCTCGTCTGACCCGGTTCGCGGCGGACCGGACCCACCGGGTTCCGCACGGCGGGCCGGTTCACCTGGTACGGGTGGGGCACGCGCACGGCATGGCACCGGGCGGCGCCTCGGCGGGCAGTGCGAAGGGGTCGCCTTCGGCGAGGGCGGCGGTCACGTGGAGCACGACGGGCTGCTTGCCCAGGTTGCGGCCGAGGTGGACGTGCCGGATTCCGGCCGGCTCGACGAAGCCTGCTCCGACGTGGTGCACCTCGACGGTGCCGTCGTGCAGGATCCGGGTCAGGGTCCCGGACTTGACCACCGCGATCAGCGGGACGCGGTGGTAGTGCCAGCCGGTGCAGCCGCCCGGCTCTATGGTGATCTCTCTCGCCACGAGATCGGAGGCGGCCTCCACTTTGGGGCGACGAGCCGTCGCCTGGGGGCGCCGTGCCGTCGCCTGCCGTCCAGCCATGTCTTCCTCCTCCATGGGCCCGCCTCGGCCCACCTGTTCAAGGTAGGAGGAGATCACGACACCGGGGAAGACTCTGTGAAAGGACAACTACCTATACGTACAAGGTGATATACGGCCAGTACGGCGGTATTACATCGGCATGAGCCTGGTCGTTTTCGAGTCGACGAAGCAGATCCACTGCGCGGAGTGCAGGCAGGGACCGCTACGGCACCTCGTCCGCGAGGCCGGCGTACCCCGCTGTCTGGACTGCGCCGACCTCGGACACCTCGTGTACCTGCCGCGCGGCGACACGGCCCTCACCCGCCGCGCCCACGAGGCCAGTTCGCTCTCCGCCGCCGTCGTCCGCTTCCACAAGCGCCGCCGCCGCTACGAGCGCCTGGGGCTCTTCGTCGAGGACGCCGCCCTCGCCCGCGCGGAGCGCGCCTGCCTCGCGGACGCCGAGGCGCGAGCGCGGCGCCGGGAGCGCGACCGGCTGCGGCGCGCGGCCGAGGACACCCGGTTCACGGCGGCCTTCGCCGCCGAGATCCTGCGGCTGTTCCCCGGGTGCCCCGCCGACCGGGCGCAGGCCATCGCCGCGCACGCCTCGGTGCGCGGCAGCGGCCGGGTGGGGCGCAGCGCGGCCGGCCGGGCCCTCGACGGGCCGGCCGTGTCGGCGGCGGTACGGGCCGCCGTGCGCCACCTCGACACCGAGTACGACGCCCTGCTCATGACGGGCGTCCCCCGCTTCGCCGCCCGGGCCCGGCTGCGGCCGCTCATCGACGCGGTCCTGGACGGCTGGCGGACGGAGGCCGAAGCGGCCTCCCCGTCGTCCCCGGCTTCCCGCGCGGCTAGTTGAGCCGGAAGCGGCGGTAGAGCAGCACACCGCCGAGCAGCAGGGCTCCGCCGCCGGACAGCAGGTAGCCGGCTCCGTCGGCCCCGGTGTGGGCGAGCGCCGAGGGGCCCGGCTGCGGGGCCGGCGGGGTGACGGGCCGCACGGTGACGGGCGGCTGGACGGGCGCGGTGCCCTCGGGGGTCCCGCCGTTGACGGAGGTGTTCCCGGTGGAGGAGTTGCCCACGCCGACCACGTTGACCGCGTTGCCGCTGATGTTCACGGGAACCTCGACGGGGAGCTGGAGCCCGTTGCCGGACAGCAGTCCGGGAGAATCCTTTCCGCGCCCCTCTGCCACCGCTCCTCCGCCGTTCCCCGCACCGTTTCCGGCACCGGGTTTCGAGGACTGGGACGACGGGTGCGAGGGCCGCGGCCCGGGCCCACCGGGACGGGTGCCGCCCGGCGCCTCGTTGGCGCACCGGTTCCCGGCGGCCGAGTTGAGCACGCCGCCCACGCTCACAGTGTTCCCGCACACGTTCACCGGGGTGTGCACCGGCAGCTGCACGAGGTTCCCCGACAGCAGCCCCGGCGAACGCTCGGCCCGCCCGGCCGCGTCCGCGTCGGCGTGGGCGAGGCCGCCCACTCCCGCGACCGCCAGTCCACCTCCCGCAACCACCGCCGCGATCAAGCCATTCCGACGACTGTGACGCATCAGTTTTCCTGCCTTCCGGAGGAGTCCACGGGTGTTGCACCCGTACCGGAAACAACGCGCTAAACCCATTCGGGTTATAGAGCCGGTAGGCATTTCACTCCATCGTGTACTGGGTAATCCCTACTTCATGACTCGCCCGCTGCTCCTCCTCGACGTGGACGGCCCCCTCAATCCCTTCCGTTCCCCCCTCGCGGGTCTGCGCGGATACACCCGCCACCGGATGTGGCCGACGGTCTGGCTGTCCTACCGCGTGCCGGATTCCCGCCGCGCCCGGCGCGGCCTGCGGGTGCGCCTGCACCCGGCGCACGGCGCCCGCCTGCTGGCCCTGCCGTACGAACTCGCCTGGGCCACCACCTGGATGCACGAGGCCAACACGATGATCGCCCCGCACATCGGACTTCCCGCTGATCTTCCTGTCATCGAATGGCCGGAACTCTTCGCCCGCGATCCCGACGGCCTCTCCTGGAAGACCCGCCACCTCATCGACTGGGCGGCCGGCCGCCCCTTCGCCTGGGTCGACGACATGATCACGCCCCACGACCGCGCCTGGGTCGCCGCCCACCACCCGGCCCCGGCCCTGCTCCTGCACGTCCACCCCCGCCGCGGCCTACGCGCCCGCGACTTCACCACCCTGAACCGCTGGGCGGCCGGGCTCAGCGCAGAAGAGCCGTGACCGGGTCCGGGGAAGGGCGGCCCGTGGGCCACCAGTCGTCGTCGCCCAAGCGGTTCTCGTAGGCGTACCAGAGGGCGTCACGGCCGAGGCGAAGCTGGCGGGAGGAGCCCGTGAGGCGGTTGCGGTCGGGGCGGAAGGAGCCCTGGGCGGCGGCGAGGAGCACCGGGCGGGCCCGGTCGAAGGGGCCGGCCGGCGGGTCCCACGGCTCTTCCAGGGCGAGCAGGGCGGGCAGACCGCCCTGCCTCCAGGCGGCCGCGCCCCGGGCGAGGTCGGTCGTGCTGCGGCCCGTGGCGTGGGCCAGTTCCCGGTAGAGGGCGCGGGTGGCGCCGGTGAGCCCGGCCGTGGGGTGCGCCGAGGCCAGCCGGACGGCGTCCTGCCAGCGGGTCAGCCCGGCCATCGGATCCTCGCCGGTGCTCAGCAGGGCCAGGGCGCGGGCGGCCGCGTCCCCGGCGAGCTGGTCGAGGGCGAGCGGGTCCGGGGCGGCGGGGTCGGCCGGATACGCGGGCGGCACTCCGACGGCGGCGGGCGCCGCGAGCGGGGCGGGCAGTGGCGGCAGGACGGCGCGGGCGAGCGCCTCGCGGGCCGGCACCCCGGGGAAGTCCGGTGCCGTGTCGGGCTGTTCGCGCGCCGCGTGGGCGGCGTTGCGGCGGGTGAGCTCCTCCAGCAGCTCCCGCTCGCCGCGCCCGCGCAGGAGCAGCAGGACGAAGGGGTCACCGTCCAGGAGGCGGGCCGCGCGGTAGCAGAGAGCGGCGGCGTGCTTGCACGGCGGGCGGGCGACGTCCGGGCAGGAGCAGTGTGCCGCGAGCTCGCCCGCGGCGGGCAGGACCGTCTCCGCGAGGGACTCCGGCACCTCCCGCTCCAGCAGTGCCGCGAGCGCCGTCGGATCGGCCGCGACGGCCTCCAGGAGCTCGCGCCACTCGGCGTCCGCGAAGGCGGGCAGGGACAACTCGGTGCGGTACGGGCGCGGGCGGCTGCCCCGTACGTAGGCCACGATCCGGCCCGGTGTGATGGTGACGGCGTCGACATGGCCCTCGGCGGCATACGTCCGCCCCCGGGCCAGGCGGGCTCCGTCGCCGGCCACCGCTTCGAGCGCCGACACCCAGGCCCGGCCCCACCAGCTGACGGCCTCCACCCCGGGCGGCACGGTCTCGAAGGTGCGGCGGCGGTCGTCCCGCGCGGTGATCACGCGGGCCTGCGCAGGGAGACGAGGTCGGCCAGCTCGCGGTCGGTCAGCTCGGTCAGCGCCGCCTCGCCGGAGCCGAGCACGGCATCGGCCAGGGCCCGCTTCGCTTCGAGCATCTCGGCGATCCGGTCCTCCACGGTGCCTTCCGCGATGATGCGGTGGACCTGGACGGGCTGGGTCTGGCCGATGCGGTAGGCGCGGTCGGTGGCCTGCTCCTCGACGGCCGGGTTCCACCAGCGGTCGTAGTGGATGACGTGGCCGGCCCGGGTGAGGTTGAGGCCGGTGCCCGCGGCCTTGAGGGAGAGCAGGAAGACGGGGGCCTCGCCCGCCTGGAAGCGGTCCACGAGCTCCTCTCGGCGGGCCACGGGCGTGCCCCCGTGCAGGAGTTGGTGGGAGATCCCGCGCGCCGTCAGATGCCGCTCGATGATGCGGGCCATCGTCACGTACTGCGTGAAGACCAGCACCGAGCCGCCCTCGGCCAGGATCGTGTCGAGCAGCTCGTCCAGCAGGGCCAGCTTCCCGGAGCGGTGCGCGATCCGGGGTTGGTCCTCCTTCAAGCTGTGTTCTTTCAAATACTGCGCGGGGTGGTTGCAGATCTGCTTGAGCGAGGCCAGCAACTTCATGATCATGCCGCGCCGCTCGATGCCCTCGCTCGCGCCGATCACTGCCATCGCCTCGTCGACCGCCGCCTGGTAGAGCGAGGCCTGCTCGCGGGTCAGCGACACGGGGTGGTCGGTCTCCGTCTTGGGCGGCAGCTCGGGCGCGATCCCGGGATCGGACTTCTTGCGCCGCAGCAGGAACGGCCGTACCAGCGCGGCCAGCCGGGCGACCGCCGCCTCGTTGCCGCCGTCCTCCTCCGTCTGGTGCTCCACCGGCCGTGCGTGCCGGGCCCGGAACGCGGTGAGCGGGCCGAGGAGCCCCGGTGTGGTCCAGTCGAGGAGCGCCCACAGCTCGGAGAGGTTGTTCTCCACCGGAGTACCGGTCAGCGCCACGCGCGCGGGCGCCGGGATCGTGCGCAGCGCCTTCGCCGTCGCCGAGTGCGGGTTCTTGACGTGCTGGGCCTCATCGGCGACGACCATGCCCCAGGGCTGTTCGGCCAGCCGGGCGGCCCCCGCGCGCATCGTCCCGTAGGTGGTGAGGACGAATCCGCCGTCGAGTCCTTCGAGGCTGCGGCCGGCCCCGTGGAAACGGCGCACCGGGGTGCCGGGAGCGAACCTCTCGATCTCCCGCTGCCAGTTGCCCAGCAGCGAGGCCGGGCAGACCACCAGCGTCGGCTCGGGGCGGTCGCGATGCAGGTGGAGGGCGATCAGCGTGATCGTCTTGCCCAATCCCATGTCGTCGGCGAGGCAGCCGCCGAGTCCGAGCGAGGTCATCAGGTCCAGCCAGGCCAGACCGCGTGCCTGGTAGTCGCGCAGGGTGGCCTTGAGCCCGGCCGGCTGGGGCAGCGGGGCGAGCTCCCCGGTCAGCCGGTCCCGCAGGGCGGCGAGCGCCCCGACGGGGACCGCCGCCACCGGCTCCCCCTCGACCTCCGTCGTCCCCGACAGGACGGCGGCCAGCGCGTCCACCGGGTCCAGCAGGCCCAGCTCCCGCTTGCGCGCCTTGCGCACCAGCTCCGGATCGACCCGCACCCACTGGTCCCGCAGCCGCACCACGGGCCGGTGGGCCTGCGCGAGCGCGTCCATCTCCCCCGGGGTGAGCCGGTCGCCGCCGAGCGCCAGCTCCCAGGAGAAGGCGAAGAGGTGATCGGCGTCGAAGAAGGCGGTGCCGTCGGTGGCGGAACCGGGTGCGGTGGACCGTACGACCGCGGTCGCCGACAGCGTACGGGCCAGCTCGCGCGGCCAGTGGACGGGGACTCCCGCCTCCGCCAGCCGGGTCGCGGCGCGGCCGAGCAGGTCTTCCAGTTCGGGATCCGAGAGGGCCAGGACATCGGGGACGGGCTGGTCCAGCAGGCGCAGCAGCGGTGGCCAGACCCGGGCCGCCCGGCGCAGTGCGAGCACGGCGTCGATCCGGGCGCGGGGTCCGAAGCCCGCCGCGGCGGCCCCCGCCCAGAGCATCGAGGCGTCCGTGACCAGGGTCGGGTCGGCGAGGCTGTGCACCTGGACGACGGCGGCTCCGGCACGGCGGGTGTCCTCGTCGTCCTCCGCCTCGTCGAAGAGGCGGAAGGAGGACAGGTCGAGCCGCAGCGAGAGGCCGACGCCGGTGTCCGCGCCGGAGGCGACCTGCGCCACCCAGTCCCCCATGCCCGGGACGTGCTGCGGCTCCCGGGCGGCGAACGGCCGGCCCGCAGCGAAGGGCGCCGCCGGGGTCCGGGGCAGGCTGTCGGCGACGGCGTCGAGGAACGCCCGGACCAGCGCCACCGGTTCGGGCAGCTGAAGCGGGCGGCGGCCGGCGAGTGGGGTGGCGTACCCCTCGTGGGGCAGCGCGGCAGCGACCGCGCGCAGGTGCCCGATGTCCTCGGCGTCGAGGGGCCCTGCCCGCCAGGCGTCGATCCCCTCGGGGGTCAGGCCGGGCAGCAGGCGACCCCGGGCCACGAGGGTGAGCGCCTGGACGGCGGCGGTCCCCCAGGCGCGGGTCGCGGGATGCGCGGCGGGGCTGCGGACCGCGCGGACGAGCAGGGGCAGGGCGGCGGTCACCGTGAGGGTGACGGCGGGCACGGTCCGGCTGCGGACCCCCTCGCCGTGCGGGCGGACGACGGTGAGCGGGGCCGGGGTGCCACCGCGGCCGCCTTCGCCTCCGCCTCCGTCGTCGGCGGGCAGAGGGCTGCCGTCGGGTGCCCAGAAGGCGATGCGGCTCTCGCGGGGGACGGCGGCGGGCAGGAACACGGCGGCATGGCGGAGCAGCGCGGACGGCTCCGCCGGTGCTTGCCGCTGCGTCATGGTGTCCCCCTCTCGCCGTCGGACGGTCAGACGGATCCCGTCTGCCGCCGAGTCTAGGCGCGAGCACTGACAATCCCGCTGACCTGCACCTTCACCCCGGAGGCCCGGGGGCCGGCGGCGGAAGGGGGGAGTCAGCGGGCCCAGCGGCCCTGTTCGTACGCGAAGCCGTACACCGGCCGGCCCGGGGCCGCCGCGGACGTGCGCCAGGGATGGCCGTCCGCGTCGACGCGGAGGGTGCCGGAACCCGTGGAGGAGGTCCAGCGCAGGTCCAGGTACCAGTCGCAGTCGCAGCCGGTGGTGGTGGCCTCCACGCGCAGGACGGCCGGTTCGGCGGCCGAGACCCTGAGCGGGAAGGCGGGGGCCTCGATGTCCTCCCCCGCGTCGTTGCCGGCCACGGGCCGGGCCAGCGGGCGCGGGACGTCCAGGTTGACCGCGAAGCCGGCCGGGGTGAGCGCCCCGCCGCAGCCCTGCGACATCCGGTAGACGTTCCACGGCAGCGGGCTCCGCCGCGCGGCCACCCGTACCTGGAGGTCCTGTAAGACCACGGAGTCCGGACCCGTGCCGTGCAGGGTCACCTCCACGATCTGTGTCTCCGCGTGCACGGCCCCGCGGCCCGCCGCCCACCCCGGCGCGTCCGCCTCCACCGGCGGCGGGGGCACCGCCGACGGTCCCGGCTCGACGAGGTACGCGTGGTCGCAGCCGGACGCCCACACGTGCGACCGTACGGCCGCCCGCAGCGGCGCAGGCATCGGCACCGGCACCGCTGCCGACGCCCCGGAGCCGGGAGCTTTCGCGGTCGCAGTCGCGGTCGCGGTCGCAGTCGCGGTCGCGGTCGGCCCGGCCTGCGGCGCGCGCGGGTCCGGACCCGTCGGATCCGTCCCCGTCAGGGCCACGACTCCCGCCGCGAGCGCCGCCACCCCCGCGGCAGCCACCGCCCCGGCCAGGAACCGGCGCCTCCGCCGCGGCACGGGCACGTCCGGCACAGCCGGCACGTCCGGCACGTCCGGCACGTCCGGCACGTCCGGCACGTCCGGCGCCCCGATAGTTTCGAGCCCCTCCCGGATCTCCAGCACCGCCGGCACCGCCGGCACCGCCGGCACCGCCGGCACCGCCGGCACCGCCGGCACCACCGGCACCACCGGCACCTCCCGGACCACCCGCCCCGGCCCCTCCCCCTCCCCCCGTCCCGCCGCCCTGCGCCGGGCATCCGCGAGCAGCCACGCCCGGTGCAGGTCCACCGCCTCCCCCTGCGTGGCCCCGCAGGCCCGCGCGAAGCGGTCCACCGCCGCGAACTCCGCGGGCACCGCCTCCCCGTTGCAGTACCGGTGCAGGGTCGAGGTACTCGTGTGCAGCCGCCGCGCGAGCACCCCGTAGCTCAGCCCGGACCGGTCCTTCAGCTCCCGCATCAACCGCGCGAACGACTCCGCCTCGGCCGACCTCTCCGCCTCACCCACCCTGTCCCCCCGTCCCGCGACGCCGTTCCATGCAGGGGGTGTTCCCCCAGGTGACGGCCCGTACGGCCGTTCCAGTGTCCCGGTTCCTCCACAAACCGTCGCCCGACGCCCCGGGCCGGGTAGAGGCTCTTCGCGGACACCACCGCACCGACGACCGACGACCGACACGGGGAGAACCGACCATGTTCCGACGCAGCACCCAGACCACCGCGATCCTCGCGGCAGCGGCGGCGGCGGCCGCCGCCCTCGTCCTCACCGCCTCCACCGCGGCCGCGGCCGCCACCGCGCCCGGGTTCATCGGCGGCGCCGACCTGCCCCCGCACCCGGGCTCGCCCTGGTTCGCCGGCAAGGTCACCAAAGGACTGCCCGAGTTCGCGCCGTTCTGCCTGGAGGGGGTACTCCCGGCGGCCGGAAGCTGGCACCGCGCCTTCGGCACCGAGTTCGACACGGGAGCGGTCCAGGTCTCCGTACGCGCCTCCTCCGCCGGCGCGGCCGCCAAGCTCGCCGCCTCCCTGGAGCGGGAGGTGGCCACCTGCGCCGCCGACTGGCTGCGGACGACCCCGGGCGGGACGGCCTCCTGGCAGGACTACGGGAAGCTCTCCGTCGAGGAGGGCGCGCACGTCTACGGGGTGCACACCTCGATCCCGGATTCCGAGCCCGGTGCGCACCTCTACGGGATCGGGCGCGACGGCTCCACCGTGACGGTCGTGGAGTGGGGGCAGATGGGGAACCTTTCCGACGCGCCCGTCCCGGCCTTCAAGAAGACGACGGCCACGGCCGTGAACAAGCTCAACCCCTGACGCGGCGCTCCCCTGACGCGGCGCTCCGCCGGTGGGACCATGGAAGGAGGCCGGGCGAAGCGGGACGACCACGTCGAGGCGATGGCCATGCGAACAGGAAGCGAACCGGTGACCGCCCGCAGCGCACTGCGGCTGCGGTTCTGGCTGAGCCTGTGGGGGCTGATCTGGGCCGGCGCCGGGGCGGCGGCGTTCGCGCTCGCCGCCCGGTTCGGCTGGGCTGCCGCGTGCGCCGCCATCGCCGTGGTCGCCGCGGTGGACCTGGCCGTCGTACTGCACCACATCCGCCAGGGCCCGCACTATCAGCCGGGCCGGGACGTCCCCCCGTACGAGCCCCCGGAGCAGCGGTAGCGGGCCGCAACGGCTCCCCGGAAGGGCTATTCCTCGAAGCGGGCCGCCGCCAGGTAGTCCGGCCGGGGGTCGAGCGCGGCCGCCAGCCTGAAGTGCTTGCGGGCCTGCTCGGGCCGACCGGAGCGCTCGTGGGTGCGGGCCAGCGCGAAGTGGGCGAAGGCGTTGTCCGGCTCCCGCTCCAGGACCAGCTCGAACTCCAGCTCCGCCGGCCGCAGTTGGGCCGCCGCGAAGAAGGCCCGGGCGCGCAGCAGCCGGGCCGCGGTGTTCTCCGGATGGGCGGCTATGACCGAGTCGAGCAGTTTCACCGCTCCGCGCGGGTCACGCGCGGCGAGCAGCCGCTCGGCGGCCCGGTAGTCGATGACGTGCGTCTCGGGAGAACGCGACGAGGACGGCGAGGGCGACGGGAGCTGCGGCGTGGTGTCGGACACGGTCTCTTCCTTCCCTCTGCGGGAGCGTTCGACGCCCCGCGGCCCGCCCGCTATCGCGCCCGCGCCGTGAGCTCCGCCCACACCTTGCGCACCTGCGGCTCCAGCGCTTCCAGCGGCCCGTCGTTGTCGATCACGAGCGTGGCCACGGCGAGCCGCTGCTCCCTCGTGGCCTGCGCGGCCATTCGGGCCCGCGCCTCCCCCTCGTCCATGCCCCGCAGCGCGGTGAGCCGGGCCAGCTGGGTTTCGGGCGCCGCGTCCACCACGATGACCAGGTCGTACAGCGGCGCGAGCCCGTTCTCCGCGAGCAGCGGTACGTCGTGCACCACGATCGCGTCGGGTCCCGCGGCGGCTTCCAGCTCGGCGGACCTGGCCCCGACGAGCGGGTGCACGATCCCGTTGAGGATCCGCAGCTTCGCCGGGTCGGCGAACACGACCGACCCCAGCTTCGGCCGGTCCAGCTCGCCCCCGGGAGTCAGCACGGACTCCCCGAATGCCTCCACGACGGCCGTGAGCCCGGGCGTTCCCGGCTCCACGACCTCCCGGGCGATCCGGTCGGCGTCCACGACGACCGCCCCGTACCCCGCCAGCAGCCGCGAGACCTCGCTCTTGCCGGCGCCGATTCCGCCTGTCAGGCCAACTTTCAACATGCCCGGCAGACTAACCTCCGGGCCCCGGGCCCCGTACAGCCCCCTGGCCCGGCAAGATCCGAAAGAGACGGCCCTGGAGACGCCCTGGGGCTCAGCCCTCGCCCTCGCGCTCCGCGAGGAACCTCTCGAACTCGCGCCCGATCTCGTCCGCCGACGGGATCTCCGCAGGCTCCGCGATCATGTTGCCGCGGGTCTCGGCGCCGGCTGCCGCGTCGTACTGGTGCTCCAGCCCCTGGACGAGGCTGACCAGCTCCTCGTCGCCCTCCCGGATCTGCCGGTCGATCTCCGTCTGGGTGCGGTGCGCCTCGGTGCGCAGCGAGTGCGCGACCGCCGGCAGGACCAGCCCGGTCGCGGCCGTGATCGCCTCCAGGGTCGTCAGCGCGGCGTCCGGGTACGGCGAGCGCGCCACGTAGTGCGGTACGTGGGCGGCGACGCCCAGCACGTCGTGGCCGGCCTGGCCGAGGCGGAACTCCACCAGCGACTCGGCGCTGCCCGGCACCTGCGCCTCGTCGAAGGGGCTGCGGTGGCCCGGCATGAGGTCGGTCCGGTTGCCGTGCGGGGTGATCCCGACCGGCCGGGTGTGCGGGACGCCCATGGGGATGCCGTGGAAGTTCACGGAGAGCCGGACGCCGAGACGCTCGACGACCTGCCGGACGGCGACGGCGAAGCGCTCCCACTCCACGTCCGGCTCGGGGCCGGACAGCAGCAGGAAGGGCGCGCCCGTGGCGTCCTGGACGAGGCGCAGCTCCAGGAGGGGCTCCTCGAACTCCGTCCAGTGGTCGCGCTGGAAGGTCAGCAGCGGGCGGCGGGCCCGGTAGTCCACCAGCCGGTCCGCGTCGAAGCGGGCCACGACCTGGTGGGGCAGCGTGTCGAGCAGCCGCTCGACGATCTGCTCACCGGTCTCGCCCGCGTCGATGTACCCCTCGAAGTGGTAGAGCATGACCAGCCCGGCCGAGTCCTGGGCGAGTGCCAGGTCGGCCACCGCCAGGCCCTTGGCGTCCCATTCGTACAAACCCTGTGGATCAAGCACCGTCACCACTCCTCCTCGCCGCGTTCTCTGCGAAGAACGTCCAAAGAGCCGTGACCATTCCCCAGTTGGCGGTATTCACCGGAACCCGTGCGATCTCCGCGATCTTCGCGGCCCGTCCCGTCCCTGCCCGGCCGCCCCTGCCCGAACCGGCTCGGCCCGATCCCGCCCGTACAACGCGGTAAGGCCCGCCCCCCAGAGGGGACGGGCCTTACCGTTGAACATCAGCTCAGCTCACACCGCACGCGAGCGGGCGGCGTGTCGCGCTGCTGCGATCAGCTCTGGCCGCCGGCCAGCTTCTCGCGGAGCGCGGCCAGGGCCTCGTCCGACGCCAGGGCGCCGGAGGTCTCGTCCGCGCCCTCGGAGGAGTACGAACCACCCGAGATGCCCGCACCAGCGCTGCTGCTGCCACCGGCGGCCGGAGCGGCCGCACCCTCGGCAGCGGCGGCCTCGTCGGCCTCGCGGCTCTTGATGACCTGCGCCTGGTGCTGCTCGAAGCGCTGCTGCGCCTCGGCGTACTGGGTCTCCCAGGCCTCGCGCTGCTTGTCGAAGCCCTCGAGCCAGTCGTTGGTCTCGGGGTCGAAGCCCTCGGGGTAGATGTAGTTGCCCTGGTCGTCGTAAGACGCGGCCATGCCGTACAGGGTCGGGTCGAACTCGACCGACGCCGGGTCGGCACCGAAGGACTCGTTGGCCTGCTTCAGCGACAGCGAGATCCGGCGACGCTCAAGGTCGATGTCGATGACCTTGACGAAGATCTCGTCGTTGACCTGGACGACCTGCTCCGGGATCTCCACGTGGCGCTCGGCCAGCTCGGAGATGTGGACCAGACCCTCGATGCCCTCGTCCACGCGGACGAACGCACCGAACGGAACCAGCTTGGTGACCTTACCCGGGACGACCTGACCGATCTGGTGCGTCCGGGCGAACTGCTGCCACGGGTCTTCCTGCGTCGCCTTCAGCGACAGGGAGACACGCTCGCGGTCCATGTCGACGTCGAGGACCTCGACGGTGACTTCCTGGCCGACCTCGACAACCTCGGACGGGTGGTCGATGTGCTTCCAGGACAGCTCGGAGACGTGGACGAGACCGTCGACGCCGCCCAGGTCCACGAAGGCACCGAAGTTGACGATCGAGGAAACGACGCCGGAGCGGACCTGACCCTTCTGCAGGGTGGTGAGGAACGTCTGGCGAACCTCGGACTGGGTCTGCTCGAGCCAGGCGCGGCGGGACAGGACCACGTTGTTGCGGTTCTTGTCCAGCTCGATGATCTTCGCCTCGAGCTCCTTGCCCACGTAGGGCTGGAGGTCGCGGACGCGACGCATCTCGACGAGGGAGGCCGGCAGGAAGCCGCGGAGGCCGATGTCGAGGATGAGACCACCCTTGACGACCTCGATGACGGTACCGGTGACGATGCCGTCTTCTTCCTTGATCTTCTCGATCGTGCCCCAGGCGCGCTCGTACTGCGCGCGCTTCTTGGACAGGATGAGACGGCCTTCCTTGTCCTCCTTCTGGAGAACCAGGGCCTCGATCTCGTCGCCGACCTTGACGACGTCGTTCGGGTCGACATCGTGCTTGATCGAGAGCTCGCGGCTCGGGATGACGCCCTCGGTCTTGTAACCGATGTCGAGGAGAACCTCGTCCCGGTCCACCTTCACGATGACGCCGTCGACGATGTCGCCGTCGTTGAAGTACTTGATCGTCTCGTCGATCGCGGCGAGGAACGCTGCCTCGTCACCGATGTCGTTGACCGCAACCTGCGGAGTGGTGGCGGTGGTCTCGGTGCTGCTCGTCATGTGGGTAAGGGCTCCGGTTACGGACAGAAAGTCGTAGGTACTGCTACGCCGGGAGCCCTTATCGGCATCTGCCGAAGAAGCCGGACAGCCAAGGAAGCCCCAGTTCCGCGAGAGCGGGGTGGGGGCCTCGAAAACCGAGGGGTCATCAACAGATACAAGCGCAGCCTGCTAGGTCTGAGGAGCACAGGCTCGCAGCGCAACTTGTAGCATACGGGGACAGCCGGACAGGGTCAATGCGCGAAGGCGCACACCTCGGGCGGATCGCCACACAACCGGCACAATTAGTGAGCGGGCAGGCGCCGATGGCCCTTCCCGCCCGCTTTCCGCAGACATTCGCAGACTACGACGACAGGCCCCATGAACCAAGAGGACTACGCCCCCGAAGAAGCGTACGAAGCCGGCTCGGCCGCCGAGGACGACTCCGAGGCCACCCGGCGTGACGCGGGGGATGCGGAGAGCAGCCGGGCCAGCCGCGGCTGGTGGGACCGCAACGCCGACGAGTACCAGAGCGAGCACGGAGCGTTCCTCGGCGACGACCGCTTCGTCTGGGGACCCGAGGGCCTGGACGAGGCGGAGGCGGCCCTCCTCGGCCCCGCCGCCTCCCTCAAGGACAAGGACGTCCTGGAGATCGGCGCCGGCGCCGCCCAGTGCTCGCGCTGGCTGGCCGCCCAGGGAGCCCGCCCCGTCGCCCTGGACCTCTCCCACCGCCAGCTCCAGCACGCCCTGCGCATCGGCGAGGACGTCCCCCTGGTCGAGGCCGACGCCGGCCGGCTGCCCTTCCGCGACGGCTCCTTCGACCTCGCCTGCTCCGCCTACGGCGCCGTCCCCTTCGTCGCCGACCCCGTGAACGTGATGCGCGAGGTGCGCCGCGTCCTGCGCCCCGGCGGCCGCTGGGTCTTCTCCGTCACCCACCCGATCCGCTGGGCCTTCCCCGACGAGCCCGGGCCCGAGGGGCTGTCCGTCTCCGCCTCCTACTTCGACCGCACCCCCTACGTCGAGCAGGACGAGCAGGGCCGCGCCGTATATGTGGAGCACCACCGCACCCTCGGCGACCGGGTACGGGACGTGGTCGCGGGCGGCTTCCGCCTCGTCGACCTGGTCGAGCCCGAGTGGCCCGAGTGGAACAGCCAGGAGTGGGGCGGCTGGTCCCCGCTGCGCGGCAACCTCATCCCCGGTACGGCGATCTTCGTGTGCGAGCGGGACTGAGACCGTGATCCGTACGGCCGACCTCGACTCCCTTCCCGTCCGGGAAGCCGTGCCCGCGCTCGTCTCGGCGCTGGACGCCCACGGCACCGCCGTGCTGTGCGCCCCGCCCGGGACCGGCAAGACCACGCTGGTGCCGCTGGTGCTGGCGGGGCTGACCGGGGGCGGGCCGCGCCGCCGGGTCGTGGTCGCCGAACCCCGCCGGATCGCCGCCCGGGCGGCGGCCCGCCGGATGGCCTGGCTGCTCGGCGAGCAGGTCGGCGCCTCCGTGGGCTTCACGGTGCGCGGCGAGCGGGTCGTCGGCCCCGGGACGGTGGTCGAGGTGGTCACCACCGGGGTCCTGCTCCAACGGCTCCAGCGGGACCAGGAGCTGTCCGGCACCGACCTGGTGATCTTGGACGAGTGCCACGAGCGCCATCTGGACGCCGACACGGTCGCCGCCTTCCTCCTGGACGTGCGCGAGAACCTGCGCCCCGAGCTGCGGCTCGTCGCGGCTTCGGCGACCACCGACGCGGCCGGCTGGGCCCGGGTCCTCGGTCGCGGCAGTCCCGGCGGCGCCGCCCCGGTGGTGGAGGCCGCGGGCGTCTCGTACCCGGTGGAGACCGTGTGGGCCCCGCCGGCGCGGCCGGTGCGGCCACCGCACGGGATGCGCGTGGATCCGGCGCAGCTGACGCACGTGGCCTCGGTGGTCCGGCGGGCGCTGGCGGAACGTTCCGGCGACGTCCTGTGCTTCCTCCCCGGCGTCGGCGAGATCGCCCGGGTCGCCGGGCAGCTCGGCGCGGCCGGGGCGGAGGTCCTGCAGATACACGGCCGCGCCCCGGCCGCCGTCCAGGACGCGGCGCTGTCCCCCTCGCCCCACCGCCGGGTCATCCTCTCCACCGCCGTCGCGGAGTCCAGCCTGACCGTGCCCGGCGTACGGATCGTCGTGGACTCGGGGCTGGCCCGCGAACCCCGGGTCGACCACGCGCGGGGCCTGGGCGCGCTGGCGACCGTACGGGCGTCCCGTGCGGCCGGCCGGCAGCGCGCGGGCCGGGCCGGGCGCGAGGCACCGGGCACGGTGTACCGCTGCTGGGCCGAAGCGGAGGACGGGCGGCTGCCCGCCTACCCCTCCCCCGAGATCCGGATCGCGGACCTGGCGCAGTTCGCCCTCCAGGCCGCCTGCTGGGGCGACCCCGACGCGACCGGGCTCGCCCTGCTCGACCCGCCGCCGGCCGGAGCGATGGCGGCGGCCCGCGAAGTACTGCTGGCCGTGGGCGCGGTGTCCCCTGCGGGGCAGCCCACCGCGCGGGGGGTCCGGATGGCCCGCCTCGGCCTGCACCCGCGCCTCGCCCGGGCGCTGCTCGACGGCTCCGCCGCGCTCGGAGCGCGCCGGGCGGCGGAGGTGGTGGCGCTGCTGAGCGAGGAGCCGCCCCGGGAGTACGGGGACGACCTGGCCGCCGGCTGGCGCCGGGCCCGCGCGGGCGGCGACCCGTACGCGTCCCGCTGGCGGGCGGAGGCGCGCCGCCTGGAGCGCGCGGCCGCCGACAGAGACCCTGCGGGGCACTCCGCCACCGCGCCCCTTCCCGACGACGCCGCCGCCGGGCTGGTCGCGGCGCTCGCGTTCCCGGAGCGGGTGGCGAAGGCCAAGGGCGAGGGGGCCTTCCTCATGGCCTCCGGGACCGGGGCCGAGCTCGGCGAGGGGTCAGGGCTGCGCAGCGCGCCCTGGCTGGCCGTCGCGGTCGCCGACCGGCCGCCGCACTCCGCGTCCGCCCGGGTCCGGCTCGGCGCCCTCATCGACGAGGACACCGCCCGGGCCGCCGCCGGCCATCTGTTCCGCTCGGGCGAGGAGGTGCACTGGGAGGACGGGGACCTCGTCGCCCGCAGCGTCACCCGCCTCGGTGCCGTCGAGCTCGCCGCGCGACCGCTGCGCGACCCCGACCGGGACCTCGTCCGGGCCGCCCTCCTCGACGGGCTGCGCACCGACGGGCTCGGCCTGTTGCGCTGGACCCCGGACTCGCGAGCGCTCCGGGCCCGGCTCGGTTTCCTGCACCGCACGCTCGGCGCGCCCTGGCCCGACGTGACGGACGACGGGGAACTGCTGGCCCGCGCCGACGACTGGCTGGAGCCCGAGCTGTCGCGGGCCCGCCGCCGCGCCGACCTCGCGCGGATCGACGCCGGGCAAGCGCTGAACCGGCTGCTGCCGTGGGCCACCGGCGAGGCGGCCCGGCTCGACGAGCTGGCTCCGGAGCGGATCGAGGTGCCCAGCGGCTCCCGGATCCGCGTCGACTACTCCGCCGAGCACGGACAGCCCGTACTCGCCGTGAAGCTCCAGGAGCTGTTCGGGCTGGCCGAGACCCCCCGGGTCGCGGGGGTGCCCGTACTCGTCCATCTCCTGTCGCCCGCCGGGCGGCCCGCCGCCGTCACCGCCGACCTGGCGTCCTTCTGGCAGGGCGGCTACCTCGCCGTCCGCGCCGAGCTGCGCGGCCGCTACCCCAAGCACCCGTGGCCGCAGGACCCGGCGACCGCCGAGCCCACCCGGCACACCAACGCCCGGCTCAGGCGGTGAACGGCCCGTCGTCCTCCCCGGGGCGACGGCCGCGCGCCTCCAGCAACAACGCGAGCCCGAAGAGCGCGAGCCCGCCCGCCGCGAGGCCGATCGGCGCGTAGGTGTGCAGCGCGAGCACCTTGGTCCGGTTCGACTTGACCAGGTCGACGGTGTAGTCGCTGTAGTCCTCGCGCATCTTCACGTGCCCGGCGAAGACGGTGAGCTTGCCGTCGGGTCCGCCGGACGCGATGCCGCCGCGCATCTCCTGCTTGATCTCCTGCTCGGCGTTGACGGGCGCTCCGGTCACCGGGTCGACCCAGAACATCGCCTTGGTCGAGTACCAGAGGCTGGTGCCGGTGGTCTGCTCGAAGGTGGCCGGGTCGATGCCCTCGATCGGCATCTTCTTGGGCAGCGAGACCTTCGTCCAGGGGATGGTCTGCTCGTAGTAGTAGACGTCCACGCCCTTGAACTTGCGCGGGCCGACGTAGTGGATGGGCGAGGAGCTGCGGGTCTGCGCGTCGAAGTACAGGTAGTCGCGCGGCTCGGTGAAGAACGGCCACTTGAACTCGATGCCCTCGCGCTTGACCGGGTCCCCGTCCACCGCCTCGCCGGTGGCGTGCACCGGGTCCTGGGTGTGGGCGTCGAATATGTAGCGCTCGGGGATCTGGGAGACCATCTTCCCGTCCGGCCCCATGATGTAGGTGAGCGTGTCCCAGACGACCACGTCCTTGCCGGCGCTCGCCTCGATCTCCTTCGACGCCTCGACGTTGCCCTTCAGGGTCTGGACGATGGTGACCTTGTCGACCTTCTTCGGCTCCATGCCGGTCGTGTAGTCGAGGAGGGTCGCGTCCTTCGCCTCCAGGACCACTTCCTGGTACTGGTTCGGCGGGATCTTCGCGAGCCTGGGGTACGCGTACCAGCGCAGCAGCGGTGCGAGGGCTGCGCAGAACACGGCTAGGGCCAGCAGGACAAGGCTTGCTCTGCGTCGCACGGCCGGTCCCTCCTCTACTTTCCGGGCGCGGCGGGCGCGGTGGTGAGCAGGGGCTTCGGTGAGGTCTTGCCTTCCGGAGCCCCCATCGCCGTGATGGCGAGGACGAGGAGCACCGCGAGGACGAGACCGCTGGCGGCGGCGACGATTGCGCGCATGCCGGGGCCTCCGGAATCTGATTGGTCGTCAGGGCGGGGGCACCGTAGCAACGCGGGTGACAGATGAGAACCGTTTGCGCCACCGATCACGCGGTGGCTCCTTCCGGCGGGTCCGGGCGCCGGAGTGCCGCGGCGGGCCTTACGGGGCTGCGGGGGCCTCGGGGGTGACGGCGGCTGGGGACGGCCTCGGCGTCGGCGTCGGCGTCAGCGTCGGCTCGGGGGACGGCTTGGGCTTCGCGGACGGGGAGGGCGGGGCCGAGGGGGAGGACGTGGGGCTCGGGCTCGGCGTCGGCGTGGGCTCGGGCGTCGGCGTGGGGCTGGGCGTCGGCGGGTCCGGCGTGGGCTTCGGCGAAGGTGTCGGGCTCTGTGTAGGCGTCGGGCTCGGCGTCGGCTTCGGGCTGGGCGTG
>NZ_JAGGOT010000042.1:88361-142553 GCF_018614195.1 Streptomyces sp. ISL-43
CGGGCTGGGCGTGGGGCTGGGCGTCGGCTTCGGCGTCGGCTTGGGCGTGGGCGTCGGCGTCGGCTTCGGGGCCGTCACCACCGTGCTGCCGTTGCCGCCGCCGTCCGGGACCTCGTGCGTCCCCTTCAGGTAGTACGTGAACCACGACCGCACCGTCCGCAGGTACGCCGAGGACTGGTTGTACGACAGCACCGCCCGGTCCAGGTCCGCGTCCGTCCGCAGGTCCCGCGTGCCGGCGCACAGGTAGCGCCCGGCGGCGAGCGCCGCGTCGTACACGTTGTCGGGGTCGCGCTTGCCGTCGCCGTTGCCGTCCTGGCCCCAGGAGGCCCACGTGGACGGGATGAACTGCATCGGCCCGACCGCCCGGTCGTACCGCGCGTCCCCGTCGTAGGCCCCGGCGTCCGTGTCCGGGATGTTCGCGAAGCCGTTGCCGTCGAGCACGGGTCCCAGGATGGGCCGCAGCGTCGTACCGGCGGCGTCGACCCGGCCCCCGCGCGCCTGTCCGGACTCGACCTTGCCGATCGCCGCGAGGAGCTGCCAGCGCAGGCCGCATCCGGGGTCGCGGCCGCCGACCACCCGTTCCGCGTTCCGGTACGCGGCGAGCACGCTCGCCGGTATCCCCTGCGCGCCCTCCGCCCCGCCCATGGCCAC
Source organism: Streptomyces sp. ISL-43 (assembly GCF_018614195.1). Lineage (GTDB taxonomy): Bacteria > Actinomycetota > Actinomycetes > Streptomycetales > Streptomycetaceae > Streptomyces. The sequence continues at coordinate 89,013 of NZ_JAGGOT010000042.1, forward strand.
GGGTTCGTTGGACGTCCCGCCCTCCGCGGCGGCCTGCTCCGCGGGCGGCCGCGGCGCCGGTCCGTCCTCGGAGAGGAGCACGGCGGGCGGTTCGGGGCTCACGAGCGGCGGGAGGGCGGTGAAGTAGGAGGTGTCGCCGGCGGATCCGTCGGGGACGGGAACGCGTGCGGCGCCCTCGCCCGCCGCGGCCACCGGCCGGCCGTGGCCGGCCCCCGGCCCCTGCGAGGCGGTCATCGCGGCGGCCACCAGTGCGGAGACCAGTACGGCGGCTCCGCCCTTGCGCGCAACCCGCCCGAACCGGGCCGGTATGCGCGCCGCCATCCGAATCCGAGCCGTCATGAGCCGGCCCCCTCCCCCTCGACGTCCGCGTGACCCTACGTCAACTCTCTGTGCACGACACGAATCCCCCTGGGGATTTCACGGCTTCCCCACGCTTCGAGCAGCTCGCCCATACTGGACGCACTGATCGAACAGTCCAGTCGAGCCGAGGTCTCATGCCGTTCACCCTCAGCCACGCGGCCGCCGTACTTCCGGGCGTCCGCCGGACCGGGCGTGCGCGGGGCCCCCTCGTCGCTTCGGCCCTGGTCCTCGGGTCGTTCGCTCCGGACACCTTCTACTTCGCGGACGCGGTCGTCTCCGGCCTCAGGCCGTACGGCACTTTCACGCACTCCCTGCCCGGCGTCCTGACCGCCGACGCGGTGCTGACCGCCGTCCTCGCGGCGTGCTGGCTGCTGCTGCGCGAGCCGCTGATCGCGCTCCTGCCGCGCCGCCGGCAGGGACGGGTGCACACCTTCGTACGGGGCGAGGAGTGGCGCGGGCGCCGACTGCCCGCGCTGGCCCTCTGGTTCTACCTCTCGGCGGTCGCCGGCTCGCTCACGCACGTGGTGTGGGACGGCTTCACGCACATCGACCGCTTCGGGACGCGCACGCTGCCGGAGCTGGGCGAGCCGCTCGCCTTCGGCCTGCCCCTCTACTCGTATCTGCAGTACGGGACTTCGGCGCTCGCGGCCTGCGCGCTGCTCTGGTTCACGGTGACCGCGTTGCGCCGGCTGCCGCCCTCACCGGCTCCCGCGTCCGTCCCGGCGCTCGGCCGGGCAGAGGTGTGGGGCGCGCTCACGCTGGTCCTGGTGTGCGTGGCGGCCGGGGTCACGATGCGGGTGCTGCGCTTCTTCACCTTCTTCGACCGGATCCGCACCCCGCTCGACATCATCCCGACGATCTGCTTCGGCGCGGGCGGCGGCCTCGCCGTGGCCCTGCTGCTGTACGGGGTCCTCGTGCGCCTGCGCCACCGGCGGGGCCGCATCCGCGCGGACTGCGACTCCGACGAGGAAACGCGAACGCCCGTCCCGGCCGGGTAGGCGAGGACGGGCGCGGCCCGGACCGTACGGCGTGCGGCGTGCGGGGATCAGTGCGCGGCGGACTCCCAGTCGGGGCCGACGCCCACGGACACGTCCAGCGGGGCCCTGAGGTCGACGGCGGCGCCCATCTCGCGGCGCACCAGCTCCTCGGCCTTCTCCCGCTCCCCGGGGGCGATCTCCAGCACGATTTCGTCGTGGACCTGGAGCAGGATCCGCGACTTCAGCCCGGCCTCGGTGATCGCCCTGTCCACGCGCAGCATGGCGACCTTGACGATGTCGGCGGCGGTTCCCTGGATCGGCGCGTTCAGCGCCATCCGCTCGGCGGCCTCGCGGCGCTGGCGGTTGTCGCTGTTGAGGTCGGGGAGGTAGCGGCGGCGGCCGAAGACCGTCGCCGTGTACCCGGTGGCGCGGGCCTCCTCGACCACGCGGCCCAGGTAGTCCCGGACCCCGCCGAACCGCTCGAAGAACGTCTCCATCAGGCCCCGCGCCTCACCGGGCTCGATGCCCAGCTGCTGGGCGAGGCCGAAGGCGGAGAGCCCGTACGCCAGGCCGTAGGACATGGCCTTGATCTTGCGCCGCATCTCGGCGTCGACCTGGGACCGCTCGACGCCGAACACCTGGGAGGCGACGGTGGTGTGCAGGTCCTCGCCCGACAGGAACGCCTCGATGAGGCCCTCGTCCTCGGAGAGGTGGGCCATGACGCGCAGCTCGATCTGGCTGTAGTCGGCGGTCATGAGGGACTCGAACCCCTCGCCGACGACGAAGCCGCGGCGGATGGCCCGGCCCTCGTCGGTGCGCACCGGCACGTTCTGCAGGTTGGGGTCGGTGGAGGACAGGCGTCCGGTGGCGGCGACGGTCTGGCTGAAGCTGGTGTGCACCCGGCCGTCGGCGGCGAGCGTCTTGACCAGGCCCTCTACGGTCACGCGCAGCTTGGCCTGCTCCCGGTGGCGGAGCATGATCACCGGCAGCTCGTGGTCGGTCTGCGCGGCCAGCCAGGCCAGCGCGTCCGCGTCCGTGGTGTAGCCGGTCTTGGTCTTCTTCGTCTTCGGCAGGTCCAGCTCGCCGAAGAACACCTCCTGGAGCTGCTTGGGCGAGCCGAGGTTGAACTCGTGCCCGACCGCCGCGTGCGCCTCCTTCACCGCCTGCTGCACCGCCGCGGCGAACTGCTGCTCCATCGCCTCGAGGTGGCTCCGGTCGGCGGCGATGCCCGCCCGCTCCATCCGGGCCAGCAGCTCGGAGGTGGGCAGCTCCATGTCGTGCAGCAGCTCGGCGGCGCCCACCTCGGTCAGCTTGACCGTGAAGGCGTCCCCGAGGTCCAGGACGGCGCGGGCCTGCGCCATCAGGGCCTCCGCCTCGGCGGTGTCGTCGGCCCCGAAGGCGAGCTGCCCGTCGGCGGCGGCGGGCGCCAGCTCCCGGTGCAGGTACTCCATGGACAGCACGTCCAGCGCGAAGGAGCGCCGGCCGGGCTTGACCAGGTAGGCGGCGAGCGCGGTGTCCATGGCGACCCCGGCCAGGGTCCAGCCGTGCTCGGGGAAGACCCGCATCAGGCCCTTGGCGTTGTGCACGACCTTGGGCTTGGCGGCGTCGGCGGCCCAGGCGGCGAAGGCCCGCTCGTCGGCCTCGTCCAGCTCGGACGGGTCGAACCAGGCGGCCGCGCCGCCGGCCGAGGCCAGCGCGATCTCGGAGACGTTGCCGGTGCCGAGCGCCCAGCTGTCGACGGTGGAGATGCCGAGCGGGGCGCCCGCGTGGCTCTCGAGCCACGGCGCGAGCTCGCCGGCGCCCAGCACGGAGGCGTCCAGCTCTACGGCGGCCGCCGCCGGGGCCGGGGCCGCTTCCTCGGCCGCGCCCGGGTCGACGGCGAGCAGCCGCTCGCGCAGCGAGGGGTTGCGGATCTCCAGTACGTCCAGGACGCCGGTGACGGCGGTCCGGTCGTAGGGGGCGCGGGCCAGGTCGGCGGGGGTCTTGGGGAGGGCGACGTCCTTGACCATCTCGGTCAGGACACGGTTGAGCTTCACGGACTCCAGGTGGTCCCGGAAGTTCTGCCCGGCCTTGCCCTTGACCTCTTCGGCGCGCTCGACGAGCTCCTTGAACGACCCGAACTGGGTGATCCACTTGGCGGCGGTCTTCTCGCCGACGCCCGGGATGCCGGGGAGGTTGTCGGACGGGTCGCCGCGCAGCGCCGCGAAGTCCGGGTACTGCTGGGGCGTGAGCCCGTACTTCTCCTCGACCTTCTCGGGGGTGAAGCGGGTGAGCTCGGAGACGCCCTTGGTGGGGTAGAGCACGGTGGTGTGCTCGGAGACCAGCTGGAAGGAGTCCCGGTCACCGGTGACGATCAGCACGTCGAAGCCGAGGGCCTCGGCCTGCGTGGCCAGCGTCGCGATCACGTCGTCGGCCTCGAAGCCGTCGACCGCGAAGCGCGGCACGCTCATCGCGTCGAGGAGCTCGCCGATCAGCTCGACCTGCCCCTTGAACTCGTCGGGGGTCTTGGAGCGGTTCGCCTTGTACTCCGGGAACTCCGCCGAGCGCCACGTCTTGCGGGACACGTCGAACGCCACGGCGAAGTGCGTGGGCGCCTCGTCGCGCAGCGTGTTCGCCAGCATCGAGGCGAACCCGTAGATGGCGTTGGTCGGCTGCCCCGTCGCGGTCGTGAAATTCTCCGCGGGCAGCGCGAAGAACGCCCGGTACGCCAGGGAGTGCCCGTCCATGAGCATCAGGCGGGGGCGGTCCGCTGCGGTCGGCTGGTCGGTCTTCTTCGATGCTGAATCTGCCACGCCCCCGATCCTAGGCCGCCGCACTGACAATTCCGGCGTCGGCGATGTCGGCGGTCCGTGACAGGATCGGGGTGTATCCGGTTTTCGCGCAGCACCGCCGCTGCCACGCAGGACCGCACGACTGCTCGAAGGGGAGCGACATGGCCGCCAAGCCGCCCGCAGGGGATCCCGTACAGGACGCACCGCAGGTGTCGCCCCCCAAGCACGCGGCCGCGGGCCTGCCCGCCATCGGCCACACGCTGAAGGTCGCGCAGCGGCAGATGGGACTGGCCCGCACCGCCCGCACCCTCCTCAAGGTCAACCAGAAGGACGGCTTCGACTGTCCCGGCTGCGCCTGGCCCGAGGGCGACAAGCGCCACACCGCCGAATTCTGCGAGAACGGCGCCAAGGCCGTCGCGGAGGAGGCCACGCTGCGCCGGGTCACCCCGGAGTTCTTCACCGCGCACCCGCAGGCCGATCTCGCCACCCGCTCCGGCTACTGGCTGGGCCAGCAGGGGCGGATCACCGAGCCGATGTACCTGCCCGAGGGCGCCGACCGGTACGAGGCGGTGACCTGGGAGCGGGCCTTCGCGATCATCGCGGAGGAGCTGCGCGCCCTGGGCTCCCCCGACGAGGCCCTCTTCTACACCTCGGGCCGCACGAGCAACGAGGCGGCCTTCCTCTTCCAGCTCTTCGTCCGCGAATTCGGCACCAACAACCTCCCCGACTGCTCGAACATGTGCCACGAGTCCTCGGGCTCCGCGCTGAACGAGACGATCGGCATCGGCAAGGGCAGCGTCTCCCTCGAAGACCTCCACCAGGCCGACCTGATCATCGTGGCCGGCCAGAACCCGGGCACCAACCACCCGCGCATGCTGACCGCGCTGGAGCGGGCCAAGTCCGCCGGCGCGAAGATCATCTCGGTGAATCCGCTGCCCGAGGCCGGCATGGAGCGGTTCAAGAACCCGCAGAGCCCCTTCGGCATGCTCAAGGGCACCGCGCTGAACGACCTCTTCCTCCAGATCCGCATCGGCGGCGACCAGGCCCTCTTCCGCCTCCTGAACAAGCTCGTCCTCGAGGCCGACGGCGCCACCGACGAGGAGTTCATCCGCGAACACACCCACGGGTACGAGGAGTTCGCGGCCGCCGCCAAGGACGCCGACTGGGCCGAGACCCTCACCGCGACGGGCCTGACCCGCCCCGAGATCGAGCGCGCACTGGCCATGATCCTGGCCTCGAAGCGCACCATCGTCTGCTGGGCGATGGGCCTGACCCAGCACAAGCACTCCGTCGTCACCATCCGCGAAGTCGTCAACCTCCTGCTCCTGCGCGGAAACATCGGCCGCCCCGGGGCCGGCGTCTGCCCCGTGCGCGGCCACTCCAACGTGCAGGGCGACCGCACCATGGGGATCTTCGAGCGCCCCTCGCCCGCCTTCCTCGACGCCCTCGACAAGGAATTCGGCATCACCTCGCCCCGCGAGCACGGATTCGACGTCGTCCGCTCCATCCGGGCCCTGCGCGACGGCGAGGCCAAGGTGCTCTTCGCCATGGGCGGCAACTTCGTCGGCGCCACCCCCGACACCGAGGTCACCGAGGCCGCGATCCGCCGCGCCTCCCTGACCGTGCACGTCTCCACCAAGCTCAACCGCTCCCACGCGGTCACGGGCCGGCGCGCCCTGATCCTGCCCACCCTCGGCCGCACCGACAAGGACGTCCAGGCCGCCGGCAAGCAGTTCGTGACCGTCGAGGACTCCATGGGCATGGTCCACGCCTCGCGCGGCAACCTCGCCCCCGCCTCCCCGCACCTGCTCTCCGAGCCCGCGATCGTGGCCCGCATGGCCCGCGCCGTCCTCGGCGAGGACTCGAAGACCCCGTGGGAGGAGTTCGAGAAGGACTACGCCGCCATCCGCGACCGGATCTCCCGGGTCGTCGCCGGCTTCGAGGACTTCAACGCCCGCGTCGCCCACCCCGGCGGCTTCCAGCTGCCGCACGCCCCGCGCGACGAGCGCCGCTTCCCCACCAAGACCGGCAAGGCGAACTTCACCGCCGCGCCCGTGGAGTACCCGCGCGTCCCGGCGGGCCGGCTGCTCCTGCAGACCCTGCGCAGCCACGACCAGTACAACACCACGATCTACGGCCTCGACGACCGCTACCGCGGCATCACCGGCGGCCGCCGCGTCGTCATGGTCAACCCCGAGGACGCCGCCGAGCTGGGGCTCGCCGACGGCTCGTACACCGACCTCGTCAGCGAGTGGCGCGACGGCGTCGAACGGCGCGCGCCCGGCTTCCGCGTCGTGTACTACCCGACGGCCCGCGGCTGCGCCGCCGCCTACTACCCCGAGACCAACGTGCTGGTGCCGCTCGACTCCACCGCGGACACCAGCAATACCCCGGCGAGCAAGTCCGTCGTCGTGCGCTTCGAGACGGCCTGATAGAACGACCTGAGGACAAGATGGTTAACGAACGTTGACGAACGGAGTCGGCCCATGGGCGAGCAGCACGCGGTGAAGTTCCCGCAAGAGGTCCTCGACGAGTACACGGCCCTGGGCGTCGACCTGCCCTCGCTGTTCTCGGCGGGCGACCTCGGCAGGCGGATGGACATCCAGATCCTCGAAGCGTCCGCCGATCGCGTCGTCGCCACCATGCCGGTCGAGGGCAACACCCAGCCCTACGGGCTGCTGCACGGCGGGGCCTCCGCCGTCCTCGCCGAGACCATCGGCTCGGTCGGCGCGATGATGCACGGCGGCATCACCAAGATCGCCGTCGGCGTCGACCTGAACTGCACGCACCACCGCGGTGCGCGTTCCGGCCTGGTCACCGGGGTCGCCACCCCCGTGCACCAGGGCCGCAGCACCGCCACCTACGAGGTCGTCATCACCGACGAGCAGGACCGCCGGGTCTGCACCGCCCGCCTCACCTGCCTGCTGCGCGACGTGAACCCGCAACAGGACGGCAACAACTAGCCGTTGCCCTTGCAGCGGCGTCGGTCTAGCGTTCCCGCATGGGATCCGGACCGGCGCCGCGGCGCGCCTTGGCCGCGGCGGCGACGGTGGCGCTGCTGGCCGCCGCACCGCTCGGCTGCGCCGGCGCCGCCCCCTCGGCCGGGGCCACGCGGTCCGGGCCCGCCCCGACCCCGGAACCCACCCCGCCCCAGCGGCTGTGCACCGACCTGATCACCCACTGGGCCGGCGTGATCCTCGACGCCGGCGAGGGCCGCGACGCCGTCCACCTCGACTACCAGGCCATGGGCCTGTCCGGCGGCCAGAACGAGATCCTGCTCGCCGTCCTCGCCGACGCCCGCGCCGAGCAGCGCGCCAAGGGCCCTGCCGCCGCCCGCGCGCTCACCGCCCGGGAGGCGGAGCGCCGCTGCGCCGAGCGCTACCGCTCGGGCGTCCCGACCGGCGGTCCCTGGCAGTGAGCGGGGGCATCGGCCCGGTCGAGCCCGGAGAGGGCACCGAGGGCCACGAGAGCCCGCGCCCGGGTCCCCGTACGCCCCCGGGCTCCCGGTGGGCCCGCGAGCTCTACGCGGGCCACCGGCGGGCCGTCCTGGCCATCGGGGCCCTGACCTGCGTGTCGGCCCTGGTCGCCGGCGGCGCCGCGCTCTACGCCGCCCGGCCGCGGCCCGTCCCGTACACGCCGCCCGCGCCGTCGCAGGTCTTCTCCCTCGCCTACGTCGCACCGGTCGAGCCGACCCCCGACGGCAGCGCCTTCGTGTTCACCGTGCGTGTGCGCGCCGCGTCCGGGCCGGCCATCACGCTGGAGCGGCTGTCGCAGCCTTCGAGGGCGCTGACCGTCGAGATCGAGCCATTGCTTCCGGCCAGGGTCTCGGCGGGCGAGGCGCGCGACCTCGTCGTACGGATACGGGTGGCCGACTGCATGCATGTAGCACGGAATTCCGGACTCCCCTTCCTGGAAGTAACCCTGAGTAATAAATTCCAGAAAGAAGAGCACAGCTACATCCCCGGTGACCGTTATGCCAGGGATCTTTCCACCGCTCTGACCAGGGCCTGTCCCGCAACGCGAGACGCGGACACCCCGGCGCCGTCATGACCAAAAGGGCCCAGAGTCCTGGCGGGACAGTACTCAAACCCACTGACGGTCCTCACGCGTCTCACCATACGGACAAGACGAAACGGCCGGAATTCCCCCGTTCCACCCCCAGAGATCCGCTATGCATTACGCCGTGGCATAACAAGAGAGTCACATCATTGGCCTCAGCCCTCCATAACGTCCTAAGACCCGCCTAGAGTCACGGCCAGTCACCGCGACCAGCCGGATTCCTTTCAGTTCGGTTCCCCGCGTTCGACACGGTGCGTCCCACGGGGGACGCAGTGCCAGGAAAGGACTGATCGTGCGTCAGCGTTCTCTCATTGCCGTGACCGCCGCGCTCGCCGCGGGCGCCCTCACTCTCACCGCCTGTGGCTCGCGTGACGACAAGGCCGGCGGCACCGGCGACGGTGGCGACACCACGGTCGTCATCGGCGTAGACGCCCCCCTGACCGGCGACCTCTCGGCCCTCGGCCTCGGTATCAAGAACTCTGCCGACCTCGCCGCCAAGCAGGCCAACGAGAAGAAGTACGTCAAGGGCGTCACCTTCAAGATCCAGGCCCTCGACGACCAGGCCCAGGCTTCCTCCGGCCAGCAGAACGCCACCAAGCTCGTCGCCGACAAGGACGTCCTCGGTGTCGTCGGCCCGCTGAACTCCTCCGTCTCGGAGTCCATGCAGAAGGTCTTCGACGACGCCAAGCTCGCCCAGATCTCGCCCGCCAACACCAGCCCCTCCCTCACCCAGGGGCCGAAGTGGGCGGCCGGCGAGAAGGTCCGCACCTACAAGAGCTACTTCCGCACCGCCACCACGGACGCCGTCCAGGGCCCGTTCGCGGCTCAGTACCTCTTCAACAAGGCGGCCAAGAAGAAGGTCTTCATCATTGATGACAAGAAGACCTACGGCGCCGGCCTCGCCGGAACCTTCAAGGGCGAGTTCACCAAGCTCGGCGGCCAGGTCGTCGGCGAAGGCCACATCGACCCGGAGAGCAAGGACTTCTCCGCGATCGTGACCGAGGTCAGGAGCTCCGGCGCCGACGCCGTCTACTACGGCGGCGAGTACCCCGCGGCCGGCCCGCTCAGCAAGCAGATCAAGGCCTCCGGCACCAACATCCCGCTCATCGGCGGCGACGGCATCTACGACAAGAAGTACGTCGAGCTCGCCAGCGCCGGCTCCGCGGGCGACCTCGCCACCTCGGTCGGTGCCCCGGTCGAGAGCCTGCCGTCCGCCAAGGACTTCGTCGCCAACTACACCAAGGCCGGCTACAAGGAGCCCTTCGCCGCCTACGGCGGTTACTCCTACGACTCCGCCTGGGCGATCATCGAGGCCGTCAAGGCCGCGGTCGACGGCAACAACGGCAAGCTCCCCGCCGACGCCCGCGCCAAGGTCCTCGCAGCCGTCCAGGGCGTGTCCTTCGACGGTGTGACCGGCAAGGTCTCCTTCGACGAGTTCGGTGACGCCACCAACAAGCAGCTCACCGTCTACAAGGTCGAGGGCAACGACTGGAAGTCCGTCGAGTCCGGCACCCTCGGCGGCTGACCTCCACCCGTCACCATCCGGTAGCCGGTAGTACCGCTCGAACGGCCGGCCACCGGAGCACCACCACACCTGCCGCGCGGGGCGCGCACAAAAAGCGCCCCGCGCGGTGTCACATCCGTCGAAAGACTCGGAGGACCTGCGGTGCACGAACTGCCGCAACAGCTGGTCAACGGCCTGCTACTGGGATCCATGTACGGGCTCGTCGCCATTGGCTACACGATGGTCTACGGCATCGTCCAGCTCATCAACTTCGCGCATGGCGAAATCTTCATGACCGGCGGATTCGGGGCCCTCACCGTCTGGCTGATGCTCCCCGGGGGCACCACCATGTGGATCGCCCTCCCGCTCATGATCATTGGCGCGGTCATCGTCGCCACCCTGATCGCCGTAGGCGCCGAACGCTTCGCCTACCGACCCCTGCGCAGCGCCCCCCGGCTCGCCCCGCTCATCACCGCCATCGGGCTCTCCATCGCCCTCCAGCAGGCGGTATGGGCCTGGTACCCGGGAGCGGAATCCTCCCTGATCTTCCCCGAGATCCCCGGCGGACCCTTCCACCTCGGCAGCGTCACCATCCAGACCGGTGACGTCTTCCTCCTGATCGCCGCCCCCATCTCCATGGCCTTCCTCGGCTTCTTCGTCAAGAAGACCCGCACCGGCCGCGGCATGCAGGCGACCGCCCAGGACCCCGACACCGCGAAGCTCATGGGCATCAACACCGACCGCATCATCACCACCGCGTTCGCGCTCGGAGCCGTCTTCGCCGCCATCGGAGCCGTCGCATACGGCCTCAAGTACGGCGAAGTCCAGTTCAAGATGGGCTTCCTGCTCGGCCTCAAGGCCTTCACCGCCGCCGTCCTCGGTGGCATCGGCAACATCTACGGCGCCATGGTCGGCGGCCTCGTCCTCGGCCTCGCCGAAACCCTGACCACCGTCTACGTCGCCGACATCCCCGGCTTCGAACAGCTCGGCGGCCAGTCCTGGGGTAACACCTGGGCGTTCGTACTTCTCATCCTCGTGCTCCTCTTCCGGCCTCAAGGCCTGCTGGGCCAGCGCGTGGCGGACAGGGTGTGACATCCATGACGACCAACTCCGCGGACACCGCGAAGACCACCGCACCGGCCAAGGGCTTCATCCCCCTCCCCGAGAAGACGGCCCGCGCCCTCGCCACCGCGGGCGGAGCCCTCACCGTCGTCTCGGCGTTCCTCGCCTGGACCTGGACCACCGCCTACCCCGGAGACCTCACCGTCTACGGCTACCCCGGCGGCCTCCAGTGGCTCGTCCTCATCGGCGGCGCCCTCACGGCCCTCTTCGGCCTCGCCTCCTACGGGACCAAGGGCCTGCGCTGGCTCACCCCCGCCGGCGCTGACGCCGCGATCAAACTCGCCGCGCTCGCCGCGTTCGTCACCACCTGGTACACCGTCGTCTCGATCGTCGGCGAACTCGGCGCCATCGTCGACCTCGAACCCGGAGCCGGCGTCGCCGCCCTGGTCAGCCTCCTCGCCGTCATCGGCGCCTTCGCGCTCCCCTTCGAGCGCCCCGCACTCGAAGGCCCCGACCCCGACGACACCGCGTGGGAGAAGTTCAAGCACGAAGCCGGAAACCGCTGGACGACCATCAAGGCCGCCTTCACCTCCGGCCCCATCACCCCCGCCCGTACCCTCCCGGCCTGGGCGGAGATCCTCCTGATCGCAGCCGTCCTCGGCCTCGCGCTCACCGTCTTCACCTACGGCATCACCACCCCGTACCAGGAACTCTTCGTCGGCTTCCTGATCACCGCCGGGTTCGGTTCGGCCGCGCTCAACAAGGCGGGCCTCCTGGCCCGCGTCACCACCCTCACCAACCGCCACCGCAACGTCGCCCTCGTCGGCGCCTTCGCGGCAGCGGCCGCCTTCCCCCTCACCCAGACCGACGACCAGTACGCGAACCTCGGCGTCAACATCCTGATCTTCGCCACCGTCGCACTCGGCCTGAACATCGTCGTCGGCCTCACCGGCCTCCTCGACCTCGGATACGTCGCCTTCCTCGGCGTCGGCGCCTACACCGCGGCCCTGGTCTCCGGCTCACCGAACTCGCCCTTCGGCGTGCACCTCCCCTTCTGGGGCGCACTCCTCATCGGCGCGGCCGCCTCCATGGTCTTCGGTGTCCTCATCGGCGCACCCACCCTGCGACTGCGCGGCGACTACCTCGCCATCGTGACGCTCGGCTTCGGTGAGATCTTCCGCATCTCCATGAACAACCTCGACGGCGTCTCCGGCCCCGACATCACCAACGGCCCCAACGGCATCGCGAACATCCCGAACGTCAACCTCTTCGGATTCGACTTCGGCGCCTCGCACACGATCGCCGGATTCACCATCGGGCGCTTCGCCAACTACTTCCTGCTGATGCTGCTGATCACCCTCATCGTGATCCTCGTCTTCCGCCGCAGCGCGGAATCCCGCATCGGCCGCGCCTGGGTCGCCATCCGCGAGGACGAGACCGCCGCCGAAGCCATGGGCATCAACGGCTTCCGCGTCAAGCTCATCGCCTTCGCCCTCGGCGCCACCCTCGCGGGTCTGGCCGGAGCCGTCCAGGCACACGTCCAGTACACGGTCACCCCCGACCAGTACACCTTCGCCAACGCCGTACCCCCGAACTCCGCGTTCCTGCTCGCCGCGGTAGTCCTCGGCGGCATGGGAACCATCTCCGGACCCCTCGTCGGCGGATCACTGCTCTTCCTGATCCCCAACAAGCTCCAGTTCCTCGGCGAATACCAGCTCCTCGTCTTCGGCTTCGCCCTCATCGTCCTGATGCGACTGCGCCCCGAAGGCCTCATCCCCAACAAGCGCAACCAGCTCGAACTCCACGAGTCCATGAGCGCGCCCACGGTCCTCGGCAAGGCAGGGGTCTGACCCATGACGACCACCACCACCGAATCCCCCGCCGCCACCACGGCGGAGACCGTCCTCGACGCACGCGGCGTCACGATGCGCTTCGGCGGCCTCACCGCCGTCAAGAACGTCGACCTCACCGTGCGCAGCGGCGAGATCGTCGGCCTCATCGGCCCCAACGGCGCCGGCAAGACCACCTTCTTCAACTGCCTCACCGGCCTCTACATCCCCACCGAGGGCGAAGTCCGGTACAAGGACAAGGTCCTGCCCCCCAAGTCGTACAAGGTCACCGCGGCCGGTGTCGCCCGCACCTTCCAGAACATCCGTCTCTTCAACAACATGACGGTCCTGGAAAACGTCCTCGTCGGACGCCACACCCGCACCAAGGTCGGCCTCTGGGCCTCCCTCCTGCGCCTCCCCAGCTTCGGCCGGGAAGAAGCGGCGAGCCGCGCGAAGTCCATGGAACTCCTGGAGTTCATCGGCCTCGCCCACAAGGCCGAACACCTCGCCCGCAACCTCCCCTACGGTGAACAGCGCAAGCTCGAAATCGCCCGCGCGCTGGCCAGCGACCCCGGCCTCATCCTCCTGGACGAGCCCACCGCCGGCATGAACCCGCAGGAGACCCGGGCGACCGAAGAGCTCATCTTCGCCATCCGGGACCAGGGCATCGCCGTCCTCGTCATCGAGCACGACATGCGCTTCATCTTCAACCTCTGCGACCGCGTCGCGTGCCTCGTCCAGGGCGAGAAGCTCATCGAAGGCACCGCCGCCGAGGTCCAGGGCGACGAGCGCGTCATCGCCGCCTACCTCGGCGAGCCCTTCGAAGGCGCCCCCGGCGCCGAAGAAGTCGCGGAGGTCGAAGCGGCGGAGGCACACAGCACCACCAGCACGGACGGAGAAGACCGGTGACCGCACTCCTCGAGGTCGAAGACCTCCGTGTCGCCTACGGCAAGATCGAAGCCGTCAAGGGCATCTCGTTCAGCGTCGACGCCGGTCAGATCGTCACCCTCATCGGCACCAACGGCGCCGGCAAGACGACGACCCTGCGCACCCTCTCGGGCCTGATCAAACCGCGCGGCGGCCAGATCAAGTTCGAGGGCAAGTCGCTGAAGAAGACCCCCGCGCACGACATCGTCGCGCTCGGACTCGCCCACTCCCCCGAGGGGCGGCACATCTTCCCGCGCATGACCATCGAGGACAACCTCCTCCTGGGCGCCTTCCTCCGCAAGGACAAGGACGGCATCCAGAAGGACGTCCAGCGCGCCTACGACCTCTTCCCGATCCTGGGCGAGCGTCGCAAGCAGGCCGCCGGCACCCTCTCGGGCGGCGAGCAGCAGATGCTGGCCATGGGCCGCGCGCTCATGTCCCGGCCGAAGCTGCTCATGCTCGACGAGCCGTCGATGGGCCTCTCGCCGATCATGATGCAGAAGATCATGGCGACCATCGCCGAGCTCAAGTCGCAGGGCACCACCATCCTGCTGGTCGAGCAGAACGCCCAGGCCGCGCTCTCGCTGGCCGACCAGGGCCACGTGATGGAGATCGGCAAGGTCGTCCTGTCGGGCCCGGGCCGCGAGCTCCTCGTGAACGAGGACGTCCGCAAGGCGTACCTCGGCGAGGACTGAGCACTCCCCCGTACGAGTGAGGCCCGCCCCCGGATCCTGGATCCGGGGGCGGGCCTCATTCGTGTACGCGCTTCGGAGCTACTCGCCCTTGCCGGCGGCGGTCTTCTTCTCCTCGGCGTCCTCGATGACCGCCTCGGCGACCTGCTGCATGGACATCCGGCGGTCCATGGAGGTCTTCTGGATCCAGCGGAAGGCGGCCGGCTCGGAGAGCCCGTACTGCGTCTGCAGGATGCTCTTGGCGCGGTCCACGAGCTTGCGGGTCTCCAGGCGCAGCGAGAGGTCGGCGACCTCCTTCTCCAGCGCGCGGAGCTCGGCGAAGCGGGAGACGGCCATCTCGATGGCGGGGACGACGTCGCTCTTGCTGAAGGGCTTCACCAGGTACGCCATGGCCCCGGCGTCGCGGGCCCGCTCGACGAGGTCGCGCTGCGAGAACGCGGTGAGCATCAGCACGGGGGCGATGGACTCCTCCGCGATCTTCTCGGCGGCGGAGATCCCGTCCAGGACGGGCATCTTCACATCGAGGATCACCAAGTCGGGGCGGTGCTCCCGAGCCAGCTCGACGGCGGTCTGCCCGTCACCGGCCTCACCGACGACGGCGTAGCCCTCCTCCTCGAGCATCTCCTTGAGGTCGAGACGGATGAGCGCCTCGTCCTCGGCGATGACGACGCGCGTCGTCAGCGGCGGAACGTGCGACTGGTCGGCGTCGGGCGTGGGCGTCGACTCGTGCTCGGCGGTCACGGAGGCTCCTCGTTGCGGGGCTTAACAGCTCCCCTGAGCCTACCTAGCTCCTGTAAGGTGGTCTCGCGCAGGGCTCCTACGAGCCTTCGTTTCTTAGGCCCCAGTACTCCAATTGGTCAGAGAGGCCGCTCTCAAACAGCGGACAGTGTGGGTTCGAATCCCACCTGGGGCACATAACTTCGATTCCATGGTCACGCGGCTTCGCGTGACCATCACTCTTTCCGGCGAAGCTCGCGAAAATCGACCCCGCGAGTGCCACAGACGCAGCAGCGTCGTCCGTATGTACGACCTCACCACACGCCTGCACGCGCTCAGCCTGCTCACTGATGGCCGCAGCTTGAACTCCGTCAGCAAGGAAACCGGCATATCCCGCGCCGCGATCCGCTCCTGGCAGTCTCGGGCTGAGCCCCTCCCCCGCATGCTCAACCAGTCTGCCCCCTGCACAGCCCCCACCGACGAGGCCTCGTACGCGTACCTCCTCGGCCTCTACCTCGGTGACGGGTGCATCAGCCCCCAACCTCGCGGCGGATACCAGCTCCGGATCGCCTGCGCAGATGCCTGGCCCGGCCTCATCGAACAGTGCCGCGTGGCGGTCCGAGCCGTCCGCCCCGGCGACAAGGTCTACCTGCTCCAGCGCCAGGGCCACGTATCCGTCACCAGCTACGGGCGGCACTGGACTTGCCTGTTCCCACAGCACGGGCCGGGCAAGAAACACGAGCGGCGGATCATCCTCGAACCGTGGCAGCAGGACATCGTCGACGCTCACCCCTGGGAGTTCATCCGGGGGCTCATTCACTCCGACGGGTGTCGGATCACCAATTGGACCGTCCGCAACGGCAAGCGCTACGAGTACCCCCGGTACTTCTTCACCAACAAGTCCGACGACATCCGTCAGCTCTGCACGGACACCCTGACCAAGGTCGGCGTCCAGTGGACGGTCCTGGCACGCGGCAGCGCCCCCTTGAACGTGTCCATCGCCCGCAAGGCGTCCGTCGCGCTCATGGACACCCACATCGGGCCGAAGTACTAGCGCAGGTCACCGCTCCAGCGGGGCCCCGGCCGGCGAGCGGGGCGGCCACGCCCGCACGCCCCCTGCTTGGGCGGTGAGCGAGCGGTTCACGGTAGTGGCCATGGCGTGGGCCATGCGCTGGTAGAAGCGCCACAGGAACGGGTCTCCCGGCGAAGGCGCCTGAAACCTGATTGATGCCCCAGAACACGGGTGGGGCGATCAGCGCCGGTACCTGGTGCCGGTCGAGCTCGTCCTTCACCATCCGGCACAGCTGGTAGGCGCCGTAGGCGTCGGTGCCCAGCGGCAGATGGGGGCCGTGCTGCTCGATGACACCCGTGGGCAGCAGGACGCACGTGCCCGCGGCGGCGGCCGCCTCCACCTGCGGGTATGTGAGGTCGGCCATCGTCCCGGCGAAGACCGAGGATCCACTGTGCATGTACTTCCTCCGTACGCGATGTCATGACCGGCCTGATCGCCGATCATGATCATTTTCGCCAGGGTGCGCAGCCGCTCACGAGCGGCGCCTACGCCGGAAATCACGCCTACGCCTTGTAGGGAGGTCACAAATGGCCTCTGCGGCGAAGCGGGCGCCGGCGCAGGCTCTGGGCTTCTTTCACGTGCGGGTCGCGAGGCCGTGGAGGACGGTGGCCACGTGCGCTTCCGCGTCGGCCGGGTCGAGGGGGGCGTGGGCGATCAGGAGGCGGTACCAGAAGGGGCCGAAGACCAGGTCGGTGGCGTGGGCGAGGTCGGTGGTGGCGGGGAGTTCCTCGCGGGTGATGGCCCGGGTGAGGAGGGTGGCGACGACTTCGCGGCGGGTGGCTACCCACGCGCGGAAGGGTTCGGCGAAAGCGGGGTCGAGCTGGGCTTCTGCCATGAGGCCGGTGAGGGCTCTGGTGCGGACGGGGTCGCGGCCGATGCGGTAGAGGTCGGCGACGAAGGCGGTGAGGTCGCCGGCGAGGGTGCCCGTGTCGGGTTCGGGGACGCGGATGGTGGTTTCGTGGGCGTAGGCGTCCATGACGAGGGCGGGTTTGGACTTCCACCAGCGGTAGACGGTGCTCTTGGCGACGTTGGCCCGTTTGGCGACGCCTTCGATGGTGAGGGCTCCGTAGCCGTTCTCGACGAGGAGTGCGGCGGTGGCTTCGAGGACGGAGTGGTGGGCGTCTTCGTTGCGGAGGCGGCCGCCGGTGCGGGGGGTGCCCGAAGGAGTGATTGACACGGCATCACGATAAGCCCTGGCGTTTTATCGAAACGCGGCGTAGCGTTTCGATTGAAGGATCGGATGGACCGGCACTGGATCAGGGGGCGGAGCCATGGGCAAGATCGTGATCGCGCACGGGTACGGGATGAGCGGCGGGGAGCACTGGTATTCGGCGGTGGGTGAGGAGTTCGCCGCCGAGGGGCACGAGGTGCGGATTGCGAACTTCCCCGAGCCGTTCGCGCCGGAGGCCGATGCGTGGCTGACGGCGCTGGAGGCGGAGACCGCGGCGGGTGCGGAGGAGGCGCCCGCGGCCGAGACGGTGCTGGTGGGGCACAGCCTGGGCGGGGTGAATGTGCTGCGGTTGCTGCAGCGGCACGACACGGAGGCCGAAGGGGCGTTCGCAGGCGTGGTGTTCGTCGCGTCGATGTCGGGCGAGGTGGGGTATGACGCGCTGGCGCCGTTCTTCACGCCGGAGTTCGACTGGCGGAAGATCCGCAAGGCGGCGCGGGAGTTCCGGGTGCTGCACGCGGCGGATGACCCCGTGACCGGGGCGCAGACCGGTGAGCATGTGTTGCGGTTCGTACGGGAACTGGGCGCCGAGGCGCGGGTGACCGCGTCGGGCGGGCACTTCCCGAGTACGGGTGAGAGCCGGTTGGAGTTGCCCGACGCGGTACGTCTTATACGTGAGGTGCTGTAGGCCTGCGGGCGGCGTCAGCGGACCGCGTCGCCGATGTGGTGGACGCGGACCAGGTTGGTGGATCCGGTGACACCGGGGGGCGAGCCGGCGGTGATGACGACGACGTCGCCGGGTACGCAGCGGCCGATGCGCAGGAGCTCTTCCTCGACTTGGGCGACCATCGCGTCGGTGGAGTCGACGTGGGGGCCGAGGAAGGTTTCGACGCCCCAGGTGAGGTTGAGCTGGGAGCGGGTGGAGGGGTCGGGGGTGAAGGCGAGGAGGGGGATGGGTGAGCGGTAGCGGGAGAGCCGGCGGACGGTGTCTCCGCTCTGGGTGAAGGCGACGAGGAATTTGGCGCCGAGGAAGTCGCCCATTTCGGCGGCCGCGCGGGCTACGGCTCCGCCTTGGGTGCGGGGCTTGTTGCGGTCGGTGAGTGGGGGGAGGCCCTTGGCGAGGATGTCTTCCTCGGCGGCTTCGACGATGCGGGCCATGGTGCGGACGGTTTCGACGGGGTATTTGCCGACGCTGGTCTCTCCGGAGAGCATGACGGCGTCCGTGCCGTCGATGATGGCGTTGGCGACGTCGGATGCTTCGGCGCGGGTGGGCCGGGAGTTGTCGATCATCGAGTCGAGCATTTGGGTGGCGACGATGACGGGCTTGGCGTTGCGCTTGGCGAGTTTGACGGCTCGCTTCTGGACGATGGGGACTTGTTCCAGGGGCATTTCGACGCCGAGGTCACCACGGGCGACCATGATGCCGTCGAAGGCGGCGACGATGTCGTCGATGTTTTCGACCGCCTGGGGCTTTTCGACCTTGGCGATGACGGGGAGGCGTCGGCCTTCTTCGTCCATGATGCGGTGGACGTCTTCGATGTCGCGGCCACTGCGGACGAAGGAGAGGGCGATGACGTCGGCGCCGGTGCGCAGGGCCCAGCGGAGGTCTTCGATGTCTTTTTCGGAGAGGGCGGGTACGGAGACTGCGACGCCGGGGAGGTTGAGTCCCTTATGGTCGGAGACCATGCCGCCCTCGATGACGAGGGTGTGGACTCGGGGTCCGTCGACTGCGGTGACTTGGAGGGTGACGCGGCCGTCGTCTACGAGGATGCGTTCGCCCGTGGTGACGTCGGCGGCAAGGCCCTTGTAGGTGGTGCCGCAGGTGTGGCGGTCACCTTCGTGGTCTTCGACGGTGATGGTGAATTCGTCGCCGCGTTCAAGGAGTACGGGTCCTTCGCGGAAGCGGCCCAGGCGGATCTTCGGGCCTTGAAGGTCTGCGAGGACGCCGACGCTGCGGCCGGTTTCGTCGGAGGCCTTGCGTACGCGCTGGTAACGCTCCTCGTGTTCGGCGTAGGTGCCGTGGCTGAGGTTGAAGCGGGCGATGTCCATTCCGGCTTCGACCAGGGCTTTGATCTGGTCGTATGAGTCGGTGGCGGGGCCCAGGGTACATACGATTTTCGCTCGGCGCATGGGGCGAGCGTATGCCCCTACCAGGGAGTAGGAAATTGGTTCCGGGTGTCCACCCAACAACCTTTGAGCAAAAGGTTGTTGACAATTGTTGAATGTGCATGGGGGTGCTCTGATGAGCACCCCCGGGGCGCCGGTCGTTCAGGATTTCACAGCTGGGGAGGGGTCATGGTGAAGCGCGCGTTCACCTGCGCGTAGACGGTCTGTCGCTGGGGTTCGAGGTCGAGGGCGGGGGCGCCTGCGTCCTCCGTGGCACTGAAGGCCATGGTGCGCATCCCGCCGGCCGCCTGGAAGGGGGCGGCGTTCTCGGCGCCGAGGTCGGCGAGTTCGACGAGGGCGGCGAGGTTCGCGCCGAGGGCGGCCGCGTATTCGCGGGCGCGCTGGACGGCTTCGAGTACGGCCTGGCGGCGGGCTTCCCCGTGGGCGGGGGAGGTGGCGCGCAGGGCCCACCAGGGGCCGTCGACCTGGGTCAGTTCGAGGTCGGCGAGGCGGGTGGTGAGTTCGCCGAGGGTGGTGAAGTCGTTGAGTTCGGCGGTGAGGTGTACGCGTCCGTGGTAGGCGCGGATGCGTTCGTTACGGCCGTGGCGGGTGAGTTCGGGGGTGATGGAGAAGGCGCCGGTTTCGAGCTTTTCGACGGGGTCGCCGTAGCTCTTCACGAGGTCGAGGACGGCGTTGTTGCGGCGGGTGAGGTCTTCGAGGGCGGTGCGCCGGTCGGTGCCGCGGGCGCTGACGGTGATGCCGATGCGGGCGATCTCGGGGTCGACTTCGAGGCGGGCTTCGCCGCGGACTGCGACGCGGGGGACTTCGGGGGTTCCGTAGGGCTGGTGCGATGCGTCCTGGGTCATGGCTTCACTGTCGCACTGGCGCTCGTACGCGTGTGGTCATCGGATCGAAACCTGTGGGGGGTGTTGCGGCTTGTTACTGCTGGGTCAGAATCTACGCGCGTTGTTCACGCCTCAAAAGGGGAGATGGCATGGCATTCGACCGTAGGACTTTTCTGGGCACTTCGGCTGCCACGGGTGCCGCCGTGGCGTTGGCGGGGGCCACGAGCACCCCGGCCGCCGCGGCTGACGGGGTCGCCGGGGCCGCTTCGGCCGCGCGGCCGAAGACGTACGCGTTCACGGTGATGGGGACGACGGACCTGCACGGGAACGTCTTCAACTGGGACTACTTCACGGACAAGGAGTTCGACGACAAGGCGCACAACGACGTCGGCCTGGCGAAGATCTCCACGCTGGTCAATGAGGTGCGTGAGCAGAAGGGGCGGTGCAACACCCTGCTGATCGACGCCGGCGACACCATCCAGGGCACGCAGCTGTCGTACTACTACGCGAAGGTGGATCCGATCACCGCGCGGCGCGGTCCGGTGCATCCGATGGCGCAGGCGATGAACGCGATCGGCTACGACGCGGCGGCGCTGGGGAACCACGAGTTCAATTACGGCATTCCGGTGCTGCGGAAGTTCGAGGAGCAGTGCGACTTCCCGCTGCTGGGGGCGAACGCGCTGGATGCGAAGACGCTGCGGCCGGCGTTCCCGCCGTACAGCATGCACCGGTTGCGTACGCCGCACGGGCGGGACGTGAAGGTGGCGGTGCTGGGTCTGACGAATCCGGGGATCGCGATCTGGGACAAGGCGAACGTGCAGGGGAAGATGACGTTCCCGGGCCTTGAGGAGCAGGCGGCGAAGTACGTGCCGCGGCTGCGGTCGCTGGGCGCGGATGTGGTGATCGTGTCGGCGCATTCGGGGTCGAGCGGTACGTCGAGTTACGGGGACCAGCTTCCGCACATCGAGAACGCGGCTGGTCTGGTGGCGGAGCAGGTGCCGGGGATCGACGCGATCCTGGTGGGGCACGCGCACACGGAGATCCCGGAGTACCGGGTGAAGAACAAGGCGACCGGCAAGGACGTCGTGCTGTCGGAGCCGCTGAAGTGGGGCCAGCGGCTGACGCTGTTCGACTTCGAGCTGACCTGGGCGAAGGGCTGCTGGTCGGTGGCGAAGGTGTCGGCTCGGGTGCTGAACTCGAACACGGCGGTGGAGGACCCGAAGATAGTGGGGCTGCTGTCGGACGAGCACGCCAAGGTCGTGGCCTATGTGAACCAGGTGATCGGTACGTCCACGCAGGCGATGTCCTCGGCGGACGGCCCGGTCAAGGACGTGGCGATCATCGATCTGATCAACCACGTGCAGGCGGAGACGGTGAAGGGCGCGCTGGCGGGTACGGAGTGGGCGGCGCTGCCGGTGCTGTCGCAGGCTTCGTGTTTCTCGCGGACGGCGTCGATCCCGGCCGGACAGGTGACGATCAAGGATGCGGCGGGCCTGTATCCCTTCGAGAACACGCTGGAGGCACGCCTGCTGACGGGTGCGCAGCTGAAGGCGTATCTGGAGTACTCCGCGAAGTACTACGTGCGGACGGCTCCCGGTGAGGTGGTGGATCCGGCGAAGCTGACGAACTCGGAGAGCACGCCGGACTACAACTACGACGCCGTGTACGGGCTGACCTACGACATCGACGTCTCGGAGGCGGTGGGTTCGCGGATCACGGGGCTGTCGTTCCAGGGCAAGCCGGTGGATCCGGCGGCGCAGTTCGTGCTGGCGGTGAACAACTACCGGGCTTCGGGCGGCGGCAACTTCCCGCACGTCCCGCAGGCCAAGCAGCTGTGGGCGAATTCCGAGGAGATCCGCAACACGATCATCCAGTGGGTGAAGGCGAAGGGGACGGTGGACCCGGCGCAGTTCGCGTCCGTGGACTGGCGGCTGACCCGGGCCGGGATACCCGTCTTCTAAACGTTTCTTCCTACGGGTGCTCGACCAGCGGGAGCAGTTCGCCGGCAGGTTGGGGGCGTGTGTGCTCCCGCTGTTCGAGGCCGAAGGTGGTGAAGGCGGTGCGGGTGGGCTGCGGGTAGGGCTCCTTGCCCGTCAGGGTGTTCAGGATGGCGGCGCTGCGCCAGGCGGCGAGGCCGAGGTCGGGGGCTCCGACGCCGTGGGTGTGGCGTTCGCCGTTCTGGACGAAGATGCTGCCGGTGACCGTGGGGTCGAGGATCATCCGGTAGCGGTCGTCGATGCGGGGGCGGCCGGAGGAGTCCTTGCGCAGGTAGGGGTCGAGGCCGGCGAGGAGGCTGGTGAGGGGGCGTTCTCGGTAGCCGGTGGCGAGGACTACGGCGTCGGTGGTGAGGCGGGAGCGAGTGCCTTGTTCCACGTGTTCCAGGTGGAGTTCGACCTTGGTGGTGGCGACGCGGCCGGCGGTGCGGACGCTGACTCCGGGCGTGAGGACGGCGTCGGGCCAGCCTCCGTCGAGGGTGCGGCGGTAGAGCTCCTCGTGGATGGCGGCGATGGTGTCGGCGTCGATGCCCTTGTGGAGCTGCCACTGGGCGGGGACGAGGCGGTCGCGTACCGGTTCGGGCAGGGCGTGGAAGTAGCGGGTGTAGTCGGGGGTGAAGTGTTCCAGGCCGAGCTTGGAGTACTCCATGGGGGCGAAGGAGGGGGTGCGGGCGAGCCAGGTGAGGCGTTCGCGGCCGGCGGGGCGGGAGCGGAGCAGGTCGAGGAAGACCTCGGCTCCGGACTGGCCTGATCCGATGACGGTGACGTGGTCGGCGCCGAGGATGCGCTGCCGGTTGTCGAGGTAATCGGCGGAGTGGATCACCGGGACGGTGGGGGCTTCGGCGAGGGGCCGCAGCGGTTCGGGGACGTAGGGGGCGGTCCCGATGCCGAGGACGAGGTTGCGGGTGTAGGTGCGCCCGAGGGCTTCGGCTTCGCCCTCGGCGTCGAGCTGGGTGAAGTCGACTTCGAAGAGGCCGCGTTCGGGGTTCCAGCGGACGGCGTCGACCTGGTGGCCGAAGTGGAGTCCGGGCAGGCGGCCGGCGACCCAGCGGCAGTAGGCGTCGTATTCGGCGCGCTGGATGTGGAAGCGCTCGGCGAAGTAGAAGGGGAAGAGCCGTTCCTTGCACTTGAGGTAGCTGAGGAAGGACCAGGGGCTGGCCGGGTCGGCGAGGGTGACGAGGTCGGCGAGGAAGGGGACTTGGAGGGTGGCTCCGTCGATGAGGAGTCCGGGGTGCCAGCGGAAGTCGCGGCGCTGGTCGTAGAAGGCGGTGGCGAGTTCCCCGGCACCTTGGTGGGGCAGGCCGTGGGCGAGGGCGGCGAGGGAGAGGTTGAAGGGTCCGATGCCGATTCCGACGAGGTCGTGGGGTGCATCGAGCAAGGCGGTCATCGGTGGCTGCTGCCTTCCAGAAGGTTCACGAGGGCGTCCAGGTCCCCCGCCGTGGTGTGGGGGTTGAGCAGGGTGGCTTTGAGCCACAGGCGGCCGTCGGCGGTGGCTCGGCCCAGTACGGCGCTGCCGTCGAGGAGGAGGGTGCGGCGCAGGGCGGCGATCCGGGTGTCGTCGGCGTGGATGGGCCGGAAGAGGACGGTGCTGATGGTGGGCGCCGCGTGGAGTTCGAAGGCGGGGTGTGCTTCGAGGAGCCGGGCGAGTCGCTCGGCGAGTGCGCAGGTGCGGTCGATGAGCTGGGCGAGGCCGTCGCGGCCCAGGGAACGCAGGGTGGCCGCGATCTTGAGGACGTCGGCGCGGCGGGTGGTGCGCAGGGAGCGGCCGAGGAGGTCGGGTAGGCCGGCTTCGGTGTCGTCCTGGGCGTTGAGGTAGTCGGCTTGGTGGGCGAGCGGTGCCAGCAGGGCGGTGTCGGGGACGGTGAGGATTCCGGCGGCGATGGGTTGCCAGCCGAGTTTGTGCAGGTCGAGGGTGATCGACCGGGCGCGGTTCAGGCCGGCGAGTTTGGGCCGGTGGCGGGGGCTGAGGGCGAGGAGGCCGCCGTATGCGGCGTCGACGTGCAGGTCGGCGCCGTGTTGGTCGCAGAGGTCCGCGAGGGGGCCGAGGGGGTCGATGAGGCCGGCGTCGGTGGTGCCGGCGGTGGCGGTGACGAGGACGGGGCCGGGGGTGGCGGCGAGGGCCTCGGCAAGCGTGGCGGGGGTCAGGATCCCGGTGGGGGTGGGGAGGGCGCGGGCGGGGGGCAGGCCGAGGAGCCAGGCGGCGCGCGGGATGGAGTGGTGGGCGTTGGCGCCGTGCAGGACGGTGAGGTGCGGGCCGTGACGTTCGCGGGCGAGGAGCAGGGCCAGTTGGTTGGCTTCGGTTCCGCCGGTGGTGAGGACGGCGTCGGGGCGGGGGGTGTCGTGGAACTCGGCGGCGAGGGCGCGGGTGAGGAGCGCTTCGATCGTGGAGGCGGCGGGGGCCTGGTCCCAGGAGTCGAGGGAGGCGTTGAGGGCGCCGGCGGCGAGGTCCGCGGCGACCGCGACGGCGAGCGGCGGGCAGTGCAGGTGGGCTGCGCACAGCGGATCGGCGGGGTCTGCGGCGCCGGCGGCGAGGGTGTGCACGAGGGTCCGCAGCGCTTCGTGGTCTCCGTGCCCGTGCTCGGGGAGTACTTCGCCCAGTGCGGCTTCGACGCGGTCGGTCACCGCGTCGGGGCCGCCGGCCGGGAGGGGGCCGCCGCGTGCGCGGGCTCCGGTACGCAGGGCGTCGAGGACGGTGTCGAGGAGTGGCCGCAGGGCCTCCGCGCCGTGGATTCCACCGGCGAGCGGGGCTCTGCCGCTGCCTGTGCCGGGGGACGCTGTCATGGGGTTGTCCTCACGGAAACGGATCGGCGGCGGGCGTTTGCCGCTGAGATGGGGTGGGGCACCCGAGTGGTACAACGATCCGACTCGAATGGGGTAACCGCCCGGGTTTGTGGCGTAGGTGATTTCCAGCCACGCTTGCTCTGGCCTGGCGTCGGCGGACACCTCACGGCCCCGCCCGCCCCGGAAGCCGGCTCCCCCGAGCCCCGGGCCCCGGGCCCCGGCCGCGGGCCCCGGCCCGGGACCGAGCCCTCCCCCGCTGGGGAGGTGGTGGGGATGGGGCCCTGCTTGCTCTCGTAGGAGGGCAGGGCCCCTGGCGGTCAGGGGTGGGTGCGGAGGGCGCGGGCCAGGTCGTCCAGTTGGTCCACGAGCTTGCGGCGCAGGAGGGGGGTGATGTCCGGGTCCTCCAGACAGGCGCGGCCGGCCTGGAGGTTGGCTTCGGTGATCTCGTGGTCGGGGAAGCACCAGCGGCCCGCGGCGTCGGCGATGGCGGGGCCGCGGCGGGCGCCGAGGGCGACGGCTTCGGGGTAGTAGCGGGGCACGTACTCCCGTACGAGATCTGCCTGTTCGGGTTGCCAGAATCCCTGGGCGGTGGCGGTGAAGAGGTAGTTGGACAGGGTGTCGTCGTGGAAGAGCCGGTCCCAGGCGGCGGCCTTGGCCTCGGCCGTCGGCAGGGCGGCCCGGCAGCGGGCGGCGCCTTCCTGACCGGTGGCGCTGGGGTCGGCGGCGAGGGCTTCGGCGATCTCGGGTTCACCGACCGCGCCCAGGACCGACAGGCGGGCGAGGATGCGCCAGCGCAGCTCGGGGTCGAGTTCGGGGCCGCCGGGGACGGTGCCTTCGGCGAGCCAGGCGGCCGGGATCTCGGGCCGGGTCGCGCTGTCGATGAGGGCCCGGACGGCGACCAGCCGCAGGCCGGGGTCGGAGCCGTCCTCGGTGCGCCGCAGCAGGGCGCGGGCGATCGAGGTGAGGGTGGCGAGGGCCCCGGTGCGGTGTTCGGGGGTGAGGTAGCGGGTGGCGATCTGGGTGCGCGCGAAGCCCAGTACGTTCTGGACGATGTCCAGCTCCGTCTCCTCGGGCACGTGGGCTTCGGCGGTGGCCAGGTAGTCGGCGGCGGCCAGTTCCCCGTCGCGGACCATGTCGCGCAGGGAGTTCCAGACGACGGCGCGGGTGAGCGGGTCGGGGATGCGGGAGATGCCGCGCAGGGCGGTTTCCAGGGAGGTCTCGTCGAGGCGGACCTTGGCGTAGGTGAGGTCGCCGTCGTTGAGGACGAGGAGGGCGGGGCGCGGGCCGCCGACCGAGACGACCTCGTCGGAGGGGACGTCGAGGGCGAGGACCTCGCGCGGTTCGAGGTCTCCGTCGGGGCCGTGGTCGTAGAGGCCGGCCGCGATGTGGTGGGGGCGGCTGCCGGTGCGGTCGACGGTGAGGGTCCAGCCTCCGTGGTTCTCCTCGACGCGCGGGCTGAGGGTGTCGATGCCGGTGGTGCGCAGCCAGATCTCGGCCCAGGCGTGGACGTCCCTGTCGGTGTGGGCGGCGAGGGAGTCCACGAAGTCGGCGAGGGAGGCGTTGGCGAACTTGTGGCGGGCGAAGTGGGTGTTGATGCCGGCCAGGAAGTCCTTCTCGCCGAGCCAGGCGACGAGTTGGCGCAGCGCGGAGGCGCCCTTGGCGTAGGAGATGCCGTCGAAGTTGAGGAGGGCGGAGGCGGTGTCGGGGACGGCGGCGGCGTCCGGGGCGACGGGGTGGGTGGAGGGGCGCTGGTCGGCGTCGTAGCCCCAGGGCTTGCGTTCCATGCCGAATCCGGTCCAGGTCTCGGTGAAGCGGGTGGCTTCGATGAGGGTCTGGTAGCCCATGTATTCGGCGAAGGACTCGTTCAGCCAGATGTCGTCCCACCAGCTGAGGGTGACGAGGTCGCCGAACCACATGTGGGCCATCTCGTGCGCGATGGTCACGGCCCGTCGTTGGCGTTCGGCGTCGGTGACGGCGGAGCGGAAGACGTAGTCGTCGCGGAAGGTGACCAGGCCGGGGTTCTCCATGGCGCCGGCGTTGAACTCGGGTACGAAGGCCTGGTCGTAGGAGTCGAAGGGGTAGGGCTCGGTGAACTTCTCGTGGTAGCGGTCGTAGCAGGCCATGGTGAGGTCGAGGATCTCCCGGGCGTCCGCGTCGAGGTGGGGGGCCAGCGAGCGGCGGCAGTGGATGGCGAAGGGGAGGCCTGCGTGTTCGGTTCGGACGCTGTGCCAGGGGCCGGCGGCGACGGCGGCGAGGTAGGTGGAGATGACGGGGGTGGGCGCGGACTTCCAGATACCGGCACCGCCCTCGGCGCGGTCGCCGTCACGCGAGCCGACGCGCGTGGTGATGCCGTTGGCCAGGACGGTCCAGGCCTCGGGAGCGGTGACGGTGAACTCGAAGACGGCCTTGAGGTCGGGCTGGTCGAAGGCCGGGAAGACCCGCTGGACGTCGTCCATGAACATCTGGGTGTAGACGTACGTCTCCCCGTCCGCGGGGTCGGTGAAGCGGTGGAGGCCTTCGCCGGTGCGGGAGTAGCGCATGCGGGCTTCGACGCGCAGCTCGTGGGGGCCTTCGGTGAGGCCGGTGAGCGGGAGGCGGCCGTCGGTGAGGCCGGCCGGGTCCAAGGGGTGTCCGTCGAGCTCGACGGAGCGCAGTTCGTCCGGTTTCAGCTCGAGGAAGGTGTCTCCGGCGGTGCGGGCGGTGAACCGGATGACGGTGCTGGATTCGAACGTCTCGTCGCCGGTGGTGAGGTCGAGGGCGACCGCGTAGTGCCGGACGTCGAGGAGCTGGGCTCGGAGCTGCGCTTCGTTGCGCGTCAATGCGGACATGGGGCCCATGCTGCCGGATGACGGCGCCGGGCCCCAGGGCGGCTACTCCTCGCCCGCGGCGATCGTCTCGTGGTGACGAATTACTTCGGCGATGATGAAGTTCAGGAGCTTCTCGGCGAAGGCGGGGTCGAGCTTGGCGTTCTCGGCGAGTTGGCGCAGCCGGGCGATCTGGCTGGCCTCGCGGCCCGGGTCGGCCGCGGGCAGCTGGTGGCGGGCCTTGAGGTGGCCGACCTGCTGGGTGCACTTGAAGCGCTCGGCGAGCATGTGCACCACGGCCGCGTCGATGTTGTCGATGCTGTCCCTCAGACGGGCCAGCTCGGCGGTGACGTTCTCGTCGATGTCGCTGGTGTTCATGGTTCCCGAGAATACGTGGCGCGCGGAAGTGTTTCCTCGGCCAGTCGACCAGTGAGACGGCCGGTGCCTTCCTGCCCGCGGTGCCGTGTCCGGGTCCGGTCGATCTGTACGGATCGGCCGGGATCGTGCCGGCGGACGCACTCGGGCGGCGGTCCGGGGTGCGGCGCCGAACGCCACGGGCCGGCCCGGGGGCCGGTTACAGCGGGAGGATCGCCGTGACCAGCCAGCCGCCTTCGGGGGCGGGGCCGGCGGTGAGGGAGCCGCCGAGGGCTTCGGCCCGTTCGGCCATGCCGACGAGGCCGTAGCCGCCGCCGCGGGCGTTCTCGGAGAGCCTGGCGGAGCGGCCGCCGTCGTCGGCGATGCGGACTTCCAGGCCCGGCGGGACGGTGCGCAGGCCGATCCGGACGGCGGTGGCGGTCGCGGCGTGCTTGCCGATGTTGGTGAGGGCTTCGAGGACGATGCGGTGGGCGGTGGCGGCGACGTCGGCGGGGAGCCTGGTCTCCAGGCCGTCCTCGATGTAGAGGACGACGGGCGGGCCGGTCA
The DNA here is from genome assembly GCF_018614195.1 of Streptomyces sp. ISL-43. Classification (GTDB taxonomy): domain Bacteria; phylum Actinomycetota; class Actinomycetes; order Streptomycetales; family Streptomycetaceae; genus Streptomyces. Next base: position 117,602 of record NZ_JAGGOT010000042.1, read on the forward strand.
CGGCGAATCGTTCCGTCAGCCCCCGGATCTCGCGAAGGCCGGCGACGGGGGCGATGCCGGCCCCTGATCCTGCGCCCGGGCCCGGGCCCGCGCTGCCGTCCTCGGCGCCCTCACGGAGGATCTTGACGAGGCGGCGCATGGAGCCGAGCGCCTCGTCCCCGGCGTTCTCGATGCGGCCGAAGATCTCGCCGGCGCGTTCGGCGGAGACCTTGGTGTAACGGGCGGCCCGCGCCTCGACCACGATACCGGTCACGTGGTGGGCGACCAGGTCGTGGAGCTCGCGCGCCAGCTCCAGGCGCTCGGCGCTGCGGACGGCGCGCAGCTCGCGCAGGCGCTGGCCGGACTGCAGGCGCAGCAACAGCGAGAACGCGCCTACGACGACGGCGAGCACGGAGAAGAGCAGCGTGAACCGGCCCGGGTCCGTGTCGCGGACGGGCACCGCCATGCAGCCGAGACCGAGCAGGGGGCCGAGGACGGCGGCGGTACGGACGGGGGCGCGCAGCAGCACCTGGCTGAGGAAGAAGAGGAGGGCGATGGCCTCGCCGCCGCCCCAGACCACGATGGGGTGGTTGCCGAAGATCAGCAGGAGCGTGACGGTCCAGGTGACGGCGGCGGCGAACCAGGCGCGCGCGAGGAGCGGGATCCCGGGCCAGGGCGCGGCGCTGAGGCAGACGAGGATGCCGGACACCCAGACGGCGGCGTGCGGGACGCTGGGCCGGCGGGCGAGGACGACGCCCTCGAAGGTGACGAGGGCGAGGAGGGTGACGGAGAGGAAAACGCGGATCCAGTCCGCGGCGTAGGGGTGACGGCGGGCCCATGGCGCGAGCGGGCTCACGCGTGCCGCCTGGCCGTACGCCGCCCCGCGCGGGTGGCTCCACCGGTGGTTCGCGTGGCTCCGCCCGGGGCGCGGGGGCTTCGGCGGGGCGCGTTCCCGGGGGCGCTGCCCGCACCCGTGGGGGCCGGTGTGGTCGGGAGCGCTGCGCGTCGGCCTCCCGGGGCGCCGCCCCTGACCCCGCGCCTCGAACGCCGGCGGGGCTGAATTCGCCCGGCATTGTCCGGAGGACGGCCGGGGCGGGTGCGGCCGGCGATGGGAACGCGGCGGAGGCGGAGAGCATCGGCAGCGGAACGCCCGTAGCGGTGGGCACGGTCGGTGACGCGCCCGTCGGCGGTGGGCGCCACGATCGAGAGCGCGTCGGGATGCCGGCCAGGCGGCACCCCCGGACCCAGCCACGCACCGAAGCGAGCTCCCGGCACGCCCGGACCCCTGCCGGGCCGCACCCCCGGAGGCAAACGCACGCCAAGGCGGGCTTCGCTCACGCCGGGGTGCCCGCCAGGCCGCTTTCCCAGGCCCAGGCGGCGATTTCGACGCGGTTGCGGGCGTCCAGTTTGGCCTGGACGTTGGCCAGGTGGGTCTTGACCGTGGAGAGGGAGACGAAGAGTTCGCCGGCGATCTCGGCGTTGGTCAGGCCGCGCGCGAGGCAGCGTACGACTTCGCGCTCCCGGTCGGTCAGCGGCTCTGCCGGGCGGCGGGCCGCCTGGGCGGCCGGGGTTCGGGGGGCCATTTCGCGGAGCAGCCGGACGGTGATGGCGGGTGAGACGAGGGAGTCCCCGACGGCCGCGGCCCGGACCGCTTCAACCAGCATGGCCGGACTCGCGTCTTTGAGGAGGAAGCCGGACGCTCCGCCGTGGAGTGCCGCGTGGACGTACTCGTCGAGGTCGAAGGTGGTGACGATGACGATGCGGGGGCGGTCGCTGCCGGAGAGCCTGCGGGTGACTTCGAGCCCGTCGAGTTTGGGCATGCGGATGTCGAGGAGCAGGACGTCGGGCCGGTGTGCGGCGACGGCTTCGAGGGCGGCTTCGCCGTCGACGACGTCCGCGACGACCTCGATGTCCGGCTGGCTCTCGAGGATCATCCGGAATCCGGTCCTGACCATCTCCTGGTCGTCCGCGATGACCACTCTGATCGCCATGTGCTGCCTGCCCCACTGTCGCCCGCTGCCTGTGCGTTCCCGGTCCTGCCGGTTCTCCCGGGCCTCCCGGGCCTCCCGGTCTCACCAGCTTTCCCGGCTGGTGGGTTCCTCCCATGGGACCTTCGGCCCCCGGGGCCCGCAACCGCGCGGCGGATCGCCGGGAGCTTGCCGCGGGGCCGGAACGGCGCTGTCGCGGCCTCGCGGTACTCCGGTCGACCTTACGTACATTCGGGGCATAGCGCCTCGTCCTTCCGGCCCATGCGCACCGCACATGGGCCGGAAGGACGGGGGTGAGCGAGGTGCGGGTACGGGTCGGAGCGGGGTGTCAGAGGCTCGCGGCCGCGCTCTTGATCGCTCCGGCGAAGGTGGAGACCTCGGTGTAGACGCCGGGGTAGTCGGGGCGGGCGCAGCCCTCGCCCCAGCTGACTATGCCGACCTGGATCCAGGCGTTCGCGCTGTCGCGGCGGAACATGGGGCCGCCGGAGTCGCCCTGGCAGGTGTCGACGCCGCCCGCGTCGAAGCCGGCGCAGATCTCCTCGGCGGGGACCAGGGAGCTGCCGTAGGAGGCCTGGCACGAGGCGTCGGAGACGAAGGGAACGGTGGCCTTGCGCAGGTAGCGCTGCTGGGCGCCGCCTTCGCGGGTGGCGCCCCAGCCGGCGACGGTGAAGGTGCCGTTGTCGTAGGCCTTGGTGTCGGCGATCTTGAGGGTGGGCAGGTTGATGGGCTTGGCGAGCTTGATGAGGGCCCAGTCCTTGCCCGTGCCGTTGTAGCCGGGGGCCTGGAGGACCTTGGTGGACTTGACCTTGATGGCGCTGGAGCTGTTGAGGTCGACGACCCCGGCGGTGACGGTGATGGAAGTGTTGTTTCCGGAGCCGCTCACGCAGTGGGCGGCGGTGAGGACGATCTGCTGGCTGTAGAGGGCGCCGCCGCAGCCCATGGAGAGGCGGACCATGAAGGGGAACTCGCCCTGGGCGGCGCGGGTTCCGCCGACGACGGGGGCCGGGGAGGCGGTGGCGGAGCCGGGCTGGAGGCTGACGGCCGCGAGGGCCACCGCGCCGACGGCGAGGGTGCGCTTGAGGGCACTGGCAAGGGTGGACACAGTCGACACACTGCCTTTCGTGGGGGGTTGGGCCGTGCGCGTCATCGGGTGAATGACGGGGACATGACACACCGCACACGGGGACGCCATCAAGAACGCGTTTTCGGACAACTTCCGGCAGGAGGCGCCTCATGACGCAGAACGGTCGGCACAGCAGCCCGGTCCAGCACGGATTTCCGCATCTGGAGACGGTCCGGGAGGCCATTACCGCACTGTTCCGGCGGCTTTCCGACGACGGGGTCCGCGCCTACGACACGCCCTTCGCCCCCGCCGACGCCGCGTTCGGCGACGCCGACGACCTGTACCTCGGCGCGCACCGGGTGGCTTCCGCGATGGTCCGGGCACTGCGGCTGCCCGACGCGCGCGTCGTGGTGAGCTTCCGCGAGATGCGGGACGCGGCCGGCGTGGAACTGGCCGCCGGGCCCGAGTACTTCGTCGAGGTCAACGACCGCTTCCGCACGCACCGCCGCGATCTGGCGGCCGCCCTCGCCCACGAGGTCACGCACGTCCTGCTGCACCGACTGGACCTGCGCTTCCCCACCACCGCCGGCGACGAGATCCTCACCGACACCGCCGCCGCCTACCTCGGGGTGGGCTGGCTGCTGCTCGACGCCTACCGGGAGGACGAGCTCAGCCACCAGAAGCTCGGCTACCTCACCCCGGAGGAGTTCGGCTTCGTCCTCGCCAAGCGCGGGCGGTTCCTCGGCGGCGAGGACCTCTCGGCGTGGTTCACCAGTCCGCAGGCGTACGAGGCGTACGTGCGCGGCCGCGCCCTGGCCCGACGGGACCTGCGCCGGGCCCCCTTGGCGGCCGCCGGCCGGTCGGAGCGGTGGCGCTACGCCCGGGACCGCAGGGCGGCTCCGGCCCCGCCGGGGCACGGGGCGGCGTACCGCTTCGAGGAGCACGCCGACGGGCTGCGGGTGAGCTTCCCTTGCCCGGTGTGCGAACAGCGGCTGCGTCTGCCGGCGGGCCGCGGGCCGCTCCGGGCCCGCTGCGGGCTGTGTCACACGGTGCTGGACTGCGACACCTGAGCGCCGGGAGAAAGGAGGGCAACGGGAGCAAGGGGAGCGACGTGCGCGACATGAGCAACGCGAACGACACGAGCGCTCATTCGCCGCACCCTCCGCCGCCGCTCCCGCAGCCGTCTCCCCCGCCGCAGCCCCCGTCGCCGCCTCCGCTGTCGCCGCCGCCACGCGGCCCGGGCTTCGCCGCGGCCTGGCGGTTGGCCACGATGAAGATCACGCCCCAGCCGAGGACGGTCATGGCCAGGACTATCAGGAAGGCTACGACTCCGCTCATGGGGGCGGTGTGCCCGGCCCTCGCGGCCGGCACACACCCCTCCGCCGGCGCCTTCACGCCGGCGGCCGTCAGTGCGCCGGCGACCGCGCGATCGCGTTGACGGCGGCCCAGCCGAAGGCCATCGCGGGCCCGATCGTCGCGCCCGGCCCCGGGTAGGTCTCCCCCATCACCGCCGCCGAGCAGTTGCCCGCGGCGTAGAGGCCCTCGATCGGCGAAGAGTCCTCGCGCAGCACCCGCCCGTCGGTGTCGGTGACGAGTCCGCCCTTGGTGCCGATGTCTCCCGGGTGCACGGGGACCGCGTAGAAGGGGCCCTTTTCGATCGGCGCCAGGTTCGGGTTGGGCAGCGTCGGGTCGCCGTAGTAGCGGTCGTAGACGCTCTCCCCCCGCCCGAAGTCCTGGTCGACGCCCGCCGCGGCGAAGGTGTTGAAGCGGCCGATCGTGGCGGGCAGGCCGGGGGCGGAGATCGCGCGGGCCAGTTCCCCGACGGTGTCGGCCTTCTTCACGAAGCCGCTCTCCAGCCAGTTCTTCGGGAAGGGCCGGCCGGGGAAGAGGCCGGTGAAGAGGTACCGGGACTTGGAGCGGGCGTCCAGGACGAGCCAGGACGGTACGGTCGTCGCCCCGGGCCGGTCGGCGGCGTACATCCGGTCCACGAACGCGTGGTAGGGCAGGGCCTCGTTGGCGTACCGCTCCCCCGCCTCGTTGACGATGACCATCCCCGGGATGCCCCGGTCGGCGACGAGGAAGAAGGGCTTCTCCCCCGGCGGGCACACCGACGGCGCGCCCCACACCTTGTCCAGCAGGTCGGTGGCGGCCCCCAGTTCCTCACCGAGCCGCAGGGCGTCGCCGCTCTGGCCTTCCGAGGCGTGCGTCCACGCCGTGGACGTGGGCGCGGGCAGGTGCTTCTCGCGCAGCGCCTGGTCGTGCGAGAACCCGCCCGAGGCCAGCACCACTCCGCCCCGGGCCGCCACGGTCACCTCGCGCCCTCCGCGCAGGACCCGTACGCCCGTCACCCGCCCGGCCGGGTCCGTGGCCAGGCCCGTCAGCGGCGCCGACAGCCACAGGTCGCCGCCGAGCCGGTCCAGGGAGAGCCGCATGCGGGCGATGAGCGCCTCGCCGAGGGAGAGGAGCCGCTTGCCGGTGGCCAGCGCCTTGACCGCGCGCAGGCCGACCCGGACGGACCTCCTCCTGCCGGCCCAGGTCCGGCCGACCATGTTCAGGAAGCGGAAGTCGTAGGAGGTCATGGTCAGCCCGTACGTGGGCAGTCCGGCACGGCGCATGGAACCGGCCAGGTCGCCGAGCCGTTTGAAGTCGACGATGCACGGCTCGATGGAGCGGCCCTGGGCCATGCCGCCCTGGGCCTCGGGGAAGTAGTCCGAGTAGCCGGGGGTGTACATGAAGCGGATCTCGGTGCGGTCGTGGAACTCCTTGACCATGCGCGGCCCGTGGTCGAGGTACGCGTCCTTGCGCGCGTCCGGGACCCTGTCGCCGACGGTGGCGTCGAGGTAGGCGCGGGCCTTCTCCCGGCTGTCGGCGAGGCCGGCCCGGTCGAGGTGGAAGGTGCCGGGGACCCAGATCGCGCCGCCGGACAGGGCGGTGGAGCCGCCGTACTTGTCGGTCTTCTCGACGACGAGGACGCTCAGGCCCCGCAGCCGGGCGGTGACGGCGGCGGCGAATCCGGCGGCGCCGGAGCCGACGACCACCACGTCGTAGGCGTGCTCACTTGTCATCCGAAGGCTCCCGTGGCGTAGTCGCTGCGGTAGTACAGCAGGGGTGATCCGCCGTCGCGGGCGGTGAGTTCGAGGACCCGGGCGGTGACGAGGTAGTGGTCGCCCGCCTCGTGCACGTCTTCGAGGGCGCAGTCGACGGTGGCGAGGGCGCCGGTGACGCGGACGGCTCCGTGGGCGGAGAGCTCCCAGTCGACGTCCGCGAATTTCTCCTCGCCCCGCCGGCCGAGGGCTTCGCACACCGCGCGCTGCTCCTCGGCGAGGATGCTGACGCCGAACCGTCCGGCGGCCCGCACCTTGGGCCAGCTGGAGGAGCCCTTCCCGACGCAGAGCAGGACCAGCGGCGGGTCGAGGGAGAGGGAGGCGAAGGACTGGCAGGCCAGCCCCGCCGGACGGCCGTCGTCCGCGAGGGCCGCGACGACGGTGATGCCGGAGGCGAAGGCTCCGAGGACCTCCCGGAAGGCGGCGGGGTCCACCGGGTCCCGCCCGGCGGGGCCGTGCCCGTCCCGGGCCGGCGAGGAGGTGGTCAGCCGTTCCACTGGTGGCCCCAGAAGCTGTCCGCGGTGATCTCCTTCGCGGTCCAGGTGGCGGGGTCGACGAGCAGCCCGTCCCAGCCGTATTCGACCTGGAAGCCGCCGGGGGCCTGGGCGTAGAAGGACACCATGTGGTCGTTGGAGTGCCGGCCGAGGGTGGAGGCGATGGGGATGCCGGCTTTGTTCATGCGGTCGAGGCAGTAGCCGACGTCGTCGAGGGTCTCCAGCTCGACCATGAAGTGGACGATGCCGGGCGGCAGCGCGCCCGGGTAGAGGCCGAGGCTGTGGTGGCGGCGGTTGGGGCTGAGGAAGTGCATCCAGTGGAAGTCCCGGCCGCTCTCGCCGGTGGGGACGGCGACCGGAGGCAGCCGCATCGAGTCGCGCAGCTGGAAGCCGAGGAGGTTCTCGTAGAAGTCGAGGGTGGCCTCGGTGCGGGCGGCGGGCAGGACGACGTGGCCGAGCCCCAGGTTGCCGTGGGGGCCGTCGGTGACGAAGCGGTTGCCGTACGGGGTTCCGAGCGGGCCGTGGTCCTGGGCCTGGCCCCAGTAGATCTCCAGGGGGTTGCCGCTGGGGTCCTCGCAGTGGATGAGGCCCTGGACGCGGCGGTCGGCGAGGGTCGCGTCGTCGCCCTGTTTGACGGCGTGGCCGGCGCTCTCCAGTTCGGCGGCGGCTTCGTGCAGGGCGCGGGCGTTCGCCACTTCGAAGCCGGCGGCGAGCAGCCGGTCGTGGGCGCCGGCGACGAACTGGAAGCGGTGCGTGCGGTCGTCGATGCGGACGTTGAGGCGGCTCTCCGTGGTGCCTTCGGCCTCGACCATGCCGAGGATGTCGAGCACGTAGGTGCGCCAGGCGGCGAGGTCGGCGGTCTCGATGCGGAGGTAGCCGAGTGCGCGGATGTCCATGGGGTCTCCGTTGAGGCGGGTCAGTGGAGGAAGAAGTCGGTGGCGAGGCGGTTGAACTCGTGGGCGGCCTCGGTCTGCGCCCAGTGCCCGCAGTGCGGGAAGACGTGCAGGCGGGCGTCGGGGATGGTCTTGAGGGCCAGGAAGGCCCCGTCGACCGGGTTGACGCGGTCCTCGCGGCCCCAGGTCAGCAGCACCGGGCGGCTGATGCGGTGGGCTTCGCGCCAGAGCATGGTGGCCTCGGGCCACTTGGCGAAGGAGGCGCCCATGCGGGCGTTGCCGAGCTTGGCTTCGGGGTCGGTGGCCTGGGCGTAGCGCTCCTCGACGAGGGCGTCGGTGACGATCGCCGGGTCGTGGGCGAGGGTGGTGAGGAAGGTCCGCATCTGTTCGCGGGTGGGCTCGGGGGCGAGGCTGAACTCGAAGAGCCGCTTGATGCCTTCGGTGGGGTCGGCTGAGAAGAGGTTGAGCGAGATGCCGCCGGGGCCCATGAGGAGGAGTTTGTCCACGCGGCCGGGGTGGTCCAGGACGAGTCGGGTGGCGGTGCCGCCGCCGAGGGAGTTCCCGATGAAGTTCGCCCGCTCGATGCCGAGTTCGTCCATGAGGGCGAGGACGGCGTTCGCGCTGAAGCTGAAGTAGTCGCGGTCGGGTTCGGGTTTGTCGGAGCGGCCGTAGCAGGGCTGGTCGACCAGCAGGGTGCGGAAGCGGTCGGCGAAGTGGGGCAGGTTGCCGCCGAAGTTGGACCAGCCGGAGGCGCCGGGACCGCCGCCGTGCAGCATGATCACGACGGGGCCGTCGAGGGGGCCGGCCTCGTGGTAGTGCAGGGTCAGGCCGCCGGCAGGGGCGGTCTTGGACGTGTTCTCGTAGGAGAGGGCCCGCGCGCTCACAACATCGTGTCCTGGATGTCGAGGCCGAGTGCGCCCTGGCCGAAGAGGACCAGGGCCCGCTCGGGGTCGTTGGCGGCGTGGCCGCGGCCGGTGTGGACGTCGCGCCAGGCGCGCTGGACGGGGTTGGCGCCGGTGCGCATGGCGCCGCCTCCCGCGTTCTCCATCAGGAGGTCGACGGCGGCGACGCAGCGCTCGGTGGCGAGGACCTGGTCGCGGCGGGCGCGGGTGCGCAGCGGCATCGGGAGTTCCTCGCCGCGTTCGGCGAGGGCGTAGAGCTCGCTGATGTTGCGCTGGAGCTGGAGCCAGGAGGCGTCGATGTCGCTGGCGGCGCGGGCGATGCGGACCTGGGCGAAGGGGTCTTCGGCGACCTGCTGGCCGTAGGAGATGCGGAAGCGTTCGCGGGTCGCGGCGACGTAGCCGTCGTAGGCGCCTTCGGCGATGCCGACGACGGGGGTGGAGATGGTGGTGGTGAAGACGGAGGCGTACGGGAGCCGGTAGAGCGGTTCGGGGTTGATCCGGTGGCCGGGGACCTGCAGGGCGGTGACGGGGCCGAAGCTGAGGGCGCGGTGCTCGGGGACGAAGACGTCCTCGACGACGATGTCGTTGGAGCCGGAGCCGCGCAGGCCGACGGTGTCCCAGACCTCGTCGACGCGGTACTGGGAGCGCGGGACCAGGAAGGTCCGCATGTCGACGGGGCGGCCTTCGGTGTCGGTGACGAGTCCGCCGAGCAGGGCCCAGTCGGCGTGGTCGCAGCCGGAGGAGAAGTGCCAGCGCCCGCTGACGGTGAATCCGCCGTCGACGGGGGTGACCTTGCCGGTGGGGGCGTAGGAGGAGCAGATCCGGGTGTCCTGGTCCTGGCCCCAGACCTCTTCCTGGGCGCGGGGGTCGTAGAGGGCGACGTGCCAGGGGTGGACGCCGACGACGGAGGCGACCCAGCCGGTGGAGCCGCAGGCCTTGGCTATCTCCTTGACGGCGGCGTAGAAGAGGGCCGGATGGGCCGCGCGGCCGCCGTGCGCCTTGGGCTGGAGCAGCCGGAAGAATCCGGTGGCGGCCAGTTCCTTGATGCTCGCCTCGGGAACCTTGCGCTGCGCTTCGGCCTCTGCGCTGCGCTCGCGCAGGGCGGGGGCGAGGGCGCGGACCGCTGCGAGGACCTCTTCGTCACTCATGGTGTCCCCTTCTCAAATCAAAGGATCTTCGGGTGTTCGGGATCGATGGCGAGGAACGTACGCCGGGCGATCCGGGCGCGGAACGAGCTGTTCCCGCTGAGTGGGAAGCCCCTCTCGGCTTCCGGAACGACTCGAAACGACTACTCGAAGTATTACTGAATGAAATACACCTCTCCGGGTGCTTCCCTCCGGCCGGGGGCGCGTGGCAGGGTCGCCCCAACGCCTCACTCAGGGGGTTTTCTCGATGCTCGACCAGGCCATGGAGACAGCGCCCGCACCGCTGTCGCTGCTGGAGAAGGCCGCGAGGGTGCTGAACGCCTTCGAGGGTCCACAGCCGCGGCTGTCGCTCACCGAGGTCGTGCGCCGCTCCGGAATCCCACGCTCTTCCGCCCATCGGATCCTCGACCAGCTGGTGCACTTGCGCTGGCTGGACCGCGAGGGCCGGGACTACCGCATGGGCATGCGCATGCTGGAACTGGGCGCGCTCGCCTCCCACCACAACCGGCTGCGCCGGGCAGCGCTGCCGCTGCTGCACGAGCTGCACGAGCAGACGGGCCGGGTGGTGCACCTGTCGGTGCTCGACGGGGCCGAGGTGGTGTTCCTGGAGCGGATCGGCGGTTCGGAGGCCACCACGGTGCCCTCCCGGGTCGGTGGCCGGATGCCCGCGTACTGCACGGCCACCGGCAAGGCGATCCTGGCGTTCAGCGATCCGGCCGCCGTGGAACACGTCCTCGCGCAGGGGCTGCGGCCGCGCACCGCCCGCACGCTGACCCGGCCGCTCGCCCTGCGGTCGGAGCTGGCGGCGGTCCGCGAGCGCGGGGTCGCCTACGACCGGGAGGAGAGCTTCCGGGGCATCTCCTGCGTGGCCGCGCCGCTACGGGGTGCCGGGCGGGCCGTCGCCGCCGTGTCGGTGTCCTCGGGCCGCGGCGACCGGGAGCCGGCCCGGCTGGCACCGGCGGTACTGGCCTGCGCGCGGGCGGTGTGGCGGGAGCTGTACGGGCCGGGCCGGCCGGGGCGGGCCGCCGCCGCGCCGGCCCGGGATCCGGAGCCGGCCGTCTCCTCGCAGGCGATGGACAACATGATGGGGTGGCTGCGGTTCAGCGAGTGGATGTAGTGGGTAGTGGTACTCCATCGCACGAATGAAGGATCCGGGCCCGACCCCTCGCCAGGGGGCCGGGCCCGGATCCTTTTCCTTGGGCGCGGCTCAGTCTCCGTCGTAGGTGATCCGGACCCGGTCGGCGAGGGGCAGTGCCTGGCAGGCCAGGACGTAGCCGTCGGCCAGGTCCTCGCGGTCCAGGACCTCGTTGCGGACCATCTTGACCTCGCCCTCCAGCACCCGGCAGCAGCAGGCGCTGCAGGCGCCCTCGCGGCAGGAGTACGGAGCGGGGACGCCCGCGGCGAGCAGCGCGTCGAGGAGCGGGGTCCCGGCCGGCCAGGCCACGGTGTGCACGGCCCCGTCGAAATCCACCTCGGCGGTGGCGCCCCCGTCTCCGGGATCCGCCCGGGACTCCGGCGGGGCCGGCGCCGGGGCGAAGACGTCGCCGCTCAGGGAGAAGTACCGCTCGCGGTGGACGGAGCCGTCCGGGGCGCCGGCCGCGCGCAGGGCCGTCCCGGCGGCGTCCATCAGCGGGGCGGGCCCGCACAGGTAGGCCTCGCGGTCCGCGTACGGGGCCACGAGCGGGCCCAGTTGCGCGGCGGTCGGCAGCCCCTGGAGGTTCTCCAGCCAGTGCAGGACCGTGAGCCGCCCGGGGTGTTCCTCGGCCAGCCCCCACAGCTCGTCGCGGAAGATCACCGCCCCGGGGTCCCGGTTGGCGTACACCAGCGCGACCCGGCCCCGGCCGGCCGCGAGGGCCGACTTGGCGATGGAGAGCACCGGGGTGATCCCGCTGCCGCCCGCCACCAGCAGCAGGTCCCGGTCCAGGTCGGGCGGGGTGAAGGTGCCGGCGGGCGGCAGGACCTCCAGCTCGTCGCCGACGGCCACGCTCCCGCAGAGCCAGCCGGAGCCCGCGCCGCCGGGGACCCGCTTGACGGTGATCCGCAGCGGGTCGCCGGTGTGCGGCGAGCCGGCCAGGGAGTAGCAGCGGGCCGCCCCGCCCGGGATCCGGACGGTGAGGAACTGCCCGGGGCGGTACGGGAGTCGCGCGTCGAGGACGAGGGAGACCGCGTCGGGGGTCTCCTGGACCCGCTCCGTGACGCGGACCGGCACCGCGCCGGGGGCTCCGCCCACGGCCGGAGCCGGAGCAGGGGCCGGAGCAGGGGCCGAACCCGGAGCAGGAGCCGGAGCCGGAGCCGGGGCCGCGCTCCGGGGCGGTGCCGCGCGGGGCGACGTAAGCCCGTCGGTGTCAGACATCGGCCGGCACCTCCAGGCGGCCCTCCAGGACGGCCGCCTCGATGCCCTCGCGCAGGGCTCCGCAGGAGCGGACGCGGGCGCTGAGCCCGCCCGCCGCGACCTCGGCGGCGATGCGCGGGCAGACGGCGGCGGCCTCGTCCGTCCACTGGACCTGGGTGTGGGCGGGGCTGAACTTCTCGCACAGCACCCGGGTGCCGCACTCCCCGCACACGACCGGGGTCATCACCGGGCCCCGGCCGCGCGGCGGGCGAGGTTCTCGGCGACTTCGGCCTTCCAGGCGGCGGTGGCCCGGGTGGTGTCGATCTCGAACTCGAAGCGGCGGACCATCTCGTCCTTGACGTCGGCGGTGTCGACGTAGAACTGCTCGTACCAGCGGCGGAGCTGGTAGACGGGGCCGTCCTCCTCGGTGAGGAGGGGGTTGTCGATGCGGGTCTTGTTCTTCCAGATCTCGACGTCCTGCTCGAAGCCGACGGCGAGGCCTTCGGAGGTGAGCCGGGCCGCCTCCGCGGCCTGCTCGCCGCTCATGCCGGGGAGCTTCTTGACGATGGCCCCGTACATGAGCATGAAGCTGTTCTCGTCGATCGGGTAGTGGCAGTTGATGAGGACGGATTCGAGTTCGGTGCCTCCGCCGACGTCGCTCCACAGTTTGTCGATCATGTACGAGGGGCCGTGGTAGGAGGCGTCGGAGCGCAGGCCGCCACCCGTGGAGAGGGTGCCGAGGTCGACGTCTCCGCGCGGGGTGGACTCCATGTACTGGGTGGCGACGTGCCCGTCGAAGACGTTCTTGAAGTAGTGCGGGAAGGCGTAGTGCACGTAGTAGAAGTGCGCCATGTCGACGACGTTGTCGACGATCTCGCGGCAGTTGGAGTTCTCGACGCGCAGGGAGTTCCAGCTCCAGTCGCTCCACTCGGGGTCGCCGACGCCCTCGATGACGGGGATCGTGACCTCGGGCGGGGGCGGGTTGCCCTGCGGGTCGTGCCATACGTAGAGCTGACCGTTGCGTTCCAGGGCGGTCCAGGCGCGGGTCTTGGCGCGCGGCGGGACGCGGCGGGCGTAGGGGACGGCGGCGCAGCGGCCGTCGCCGGACCAGCGCCAGTCGTGGAAGGGGCAGGCGACGGTGTCGCCCTTGACGGTGCCGTGGGCGAGGTTGCCGCCCATGTGGGGGCAGTAGGCGTTCAGGACGCTCAGCTCGCCGCCGCCTCCTCCCGTCGTGGACTGCCCTTGGAAGACGACGAGCTTGGTGCCGAAGGCCTGCACCTCGTGCGGGCTGCCGTCCTTGAAGGCGGCGGCGAGGCCGAGGCAGTGCCAGCCCCGGGCGAACCGGGTCGGCACGGCGGCCGCTTCGATGACACGGGGCGCTTCCTCTGCCGGGGTCGTCAAGGTCATGGGTGGCCCTCCACTTCGTTGGGGTGACGGCGGGGTGGTGCGCAGTGCCGTTCGGCGGGTACGGGTTGCCGGGGCTCCTCCCCGGCCCCCTCGTCGGGGGCGCCTCCCGGCGGTGGCCGCCGGTGTTCGAGGCGCGGTGGTGAAGCGCGCGGCTCAGCGCCCGGCGGCGAGTTCGACGGCGATGTCGATGAGCTGGTCCTCCTGGCCGCCGACGAGCCCGCGTTCGCCCGCGCGCAGCAGGATGTGCGCGCCGGAGACCCCGTAGCGCTCTGCCTGGCGGTAGGCGTGCTTGAGGAAGCTGGAGTAGACGCCGGCGTGGCCCATGAGGAGGGCCATGCGGTCGAGTCGGCACTCCTCGTCCATGACGGGGCGGACCACGTCCTCGGCCGCGTCGATGATCTTCAGGACGTCGATGCCGGTGCGGATGCCCATCTTCAGGCAGACGGCGGCGAAGGCCTCGACGGGCGTGTTGCCCGCGCCCGCGCCGAGGCGGCGGGTCGAGCCGTCGATCTGGAGCGCGCCGGCGCGGACGGCGGCGACCGAGTTGCCCACGCCCAGGCCGAGGTTCTCGTGGCCGTGGAAGCCGACCTGGGCGTCGTCGCCGAGTTCGGCGACGAGCGCCGCGACCCGGTCGGTGACGTCGTCCATGACCATGGCGCCGGCGGAGTCGACCACGTACACGCACTGGCAGCCGGCGTCGGCCATGATCCGGGCCTGGCGGGCGAGGTTCTCCGGGGTGGTGGAGTGGGCCATCATCAGGAATCCGACGGTCTCCAGGCCCATCTCGCGGGCGAGCCCGAAGTGCTGGACGGAGATGTCGGCCTCGGTGCAGTGGGTGGCGATCCGGCAGATCTGCCCGCCGCCCGCGTGCGCGGCGCGGATGTCGTCCTTCACGCCGAGGCCCGGCAGCATCAGGAAGGCGATCTTCGCGTTCCGGGCCGTGTCGGCGGCGATCTTGATGAGTTCCTGTTCGGGGGTCTTGGAGAAGCCGTAGTTGAAGGAGGATCCGCCGAGTCCGTCGCCGTGCGCGACCTCGATGACGGGGACGCCCGCGCCGTCGAGGGCGGCCACGACGGACCGTACGTCCTCGCCGGTGAACTGGTGCCGCTTGGCATGGGAGCCGTCGCGCAGCGAGGAGTCGGTGATCCGGATGTCCAGGGTGCCGGAGTACGTCGTATCCGTACGTGTGCTCACGCGAGCAGTCCCTTCGCGAACTCCTCGCCGACCTTGGTGGCGGCGGCGGTCATGATGTCGAGGTTTCCGGCGTAGGGCGGCAGGTAGTCGCCGGCGCCCTCCACCTCCAGGAAGATCGCGACCCGGGCCATCCCGCCGCTGAGCGGCGAGGGGTCGTCGAACTGCGGCTCGGCGCGCAGCCGGTAGCCGGGTACGTAGGCGGCCACGTCCGCGGCGGTCCGCTTGACGGAGGCGGTGATGGCCTCGCGGTCGGCGTCGGCGGGGATCGCGCAGAAGACGGTGTCGCGCATGATGACCGGGCCCGCGGCGCCGGTCGCTGATGTCTCCGTGGCGGGGTTGAGGATGATGATGGCCTTGCCGCGGGCGGCCCCGCCGATGTCCTCGATGCCCCGGGCGGTGGTGCGCGTGAACTCGTCGATGTTGGCGCGGGTGCCGGGGCCGGCCGATGCGGAGGCCACCGAGGCCACGATCTCGGCGTAGGCGACGGGGACCACGCGGGAGACGGCGTACACCATGGGGATGGTGGCCTGGCCGCCGCAGGTGATCATGTTGACGTTGGCCCGGTCGAGGTGGGCGGTCAGGTTGGCGGGCGGCACGACGGCGGGGCCGACGGCGGCCGGGGTCAGGTCGACGGCCTTGATGCCGAGTTCGGCGTAGCGCGGCGCGTTCGCGCGGTGCACGGAGGCGGAGGTGGCCTCGAAGACCAGGTCCGGCAGCTCGTCCTGGGCGAGCAGCCAGTCGACGCCCTCGTGGGAGGCGTCGAGTCCGGCGCGGCGGGCCCGGGCGAGGCCCTCGCTGTCGGGGTCCACGCCGATCATCCAGCGGGGTTCGATGTACGGGGAGCGCTGGAGTTTGTAGAGCAGATCGGTTCCGATGTTCCCGGAGCCGACGATGGCGGCGGTCGCTTTCGTCTTGATCGTGATCACCTCGGAGCTTCAGCAGAAGGAGAGAGACACCGGGCCGAGCCCGGTGAAGTCGGCGGTGTACGTCCGCCCGGCGGTCACGTCCACGGCGCGGGTGCAGGACCCGGGCAGGATCAGGTGGCCCTTGCGCAGTCCGACGCCGAAGCGGGCGACGGTGCGTGCCAGCCAGGCGACGGAGGCGGCGGGGTCGCCGAGCACGGCGTCGCTGCGGCCGCTCGCCAGGGTTTCGGGGCCGCTGGTCAAGGTGGCGTCGATCGCTTTGAGGTCGAGCTCGCGCGGATCGCGCCCTTCCCCGATGGCGTATCCGGCGGAGGAGGCGTTGTCGGCGATGGTGTCGGCGATGGCGATGCGCCAGTCGGCGATCCGGCTGTCGATGAGCTCCAGGGCGGGGACGACCCGCTCGGTCGCGGCCAGGACGTCGGCGGCGGTGCAGCCCTCGCCGGGCAGGTCGGCGCCGAGGACGAAGCCGACCTCGACCTCGACGCGCGGCGCGCAGTACGCGGCGGCGGGGACCGGCGTGTCGCCGCGCAGCTCCATGGTGTCCAGCAGGTGCCCGTAGTCGGGCTCGTCCACGCCCATCATGGCCTGCATGACCGGGGAGGACAGGCCGACCTTGTGGCCGGTGATCCGCTCGCCGTTCGCGAGGCGGTGGCGGATGTTGAGGAGCTGGATCCCGTACGCGTCCTCGGCGTCGATGCCGGGGAAGCGGGTGCTGAGCGGTGCGACGGGCGTCCGCCCGTGTTCGGCGGACCGCAGCAGTTCAGCGACGCGGAGCCGGTGGCGGTCCGAGAGCATGTGCGCTCCTTGCGGGAGGGGCGGATTCGGTGCGGCGAGGCTAGACGGCCCGCCTCCGGCGCCGGGAGGCCGTTTTCCCGGTCACCGGGAAAGGCCGCTGGATAGGAATCTGCTTGCTCCGGGCAACCTCCGCGGCGGTTCGGAGGTCTTAGTTGCGGCTCGCGATTGCGCCACCGCGCACGAGCCCCCGGGCCCAGCCCGGAGCACTGCCGGAACACCAGCAAAGAGAGCTCCATGAACATGCGCCGCACCCTGGCGACCCTTGCCGCGACGATCGTCGTGGCACCTGCCGTACTGATCGCGGCGCCCGCCGCCGTCGCCCAGCCGGCCGCGGCGACGCCGGTCGCCGCCGATCCCTTCGCCTCCTGCGCGCAGTGGACGGTGACCGACGAGCGGACCACCTCCGAGCTGGTGGGGTTCCCGACCCGGCTCGTCGCGGGGACCTGGTCCGCCTTCACCTTCCGCACGGTCAACACCTCCGCGAGCCCGCTGAAGGCGGTGGGCGCGAACGTGGACGCCTCGGCCTCCGCGAGCGACACGTACGCGGAGCTCAAGATCACGACGCAGTGGTACGACAAGGCCGCGAAGAAGTGGCAGACGATGCCCCACGCCTCGAAGTTCGCCACGATCGGCGGGACCCTGAAGCCCGGCGCCCGCGCCGACGTCAAGATGCGCGTCCGGGCCGACGTCAAGTCCAAGGCCGGGCAGGGGTTCGCCTTCGACTACGGCCGGTACGCCGGCAAGGACGGCGTCTGCGGTTTCGCGCGGACGATCCACGAGTACGACTTCGAGGTGGTGCCGGCCGCACCCGCCCCGAAGCCCGTCACGCGCTGACACGTTGAGGCGTTGACGCGCTGACACGTTGGGGCGCTCACGCAGCGGCCCCGCGCCGGCCGCGCTCGTACGCGGCCGGCGCGGGGCCGCGGGCCGAAGCCGGGGGCCACGAGCCAGGAGCCCGGGCCCCCTCCGGTCACCGCGCCCCGTACACCGGCTGCGGCCGCTCGGACTCCGCGAGGAGTTTCACCGCCGCCTCCCCCGCGTCCGACGGGGTCCACCTCGCGCCGCGGTCCGCCGTGGGTCCCGGCCGCCAGCCCTCCATCACCGTGATGCGTCCGCCCTCGGTCTCGAAGACCCGGCCCGTGACCCCGGCCGACGCGTCGGAGCCCAGCCAGACCACCAGCGGTGACACGTTCTCCGGAGCCATCGCGTCGAAGGCCCCGGCTTCCGGGGCGGCCATGGTGTCCGCGAAGGCCCGCTCCGTCATCCGGGTCCGCGCGGCCGGGGCGATCGCGTTCACCTGGACCCCGTAACGGCCCATCTCCGCCGCCGACACCAGTGTCAGTCCGAGGATCCCGGCCTTGGCCGCGCTGTAGTTGCCCTGGCCCACCGAGCCGAGGAGCCCCGCCCCCGAGGACGTGTTCACGACCCGCGCGGCCACTTGGCGGCCTTCCTTCGCCTCCGCCCGCCAGTAGGCCGCCGCGTGCTTCAGCGGCAGGAAGTGCCCCTTCAGGTGCACGCGCGTCACGGCGTCCCAGTCGTCCTCGCACAGGTTCACGAGCATTCGGTCGCGCAGGAACCCGGCGTTGTTGACCAGCGTGTCCAGGCGTCCGAAGGCCGAGACGGCCGTCTCGACCAGCGAGGCCGCGCCCTGCGTCGTCGCGATGTCCCCGCCGTGGGCCACCGCTTCCCCGCCCAGCGCCTGGATCTCGGCGACCACGAGCGCCGCCGGGCCGTCCGGTTCCGGCCGGCCGTCGAGACCGACTCCGAGGTCGTTCACCACCACGCGCGCGCCCTCCGCGGCGAAGGCCAGCGCGTGGGCCCGGCCCAGTCCCCGTCCCGCGCCCGTCACGATGACCACACGGCCTTCGGCAAGTCCCAGTCGGGTAGGACCGGCCGGTCGCCCGGACCGGTCCCCCCTCAGAACCGGACGTGCGCCTCTCAACGCATCCGGCTCAAGCGGGCCATCGGCGTGCTCAGTCATGGTTGTTTCTCCAGTCTCTGGGTTTGGTGTCCTCCGGCGGCATGGTGCCGCCGGTGGCATTCCGCGTGAATGAGTTCAAGGTTCTTCTTGTCGTCCGAGCCGCCCTGGCTCCGATGAATGACGTGGTGGACGTGCGTCCCCCGCGTCGACGCCGTGAACCAGCGCACCCATTCGCGGGCGCTCTGAGGTTCGTAGCTGTCACCGGCTACCAAGTCGTGACCGCAGTGCGGGCACAGGCCCTTCTGTCGCACCGCCAGGAGGACGCGGGTCTTGCCGTCGGCCTGTGGGTGCGGGCGACTTCTTCGCCTGCCCGCCCAATACGTGGTCAGACTCGGGTCGTCCTTCGATGCCCGGCCCTTGACTGCCACACGCCTGACGATCTTGGTCTCGGAGAACCGGTGGAGTCTGTTCCCGGTCTCCCGGTCGCCGAATATCCACTGGTTACGACTACCTGGAAGGAAGGCCCCCCAGTACCGGGCGGCGATCCATTTGTGGCCCTTTTTGCGGTGCCTTCGCACAGCCCAGCGCCACAACAGTTTCCACATATATTCGTCGACTTTTCCAAATGTGCCCTTGGAGACGACGCCGCGATAGTAAGTCGACCATCCTCGGATGATCGGGTTCAGCCGGTAGATAAGGTCCGCTACCGGAGCCCCCGCCATGCGCCGGACGATCTCTTTAATCTCGCGCTTTCTTCGCCTCACGGCATCCCGGTTAGGCTTGATGATCATTTTGTCGTTGTACCGGCGGACGTTGAAACCGAGGAAGTCGAAGCCTTCTTCGAGGTGGACCACTTTGGTCTTCTCCTCGTTGAAGGCCAGCCCCCGGGGCTTGAACCATTCCTCCAGACGCGACTTGACACCCGCCGCCTCTTCCCTCGTCGCGCACAGCGCAACAAAGTCATCGGCGTACCTCACCAGAACTGGAGCCCTCCGACCCGCGACTGTCTGCTTGTCCGAAAGTGCTCCTGCCGCCTCTTCCATCCCGTGCAGGGCGATATTGAGAAGGAGCGGGCTGATGACTCCCCCCTGCGGAGTGCCTTCCTCCGTCGGGGCGAACCCTCCGCCCTCCATGACCCCCGCTTTGAGCCATCGCAGGACCATGCCCCTACCGGGGAAGTCCCCAATCGCCCTCATCAGGTGCCGATGGTCGATCCGGTCGAAGGCCGCTGACAGATCCGCATCGAGGACCCACAGCCTCCGCGCGCGCTTCTTCGCAGAGACGTTGAAGATCGTCACGATGGCATCGTGGCAGCTCCGCCCGGGACGGAAGCCGTAGCTCCGCGCCTCGAAACGGGCCTCCCACTCAGGTTCGAGGGCGTTCTTCGCCCTGGCCTGGTGGACCCGGTCCCTGATCGTTGGGATACCGAGCGGCCGTTCCTTCCCGTTCGCCTTCGGGATGTACACACGGCGGACCGGCTTGACCCTGAGCCCAGACTCGGCAGCAATCTCCGAAACCAGTTTCGCCCTGCCCCGATGGGTCAGAGCACGCTCGCCGTCAATGCCGGCTGTCGCCTTGCCCGTGCTGAGCTGGGTCACTCTGCGCACGCTGGAGAGCGTGTTCGAGTGGGAGCGCAGCATGAGTTTCTGGAGGTTCCGAACCTGTTTGAGGTCCCCCTCCTGAGACGCCTTGAAGATCCTCTGTCGCAGACGCACGACGTTCCGCTCGGTCTCGGGCCAGTCGATGTCAGCCCAGTACCGATCGAACTCGTCTGAGGTTCCGTTCCCTGGTTCAGGAATAGCCACTCCGATAGTTTCCAGCGTTTCCATTCCACCTCCAGTATCTAACTTGCGCCCCAGTTAATGCTTCCAGAAGTTCCACTTCTTCGGCCTACCTGTTCCGCGTCGGCTCCCTTTCGGGCCCGGCATTCGCCGGTATCTGTCGAGTTATGGGCGGTGGAGGAGTCCCCGTAGTCCGCTCGTTTCCTCTTGGTTTTCACCTGACAGCATTCGCTTCCCGGAACATCCTGTCCCGCAAGGGAAGTGGGCCTTCGTTACCTCCGGCTTACCGGCCGAAGCCGGACCCTTACGGGGTTTCCACGTTCCGCCGCAACAAGATGCGGCCGGTGAGGAAGCCCCCTTTGCACCGAGGTCAGCGGTGATCCAGCGCTGAGGTGACAAGCCCCAGCACCCGCTTCATGCCTCTCAACGCGGGACCTTTCCGCCGCCGATTGCAGACCATGACGCGACGTGGAGTTAACGATGCGTAACTATGGGGGTTCACTTTCGTTCTTCCTTCCGACCTTTCCCTCACCTGTGGTTCGCGATGGCCCGCAAACTCTTGGGCTTGAATCCCCGCGCTCAGCACCCCGCCGTTGCCAGCGACGCACCCGGGGGTGGGAACCGGCCTTGATCACTGGCCGGAGGCCATAACTGACTCCTTTCCTGGCCTACTTGTTACGGCGACCTCGTGTCGCACTGTCAGCTCTCCTTGTTCGCAGTTGCCGCATCCAAAAACGCCGGGCGCTCGCCGCCCCCGTGCACGAGCAGGCTCGCGCCGCTCACGTACGCCGCCCGGTCGGAGGCCAGGAAGACCGCCGCGTCGCCCACGTCCGAGGGCTCGGCCAGCCGCCCCAGCGGGACGGTCGCGCCGACCGCCGCGATTCCGCTCTCGTCGCCGTAGTGCAGGTGCGAGAGCTCGGTCCGCACCATGCCCAGGACCAGCGAGTTGACCCGTACCTCGGGGGCCCACTCGACGGCCATGGAGCGGGCCAGGTTCTCCAGTCCCGCCTTCGCCGCCCCGTAGGCCGCGGTCCCCGGCGAGGGCCGGGTGCCGCTGACGCTGCCGATCATCACGACCGAGCCGCGCGCCTCCCGCAGCCACGGGTACGCGGCGAGCGAGGCGGTCATCGGGGCCACCAGGTTCAGCTCGACGACCCTCGCGTGGCGTTCCGCCTCGCCCTCGCCGAGCAGCCGGTACGGGGTCCCGCCGGCGTTGTTGACCAGGCAGTCGAGGCGGCCGCGGCGCCGGGCGACCGATCCGAAGAAGTCCTGTACGGCGGCCGGATCGCGCAGGTCGAGGGCGGCATAGGACGCCGAACGGCCGTCCACCGCCACCGGTTCCTCCGGCGGCCGGCGCGCACAGACGACGACTTCGGCGCCCGCCGCGAGGAACGACCGCGCGATCCCGGCGCCGACGCCCCGGGTTCCGCCGGTGACGACCACAACCCTCCCGTTGAGCTCCATCGGCTGCTACCTTCCTCACCTAACAAATGTTTGGTGGAAAGGTAGCTGATCCGCTCATGGGTGTCTCCACCTCAAGCCCCGACAAGGGCATCGCACTCGTCACAGTCGACTTCCCGCCCGTCAACGCACTGCCCGTGCAGGGCTGGTACGACCTCGCCGACGCCCTGCGCGCGGCCGGCCGGGATCCCGAGGTCCGGTGCGTCGTCCTCGCCGCCGAGGGCCGCGGCTTCAACGCCGGCGTCGACATCAAGGAGATGCAGCGCGACACCGGCCACGCCTCGCTCATCGGCGCCAACCGGGGCTGCTACGAGGCCTTCGCCGCCGTGTACGAGTGCGAAGTGCCGGTCGTGGCGGCCGTGAACGGCTTCTGCCTCGGCGGCGGGATCGGCCTGGTCGGCAACGCCGACGCCATCGTCGCCTCCGACGACGCGACCTTCGGTCTGCCCGAGCTGGACCGGGGCGCCCTCGGCGCCGCCACCCACCTGGCCCGGCTCGTACCGCAGCACATGATGCGCACCCTGTACTACACCTCGCGCACCGCGACCGCCGCCGAACTGCACGCGCACGGCTCGGTCTGGAAGGTGGTCCCGCGCGGAGAACTGCGGGGGGCCGCCCTGGAGCTGGCCGCCGAGATCGCCAAGAAGGACGGCTATCTCATCCGGCTCGCCAAGGCGGCCATCAACGGCATCGACCCCGTGGACGTGCGCCGCAGCTACCGCTTCGAACAGGGCTTCACCTTCGAGGCCAATCTCAGCGGTGTCGCCGACCGGGTCCGCGACACCTTCGGCAAGGAGGGACCGGCATGACCGGCCAGAGCGACAAGACGATGACCGCCGACGAGGTGGTCGGGCGGCTGAGCAGCGGGATGACCATCGGCATCGGCGGCTGGGGTTCGCGGCGCAAGCCCATGGCCCTGGTGCGCGCGCTGCTGCGCTCCGAGGTCACGGACCTCACGGTGGTCTCGTACGGCGGCCCCGACGTCGGCCTGCTCGCGGCCGCCGGGAAGATCGCGAAGCTGGTCACCCCCTTCGTCACCCTCGACTCCATCCCCCTGGAGCCCCACTACCGGGCTGCCCGCGAGAGCGGCGCCTTCCCCCTCACCGAGCTCGACGAGGCCATGTTCATGTGGGGCCTGCACGCCGCCGCCAACCGGCTGCCCTTCCTCCCCGTCCGCGCCGGCCTCGGCTCCGACGTCATGCGCGTCAATCCCGGGCTGCGCACCGTCACCTCCCCCTACGCCGACGGCGAGGAGTTCGTCGCCGTCCCCGCGCTGCGCATGGACGCGGCCCTGGTCCACCTCAACCGCGCCGACCGGCACGGCAACGCCCAGTACCTGGGCCCGGACCCGTACTTCGACGACCTGTTCTGCGAGGCCGCCGACGCCGCGTACGTCAGCTGCGAGCAGCTCGTCGAGACCGCCGAGCTCTCCAAGGCCGGCCCCCCGCAGTCCCTGCTGGTCAGCCGCCACTCGGTCACCGGGGTCGTGGAGACGCCGAACGGCGCCCACTTCACCTCCTGCGTCCCCGACTACGACCGGGACGAGGCCTTCCAGAAGCTGTACGCGACCACCCCCTGGCCCGAGTTCGCCGAGCGCTTCCTCTCCGGCGGCAGCGAGCACGCCTACCGGTCGGCCGTCCAGGCCTGGCACGAGGAGCAGCAGTGAGCGGCACGACCACCACCATCAGCCGAGCGGAGTACTGCGTGATCGCCTGCGCCGAGGCCTGGCGCGACAACGGCGAGGTGCTGGCCAGCCCGATGGGCCTGGTGCCCTCCTTCGGGGCCCGGCTGGCGAAGCGGACCTTCTCCCCCGACCTGCTGCTGACCGACGGCGAAGCCATGCTGGTCGGCCTCGACGGGACGGCCGAGGGCTGGCTTCCGTACCGCCGCCATCTGACCATGGTCACCGGGGGGCGCCGGCACGTGATGATGGGCGCCAGCCAGATCGACCGGTTCGGCAACCAGAACATCTCCTGCATCGGCGACTGGGAGCAGCCGGCCCGCCAGCTCCTCGGGGTGCGCGGCGCTCCCGTGAACACCCTGAACAATCCGGTGAGCTACTGGATCCCCAGGCATTCGACCCGGGTGTTCGTCGAGCGCGTCGACATGGTGAGCGGAGTGGGCTACGACCGCGCCGAGGCGGCCGGGGTGACCCGCTTCCACCGGCTCCCCCGGGTGGTCAGCGACCTCGGCGTCTTCGACTTCACCGGCCCGGACCACTCCATGCGCCTGGTCTCCGTGCACCCGGGCGTCACGGTGGAGCAGGTCCGGGCGGCCACCGGCTTCGAACTGGCCGCCTCGGACGAGGTTCCGTACACCCGGGAGCCGGGTGCCGAGGAGCTGCGGCTGATCCGGGAGGTCATCGACCCCAAGGGGCTGCGCGACCGGGAAGTGCGGGTCTGATCCGATGGAGACGGCGTTCACCAAGCTGGTCGGGGTCCGGCATCCGATCGTGCAGACGGGCATGGGCTGGGTGGCGGGTCCGCGCCTGGTGTCGGCGGCGGCGGACGCGGGCGCGCTCGGCATCCTGGCCTCGGCGACGATGACGATGGACCAGCTGCGGGCCGCGGTCCACGAGGTCAAGTCCCGTACGGACGCCCCGTTCGGGGTCAATCTGCGGGCGGACGCCGGGGACGCGGCCGAGCGCGCCCAGCTGATCATCGACGAGGGCGTCCGGGTGGCATCGTTCGCGCTCGCCCCGTCCAAGGAGCTGATCGCGCGGCTCAAGGACGCGGGCGTGGTCGTGATCCCCTCGATCGGGGCCCGCCGGCACGCCGAGAAGGTCGCGGCGTGGGGTGCGGACGCGGTGATCGTCCAGGGCGGCGAGGGCGGCGGGCACACCGGCGACGTGGCCACGACGGTGCTGCTGCCGCAGGTGGTGGACGCGGTCGACATCCCGGTGATCGCGGCGGGCGGCTTCAGCGACGGCCGCGGCCTGGTCGCGGCGCTGGCCTACGGTGCCGCCGGCATCGCCATGGGCACCCGGTTCCTGCTGACCTCCGACTCGACCGTCCCGGACGCGGTCAAGGCCGAGTACCTGAAGGCCGGCGTCAAGGACGTCACCGTCACCACGGCCGTCGACGGGCTCCCGCACCGGATGCTCCGCAGCGAGCTGGTCGCGTCCCTGGAGCGGGCGGGCCGGGCGAAGGCGCTGGCCAAGGCGGTGCGGCACGCGGCCGGCTTCAAGAAGCTCTCGGGCCTGTCCTGGGCGCAGATGGTCCGCGACGGCCTCGCGATGAAACACGGCAAGGACCTGTCCTGGAGCCAGGTGCTGCTCGCCGCGAACACCCCCATGCTCCTCAAGGCTTCCATGGTCGAGGGCCGTACGGACCTCGGTGTCATGGCATCGGGCCAGGTCGCGGGCGTGATCGACGATCTTCCGTCGTGTGCGGAGCTCGTCACCCGCGTCATGACCGAGGCGCACACCGTGCTGGCAGCCCTGCACGGCCTGGGCTCCCCCCACCCCGGCCCCGCGCCCCCCCCCCCCCCGCCCCCCCCCCGCACCCCGCCCCCACCAGGGGGGTCCCCCCTCTCCGCGACCAGACTTGCCCCATGAGAGCCGTTCCCCAA
>NZ_JAGGOT010000043.1 GCF_018614195.1 Streptomyces sp. ISL-43
CTAGGTCCTGTCTGGAGTTCAGATCACGCCTGTGGTGCGATGCTGCGGAGCCAGAGCATCGCGCCACACAGGTGCAGTCCGGCTTCGTAGCTCTGCGGGGTCTTGTCGAAGCGGAACGCAATGCCCCGCCAGTTCCGCAGCCGGTTGATACACCGCTCCACGGTGTTGCGCTCGGCGTACAAGGCCGCGTCGTGGCCGACGGGGCGGCCGCCCTTCGAGCCGCGCTTCTTGCGGTGGGCGGCCTGGTCGGCCTTCTCCGGGATCACCGCCCGGATCCCGCGCTTGCGCAGGTAGCGGCGGTTGCGGCGGGAGGAGTACGCCTTGTCCGCGGCTACCGCGTCCGGCCGGGTCCGGGGCCGCCCGACCGGGCCGCGTATCTTGATCCGCTCCAGGACCGGGGCGAACTGCGGGCTGTCGCCGGCCTGTCCGGGCGTGAGCACGAACGCCAGCGGGCGGCAGCGCCGGTCGGCCGCAAGATGGATCTTTGTGGTCAGCCCGCCCCGGGAACGCCCCAGCTCAGCGGCCTTCAGGCGGGCGCGGTGCCGTCGGCGGAGCCGTCGCCGCTCGACACGTGAGTCGTCCCCGTCCCGCCCGTCTTGCGGCTCTTGTCCCTTCGCGCTGCCCCCTTTTCGGCCGCGACGGCCGCTTCCAGGACTGCCAGTTCCTCCGGGGCGAGGACCATCCCGGCGGCGTGGTGGTGGGCCCGGGCGGTCGCCGAGTCCACGCTGACCAGGCCCATGTCGGTCTGGTCGCGGGCGGCGGCCTCGGCGATCACCGCCTCCATCAGATGCTGGAGGACGCCCTGCCCAGCCCAGATCCGGAAGCGGTCGTACGCGCTCTGCCAGGGCCCGTACTCCTGTGGCAGATCGCGCCAAGGGCTGCCGACGCGGAACCGCCACATCACCGCGTTGAAGTGTTTCCGCAGGTCGGGGATGGGTCCGACCGCAGCGATAGGGAGATGGGGCTCGATCAGGGTCCACTGCTCGTCGGTGAGATCGCCTCGCGCCATGACTGATGGCCTATCAAGACCGAGTCCTGCAGCGCAGGCGATCTACCGAACTCGTGATCCGGACTCCAGACAGGACCTAGGGCGAGGGTCTGACAACGGCCCTGGGACCGCCCCTGCCTCGGCAGTTGTCAGCGCCGCTTGCTACAACTTGCAGGCATGTGGATGCGGCACACCGGACACGACAGGCGAGGAACGGCGGGAAGATGAGTTACGCGAGCCATCTGCGGGAGTCGTACGGACTGCCCGTCTTCGACTTCCCGGGGCCCGACGACGAGAAGGGCATGGACCGGCTGCCCGAGGCGGACGCCGTCGCGTGGCGGGTCTCCTCCGACACCTACGACGCGGAGGAGGGCTGGCCCGAGGCGTTCGCCCGGTTCACCGCGGCCGTCGACACGACCCGCGTCCGCGCGATCGTCGTCGGTGCGTGGGAGGAGGCGTACGACAGCGGCCCCGAACCGGTCATCGCCGCGCTCCTCGACGCCCGCCCCCGGCTGCCCGCACTGCGGGCCCTGTTCCTCGGGGACATGGAGTCCGAGGAGTGCGAGATCTCCTGGATCAACCAAGGCGACATCGGCCCGCTCCTCGACGGCTTCCCCGAACTGGAGGAGTTCGGCGTCCGCGGCGGCAGCGGCCTCGTCATCCCTCCCTTCGCCCACCAGCGGCTGCGCTCCCTCACCGTCCAGACGGGCGGCATGCCCTCCCGGGCCGTCCGCAACGTCGCCGCCAGCGACCTGCCCGCACTGCACCACCTCGACCTCTGGCTCGGCACCTCGCAATACGGCGGGGACTGCACCCTGAGCGACGTCGAACCCATCTTGCACGGAGACCGCCTGCCGGGCCTGCGTCACCTCGGCCTGCGCAACAGCGACATCCAGGACGAGATCGCCACGGCCGTGGCCTCCGCGCCCGTCGTCGCCCGCCTGGAAACCCTCGACCTGTCCATGGGTGTCCTCACCGACCAGGGCGGCACCGCGCTGCTCGGCGGCCAGCCCCTCACCCATCTCGCCGCCCTCGACCTCCACCACAACTACTTCGGCGACCCGCTGAAGCAGCGCTTCCGGGACACCCTGGAGAGTGCCGGCGTACGGCTGAACCTCGACCGGGGCAACGCCGACGAGGACGAGTGGGACGGCCGTGTCTGGCGCTTCGTCGCGGTCGGCGAGTAGCGCGGCGGCCATGACGGAGCACACGCCCCCGCGCTGGGCAGTCGTCGGCAACCCGGAGAACCGCCGCGTCGCCCTGTTCGCCCAGGCCGTCCGCGAGGCCGGGCTGCCCGCGCCCCGCATCGTGCCCTGGGCATCCGTCCTGCGCGAGGGCGGTGCCGCGTTCGATCCCGACGAACTCGTACGCCTCGACTCGCCCGGAGAGAACACCGAGGTCGACCGGGCCCTGCGCGGCCTGGACGACCCCACCCGCGTGGAGGGCGGCGCCCGCTGGTACGCGCGGTTCACCGCTGCCGTACGGAGCCTCGCCGGCGGCGTACGCCTCGACGACCCCGACGAGCTGTCCGTCCTCTTCGACAAGCGGACCTGCCACCGCACCCTGGACACCGCCGGGGTGCCCGTGCCCCGCTCCCCGACGTCCGGCGGCGGCACGCCGGTGCGCGGCTGGGACGACGTACGCGCCCTCATGGACGAGCACGGCATGCCCCGCGTGTTCGTGAAACTCGCCCACGGCTCCTCGGCGTCCGGCATCGTCGCCGTCGAGACGGCCGGCGGGGGCCGTATCCGGGCCACCACCTCGGTCGAGACGGCCGAGGACGGACGTCTGCACAACTCCCTGCGGGTGCGCCGCCTCACCAGCGAGCGGGAGACCGCCGCGCTGGTCGACGCACTCGCCCCTGACGGACTGCACGTCGAACGCTGGTGGCCCAAGGCCTCCCTGGGTGGGCGTGCCGCCGACCTGCGCGTGGTCGTCGTGGCCGGCCGGGCCACCCACGCGGTGGTCCGCACGAGCCGCTCGCCCATGACCAACCTCCACCTCGGCGGGAGCCGCGGCGACCTGTCCGCCGTGGTCGAGGCCGCGGGCCCGCGCTGGGCCGACGCCCTGGACACCTGTGAACGGGCCGCGGCCTGCTTCCCCGGCACCCTGTGCGTCGGCGTCGACCTGCTGCCCGCCGTCGGCTGGCGGCGGTTCGCCGTCGCGGAGGTCAACGCCTTCGGCGACCTGCTGCCCGGCCTGACCGGCCTGCCGGGCAGCGGAGCCGAGGGCCTCGGCACGTACGCCGCCCAAGTCGCCGCCGCGCTACCGTACGCACGGCGCCGCGCCCGGGTCCGAGTGCCCCGCTGAGGGCTGTCCCGGGGTGGGGATCGCCTCGGCGCGCTCGGCCTGCAGCAGCTGTCGGCGCTTGGCGCCTCCGGAGACGCGGTGCAGGCTGTACGAACCGGACTTGCGTGCCTCGTCGGCCAGATGCTTGACGGTGCCGCCGCACACGAGCTCCTTGAGCCTCGCGCCAGGGCGGCCGTCGATGTGGAACCACAGCGCGACGTCGTCCCTGTGGGCGAACTGGAAGATGCCGGCGCGTCGGCCCAGGCTGACGCACTGGCCGGCGAACACCTGGTTGAGGGGCGAGGGCTGCTCACCCGCGATGCGGCTGAGCACCGTGTCGGCGGCCCGCGCGCCCATGGGCATCGCGGCCTGGCAGCTCATCCGCAGCGGCAGGTCCGACGGTGCCGCCGAGTCGCCGGCCGCGACGATGCGCGCGTCGTCCACGCTCGTCAGCGTCTCGTCCGTGAGCAGCCGGCCCAAGGGGTCGGTGCTCAGCCCGCTGCGCACGGCCAGGTCGGGCACGCCGAATCCGGCGGTCCAGATGGTCACCTTGCTCGGCAGGTCGCGGCCGCCGCTGAGCCGAACGGCATCGCGGGTCACGGCCGTCACCAGCGCGCCGGGGCCGTCGAGCACGGTCACACCGAGCTTGGCCAGCCGCTTGGCGACCGAACGTCGGCCCCGCTGGTGCAAGTACGGGCCGAGCACCCCTCCGCAGACCAGGGTCACGGCACGGCCCGCCTCCGCCAGCTCGGCGGCGGTCTCGATGCCGGTCGGACCGGCGCCGACAACGGTCACCGCGGCCGTCGCGGGCGCGGCGTCGAGGACCGGCCGCAGTCGCTGCGCCTCCTCCAGGCCGGCGATCGGGTAGGCGAACTCGGCCGCTCCGGGCACGCGCGGGTCGGCGCTGCCGCTGCCCACCGCGTAGATCAGGTAGTCGTAGCCGACCGTTCCGCCGGCCGCCAACGTCACGCTGCGCCCGGCCGGGTCGATCCGTGTCACGGTGTCGACCACCAGCCGGACGCCCTCGGCCAGGACCTCCCGGTAGTCGACGACCGCGCCGTGGGACCCGCCCACCAACTGGTGCAGGCGGATCCGCTCGACGAAGGTCGGGCGCGGGTTGATCAGCGTCACTGTCACGTCGTCGCGTTGCGTCAGGCGGTTGGCGGCCATGACGCCGGCGTATCCGCCGCCGATCACCCGTGCGTCCTCCCCGCCGGCAGGAAGGGCTGGGGTCGCATCCGTGTCGCGCTCACTGCGCGCGCCTCGAGGCCTGGTCGAGTTCGCTGTCGAGGGCGAGGGCGGCGGTGATGAGGGCGAGGTGGGTGAAGGCCTGGGGGAAGTTGCCGAGCTGCTCCCCCGTGGGGCCTATCTCCTCGGCGAACAGGCCGACGTGGTTGGCGTACGTCAGCATCTTGTCGAAGGCGTAGCGGGCCTGTTCGAGCCGTCCCGCCCTCGCGAGCGCGTACACGTAGAGGAAGCTGCAGAGGGAGAACGTGCCTTCGGCGCCCTGAAGACCGTCGGGAGAAGCCTCCGGGTCATACCGGTACACCAGGCTGTCGGAGACCAGTTCGGCGTTCATGGCGTCAAGGGTGGAGAGCCAGCGCGGATCCTTGGGGGCGATGAAGCCGACGAGCGGCATCAGCAGCAGGGAGGCGTCCAGGACGGTACTGCCGTAGTGCTGGACGAACGCCCGCCGCTCCGTGCTCCACCCGCGGGTCATGATCTGTTCCATGATGGCGTCGCGGACCGCGGTCCAGCGGGTCAGGTCCGCCGGGCGTGCGTTGGCCACGGCTTGGCGGATGCCGCGGTCGAAGGCGACCCAGCACATGAGGCGACTGTAAGTGAAGTTCTTCCGGCCGCCGCGGGTCTCCCAGATTCCCTCGTCGGGTCGGTCCCAGTTGTCGGCCAGCCAGTCGAGTACGCCCGCGGAGCGTTTCCAGGCGTCGTAGCCGACGACGTCGTTGGTCTGGCCGGCTTGGGCGAGGGCGTAGACGGCCTCCCCGTAGATGTCCAACTGCAGTTGGTCCGCGGCTCCATTGCCCGCGCGAACCGGAGAGGAGCCGCGCCATCCTTCCAGGTGGTCGAGGACCTCTTCGGTCAGGTGCGGGTCACCGTCGACGCGGTACATGATCTGCAGGGGTTCGCCGTTGGGGGCGCCACCGGCCTGCACCCGTTGCTGCAGCCAGCGGCGGAAGCCGTCGGCCTCGTCGGTGAAGCCGAGGTCGCGCATGGCGCGTACCGACAGGGAGGCGTCGCGGACCCACGTGTAGCGGTAGTCCCAGTTGCGCTCCCCGCCTTCCTGCTCGGGCAGGCCCATGGTCGCCGCGGCGATGGGCCCGCCGGTGGGCGCGTACGTGAGGAGCTTGAGGGTGATGGCAGAGCGGTTGACCATCTGCTGCCAGCGGCCGCGGTAACCGCAGCGGCCGATCCAGCCGTGCCAGAAACGGCGCACGGCCATGAACTGCTCCACCGGCTCGGCCATGCCGAGGGGCGGCGGATCCTCGCTCCCCGCAGCGCTGACCGTCAGCCGGGCAGCCGCGTTCTCACCCGCGTCCAGGGTGACGGTCGCGCGCACGTCCTGCCCGTCGGCCTCCAGGGCAACGGTTTCGACGGCCTGCAGGCGTGCGGTCAGGCCCGGCCCGTCGAAGCGCGCGGTGGAGCCGTCCAGGACCAGCGCGTGCGGTGCCCGGCCGTAGTCGAAGCGGGGGCGGCACTCCAGCGTGAAGCGCACGGTTCCGCGTACCACTCGCATGTACCGCACCACTTGGTGCACGTCCGTGGCTGTGTGCTCCTCCGGGACGGGCATGAAGTCGACGACCTCACCGACGCCGTCCGCAGTGAGGAAGCGGGTGATGAGAATGGCGGTGTCGGCCAGGTAGAGCTGGCGCGTGACCACGCCGGCCCCAGGTGCCGGCCGCTCCGCGCCAAGGACGGCGGGCGCGTCCACGGTGATGCCGAAGTAGCCGCCGCGGTCGTGGTCGAGCAGGCCCGCGAAGATGCTGGGCGAGTCGAAGCGCGGCGAGCAGAACCAGTTGAGCACCCCCTCGGAAGAGACGAGTGCACAGGTCTGCAAGTCTCCGATCAGGCCGTGCTCGGCGATGGGCGGGTAAGGGTGCATCAATGCTCCACATGGGCTGCCGTGATGCTCCGCGGTCCTTGAGCTCGGCGAGCCGGCGCCCGGGGACCGGAGCATGGCCGGCCCGCGGGCCTCCGGCGCCGCGTCAAGCCGGTTCCGGCGCGAAGGGGAAGAGCTCGTCCGCCCCGGGCTGCACGACGCCGTAGCTGTTCTCCGGTACCTCGTTCCACGCGCCGGGCAGGTCGCCGAGGGGCTCGGACACGATCAGGCGGGTCTCGTCGGAGATGTCCTGGAGGTACGCCACGTCGGGGTGGAGCCTGCGCAGCGCATCCACCCGGCTGCTGTAGAACAGCGACCGGGAAGCGTGCTGGCTGGAGTACCGGAAGGCCCACACACGCTCGCCGTCGGTCATGGCGAGCGTCATCTGGAGGGGGAACTCCACACCGTGCTGGCGGCCGGCGCGCTCCACCACTCCCGCCATCCTGGCGACGGCGGTCGGCGGGTCCCGGTCCAGGCCGAAGGTGAGGGCCAGGTAGAACATCACCTCGGAGTCCGTCGTTCCCTCGATGTCGGCGTACAGAGCGGGATCGACGAGCAGGGTGAGGTCCCGGCGCATCAGGTGAAAACCGGCGATGGCCCCGTTGTGCATGAACATCCAACGGCCGTGACGGAACGGATGGCAGTTCGACTGCTGCACCGCCGTCCCGGTCGACGCCCGGATGTGGGCGAAGAACAACGAGGAGTGGACATGGTCCGCCATCTCCCGCAGGTTGCGGTTGTTCCAGGCGGGACCGACGTCCCTGAGGAGCGCCGGAGATTCGTTGTCCTCCGTGTACCAGCCGACACCGAACCCGTCGCCGTTCGTCGTCTCCACACCCAGCTTGGAGTGCAGGCTCTGGTCGATCAGCGAATGGGCCGGTTTGTACAGGATGGTGTCGAGCAACATCGGGGTCCCCGAGTAGGCGAGCCATCGACACATGTGCGATCACCTGTGTTCCCACTGCTACCTGGTGCCACGCGCGCAATGCCGCACGTGGCCCGGACGCCGCCTCTCCGGCGCTTCCATTCTCGCGGCGCCCTCGAAGGATCGCCACGCAGGGGCGACACGTCGCGATCGGTCACCGTTCGGCGGCACGAAGGGCGGCAGATTGCGCCCCATCAGCCGAAATTCCTTCTTCACCTGGGTGATCACGACGGGTTCGGGGGTACCCACATATCGTGATCACTGTTGGGGTCGAAGAGGAGTACCTGCTCGTCGACCCGGAAACCTGCCTTCCCACCCCGCTCGTACGGGAGGTGCGTGCCACGGCCCGCCTGACACCGATCGCGGACGACCGCGAGGTCCAGGACGAGCTGCTCCAGGCGCAGATCGAGGTCGCCACCCCCGTCTGTACGGCCCTGGAGGAAGTGGGGGGTCATCTCCTGCGGCTTCGGCACGCGGTCTCCTCTGCCGCGCAGGCGAACGGGTGCCGCGTCGCGATCTCTGCCACCGCCCCGGTCAGGGACGTCGTACCCGTACCCGTCACCAGCACGGCGAGGTATCTGAAGATGCGGGGCGAGGCCCGGTTGCTGGTGGACGAGCAGCTGATCTGCGGGATGCACGTCCATGTGGGGATCCCGGACCGGGAGACCGGAGTGGCTGTCCTGAACCGGCTGCGCGTCTGGCTTCCGACCCTGCTGGCGATGTCCGCGAACGGGCCCCTGTGGGACGGGCGGGACACCGGGTTCGCCAGCTGGCGCACGATCGTCTTCGGCCGCTGGCCGGTGAGCGGCCCACCACCGTACTTCGCGGGAGCCGCCGACTACGAGGCGCGGGCCGACGGGCTGGTGGAATCGGGGTTGATCCCCGACCGGGGGCAGATGTACTGGCACGCCCGGCTCTCGGACCGGTACCCGACCGTCGAGGTGCGCTGCTGCGACGTCCAGCTCGAGGCGGACGACGCCGTCATGCTCGCCGGCGTCGTCCGCGCGCTCGCCGCCACCGCGATCGCCGAGGAGAAGGCGGGAGCCGCTCCCGCGCTGTGCCCGCCGGAACTCCTGCATGCCGCGACGTGGCATGCGGCCCGGCACGGGATGGGCAGCACCCTGGTGGACCCGGCAGGACGTCTGCGGAGCAGCGTGGACGTGCTGGGCATGCTCCTGCGGCACATCACGCCCGCCCTCGAGGAGAACGGCGACCACCGCGAGGTGAGGGCGCTCGTCCACCGGCTCCTCCGGCATGGCACCTCGGCCGACCGCCAGCGCAGGGCACTGGCCGAAGCCGGCCTGCCGGCGGTCGCAGCGCTGATCACCGCACGGGAAACCACCGCGTGAGTCACTCACCGCGGAGCAAAGCGCTCGGGACACCCCGGCGGAACGGTGTCCGGGTGCGGACGGAGGAGCGGCCGGGACGCCGCCGCGGCTTCACTCTCCCGGGCGCTGCGCCAGACGTGTCCGCGCCGCGGATCCTGAAGCCGGACGAAGCCACGGCCTCTGCGGCCACCGGCCTCAACTGCTGACACGGTTCCGTGGGCCCAGCCCGTCGGCCTCGGGCCGACGGGCTGTCAGGAAGTGGTGCTGGTACTGGGCTTCGCGCGGACGTGCATGCGCTCTCCCTGCCGGCCGAAGAGGCTGAGGATCTCGACCGGCTGCCCGTCGGCGCTGCTGAACCAGTGCGGCAGGCGGGTGTCGAACTCGGCGGCCTCGCCCGGGCCGAGGACCAGGTCGTGGTCGGCGAGGACGAGCCTCAGCCGGCCGTTGAGCACGTACAGCCACTCGTAGCCCTCGTGCGTGCGGTGGTCCGGCTCGGCACCCCGGTCGGTGATGATCATCTTGTACGCCTGGAGGGGGCCCGGGGTCCGCGTCAGGGGGACGAACGTGCCGCCGCTCGGCAAGGCGTGTGGGGTCAGCCGTACCCGGGGATCCCCCACTTCCGGGGCGCCGACCAGGTCGTCCAGGGGCACCCGGTAGGCGCCGGCCAGCGGGAGCAGCAGCTCCAGGCTGGGGCGGCGCTGCCCGGACTCCAGCCGGGAGAGGGTGCTCTTGGAGATGCCGGTGACTTCGGAGAGGGCGGCCAGGGTGAGGCCGCGTTTGGCGCGCAGCCGCCGGAGCCGGGGGGCGACCTCGTCGAGTACCGCTTGGTAGGGCGGTGTTTCGTCCATGCGGACATTCCACCCTCCTGTCCCGGAAATGACAACAAGAGTTGCCGCTGCCCTCCGGCGGGTCCACGCTCCCCGGCACGAGCGGTATCCAGCGGCGGGTGACGTCACCCGCCGGCGCAGTCGGGCTGGAGCCGCGGGAGTCACCAGGGAACGGAGTCCACCTTGAGGCCCATCAGGCTCATCAGGCCCATCGCCGCAGGTCAGCTGGAGGCGGCACCAGCCGGCGACACGGGGAGGCTGCCGTCTACGGTCCGGTGGGCGCTCGCCGCCCTTTCGCTCTCCATGCTGTTGTCCTCGCTCGGCACCAGCATCGCCAACGTCGGCCTGCCGACGCTGGCGGAGGCGTTCTCGGCCTCCTTCCAGCAAGTCCAGTGGATCGTCCTCTCCTACCTCCTCGCCATCACCACCCTGATCGTCAGCGTCGGAAGGCTCGGTGACCTCATCGGACGCCGGCGGCTGCTCCTCGCCGGAATCCTCCTGTTCACGGCGGCCTCGGTCCTGTGCGGCCTGGCGCCCACGCTGTGGCTGCTGATCGCAGCCCGGGCGGCGCAGGGCCTCGGAGCGGCCGTCATGATGGCCCTCACCATGGCGTTCGTAGGCGAGACGGTTCCGAAGTCGAGGACCGGCAGGGCCATGGGGCTGCTCGGAACGATGTCCGCGATCGGCACCGCCCTCGGTCCGTCCCTGGGAGGCGCGCTGATCGCCGGACCCGGCTGGCGGGCGATCTTCCTCGTCAACGCTCCCCTGGGCATCCTGACCCTCGTCCTCGCCCGCCGCCACCTGCCCGTCGACCGGCGGGAGCCGGAGCAGGAGCAGGCGGCCGCGAAGGCCGGCCGAGCCCGCTTCGACCACGTGGGCACCCTGCTGCTCGCTCTGACGCTCGCGGCTTACGCGCTCGCCATGACCATCGGGCGCGGCAGTTTCGGCGCGCTCAACGCGGCCCTCCTGGCGGGCGCCGCCCTCGGAGTCGGCCTCTTCGTACGCGCCGAGTCGAGAGCGGCTTCGCCCTTGGTGCGACCGGCGACGTTCCGGGATCCGGCGCTGAGTGCGAGCCTCGCCATGAGCACGCTCGTCTCGACGGTGATGATGGCGACGCTGGTGGTCGGGCCGTTCTACCTCTCCCGCACGCTCGGCCTCGGTGAGGCGCTCGTCGGACTGGTCCTGACGGCCGGTCCCCTCGTCGCCGCGCTGACCGGCGTGCCGGCCGGGCGGGTCGCGGACCGTTTCGGCGCACCGCGCATGACCGTCGTCGGGCTCGTCGCGATGGCGGTCGGCGCGTTCGTCCTGTCGATGACGTCGGGAGCGCTCGGCGTGGCCGGTTACGTCGCCCCCATCGTGGTGGTGACCGCGGGCTACGCGGTCTTCCAGACCGCCAACAACACCGCCGTGATGACGGACATCCGCCCGGACCGGCGGGGCGCCACCTCCGGCATGCTCAACCTGTCGCGCAATCTCGGACTCATCACCGGCACTTCGGTCATGGGCGCCGTGTTCGCACTCGCCTCGGGGACGACGGACGTCGCGACGGCGCCTTCCTCGGCCGTTGCCACGGGCATGCGGGTCACGTTCGCGGTCGCCGCGATCCTGATCGTCGTCGCGCTCGCCATCGCGGCGGGAAGCCGCGCACCGGCCCGGCGTCGCGCTTCGGGTGGCTGACGGCCCCCGTGGGGCGCGCCGGCGCGACCACCTCCCCCTCGGCTGTCTCCCCCACGACTACCTTCCCGCGGAATCGTTCTCCTGATCGTGCGTTCCCGGCGCCCGGCGACTCGACGAGTGCCCGGCGTCGGCCGACCGCACCGCCATGAGGAGCCCGCTCGCCCAGGCCATGCGGACGGAGCGGAAGTCCTCTCGCTCTTCCAGGTCGGCGAGCAGGCGCTCGACCGAGGCGCCGTGGCCCTGCGGCCAACCAGGCTGGGGGAAGAGGTCGTCGATCAGGTACGTTCCGCCGGGGGCCACGAGCTCCAGGGCCCGCTCCAGGTGCGTGAACTTGCCGGGCCAGGTGTCCGCGAAGACCACGTCGAACGGTTCCCCGTCGTAGTCCCGCAACCACTCGCCGCCGTCCGCGGCGACGAAGGTGATCCTGGGATCGGACCCCAACTGCTCGCGGGCGACCTTCTGCACGGCCTCGTCGAGCTCGACCGTGATCAGCCGGGAGGCGCCGTCCATCCCGCTGAGGAGCCAAGCGGTGCCCTCGCCCACGCCCGTGCCGAGTTCGAGGATGCGGCCACCTGGACGGGCAGCCGCGAGCAGAGCCAGCAGGCTGCCGGTCCGCTCCTCGCAGGACATGTCGAAGCCCGCTTCGCGTGCCGCCGCGCGCAGGGCGGTCAGCGAGTCCGGGATACAGCTCGGTGTGTCGTCCATCCGGGGAGCATGACCGCGTCGCGCTTCCCGTGCAACGCCATTGATCGCGACGGGACTCGCGTCCACTCCCCCGCCCGGACGAGGGAGTGGACCGTGGGGGCCTTCTGCTGCCGGACACCCTCGTCCGGACCTACGGCAGGGCCGCTTCCTCAGAGGTCGCTGCGGACGCCGGCCGGCGCTGCGGTGGCTGAACGGCCGGCAGGACGAAGGCCTGTTCGGCCGCGCAGGTCCAGATCACCGGCCGGACCCGGCCCTCGGCATCCAGGGCGGCCCCGCCCACGCGGTCGTCGTCGGTCACGGCGAACGCGGCGGTGTAGCGGGAGGGGGCGAGCCCGGGCAGGACACGCATCGGACCGCTGCCGGTCCAGTACTGCGCCCGCGCCTCCGGACTGTCCTCCGGAGGCGGGGCCGTATAGCGGAACTCGGCCAGACCGACCGAGACGTCGGTGTTCGGGCTGATGGCCTCGAAGGTACCGCCCATGGCGCCGGGTGCCCAGGGCGCGTACACGGGAGGGCCGTCGGGTTTCTTCCAGACGACCGCGACTTCGCTCCCGCCTTCCGCTTGCCGGCGCTGATAGCCGACGATCCGGCCGGAGTCGGCGATGCCCCGCGTGACGTAGGTGTCCCCCGTGTCGTCGACGGGCCGGAGCACCGACGGCGCGACGGCCGGGTCGGCGGGCCAGTACAGCCCGGGGGTGACCCGGAACTCCGCGCCCGGGAGGCGCTCTTGCGCGTCGCCGTTGCCGGCGACCTGTCCGCGGTTGTTCACGCCGGACAGGAAGGAGAGCCGGTATCCGGCGGGCGGGGGCAGTTCGCGGCGGATCCTGTCGCCCGACCATTCCAGGCCGATGGTCCGGTTCCGGACCGGGTCCCAGACCTGGCCGACGATGACGCCCCGGTCGTTAATGCCGGTCGCCGAGTCCCCGCCGGGCAGCAGCGTGACGGCGCGATCGCCGTGCCGGTAGCTGAAGGCCCTGCTGCCGTCGGGAGTGGACACCTGGCCGACCATGAGGCCGGACCTGTTGACGTCCGCCACCCGGCCCGAGCCGGAGCCGGCGGGCACCGGCACGGCGAACACGCGGGTACCGATCCAGTAGACCGGCACCATCGAGGACATGCCCACGGCCAGGCGCGACGACGGTCCCGGCGCGATGGCGCTGACCTGGGTACGGCGCACCCAGGGGCTCGGGTGCGGATCATCGGTGGCGGGGAGCGTCTCCAGGACCTGGATGGACGGTTTGCAGCCCCTGGCGGCGGAACCCCCCGGATCCGCCTGCGCGGGAGCGGCCGCCACGGATGTGGCGAGGAGGCCCCCCGCCAGCGCGAGGCCGGTGCACGTACTTCTTGTCCTTCTCGTTCCCATGTATCCCCCCGGATGACTTCGTGAGAACCGAATCGGCGAGCACATCCTCGCCGTACCGGACGGGGATGAACAGACATGATCCGGACACATCGGAACCGGCGCCCGAGCCCGCCCCGGACTGCCTCGCGGCGAGTACCCGCTCGTCCCGCACCGACGCCGGGGGCGCTGAGCGCGGAGGCCTCGGGATCAGCCGGTGATGGTGCTTTCGCAGACGGCCGGCTGCCCGGGCGCGGGCGAGGTGCCCATCGCGAGCACCTTGCGGCCGTCGAGGAGGATCGCGCAGGTGGCGACCGCCCCCTTGGTCGCATGCCGTAGGCCGACAGGGGCACCGGCCCGACCTGCGCACCTCCGGAACGGGCGGAGCCCGGCCCGGAGGGATGCCGGACCGGGCTCGCGCACCGGATACCGCCTCAGGCGGCTTCGGGGTGGAGGTCAGGAGACGGTGACGAACCGGGCGATGCTCGGTACCCCCTGGGCGTCGATGGCGAAGAGCATGTAGGTCCCCGGTAGGACCACGCCGGTGTCGGAGGGAACGGACACCGTGTACGCGCCGGTTCCGGCGGGGGTCGACACGAGGGGGACCCGGCGCTGGTCGTTGTCGGTGGAGTGGGTCGCGGCCGCGGCCCGTACCAGGACGAAGGACGCGACCGGGGCCTGGGTGGTCACCGTGAGCGAGGTGCCGGGGGCCGTCCTGGCGGGCACGTCTCCGGTGATGACGGGACGCGGCTTCGGCGATCCGTCCGCGTTGAGCAGGTACGGCGGCGTGAAGACGGCCCCGTCGGCGTGGTTGGTCGCGCAATCGCCGCACAGGCCCCCGCCGCCGGAGAAGATCCGCCCGTCCGGCAACAGGTTGGCCACGCTGTGGTAGTTGCGCGGGATCGCCATGGTGGCGAGCGGGGTGAAGGCGCCGGTGGACGGGTCCCACAACTCGGGGGTCAGGACCGAGGTCGCGTCGCTGAAGGGCACCGGGTAGGACTGTCCACCGAAGACGATCACCTTGCCGTCGGGCAGGACCACGCTGTTGCTGAAGGCACGGGCGTACTCCATGTCGCCGGTGCGGGCGGCCTCGGCCTGGCTGCCCGTGACGCTCACGGTGTACGCGCGCCGGGTGGCGGGCGTGTTCTCGTAGGCGGGCGAGCCGCCCAGCGTGAGCAGTTTGCCGATGTCGTAGGCGACGGCGTTGCCGGTCATGGCGTCCGGGCTGTCGGCCCGGGTGCCGGCGGCGGTGATGCTGCCCTGCCCGCCGGTCGTGATCCAGTTCATCTGCCTGCCCGGGCCCAGTTGCAGGACCTTGCCGCCCGAAGTGGCGTGCAGCCACATGTGGTTGTCGGCGCGGTAGGCACCGGCCGGGTCGGCCGTCATCGCCGGGAGGGCGGAGACGCCGGGGAGCTTCCGCCAGGTACGGGTGTCCGGCGACCAGACCTCACCGGCCTTGTCGCCCGGGGTTCCGCTCCAGGATCCGCCGAGGACGAAGGCCTCACCGGTGGAGAGCAGCGTCATCGCCTGGTAGCCGCGGGCGATGTTCATGCTGGTGGTGGCGGACCACTGGTCGGTGGCCGGGTCGTAGATGCTGGCCTTCTCCGCGTTGCTGCCCCCGGTGACCAGCACACGGCCGTCGGCCAGCATGGCTATGCCCGGACAGAACATGTCGTGGCCGGTGTTGTCGATGCGCCGCTGGGTGACCTTGCCCGTCTTCAGGTCCAGGATCGCGGTCTGGGTGTAGCCGTTGCTGCCGCCGAAGCGGTCGACCGCGTACGCGGACCAGGCGAGCAGCTTGTCGCCCGGCAGGACGGCGGTGGCCACGGGTACCAGCGGGAAGCCGGTGATCTTGCCCCAGGAGCCGTGGACGGCCGGGCTGGCCGGTCCGCTCAGGCGGATCTCGGACGCCGAGGTCCACGGCCCGCGGTTGCCGGCCTCGGTGGTCACCGTCAGACGTACGAAGCGGACGTTCTCGGTACGGATGAAGGTGGCGGTCTTGACGGTGTCGTCGTCCCGCCAAGTGCCCACGGCCACGGGCGTGCCGAAGGTGGTGCCGTTCGTGCTGGTGGTGATGGTGTAGCCGCCCGCCCGGCCGTTGGCCCCGCTCGCGCGGGGGTGGTAGACGAGCGCGGAGACGGCTGCCGTGCGGTGCATGTCGATGGTGATGGTGTGCGGCAGCGGGAGGGGAGTACCGGCATATCGGCTGTGCCACATGGTGTTGGCGTCGCCGTCGAGCACATTGGCCGCGCGGCCGTTCTCGGCGACGGTCTCCTCGTCACTCGCCGCGGCCGTCCATCCGGTCCGGGGCAGGTCGACGGTGGCCGCCGGGGTACCGGGGTCACCGAGCAGGTTGATCTCGGCGGCGGAGGTCCACGGACCTCGGTTGCCGGCCTCGGTGAGCGCCGTCAGCCGTACGAACCGGGCCCCCTGCGGGGCGAACCCGAGCGTCTTGGTGGCGGCGTCGTCCGCGAGGGTGCCGGTGGCGACCGGGCTCCCCCAGTTCTGTCCGTCGGTACTGATGCTGATCACGTACTCACCGACGCGCCCGTTGGCCCCGCTCGCGCGGGGGCGGTAGACGAGCGCGGAGACCACTGCCGTGCGGTGCATGTCGACGGTGATGGTGTGCGGCAGCGGGAGGAGGGTCCCTGCGTACCCGCTGTGCCACATGGTGTTGGCGTCGCCGTCGAGCACATTGGCCGCGCGGCCGTTCTCGGCGACGGTCTCCTCGTCACTCGCCGCGGCCGTCCATCCGGTCCGGTCGAGCACCGGGGCCATGGGTTCCATGGCGTTCGCCGGTGCGATGCCGTGGTGCGGCGACTGCATCGCCGCCTTGCCGTCGGTGGGCGTGGGCCGGGGCGCCGGTGCGCGGCCGGCCGCGGCCGGGCTCGCGACCCCGAGCCACGGCGTGAACCCGAGCAGCAGCGAGCCGAGGCCGAAGGCTATGAGCAACCGGGATCGGCGTAACCAGCGGGGAAAGGCGAGGGAGCGCCTGGACTGCAATCTGACCTCCTGGGGCGAATCGGTATACCCCAGAGAACATAGGCCAGCAGAGCAGCAACTCACCGACAATTAAGCAGAGTTGAGGCCAAACCGTATTGCCGCCCGGATATCCGGCGGCACCCCTGTGGCGGGTGCGGCCGGGCCCGACTACAGCGGCACGCTGTCGCCGGCCTCGAACGCGCCGCCGTGCCCGGGCACGATCAGGTCCGCCGCGGCCAGCACCCGCAGCCGGGAAGCGCGCAGTACCTCGCGGTCCGGGGCCACCGGGTCGTCGGCCGGACCGGCCGAGTGCCACCACAGGTCGCCGGCGAACGCCACCACACCCGAGTCCGTGCCGGCCAGCAGGGTGATGTCCTCGAGACTGTGCCCCGGGGTGCGGATCAGCCGCAGCGACGGGGTGAGTTCGTAGCCCTCGGCGTCCCGGTTCGTCCACTTGTCGCCCAGGTACTCCACCTTGTGGTCGTGGACCCGGGCCTTGCCGAACAGGCCGACGTTCATGGTGTTGTCCGGGTGGTGGTGGCTGAGCACCACGTCGGTGATGTCGTCGGGGCCGAGCCCCAGTTCCGCGAGCGGGCCGAGGATGTCTTCGCGGCTGGACACCATGCCCGGGTCGAAGATCACGTGCCGGCCGCCGTCGGACACGTAGGAGACGGTGGCGGCGACTCCGGGTCCGGTGGAGCCGACGTAACCGGTCGTCAGGATCGTGAACGCGGCGCTGCGGCCGAGCGGTGCGTCGGTGCGGATGTCCGTGGCGGTGTCGGTCGCGGCGTTCGTCGCGGTGACCGCCGTGGCGACCGTCCCGGTGTTCGTCGTGGTGTCGTTCGCGGTGTTCGTCTTCGTGTTCGTCATGGCTGCAATCCTGCCGCGCGGGCCGGCCGCTCACGAGTGGCACACCTGCCAGTGATCGCAGGATTCCTGCCATCATTCGCGCCACCGTGCCACACTTCTGCGATGCCCCCTTTCACGACCGTCGCCGCGTACGTCCCGCCCGGTGTCGGCATGCTCGCCGTGGGCATCGTCACCGAGGTGTTCGGCCCGCACGGACAAGGGGCGCCCGGCTTCGAATTCGCCCTGTGCGCCGACCGACCCGGGCCGGTTCCCACCGACATCGGCGTGCCGCTCGCGATCGCGCACGGCCTCGACCGGCTGGCCGCCGCCGACCTGGTGATCGCCCTGCCCGGGGCCGGGTTCCGTACGCCGCCCGGTCCCGCCGTACTCGGCGCGCTGGCGGCCGCGTACGAGGGCGGCGCGCTGGTCGCGGCCCACTGCGTCGGCACGTTCGCGCTCGCCGAAGCCGGACTGCTCGACGGTCGACGGGCCACCACCCACTGGCGGTTCGCCGAACTGCTGGCCGGCCGCCACCCGGGCGTCACCGTCGAACCCGACGCCCTGTACATCGACGAAGGCCGGATCATCACGGGCGCGGGAGCCGCCGCGGGCTTCGATCTCTGCCTGCACCTGCTGAGGCGGGAGCACGGAGCCGCGATGGCCAACGCCGTCGCCCGGGACATGGTGCTGCCCTCCCACCGCGACGGCGGACAGGCCCAGTACCTGGCCGCCCCCGTCCCCGAGGACTGCGAGGACGAGCGCCTCGCCGAGGTGCTCGCCTGGGCCCGGGAGCACCTCCACGAGCCGCTCCCCGTCGCGGAACTGGCCCGGCGCGCCATGATGAGCAAACGCTCCTTCGCCCGTCGCTTCACCGCCGCGACCGGCACCACCCCGCACGCCTGGCTGCGGAACCTGCGGCTGAGCGGCGCCGAGGAGCTCCTGGAGACCACGGACCTGCCCGTGGAGGAGATCGCCCGCCGGGTCGGCTACGGGAGCGCGGCCGTCCTGCGCGAACAGTTCGTGCGGCGCCGCGGTGTACCGCCCCGCTCCTACCGCCGCTCCTTCACG
Source organism: Streptomyces sp. ISL-43 (assembly GCF_018614195.1). GTDB lineage: Bacteria > Actinomycetota > Actinomycetes > Streptomycetales > Streptomycetaceae > Streptomyces. Next base: position 18,093 of record NZ_JAGGOT010000043.1, read on the forward strand.
AGCTCACCCTAAGGCCTGTCCCGTACGCGACCCTCCTGACCTGCGCTGTTGAGGGGCTATGTATTCTGATCCCCACTGCTGAACAAGTTCAAGAAACCGGGGGCCGGTGCAGCACCACCACCGAGCCATGATGTCCGTTTCCGTCGTCGCAGCCGCTGTCGCCCTTGTTCCGGGTATGGCGCTTGCCGCCGACCCGGCCGCGAAGGACGCGTCCGCCAAGATCGGATCCGCCAAGGCCGAGTCGACGCAGACCGACACCTTCACCAGCCCCGCGGAGCGTTCCGTACGCAAGGCTGTCCCCGTCTCGCCCGCCGAGCGGAGCAAGACCGCCGAGCTCGGCAAGGCGTCCGCCGCGGCGGACACGACGTCGCTCGTGGAGGAGAACCCGGGCCTCGGCGTGGAACTGACCGCCTCCGCCATCAGCGCGCACGGCTTCCTGCTGAAGTTCCACGTCACCACCAGTGTCGTCTCCTCGATCCGGATCGACATCAACTGGGGTGACGGCAGCGAGATCGAGACCGAGTACACCACCGACTCCAAGTTCCTGGACCTGAAGCACATTTATGCCGAGGTCGGCACCCACACCATCACGGTCACCGTGACCGACCTGAACAACGAGGTGAGCGCCACCAACAGCCTGGACGTCACCACGCGCGGTTCGGAGTTCACCCCGTACGCCCCGACCAGGCTGCTGGACACCCGTGACGGCACCGGCGCGTCGAGCGCCCGGGCCGTCGAGCCGAACAGCCTGATCCACGTGAAGGTCGGCGGCAACGGCGGCCTTCCGGCAGGTGTCTCCGCCGTGGCCCTCAACCTCACCGTCACCAACGCCGCCGGCCCGGGGCACATTTCCTCCAACGCATCGGACGCGGAGGAGGGGGAGAACACGTCGAACGTCAACTTCGTCGCGGGTCAGACCGTTCCGAACCTGGCGATCGTGCCGGTCGGCGCGGACGGCTACATCACCCTGGTCAACCACAGCTACGGCAAGGTGGACCTGATCGCGGACGTGACCGGGTACTTCACGCGGTCCGCCGCCGCCGGCTACACCTCGCTCGACCCGACCCGCGTCGTCGACAGCCGTCAGGGCCTTGGCACGGCCAAGGGCCAGGTCGCCGGACAGAGCACGTTCGGCCTCCAGATCGCCGGCCGGTCCGGTATCCCGGGCAAGGGCGTCACCGCGGTGGCGCTCAACGTCACCGTCACCGACCCCAAGGCGGCCGGCCACCTGACCGTCTTCCCGAGCGGACAGCAGGCGCCGACCACGTCGAACCTGAACTTCACCGCCGGCCTGACGGTCGCCAACTCGGTGATCGTGCCGGTCGGCCCGGACGGCAGGATCGAGCTCCGCAACGGCTCCTGGAGCCCGGCCGACGTGATCGTGGACGTCGTCGGCTACTACAGCGCCGACAGCGAATCCGCCTTCCTGTCCTCCTACCCCAGGCGTCTGTACGACTCGCGGGAGCGGCTGCGCAAGCCGCTCGCCGGACAGGACTACCTCCACCTCGCGGTGTCCGCCGACAGGCCTTCGATCGAGGCCTACGTCCTGAACACGACGGTCACCAACACGCAGGACGACGGCCACCTCTCCGTGGCCCCGGACCCGAACACGGGCGCCCAGTACGACAACGGCACGCAGGTCCGGCCGACCCCGCCGAGCTCCTCGAACCTGAACTGGACGAAGGGCACGACCGTCGCGAACCTGGCCCAGGCGAGCACCGGCAGGAACGGCATCATCGACTTCTGGAACCGCGGCTGGAAGCCCACGGACCTGGTGGTCGACGTGCAGGGCCTGTACGACACCCGCTGAGCCGCCGGCAAGCGTGGACGACGGCACCCCGGGAGGGGCCCTGGCGGGCATCTCCCGGGGTGCCGTACGCGGACTCCCCGACCCGCCCGGCGCCGAGCCCCGCGGCCCGTGCCGTCCTGCCATCGGACCACCGGCCCCGCGCGCCGTCTCCGACGCCCGCCCCCGCATGTCGGCCCGGGCGGTGCGTGGGACGCTGAGATGGTGCGTGCCCTCGTGGAGCTGCGGACGGGCACCGGCCCCTTGCCGGCGGCCGCGCGGCGGTCCGTCCGGGTCACCCTCGCCGCCTGCGCCGGCTTCTACGGGTTCCTGTACGGGCTGCACCAGCCCGTCACCGCCACCTACGCGCTCTTCACGGCCGTCGCACTGGCCGGTCTGTCGCGGATACCGGGCACCGGCCGCCAACGGGCCGCCGTCATCGCCCGCCTGCTCCCCGCCGCCTGCGCACTCGTCGCCGTGGGCACCTTCCTCGCAGTACGGACCTGGGCCGCCGTGGCCGGCATGCTGGTCATCGGCTTCTGCGTGGCCTTCGGAGCGGTGGCCGGGCCCCGCCAGGCGGGCGCAGCGCCCGGGCTCCAGCTGCTGTACATCCTGCCCAGCTTCCCGCCGTACGCCCCGGACACCCTCGGTGAGCGGCTGACCGGCACCGTCACCGGGGTCCTGCTGCTGATCCTCGCCGAGACGTTCCTGCTGCCCGACCCGCCCGTCCCCCGCTACCGGGACCGTGCCGCCGCAGCCGCCGCCGAAGCCGCCCGGTGCGCCGCCGTCCTGGAGGAACCGCCGCACAGCCTCCCCGGCGCGGAGCTCACCCGGGCCTCGGAGCTCGCCCAGGCCCTGCGGCCCTCGCGGGTCCCGGAGGCTGAACGGCCCGCCGGGCCGGGTCTACGGGAGCGCGCGCTGACCCACACCGGGCTCGCGGCCCGAACCCTGCTGACCTGCCTCCAGGCCCTGCCTCCGCCGGCACCCGGCCGACGGGCCGAGCCGGCCGGGCTGGACCTCGTACGGGCCGTACGGGTGTCGGCGACCGCGACCGCCGCCCTGCTCGCGGAGGGACGGCCGCCCGACACCGGCTCCGCGACCCTGCGGAGCCTGCGCGCCTCCCTCGCCCGGACCTCCGTGCCGGAGCCCGGGTCTGGTCTGCGGCACGCCAAGCTGGTGGAGGTGGCGGACGCCGCGCTGGTCCTGCGCGGGGCCGCGGAGATCGCCGTACGGGGGCGCGCGGCGACCCTGGAGGCAGAACCGGAACCGGAAGCGGGAACGGGAACGGGGCCGGGAAGGGCATCGGCGCGGGGACCGGGAAGGGCATCCGGGTCGCAACCGCCGGACCGGTTCTGGTACGCCCGGCAGAGCACGCTCCGGCTCTGGTGGTTCCGGCTCTCCGGGCACACCGGGCCCAGGTCCGTGCACTTCCAGAACGCCGTCCGGCTCGGCCTGGCCCTCGCGGCCGCCCGCGCCGTCGCCGGGCTCGTCTCCCTGCCGCACGGATTCTGGGCGACGCTCGCGGTCCTGAGCCTGACCCGCACCACCGCCGTGCAGACCCGGGCCACCGTCCGCCTGGCCCTGATCGGCACCTGCGCGGGCGCGCTCGCCGCCGGCGGGGTCCTCGCGCTGGCCGGTGAGGCGAGCGTCCTGTACGAGATCGTGCTGCCGCCCCTGATGCTGGTCGCCTTCTGCGTCGGGCCGGTGCGCGGAGTGGGCTGGGCGCAGGCGATGTTCACGCTGGTCATCGCCATGGCGTTCGCCCAACTGGCGCCCGTCACCTGGCAGCTGGCCGAGGTCAGGTTCCTGGACGTACTGATCGGCAGCGTGATCGGGATCGCGTGCGGACTGCTGGCCTGGCCGCGTGGTGCCCACGACGAACTTGCGCGCGCTGTGGCCGAGTTGCTGCGCGCCGCCGCGGACGACGTCCAGGCGGTCACGGCCGCGGTCGGGCGGACCGGCCCCGAGGGCGCACACCAGCGGGTACGGCACGCACTGGTCATGGTCGAGGCCGCCCACGCCCAGTACCAGACCGAGCGGCAGCACCCTGCCGGACCGGGGCGGGACTGGCAGGCCGCGATGATGGCCGGCCACGAGGTGCTGTGGGGCAACCTGCGGCTCCTCGGCGCCCAGGCCGGACCGCCGCCCGGACCGCGCGAGGAAGCCGCGGTCAGGGAGTACGGGGCCCGGGTGGCGGCGGGCCTGCGCCACACGGCCGGCCTCGCGGGACCGCCGTACGCCCTCGGCCCGGCGCATCCGGGCAGCCGGACCGATCCGCCCCACCGCGCCGCACCGCTCGGCCCGGCCGGTCAGCCGCAGGCCACCGCACCGCAGGCACCCGCGCCGCACCGGCCCGAGCCTGCCGCCGCGCCCCTCGTGTACTTCGCCGCGATGGCCTGGCTGGACACCTTGGCCCGCGATCTGGCCCTCCTCGGGCGGACCACGGCCGAGCCGGCCTCGGACCGGTCCCGGGCCTGACCTGAACCAGCCGCCCCATCCCACCGTGCCGAGCCACACCACGCCCAACACCGGCCGGACCATACGAATTCAGGGCAATCCCACCCCGCCGTCGGCAACTGGATGCCGAGGGGCGTCTCCCGGCCGCATAAGCTCCCGGAGGGGCGGAGACACCTCGATGTCCCCGCCCCTTCGGGGATTCTTCAGCCAACACGGGAACTGACTTGCTATCCAATCTGATGCGCCGCGGACGCGGCGTACTCGCCGTCACCATCGTCACCGGAGCCCTCCTCACCGCCACCGCGCCGGCCCAGGCCGCCGCCTCGCCGCCGGTGACCGCCTCGGGGGCGTTCCTGATGGACGGCACCACGGGGGCCACGCTCTCCTCCAAGGCGGCTGACACCAAGCGCCAGATGGCGAGCACCACGAAGATCATGACGGCCGTGCTGGTGATCATCACACCGGGCGCCGACCTCAACAAGAAGGTCACCGTCAAGCAGGAGTACCTGGACTACGTCGTCCGGGAGGGCGCGAGCTCGGCCCACCTCAAGGCGGGCGCCACACCGACGGTCCGCCAGTTGCTGTACGCGCTGATGCTCCCGTCGGGCTGCGACGCCGCGTACGCGCTCGCGGACACCTTCGGCACGGGCACGACCACGGCGGCCCGCACGGCGGACTTCATCGCGAAGATGAACGCCAAGGCGAAGAAGCTGGGCCTGACCAACACCGTCTACGACTCCTTCGACGGCATCTCGCCGACCGGCAAGAACCTCACCACCCCGCGCGATCTCGCGAAGCTCACCAAGTACACGATGGGCAGCAGCACCTTCCAGAAGCTCGTGAAGACCACGTCGATCAGCAGCGGCGGCACCTCCACCGACGCCAAGTGGACGAACAGCAACCTGCTCGTCCAGCCCCGCCCGACCGGGTACGCGTACCCGGGTGCGATCGGCGTCAAGACGGGCACCGGCACGGCCGCGGGCAAATGCCTCGTCTTCTCCGTGACCCGCAACGGCAAGACGGTCATCGGCGTCCTGCTGAACGACGAGGAGCGCTACGCGGACGCGATGAAGCTCTCCGACTGGGCCCTCGGCCCGGCGGCCGGCTCCAAGACCGCGCTGCAGCGCAGCGACACCGAGCCGATCCCGGACGTCCTCGACTGACGAGGGTGACGCTCATGGTGACGCCCCGGACCGCTCGGTCCGGGGCGTCTCGCGTTCCTCGCCCGACGCCGGTCCCCTCCTGCCCCAGCGAGTGCCAGGGAGCGCCAGGGAAACCGAATCGCCCACGGCCGGTCCCGGCAGGTCGGCGCAGGCGGCCCGCGTCCGGGAGGCCGGGATTTCGCGTACCCGACGGGCCGCGCACGCGGACCGGCGGACCTGACGGGGACCGCCTCCACGGATCTCGGGTTGAGGCCTCGCGCCATCGGCGTAGCGTGAAGAGAGCCGAGCTCAGTGACAGTGCGCGTGGCGGGATACAGGTACGAGGAGCGATTGCTATGGGCAAGCTCTCGATCGAGCAGTTGCGTGAACGTGTCCGCGGGGTCGTCACCACCCCTGACGACGATGCCTACGACGAGGCGCGCAAGGTCTACAACGCCATGATCGACAGGAGGCCGGCTGTCGTCGTGCGCTGCGTCAACGCGGGCGACGTCATGGCCGCGGTCGATTTCGCGCGGGAGAACGAGCTCGACTTGGCGGTGCGTGGCGGCGGGCACAGCGTGCCCGGTTTCGGTACCTGCGACGGCGGCGTCGTAGCCGATCTGTCCGGGATGCGTGGCGTGCGTGTCGACCCCGCACGTCGGACGGCACGGGCCGAAGGCGGCGCGACCTGGGGTGACTTCAACGCGGCGACGCACGCCTTCGGTCTGGCGACGACCGGGGGGATCATCTCGACCACGGGTGTCGGCGGACTCACCCTCGGTGGCGGCATCGGCTATCTCTCCCGCTCACTTGGTCTGAGCTGCGACAACCTGATCTCCGCCGACGTCGTGACCGCGGACGGCCGGCTGCTCGTCGCGAGCGAGGAGGAGCACGACGACCTCTTCTGGGCCCTTCGCGGTGGCGGTGGGAACTTCGGCGCCGTGACCTCCTTCGAGTTCCGGCTCAGCCCCGTCAAGGACATCTACGGCGGGCCGATGCTCTACGAACTGGAAGACGCCGCCACCGTACTGCGCTCCTTCAACGACTACATCACCGATGCGCCGGAGGAACTCGGCGCCTTCCCGGCCTTCCAGCTGGCCCCGCCGCTCCCGTTCATCCCGGAGAACCGGCACGGCGACCCCTTCGCCCTGATCGTGTCGTGCTGGGCCGGGCCGCTGGAGGAGGGGGAGCGCGCTCTCCAGGCCTTCCACGACTTCGCGCCGGTGGTCGCCGAGCACGTCGGGCCCATGCCCTATCCCGCGCTCAACAGCGCCTTCGACGCGCTGGTACCGCCCGGCCTCCAGCATTACTGGAAGGCCAACTTCGTGACCGAGCTCAGCGACGCCGCGATCGCGGCGCACACGCAGCACGGGCCACGGTTGCCGGCCCTGAACTCGACGGTCCACATCTACCCCATCAACGGTGCCTGCCACCGAGTCGCACCGGAGGCAACGGCCTTCGCCTACCGGGACGCCTCGTTCGCCACCGTCATCGCCGGGATGTGGCCCGAGCCCGCGGACAACGAGGCCAACATCGCGTGGGTGCGCGACTACTACGAAGCGACCGCCCCGCACTCGGAGGAAGGCGGGTACATCAACTTCATGGCCGACGACGACCAGGACCGGATCAGGGCCAATTACAAGACCAACTACGACCGCTTGGTCGAGGTCAAGCGGAACTACGACCCAGGAAACCTGTTCCACCTGAACCAGAACATCAAGCCCTAGTCCCCCGTCGGCCGGCCGTGCCGGGCCTCGGTCACTCAGACATCGGTCGGCAGCAGGGCGGCTGCGGTCGCCTCCCAGTGGCCGACGAGCTCGGCGTAGTGCGGGGTGCGCGCGAGGAGCTCGGCGTGGGTGCCCAGTGCCGTCCTGTTTCCGTCGAGGAGCAGGACCCTGCGGGCCCGGGTGGCGGAGACGAGCCTGTGCGCGATGACGATGAGGGTGCCGGGGCGTTCGGCGAAGGCGGCCTCCGCGCGCGCCTCGGCGACCGGGTCCAGATGGCAGGTGGCCTCGTCGAGGACCACCACCGGGGCGGCGCAGGCGTGGACACGGGCCAGCGCGAACAACTGCCGCTCACCACTGGACAGTTCGGTCGCAGGGGCGTGCAGACGGGCGTCGAGTCCGCCGAGCCTGTCGATCACCTTTGAGAGGCCGACCGCCTCGGCGGAGCGCTGCAGCCGGGCCAGGTCGGCGTCGGGGGCGAAGTAGGCCAGGTTGGCGGCGACGGTGCCGGGGAAGACGTACGCCTCCTGCGGCACGAGGGCGATCAGCCGGCAGCGCAGCACCTCGTCGAAATCCGTCACCGGGCGGCCGCCCATGCTCACCGTACCGGCGGCCGGGGGGACGATCCCGGCGAGCAGCGCGGCGAGGGTGGACTTGCCGATTCCGCTCGTGCCGACGACGGCCAGGTGGTCGCCATGGGGAATGTCGAGGGCGAGCCGGCGCAGCACGCGTTCGGCGTGCGGGCCGTACGCGAAGTCGAGTTCCCGCACCGAGATGTCCGCGGCCTCCCCGTGCCGTCCGGGCGCCGGGAACACCCCTGACGGCCCGGCCGACCGGGCCGGCTGGGACGGCTGGGACGGCACTTCGGGCACGGTGGCCGCCTCGGCCAGGCGGTGTCGCAGCGGGCGGCGGTGGCGGCGCGGTGGGCGGCCACGAGCCTGGTGCGGCCGGCCAGCAGGTCGGTGACGGAACGGCTGACCTCTGCTTCGGTCACGGTGTCCAGGCCCGAGGTCGCGTCGTCCAGGACGTGCACGAGCGCCGGGCACACCAGGGCCCGGGCGAGGCCGAGCCGTTGGCGTTCGCCGCCGGACATCGGGGTCTCGTCCAGCGGGGTGTCGTAGCCGGCCGGGAGCCGTCGGACGAACCGGTCGGCCTGCGCGGCGCGGGCGGCACGGACCACGTCCGCGCGGGTGAGCCCGGGCCGGCCGAAGGAGATCGCCTCGTGGACCGTCCGCCCGTACAGCTCGGGCCGCTCGAAGGCGTGGGCCACGAGGGTGCGCAGCCGGTCCAGGGGCAGGTCGCGTACCGGGACGCCGCCGATCGCGATCTCGCCCTCGTCGGGGTCGGTGAGCCGTCCGAGCAGGCCGGCCAGCACGCTCTTGCCCGCGCCGGTACGCCCGACCAGGGCGACGGCGGCGCCGGCGGGCAGGTCGAGATCGAGCCGGTCCAGCACTCGTTCACCGGCGCGGAGGACCGTGACGCCGCGCAGCCGTACGGCGCCGTCCTTGGGCGTGACGCTCCCCGTGCCCTCGGCGGGCGGCTCGTGCCGCAGCACCTCGGCGAGGCGGCGTGCGCCGGCCCGGGCCTGGGCGATCGCGAGCAGTGCGTCGATCTGGTCGACCATGCCGGAGGCCAGGAACAGGTACCCGGAGACGGCCAGCAGGCCCGCCGGGCTCAGCCGGCCGTCCGCGGCCGGCCACGCGTACGGCGCGACCGCGTCATCGGCGACAAGGGCAAGGCTCGGCCGCCCCCCTTGGTTTTCAGGCGTGGACGACTCGCCTCCGAGTTTGCGCAACCCTGCGGTTGCGTGAGGTGCACCGATGTGCAACTCTGGAGTTGCACCCACTGGCGACGACGAAGGAGTCACCTGATGAGCACGGATCGAATCGAACGCGAAACCCTGATCGAGGCATCCCTGGAGCGGGTCTGGTCCCTGGTGGCCGAGCCCGGCTTCTGGGTGGCCGACGAAGCGAGCGTGGCGGGCACCGTGGCCAGGGAAGGGGAGTCGATCGTGGCGAGGAACGCCGAGTACGGCGACTTCCCGGTGCGCGTGGAGAAGGTCCAACCGCCGACGTACCTCGCCTACCGCTGGGCCAGCGCGTTCCCCGGGCAGGAGCTGCGCGAGGACAACAGCACCCTCGTGGAGTTCACGCTGACCCAGGAGGGCGACAAGACGCGGCTGTGTGTCGTCGAGAGCGGGTTCGCGGCGCTGGCCGGGTCCGAGGAGCTGCGCGGCAAGGCGCTGAAGGACAACACCGGCGGATGGCCGCAGGTGCTCGACGCCTTCAAGAAGCGCGCCGAGCAGCCGCCCGCGTGACCGAGGAACGACTCGGCACCGGCCCGGCGGTGGACAACGTCCTCTCCGCACTGGCCGATCCGACCCGCCGCAAGCTGCTCGACCTGCTCGCCGCACAGGGCGAGGTCACGGCGACGACGCTCGCCGAAGGCCTTCCCGTATCCCGGCAGGCGGTGGTCAAGCACCTCGCCGTCCTGGACGCCGCCGGCCTGGTCTCCGGCAGCCGGGTCGGACGCGAAGTCCGGTACACGGTGCGGCCCGCGGCCCTGGACGCGACGGCGCGTTGGATGGCCACGCTCGCCGCCGACTGGGACCGCAGGCTGGCCGGCATCAAGCGCATCGCCGAGACGGCGGAGCGGGAGGCTGTCGCCAAGCAGGAGCGTGAGGAGAGGGAGCGGGACTCGCTCTAGGACGCCCCGGGGGGCGGGGTCGCCGACTTCCCGCCCCACGGTTCAGCCCGCCAGCGGCACCGCCGCTGCCAGTCTCCCGCCCGCCGGGAAGTACAGCCGGTCCAGGCGGGCCGCGGACGGCCACTCCCGCGCCCGGTGGAAGCACAGGTCGCTCGGGATCGGCACCTCCCGCAAGTCGGCCGCGTGCGCCCCGTCGGGCAGCGCGGCGGCCGTCGCCGCCAGCAGCGGATCGGCCGAGGACGCCCACGCGGCCACGGGCGCCGGCCGCGGCCACGGCTCGCCGGTGTTCGGGAACAGCCATCCCCCGTCGCCGGAGACCCGCGGGGCCGCGCCATGCCCGGCCCCGGCGGCCTGCCGGGCCCGCCGCGCGAAGGCGAGCAGCAGGGCAGGCAGCGATTCGGCGACCAGTTTGAGTTCGGGATGCTCCCGGAGCCGCGCCGGTTCGGAGGGGACGGAGACCACGTACCCCCAACGCCCCGTCGCCGGGTCGATACGGACCTGCGCGAGCGCGCGGCCGCGCCCGTAGCGGATCTCGGCGAGCGGCCAGTACGTGCCGTCCCCGCCCAGGATCCGGTGGAGCTCGGGGTCCACGGCAAGTTCGGGAGCACCCGGCAGCAGGCGCAGCGGGGGCAGCCCGGTGACGGTGACACCGCCGATCTCGCGGAGCACCACCCGGATGTCCTCGGGCACCGGGACGGGCCAGGCATCCAGGACGGAATCCTCGCAGCCCGCGTCGAGTACGACGAAGTCCGGGTGACGGGAGGCCAGTTCGCGCAGTTCGGCCACGGCGCGGTGCGCGGCGTCCTCGGGCAGGGCGGGGCGGCGGACGGGGCGGCCGAGGAAGTCCCCGCTCACGACGGAGCGCAGGAGCAGCGCCCGGCCGTCTCCGGCCAGGCTGAACAGGATCTCGCTGCCGCTGGTGTCTGCCGTGCCGTACCCGGTGGAGAAGTAGGGCTCCCAGGCGACCCCGCACGGGTATCCGGGCAGTTCGCGCAGGTCGACCACATCGGTGAGCGGGTCGCCGGCCCCGATGAGGGCGGCCAGCTCCGTGTCCGTGCCCTCTGCCACCCCTACGCTCGGCACGGCGGCGACGAAGACCCGCGGTGCGGGCGGCTGCGCGCAGTCGGTCAGGCGGGCCGCGAAGGCGGCCAGCCATCCGAGGAACTCCGGTGCCTCGACGGTGACTTCGCGCTCGTCCTGCCGGTAGGGGTACACGGACACGACCGGCCCCCACGGCCCCGTCCCGGCGCCGACGATCAGCGAGCCCTCACCGAAGTCCAGGTCGCCGAGCGTCCAGCAGCCGTCCGCGAAGACCTGACGGCCGCGCGGCCCGAACGCGTACCGCTCGTCCTCGGTCTCCACCCCGCCGATCTCCCGCAGTACGGTCCTCAGCTCGTCCGGCACTTCCACCGGCCAGGCGTCAAGCTCGGCGTCCGTGAACCCGTCGAGAAGCTCGACCTCGTCCGCCCTCTCCCGCGCCAGCTCCCGCAACGCACGGATCACCACTGCCGCGTCGGTCATCGCCCACACCTCTTGCCTCGTATCGCGCCGTTCCGCTGCACGACCGCCGGGGCATCGCCGGGCGGTCGCACCGGGCACCGTACATCGCCGCCGTGTCGTAGCGCGCCGCCCAGGCCGTCGTAGCCCGATAGTGGGAACCGTGAGCGACTCGCCAGAAGGAACCGGGCAAGCCCGAGCGGGCGGCGCAGGTGGCGGCGGCGCCGGCGTCGGTGACGAAGGCGTCGGTGACGCCGAGGAGCGCGTCGCGTGGTCCGGGCCGCAGGGCGCGCAGGCCTTCGCCGCGGTGGAAGCGGCCACGGACTGGCTGCTCGGGTACCCCTTCGTCTTCCGGACCCTGGCCCGCTGGATCGACAGCCGTCACGTCCTGGTGGACTACGGGTGCGGGCCGGGCAAGGTGGCCGACTACGGGGCCCGGCTGCTCGGAGCGAGGGTGCTGGGCGTGGACACCTCCCCCGAGATGCTGGCACTGGCCCGTGACTCCGGGACGGCCGTGGCCGAATACCACCTGGTCGAGGGCAACCGGACCGTCTGCCTGGCCGACGCCAGCGCCGACGCGGTGATGTGCAACCACGTCCTGGCGTCCCTGCCGACCGAGGAGGCGGTGCTGGCGGTGTTCGGAGAGATCCGCCGGCTCCTGCGGCCCGGAGCCCCGTTCGTGCTGCTGGCCACCGATCCCGCGTGCAGCGGCCGGGAGTACGCCTCTCTGCGCATCGGCGAGCCGGGCGGGAAGTACGGTCCGGGCGACGAGCTGTCCGTACGGCTCCGGCGTACGGACGGAACCTGGCAGGAGATGCGCAATCACGCGTGGCCCGTGGACGTGTACCCGGCCCTGCTGGAGCGCGCCGGATTCGGGGACGTCGTGCAGCACCGGCCCACGGTGGACGAGGCGCTCGGTCTCGTCGACGCGGACTTCGGTGCCGGCCGTACGTGGTCGGCGGAGCGGGCCAGTCCGCCGCTGGTGATCACGACGGCGCTGGCCGTCTGACGGTCCGGCAGCGGGGCTGCCGCGTCCCGATTCGGCTGGAGAAGCCGAGGATTCGAGAGGCCGATTCTCCGGCGCAGGGGTGATGACGGTTCCATCATGACACGTCAGACGGTGTTTTCGTAGGACTGACGGCACATCCGATTTCCCTTGTTCGGACCCCCGTTCGGATCTCAGAATCACCGTCATGAACTCCTCTTCGCACATCAATCACCACGCCGTACTGCGAGCACGAGTGGCTCTCCTCGCGTCGGGGACGCTGCCTGCCAAGGAGGAAGTCGCGGCCTACCGCGTGCTCGTGCACGTAAGTCCGCTCGCCTATCTGCCCCGCCTCGCGGCGGCACTGTGGGAGTACAGCCGTCAGGAATTCGCCGGAGAGCCGCAGACGGCGCTGGCTCTGCACGCCGAGGCCGTCGCCGCGGCCCGCCGCATGTGCGCGATGGAACCCGAACGGGCCGACCTCCTCGTCGTCTCGCTGATCCACTACCGGGCGCAGCTGCTCCTCATGGACCGGCTCGCGGAGGTCCCCGCGGTGGACAAGGAGATCGTGGTGGCCAAGGGGTTGGCGGACCTCACCTGATCCGGTCCGCCCCGCCCGGCCGGGTTCCTTCCGGTCTCGGCTCCTTGGTTCTTCCGGACGGCGTGCCGGCCGGAAAGGCGGGCTGGCGAGGGGCGGTCCGCGGCGTGAGGATGCTCCCCGGCCGGGCGGGCCGGCCTGGGAGGGCGGGGAGCCGATGAAGTCAGGGCGCAAGGGGCCGCGGGGCGGCCGGGCCGGGGTGCTGGCGCGGGGTGCGGTGACGCTGCTGCTCGCCTGTGCGGGGGTGGCCGTGGGACCCGTGGCGGCGCGGGGGGCCGGTCCGGACTCCGTAGCGTGCGGCGTGGACGCGGGCGCGCGGGGCCTGGCGAGCGGGGCCGTACCGGGAAGCCTGGTGTCGGTGGACCGCGGCGATGGCCGGATCAGCCAGGTGCAGCTGTTCTCCGATGCCACGGCCCCGGAGGGCCTGAACTTCGCCTGGCACCGGGAGCAGGACGCGCCGGACAGTGCGTACGGGCCGTGGCGGCGGGTGAGCGCCACGGCCGTCGGGCCGGGGAACGCTTCCATGAGCGCGGTCGAGAACGCGGCGGGCGCTCTGGAGGTGCTGTTCACCGCGGGCGGTTCCTTCTGCCACACGGTGCACAGCGGCGGCGCCGGCGTCTGGAGCACCCCGTCCAAGACCGGGCGGGAGCCGGCGCCAGGCCTGGACGGGGGCCGGATCCGGCCGAATTCGGTGGATCGGACGCAGGTCTCCGGCGGCCCGGCGCGCTTGGAGGTCGAGCGGACCTCGGGGCTGCTGGACGGGGACATCGTCAAGTTCACGATCGCGGGCGGTCCGCCCAAGGCGTACGTCTGGGTCAAGCAGTGCGGCACCTCGGCGTCGGCGGCCACCTGTGACGATGCCACCGGCCGCCAGTTCCGCGTCCTTCCGGACGGCACTTTCCAGCTCTCGCCGAAGAAGCTCTACGCCCGACTCGACACGTCGGCAGGGGACTTCGACTGCCGCACGGCACCCGCCGTCGAACCCTGCACCCTGGCCCTCACCGACAACGACGGGTCCGTGCTCGCCACGCTCCCGCTGCGCTTCCGTCCGCACGGTGGTCCGGAAGCGCCGCCGACCCTGCGCGTGAACCCGGACGAGGGGCTCGTGGACGGCCGCACGGTACGCGCCACGGGCAAGGGCTACGAACCGCGCTACCACTCCCTGGTCATGGAGTGCGCCGCGGGCTCCGCCGACACCCTCGGCTGCCGGCCCCGTAGCAGGCCCCCGGCGACCACCGACAGCGGGCGGATCGACGAGGAGGTCGCCCTGTCGGCAACCTTCACCAGCATCGACGGCCGCTCCGTCGACTGCCGCGCGAAGGGCGCCTGCGAGCTGGTGGTCTTCGGCACCCGGGTCCGCGGCCCGGAAACCGTCCGCCACCCGCTGGACTTCGCACCGGGGGCCGCCGGCTGAGCGGGCGCGGCGAGACCCGGAGGAGAGCCGCCCCAGCCGCCCCCGCCGTCCCAGCCGCCCTAGGCGTCCTAGGCGTCCAGTACGAGGTCGGCCGCGGGGACCGACTGGCAGGTGAGGCAGTTGTCCTCGGGCAGGTCCTCGGACGGGGCCACCAGATGGGTGACCGCCCCGTCCAGGACCGGAACGGCGCAGCTCTCGCACTGGCCGACGCGGCATCCGCTGGGGAGTCTCACCGCGGCCTCCTCCGCGGCGGCGAGGAGGGTGCCGTCGCCCTTGCGCCAGGTGAGTTCCGTTCCGGAGCGGGCGAAGCGGACGGTGAACTCGGCGCCGTCGGGGACGGTCACCTCGCGGGTGGCCGCCTGGAACTTCTCGCTGAAGATCTCGAAGCGGGGCACTCCGCGGTCCCTCAGGGCCGCGGTGAGTGCGTCGATCATGGGCGGCGGTCCGCAGAAGTAGAAGCGCGCGCGGCGCTCGACGAGTCCGGGGTCGATGTCGTCGACGGAGATGAAACCGGCCCGGTCGTAGTCCTCCCCCACCGCGTCGCCGGGCAGCGGGTTCGCGTAGTGCGTGACGATGCGCAGGGCGGGGATCCGGGCCGCCAGGGTGCGGATCCGTTCGCGGAACGGGTGGTCGGCCGAGTTGCCGATGCCGTAGTGCAGGACCACCTCGGGGACGCTGCCGCCGGTCGCCGCGAGGGTCTCCAGGTAGCTCATGAAGGGGGTGATGCCGATGCCACCCGCCAGCAGCACGACGGGGGCGTCGGTGTCGGTGGGGAGGGCGAACCCGCCGCCGGGAGTGGCCAGGTGGAGCCGGTCGCCGGGCTTCAGGCTCTCGTGGACGTAGGTGGAAAAGCTGCCGTCGGGCACGTGCCGGACGGCCAGGTGGTACGCCCGGCGCCCGGGGTCGATCGCCGGGCCGGTCAGGGAGTAGCTGCGCCCGTGGAGCGCGTCCGCGACGGTGCCGTCCTCGTTCTCGGCCCGGACGGTGAGGTGCTGGCCCGGGCGGAAGTCGGGCAGGGGCCCGCCGTCGAGGGGCACCATGCGCAGGGTGCGTACGCCCTCGCCCTGGGGCTCGACGGCGGTGACCGTGAAGGGACGAGTGCCGGCCCAGGCTCCGTCCGCCGGGGCCGGGGTGATCTCGCACACCGAGGAGCGCAGGGGTACCGAGCCGCTGACGGGGTCCGTGACGGTGTGGTCGATAAGGAGGTTGAAGTTACTTCCCGACCTGCTCAGGGGGTCGGCGCCGGGCAGCGCGAGGTCGGGAGCTCCCTGCCACCAGCCGAACTCCGCGACCACGACGGCCGGGTGGAGGGAGTCGTCGAAGCGGGCCCGCATGCGGACGCTGCCGCGGGGGGTGGCGAGCTCCACCCACTGGCCTTCGCCGATGCCGCGGGCGCGGGCCGTTTCGGGGCTGATGTCCACGCACGGTTCGGGTGAGCGGCGGCGCAGCGAGCCGATGTCCCGGTGCTGGCTGTGGACGAAGTAGCCGTTCTTCGCGCAGGTGAGCACGAGGGGGTGGTCCGGTCCGGGGGCGGACGGTTCGGCGTGTTCGGGGACGGCCGGGTAGCCGTGTTCGGCCATGCGCTCGGAGTAGAGCTCGACGCGGCGGGTGGGGGTGTCGAAGCCTCGTACGGCCGGGGTGCCATCTGCCTGGGCGGCATCGGCCGGGGTGCCATCTGCCTCGGCGGCATCGGCCGGGGCTGCGTACTTGCGGTGGCGGACGGGCTGGGCGACCCGTACCCCGCCCTGCTGGGCGCGGAGCTCTCCGGTCGTCAGGCCCAGGGGTGCCAGCTGGTGGTTCCACGCGGCCTCGATGTCTCCGTCGAAGAACTGCGCGCCGAAGCCGAGGCGTTGGGCGAGATCGAAGACGATCTCCATGTCGGAGCGGGTCCCCGCCATCGGCTCGACCATGCGCGGGCGCAGCTGGACGTGTTCGGCGGCGCGCTGGTCGACCTCGAAGCCGAAGCGCAGGGCTTCATGCTCCCAGGCGCTGTTGACGGGCAGCACGATGTCGGCGGTGGTGCTGGTGGGGTTGTGGAACATGTCGATGTGGACCTGGAAGTCCAGATGGGTCAGGGAGCGCGCGGTCTGCTCGGAACCTGGCTGGGAGACAACGAGGTTGGCTCCGAAACCGATCAAGGCCCGGACCTTGTACGGGTCCCCGTGCTCGATCGCGCGCCGCAGGTCCCCGGCGTTGATCCATCCCGTGGCGGGCGGGCCCAGTGGGTGCTTGTCGAGGCCGAGGGCCTTGGCCCGCTGCTCCGGGTCGAACTGCCCCGGGTCGGAGGCACCGTTGAACGGGAGCGGGGAGAGCGGGACGTTGCCGCCCGGCGTGTCGTAACTCCCGGTCAGGGCGTAGAGGGTGGACATGGCCCGGTCGATCTGGGTGGCGTTCGCATGCTGGCCGACGCCCGTCCAGCCGTAGTACGCGACCGAGGAGGCGGCGGCGATCGTGTCCGCGAGTGCGCGGATCTCCCGTTCGGGGATCCACGTGGTGCGGGCCGCGCGGTCGGCGGGCCAGGCCGCGCAGGCGTCGGCGTAGTGCGCGAAGGCGGGGCGGCATTCGACGGGCCCGGCCGGTGTCTCCACCTGGTACGCGCCGTGGAGGGCGAACCTCTCGGGGCGCCGAGCCATCCGCGCGGTGTCGTAGGGCTCGGGGGCGCCCGCGGTCTCGTCCCAGACGACGAAGCCGTGGGTGGCGGGATTTCCCGTCAGGTCGGCGGCGCGCAGGAACCGGCGGGTGTCGGAGCGGACCAGGAGGGGGCCGTTGGTCCAGTCGCGGACGAACTCCGCGTCGTAGCGGCCCTGTTCGATCAGCAGGTTCGCGAGGGCCAGGGCGAGGGCGGCGTCGGGCGTGCGCGCCGTCCTTGTGCCAGTTGCAGATCTCGGTGCTGTAGCAGGTGTTCGGACTGCCGAAGTGGCGGACGAGGCGTTCGATCCACTCCAGGGAGTCGGCCAGCGCGGTGGCGCTCGGCGAGGTCAGAGCGAAGGCGACGGCCTCGGGGCCGCTCTCGGCCGCGATCGCGCTCATCCGCGCCGAAATCTCGCTCATCGCCTCCTCCCAGCCGATCTCCTCCCAGCCCGGGTCCGGGTCCGCCTTGGGGCGGGTGCGGCGCAGCGGGGAGGTAAGGCGGCGGGTGCTGTGGGCGATCTCCGGGGCGGCGCGGCCCTTGGGGCACATGGCGGCGCCCGTCGGGTGCTCGGTGTCGGGGCGGACGCCGGTCAGCCGGCCGTCCTCGATCGTGTAGACGGCACCGCAGCGCGACTTGCAGAGCGTGCAGAAACCACGCTTCTCCTCGATCATCCCGCACACCTCTCCGGCTTCGCGCGCACCCGGATCCCGTTGTCCCGCTCGCGCCCCTTCCATCGAAACACCCCGCGCTCCCGGCCCGTACCCCCAGAGGTCCCGACATCTCCCGCCCTTCGCCCCTCGCGGGCAGCCCCAGAGCCCCTGATCCGAAGGAAGCGGCCTCGGCCCCGATCCGGCCGGGTGTGCTCCGTACGAGTTCTCTTCTGTGCCCGTTCGGCCCCACGGGCCGCGTTCATGATCATCGGTCTGGCCGGAAATCGTTTTGATGCTGCCATCCGGCCGAAGGCGATCTGGGAGGGCTGCGTGACGACGATGCCATCGACACACCGTGTACGACTGCGGCGGCAGGGCAGGACGTGGAGTGTGGCCGGGGCAGTGGCCGGGGCGCTGCTCGTCGTCGCCGCCGCGCCACAGTCCGAAGGCGGACCCCCGGTCTCGGGCGAGCAGCCCGCCTCCGTGGAGCTGCTGGTCGGCCGGGTGCTCGACAAGGGCGGCCGGCGGTGCGCGGTGGAGGCCTTCCGGGCCGAACTGTGCGGCGGGCTGGATCAGCGGCTGGTACGGGCCACCGCGCGCGGGGCCGGTTCCGTGGTGCGCGATCCCGCGTCGCAGGGCGCGGCCCGCGCGGCGGCGCACACGGTCGTGCTGCCCACGGACGCCGCCGGCCCCCTCGAGATCACCCTCGCCGGACCGGGCATGCTCACCTACGTGACCGTCCACGACGGCCACGGGCGGTACGTGGGCGGCGCACTGGGGGCCAGAGGACACCGCTGGGCGAACACCGAGCCGATGCGGGCCGGCGAGACCTACACCGTCCGGGTCGGCGCGCAGGACGCGGCGGGCACTCCGGTCGGTGTGACCATGGCCTTCCGGACCGCGCCGGCGACGGAGGACGGCAGGCTCACCGTCGAGTTCGGGCCGAAGCCCGGCACCTACGGAGCGGGGCAGATCGTGACGGCCTCCCTCAGCCACCCGGTCCCCGCCGCGGACCCGGCGGCGCGGGCCCGGCTGGAGCGGGCGCTGCAGGTCACCTCGGAGCCGGCGGTCGAGGGGGCCTGGCACTGGGTCGACGACTCGACGCTGCACTACCGGCCCCGTACGTACTGGCCCGCCCACACCGTGGTGCAGGTGCTCAGCGGCCTCGACGGGGTCGAAGTCGCGGACCGGGAGTACGGCGGGGCCTCGGAGCCCCTGCGGTTCACCATCGGGGAACGGATCGAGGCGGTCACCGACGCCGCCGAGCACGAGATGACCGTACGGCGCAACGGCAAGGTCCTGCGCACGATCCCGGTGACCACCGGCAAGGCCGGCTTCCTGACGCGCAGCGGGGTCAAGGTCGTCCTGGGCAAGGAGTACAAGGTCCGGATGCGCGGGGACACCGTGGGAATCAAGCGCGGAACGAGCGAGTTCTACGATCTGCCCGTCTTCTACGCGACCAGGGTGACGTGGAGCGGCGAGTACGTGCACGCCGCGCCCTGGTCGGTCGAAGCGCAGGGCGAGGAGAACGTCAGCCACGGCTGCACGGGCATGAGTACGGCGGACGCGGCCTGGTTCTTCAACACGGTGCGCGAGGGGGACCTGGTGTCGGTGGTGAACAGCGGCGGAGCGCCGATGACCCCCTTCGACAACGGCTTCGGGGACTGGAACCTGGATTGGGCGGCATGGCAGGCGGGGAGCGCCCTGAGGGCCGCCGCGGAGTCCCCGCTCGCGCCCGCTTCCCCGCTCGTGCCCCCTTCCCCGTACGCGTCGGCTCAGGCCTCGGCGCACGGCCCGTCCCGGCTGCGCCCGCTCACGTGAGGAATTCCCGGCCGGGGCGGGTCCACGGCCCGCGCGAAGGAATGCCCGGAGTTTTATCGGGCGGGCGGACACACGGATCCGATTAACGGTGAACGCTCTTCTTCGGCATATGCCAGAACCTCATCGGGAGGCCGCCGGGGGTTCTGATCCTTTCCCGGTCCGACAGGTGATCACTCGCTGGACAAGGCATAACCGATGGATAGAATCGCTGCGTTACTGCAAAATGGGGGGGTCCATGCAGAGCTACTGTCCTTGCTGCCTGCTGAGCGGGTCCGGGAATCACGACGCGCATGATTCATGGTTACGCCGCGGGTTTTCCCGATTACCGGAACTGACCGAGAAGGAACAGGAACTGTTCGGGCTGATGGCCTGCGGGCCGTCCAACCAGGAGATCGCCGAACAGCTGCAAGTAACCATCCGCACGGTGAAGTTCCACATGGAGAACATCCGGATCAAGTTGGGCGACCTTTCGCGTCTCCAGATCTGCATCCTCTCCGTTCACCGCCGCATCGGGGCTTGTCCTGTCGGACACGGCTGAGCAACTCGGGCTCCGGAGCCGCTCGGCCGGACTCCGGAGCCGCTCGAACCCACCGCCCCTCAGGCCCCGGAGCCGGTCAACGTCGCCGCCAGCCGCATGCGCTCCTCGTGCTGCTTCTTGGCCAGGTCCAGCATCTCGGCGTTCTGCTCGATCACCCGCTTCTGGTACGCCGTTTCGACGCTGAACCAGACGCCCACCAGGTTGGTCTCCTTCTTGCAGGCGACGTCCTGCTGCGCCGCGGCGATCGCTCGCGGACCGTTCAAGTCGGCGGGCTTCAAGCCGAGTTGACTTGGCGCCTTCACCGGATCGTCCACCTTGTGGCCCTGCTTGGCCATGCGCGCGCTCCATTGCCCCAACACCGCCCGGATCCGGCTGTCCTCCCGGGAGCGGGCGAAGGAGTCCAGGCCGAAGCCCTGCACGGCCATGTTGTCGACCGTGTCGTCGGTCGGCGTGTGGAGCTTGCGGGCGCTCTCGCCCAGACAGCCACCCGCGGGAACCGTCTGGCCGGCGACCGTCGACGTGCCCTCGGCCGACTTCTCCGCCTCCTCCTGGCTCTTCGGACCCGGCTTGGACATGTCGGCCTCCGGACCGGCCAAAATCAGCCGCTCATTGGGGCCCATGGGCGGCTGCGCCGGCTTGTCCTTGACGAGCCGCGGGTTCGCGTACCCGTACCGTGTGGCGTCGGCCTCACTGGACACGCCGTAACGGAGGGCCCCGTCCGACGTGGCGGCGGGATCCGCCTTCCGCCGCTGGTCGTACCGGAGTCCGTAGCGCTTCATGCACTGGTCGATGAGCACGTCTTGGGCCACGTCGAGCACCGCGTGCTGCTGGGGAGTCGGCAGATAGGCGGCGAGCGGGAAGACGAGATCCTTGCTTTCGAGCTGGATCCGGACGGCTTCGGCGGCCGGCTCCTTGCCGCCTCCGCCCCCGCCGTCACCCGCGTCCGAACAGCCGGAGAGCAACAGCACGAGCATCGTGGCGGAAACGGTCATTGCGGTCGGCACGGGACGTGGCGAGAACATGGTGACTCCGATGGAGGAACGACTACGATACGTGAATGGCTGCTCCGCCCGGCGCTTACGGGCGGAGCAGCCATGTTCACGTGCGGGGCATTGCCGGACTAGCGGTTGTAGTACGCCGAGGAGAGCTGGTTCCAGTAGGTGGAAGACAGATCACCCTTGGCTCCCGCGTTGATGTAAGTGCCGTACCCGTAGCCGTACCAGTCGGTGTGCACGGACCAGCGCTTGCTGTCCTGGTTCGAGAAGGACTCGGTCCAGTCGTTCGTGGTGTGCCCGGAGCAGCTGCGGGAGCCCACGAAGTAGTCGTCCTGGAAGTCCTCGTCCGTGCTGTACAGGTCGAAGACCGAGTTGCTCTGGCTCCCCTGGCAGAACAGTCCGAGCTCGCCGGAGGTGAGCCAGCCGTCCTTGCCCGCCGCGGAAGCCGTTCCGGCGCCCACGCCTACGGCGGCCAGAACCAGGCCGGCGGCCGCGAGGGTACGCAGAGAGTTGCGGATGCTCATCGAGCATTCCTTTCCATTGGTCATCAGATACGTGCTGTCGACCGGAGGACATCGACTCGCAACGTCAGCCCCCCAGCTGCCGAGGAATCAACCATCTCAACTGACCTGCCACAACTGTCCCTTGGGACAGGGCGCCGAGGATCGAAAGTGATCTATGGTGCCAGCGAGGCACGGTCGAAGCCCTGCCCTGGCTCCTTTCCGGATTCCGGTCGGAGCATTGTTAAGGAGTTTGCTATGGCACTTCGACGAGTACGCGCGGTGGTTGCCGTTCCCGCGCTGCTGTCCCTCACCCTGCTTCTCGCGGGGTGCTCCGGCGGTGACGCCTTACCCTCCGGCGGTGCGGAGAGCGGGGCTTCCACCCCGACCGCGAAACCGTCCTCGCCCGGCAAGAAGGACGAGGCCGATCCGCGGCAGGCCGCCTTCTTCCGCTGCGTGGAGGACAAGGGCGTGCCGATGCGCGACACCGGCTCCGGAGTGCGGGTCGTCGACGAGGCGAAGGCGGACCCGGCCAAGGTGCAGGAGGCCGAGCGGTCCTGCGAGGGTCAGCGGGTCCTACCGTCCATCGGTGCCGAACAGCTGGCGAAGGCACGGAAGTTCACGGAGTGCATGCGCGCGAACGGCTTCCCCGACTTCCCCGATCCCGATCCGCGCACGGCGCAGCACGACCTGGGCAAGGTCGACATCAAGGACTCCGCCCAGGGCCCCGCCGCCCTCCAGAAGTGCGGCGGCACGCCGGGCGGGCAGGTCGGCGGATGACCAGCGCTCCCACGCGCTCCGATGACGGGACGGTCGGTCAGGACGGCACCTCCGCGGAGATGCCCGCCGACGGCGCGTCCGCCGGCCTGGCCCGGCAGCGCAGGTGGGTGGCCGTGGTCGTCGGCGGAGCCGTGCTGCTCGCCGGCGCCGGTGTGGCCGCCTCCCTGGTGATCAAGTCCCCGGCCCAGACGGCCGCCGACGCCGCCCCGCCACCCCTGGACGTGCTCGTCGCGCGCGTCGAGAAGCGCGTCCTGCGCGACACGGTCATCGTGCGCGGAACGGTCAGCGCCGCTCAGAGCACCCAGGTCATCCCGGCGGTGGCGGGCACGGAAGGGGCGAGCGCACCCGTGGTCACCAAGGTCCCCGTCCGCCAGGGCGACCGGATCGACGCCGGGAAGGTCCTGCTGGAGGTCTCCGGCCGGCCGGTGTTCGCCCTCCCCGGCAGCCTGCCGGTCTACCGCGATCTCAAACCGGGCGCGACCGGCGACGACGTGAAGCAGCTCCAGAGGGCCCTCGCCGGACTGGGCCACCCCGTCGGCGGCGACCCGGCGGGCACCTTCGGGTCCGGGACCAAGACCGCCCTCACCGCCTTCTACACCTCGATCGGCTACGACGCGGTGCCGGCCGTGGCGGACCGGGGCGAGGCCGTGTCCTCCGCCGAGGAGGCCGTCACCGCGGCCGAGCGCTCCCTCGAAGACGCCCGCGGCTCCGCCGCACGCGGCGACACCTCGGGGACGACCACCGGTGGTACGGAGGGGGGATCCGGGGACGGCAAGGGCGGCACCGGCACGTCGGGCGGCAAGCCGGGCGGCTCCGGCGGCCAGGACGCGGCCCGCGCGGTGTCCCGGGCCGAGGAGGACCTCCGCAAGGCGCAGAAGCGGCGCAGCGACGCGAAGGCGGCCGCCGGGCCCATGCTCCCGGCCGGCGAGGTGGTTTTCCTGGAGTCCTTCCCCGGCCGCGCAGACTCCGTCTCCGTGCACCCCGGTTCCCCGGTCAACGGCAGCGCGATGTCCCTGTCGGCGGGGGCCCTCGTCGTGCGCGGACAGCTCCAGGAGCACCAGCGGGGGCTGGTCCGCCCGGGCCAGAAGGTCGCGATCCTCTCCGAGCTCAGCGGGCTCACCGCGGCCGCCGAGGTGCTGTCCGTCGCCGACACCGCGCAGGCGGAGCAGCCGTCCGGGCAGAGCGGTACGGGAACCACCGGCGGCCAGGGCCAGCAGGCGCCGGCGCCCGCCACGGCGACCGGGTACGCGCTGGTCGTACGGCCGCTGCAGGCGCTCGACGCGAAACTCGTCGGGCAGGACGTACGGCTGACCGTGGAGGCCGCCGCGACCGACGGCGACGCCCTGGTCGTCCCGGTGTCGGCCGTCTCGGCCGGCGCGGACGGCCGCACGACGGTGACCGTGGTCGACGGTACGGGGGCCCAGCGCCGGCTCGAGGTGCGGCCGGGCACCACGGGGGACGGATACGTGGAGGTCAAGCCGGTCGGCGACGGGCAGCTCGCGGAGGGGAACAACGTGGTCACGGGGGTCAACCCGGGTGTCGCGGGCAAAAACGGCAAGGGTGACGGCGGCAAGGACGGCGGGAACAAGGACGGCGGCGCCAAGAGCGGCGGCGCGCAGGGCGGTGGCGGCAAGGCCGCCGGAGACGGCGCCGGACGGGGCGGCTCGAAGGCGGGGGTGGACTCATGACCGCCGCCGATGCCGGTGCCGATCTCGAATCCGGGAAGGCCGGGGAGGCCGACGGGACCGGCGAGTCCGCCGCGTCCGCCGCGTCCGCCGCGTCCGCCGCGTCTGCGCCGCCCGCCGTGCCGCCCGTCATCGAATTCCGCCAGGTGGGCCTGACGTACCCCGGGCCGCCGCCCGTGGCGGCCTTCCGGCCCTGCGATCTCACCGTGAGGCGGGGAGAGTTCGTGACCGTCGTCGGCCCCTCCGGCTCGGGCAAGTCGACGTTCCTCAACATCGTCGGACTGCTCGACGCCCCCACCAGCGGCGGCTACCTGCTGGACGGCATCGACACCGGCGCGCTCGGCGACAGCGACCGGACCGCGCTGCGCGGCCGCCGCGTCGGTTTCGTGTTCCAGTCCTTCCACCTGCTGCCGCACCGCTCGGCCCTGGAGAACGTGAGCCTGGCCATGCTCTACAACGGCGTACCCCGACGCGAACGGCCCGCCCGCGCCCGCGAAGCCCTGGACCGCGTCGGCCTCGGCCACCGCGTCGACGCCGTCCCCGGACGCCTGTCCGGCGGCGAGCGGCAGCGGGTCGCGATCGCCCGGGCCCTGGTGGCCCGGCCCTCGCTGCTGCTGTGCGACGAACCCACCGGGAACCTCGACTCCGTCAACGCCGAGACCGTGCTCGCCCTCCTCGACGAACTCCACGGCGAGGGAATGAGCGTCCTGGTCATCACCCACGATCAGGAGGTCGCCGCCCACGGCGGCCGCACCGTCGCCATCCGCGACGGCGTACTGCGCGAGCAGGTGCGGGCATGAGGCTCCGGTTCCCGCGGGGGCCCCGGCGGCGTTCGGGTGCGCGGCCGCGGGTCGAGCCCTCCCGCTTCGCGCCCCGGGACGCCTTCGGCGAGTCCCTCGCCGGGGTGCTCCAGCGGCCGGCCCGCTCCGCGCTGACCGCCCTCGGGACCGTCCTCGGGGTGGGCACCTTCGTCGCGGTCCTCGGGCTGACCGTCACCACCTCGTCGCAGATCGACAGCCGCTTCAACCTGCTCACCGCGACCGAAGTCACCGTCGAGGACGTCGCGTACTCGCAGAACGAGTTCGCCGGCCCCGGCTTCCCCGCGGACGCCGACGCCCGGATCGGGCGCCTCGGCGGCGTCCGCCACGCCGGTGTCTACCACTCCGTCCACCTCGACGGCACCGCCGGTGTCCGGGCCGCGCCGGTCGGCGGGTCCGGGGGGGCGGAGCGGATCGACGTCGTCGCCGCCTCCCCCGGTGCGCTGCTGGCCGCCGGGCCCCGGATGTCCCGGGGCCGCCTGTACGACGAGTACCACTCCGGTACCCGCCAGCGGGTGGCTCTGCTCGGCGCGAGCACGGCCGCCCGGCTCGGGGTCACCACCTTGGACACCCAGCCCGCGGTCTTCATCGGCGACGAGCCGTTCACCGTCATCGGCATCATCGAGGACGTGGAGCGCAAGGCCGACCTGCTCCTGTCGGTCGTCGTGCCCCGCACCACCGCGGAGGAGGTCTGGGGGGCGCCCAAGGGGACCGGCACGACGATGCTGATCGCGACGGCGCCCGGAGCCGCACAGCAGGTGGCCCGGCTCGCGCCCACCGCGCTGCGGCCGGACCACCCGGAGTACTTGAGGGCCGTACCGCCGCCGGACCCCAAGACCCTGCGGTCCGGGGTCACTTCGGACCTGGAACAGCTCTTCCTCGTGCTGGCCGGGATCTGCCTGGTCATCGGCGCCGTCGGGATCGCCAACACCACCCTCGTCGCGGTCCTGGAACGCACCGGGGAGATCGGCCTGCGGCGGGCGCTCGGCGCGCGGGGCCGGCACATCACCGTCCAGTTCCTCGTCGAATCCGGGGCGTTGGGCTCGCTCGGCGGGCTCGTGGGCACCGCGCTGGGCACGGCCACCGTCGTGGCCGTGGCCGTCGTACGCGACTGGACCCCGGTCATCCATCCGGCCACGGTCGCGGCGGCCCCGCTGCTGGGCCTGGTCACCGGAGTCCTGGCGGGCCTCTACCCGGCCTGGCGGGCCGCCCGCATCGAGCCGGCGGAGGCCCTGCGCCGCTGACCGGCACCCGGTCCGGTGTCAGGCCAAGTGCCGGTACCGGCGGGCCGTCGACGAGCCGTCGTCGCGGGCGAGTTCGGCGTCCTCGAGGTTGCTGCGGACGGTCCGGGTGGTCGGGCTGCCGCTGCCCAGGCGCCTGAGGGCACTGGCGAGGGTCTCCTCGTACAGCGGGACGGCCCGGTCCAGGTCCCCCGCCATCTGGTACGCGCCCGCGAGGTTGTTGCGGGAGGCGATGATGTCGGGGTGATCGCCGCTCAGCACCCGCACCCGGTCGGCGAGGGTCTGCTCGTACAGCGGGACGGCCTGGCCGAGGTCTCCCGCCGACTCGTAGGCGTGCGCGAGGTCGTTGCGGGTGGCGAGGGTGTCGGGGTGATCGCCGCCCAGTACGCGCTCCCTGTCGGCGAGCGCCCGCTCGAACAGCTCGATGACCCGGTCCAGATCGCCCGTGGACCGGTAGGCGTACGCGAGGTCGTTGCGGGTGGCGAGGGTGTCGGGGTGATCGCCGCCCAGTACGCGCTCCCTGTCGGCGAGCGCCCGCTCGTGCAGCGGGATGGCCCTGTTGAAGTCCCCCGCCGTCTGCAACGCGTATCCGAGGTGGTTCAGCGAGCGCAGGGTGTCGGGGTGGTCGTCGCCGAGCACCGCCTCCCGGTCGGCCAGCGTCCGCTCGAACAGCTCCACGGCCCGGTCCAGGTCCCCCGCCAGCTGATGGGTGTAGGCGAGGTAGTGCCGGGTGGTGAGGGTGTCGGGGTGGTCGTCGCCCAGCACCGCTCCCCGGTCGGCCAGCGTCTGCTCGAACAGCTGCACCGCCCGGTCCAGCTCCCCCGCTGACCGGTGGACGTAGGCGAGGTGGTTGCGGGTGGCGAGGGTGTCGGGGTGATCGTGGCCCAGCAGGCGTTCCCTGTCGGCCAATGCGCGCTTGGCGTACAGGGCGGCCCGGTTGAGCTGCCCTTGACCGTTCAGGAAGCAGGACGACTCGTACAGCAGGACGGCACTGCTCTCATCGTCCTGCTCCGGGGTGGTGGCGGCCATCAGCGCGTCGACGTGCGGAATGAGGGTCTGCCACCGGGACCACCCGCCCACGTTGGTGGTCGGGGCATCGGGCAGTGCGTGGAGGAGCAGGGCAGTGGCCCGGGCGCGGGCGGTGGCGGTGGCTTCGGGAGTGCGGTGGGGATCGGCGCCGGGGCCGGTCTGCGGGTCCGGGGTGCGGGCGACGGCCTGGACGAGCCGGTGCGTGGCGACGGTCTCGGGACCCAGGGTGATCATGCTGTAGCTGTACAGGAGCCCGAGGGCTTCGTCGACCGTCGGCGAGTCCTCTTCGTCGGGGCTTTCGAGGAGGTCGCGGGGCACGTTGTCCGGGGCGAGGAAGGACAGGACGCTCAACAGGTCCACGGCGTAGGGGTTGGTGAGCGCGATGGTGTCCAGGGTGATGCGCCAGATGCGGGCGATGGTGCGGGCGTGGGCACCGCCTCCGGCGGGGGTGGCGAACATCCGGGCGGGGCGGCTGGCGAGTTGGGCGAGATACCGGGCGTGAGTGGTCTGGTTGTGCTGGATGTAGGCGCCGGCCTGTTCCAAGGCCAAGGGGAGGAAGCCGAGTTCGGCTGCGAGGTGCGCGGCGTCCTCACGATCTCGTTCGCCGGTCCGGCCGGTGATGTTGACCAGGAGTTCCACGGCGGCGTCGGGAGCAAGTACGTCCAGGGCAATGGGGTGGGTGGTCAAGTGGTGCCATCCAATAGCGCGACGAGTGGTGATCAGATGGTGGCCGCCGGCGAGCTGGCCGATGAGTGGGGAAACGTGGTCGGGATGTTCCGCATTGTCCACGATCAACAGCCATCCGGGGTGGGCCTGAAGCCAGCCGGTGGCCCATTGTGCGTGGTCCTCGGTCGTGGTGTCGGGGAGGCTTCGCCGGGCCGGGTGCAGGCGGAGGGCCAGTTCCGCGAGCCCGGTGTCCATCGTCTCGGGGCTCGATGCGGTGAGCCACCACACGACCGTGTACTGGTCACGGTGGGTATGGGCGTAATGCAGGGCAAGGGTGCTCTTTCCGACTCCGCCGAGGCCGTGGACGGTCTGCGTCACGACGGCGGCGGTCCCCTGCATGGCGGTCCACAGTCTCCTCATGTCGTCATCTCGACCGAAAAAGAGAGCACTGGCGGGCAGGGGAAGGTTGTTCAGTCCCGCGGAAGCCGCCACTTCGGCAGGTGACAAGAACGCCTCGCGCGGCAGTATCTGGGTGCGCGCGTCGATGCTCGCGCGGTCACCCGTGCTGATAACCCCGCCGTTCACGCCGGCGGCCACGGACCGCGGACCCGAGGCCTCGCCGGACTGCGCGGGCGCTGGGGGCTCCAGCCCCGGGACGGGAGTGGTCACCGCTGTAAGCGGGCGTTGTCGCCGGTGCTGATGATCCCCGAGCTGTCCCGGACGGCCACGGAGCGTTCGCCGGAGGCGGTGATGTTCACGCCCGCGCCGCCCAGGAGCAGGGCGAGGTCGCCGGCCAGGCCGGCGTCCGCGGCCAGGGCCTTCCTGATCTGGACACGCAATGCGGCCTGGACATCGGGGTCGTCGGGCGATTCCGCCATGTCGGCGAGGGCTTGCCCGATACCGGGACGGCCGGCTTCCCGGTGCCAGATGCGCTGCAGGATGCGCTGCCCGAGCGTGAGCGTGGCGTCCGCGGTGGCGTCGGTCGCCCGGGTGAACACGGCCGTGCCGTAGGCGCCGGCCGCGGCGGTGACATAGGGCGTGATCTCGTTGGCTATCGTCAGCACGTCCATACCGCCCCCGTCGCAGTGTTACGGCACGTCAGATATCGGTGGACCGATGATGCCATCCCGGGGCTTCGCACAAGAGGCATCGGCACTACCGAATTGCCTCGGACGGCTGCACCGGCGAATTCCCCGAGAAATGAGTGACTGAAGTGATGGCGTGAGGCTTCAGGTATTACTGGCGCCTCGCGATGCTTTCGGGGCCGGAGTTTCCAACCCATTTCCCTCAGGCGGCAGCCTGAAGACGTCCCGGAAGAAATGAACTCGGCCTGTCGTTGCGGAAAGGGAAGAGAGGCCCGGGCTCCTGTCGTGCTCACCGCCTGCCCGTGGGCGGGCCGCTTCGGCGGGCCGCGTCGTGGGCCGTGAGGGCGGCCGCCAGGTGGCGCGCGTCCGCCGGGTCGGTGGCGTCGCGGCCGGTGAGCAGACGGATGCGGCCGAGGCGGTAGGTCAGGGTGTTGCGGTGGACGGTGAGGGCGTCGGCCGCCTCGGTGCGCCGGTAGCCCGCGGCGATGAACTCCCGCAGGGTGGCGAGCAGATGGGGCTGCCCGTCGAGGGGTTCGAGGGTGCGGGCGAGCGCGTCGCGGGCGGGGCCCGGCCGCACGAGCTGGTACTCGACCGCCAGGTCGGCCAGCCGGTAGAGCCCCGAAGGTCGGCCCA
The DNA here is from genome assembly GCF_018614195.1 of Streptomyces sp. ISL-43. GTDB lineage: Bacteria > Actinomycetota > Actinomycetes > Streptomycetales > Streptomycetaceae > Streptomyces. The sequence goes on from NZ_JAGGOT010000043.1 coordinate 47,475, forward strand.
AGTCCTCTGCCAGTGCGAGGACTTCGGAGGCTTCCGCCTGGGCTACCGGGATCTCGGCGTGGTCCTCGGCGGTGGCGGCCGCCGCCGTGCAGCGCAGTTCGGCCGCCGCGTCGAGCCGCCCGAGCAGCCGCCGGGTCGCGCCGTCCTGCCCGAGCGGGACGAGCAGCACTCCCCCGTCGCCCTTGAAGGTGGCCAACACCTCGGGATTCCGGTCGAGTTCGGAGCGCACGGCCCGCAGGATGCGGGTCGTCGCGCTCCCGGGGGCCTCCGGGAGCCGCAGGACGACCACGTCGTACCGCTCGGCCAGCGTGCGCCCGTACCGCTCCGCCGCACGCCGGGCCGGACGGCCGGCGAGCAGGACACCGGCGAGGTTGCGGCCGTGCTCGCGCTGTTCCCAGTCGAGGTCGGCCTGTTCCCTCAGGTACGCCTCGGCGACCTTGGGCATGACCTCGCCGAGGAAGGCGAGCAGACCGGTGACCAGCGCGTACGGGTCTGCGGCGGGTTCGGGGCCGGCCATCGCGAGCTCCCAGGCCTGGCGGGCGCCGATCGGGTAGACCCGTAGCACCGCTTCCAGGGGTACGCCGTCCCTGGCCCGTTCGGCGCCCCAGGCGATGGGCGCGGCCAGTTCGTGTTCGGCCGGCGGGCGCCCTTCGGCGACGGTGGTGAGGAACAGTCTCAGTACCGCTTCGGTGTTCGCGACGAGGTCGCCGCCGAGGATGCTGTCGGGCAGCAGCCGGTAGGCGGGGATCGCCGTGGTGAGGCGGGCGACGGTGGCGGCGGCGATCTCCGGCACCCGGGGCAGCAGGGACGCGGCGAACCCGGGCGCCCCCGGTTCGCGCTCGCGTTGGGCTTCCTCGTCCATTCCCGCATTGTCGCCGTGCACAAACGCGGGAGGAAGCTTCTGCGCGTACCGCCAGGGGACACCAGCGGTGCGCCGGAGCATTCTGTGCAGTCCGACCAGGCGTCACACCCCCGTCAGGAGATGTCGTATGGCACACAGCACCCGTGCGTCGCGGACCCGCCGATGGCTCGCCAGGGCCGGCCTCCCGCTGGCCCTCCTGCTCGGCTCCGCCTTCCCGGCGCACGCCGCCGCCGACGGCGTCGCGGCGGGCGGCGTCGCAGCGGGCGGCGTCGCAGCGGGCGGCGTCAACGACTTCTCCTGCCGGCCGAGCTCCTCCCACCCCGAGCCGGTGGTGCTGCTGCACGGCACCTTCGCGACCTGGTACGAGGACCTCAACTTCCTCCAGGCCGACCTGGCCGCCCGCGGCTACTGCACCTTCGCCCTGACCTACGGCGCCTACGACGGCTTCCCGCTGGTCGGCGGGCTGAAGCCGGTCGCCGTCTCCAACCTGGAGATCAAGGAGTACGTGGAGAAGGTGCGCGGCGCGACCGGCGCCGCGCAGGTGTCCGTCGTGGGCCACTCCGAGGGCGGGCTCCAGGCCCTCTACCTGGCGAAGACGCAGGGCATCCAACCGCACATCAAGGCCGTCGTCGCCATCGCTCCCCCGACCCACGGCACCAACGCAGCCGGCCTCCTGGACCTGGGCGACAGGCTGCTCGGGCGCCAGACCATGGAGCAGATCGTGACCAGCGTCGGCATCCCCGTGCTGGCCGACGAGGTCCCCGGAGGTCCGGCCATCGTGGCGCTCAACGACGGCCCGGTGGCCCAGCCCGGGATCTCCTACACCATCATCTCCTCGCGCTACGACGAGCTCGTGACCCCGACCGAGACGGCGTTCGTCCGCGAGCCGGGGGTCAGGAACCAGTACGTGCAGGACTACTGCCCCTTCGACCCGGTCGGCCACATCGGCGAGGCCTACGACCTCAACGTCTGGCACATGGTGCGCAACGGCCTCGACCCGCGCCGCGCCACGCCGATCCTGGTGTGCGCGGTGGGCTCGCCCGGCTAGACCTCCCGGACCGGGCACGGCACGGCCGCCTTACGGGAGCGGCGCGCCCCGGGCCGTCAGCCACAGCGAGTACCACTCCTCGTGGCTGAGGTCGGGGGCGCGCAGCGCCGCGTCGCGGCAGGCGCGGATGCGATCCGGGCGGCCCGTGCCGACGATGGGGGCGATCCGGGCCGGGTGGCGCTGCAGCCACCACAGCAGGATCGTCTCCGGTGTCGTGTCCTTCGCCTTGGCCAGGGTCTGCAGGAGTTCGGCGGTGGCGTGCTCCCGTACGCTCTCCTGCCGTCCGGTGAAGCGGCCTTGGGCCAGCGCTCCCCAGGCCTGGATGCGGACTCCGTTGGCCACGCAGTACTCCACGGTGCCGGCCGGGAAGCCGACGGAGGCCGCGGCCGGGGTGTTCACGAGGACTCCGTCCTCGAGCCAGTCGCGCCGGTCCAGGCTCATTTCCAGCTGGTTGGCGACGAGCGGGAAATCCAGGTGGCGTTGCAGCTGGGCGCTCTGCGCGGCGTTCATGTTGGAGACGCCGAACTCCCTTACGAGGCCTTGCCGGCGCAGTGAGGTGAGGGCCTCGGCGGTCTCCCGCGGATCGGCCAACGGGTCGGGCCGGTGCAGGAGCAGGACGTCGATGACGTCGGTGCGCAGCCGGGTGAGGCTCTCCTCGACGCGGCGGGTGACGGTGGCGCCCCGCAGGTCGTACATGCCGGGGCGCTCGCCCTCGGCGAGGCGGATCCCGCACTTGGTCTGGAGCGTGACGCGCTCTCGCAGACCCGGGGTGCGGGCGAGCACCTCGCCGAAGACGGCTTCCGCCTTTCCGTGCCGGTAGATGTCGGCGTGGTCGAACATGGTGATGCCGCTGTCGAGGGCGGCCTCGATCACCGCCTCGGCCTCGTCTATGTCCTCGGCCCGGTACGGGCCGGGCTCCCAGCTGCCGCCGAGAGCCATACAGCCGTAGATCAACCGGGTGTCGCCTGTCACTGATGCCGTGATCGCCATGCGTTCACCCTACGAGGCGGACGCCTTCCACAGCACCCGGTCACCGTCCACGATCACCAACTCCCCGGCGGGGCGGAGCAGCAGCCGCGCGCCCGGGTGGCCGGTGGTGCCGCTCGACCAGGCCGGGCGGCCTTCGGCGGTGCGCAGGACCAGTTCGCCGTCCTGGGTGAAGACGGCGTTTTGGCCGGCGCCGCCGCTGTCGCTGTGCCACCTACGGCGGCCCTCGCCGTCGAGCAGGACGAGGTCGCCGGCGCTGTCGAGGGTCAGGCGGACCTTGCCCGCGTCGAGGACGTCGCCGGCGCGCAGGACGGAGCCGGTGTGGAACTCGATGGAGTCGTCGAGTTCTCCGGTGGCCAGGGCGCGCAGGACGGGCAGGGAGGGGCTGAAGGCGTAGACCGCGCCCTCGGTGCGCACGAACCGGCCGAAGTAGAGGGTGTCGGCCCGGCTGCCGCTCTCGGAGGGGGTCTCGAAGGCGCAGGGCGAGTCCGGGCCGAGTACGGGGTCGGCGCCGGTGCGGGGGTTGCGGCCGGGCGGGAAGTCCGTCTCGTTCAGCCACTTGCGCGCCACCAGCTCGAACTGCCCCACCAGGTCCGCCTGGTGGCAGACGAAGAGCAGTCCGCGCGAGGCCTCAGGGCCGTGGTCGGTGCCCAAGTCGGGGTCGTAGACGGGGCCGTACGGGATTCCGCGCCGCATCAGGCGGCGCCCGTCGAGCTCCGCCTGCGCCAACGGGGGGCGGCCCGGGGTGAGGACGAGGCCGCCGCGCGGGTTGCCCTTGCGGATGTGGGCGAACAGCGGCATCCGCCAGCCGTGCGGGTCCGCGCTGTAGTCGAGCGTGGCGTCGGGGTCCTCCCCGGGCTTTGGGAGCCGTTCGGCGGCGGGGCAGAGGGCGACGGGCATCCCGCCCGGCCAGCGGCCCATCATCCGGGCCCCGAGCCACTCCCGGCCGGCGTCGGCGGGCGCGGAGCCGGCGCGCTGGAGTTCCGCGAGGCGCAGGGCGACCTGCGTCCACCAGCCGGGCACGTCCTGCGCGAGGCGGCGTACGACCTGGAAGGCTCCGCCGGTGGCCCAGGCGGGCAGGGCGGTGGGCCGCTGCCCGACCCGCTCGGGCCCGACGACGAACTCTCCGGCGGGGATCAGCCGGGTGCCCGGTTTGCCGAGCACGGTGGTGCCGGTGGCCGGGTCGGGCTCGTCGAAGCCCCGTACGCCGGGCTGGCTGATGCAGTCGGCGAAGCCGAAGTGCTCGTGTCCACGCAGTTTCCCGGGGAGGGTGGCGCCGTCCTGCCGGAAGAGGACCGTCGCACCGGCCTCGACCGCGGCGTCGCGGTGTCCGGCGACGGCGGTGGCCAGCCGTTCGGGGTCGTCGGCGGCCACGGTGAGGACGGCGTGCACCGCGCGCCCTGGCTCCTCGGCGCCGAAGAGCCAGGACTGCGGGGCGCTGGTGCCGGTGTCGCCGAGGTCCCGCGCGCGGGCCGCGGCGCCTTGCGTGAAGGCCTCGGCATTGGAGCCGGCCGGGGCGGCGGGGAAAGGTTCCCTGCCGGCGAACAGGCGCAGCCCCGGATGGGTGAGGCTGAGCCCGGTCCACAGGCCGGACATGGATGCGGGGTCGATGCCGCCGGCGCGCCGGCGGGCCTTGCTGAAGGCCTTGTTGAAGCGCGCCACTTCCTCCGTGGTGGAGATCGAGGGCAGCAGGCGGTTCAGCCACCGGCGGGCCTTGCCGGCGTCGCGGAAGTGGAGGAAGAGGAGGCAGGCGTGGTCCTTGCGGAATCCGGCGAGGATGTCGCCCTGGCTGTGGCGGTCGGTGCGCAGCGGGAGCGGCTCGGGGGCGGCCGCCCGCAAGTGTTCCGCGGCCGGCGCCGCCGGCGAGGCGGAGGCCGGTGCGGCCCACGCCGCCGGGGCGAGGTTCGCGGTGATGCCGGCGGCGGCGAAGGCCGCGGTCCGGACCACGGTCCTGCGAGCGGGTCCGGCGTGGGGGCAGCCAGGGGACGGCGACGGGGCGGGGGCCATCGGCTTACTCCAGGGGGAAGGGGTGTGCGGGCAAGTGCGGGAGCGGGGCGAGGAAGGCGGGTGGAGGCGGGGGGACGGATTCAGCGGCGCGGCGTAGGTGTTCGGCGGCGCCTGGAGGGTGAGGGCGCCGCCCGCGTGCCGCTTGACGCGCGGTTCCACGTGGCGCCGGCTGGTGTCGACCGCGTGCGTGGCGATGGTGGGTGCGAGCAGCGCGGCCCGGGTGCGTGGCGATGGATGGGCGCGAGCAGCACGGGCGGCCCGGCTTGGTCGGGGGGGGGTGCGCGTGGTTACCTCGCGACGCGACGGGATCGACGTGCACGCCCGAGGCGTAGGTGTGGTCGAGCTGGAGGACCAGCGAGACGCCGTAGCCGCGGACACCGCCGAGGGACGCGATGCCGGGCATCCCGCGAAGGCCCCTGGGCCGGCCGATGACGACCATGAAGGCCAGGGAGGGGACGGCCGCGCCGATCAGGCTGACCACGATGGAGGGGGAAGCCCGTCCTGGATTTCCGCCCCCCGGACGCGGCGCCGCACCATCAGCCGGTTGACCGCGTCCCGCGAGTCGTCCACTGCCTTGGGCGGCGTCTCCGGCGGGATTCTATGAGGGCGCCGGCCTCGGCGTGGTTCCCCTTGCGGGCGATCGCCACTTGGGCCGGACTCACCGTCAGCAAGGCGAGGGCGAGGTTGGCGAGGGACGAGGAGAAGCCGACCCCGGCGGCGGTGCCGGCGGCCGGGCCCGCGTCCGGCATGCCGCGGTCGCGCGCCGGGTAGTGGCCCGGCCGTGAGGCGCCGACGGCGACCAGGGCGGCACCGATGACGGCGATGACGGCGATGGCGGCGATGGCGGCGATGGCGGCGATGACAACCACGGGGTCGAGGACTCCTCGGTGCGGGGGCCGGCCGGCAGCACGCGCTGCCAGTGATCAACACCCTCCTTGATCATTGCCGCCCGCGCGCGCCGAGCGCACCGATGGGGTGACGCGCCCGCAATCCGACGCTCCGCCCTCTCGGACCGTCTCCCTCCGGTCTCGCCGGTCCCGCGCGCCGCACTCCCGCCCCGCGCCGTCCGCCTGGCCGGGCAGGCCGGCTCAGGCAGGTCGGACCGGGCAGGTCGGACCGGGCAGGTCAGCCGGCGGGGACGAAGGTGCGCCGGTAGCTCAGCCCGGGGCGGCCGTCGACGGTGAGGTCCCCCACCGCCGTGAAGCCGGTCCGGCGCAGGACCGCCGCGGATGCCGCGTTGTCGAGGGTGGTGACGGCGGTGAGGAGGTGGAGCCCGTACTCCGAAGCGGCGAGCCGGCAGACTTCCGCGACGGCGGCCGTGGCCGTGCCCCGGCCCGCCGCGCGTTCGCCGATCCGGTAGCCGAGTTCGGCGGAGCCTTGCTCGACGTCGACGAGGTTGACCCGGCCGACCAGTTCTCCGCGCGCGTCGAGCACGACGTGGAAGTGGCAGGCGCCCGTGTCCTGTTCGGCGAGCAGCGCGCGGTGGCGCTCGTCGAACCCGGTGAAGTACGCGTCCCCCCGGTCCGGCACGGACCGCGCGAAGTACTCCCTGTTCTCCCGCTCGAAGGCCAGCAGGATGTCTCCGTGGTCGGCCCGGAGCCTCTCGAGTCGCAGCATGCCCGGAGCCTATACGGGCCGTCCGGACCGGCTCCAAGGGATTTTCCGCGCTCCTCGCGGGGAACACCGTGGGAGCGTCGCAAGGTGCCCGGGAACCGGTAAGTCGGCCTTGACGCCGGGGTGTCGCAGGGGCATGCGACGATGTTTTCCTTGTCCGGGGGGACCGGGCTCGGACCGAGTCGGTATACGACCAAGGGGTGGGAATGAAGGCAGGGAAAGCCGCCGCGGGCATCACCGCGGCACTGATCGTGACGGTGGGCCTGAGCGCCTGTACGGCCGGCACGTCGGTGGGCAAGCATGCCGCCGACACCGCGGAGACCCTGGTCGCGACGCTCACGAAGGCTTCCGACGAGGCCTCGAAGTCGGGCTCGGCCAAGGTCAAGATGACCGTGACGATGCCCGACACCGGTGGCAAGCCGGTGGCGATGGAAGGCATCTACTCGTGGGGCAACGGCCTCGCGATGGAAGCCGAGATGCCGGCGAAGGACCTCCAGATGGAGGACCTGGTCGCGGACGGCACGGTCACGATGCGGCTCGTGCAGGGCGCGTACTACTACGGCATCGACCCGGCGCCGGACGGCCCGTTCAAGGGCAAGAGCTGGCTGAAGGTGGAGGCCTCCGCCGTCCTCGGCGAAAAGGGCGCCTCCGCCATGAACGCGGGCAACAGCGACCCGACGGCCGGCCTCAAAACGCTCAAGTGGGCCAAGGACGTCACCAAGGTCGGCACGGAGACCGTCAACGGCAAGAGCGCGGTTCACTACCACGCCACGATCCCCAAGGACAAGCTGGGCGACGCCGCTTCCCTGTTCGGCGCGGTGGGCGGCGGCACTGCCACCGAGCTCGTCGCGGACGTCTGGGTCGACGACGAGGGCATGCCCGCTCGGCTGAGCCAGACCTACGGCAGTGTCAGCGCCGACGTGGAGTTCCACTCCTTCGGCGTCGCGAAGGACATCCCCATCCCGCCGGCCGACGACACGGCCGACATGACCGAGCTCATCAAGAACGGCGGAGCCGGCACGGGCCAGGGCTGAGGTGCACGGCTGCCGGCCGGCGCGAGCCCGGCCGGCAGCACTCGGGGGGTGCGAGTGCGTACCGGACGGTTCAGTTCATATCCTGGGACCGCACGCATCGCCGCGCAGACGCGAAGGACACCTCCCATGGAAGCCGACACGGCGAGCGCCACGGACGAGTACGGCATCCCGGTCAGCCCCGGCCCCTCCGACGCCTCCCGGCTCAAGCGCCAGGCGATCATCGACGCGGCCGCAGCCGAGTTCCTGGCCGAGGGCTACTCCGCCGCCTCCATGGACGCGATCACCAGCCGCTCCGGCGTTTCCAAGGCCACGATCTACAAGCACTTCGGCAACAAGGAGCGGCTGTACCTCGCCGCCATCGGCGGGATACTGCGCCGCACGTACGCCGGCCTCGAACCCTGCAGCTCCACCATCGCCGAGGCCGACGACCTGCGCGGCGCCCTGATCAGCCTCACCCGGGACTGGGCCACGCTGATGCTGCGCCCCGACATCATGTCGCTGCGCCGGCTGGTCATCGGGGAGATCGACCGCTTCCCGCAGCTCGGCCGGCTCTGGTACCGGATCACGTACGACATGAACAACGGCCCGCTCACCGAGGCCGTCACCGCGCTCAACCGGAGCGGGAAGCTCGACGCTCCCGACCCCGCGCTCGCCGTCCAGCAGCTCGTCGCCGCCACCGTGGGCGTCCCGCAGCTCGTCCACACCTTCGCGCCCGACGCCGAAACCGACCCGGTGGAGCTCACCCGCGTCGTCACCTCGGGCGTGGACCTGTTCCTGGCCCGGTACGCCACCTCGTAGCCGTACCCGGAATCCGGCACCCGGCGGCCGTGGCCGTGGCCGCCGGACGCCGGACACGGCGGTCACCCGGCTCGGCTCACGTCCACTGCTCGGCGGGCGACCTCCCGGGCAGCGGCTTGCCGATGAGGGCCAGCGCGCTGAAGAAGTTGACCTGGCCGATCGCGATCGCGAGGGTGGCGAGCGCCTTGGCGTCGTAGTGCGCGGACGCCTCGGCGTACAGCCCGTCGGGAACCCGCTCACCGTGCACGGACGGCTGGAGCACCGCTTCCGCCAGCTCCAGCGCGGCGCGCTCGGCGCCGGTGAAGTACGGCGCGTCCCGCCAGGACGCCACCGCGGTGATCCGCTCCTCCGTCTCCCCCGCCCTGCGCAGGTTCCCCGTGTGCAGGACCGTCAGATAGGTGTTGCCGACGATCTGGCCGGCGCGCAGCTGGATCAGCCCGATCGTGATCCGTGCCACCGATCCGTTGCCCGTGGCCTTGAACAGCGCCGCCCCCACCTCGCCGAGTTCGGGAACGAGCTCCTGCGGGTTGGACATCCGCGAACCCGCCGCGATCCCCGCCGTCTTCGTACGCGCTTCCATGTCCGTCTTCCTTCCGTAGCACCGTCGTTGTCGTCGTTCTCCGCTATGACGAACCCCGTCGCGCGGATGTGACAGGCGTGCGCGTGCGTGTCCGGATGTGACAGAAGGCCGTCATTGCGGATGTGGGGGGCGGAGGCGACGATGGGGACATGCCCCGCACCCGCCGTATCGTCATCGTGGTCTTCCCGGACGTCGATCTCCTCGACGTGACCGGCCCGGCCGAGGTCTTCGCCCTGGCCAACCGGGAGACCGGGGGCCGCGCGGGCTATCTGGTGCAGCTGGCGGGCCCCTCGCGCGGCGAGGTCACCACTGCGGCCGGGGTCCGGCTGCTGGCCGACCTCTCCTTCGCCGAGGTCGGCGGTGTGCTGGACACGCTGCTCGTGCCCGGCGCGGTGGACCTGCGCCCGGAGGGTCCGGTCGCCCGGGTCGACCGGGAGATCGTGGAGTGGGTCAAGGCGACGGCGCCGCAGGCCCGCCGGGTGGCGTCGGTGTGCGTGGGCGCGCACCTGCTGGCCGCGGCCGGGCTGCTGGACGGGAAGCGGGCGACCACCCACTGGTCGACCGCCGCCCAACTGGCCGCCGAGCATCCGGCGGTGACGGTGGACGCGGACCCGATCTTCGTGAGGTCGGGGAAGGTGTGGACCGGCGCGGGGATCAGCGCGTGCATGGACCTGGCGCTGGCGATGGTCGCCGAGGACCTGGGCGAGAAGGTCGCCCTCGCGGTGGCCCGGCAGCTGGTGATGTACCTCAAGCGCCAAGGCGGGCAGAGCCAGTTCTCGGTGCCGCTGAGCCGGTCCGCCGGGTCGCGGCGGGACATCGAGGAACTGCGGACGTACATCGCGGAGCACATCGAAGGCGATCTGTCCGCGGCGGCGCTGGCCGGGCGGATGGCCCTGAGCGAACGGCACTTCGCGCGGGTCTTCCGCAAGGAGACCGGCACCAGCCCGGCCTCGTACGTCGAGGCCGTCCGGGTGGAGGCGGCCCGGCGTCTGCTGGAGAACACCGAGGAGCCGCTGGACCGGCTCGCCGCCGCCTGCGGATTCGGCTCCGTGGAGACCTTGCACCGGGCGCTGCGCAAGCAGATCGACACGACGCCCGCCGCCTACCGCCGCCGCTTCCGCACCACCACCTGACCCTCACGCCCCCACTCCGCACCTCCCTCTTCAATCCTGCCTCTTCACCAACCCCTCATTCACCGAACCCGGGCACGCGCGGGCCGTGCGGCTTCGCCATGCCCGCTCGCTCCGATTTCCCCTCCATGAAAGGAACCCCTTCCCATGAACGCTCCGACGACCGCTGCGACGACTGCTCCTCCTACGGCCGCTTCGCCGACGCTGCGCGAGGTGTTCGGGCTCGATTCCCGGCTGCCCGAACTCGCCGACACCACCCTGGTCATGATCGATTTCCAGAACACCTACACCACCGGGGTGATGGAACTGGACGGCGTACGGGAGGCCCTCGCGGCCGGTGCCAGACTGCTCGCCGCAGCCCGCGCCGCCGGGGTCCCCGTGGTCCACGTCGTGAACGACGGGGGCGAGAACTCCCCCTACGACATCGGTGCGGAGATCGGCGCCGTCTGCGACGAGGTCGCCCCCGTCGACGGGGAGCCGGTCGTGGTCAAGCAATTCCCCGACGCCTTCCACGACACCGATCTGGAGAAGGTCCTGCGCGAGCTGGGGGCGGGGACCGAACTCGTGCTGGCCGGCTTCATGACGCACATGTGCATCGTCTTCACCGCCCACGGGGCCATCACCCGCGGCTACCGGCCCACCGTCGTCGCCGAGGCCACCGCCACCCGCCCGCTGGCCGGCCCCGACGGCACCGTCGTCTCCGCGGCCGCCCTGCAGGCCGCCTCGCTGGTCACGGTTTCCGACCGGTTCGGCGCGGTCGCCGCCACGGTGGACGAGTTCATCGGCTGACCACCACCGACGGCCGCCGCCCCCGTCCTGCGGGCCGGGGGCGGCGGCCGTGTTCAGCGGTCCTGGGAAAGCCCGTACAGCTCGGCGAAAGTGCCGCCGAGGGCGGTCAGTTCGGCGAAGGTTCCGGTCTCGGTGACGCGGCCCTTCTCCAGGACGATGATGCGATCGGCCAGCCGGCAGTTCTCCAGCCGGTGAGTGACGATCATGGTGATCCGGTCGTCCTTCATCTCCCGCAGCCCGGTGAAGATCCGGTGCTCACCGCGCGCGTCCATCGCCGAGGTCGGCTCGTCCATGATCAGGAGCCGGGGCCTGCGGTGGAAGGCCCGGGCGCAGGCCAGGCGTTGCCACTGGCCGCCGGAGGGTTCGTGGCCGCCCCACAGTGAGCGGGCCAGGAGCGTGTCCAGGCCCTGCGGGTACTCCCGTACGGCCTCGCGCAGGCCCACCGCGGCGAGCGCTTCCCAGACGGCCGCCTCGCCCCGCTCTCCGGGCTGGCCGAGGGTGACGTTCTCGCGTGCCGCGAAGGGCCACTGCGCGTAGGACTGGGCCACCAGTCCCACGTGCGTCCACAGGGTCCGCTGGTCGTGGGCCCGCGTCGGGACTCCGTCCCAGTACGCCTCCCCCTCGCTCGGCACCGTGAGGCCCGTCAGCAGGCGGATGAGGGTGGACTTGCCGGCGCCGTTCTCGCCGACGACGGCGACGATCTCGCCCCTCGTGAGCGACAGGCTCACCGGGCCGAGCGCCGGAGCGTCCTTGCCGGGGTAGGTGTACGAGGCGTTCTCCAGGCTGACCTTGCCCGGCGGCGCGGCTTCCACCCCGCCCCGGGTGGCGCCGAGTTCGCGCGCCTGGCCCAGGAAGAGGCGGTAGTCCTCCAGGTAGAGGGCGTGCTGGAACATGGCGGCCCCGTACACCACGAGGCTGGACAGGGCGGAGGCGGAGGTCCGCATGGCGACGATCGCGGTGCCCGCCGCCGCGAGGGCCATGGATCCCGTGAGGACGAGTGCGGCGAGCGCCGCCCACGTGCCGGCCTGGAAGAGTCCGCCGAGGGCCGCGGCGAGCAGCGAGACGCGCAGGTACCGCGGGGCGGAGCCGACGAGTTTGGCGTCGATGCGGGCGCAGACGGCGGCGTACCAGGCGTGCGCGTAGGGGCGCATGGAGTTGCAGCGCAGCTCGTCGCCGAGCTTGTGGGTGGTCAGGTACCAGCGCATCATGCCCCGGATGTTGCGCGAGGCGATCGTCTCGTTGTGGAGGGCGTAGTCGAGGCGGGCGGCGATGACGGCCCCCACGCCGCGGGGTACGACGCAGAGCAGGAGCAACGGCATCAGGACGGGGTGGACGACGGCGAGGACGCCGGCGACCGCGACGAGGTTGATCAGGCCGTTGGTGAAGGCCATGGCGTCCTTGACGAGCAGGGACGAGCGGGCGGCGCCGATCTCGGCGGCCTCCGAACGGTCGGAGAACCCGGGCTCGTCGTAGGCGGAGACCTCCACGTCCATGTGGGCGTCGACCATCTCCAGGTCGGCCGTAGTGCTCAGGCGAGGGGTCAGCCGGCGGGCCGCGCTGCCCGCGGCGATCTCGGCCGTCGTCCCGGCCCCCGCCGCCACCGCCGCGATCGCCAGCGGCCAGGCGGCGGCCCTGATGCGCTCTCCCGCGTCGCCCGCTGCGAGCAGCGGGCCCATCGCGTCGGCGACCCCGGCGAGGGTGGCCGCCGTACAGGCCCCGGCGAGGATCTGGCCGGCCAGCAGCCAGGTCACGCAGGCGCGGTCGATCCGCCAGGCCATCCGCGCGGTCTGGGCGAGCGCGGCGGGCAGCCGCGCGGCCATCTCCCGGAGCGAGAGGTGCTCCATGGCCAGGTTGTGCGTGCCCCAGGCGAAGGTGAACTCGGGCGGGTCGGCGGCCGCCGGTCCGCGTGGTGGGGGCACCGTTCCCCGTGCCGGCCGTTGCGTCTTCTCAGCCACGTGCGGCTCCTTCACGTCGTCGTCGAACCACGGCGGTCCCCCCGCCGCGGACCCGCGCCACGGCATGGCGGAGCGGGGCCGCGAACCGCCCTGGAGGAACCGTTGAGTGAGGGAGTACATCCGAGCCGGGAAGGCGGAGTAACGAGAACCGGCCTTCGTGCCGGGCCCGTGGGCGCGGCGGCGCGAGGGGCCGGGGGCAGCCGTCCGGGGCCCGCCGAGGGGCGAGAACGGCCGGATACCGACGGAGCGCGGGGGAAAGGCCTTGCACGCCCCCGGCTCGTGCCGGGAGGGTCGGGAGGCGCACGCGGGGCGGGTGCCGACACGGCGACGGGATGAAGTTCCCCGTACTTTCGCCCGGGTGACGTATGCCGCGAAACGGGCGGCCGTACGGAGCCTGCAGACTGCTCGCGTACGGGCGGGAGTCGGCCCGCCACCAGTGGAAACGGGAGCGCTGATGGAAGAGTTCGGCCGGCGCCGGTTCCTGGCCCGGGCAGCCCGGGCAGCCGGGGCCCTGGGGAGGGCCGGGGCCGTCGGGGCGGCCGGCGCGACCGGCGTCAAAGCCCTGACCGGCGTCGCGGCGGCGGCCACCGGCGCCGCGCGCGACGCGGCGAGCGCGGCGGGGTACGTCGACGTGCAGCTGCTCCACATCACCGACCTGCACGGCTACCTCACCGCTCCCCCGGCCCGGGATTCCGTCATCACCGGCGCGGGCGGCCGGAAGTACGCCGTCGGCGGGGTCGCCTACATGGCCACCCATCTGGCGCGGCTGCGGGAGGGTCGGGCCAACTCCTTCTTCTTCGCACCGGGCGACCTCTTCTCCGGCTGGGAGTTCCCCGCGTTCACCCTCGCCGACGAGCCCACGATCGAGGCCCTGAACCGGCTCGGCCTGGACTTCGCCACGGCCGGCAACCACGAGTTCGACCGTACGCCCGGCTTCCTCCGCCGGCACATGGAGCAGGGGCTCCCCTACGAGGGCGCGGGGTCGACGAACACGTTCCCGGATTCGGGCGGCGCCCTCTTCCACGGCGCCGACTTCCGCTACTACAGCGCCAACGCCGTGTCCACGGCGACCGGAGAGACTGCGCTTCCCCCCTACAACATCGAGTGGGTCGACGCCCCGGGCGGACGGCGCCTGCCCATCGGCTTCATCCACCTGACGGCCGTCGGCAGCGAATCCTTCACGAACTCCTTCCAGCCCGGCCTCACCACCCTCGACGAGCTGTCCGCCGCCAACCTCTGCGCCGCCCGGCTCAAGGCGCTCGGGGTCGGCGCCATCGTGCTGAGCATGCACGACGGGGCCGTGGCGGGGACCGACTTCGACTCCGGCGAGGAGCCCAGCGGCCCGGCCTACGAGCTGGCGCTGCACGTGTCCCCGGACATCGACGCGATCGTGACGGGGCACTGGCACTGCGCGTTCAACATGATGCTGCCGGACCCCGAGGGGCGGCCGAGGCCGTTCGTGGAGGCCGGCTGCCACGGACAGATCGTGGGTGAGATCGTCCTGCGGCTCGACCCCGACACCGGTACGGTCGTCCGCGAGCTCACCACCTCCGTCAACCACCCCAACACCCGTGACGTGGTGCCCGATCCGGTGCTCCAGGAGGTCGTCGACCACTGGACCGGCTACGCGAGGCAGCACGGGGCGGCGGTCATCGGACGCCAGCGCGCCTCCTTCAGCCGCCGGCTCTCGCCGGCCGGCGAGTCCACCATGGGCAACCTCGTCGCCGACTGGGCGCTGTGGGCCGCGGGGCAGACACCCGACTCCTTCGACACCAGCCCCCGGCCCGCCCGTTCCGGCGCGGACCTGGCGCTCATCGCGCTCGCCCCGCGCGTCGGCCGCAGCGTCATCAACACGGACCTGCTCGCCGGCCCCGCCCTGGACGACCCGATCGCCTTCGAGCGGGCCTGGAAGGCCGTCGGCTACGGATGCCCGCTGGTCAGCGCCGAGGTGAGCGGGCAGCAGATCCACGACGCACTGGAGCAGCAGTGGGCCGTGAACGGCTTCGGCGTGCTGACCTACGCGCCGCTCGCGGTGTCGGCCAACGTCCGCTACTCCTTCGACGCGGAGCGGCCCGCCGGAGACCGGGTCGCGCCGGGCGACGTCCTCATCGGCGGCGCCGCGCTGCGCCCGGAGGCCGCGTACCGGGTGGTGACCACCTCGTACACGCTGACCGGACAGGACGGCTACCCCGCGCTCGGCGGGTACCGGGAGCCGGCCCGCCACCGGCGCGACGTGGAGAGCTTTCCCGCGTACGTCACGGCCCTCGGCACCCTGCGAGCCGTGTCCACGGGCCGGGTGACCGCCAAGGGCGCGGCCCACCTGGCCCCCGGGGAGGAGGGCCTGCTGATGACGCCGGCCGATCCGGTGCCGGCACTGCCGACGCCCGTCGCGGCGGAGGAGGAGGCCGCCCGGGACGCGGGCCGCCGGCCGGTCTGCTGACCCGCGCTCGGGCCGTCTACGGGCCCAGCGGGAGGGTAGCCACCAGTCGGGCGCCCTTCGGGGAGTCCCGGACGGCGAGGGTGCCGCCCAGCCGGAGGGCGATGTCGCGGGCGATGGCCAGGCCCAGCCCGGTGCCGCCCTCGTCGCGTGCGCGGGCGTCGTCGAGCCGGGTGAAGCGTTCGAAGACGCGTTCGCGGTCGGCCGGCGCTATGCCCGCGCCGTCGTCGGTGACCTCCAGTACGGCCTCGCCGCGGACCTCGTCGACGGCGAGGACGAGCAGGACCCGGTCCTCGGCGTGCCGCCGCGCGTTGTCCAGCAGATTGGTGACCAGCCGCGACAGCCAGCCGGTGCTGCCGCGCACCGCGATCCCCGGTGCGATGTCGGCCTGTACGGGCACCCGGTCGCCCTTGCGCGGACGGGCGGCCTCCCGGACCACCTCCGTGAGGTCGACGGCGGCGCCGGGCGGCGGCTCCGCAGTGTCGAGGCGGGCCAGCAGGAGCAGGTCGGCCGCGAGGTCCTGGAGCCGTACGGTGTCCTCCAGCGCGCCGCTGAGCAGCTCGCCCCACAGCGCCGGATCCGGGTGGGCCTGCGCGACCTCCAGCTGGGTGCGGAGCACGGTGATCGGGCTGCGCAGCTCGTGGGAGGCGTCCGCGATGAAACGGCGCTGGCGGATTCCGGCGGCCTCCAGCCGGTCCAGGGTGGCGTTCATGGTGACGGCGAGCCGGGCCACCTCGTCACCGGTGCGCGGGACGGGCACCCGGCGGTGCAGTTCGCGGTCGCCGATCTCGGCGACCTCGGCGCGGATGGCCTCGACGGGGCGCAGCGCCCAGCCGGTGACCCGCCAGGTGATCGCGGCCACGACCAGCACGAGCAGCGGGACCGCGACGAACAGCGCCGCCATGATGGTGTCGTCGGCCGTGTCGGCGTCCCTGAGCGAGGTCCCGGCGTAGACGGTGACCAGGCCCTTCGAGGTGACGGTGGTGACCTGGACGACGCGCTGGCGGTGCTGCTCGCGTACGCGCACGCCCTTCCAGGTGTCCCGGACGGTGCCCGGGGTGCGGGGCGGGGCGGGCACGAGCGCGGGGCGGCCGGCGAGGTTGGGGCTGGCCGCCAGGACCCGGCCCTGCGCGTCGACGACCTGGAGGAAGTCCGTGCCGCGGCCCGGGACGGGGGCGGGGTCCAGCCGGCCCGCGGCCACGAGCGCCGCGATGTTGACGGCCTGGCGTTCTGCGTCGGCCTGGGCGCCGCGGGTCAGATTGGTCTCCAGCGCCCCGAGCAGGGCGAAGGCGGCCGCGCCGAGGGCCAGCGCCACCACGGCCGAGGCACCCAGGGTCGCCTGGGCACGCACCGACCGCGGTCGCAGCCGGTACGCGCCTTCGCGCAACCGGTACGCCGCCGCGCGCAGCCGGGCCGGGGCGCGGCGGTCCTCCTGGTTCCCGTAGGACTCAGCCACCGTCGGCCGCCAGCCGGTAGCCGGCGCCGCGGACGGTCTCCACGGCGGCCCGCCCGAAGGGAGCGTCTATCTTCCGCCGGAGCGCGCTGACGTGCACCTCGACGACGTTGAGGTCGCCCTCGTAAGCGGCGTCCCAGACGTGGTCGAGGATCTCCCGCTTGGGCACGACTTCGCCGGCCCGGCTCGCCAGGTGCACCAGGACGGCGAACTCGCGCGAGGTCAGTCGGGCTTCGACGCCTCCGCGCGTGCAGCGCCGGCGGGCCGGGTCGACGACGAGGTCGCCGAACTCCATGACCTGCGGGCTGCGGCGGCCGGTGCGCCGGATCAGGGCGCGCAGGCGGGCCACGAGGACGACGTAGGAGAACGGCTTGGAGAGGAAGTCGTCCGCCCCGGTGTCGAGTGCCTCGGCCTCGTCGTACTCGCCGTCCTTCGCGGTGAGCATGAGGATGCCGGACTCGCAGCCGGCCGCGCGCAGCCGGGCGCAGACCCGGTAGCCGTTGAGGCCGGGCAGCATGATGTCGAGCACGATGGCGTCGTAGTCGTGCTCGCCTGCCATCCACAGCCCTTGCGGACCGTCGTGTGCCGTGTCCACCGTGAAACCCTCGGCCCGCAGACCGCGTTGCAGAGCGGCGGCCAGCCGCCGCTCGTCCTCGACTACCAGTACGCGCATGGGGCAAGGTTCTCAGGTCGCGTCGCGGGCTTGCTGAAGGGTTCTTCAGCTCGCTTCAGCGGAGCTTCAGGGTCCTGCTCGCAGGATCGGCCGAGCCGGGCGCGTCGCCCGGAGAACGCGAGGAGCATCCAGATGACCGAGTCCAGTCCCCAGCAGCCCGAGTACCCGGCGGAGCCGGGCGAGGGCAGTGCCACCGCGACCGGCAAGGCGCCGGGGCGCGGTGCCCGGATCGCCCGGTTCGCCCGTGAAGGCCGGGCCCGCTGGGTGGCGCTCGGGCTCGTGGTCGTGGCGGCCGGCGGCGCGGGGGCCACGGCCGTCGCCGTGGCGGACCACGAGCACGACGTCCGGCGCACGCGCGCGGAGCGCCTCTGGGACCGGTTCGACGTCGAGCGGCAGGCGGAGGGTTCGGTGAAGGCGCCGGTGCCCGTGCGTCCCGCCAAGCCCGGTCAGCCCGGGCAGCCCGGCCTGAAGGGCCAGAAGGGCGGCGTCCGGAAGGACGGCGCGGAGCGGCCCGGCCTGCCGGACGGCCCGGACGGAACCGTCGTGGACCGGGCCGACCGGGCCCCCGTACCCCTTCCCGCGCTGCCGGCGGCGCAGGCCCTGGAGAAGGCCGAGGCCGCCGTCCCCGGCGGCAAGGCCGAAGCGCTGCGGGTGGTCGCCCAGCAGGGCGGCGGGAGCGCCTGGCGGGTGGTGGTCCTCGGCTCCGACGGGGTCCGGCACGCGGTGACGCTGGCCGGCGACGGCACGGTCACGAGCAACACGGTCGCCGGGAAGGGTGCCGGGGCGGGGCGCTGAGCGGATTCCGGCGCGCGTCCGGTGCCCGGCCCGCCGAGGCGGGGGCACCGGACGCGGGCAGCGGGCGGGGCGGACACATGGCGCGGGCCGGACGCCCGCCCCCGGGCCCTCCCGGCACCGTGTCGTACGGGCCCGCGCCCTACGGGCCCGCGGGCGGGTCCAGCAGCCGGGCCGCCATCTCCCGCATCTCGATCTTGCGGATCTTGCCCGTCACCGTCATCGGGAACTCCTCCACGACGTGGACGTAACGCGGGATCTTGAAGTGGGCCAACCGGCCCTCGCAGTACGCGCGGACGGCCACCGCGGTCAGCGGCTCCGCGCCCTCGCGCATCCGTACCCACGCCATGAGCTCCTCCCCGTACTTCGGGTCGGGCACACCGATCACCTGGACGTCCATGACGGCCGGGTGCCCGTGCAGGAACTCCTCGATCTCGCGCGGGTACAGGTTCTCGCCGCCCCGGATCACCATGTCCTTGATCCGGCCGGTGATGCTCAGATAGCCGTCGCCGTCCATGACGGCGAGGTCGCCGGTGTGCATCCAGCGCGCCGCGTCGACGGCCTCGGCGGTGCGCTCGGGCTGGTCCCAGTAGCCGAGCATGACCGAGTAGCCGCGGGTGCACAGCTCGCCCGGTTCGCCGCGCGGGACGGTCCTGCCGGACGCCGGGTCGACGACCTTGGCCTCCAGGTGCGGTCCGACCCGGCCCACGGTCGAGACCCGCCGCTCGACCGAGTCGTCCACACGGGTCTGGGTGGAAACCGGCGAGGTCTCCGTCATCCCGTAACAGATGGACACCTCGCGCATGCCCATCCGGTCGATGACCTCCTTCATCACCTCCACCGGGCAGGGCGAGCCCGCCATGATGCCCGTGCGGAGGCTGGAGAGGTCGTAGGAATCGAAGTCCGGGTGGGCCAGTTCGGCGATGAACATGGTGGGGACGCCGTAGAGGGAGGTGCAGGACTCCGCCTCGACGGCGGCCAGGGTGGCGCCCGGTTCGAAGGCGGGCGCGGGGATGACCATGGCCGCGCCGTGGCTGGTGCAGGCGAGGTTGCCCATGACCATGCCGAAGCAGTGGTAGAGGGGGACCGGGATGCAGACCCGGTCCAGCTCGGTGTAGCCGCACGACTCGCCGACGAAGAAGGCGTTGTTCAGGATGTTGTGGTGCGAGAGCGTCGCACCCTTGGGGAATCCGGTGGTCCCCGAGGTGTACTGGATGTTGACGGGATCGTCCGGGCTCAATGCGGCCTGGGCGCGGACGAGTTCGGCCGGGTCGCCCTGACGGCCGTGCTCCAGCAGGGAGTTCCAGAGCGTGCCGTCCAGCAGGGCCACGAACTCCAGTGCCGTGCAGCGCGGCCGGACCTCCTCGATCATGGCCGCGTAGTCGGAGGTCTTGAACCGGTCCGCCGCCACCAGCAGCCGGATCCCGGACTGGCACAGGACGTATTCCAGCTCGTGGGAGCGGTAGGCCGGATTCACGGTGACGAGGATCGCCCCGATCTTGGCGGTGGCGTACTGCACCAGCGTCCACTCGGCGCGGTTGGGGGCCCAGATCCCGACCCGGTCCCCCTTGACGATGCCCAGGTCCAGCAGTCCGAGCGCGAGGGCGTCGACGTCGGCGGCGAACTGCGCGTACGTCCACCGGCGTCCGGTCGCCGCCTCGACGAGGGCGTCCCGGCCGGGGAACCTGCGTACGGTGCGGTCGAGGTTCTCGCCGATGGTGTCGCCCAGCAGCGGCACCTCGCACGCCCCTGACGCGTAGCTCGACTCGACGGACGGCACATGGACCCCCTGGGCTCGGTTGCGGGCGCCGGAGCCCCTTCGCGCCGGCGCCCCCTCATGATCCTCGCGGCCCGCGCCGGGGACCAGACCCCGGCGGGTGACGGCGTACCCGTCCCCGATTGGCCGACTCGGCGGGCAGAGCGTTCCATCGAAGGGTGACCACTTCGACGGCACCGACCTCCTCGGCTCCCGCGAGGTCGCCGACGGCTCCGCCGCCGACGCCGGTCTCGCGGATCGACGTACACGCTCACCTGTGGACCGCCCGGTACCTGGACCGGCTGGAGCGGCTGGGCAGGACCGACACCGGCACCCAGCGGCACATCGGAGCGGACGCCACCCCGGCCGACCTCGGCCACCGCTTCGCCCTCATGGACCGGGCGGGCATCGCCCACCAGGTGCTCTCCGTGCCCCCGCAGTCGCCGCACCTGCCCCGGGAGTCCGACGCGGTGGCGCTGGCCCGAGAGGTCAACGAGACGTACGCCGAGTTGGTCGCCCGGTGGCCCGGGCGCTTCCGGGCCTTCGCAGCGCTGCCGCTGCCGCACGTGGACGCGGCACTCGTCGAGCTCGCGTACGCCCTCGACGAGCTCGGCATGGCCGGGGTCGCCGTGACCACGACCGTCCGGGGCCGGACGCTGGCCGATCCGCTCTTCCACCCCTTGTACGAGGAGCTCGACCGGCGCGGAGCCGTCCTGTACGTCCACCCCGCGGGCGAGGGCGCCGGCAGCCCGCTGATCACCGGGCACCACATGACGTGGATGGTCGGAGCACCGGTCGAGGACACGGTGGCGGTCATGCACCTCGTCCTCGCCGGACTGCCCCTGCGCTACCCCGGGATGCGGATCCTGGCCTCCCACCTCGGCGGCGCGCTGCCGATGCTGGTGCGCAGGCTCGACGACCACCTCGCCTACGAGTCTCCGCAGACGCCCGAGGCCCCCTCGGTGGCGGCCCGCCGGCTCTGGTACGACACCGTCGCGCACTGCCACGGGCCCGCACTGGCCGCGGCCGCGGCCTCCTTCGGCGCGGACCGGCTCGTCCTCGGCACTGACTTTCCCTACGAGGACGGGGAAGTGTTCGTGCGCTCGGTCTCCTACATCACGGAGTCGGGGCTGGCCCCGCGGGACGCCGCCGCGATCCTCGACACGAACGCGGCCGCGCTGCTCGGCACGGCCGGGACCCCGGCAGGCGGGTGAGAGGGATGTCCGACGATCGTGACGGTTCGCGCGGGGCCGAGCCGGCGGTACGCCGCACCGTGCCGCAGGGATCGCCGAGCGGTGGACGTGGTGGTCGCCATGGCCGCGGTGGCCGTACGGCCCGTCGCGGTCGCGGTGCTCGTGCGGCGCGTGCCCGTGTGACGCGTGCCCGTGTGACGCGTGGCCGTACGGCGCTGCTGTGCGCGGCCGCCCTGATGGCCACGGCCTTGCAGGGCGTCCCCGCTGCCGCGGCGGTGACCGCGCCCGCCGCCCTCGAGCGCTGCGCCGCCACCTCCGGGCCCGTCGGCGGCGAGGCCCGGGAGATCCTGGAGCTCGCCCGGCGGGCGAAGAGCGAACTCGCCCTCAAGTCCGTCATCCTGCGGGTCACCCGGGACGGGCGGGAGGTCGTCACCGGCGCGCTCGGCGAGTCGATGTCCGGCGTACCCGTCACGGCCGACATGCACTTCCGGTCCGGCTCCGTCGCCATCGCCTACATGGCCACCGTCCTGCTCCAGCTCGTCGAGGAGGGAAAGGCCGGTCTCGATGACCCCGTCGCCCGCTGGCTGCCCGACCTGCGGGACAACGACAAGATCACCCTGCGCATGCTCGGCAGCACCACCTCGGGCCTGCACGACTACGTGAGCGACCCGAAGTTCATCGCCGACTTCTATGCCGCCCCCTTCCGGCACTGGACGCCCGGCGACCTCCTCTCGTACCCCCTCGCCCACCCGCTCTGGTACGAGCCGGGCACCAACTGGAGCTACTCGCACATCAACTTCGTCCTCCTGGGCGCCGCCCTGGAGAAGATCTCCGGCACCCCGCTCGACAAACTGCTCCAGCAGCGCGTCATGGGGCCGCTCGGACTCCAGGACACGGCCAACGGCTTCACGCCGCAGATCCCGGCCCCCGTCCTGCACTCCTACGACGCCGAGCGCGGCAAGTACGAGGAGTCCACGTACTGGGACCCCTCCTGGTCCACCGCCCCGGGCGCGGTGCAGACCACACACATCTGCGACCTGGCCCGCTCGGCACAGGCCATCGGGTCGGGCGAACTGCTCTCGCCGGCCTCCTTCAAGACCCAGCTCGACCCCGGCACCGTGGGCCTCGGGCATTCCACGAAGGACTGCCCGGCGACCGTGTGCAGCGCCCAGGTCGAGGACAGACACTTCGGGTTCGGCCTCATCGTGTCGAAGGGCTGGGTCCTGCAGAACCCGTCGCTCACCGGATTCGCCGCGATCCAGGCGTACTTGCCCGCCGAGCGCCTCGCCATCGCGGTCACCGCGACCGTCGAACCGGGGGCGCCCGAAGGCAACGCGGCGCAGAACATCGCCGAACGGCTGGCCGTGGCCCTCACCCCCGACCACCCGCTCAAGTAGACACCCCCTACGCGGGCAGGGCGAGCAGGACCAGCGGGCTGGTGGTCGGCCGGGGTGAGCCCCCGGCGGGCTCCAGGGTCAGACCGACCGCGGTGGCCGTACCGAGGCCGCCCGCCAGTACCGCGGCCCCGTCACCGGCGAGGAAGCCGGCCGGGCGCATCGTGCCGTGGTCGGCCAGCCAGAGCTGGTACGTCCGTCCCGCGCCGGCGGCCGGCAGCCGGTCGGTGAGGAACACGGCCCTGTCGCGGGCCGGTGAGGTGATCACGGTCGCTGCGGCTCCGCCGCTGGTGCGGCCGTGGACGGTACGGGCGTCCGGGGCCGTGACCACGGCCCGCAGCTCCTGGCTCCGCGCGACGGCCTGCCGGGCGTCCTCGCGGGCCCGGTCCGCCTGCCCGGTCTGGTGGAGCGCTGCCCCGCCGAAGACGGCCGCCCCGGCGAGGGCCGCGGCGACCACGAAGGCACCGGCCTTGCGCGGGAGCCGGTCCAGGAACCCGGCCGCGCGGCGGACGCCGACCCCCGGGGGCAGCCGGCGGACGGTCTCGATGCGGTCGAGGACGGCGGTCTTCATGTGCGGCGGGGGCGCGAGGGCGACGGCGGCGGCGAGCCTGCCGGCCGTGGCGGAGAATCCCGCGACGTCCCCGGAACAGGGCTCGCAGCGGGCCAAGTGCCGGGAGAAAGCCTCCCGTTCGCCCTGGCCGAGCGCGTCGAGTACGTAGGCCGCGGTGAGGGTGTGCAGTTCGTCGTCGTGCTTCACGTGGTCACCCCCATGCAGTCGCGCAGCCGGATCAGTCCGTCGCGCATCCGGGTCTTGATCGTGGGAAGAGGGGTCTGGAGGGTCTCGGCGACCTCCCGGTAGGTCAGCCCCTGGTAGTAGGCGAGGGTGACGGCCTGGCGCTGGAGCTCGGTCAGCCCGCGCAGGCAACGCTTGACCTGGTCGCGTTCCAGGCGGGTCTCCACCTGCTCGCTCACCTCGTCGAAGGGCCGGACCTGTTCGCGTACGCCGGCGTCGTGCTCGCGGGTGGCCGAGGCCTGGGCGGAGCGCACGCGGTCGACCGCCCGGCGGTGGGCGATCGTGGCCACCCAGGTCATGACGCTGCCCCGGTCGGGGCGGAAGCGGGCGGCCTGACGCCACACGTCGATCATCACCTCCTGGGCGACCTCCTCCGACTGCGCGCGGTCGCGCACCACCTTGACCGCGATGCCGAAGACCGTTCCCGCCACGGCGTCGTACAGCGCGGAGAAGGCGTCCTGGTCTCCCTGGGCGACGCGCGCCATCAGCTCCGCCAGTTCGGCCCTGGCGGATCCGGGTCCGGGTCCCGGGCCGGGTCCCGGGCCGGGTCCCGGGCCGGCGAAGCGCAGCCTTTCGGGGTTCACCTGAGCGGCCCCCGTGTGCGGGTGGGCCCGGGCGTGCGCGCCGGGGCCGAGAGCGGTTCTCGCCGGTCCATCCATCGCATGAACGATCCTTCGTGCCAGGCGTACCGGGCCCTCGTCCGCCGAGGGAGCAGTGCGCGCCGGAGCCTTGCTGTCTCTTCTCCTCTTCGGAGCCGGGCCCGTCACGGATTGGCCGACGGTCACGCGAAGGATCCGGATGACCGACCCATCCGCCGGGGATCCCGCGCCGAATGACGGTCGTGAGCATCAACCGAAGGACAGTCGGGCGCGGCGCCGTCGCCGCGGCGAGCGGCCTGCTCGCCGGGTACGCCGCACTGGCTGCCGCCGAGCTGACCGCGTCCCTGGTGCGGCCGCAGGCCGGGCCGGTCACGGTGATCGGCGGGGCGGCCATCGACCGTACGCCGCCGGCGCTCAAGGACTTCGCCGTCCGTACCTTCGGCGAGAACGACAAGCCGGTCCTCCAACTCGGCATCCTCGCCACCGTCGGCCTCCTGGCAGCCCTGCTGGGGATGCTCTCCCTGCGCCACCGCCGTACGGGTGCGGCGGGCGTACTGGCCCTCGGCGCCCTCGGCGCGGCGGCGGCCCTCAGCCGGCCCAACGCGGCCGGGGCGGGCGACGTCCTGCCTTCGTCGGCGGGGGCGGTGACCAGCGCGCTGGTGCTGTACCTGCTGGTGGGGAGGGCGGGCGGCCCCGCTGCTGCCCGCCCCTCCCGCCCCTCCCGCCCCTCCGGCGGGGACGGCACCGCGAACGGCAGCGGCAGCGGCAGCGGCACGGTGAGCGACGCCGAGCCGGCCGTCTGGAACCGGCGCGGCTTCCTCGTCGCGGCAGGCGCCACCGCCCTCGCCTCCACGGGGGCGGGCGCCCTCGGCCGGGCCCTGACCGGCCGGCGCGGCGAGGGCGCCACGGCCTCACGTACCGCCGTGCGACTGCCCGCGCCCGCCTCCGCGGCCACGCGGATCCCGGCCGGGGCGGGCCTGCCGATTCCCGGCGTCAGCGCCTTCACCACACCGAACAAGGACTTCTACCGTGTCGATACCGCTCTCGTGGTCCCCAAGGTGGACGCGGGCACCTGGCGTCTGCGCATCCACGGCAAGGGCGTCTCCCGCCCGCGCTCCTACTCCTTCGCCGACCTCCTCCAACGCCCGCTGATCGAGCGGGACATCACTTTGACCTGCGTGTCGAACGAGGTGGGCGGCCCGTACGCGGGCTCCGCGCGCTGGCTCGGCGTACGCCTGTCGGACCTCTTGCGGGAGGCGGGTGTCACGGCGCCGTCGCGCGGCGGGCGGGCCGACCAGCTGGTCGCACGGTCGGTGGACGCGATGACGCTGGGCACCCCCGTCGAGGAGGTCATGGACGGCCGGGACGCGATGCTCGCCGTCGCCATGAACGGTGAGCCGCTCCCCTTCGAACACGGCTTCCCGGTCCGGATGGTCGTCCCCGGGCTCTACGGCTACGTATCCGCCTGCAAATGGATCCGGGACATCGAGCTCACCACCTTCGACGCCTACGACCCGTACTGGGTCAAGCGCGGCTGGGCCCGCCGGGCGCCGGTCAAGACGCAGGCCCGCATCGACACCCCCAAGCCCTTCGCCCGGACCCCTGCCGGGACGGTGGCGGTCGCCGGGGTCGCCTGGGCCCAGCACCGGGGCATCGAGCGGGTCGAGGTCCGCGTCGACGACGGGCCGTGGCAGGAGGCCGACCTCGCCGCGCAGGACACCACCGACACCTGGCGCCAGTGGTCCTTCCCCTGGCAGGCGACACCCGGAGGCCACCACCTGACCGTCCGCGCCACGGACGGCTCGGGCGAGGTCCAGACCGAGCGGCGCACCCGGACCATCCCGGACGGAGCGAGCGGCCGGCACAGCGTCTTCGTCACCGCCGACTGACCGAACCGACGCCGGAGACCTACCGGTTCACCCCTGTTCATCCCCATCTTTTCCGAGCCTTTCCGATCCTCACCCACGCATTCCCTGGAGAACACCATGAGCACCCTTCGTTTCCGCCGTACCGCCCTCGCCGTAGCCGCGGCAGCCGTACTGCCCTTCGCGCTGGCCGCCTGCTCCGACTCCGACTCGGGTACGGACGCGGCCGCCGGTCCCGCCGCCGAGGCGAACACGGACGCTTCCTCCCCCGCCTCGGACGCCGCGGCGTTGACGGACAAGCCCTTCGGCCCGGGGTGCGCCGGTGTCCCGAAGGAGGGCGCGGGCAGCTTCGACGGCATGGCCAAGGACCCGGTCGCGACCGCCGCTTCCCACAATCCCGCGCTGTCCACCCTGGTGGCGGCGGTCAAGCAGGCGGGCCTGGTCGACACCCTCAACAACGCCAAGGACATCACGGTGTTCGCGCCGACCAACGAGGCCTTCGCGAAGATCCCGAAGGCCGACCTCGACAAGGTCCTCGCCGACAAGGCCACGCTGACCAAGATCCTCACCTACCACGTGGTCGGTCAGAAGCTGGCGCCGAAGCAGTTGGAGAGCGGCTCCTTCACCACCCTGCAGACCGGGAAGGTGACCACTGCCGGCTCGGGCGGGACCTACCGGGTCAACGGCGCGTCCGATGTCGTCTGCGGCAACGTCCCGACCGCCAACGCGACCGTGTACATCGTGGACACCGTGCTGATGCCGAAGTAGCCGAAGGAGCGGTGGCGCCGCGCGGGTGACCCCGAGGGTCGCCGGTCGTTGTAGAGGCGGTCAGCGAAGTGGCCCCGGGAGTCCCGGACCTGTTGTCAGGGTCCGGGACTCCGTGCCGTCGCCGCGCGGGTGCCCGGGCCGGTGCCCGTTCGGCCGCGCCGGACCCCGCCCGTTCCCACCACCTGGGGAGCAAACCCCTTCGTTTGTTCGGGTTATGGGACAACGGATTGGACAAGTGGTCGATGTTCCTAACACGATGGGGCCGCAAGTTCGCGGATTCGCCGGGGGCAAACCGCTCATATCGTCACGTCCCTCCGCGCGGGCCGCTCGTCCCCGTCACACCCCTGGAGAGACTTCGCCATGAGCTTCGGCGACCCGAACAACCCCTACGGCCAGCAGCAGCCCCCGCAGGGTCAGCCCGGCTACCCGCAGCAGGCTCCGCAGGGCGTGCCCCCGCAGTACGGCTACCCGCAGCAGGCTCCGCAGGGCGGCGCCCCGCAGTACGGCTACCCGCAGCAGCCCCCGATGGGCATGCCCCCGCAGCAGCCGTACGGCGCGTACCCGCCGGCCGGGATGCCGGGCATGCCGGGCGCCGGCATGCCGCCGCTGGCACACTGGGGTCTGCGCTTCGGCGCGTACTTCCTGGACTTCCTGATCATCGTGGGTCCGATGTACGCCCTGGGCTTCATCGATCTCGCGATGAGCGACGACCCGGCCAACTCCGACCCCGGCGTGTTCTTCGCCATCGGCGCGATCTACGCCGTCGCGATGGGCTTCTTCCAGCTCTACAAGGAGGGCTCGACCGGTCAGACGACCGGCAAGAAGGTCCTCGGGATCAGCCTGCGCCGCGAGGCGGACGGCAGCACGCTCGGCTTCGGCATGGCCTTCGTGCGCAAGCTGGCGCACTTCCTGGACTCCCTGGCCTGCTACATCGGGTGGCTGTGGCCGCTGTGGGACGCCAAGAAGCAGACCTTCGCCGACAAGGTCTGCGGCACCGTCGTCATCAAGGTTCCCAAGAACTGACGGCAGTGGCGTCGGGGCCCGTCCGGATTCCGGGCGGGCCCCGACGCGTTCCGCTACGGCTTCGGGAGGGTGCAGCCGGCGCGGGTGAGGTCGATCTTGTTACCGGGGCCGACGCAGGGAACGACGATGTAGGTCTGCTGCGCGTAGTTGATGCCCTGGCGGACCGTCACCGCACCGCTCTGGTCCACCTCGCACGGGTTGTTCAGCGTGCAGCGGCCGCCGTCCTCGTTGCCCGTGTTGTTGACGGCGACGACCTTGCCCGTCGTCGTATCGATCACGGGCGAGCCGGAGGTGCCGCCGATGGTGTTGCAGGACGAGGTGTAGCGCAGCGAGTCCTTCCAGGTCCACTCCCCCTCCTTGAGGAGGTAGGAGAACCCGTCGACATTGCAGCTGTAGGTGCGCTTCCAGTATCCGGACACCACCTTGATCGCGGTCCCCTGCACCGGGTGGGCGTCGTTGAGGGTCAGGGCGTTGATCCCGTACTGGCTGCTGATCTGCGCGTACGTCTTGGTCAGCTGGTAGATCGAGATGTCCGTGTCCGTCATCGTCGCGTACGAGATCTTGCTCGCGCGCAGCGTGGCGACCTTGGTGCCCGAGGCGTTCAGCAGTGAGAAGGAGCGGCTGGAGGCCTTGTCCTTGATGACCTGGCCGGCCGCCGGCATGCCTGACTCCAGACAGTGGCCGTTGGACAGGACGAGTGCGGGGTCGCTCGGCAGCGAGTTGGGTACGCGGACGACGGAGCCGGAGCAGTTGCTGAGCGCTACCGTGCCGGCGAAGTTGACCGCAACGGCCGGCGCGGCCGTGTCCCGGGGTGTCTGGGCCACGGCCGGGGCCGCCGCCGCTCCGGTGAGGAGCAGGGCGAACACGGCGCCGGCGAGAGGCTTGTTCATGTGGGGGTTCCCCTCTGGTGACAATGCGACCGAAGATCCTTCGGTTGTCATGCGCATTGTTAAGACCTGGGCTTCAACTCACAAGAGGGCACGCCCAGTTGGCAGCCGGCTGGCAAACGGCCGCAATCAGCCTTGTCACGCGGCCCAGTCCGCGGGTAAGCGGGGCGGGGACCGTTCCTGCGGGCGGGCAGCGGCTCGACACGTTTCCCGCGCCATCCCTTGACGGCCTCCGGGGCGGGGAGCACAGTGACCACCGGCAGGATTGAGAGCGCTCTCAAGCTGCTTCCGGAACTCCCCCCACCCCCCTCGGAGAGGGCATCCATGCGTCTGACATCAGACAGAGGACGACGGTCGGCACGGCGGGCCGTCATCGCCGCACTGAGCACCATGGCGGTGGCGGCCGCGGCCGCCGCGGTCGTCACCCTGCCCGCCAACGCCGCCGCCCCCGCGGTCCCGGCGGGCTGGTCCCAGGTCTTCCTGGACGACTTCAACGGGCCCTCGGGCTCGGGCGTCGACACCGCCGACTGGCAGTACACGACCGGGACCAGCTACCCAGGCGGCCCGGCCGGCTTCGGGACCGGCGAGGTCGAGACGATGACCGCGAACGTCGACAACGTCTCCCTCGACGGCGCCGGCAACCTGCGCATCACCCCGCGCAGGGACGCCGCCGGCAACTGGACCTCGGGGCGCGTCGAGACCAGGCGCTCCGACTTCCAGGCTCCCGCGGGCGGCAAGCTGCGTACGGAGGCCCGTATCCAGATGCCGAACGTCACGGGCGCCGCGGCCAAGGGGTACTGGCCGGCGTTCTGGATGCTGGGGGCGCCCTACCGCGGCAACTGGTGGAACTGGCCGGGCGTGGGCGAGCTCGACATCCTGGAGAACGTCCAGGGCATCAACAACGAATGGGCCACGATGCACTGCGGCACGAGCCCCGGCGGCCCGTGCAACGAGAAGTCGGGCATCGGCGGCCAGCACGTCTGCGCCGGCACCACCTGCCAGGGCGGCTTCCACACCTACGCGGTGGAGTGGGACCGCTCCACCGCCGTGGAGGAGATGCGCTTCTACCTCGACGGGTTCAACTTCCACACCGTGCGGGCGAGTCAGGTCGACGCCGCCACCTGGACCAACGCCACCGACCACGGGTACTTCATCATCCTGAACGTGGCCATGGGCGGGGAGTTCCCGGCGGCCTTCGGAGGCGGGCCCGACGCGGGGACCCAGCCCGGACACCCGATGGTGGTCGACTACGTCTCCGTACTCCGCTCGACGGGCGGCACGTCCACCCCGCCGACCACCCCTCCGACCACACCCCCCACGACTCCGCCGACCACGCCGCCGACGACGCCTCCCACCACCCCGCCGGGCGGCGGCCGCGACGCCTACTCCGCCATCCAGGCCGAGTCGTACGACGGCCAGGCCGGGACGGCCAAGGAGACGACCACGGACACCGGCGGCGGCCAGGACCTGACCACGATCGGCAACGGCGACTGGGCCCTGTACAAGGGCGTCGACTTCGGTACGGCCGGCGCGGCCACGCAGTTCCACGGGCGCGTCGCCAGCGGGGCGGCCGGCGGGGTCAGCGGCCTCGTGGAGGTCCGCCTCGACAGCCGCACCAGCGCACCGATCGGCAGCTTCGCGGTGGCCGGCACCGGCGGCTGGCAGAGCTGGAAGACCGTGCCGGCGAACATCACGGGCGTCACGGGCAAGCACGACGTGTACCTGACCTTCACCAGCGGCCAGCCGGCCGACTACGTGAACCTCAACTGGTTCGACTTCGGGCACTGAGGGAGTCGGGGAACGCACCCATGAAGACGCCCATGAAGAGACGGGCGGGACGGTGCCCTCCCCGCCCTCGATCCGCGGAGGCCGGATCTACGTCTCCCTCGGCTCCCCGGTGTACATCCCGGTCTCCCCCGACGGCCAGGGCTGGGGCGGCCCCGACCTGCGCAACCCCGACGATCCCAACAGCGACGTGTACTGCGACCGGTACGAGTACTCCTACGTGCACGGCCAGGTCGCCTTCGGCGGGAACACCACCATGGTCGACCGGTTCGGCTTCCCGATGACCTCGCGACTGCGCCGGACCTCCAGCGGCTACGCCACCCACCAGTTCACCCTGACCCGGCTCGGCGAGACCTTCTCCGGGCGGGTGAGCGGATCCGTGCTCACCTTCAGCAAGAACGGCGCGGGCTCCTTCGTCCTCGGGAAGCCGACCTCGCCCGACGTCATGGCCTGCGCGGGCGCGCCGGCCTCGGGCAACGACATCGAGAAGCAGCTCGGCGCGGAGTTCTGCGCCGCGTTCAACCGGGGCGTGGCCCTGGACTCCGCCACCTGGTACACCCCGGCGGCGTACTACGGCGGCGCGGCGAAGAACGACTACGCCGGCTTCTTCCACACCGTGGGCCTGGACGAGCGGGCCTACGGCTTCCCCTACGACGACGTCAACGACCAGTCCTCCGTGCGGATCCTCGGCAACGCGAACCCGCCGACCGGGCTCACCCTCGGCATCGGCTGGTAGGACCGGCTGCCGGCCCGTACCGTCGGAAAGCGCTCTCAGCGTCCCGGCGGTACGGGTTACCCTGCTGTCCGACAGGGCTGATCAGGCCCCGTGCCGACAGGGCCGGGGCCGCCGCCCCGGACACGCATGAGGAGCGCCCGTGGCCGAACAGCTTCCCGCCGGCCGGCCCACACTGGAGGCCGTCGCGGCGCGTGCCGGGGTGTCCCGTGCCACCGCCTCGCGCGTCGTGAACGGCGGCGAGGGCGTCCGGCCGCGGCTGGTGGACAAGGTCCAGGCGGCCATCCGGGAGCTCGGCTACGTGCCGAACCACGCGGCGCGGACGCTGGTGACCCGGCGCACCGGGGCCGTCGCCGTGATCATCGCCGAGCCCGAGATCCGGATCTTCTCCGACCCCTTCTTCTCCCGCCAGATCCGCGGCATCAGCAAGGAACTGACCGCCAACGACACGCAGTTGGTGCTGCTGCTGGTGGAGGACCGCGGCGACTACGACCGCATCGAGCGCTATCTGGCCGGCGGCCACGTCGACGGCGCGCTCGCCTTCTCGCTACACACGGACGACCCGCTGCCGGCGATCACCCGCCGCATCGGCATGCCCACGGTCTACGGCGGGCGGCCCGGCTGGACGGGCGGCGCCGGGGAGCACGGTCCGGTGTCGTACGTCGACGCCGACAACCGCGGGGGCGCGCGCGAGGCCGTACGGTACCTGGTGGCCCAGGGGCGGCGGCAGATCGCGCACATCGCCGGTCCGATGGACCAGACTTCGGCGACCGACCGGCTGGACGGCTACCGGGACGTGCTGATCGACGCCGGTCCGGCGCTGATCGCGGAGGGCGACTTCACGGCGGCGGGCGGGGCCCGGGCGATGACTGAGCTGCTGGACCGCCGCCCGGGCCTCGACGCGGTGTTCGCCGCGAACGACCTGATGGCGACGGGCGCGCTGGGCGTACTGCGCGAGCGGGGCCGGTCCGTGCCAGGGGACGTGGCGCTGGTCGGATTCGACGACGCGGAGCTGGTGGCGGAGACCGCCGATCCGCCGCTGACGACCGTGCGCCAGGACATCGAGGGCATGGGGCGGCTGATGGCGCGGCTGCTGCTGCGGACCCTGGACAAGGAGCAGGGCGGCGTTCCCGGTTCGGTGATCACCCCGACCTCGCTGGTGCTGCGCGGCTCGGCCTGAGCGGGACGCGACTCGTCTTCCGCCCGGGGTGAATGGGGCGATTCCCGGCCGTCGCGCGCAGGGCTCTTGACGTGGCGCGGGTGTGGGGTGCACGCTCCAGTCGCGTTCTGAGAGCGCTCTCAAGACAGCCTCTCGAAACGGTGCTCCCCGAACACCGCACTCCCCCGAGCTCCCCCGCAGTGCCCCCGCACTTTCCCGCACACCCCGCACCACTTCCGCAAGACGCGCATCCGCCAAGCCGAGGAGGCCGCACCATGTCCATCCCCCGAGCCGCCCGAAGAAGCCCGCTCCGCATCGGCGCCCTCGCTCTCGCCGGAACCCTCCTGGCCGCCTGCGGTTCCGGATCGGGCTCCGACGCGAAGTCCGACGAAGGCGCGGGCGGCCAAGTCACGCTCACCGTCGACCTGTTCGGCGCCTTCGGCTACCAGGAGGCCGGGCTCTACGCCGAGTACGAGCAGCTCCACCCGAACGTCGAGATCAAGCAGACGGACACCGAGGACGAGCAGGACTACTGGAAGTCGCTCCAGACCCGGCTCGCCGGCGGCGGCGGTCTCGCGGACGTCCAGGGCCTCGAGGTGGGCCGCATCGCCTCGGTGACACAGAAGCAGGCCGACAAGTTCACGGACCTCAAGGAGTACGGCGCGGCCTCGCTCCAAAACGAGTTCGCCGCCGCCAAGTGGGCGGCGGCGACCACCAAGGACGGCAAGGTGCTCGGCCTCGGCACCGATGTCGGACCCGAGGCCATGTGCTACCGCAGCGACCTGTTCAAGGCGGCGGGCCTGCCCACCGACCGTACGGAACTGGCCACGAAGTGGGCCACCTGGGACGGCTACCTGGAACTCGGCCGCCAGTACAAAGCCAAGGCGCCTGCGGGCAGCACCTGGCTGGACAGCGTCGGCAGCCTGAACGCCGTCATGGTCGGCCAGGCGAAGGAGCGGTACTACGACGCCTCGGGAGCGCTGATCTACGAGAACAGCCCCGCGGTGAAGTCGGCCTGGGAGGCCTCGGTCAAGGCCTCCACGGACGGGCTCAGCGCCAAGCTGGACCAGTGGTCGCCACCGTGGAACCAGGCCTTCTCCTCCGGCTCCTTCGCCACCATGCCCTGCCCCGCCTGGATGCTCGGCTACATCAAGGGGCAGGCCGGCGACGCGGCCAAGGGCAAGTGGGACGTGGCCAAGCTGCCCGGCGGGGCGGGGAACTGGGGCGGCTCCTACCTCGCCGTCCCCCGCGCCGCCCAGCACAAGAAGGAGGCGTACGAGCTCGTGAAGTGGCTGACCGCGCCGGAGCAGCAGACCAAGCTCTTCCGCAAGCAGGGCAACTTCCCCTCCGCCGTCAAGGCCATCGGCCAGGTCGCCGACGCCACGGACCCCTACTTCTCGGACGCGCCGATCGGCCGGATCTTCGGTGACGCCGCCGAGCAGGCGCCCGTCCAGGTGCTGGGCGTGCACGACAAGGACATCGCCGACCAGATCGCCAACGCGCTGAGCGAGGTGGAGCGCAAGGGCACAGCGCCCGAGACCGCCTGGGCCAACGCGAAGAAGGCCGTCAAGAACGCCCTGGGCTGAGCCGCCGTGACCGCACTCGCGCCGTCCTCCCCGCGACCGCGCCGGGCCCTGGCCCCGTACGCCTTCGTCGCCCCCTTCTTCACCCTGTTCGCCGCCTTCGGCCTGTTCCCCCTCCTCTATACGGCGTACGTCTCCGTCTACCGCGTCGAGCTCCAGAACCCCGGGGAGATGGAGTGGCGGGGCCTCGGCAACTACACCGCCCTGTTCACCGATCCGTTCTTCTGGACGGCCCTGCGCAACACGTTCACCATCGGCGTGCTGTCCACCGTGCCGCAGCTGCTCGTCGCCCTGGGCCTGGCCCACCTGCTCAACTACCGTTTGCGGGCCCGGACCTTCTTCCGCACCGCGCTGCTCCTGCCCTACGCGACGTCCGTCGCCGCCGCCTCGCTGATCTTCGCCCAGCTCTTCGGCCGGGACTTCGGACTCGTCAACCAGCTGCTGGGGCTGGCCGGCCTCGACCCCGTGGACTGGCAGAGCGGTACGGCGGCCTCGCAGATCGCCGTCTCGACCATCGTGGTGTGGCGCTGGACCGGCTACAACACGCTGATCTACCTGGCGGGCATGCAGTCCATCCCCGGTGAGCTGTACGAGGCCGCGGAGGTGGACGGAGCCTCCAAGTGGCGCCAGTTCCTCCACGTGACGCTTCCCGGGCTACGTCCCACCATCATCTTCACCGTGGTGGTCTCCACGATCGGCGCCACCCAGCTCTTCGGGGAGCCGCTGCTCTTCGAGGGGTCCATGTCCGGTGGCATCTCGCACCAGTACCAGACCCTCGGCCTGTACATGTACGAGCAGGGCTGGGGCTTCTTCCACCTGGGCCGGGCCGCGGCCATCGCCTGGGTGATGTTCCTGCTGATCGTGGCGCTGGTCGGGCTCAACGCCCTGCTCGTGCGCCGCCGTTCCCACAAGGAGGCCGGCCGATGAGCTCCTCCCCGGGCGCCCGGCGCGGTGGCCGCCTCACCTACGCGGTACTGGTCTGTGCGGTGCTGGTCTCCGCCTTCCCGCTGTACTGGACCCTGGTCGCGGCGAGCCGCTCCAACGCCGATCTGGCGCGGCCGATGCCCTCCCTGCTGCCGGGTCCGCGGCTCCTCGTCAACCTGCAGTCCGTCCTGGACGAGGCGGACATCGGCCGGGCCCTCCTCAACTCGCTGATCGTGTCGACCGCGATCACCGTCGGCACGGTGCTGTGCTCCACCCTCGCCGGCTTCGCCTTCGCCAAACTGCGGTTCCGGGGGCGCGGCGCGCTGCTGAGCGCCGTCGTGGCGTCGATGATGATCCCGCCGCAGCTGGGGGTGATCCCGCTGTTCATGCTGATCGTGAAGCTGCAATGGGTCAACCAGCTCCAGGCCGTCGTCCTGCCCGGGCTGGTCTCCGCCTTCGGTGTCTTCTTCATGCGGCAGTTCCTCGCGCAGTCGCTGCCGGACGAGCTGATCGAGGCGGCCCGGGTCGACGGAGCCTCGTACGGTCGCGTCTTCTGGTCGATCGTGGTGCCGGTGGCGCGGCCGGCCATGGCCGTGCTCGGGCTGCTCACCTTCATGACGGCCTGGAACGACTTCTTCTGGCCGGTGGTCGCGCTGTCCTCGCAGGAGCCGACCGTGCAGGTCGCCCTGCGGCAGCTGGGCGGCGGCTACGTCCACGACCAGTCCGTGATCATGGCGGGCACCCTGCTCGGCACGCTGCCCGTGCTGCTCGTCTTCGGCCTGCTGGGCCGGCAGATCGTGGGCGGCATCATGCAGGGCGCGGTCAAGGGCTGAGCGTCCCTCCTCCTCCCAACCTTCCCTCCAGGAGTCCTTTCATGACCACTGTCGACGCGTCCCCCGCGACGGGGGCGGCGCTCCGTTTTCCCCCCGGCTTCCGGTGGGGCACCGCGACGGCCGCCTATCAGATCGAGGGCGCGGCCGCGCTGGGCGGGCGTACGCCCTCTATTTGGGACACTTTCAGCCGCACGCCCGGCAAGGTCCTCAACGGAGACACCGGGGACACCGCCGCCGACCACTACCACCGGATGGCCGAGGACGTCGGCCTGATGAAGCGGTTCGGCGTGAGCGACTACCGCTTCTCGGTGGCCTGGCCGAGGGTGCAGCCGACCGGCCGGGGGCCCGCCGTACAGCGGGGGCTCGATTTCTACCGGCGGCTGGTGGACGCGCTGCTGGAGGCCGGGATCCGGCCGGTCGCCACGCTCTACCACTGGGATCTGCCGCAGGAGCTGGAAGACCTCGGCGGCTGGCCGCACCGCGATACGGCCGAGCGGTTCGCCGAGTACGCCGGGCACGTCGCCGGGGCGCTCGGCGACCGGGTGGCGAGCTGGACCACCTTCAACGAGCCCTGGTGCGCCGCCTTCCTCGGGTACGCCTCCGGGATGCACGCCCCGGGCCGCACGGAACCGGCGGCCGCGCTGCGGGCGGCGCACCATTTCAACCTGGCCCACGGGCTGGGCGTACGGGCACTTCGCGCGGCGCTGCCCCGGTCGGCGGAGGTCTCGCTGACGCTCAACCTGCACGCGGTGCGGTCGCTGACGGACTCGGCCGCGGATCTGGACGCGGCGCGGCGGATCGACGCGGTGGGCAACCGGATCTTCCTCGACCCGGTCTTCCACGGGCGGCTTCCGCAGGACCTGGTCCGGGACACGGCCGCGCTCACGGACTGGTCGTTCGTCCGGGACGGCGACCTGTCGGCCGCTTCCGAGCCGATCGACTGGCTGGGCCTGAACTACTACTCCCCCACGGTGGTCGCGGCCGCCGGGCCGGGAACGTCCGGCGGCGACCCCTCGGCCTCGGCCCCGCCGTCACCGTGGCCGGGGGCCGAGGGGCGGGTGCGGTTCCTGCCCGCGCCCGGTCCCCGTACGGCGATGGACTGGCCGGTCGACGCGGGCGGACTCCACGAACTGCTGACGCGGCTGCGCGACGAGCTCCCCGGCGTGCCGCTGCTGGTCACGGAGAACGGCGCGGCCTACGGGGACTACGCCGATCCGGAGGGGGCGGTGCACGATCCGGAGCGGATCGCCTATCTGCGGGGCCACCTGGCCGCCGTGCACCGGGCGATCGAGGACGGGGCGGACGTGCGCGGGTACTTCGTCTGGTCGCTGCTGGACAACTTCGAGTGGACGTACGGCTACAGCAAGCGGTTCGGCATCGTCCACGTCGACTTCGCCACGCAGCGCCGTACGCCCAAGGACAGTGCGCACTGGTACGCGGACGTCATCGCCCGGGGCGGCCTGGCCCCGTAGCCGGTGTGCGCGGCAGGTCAGGGCGTCGGCCGAGGGTAGCCGGCCGCGATGCGGCCGGAGCCTACCGAGAGGTCCAGGGTGCGCGGGGAGGCCGGGTCGGACAGCTCGGGCTCGACCTCGTTGCGGCCCCAGCCGGTGCTCGTGGTGACGCGGAAGACGGTCGCCTCGGGGACGGTGAGGGCGAGCCGCCCGTCCCCGATGTCGGCGCGGACCCGGTCGGGCGGGGTGGTGAAGTCGACGACGGCCCGGCCTGATCCGACGTGCAGATCGGCCTCGGGGGAGGTGAGGGCGGTGGCGTTCAGCATGCCGGAGCCGATCCGGGCGCGCACCGTGCCGCGCAGACCCGTGAGTCTGATCCGGCCGGTGTCGACCTGTGCCTCGACGGCGCCGCCGAGTCCGCCGATGTCCACGCGGCCGGCGGTCGCGGTGACCGTGACCGGGAGTCCGGCGGGGACGGTCACCCTCAGCAGGATCGAGCAGGAGAGGGCGCCGGTCAGCCAGGAATCCTCGTCGGGGCAGCGCGGGGTGAGGGTGAGGGCGCCGTCGTGCCAGCTCTCCGCGATGTCGGGTTTGCCGCGCGACCAGCTGAGGTCGGCCCGGTAGCCGACCTGTTCGTCCCCGCGCGGGGAGACGGTGATGTTCGCGCCGCCGCCCGCGATGTGCAGGGCGGTCACCGGGCGGCCTCCGCTGCTTCCGTGCAGGGTGCCGGTACGGGTGACCCCGTAGGCCCCTGCCTGCCAGGCGGCGGGGAGCGCGACGAAGACCGCGCCGAGCAGGGCGGCGAGGATCCAGGCGAGGCGGTGCCTCGGGCGTGGCGGGGTGGCGGAACCGTCGGATCGGGTGGGTCCGGTGGTGCCGGTGGGTTCGGTGCGGCTGACGGGGCCGGTGGCTCCGGTGGGCGTCACTGGGTGCCGTGCAGGAAGCGCAGGACCGCGAGGACCCGGCGGTGATCGCCGTCGGCGACGGGCAGGTCGAGCTTGGCGAAGATGTTGTTGATGTGCTTGGCCACGGCACTCTCGCTCACGACGAGTTCGGCGGCGATGCCGGCGTTGGAGCGGCCTTCCGCCATGAGGGCCAGTACGTCGCGTTCGCGCGGGGTGAGGCGTGCGAGGGGGTCCGGGCCGCCGCCCCGGCGCAGCAGGAGCTGGGCGACGACCTGCGGGTCGAGCGCGGTGCCGCCGCCGGCCACCCGGCGCAGGGCGTCGATGAACTCCTCCACGTCGGCGACGCGTTGTTTGAGGAGGTAGCCGATGCCGCCGCCGCTCTGGGTGGCCAGCAGGTCGGCGGCGTATCGCTCCTCGACGTACTGGGAGAGGAGCAGAACAGCCGTGTCGGGGTTCTGCTGCCGGATCATGAGGGCGGCGCGCACGCCTTCGTCACTGAAACCGGGAGGCATCCGGACGTCGACGAGGGCGAGGTCGGGCCGGTGCTCCTCGACGGCGGCGAGCAGGCCCTCGGCGTCTCCGGTCTCGGCGGCCACCTCGAAGCCGGCCATCTCGAGGACTTTGACCAGTCCGATGCGCAGCAGGACCGAGTCCTCGGCGATCACGGCGCGCACGGCAGCTCCACGGTCAGGGTGGTCGGGCCCCCGACGGGGCTGTCGATCACGATGCTTCCGTCCACCGAGCCTACGCGCTTGCGCAGTCCGGTCAGTCCGGTGCCCCCCGCCGGGTCGGCTCCGCCCACCCCGTCGTCGGTGACGGTGAGCCGCAGCACGCCGCCGGCCGTCCGGGCGACGTCGACCGAACAGCGCTCGGCGCGGGCGTGTTTGGCGACGTTGGCCAGGGCCTCGGAGACGACGAAGTAGGCGACGGCCTCCACGGTGGGGCCGGGGCGGACGGCGAGGTCCACGGACAGTTCGACGGGCAGGGGGGCGCGGGCGGCGATGCCGGAGAGCGCGGCGTCGAGCCCGCGGTCCTCAAGGACGGCCGGGTGCAGGCCCCGGACGAGGCTGTTGAGTTCCTCGATGGCCTCCTTCGCCTCGCGGTGGGCCTCGTCGATGACGGCCTTGGCCTCGGGGGGCAGCCCGGGGAGGGTGGCGCGGGCTATGCCGAGGTTCATGGCGAGGGCGACCAGGCGCTGCTGGGCTCCGTCGTGCAGGTCCCGCTCGATGCGGCGGCGCTCGAGGTCTGCGGCGTCCAGGACGCCGGCCCGGCTCTCGGCGAGGTCCTCGACGCGCCGTTCGAGTTCGCGGGCCCGGTTGGGGCCCAGGAGCGCGAGTGCGGCGCCGGCGTCGAGTCGGCCGAGGAGGGCGGCGAACCAGGGCGCGGCGAGAAGGAGGAGCACGCCGACCGTGGTGAGCCCGTCGTACTCGCGGGTCCAGCCGGGCCCGGCGGTCTCGGGCAGGGCCCAGCTCCAGGCGTAGACGGTGGCGCAGACGGCGCCGGCGGCCCAGGTGAGGACCAGCAGGCCGCCGC
This sequence comes from Streptomyces sp. ISL-43, assembly GCF_018614195.1. GTDB lineage: Bacteria > Actinomycetota > Actinomycetes > Streptomycetales > Streptomycetaceae > Streptomyces. The sequence goes on from NZ_JAGGOT010000043.1 coordinate 86,818, forward strand.
CGAGGGCGGCGAGCGGGCTGACCAGGAAGTGGTAGCCGTACTGCCGCCAGGTCGCCTCGGAGCGCAGCCGCTCGATCAGGCCGCGGACACTGAGCCGGGGGTGTTCGCGGGCCACGGGCGGTATGTCGACGCCGAGCAGCGACCAGCAGCGGCTGCGCTGGAGGACGGTGAGCAGCGGGGACAGCAGGACGACGAGCAGCAGCGGGACGGGGCTGTGTCCGGGCACGGTGAAAAGGAGGAGGAAGCCGAGGGCGAGGGGCAGGGCGGGCGGGATCGCGGCCACCGTGAAGGCGGTGTTGCGCCAGGCCCAAGCGGACCAGGGCGCATGCGCCGTGGTCCAGCCGAATGCACGCCTCAGCGCGCCGGAACTTGCCATGTACGTACGGTAATCGCCCTGGCCAGGGCGAT
>NZ_JAGGOT010000044.1 GCF_018614195.1 Streptomyces sp. ISL-43
AACGACTCCTAGAACCCAAGTCCTGGTCAGCCGCCCCTTCGTGCACCCGAGGCCTACGAGGCCACGCGCCCGGTCGGCCCTGGGGCTCCGCCCCGGACCCGCGCCTCAAACGCCGACGGGGCCGGTCGGGCCGCGCACGCGGTGTACGGGTCAGGCCCCCTGGCCCTTCGCGGCCGCCTTCGCGGCCTTCTCCGCCGCCTCCGCGGCCTCCCACTCCGCGATCACGTCGATCGGCGGCGGCGCCTTCGCCAGGAAGACCCACGTGAAGTACACCGCCAGCACCATCGGCGGCAGCTTCAGCCCGATCAGCACCCAGCCCAGCTGCGTCGCGTCGCCCCACCAGTACAGCGGGAAGAGGATCGCGTACTTCGCGAGGAAGATGAGGCCCCAGGCCAGGCTGGCCTTGGTGTAGGCCTTCTTGCGCCCCGGGTTGCGCGTGCGCCAGGACAGGTTCTCCTTGAAAACCGGCCCCAGGATCACGCCCAGCAGCGGGAAGCCCACCAGCGCCGAGAGCGTGAAGGCCACGCCCAGACCGGCCCCGTAGATCATGCCTGGCAGATAGAAGCCCTTCGGGCTGCCGGTGAAGAGCGCGAAGGCGACGCCGACGCCCACGCCGAAGACGCCGCTGAAGGCGTGCTTCACCGTGTCCTTGCGCAGCAGCCGCACGATCACCAGCAGGACCGCGACCGCGCCCGCCGCGATCGCCGAGAGCTTCACGTCCTTGTTGATCGTGTAGATCATGACGAAGAGCAGCCCGGGGAGCATCGTCTCCACGGTGCCGCGGATGCCGCCGAAGGCGTCGAAGAGCGCGGCCTGCGTCACGGCCGCCTGATCCGCGGCGGGATCCGTACCGGAATCGGTGCGGGGGTCCGTTCCGGGCGAGTTCGGTTTGTCGAGTGACGTCACCGTCAGTGCTCCTGTCCGAGCGGTCGGAGTTCGTACTTCGGGTTGAAAAGCACCCGACGGCCGTGGCTCATCGAGATCCGCCCGGAGGCGATCATGCGACGGCCTGGTTCGATTCCCACGATCGAGCGACGACCGAGCCATACGACGTCCAGCGCGGCGGAGCCGTCGAACAGCTCCGCTTCCAGGGCGGGTACACCCGCCCGCGGCCGCAGCGTGACGGTACGCAGGGTCCCGGTCACCTTGACTATCTGACGGTCGTGGCAGTCGCAGATCCGCGTGCACCCCGCGGCTTCTGCGTCCTCCTGCAGTTCCGCGGAATGCAGGTCCTCCTGCGAGGTGGACAGCCGCTCTATCATCCGGCGGAACCGACCCGCCGGCCTGGCGGGCTTCGCCGGCTTCGCCGGCTTCTCGGGACGCGGTTCAGCACTCATACAGGAAGCGTACCGGCGCGCCCACTACCTCTCGAAGCGGTATCCCATGCCCGGTTCGGTGATGAAGTGCCTCGGGTGCGAGGGGTCCCCCTCCAGTTTGCGGCGCAGCTGCGCCATGTAGACCCGCAGGTAGTTGGTCTCGGTCCCGTACGACGGCCCCCAGACCTCCTGGAGCAGCTGCTTCTGGCCGACCAGCTTGCCCCGGTTGCGGACCAGTACCTCCAGCAGGTGCCACTCGGTGGGCGTGAGGCGCACGTCGCGGCCCTCGCGCACCGCCTTCTTCGCCGCGAGGTCCACCGTGAAGCCGTCGGTCTCGACGATCACCTCGTCCTCGCCGGACCCGGCGGCCGGTTCCGCCCGCCGGACGGCGGCGCGGAGCCTGGCCAGGAGCTCGTCCATGCCGAAGGGCTTGGTGACGTAGTCGTCGGCGCCCGCGTCCAGGGCCTCGACCTTCTCGTCGGAGCTGTGCCGGGCGGAGAGGACGAGGATCGGGACGCGGGTCCAGCCGCGCAGCCCCTTGATCACCTCCACGCCGTCCATGTCGGGCAGGCCCAGGTCGAGGACGACCACGTCGGGGTGGCGGGCGGCCGCCAGTTCCAGGGCGCTCGCCCCGTCGGCGGCCGCGTCGACCTCGTACTTGCGTGCCTTCAGGTTGATCACGAGGGCTCGGACGATCTGGGGTTCGTCGTCCACCACGAGCACCCGGGTCATTGAGGGCCTGCCTTCTGTCGTATCGAATCAAGATCGAAATCCATGGGGTGCCCGTCGGGCCCATCCCGCCGGTCGGCCCCGCCGCGTGCGCTGCGGCCCTCGCCGTCCACGCTCACGTGGCCCCGCGGGACCCCGCCGGTGACCGCTCGCAGGGTGAGCACCATGGTCAGCCCGCCGCCGGGGGTGTCCTCGGCGGCCAGGGTGCCGTCCATGGCCTCGGCGAAACCGCGCGCGACCGCGAGGCCGAGGCCCACGCCGGCCCCGCGCGGGGCGTCCCCGTGCCGCTGGAAGGGGGCGAAGATCCGCTCCTTGGCCTCGTCGGGCACGCCCGGCCCTCGGTCGACGACCCGCACCTCGACCCGGTCGCCGAGGAAGCTGGCCGCCACCAGCACCTGCTCCCCCGCCGGGCTGTACTTGACGGCGTTCTCGACGACGTTGGCCACGGTCCGCTCCAGCAGCCCGGGGTCCACCGCCACCATGGGCAGGGTCTCCGGGACGTCCAGCAGGACGCTGTCCTCGGGTACGCCGCCCAGCGCCATCGGGACCACCTCGTCGAGGTCGATCTCGCGGATGAGCGGGGTGACGGTGCCGGTCTGGAGCCTCGACATGTCGAGCAGGTTGCCCACGAGGTGGTCGAGCCGGTCGGCGCCGTGCTCGATGCCCTCCAGGAGCTCGGCGCGGTCCTCCTCGGACCATTCCACGTCATCGGAGCGCAGGGAGCTGACGGAGGCCTTGATGGAGGCCAGCGGCGTACGGAGGTCATGGCTGACGGCGGCCAGCAGCGCGGTCCGGATCCGGTTGCCCTCGGCCATCCGCCGGGCCTCCTCGGCCTCCCCGACCAGGCGCTGCCGGTCGAGCACCACGGCGGCCTGGGCGGCGAAGGCGCCGAGCACGCGCCGGTCCGCGGCGGGCAGCACCCGCCCGGACAGGGCCAGCGCCATGTGGTCGCCGATCGGCATGTCCACGTCGGCGTCCTCGGGACGGGCGACCGGGTTCGGGCCCACGCTGCCGGCCGGCTGCCAGGGTTCGACGTCGCTCTCGCGCTCCAGCAGCGCCACCGATTCCATGGCGAAGGTCTCGCGCACCCGCTCCAGCAGCGCGTTCAAGGTGGTCTCGCCGCGCAGCACGCTCCCGGCGAGGAAGGACAGGATCTCGGACTCGGCGCGCAGCCGGGCGGCCTGGTGGGTGCGGCGGGCGGCGGCGTCGACGACGGAGGCCACGGAGCCCGCGACGCCGAAGAAGACCACGATGGCGACGATGTTCTTGGGGTCCGAGACGGTGAAGCGGTGGACGGGCGGGGCGAAGTAGTAGTTCAGCAGCAGGGAGCCGACGGCGGCGGAGGCCAGCGCCGGAAAGAGCCCGCCGAGCAGCGCGGCGGCCACGGTCAGGGCCAGGAAGAGCAGCATCTCGTTGGCGATGCCGGGGTCGTTGTCGACGTGCGTGAGCAGCGCCGCGAGCAGCAGCGGCATGACGACCCCGGCCACCCAGCCGGCCACGATCCTGGTCCGTCCGAGCCGGGCCGCCGAGCGGACCACGGGCAGGCCGCGGCTTCTGGCGGCCTCCTCGTGCGTGACGATGTGCACGTCGAGGTCGGGTCCGGAGTCGCGGGCCACGGTGGCCCCGACCCCGGGGCCGAAGACGTACCGCCAGGAGCGGCGGCGGCTGGAGCCGAGCACGATCTGGGTGGCGTTGACCCCGCGGGCGAATTCGAGCAGCGCCTCGGGGATGTTGTCACCGATGACGTGGTGAAACGTTCCTCCGAGGTCCTCGACCAGTGTCCGCTGGACCGCGAGCTCCTTCGGGGAGGCCGCGGTCAGCCCGTCGCTGCGGGCGATGTACACCGCCAGGATCTCGCTGCCGGAACCCTTCGCCGCCACCCGCGACGCCCGCCGGATCAGGGTGCGCCCCTCGGGTCCGCCGGTGAGCCCCACGACGATCCGCTCGCGCGCCTGCCAGGTGGAGCGGATGTTGTGCTCGCCCCGGTACTGCTGGAGGTACTCGTCGGCCCGGTCGGCGACCCAGAGCAGCGCGAGCTCGCGCAGCGCGGTCAGGTTGCCGGGGCGGAAGTAGTTGGACAGGGCCGCGTCGACCTTGTCCGACTTGTAGATGTTGCCGTGCGCCATCCGGCGCCGCAGCGCCTGCGGCGACATGTCGACCAGCTCGATCTGGTCGGCCCGGCGCACCACCTCGTCCGGCACGGTCTCCCGCTGCCGCACGCCCGTGATCGACTCCACCACGTCGCCGAGCGACTCCAGGTGCTGGATGTTCACGGTGGAGATCACGTCGATCCCGGCCCGCAGCAGCAACTCCACGTCCTGCCAGCGCTTGGCGTTGCGCGAGCCCGGCACGTTGGTGTGCGCCAGCTCGTCGACCAGCGCTATGGCCGGCCTGCGGGCGAGGAGCGCGTCCACGTCCATCTCGGTGAAGGCCGCGCCCCGGTAGGAGAGCTCCTTGCGCTCGATCCGTTCCAGGCCGTGCAGCATGACCTCGGTGCGCGGCCGCCCGTGGTGCTCGACGAAGCCGACGACGCAGTCGGAGCCGCGCTCCACCCGGCGGTGGCCCTCCGAGAGCATGGCGTACGTCTTGCCCACGCCCGGTGCCGAGCCGAGATAGATCCGTAGCTTGCCGCGTCCCATGCGCTCATTCTCGGGGACATTTCCCCCGATCACGCGCCGATCGCGGCGTCCGAGCCGATCCCTGACGGTTCCCTGACACCCGGCGGGTACGGCCGTGGGCCGTACCCCCGAAGGAGTACGGCCCACGGCCGGAAACGATCGCCTCGTGCGGCGCCCTGGCGATCAGCGGACCTCGGTGATCTCCGGGCCGCGTTCCAGCTGGCCCATGCCGCCGCCGAAGCGGGAGCCTTCCTGGTCCTCGGTCTGCACGCCGTCCGGCACCATCTGCGCGTCGTTCGGCAGCTTCAGGACGATCGGGTCCCGCGGGGCCATCGGGCCCTCGCCGCGGACCACGACGGTGTCCAGGAAGATCCGCTCCAGCACGCCGGCCGACTCGGGACGCACCGCGCCCTGGCCGGAGATGACGCCGCGCAGGAACCAGCGCGGCCCGTCCACACCGACGAAGCGGACCAGCTGGGCGCCGGTCTGCCCGTCCGGAAGCGGTACGGGGACCTGCGCGCGCAGCTCCCAGCCCAGCGGACCCTCGACCTCGTCGATGATGCCGCCCTGCTTGGTGATGCCGTCGGCGATCTCCTCGCGGACCTCGCCCCAGATGCCTTCCTTGCGCGGCGCGGCGAAGGCCTGCAGCTGTACGGCACTGTCCCCGAGCACCACGGTCGCGGCGACGATCGCGTCACCGGCGACCTCGACGCGCAGCTCCATGCCCTCGGCACCCGGTACGAGGATGCCGCCGAGGTCGACCCGGCCCTCCTCGGGGTTGCCGGGGACCTCGGAGACGTCCCAGGGGCCGTCGGGCCGCGGGGCCGGCGGCAGGTTCACCCTGCGCGGACGGGCCTCGTCGGTCTCCTCCACGCCGTTCTGCTCATCGGCGCCGACGCCGTCGACGACCTGCTCGGCCGCGCCGCCGTCCTTGACGGAGTCGTTCTTCTTGCGACGTCCGAACACGTCACTGTCCTTCCCGGTCGGATACGACCGAAGCGTAGCCATTCCCACCCTGCTGACCAGCGCCGGATCCGGCCACGGCCGCATGACCTCCGGTGGAGCCGAAACCCCCCTCGGCCCGCGCCGAGCCGGGAAGTTCCGCCACCTCATGGAAGCGCACCTTCTCGACCCGCTGGACAACCAGCTGGGCAATGCGGTCGAAACGCTCGAACCTGACGCTCTCGCGCGGGTCGAGATTGACCACGATTACCTTGATCTCCCCACGGTACCCGGCATCCACCGTCCCCGGGGCATTCACGAGCGCGAGCCCGCAGCGGGCGGCCAGGCCGGAGCGCGGGTGCACGAACGCCGCGTACCCGTCGGGCAGCGCGATGGAGACCCCGGTGGGCAGTACGGCGCGCTCGCCCGGCTCCAGTTCGGCGGCCACGGTGGTGACCAGATCGCAGCCGGCGTCGCCGGGGTGCCCGTAGGCGGGGATCGGCACCTCCGGGTCGACGCGCCTGATGGCCACGTCCACGCCGGTGTTGTTCTCAGACATCAGGGGTTCACCTCGAAGGCGCGTGCGCGCCTGACCTGGTCCGGGTCGGCCATCGCCGCCCGGATCTCCTCGGGCCGTCCGTTGTCGATGAAGTGGTCGACCTTCACCTCGATGAAGAGGGCGTCCGCGCGCAGTGCGACGGGCCCCTGCGGGCCACCTATTCGACCGACCGCGCTGGAGTAGATCTTCCGGCCGGCGACGGCGGTGACCTCGGCCTCCAGGTACAGGACGGTGTCCACGGGCACGGGCCGGACGAAGTCCGTCTCCAGCCGGCCGGTGACGGCGATGACGCGCAGCAGCCAGTTCAGGGAGCCCAGGGTCTCGTCGAGCGCGGTGGCGAGCACGCCGCCGTGGGCGAGGCCGGGGGCGCCCTGGTGGGCGGGCTTGACCGTGAACTCCGCGGTGACGCGCACGCCCTCGCCCGCGCGGGCCGCCAGGTGGAGCCCGTGCGGCTGGCCGTCCCCGCAGCCGAAACAGTGCTCGTAGTGCGCACCGAGGAGCTCGCCGGGCGCCGGGGCGTCGGGATGCCTGACCGGCGGGGCGGCATCGGCCGGGGGCGTCAACGCTGTGTTTCGTCCACTCACAGCCGCAGACCTTACCCGCGCGGCTACCCACCGGTCGCCTCGTGGCAGGCTTGGCCGCATGCAGCTCTCCCCCGCGCACCACGACGAACGCCTGACCGCCCCCCGCTCCTGGTGGGGCATCGCCGCGCTGACCGGTCTCGCGTGCGCGCTGATGCTGCTGCCGCTGGGCACGCTGCCGCTGCTGGCCGGGCTGGTCGGGGGCACCGCGCTGACGGGGCTGCTGGTGAGTTCGTACGGATCCCAGCGCGTGCGCGTGGTGGGCGGCGCGCTGGCCGCCGGGGACGCCCGGATCCCCGTGGCGGCCCTGGGCGACCCGGAGATCCTGGACGCCGAGGAGGCCCGCGCCTGGCGGACGTACAAGGCCGACACGCGCGCCTTCATGCTGATGCGCAGCTACGTTCCGACGGCGGTGCGCGTCGAGGTCACCGACCCGGCGGACCCGACCCCCTACGTCTACGTCTCCACCCGCGAGCCTCAGGCCCTGGTGGCGGCCATCCGCGCGGCGCAGGCCGCGGCCTGACCCCTGCGAGGGATCCGGGCGGCGGGCCTCAGGCGCGCAGATCCGGGTCGAGACCCTCGATGGCGGCTCCGGCGGCCCCGGGAAGGGCCTGGACGGGCTGCTCAAGGGGCGGAAGCGGCCGCAGGGCCGCCCAGGGCACGGCTCGGCCCCGCAGGTCCGTACGTACCTTCTCGGCGAGTCTGCGGGTGTCCCTGCGGTTCATGACCGCTCCGACGGCCGCGCCGACCATGAACGGCATCAGGTTCGGCAGGTTGCGGAACATCCGCTTCGTGATCTGCTGGCGCAGTTCGCGCTTCATCTGACCGCCCAGTGCGACGTTCAGCGTCGTCGGCTTGGTCAGGTCCACCCCGCGCTCCTCCGTCCACGACGTGAGGTAGGCGAAGCTGCGTTCCTTGAGGTTGCCGGGCGGGCGCAGGCCGTAGACCTCGTGGAGTTCGGCGATGAGCTTCAGCTCGACGGCCGCGACCGCGGTGATCTCGGCTGCCAGCTCGGCCGGCATGGCGGGCGGCACGGGCAGCATGGCCGCCGCACCGATCCCGGCACCGACGGTGGAGGTCGCGATGGCGGCGCCCGCCATCAACCTGTCGGCGAGCTGATCGGGACCGAGGCCCGGGAACTGCGCGCGCAGGGTCGCGAGGTCCCGAACCGGAACGCGCAGTGCGTTCTCGATGACTCGGTCGGTGAGGTAAAGGGCGGCGGCCCTGGCACTTTCGCCGCCCTTGCGCACACCGTTCTTGACGGCTTGCAGCCGACGGACCCCGGAGCTGTTCCGGGACCCCTCGTCAGCCTCGGAGGCCGACGGCACCGCCTCGGCGGTGTCGGGGAGCACGGCGGGTACGCCGGGGGCTCCAGGGGCCGTTTCCAGGTCCTTGGTTCCCGCCCGCGTCTCCGCCGGATCACCAGGTTTCCGGAAGCGGCGCTTCCGAAATGGTGTCGAGCCAGTCACGGCCGACGCCTATCAGTCGCAGTCGCGACAGATCGGCTGACCGTTCTTCTCGCGTGCCAGCTGGCTGCGGTGGTGCACCAGGAAGCAGCTCATGCAGGTGAACTCGTCGGCCTGCTTGGGCAGGACCCGGACGGCCAGCTCCTCGTTGGAGAGGTCGGCGCCGGGGAGCTCAAGGCCCTCCGCCGAGTCGAATTCGTCCAGGTCGACATTCGAGGACGACTTCTCGTTACGACGAGCCTTCAGCTCTTCGATGCTGTCGTTGTCGACGTCGTCGTCGGTCTTGCGCGGGGTGTCGTAGTCCGTTGCCATTGTTCGCTCTCCCCCTCTGGGATTTAGCGGGTGTCTCAGCGCACGTAACGCGCGAGAGGCCGGACTTGTGCCCGACCTGAGGCGGAGATTTTGCCTCACATCAAGGTCTGTTACTCAATCGACACCCAGCCGCACATCAGAAGGAGCGATTGGCTGGGATGACGACCGGGACCGTACACGGTCCGGGGGCCGCCTTGCACAAACGCCACCCCATGTATTTCCCGCCGTTAGGGGGGCCGGAAACCCGGACTTCCCGGGCTTTCCGGCCCCCCTAAGGTCACTGAACGCATCTGGACGGACACTCGACACTGTGATCGATCGCACAGAAGTCATTGCCTTCACGTCCCAAGCGTTCAGCCGACGGCGAACACGGAGTGACCGGCGTCACAAGGGTAGAGTGACACGCATCACGAGGCCACCGCCCTCGCGCGGGATCGCCTGGATCCTCCCGCCGTGTGCGCGCGCCACAGAGCGCGCGATCGAGAGGCCTAGCCCCACACCCTTGTCGCTGCCCGTGCGCTCCGTACGCAGCCGTCTGAAGGGCTCGAAGAGGTTGTCCACCTCGTACGCGGGAACCACGGGACCCGTGTTCGATACCAGCAGCACCGCCTGGCCGTGCACGGCCTCGGTGGTGACCTCCACCCAGCCGCCTTCCGGGACGTTGTAGCGGACGGCGTTCTGCACCAGGTTGAGCGCGATCCGCTCCAGCAGCACGCCGTTGCCCTGGACCACGGCCAGCGCGCGCTCGCCGCGGATCTCGATGCCCTTGGCGTGGGCCTCCCCGCGCGCCTGATCGATGGCGCGCGAGGCCACCTCCGCCAGGTCCACGGGCTTTCGCTCGATGATCTGGTTGTCGCTGCGGGCCAGCAGCAGCAGGCCCTCGACCAGCTGTTCGCTGCGCTCGTTGGTGGCGAGCAGGGTCTTGCCGAGCTGCTGGAGCTCCACCGGCGCCCCGGGGTCGGAGAGGTGCACCTCCAGCAGGGTCCGGTTGATGGCCAGCGGGGTCCTCAGCTCGTGCGAGGCGTTGGCCACGAACCGCTGCTGGGCCGTGAAGGCCCGCTCCAGCCGGTCGAGCATCTCGTCGAAGGTGTCGGCGAGCTCCTTGAGCTCGTCGTCCGGCCCGTCGAGCTCGATCCGCCGGGTCAGGTCGGAGCCGACCACCCGGCGGGCCGTCCGGGTGATCTTGCCGAGCGGCGAGAGCACCCGGCCGGCCATCGCGTAGCCGAAGGCGAAGGCGATGATGCTGAGGCCCATCAGGGCCATCAGCGACCGGCTCAGCAGGTCGTCCAGCGCGTGCCTGCGCTGTTCGAGGATGCACGCGTTGATCGCGGCGTTGAACTGGTCGTGGGTCTGGCCCCTGCCGCCCACGCCGGGGCAGGTGCTGGTGACCTGGATGTCGGTCCCGCCGACGATCTTGAACGGCAGTCCGTTGCCCTCGCGCAGCGCCTGCGCCGCCAGCAGGTAGATGATCGACAGCAGCAGGATGCCCGCGATCAGGAACATCCCGCCGTACAGCAGCGTGAGGCGTATGCGGATGGTCGGCCGCAGCCAAGGGAAAGGACCCTCGGGCTGGCCGGGGTCCCAGGTCGGTTTCGGTGGCGCCGATGGTGGCACCGGGGTCGCTGCCACCCGCGTCAGATCCGGTAGCCGGAACCGGGGACGGTCACGATGACCGGCGGTTCCCCGAGCTTGCGCCGCAGCGTCATCACCGTCACGCGCACCACGTTGGTGAACGGGTCGGTGTTCTCGTCCCACGCCTTCTCCAGGAGCTGCTCGGCGGACACGACCGTGCCCTCGCTGCGCATGAGGACCTCCAGCACCGCGAACTCCTTCGGCGCCAGCTGCACCTCCTTGCCCTCGCGGAACACCTCTCGCCGGTTCGGGTCCAGCTTGATCCCGGCGCGCTCCAGCACGGGAGGCAGCGCGACGGTGGTGCGGCGCCCGAGCGCCCGGACCCTCGCGGTCAGCTCGGTGAACGCGAAGGGCTTGGGCAGGTAGTCGTCCGCCCCGAGCTCCAGGCCCTCGACCCGGTCGCTCACGTCGCCCGACGCGGTCAGCATGAGCACGCGGGTGGGCATGCCGAGCTCGACGATCTTCCGGCAGACGTCGTCGCCGTGCACGAGCGGGAGGTCCCGGTCGAGCACGACCACGTCGTAGTCGTTCACTCCGACGCGCTCAAGGGCCGCGGCGCCGTCGTACACGACGTCCACGGCCATGGCCTCCCGGCGCAGTCCGGTGGCCACCGCATCGGCGAGCAGCTGCTCGTCCTCGACGACGAGTACGCGCACGTCGTTTCCTTCCTCAGTGCCCGTCAGGGCAGGCGTGTGGTGCGTCGTCCATCCTGCCCCTTTCGGCCGTAAACCGGCTGTAAGACGCCACACGGGGGTACCCGAGGGGCGGAAGTGAGGATTCCCTCGCCTTGAGAGGTTTCTGGGTCCAGGGCGGCGGGGAGGACGACTTCACACCCCGAACACTCCCTGACGGCGGACTGCCACGTGCCGCCGCCGACCCACGAAGAGGGGGCGAACCCACCATGGACGCATTCACCGCGGGTCTCCTGCAGCGCATCAGGAGCACGCAGTCGGACCTCAGGCAGGCTCGCGAGACGGGCGACGACTTCCTCGTGGAAGTGGAACAGGCGGAGCTGGAAGACCTCCAGCGCATCGCAGCCGATCACGGCGTTCCGGTCACCGTCTCCGCCTGCTGACGCCCGCACCCGCCGATCCCACACACCCCCGGACCCCGGAGGCCGCCGAGCGGCCGCCGGGGTTCCCTCATTGCCCGGAGCGGCCGCCCGGCCGCGTCCGGCCGCGATTCCCTCCCGGCTGCCCAGTCGTGCCCAGGTGCCCAGTCCCGCCCGGCTGCCCAGTCGTGCCCGGGTGCTCAGTCGTGCCCGGGTGCTCAGTCGTGCCAGGCCCCGGCCTCGTCCAGCAGCGGCTGCAGCGAGGCGAACACCGCCGGGGTCGCGGCCAGCGCGAGCTCGCCGGAGGCCGGCTCACCCGGCCGGCCGCCGGTCAGCGCACCGGCCTCCCGGGCGATCAGGTCGCCCGCCGCCAGGTCCCAGGGGTTCAGCCCGCGCTCCCAGTACCCGTCGAGCCGCCCGGCCGCGACGTCGCACAGGTCGATCGCCGCCGACCCGCCGCGCCGGATGTCGCGGACCACCGGGATGATCCGCCGCGCCACTTCGGCCTGGTGGTCCTTGCGGGTCTGGACGTATGCGAACCCGGTACTGATCAGAGCCTGCTCCAGCGGAGCGGCCGCCCGGCAGGCCAGCCGCACGTCGCCCAGCCAGGCCCCGCGCCCCAGCACCGCGTGGAACGTCTCCCCGCGCATCGGCGCGGCCACGACGCCGGCCAGGGTCGTCCCGCGGTACTCGGCAGCGATGGACACGCCCCAGGAGGGCAGCCCGTAGAGATAGTTCACGGTGCCGTCCAGCGGGTCGATCACCCACCGGACGCCACTGGTCCCCGCCGTGTCGGAGCCCTCTTCGCCCAGCAGCCCGTCCTCGGGCCGGCGCTCCCCGAGGATGCCGGTGATCAGCTTCTCGGCCGCGATGTCCATCTCGGTCACCACGTCGATCGGGCTCGACTTGGTCGCCGCGACCGCCAGGTCGGCCGGACGGCCGTCCCTCAGCAGGGCGCCCGCCCGCCGGGCGGCCTCCAGGGCCACGTCCAGCAGTTCGGTCTTCAGCTCTTCGGAGACTTCGGGGACTTCGGAGATCACGGCCGGTTCCCTTCCCTACGCGTACGGACTGTCCACACCCGCGGCCGCCGGCCGGGGCCCCCGTGCCGGGCAGCAGCCCACGGCACACAGATCATGACTGGCTCCGAGCAGGCCGAGCGCGCAGCGCTCCACGGGCTCGCCCCGCTGCGCGGCGGCCCGCTCCAGCAGGAGGTCCCGTACGGCCGCCGCGAACCTGGGGTCGGCTCCGACCGTCGCCGAGCGGGCGACGGGCAGCCCCAGCTCGGCGGCCTTCGCCGTCGCCTCCGTGTCGAGGTCGTAGAGCACCTCCATGTGGTCCGAGACGAAGCCGATCGGCACCATGACGACCGCCGGGGTGCCCGCCTCGCGCAGGGCCTCCAGGTGGTCGCAGATGTCCGGCTCCAGCCACGGGATGTGCGGCGCGCCACTGCGCGACTGGTAGACGAGCTCCCAGGGCAGCTCGGTGCCGGTCTCCGCGCGGACCGCGTCGGCGATCACCTTCGCGACGTCCAGGTGCTGCTTGACGTAGGCCCCGCCCTCGCCGTGCCCGGTGTGGTCCGCGACGGGGCCGGAGGCGTCCGCGGCCGCGGTCGGGATCGAGTGGGTCGTGAAGGCCAGCCGCGCCCCGGCCCGCACCTCCTCGGGCAGCGATTCCAGCGACGCCAGCACCCCGTCGATCATGGGCTGGACGAAGCCTGGGTGGTTGAAGTAGTGCCGCAGCTTGTCGACCTTCGGCAGCTCCGCCTCGGCCGTGCCCTCCTCGACGAGCAGGGCGAGCGCGTCGGCGAGGTTCTCGCGGTACTGGCGGCAGCCCGAGTACGAGGCGTAGGCGCTGGTCGCGAGCACCGCGATGCGGCGGCGGCCGTCGGCGGCCATCTCGCGCATCACGTCGTTCAGGTACGGGGCCCAGTTGCGGTTGCCCCAGTAGACGGGCAGGTCCAGCCCGTGCTCCGCGAAGTCCTTGCGCAGCGCGTCCAGCAGCTCGCGGTTCTGCCCGTTGATCGGGCTGACGCCGCCGAAGCCGAAGTAGTGCTGCCCGACCTCCTTCAGCCGCTCGCGCGGGATGCCGCGCCCGCGCGTGACGTTCTCCAGGAACGGCACGACGTCGTCGGGCCCCTCGGGGCCGCCGAAGGACAGCAGCAGGAGGGCGTCGTAGGGGGCGGCGGGGCCTTCGGCCGGGCCGGCGGCGGAGGCGCGGAGCTGGTCAGACATGTCTCGAATCCTGCCACCCGCCCCCGTCGGGCGGGAAACAGGCCCGGCGTCCGAATCCACCCCTTCACAGGTAAGGTCACCCTTACTTCCTGTTGCTCCTTCCCCATGCGGGCACCCTGTGTGCGGTCGTAACCTGTATGGGCCATCGACGTCCCCTACGGAGGGCACCTTGCCCAGTCCCTACCGCGCGATCTTCGCCGCCCCCGGGAGCCGGGGGTTCAGCGCGGCCGGCCTCATAGGCCGGCTGCCGCTGTCCATGGTCGGCGTCGGCATCCTCACGATGATCTCCGAGCTCACCGGCCGGTACTCGCTGGCCGGCGCGCTCACCGCCACCCTCGCGCTCTCCGCCGCCGTCATGGGCCCCCAGGTCTCCCGCCTCGTCGACCAGTACGGCCAGCGGCGCGTCCTGCGCCCGGCGACCCTGCTCGCGGCCGTCGCCGTCTGCGGCATGCTGCTCTGCACGGCCAACAACGCGCCCGACTGGACCCTGTTCCTCTTCTCGGCGCTCGCCGGCTGCGTGCCGAGCGTGGGCTCGATGATCCGCGCCCGGTGGACGGCCATCTACCGCGACTCCCCGCGCGATCTGCACACGGCGTACTCCCTGGAGTCCGTCCTCGACGAGGTCTGCTTCATCTTCGGCCCGATCATCGCCATCGGACTCTCCACCACCTGGTTCCCCGAGGCCGGCCCGCTGGTCGCCGGGGTCTGCCTGCTGGTGGGGGTGTGGTGGCTGACCGCGCAGCGCGCCACCGAGCCGGCCCCGCACCCGCGAGGCGAGGACACCGACCGGACCTCGGCCCTGCGCTCCCCCGGACTCCAGGTGCTGATGGCCACCTTCGTGGCCACCGGGGCCATCTTCGGCTCCATCGACGTGGTCACCCTGGCCTTCGCCGAGGAGCAGGGCCACAAGGCCGCGGCCAGCTTCATCCTCGCCGTCTGGGCGGTCGGCTCCTGCCTCGCGGGCATCGTCTTCGGCCTCCTGCACCTCAAGGGGAAGGCCGAACCCAGGTGGGTACTGGGTATTTGTGCGATGGCCGTGAGTATGATCCCCCTCCTACTGGCCGGGAACCTTCCGTTTCTGGCCGTGGCGCTCTTCGTCTCGGGCCTCGCCATCGCTCCCACGATGATCACCACGATGGCCCTGATCGAGGCGCATGTACCACGCGCGAAGCTGACCGAGGGCATGACGTGGATCAGCACCGGCCTCGCGGTCGGGGTCGCGCTCGGCTCTTCCGTGGCCGGCTGGGTCATCGACGCGGCCGGCGCGAGGAGCGGGTACGTCGTCTCCATCTCGGCGGGGACCGCCGCGGCGGCGGTGGCGTTCGCGGGTTATCGCCGGCTGACGAGGTCGGCGCAAGGGGAGGAGCCTTCTAGCCATGGCGACGACGGGGACAGCAGGGAAGAGCGGGACACGGACCGCCGCGTGGCATAACTGGGCGGGCAACGTCAGTGCCACGCCCGCGCGCGTGGTGGCCCCGGCCTCGGTCGGGGAACTCCAGGAGGCGGTCCGCCGGGCCGCCGGGGACGGGCTGAAGGTGAAGGCGGTCGGCACCGGCCACTCCTTCACCTCGGCCGCCGCGACCGACGGCGTACTGATCCGCCCGCAGGCACTGGCCGGGATCCAGGGGATCGACCGGGAGGCCGGCACCGTGACCGTGGCGGCGGGCACGGTCCTCAAGGACCTCAACCTGGCCCTCGCCAAGGAGGGCCTGTCGCTCGCGAACATGGGCGACATCATGGAGCAGACGGTCTCCGGCGCCACCAGCACCGGGACCCACGGCACCGGCCGCGACTCCGCCTCCATCGCCGCCCAGATCCGCGGCCTGGAGCTGGTCACCGCGGACGGGCAGCTGCTCACGTGCTCCGAGAAGGAGAATCCGGAGGTCTTCGCGGCGGCCCGGCTCGGCATCGGGGCGCTCGGCATCGTCACCGCGATCACCTTCGCCGTGGAGCCGCTCTTCTTCCTGACCGCCCGCGAGGAACCGATGAGCTTCGACCGGGTGACCGCCGAGTTCGACGAGCACCACGCGGAGAACGAGCACTTCGAGTTCTACTGGTTCCCGCACACCGGCAACTGCAACACCAAGCGGAACAACCGCAGCCAGGGCCCGGCCGCCCCGCCCGGAGCGGTCTCCGCCTGGATCGAGGACGAACTCCTGTCCAACGGGATCTTCCAGGCCGCCAACTCCTTCGGCCGCGCGGTCCCCTCGGCCATCCCCTCCATCGCCCGGATAGCCAGCCGCGCCCTGTCTGCGCGGACCTACACGGACATCCCGTACAAGGTGTTCACCAGTCCGCGCCGGGTCCGGTTCGTGGAGATGGAGTACGCCCTTCCGCGCGAGCGCGTCGTGGAGGCCCTGCGGGAACTGAAGACCATGGTCGACCGATCCGGCCTGCGGATCAGCTTCCCGGTGGAGGTGCGGACGGCTCCGGCGGACGACATCACCCTGTCGACGGCCTCGGGTCGCGAAACCGCGTACATCGCGGTGCACATGTACAAGGGCACCCCGTACCAGGCCTACTTCACCGCCGCGGAGCGGATCTTCACGGCGCACGGCGGGCGGCCGCACTGGGGCAAGGTCCACACGCGCGACGCCGAGTACTTCGCCCAGGTCTACCCGCGCTTCGGCGAGTTCACGGCGCTGCGGGACCGGCTCGACCCGGAGCGGGTGTTCGCCAACGACTATCTGCGGCGCGTTCTCGGGGACTGACCCCGGGGCTACCGAGCCGTGGGACTGAGGCCGCCTCAGGGGGTCTGCGACTCCCGGCCGGTGCCCGCGCTCGCCCCGCCCGGAGTGGCCTTGCCGGTGCTCGGGGTCGGGGACTGCGGGGGCGTCGGCGTCGGCGTCGGCGTCGGGTCCGGCTTCGGCGGGGTCGGGCTCGGCGTCGGGTCCGGGGACGGCGAGGAGTCCGGGTCGGGCGAGGGGTCCGGGCTGCCGCTCGGGTGCGAGGGGCTCGGGGAGTTCCCGGTCTCCGGGCTCGTCCCGTCCGTGCCCTTGTCGCCGGTGCCGGACTCGTCCGCGGGTTCCGGCTCGGCGTTGCCGGCGTTCTGGGCCGTACCGCCCCAGACGGTCTTGTTCCCACTGCTGACGGCGTTCCCGGAGACCGCCTCGTAGGCGGCGATCCCTCCGATCGCGAGGGCGAAGGCGGCGGCCGAGGCCACGGCGGTGCGCTTCCAGCCCCGCACCCGGCTGCCGTGCACGGTGGCCTCGCCGAACTCCTCGGAGAGTCCGGCCGGGAGCGGGGGCGCGGCCTGGCGCAGCATCATCGTGCCGTCGGGCGCCCGCTCCTCGCCTCCGTCCACCGGCACCTGACGGCCCCTCGGGCGGGCGCTCTCGCGCAGCTGGTCGCCGGTGCGCCGGAAGAAGTGCTGGATGACCGGCCCGCCCGCGGTGGCGACCACGCTCACCACACCGGCGCCGAGGATCGTCCCGTAGACGCCCATCTTCGAGGCGAGCAGGGCCGCCGCGACGGTAGCGAGGGAGGATCCCGCGACCTGAGCCGCACTCAGATCGAGCTTCTTTCCCGGCTCCTGTTCCGGCTCCGGACCCGTCCCGATGTCCAACGCCGCCTTCTGACCCGTCCCCATCCGCTGTGTGTCCCGCCTCTCGCGCTTCTCCGCTTCCTTCAGTTACTGACACGTGAGCGAAACGGATAGTTCCATTTCCGGAGATTCCGTGAAGCAAGACACCCGAAAACGGACGCGCCCCCAGGTCCGGCCCGATGTGGACCCGATCCAGGGCAGCCCAACTCCCGCCGTCCGAGACAAGTTCGGCGGCGCGGCGGTCCACCCAGGTGGCCCGAATGGAGTACTGTGGCGAGCCCTGGGGCCGTCCTTCCTTGCGGATGTCCGGACCCGGGAGAGGGGCCGGCTGATGGAGAAACGGCACTCGAGACCGGCGATGCCGCGGTATTGCACGGATCCTGCTGCGCACAGTAATCGTTCGGTCACTGTGCGTGCCCAACAGGTAACCGTGCCATAACAGCGATCAAGGGCGCATGCCCGACACGCCGGTTTAACTCGGCAAGGTAGTGGCAGGCTGCACCCGGGCAGGCCACACTCGACTAGCGGAAGCAGCGACGCACGTGACGTCGGCAGGCACCACCCGGGAGGTCCCCATGCCCGAACTGCGTGTCGTGGCCGTCTCAAATGACGGCACACGACTGGTGCTCAAGGCTGCGGACAGCACGGAGTACACGCTTCCGATCGACGAGCGTCTACGGGCTGCCGTGCGCAATGACCGTGCGCGCTTGAACCAGATCGAGATCGAGGTGGAGAGCCACCTCCGCCCCCGCGACATCCAGGCCCGCATACGAGCCGGTGCCTCCGCTGAGGAGGTCGCCCAGCTCGCCGGCATCCCCGTCGACCGCGTACGCCGCTTCGAGGGCCCCGTGCTCGCCGAGCGCGCGTTCATGGCGGAGCGGGCCCGCAAGACCCCCGTGCGCCGCCCCGGCGAGAACACCGGCCCCCAGCTCGGCGAGGCCGTGCAGGAACGGCTCACGCTGCGCGGGGCCGAGAAGGAATCCGTGCAGTGGGACTCCTGGCGCCGCGACGACGGCACCTGGGAGGTCCTCCTCGTCTACCGGGTCGCGGGCGAACCCCACTCGGCGAGCTGGACGTACGACCCGCCGCGCCGGCTGGTCGTGGCCGTGGACGACGAGGCCCGCTCCCTGATCGGCGAGTCGGACGACCTGCCGGCGACACCGGAGCCGAGTTTCCCCTTCGTGCCGAGGATCGCGCGGCTGCCGCGCGACCGGCCGCTGGACCGCGCGCTCGACCGGCAGTTGGAGCGGACGGCCCACCACACGGCCCCCGCGCCGCCCCCGCCGCCGGAGCCCGAGGAAGAGCGGGACACCCTGACGAGCCTGCTGGAGGCGGTACCGAGCTTCCGCGGCGACCTGGTGGTCCCGGAGCCGGTCGAGGAGCCGGAGGCGGAGGAGCCGCCGGCCGCGTCAGCCTCGGCCGGTGCGGGTACCGCGTACGCGGACGTCCTGATGCCCCGTACGGTGGCGGGCCACCGCGACCGTCTGACGGGCACGACGGACCGCCAGGCGGAAGCCGACGGCGTCCGCCCCGGCCGCCGCGCGGCGGTACCGAGCTGGGACGAGATCGTCTTCGGCACCCGCCGCAAGAAGCAGGAGTAGCGCCCGGGCCGACCGCGCGACGCGTCACACCGCCGCGCGGTCGGCCCCCGGCCGCTATCCCGGGAGCTCGCCGACGGCCACCTCGCGCGCCGGGTCCGAGGACCATTGCGACCAGCTGCCCGCGTACAGGGCCGCCGGGATGCCCGCCGATGCGAGGGCCAGGACCTCGTGAGCCGCCGAGACGCCGGAGCCGCAGTACACGCCCACCGGAGCCGGGCCGTCCGCGCGCACGCCCAGTGCCGCGAAGCGCTCCCTCAGGGCGTCCGGCGCCCGCAGCAGTCCGTCCGGACCCACGTTCTCGGTGGTCGGCGCCGACACCGCCCCGGGGATGTGGCCTCCGACCCGGTCGATCGGTTCCACCTCGCCCCGGTAGCGCTCCCCCGCCCGCGCGTCCAGCAGGACCCCCGTCCGGGCCAGTGCCGCCGCCCCGTCCGCGTCCAACAGCCCGATGGAACCCGGATTTGGCTTGAAATCACCCTCCGGCGCAGGGGTGACGTCCGTCGTCAGGGGACCGTCCTCGGCGGCCCACGCGGCCAGGCCCCCGTCCAGGACCCGCACGTCCGTGTGACCCGTCCAGCGCAACAGCCACCACGCGCGCGCCGCCGCCCAGCCCTGGCCGCCGTCGTACACGACCACCGGCGCGCCCGCCGAGACCCCGGCCCGGCGCATCACCGCCCCGAACGCCTCCGGATCCGGGAGCGGGTGGCGCCCCCCTGACCCCGCCGGGCCAGCCAGTTCGGCGTCGAGGTCGACGTAGACGGCGCCGGGCAGGTGCCCCGCCTCGTACGCGGGCCGCTGGTTCGGGCCGCCGAGCTGCCAGCGGATGTCCAGGAGGACCGGCGGCCGGGGTTCGGCCAGCTCGGTCTTCAGATCGGCTGCCGAGAGGAGCGGGAAGGGGGTGGCGTTCGCTGTCATGCGGGCCATTTTGCTCCCCGTCGCGCACCCCGCGTAACAAGCCGGACATCGACGGGCCGCACTGATTCGGTCATCTCTCCCGGCGGGCCCCGAAACCCGGCCGGTCGGGGCGCGCCGGGCCCCTCGGAGTGGAAGCATCACTCCGGGAAGCCCGACGGACGTGATCGCGGAGGAGACGGCTGAGATGACCGAGGCACCGGAAGCAACACGGCGCACGCCCGGCACGCCGTGCTGGGCGAGCCTGATGGTGCACAGCCTCGGGACCACCGAGGAGTTCTACGCCGACCTGTTCGGCTGGGAGTACGAGCCCGGCCCCGAGCAGCTGGGCCCGTACGTCCGGGCCCTGCTCGACGGGCGGGAGGTGGGCGGCATCGGCGAGCTGCCGCCGGACCGGCACCTGCCGGTCGCCTGGACGACGTACCTCGCCACGGACGACGCCGACGCGACCGCCGAATCGATCCGCTCATGCGGGGGCACGGTCGCGGTCGGGCCGCTGGACGCCGGACCCGCGGGGCGGGTGGCGATCTGCTCGGACCCGCTGGGCGCGATCTTCGGAATCTGGCAGGGGGCGGCCCACCTCGGCACCTGGCCGGCCGGGGTTCCCGGTGTCCCGGTGTGGAACGAGCTGGTCACGCAGGACACCTCGACGGTCGGCAAGTTCTACGAGCACGTCTTCGGCCACGAGGCTCGCGCGCACGCCGCCGCCTCCGACGACTTCGACTACCTCACGCTGTTCCTGCAGGGCCGGCCGGTGGCCGCCGTGCACGGGGTCGGCCGAGCCCTGCCCCACGACCGCGGGCCGCACTGGATGACGTACTTCGAGGTCGAGGACACCGACGCGGCCGTCGCCCGGGTCGACCGGCTCGGCGGCCGGATCGTCGCCCCGCCGCGCGAGGGCCTCAGCGGCCGGGTGGCCACGGTGGCGGACCCGGAGGGCGCGGTCTTCACCCTCGTACGCAGCAGGCGCTGACCGCCGGGCCCCGGCCCGGCGGTCGTGCGCGGCATGCCTACCGGGGCAGCTCGGCGGCCTGCCGCACCTCGCCGAGGGGCGCCCGGGCGTTGACCATCAGGCCCGCGGCCAGGCCCGCGAGCAGCACGGCCCCGAACGCCCACCAGAGGGCGGTGGTGTAGCCGCTCAGAATGCGTACGACCACCTCTTGGTGCGACGTCACGTCGTCCAGTCGGGCGGAGATGGCGACGCCCAGCAGCATGCCGCCGATCCCTTCGCCCAACTGCTGGGCCGCGAGGATGGCGGCCGAGGCGCCGCCCGCGTGCCGCGGGGCGACGCCCGCGGTCACGGTGGCGTAGATCGGCATCAGGGCCATGCCGAGGCCGAGACCGGTGATGAGCGTCCCGGGCAGCACCCGGGGAACGTACGCGGCGTTGGACTCGAGGCCGGTGAGGATCACCAGGCCACCGGCGGCGAGCGCCAGTCCCGCCGCGATCAGGACACCGGGCGCGGCGCGGTGTGCCAGCCGGGCGGAGACCTGGGTGGAGCCGACGGCGATCGCCGCGGCCATCGGGAGCAGGAGAACTCCGGCCATGGCCGGGACGTAGCCGATGACGTTCAGCAGGTAGTGGCTCAGGGACGAGAACAGGACGACGGTTCCCACACCTGCCAGGAGCGTGGCGAGGAGGCCGCCGAGCCGGTTGCGGTCCTTGACGACGTACGGCGCGAGCAGTGGGCCGGCCGTCCTGGTCTGCCACCACAGGAAGGCCGCGAGCAGAATGGCGCCGGCGACGAGCGCGATCGGCACCAAGGGGACGCTCCAGCCGCTCCACCCACCCTCGGCGAGGCCGTAGGCGAGGGAGCCGAGCGCTCCGGAGCCGAGCAGCAGGCCGAGGACGTCCGGGCGGGCACCCGCGGGGCCCGGGCGGTCGCGCGGCAGCGTGATCACGCCGATCAGGGCGATCGCGGCGACGAGGACGGGCGCGTACGCGGCCAGCCGCCAGCTCAGGCCCCCGAGGGGTCCGGCCGCGAGCAGCCCGAGCGCCCAGCCGCCGCCGGTGAGCGCGGCGTAGACCCCGAAGGCCCGGCCGCGTTCCCTGGGGCCGGTGAATCCGGTGGCCACCAGGGAGAGCGCGGCCGGTGTCAGCAGCGCGCCGAAGGCGCCCTGCAGTCCGCGGGCCCAGACCAGCGTGCCTCCGTCGTTCGAGCCGCCGAGCGCGCAGGCCACCGCGAATCCGACCAGCCCGATGATCAATGTCAGTCTGCGTCCCAGGAGGTCGGCGAGGTGCCCGCCGGGCAGCAGCAGTACGGCGAAGGCGACGACGTAGGCGGTGAGGATCAGGCCCATCCCCTGGGCACTGATGTCGAAGTGCTCTTGGACGGACGAAATCGACGTGTTGAAGACCGTGGCTTCGAGCACCACCAACAGCTGCACCAGGGCGGCGACCACCAGGCCCCGCCAGCGTTTGGCGTGCCCGGACGCGGAGTCCTGGAGGGGAGCCGCGGACGGGGCCGCGTACGGGTTCGCGGGCCAGGCGCCGGGGGGTGGGCCCGGGGGCGGTCCGAATCCCCGAGCGGGGTCGAAGTGCGCGGGGGCCGCCGGGGCGTACTGGGGCGGTGGCGGCAGCGGGGTCCGCTGCGCGGGCAGGACACGGGGGTCGTCCGGACGCGCGGCCTGGGGTTCGGCAGGTGTCGCGGGGGCGTAGTCCAGCAACTGTGCGGCATGGCGGCCGAGTTGTGCCAGTACGGCGCCCGGCAGCCACTCCGCGGCCTGGTCCGTCGCCGTGCGATCGGCCACCTGCTGGGGGGTGGGCCGCCGGGCCGGGTCCTTGTGCAGGCACGCGCGTACGAGGTCGACGAGCGCCTCCGGCACGCCGGTCAGGTCCGCCTCCTCCTCGGCGACACGGAAGAGGTGGGCGTTGAGGCCGGTGTCCGCGGCGCCGAACAGGAGGCGCCCGGTGGCGGCGTAGACGAGGACGGCTCACAGGCAGAAGACATCGCTGGCGGGCGTGAGTTCGAGGCCGCGGACCTGTTCCGGCGACATGAAGCCCGGAGAGCCGATCAGCATCCCGGTGTTGGTGAGCAGGCTGTCCCCGGCGAGGCTGTCCATCGCCCGGGCGATGCCGAAGTCGATGACGCGGGGGCCGTCGACGGTGACGAGGACGTTCGACGGCTTGAGGTCACGGTGGATCAGACCCGCCTCGTGCACGGCCCGCAGGGCGAGGGCGAGGCGGTTGGCGAGGGTGTGGACCGCGTGTTCGGGCAGCGGCCCGAAGTCCTTGGCGACGACGGCGTGCAGGTCGGGCCCGGGGATGTACTGGGTCGCCACCCAGGGCACGGCGGCCTCGGGGTCGGCGTCGAGCACGGCCGCCGTCCAACTCCCGCCCACCCGCCGCGCGGCGGCCACTTCACGGGCGAAGCGCTTGCGGAACTCCGGGTTCCCGGCATACTCGGCCTGGACGACCTTCACGGCCACGGTGCGCCCGCCCTCGGAGCGCCCGAGATAGACCAGGCCCATTCCGCCCGCGCCCAGCCGGGCGATGAGGCGGTACGGGCCGATACGGGTCGGGTCTTCGGTGATCAGCTGGTCCACGAGAGCAAGATAGTCCAGCTATCCAACAGCGGGGGGCTCATCACCCGAATTGGCGGCCCGTCAGTCGAAAGGCGGGTCAGCGGCCGTACGCGGATGATCACTCGGATGCCGTACCGGGCGGGCGGACCGGACCCGTCGGCTCTTGACTGAACGGAGTCGAAGCAGGGAGGCCTGATGGCAGGCGTACGCGTGCGCGGCCTGGCGGCTGTGGTGCTGGCGGCCCTCGCAGCGGGGGTCGCGGGATGTTCGGACGCGGACGGTCCATCCGGCGCGGCCTCGAGGGCGGCGTCCGCCGTGGAGTCGGCGGGGGCGCGGGTCTCCGCTGCCGCCTCCGAGGCGGCGGAGACGGTCGAGTCGGCCGCGGCCGTCGCGAAGGACAAGCTGTCCGAGGTCAAGGACGGCATCGACGTGAAGGACGACGTCGAACTCGGTGCGCCCGCAACGGACGGCGACGGCCGCACCACCGTCCTCGTCTCGGTCAAGAACTCGGACGCTTCGAAGAAGTCCTTTGCCGTACAGGTGAACTTCAAGGACGAGGGCGGCAAGTTGCTCGACACCGTGGTGGTGACGATCTCCGACGTGGCCGCGAACGCGACCGGCGAGGGCACCGCCCGCAGCACCCACAAGCTGTCGGGCACGGTCAAGGCGGAAACGGGCTCGGCCCTTCGCTACTGAGCCGGGCGGCGCGGACCCTCGCACCGATGGCGGCCCTGGCCTCCGCGCCGCGCGCGTGCCGCCGTACGGATTCACCCGGATGGCGGCGCTCCGATGTCCCTCCGCGCCCCCGCCACGGAGGCTGGGCCCGACGCCGGATCCTCTGCGTCCCGCTCGACGAAGGAGCTCCTCGTGGCACAGACAACGCCCCCCGGCAGGGCACCCCGCGGTCAGGACGCCACCGCCGGCCAGAGCGCGTGGGCGGCGGGCGGCGTCGCGTTCGCCGGCGTCCTGATGCTCGTGGAAGGCATCTTCGGCACCATCAAGGGAATCGTCGGGATCGCGGAGGACGACGTCTACTCGCGCGTGGGCGACTACACCTTCAAGTTCGACGTCACGGCGTGGGGCTGGATCCACCTCGTCGTGGGCATCGTGCTCGCCGTCGTCGGCGCGGGCATCCTCAAGGGCGCGGCCTGGGCCAGGGTCACGGGCGTGGCGATCGTCTCGCTCGACATCATCCTCAACTTCATGTGGCTGCCCTACACGCCGATCTGGGCTCTCATCTCGATCGCCATCGGCGTCTTCGTCATCTGGGCCCTGTGCACGGACACCACCACCACCCGCTCCCCCGCCGCCTGACCGGAGCCCGCTCACCGCGCCGCGCCGCACATACCGACTGCCGGGGCGGGGCGACGCGGTTTCGGAAGCCCAACGCCCATCGTGCGTTCATACCTCTGAGTGAGGTCTGTGGGGTTCACGGCGGGTGGGAGCAGGGATCTGCCTAGGGTGACTCCCGGGGTGGCGTGCAGCCGCTCCGATCGGGCGTCGACTCATGTACGGGAGCTTGTGTGGCGCAGCAGCACACGACGTCACTCCGGCTCCGTCTCCGGTACCGCTTCGACCATCTGGTCTCGGGGGGAACGACGGCGCTCATCGGCTGGCTCGCCCTGGCCTGCCTCGCCGTCGTCGTTCCGGCGAGCATGGTCCTCGTCTGGTCGGACCGGGCCGCTCCGGCCACGCTCTCCGGCCGGCTCACCGCCGTGTGGGTCAGCGTCGGCCAGACCCTGAAGATCGGGGGCGCCGTCGGCTCCCCGCTCTACGTGCTGGCCTCCGTATCGCTCGCGCTCGTGGCGCTGCTCTTCGTGTCGACCCTGGTCAGTCTGATCACCACGGGCATCAACCGGCGCATCATGTCGCTGCGCCTCGGCCACTCCACCGTGCTGGAGACGCGGCACACCGTCGTACTGGGATGGTCGGACCAGGTCTTTCCCGTGATCGGGGAGCTGGTGGCCGCCCACGCGAACCAGCGCCGCTCCGCCATCGCCGTGCTCGCCCCGCAGGACAAGGTGTGGATGGAGGACGAGATCTCCACCCGTGTCCGAGACCATGGCAGGACGCGGATCATCTGCCGCAACGGGAGCACCACCGACCCCACCGAGCTGTGCCGGGTGAGTCCGCGCACCGCGAAGGCGGTGCTGGTGCTGCCTCCCACCGGGGACACGGGTGACGCCCACGTGGTGAAGACACTGCTCGCCCTCGACGCGGCCGTCCCCGGGTCCGGAGAGGGGGAAGCGGTGGTGGTCGCCGCCGTCCGTGACTCCCGCAACCACATGACCGCCAGGCTGGCCGCCGGGCCCACGGGGCACGTGCTGTGCGTCGACGACATCGTCGCCCGGCTCCTCGTTCAGACGGCCCGGCAGCCCGGCCTCTCGCTCGTCTACTCGGAGTTGCTGGACTTCGAGGGCGACGAGTTCTACCCGGTCGCCGCCGAGGGCCTCACGGGGCGGCCGTTCGGCGAGGCGCTGCTGTCGTTCGCCACGTCCTCGGCCGTCGGCCTGCTGCACAGCGACGGGAGCGTCACCCTCAATCCGGATCCGGGGGCGGTGATCGGCCCGGCCGACCGGATCATCGTCATCTCCCAGGACGACGACACGGCCGTGCGGGCGGACGTGGCCTCCCATGTCGAGGAGGCCGCGATCGTGACGGCCGGGCCCCGGATCGCCCAGGCCGAACGCCTCCTCCTGCTCGGCTGGAACCGCCGCGCCCCGCTCGTCATCGAGCAGCTCGACCAGTACGTGAGCCCGGGGACCACCCTGGACGTCGTGGCGCTCGGCGAGTACGCAGCCACGCGCGGCGCCCCAGTCGTCACGGCCACGCGGTCCCGCCTCGACGTGTCCTTCCACGACGGCGACATCACCGACCCGCTCACCCTGGCCAAGCTGGACGTGCCCTCGTACGACAGCGTGATCGTGATCGGTGAGACGGAGCCCGCCGCCTCGGCCTGCGGCTCGGCCTCGGACGCGCACGCCGTCGCCCTCGCTCCGGTGACGGATCCGCAAGCGCGGGCGGACGACAGGACGCTGGTCGCCCTGCTGCACCTGCGGGCCCTCGGGGACGCCGCGCAGCGGGAACTCGCGCTCACCACCGAGATGTCCGACGACGGCAACCGGCTCCTCGCGCCCGCCCGGGGCGGCGCCGACTTCATCGTGAGCGGCAGGCTGATCAGCCTTCTGATGACCCAGATCTCGGAGAGCCCGTATCTCGCCGAGGTCTTCGAGGAGTTGTTCAAGGCGGAGGGCCACGAGTTCCACCTCAAGCCGGCCGCGGACTACGTCCGGGCCGGTCATGAGGTCTCGTTCGCCACCGCCGTCGAGTCGGCGCGGCGGCGCCGGGAATGCGCGGTCGGCTACCGGCTGCGCGCGCGGAGCGCCACGGGCCCCGACTACGGGGTGCGGATCAACCCCGACAAGCGGCAGCGGGTCCGCTTCTCGGAGCAGGACTGGCTGATCGTGCTCGCCGAGAGCTGACGGCGCCGCCGGGGCGGCCGCTACGCCGTGTGCACCTCCAGGGCGGTCCGCACCGCGGATTCCAGGGCTCCCTCGATCCACGCGGGCTTGATCGAGGTGTGGCATCCGGCGAAGTGCAGGTTGCCCTCGGCCTTTCGGACGTGGGGGAAGAGCTCGGTGTGCTGGCCGGGCAGCAGTACGGACGCCTCACCGTAGGCGTACGGGTCGCGCATCCAGGACTGGGTGCGGCCGACACCGGTGTAGAACACCTCGATGCGCTGCCCGAACACCTCCTGCACCCCGGCGAGGGCGCGCGGGTAGCGCTCCTCGTCGTCCAGGGAGTCCCACTTCAGGGCGTCGTCCGACCAGCTGTAGGAGGCGA
The DNA here is from genome assembly GCF_018614195.1 of Streptomyces sp. ISL-43. Taxonomy (GTDB): domain Bacteria; phylum Actinomycetota; class Actinomycetes; order Streptomycetales; family Streptomycetaceae; genus Streptomyces. The sequence continues at coordinate 26,862 of NZ_JAGGOT010000044.1, forward strand.
GGATGACGCCGCCGGCGCTGCCTTCGACGGGGTAGGAGGGCTGGAACATGAAGCGGTTGGGGTTGTCGGTGGCCGAGCCGCCGCCGATGACGCCGGCCGCCTCGGGCTGGTCGCGGGTGACCACGCGGCTGGCGGCGTAGTGGGAGCGCTGGCCCGCGGAGATGTGGCCCTCGGGCACGGAGGAGTGGGCGCCCAGCAGGGTTCCGTTCGCCGGGGTCTGCCCGGTCTGGTACTTCCGGTACAGGCCGGGCTGCACGGCCTCGAGCTCGCGCTTCCAGTCGGCCTCGTCGAACTCCCACCAGCGGCGGCTGAATTCGAGCAGCACCTTGGTGGCGGCGTCGTAGTGCAGCTCGGTGACCGCGCGCCGCTTGCCGTACGAGAGCGCCGGGGTGATGGGGATGTGGCGCAGCCCGGAGAAGGGGACGGTGATGATGGCGGTGTCGGCGGTGAACGTCTCGCGCCGCACGGGGCTGCCGCCGCGGCCCTCGGAGACGGTTTCGACGGTGACCTTGCCCTCGCCGTGGGTGATGCGGGTCGCGCGGCGGTCGAGCCGCACGAGGTCCTTGACGCGCGCGTACAGCGCGTCGGCCAGGGTGGCGGTGCCGTCGGGCAGTTCGTAGAAGGCGGTGTCGGGGCTGATCAGGGAGGCGCCGATGAAGCTGTGCACGAAGGCGAGGTGCAGGCGGGAGGTGAGGTTCTCGACGGTTCCGATCAGGTCGATGGTCCGCTCGTCGAGCTTGGCCTCCTCCGTCAGGAAGCGGTACATCGACATGTGGCCGTAGCGCTGGATGACGCGCGCCCAGCCCTCGACGAGTTCCTTGTCCTTCTTGCCCTCGATCTCCTTGCGTACGGGGGCGAAGGCGTCGCGGACGATCTGCGAGGCGGGGACGGACTCGTACGCCTGCGGCACTCCGAAGGAACGATTGAGCGCCTGCGGGGCGCGCGCGTAGTCGGCGCGGCGGACGCGGATGCCGTTGACGTAGATCCACGTCCGGTAGGCGGGGCGGCCGGCTCCGTCCACGTCGACCAGGTGGAAGCGCCGGCGCTTGAGGCCGAGGCTGTCCATCAGTCCGGTGACCAGCGGGTGGCTGTCGGGGATGCGCATCGCGCCGGCCTCGGCGTACTGCTTCGGGTCGGCGAAGGCCGGGGCGGCGTTCTCGTGGCCGCCGGTGCGGAAGGTCTTGATCCGGCCGCCCACCCGGTTGGCGTTGGCCTCGATGACGGTGACCTGGTGGCCGGCCCCGCGCAGGAGGTGGGCGGCGGTGAGGCCGGCCGGCCCGGCGCCGACGATCAGCACCTTCTTGCCGGGGCGGCGCGAGCGGGGCAGCCCGTCCTTCAGGAGGATGTCGGCGTAGCGCGGGACGAGCGGCTGGTCCTCGTCGTCCCGTACGAGGATGGCCCGGGCGATCGTCAGGCAGGCGCCCCAGTCGGCGACCGCGGCGCCGGGGACGGCCTGCGAGGGCTCGGCGGAGGTGACGGCGACCGTCAGCCCGCCTGATGCCGCGACGGCGGCCGCGCCGGCGATGACGGTACGGCGGGAGGGCCTGCGAGAGGGCGCCGGTGCGGGCTCGCCGGGGGTTCCGGGAGCTTCGGGGGTTTCGGAGTTGGCGTCGGGATCCATGATCATGACCCAACTCTTGCCGCCCGTCCGGGCCCGGACGGCCAGAATGCGCCCGCGCGGGCAAGTACCACCCGGACGTGCGTCGCGTGCCGTCCCGTGCTGACGAACTGGGTTTCGTACGGGCGGCCTCGGGTCCGGCCGGGCGGCCCGCCACAAAAGGGGAGGGCACACACCGTCACGGGCGAGGAGGGGCCATGGGACGGTCAGGCGTGGTTGGCGGGGAGGACGTCCGGGGAGAGGGCGCCCGCGTGGGCCGCGGCCGAGGTCATCCGCTTGCGGTGGTGGCGGCGGCAGAGGACCTCGTAGCCGATCTCCCCCGCCGGGCGGTTCACATCGCCGACGACGACCTGGAGCTGCTCCAGGCGGTCCGCCAGTTCGATCAGGCGCTGCGAGCCGGGGAACAGCTTGGTGCGGAAGTCCGTCGTGATGCCGAAGGCGAACACGTCCATGTCGAGGTCGTCGAGGATGCGGGCCAGCCAGCTGCTGCGGCGTGGGCTGCCCGCCAGGCAGTCCGGCCGCACGCCAACGGTGTCAGTGGCCGTCGTCCAGGGGCATCTGGCGATGGTGGAGGTGGAGGTCGACATGTCGGGTCGGCTGGGCATGGATGTCCGCGAGCGTCATGAAGTCCTCGAAGAGGGGATCCCGCCGGACGGGGTAGTGCTGGTCCGTGCGGCGGGGGTGCTGGGCGTCGCGCTGGTGCTCGCGGCGGGGACGGTATGGGTGGACCGGCGGCTCAGCGCCCGCCGGCGGCAGCGGGGCGGGGGGCGCGCCGGGGCGTCACCGTACGGGCAACCGGGTGCCATCGGAGAGGTATCGGGGCGGGCGATGGCGGAGGCATAACGGATCGAAGGGGCGGGTTCCTAAGTTTCTCGTTGCCGGCCGAGAACGACCGGTTCGAAGAGGCGAGACAGGGGCCGGCCGCGAGGGTCTGGACCGCATGCCGCCGGTGACCCGAAGGAACCGAACGTGCGCAGAATCGCGCTTCCCGCAGTGGCGGCGATGTCACTGGCCCTGCTGCTCCCGCAGTCGGCCGTCGCCGAGGACATCCCCTCCCCGGCGCTGGAGACCGGGGAGACCCAGCTGATCGGCCCGGGCATGTACCAGTCGGCCGACGACAGCTTCCAGATATCCGAGAACGACGTGTCGTACGGCCTGATGAGCCGTACCCACACGGTGGACGGGAACGGGCCGGGCGTCGCCCAGCCCCAGGACGCCCCGGCCGCCCGCGCCGACCTCGGGGTGTTCGGTCCGAGCTGGGAGGCCGAGTTCGTCGGCGGCCAGCTGAACCGCAAGCTGGTCCCCGGCTCAGGTTCGATCACCACCACCGACCTGGACACCGCCGAGTCCGTCCGCTACGACCTGACCGACTCGGTGGCCGGCGCCAACGGCGGCAGCATCAACACCTACAAGGCGTCCGACGGTTCCACGCTGGTGGAGAACGTGCAGTGGGACGACCTCGCGGGCGTGCTGAAGACCACGGTCACCGAGACGCTCAACATCGACCTCACCCAGGTCGCCTCCGGTGACGACGTGCCGCTGGACTCCTCCGGCAACCCGGTTCCGGCCACCTCCCTCAAGCCGTCCTACACCTGGAAGCAGGTCGGCGGCAGCGGCGACAACTGGCGGGTGACGGCGGTCGGCAGCGCCGCCTTCAAGCAGACGACGGTCACCTACGACAGCACCGGCCGCGTCTCCACCGTCAAGGACCCGGCGCGTGCCGACGTCCCCGCGCAGACGGTCAAGGTCAACTACTCGACGGCCACCACCGCCTCCGGCCAGACCCTCGGCGATGTCGCCGGCCAGGTCAAGGACATCACCGTCACCGTCGGCCAGACCGTGCAGACCCTGGCCCGCTACTCGTACGACGGCTCCGGCCTGCTCCGCCAGGTCGTCGACCCGGCGGCCGGCAGCCAGCTCAACACCTACAGCTACGACGCCTCGGACCGGGTGATCGCCGCCTCCGCCGAGGACGGCGCGTCCTGGCAGCTGACCTACTCCGGTGACGCGGCCGCCCCGCAGTCGGTGGAGACCACCGGGATCCGCCCGGAGGCCGGCAGCACCGTCCAGGGCGCCCCCAGCCTGGCCCAGGCGGACGGAATCGCCCCGGCCGCCGAGGACTTCGCCGGCGGCGAGATCACCTCCGCCCAGGCCTACCCGAGCTACTGCTCCCGGCCCGAGTCGTGGATGTGGTACCAGTACAGCGGCTGTGCGACCAAGGTCGCCCACTACGGCTGGCGCAACCCGAGCTGGCGCAAGACCCCGACCGGCGCCTGGATCATGGGCGTCGAGAAGGACCACTGCACCAGCGCTGCCGACAAGCCCGGCGGCTGGGACTTCCGTGCCGCCTGCGACTCGCACGACTACGGCTACGGCACCATCGGCAACAGCTACAAGGGCTACCGCTACTACCTGGACCGCAACAAGGGCATCGCCACCGACGTCGCGTTCTACAACATCCTGTACTCCAACACCTGCCCGGCGTACTTCTTTAAGAGCGCCTGCCGGTCCACCGCGTACACGTACTACACCGCGGTCTTCTACGGCGGCCACCCGAAGAACGGCGCCGACGCCACCTGACGGGCAGCGCGATCGCAGGGGGACCGGGCAGCTGAACAACCGACGCTGCTGCCCCGTCCCCCGCCCCAGGGCCTGAGCACACGGCCTCGCCCCCTTGAACTTCCGGCCCTGAACTCGCGGGCCTCATAAGCGAGTTGCCCCCTCTCCTTTTTGCCGCCGCGGCACCGCCCGCTCGGTGCCTACTCCCTGGAGCCTGTCGTGAAGAGATCTGTTGTGGCCGTCGCGATGGCCTCGGGCCTGCTGCTCGGTGCACTGCCGGCGGGCCTGGTGCCCCTGGTCGGGGTGGCCCCAGCGGCGGCCGCCGACGAGGTCCCGGTGGACCCGGCGCTGGAGACCGGGACCGAGGGCGGCGGCACGGTCCGGGTGAACGTGGTGACCCAGACCCGCTCCGACGTGGCCACGGCCGCCGCGGCGGGCGAGACAGAGGTGGCGTACGACCGGCTGCCGATGGTCACCCTCACGGTGGGCCAGGCGGGGCTCACCGCACTCCGCTCCAACCCGGACGTGGTGAGTGTGACGGAAGACGTCCCGGTCCCCCCGATGCTGGACAGCTCGACGGTCCGGATCGGCGCGGACAAGGCGTTCGCCGCCGGTGCCACCGGGGCGGGCACCGCGGTCGCAGTGATCGACACCGGTGTCGCGAAGAACCACCCCTTCCTGAGCGGCCGGGTGACGGCCGAGGCCTGCTTCTCGGTGAACGACGAGAGTTACGGCGCGACCAGCCTCTGCCCGAACGGCGAGGCCTCCCAGGAGGGCACCGGCAGCGCCGACGCCGACACCGGCAGCTGCGCGGAACTGGGCGCGGCCTGCTCGCACGGCACCCACGTGGCGGGCATAGCCGCCGGCAACGGGACCGGCCTGAGCGGCGCCCCCAAGCGCGGGGTGGCCCCGGGCTCGGACATCGTGGCGATGCAGGTGTTCTCCCGCTTCGACTCCGACGACTATTGCGGCGCGGGCAACAGCCCCTGCGTGCTGAGCTTCACCAGCTCGCAGATCAAGGCGCTGGAGAAGGTGTACGCGCTGAAGCAGTCCGGCAAGGACATCGTCGCGGCCAACATGTCGCTGGGCGCGGGCCGTTGGACGTCGGCCTGCGACACCGACCCCCGCAAGTCCGTGATCGACAGCCTGTACTCGGTGGGCGTGGCGACGGTGGTCGCGGCCGGTAACAACGGGTACGGCGACGCGGTCAACGCCCCCGGCTGCGTCCCGTCGGCGGTGACGGTCGGTGCGACGACCAACGACGAACAGGTGGCTTCGTTCAGCAACCGTGGCCCGCTGGTGGACGTGATGGCACCCGGCGCGGCCGTGGTGTCCTCGGTTCCGGGCAGCGGCTACGCGGCGAAGAGCGGCACCTCGATGGCGGCCCCGCACGTGGCGGGGGCCCTGGCGGTGCTGCGCCAGAAGTACCCGGCGCAGAGCATCGCGAACCTGGTGGCGATGCTGGGCACCACCGGTACGCCGATCACGTACACCGGGGCCGTCACCCCCCGGATCGACCTCGGCAAGGCCGTCGTCGGCACGGCCGCCCCGGAGCCGGAGCCGGCCGCACGGCCGCGCCCCTCCCAGGTCTTCGACGACACCGACCGGCCCATCCCCGACCCGGGCACCGTGGAGGCCCCGCTGACCGTCACCGGGGTGCCCGGCAACGCGCCCAAGGCGCTCCGGGTCGAGCTGGAGGGCACCCACCCCTGGCGCGGCGACCTCAAGATCGACCTGGTGGCCCCCGACGGGAAGCTGTACCGCCTGAAGTCCACCTCCGCCACCGAGGGGGCCGGCGCGCTCGGCGGCTTCACCGTCGACGCCTCCGCCTCCCCCGCCTCAGGCACCTGGAAGCTGCAGGTCCAGGACACCTCGGCCGGCTCCAAGGGCACGCTCCTCGGCTGGTCGCTGAACTTCCCCACGCCCTTCGCCATGACCGGCAACCTCAGCGTCCCGGACGGCGGCTCGGTCACCTCCGGCCTCACGGTGGGCGGCATCGGCGGCCAGGCCCCGGCGGCCCTCCAGGTCGCCGTGGACGTCACCCACGAGTGGCGCGGCGACGTCCGGATCGACCTGCTCTCCCCGGACGGCCGGACCTACCCGCTGCGTTCGACCTCCACCGCCGCCACCGAGAACGGCGGGGTGCTCCGCGAGACCTACCGGGTGGACGCCTCCGCCTCGCCCGCGGACGGCACGTGGACGCTGAAGGTCTCCGACCCGTACACCGGCTCCGTCGGCACCCTCAACGCCTGGTCGATGACGTTCCCCGCGTACGAGGTGCAGACCCCGCACTCGGTCCCCGACCCGGGCACCATCGAGGTCCCGGTCACCGTCACCGGCATCGCGGGCAACGCGCCGAAGAACCTCCAGGTGTACCTGCACGCCACCCACACCTGGCGCGGTGACCTGGACGTCCACCTGGTCGCCCCGGACGGAAAGGTGTACCTGGTCAAGGAGTCCGTGGAGGACGAGGGCAACGGCGTGATCCAGCAGGTCTACACGGTGGACGCCTCCGCCTCCCCGGCGAGCGGGGTGTGGAAGCTCCGGGTCGAGGACATCTCGGCCGGCTCCTCCGGGACGCTCGACCACTGGACCCTGAAGTTCTGACCGGTCCTGTCTGGACCACTCCGAACCACTCCCGAACGCGCGGCCCCCGGCTTCCCCCGCTGGGGGCCGCGCCCTTTCCGCAGGTGGGAGGGGCAGGGAAAAGGAAGGGATAACGGGCCGATAAGGATTCGAAGTCCCCCTCCCCTAACGTCTGCTGATAGCAGAGCGAGTCGCCCGGGGAACGGACCGGCAAGGGGCCGGAGTCCGGTGGGCGAGGGGTGAGAGGGAGTGGGGACATGGGGAACGGGCGTCTGGTCAAGGCGGTTGTGGCGGTCGCGGCGGTCATCGCGGGTGTCGTGCTGGCGGCCGGTACTGCGGTGGAGGGCGGGACGACGGTGACGGCTGCGGCCGGTGGGACGACGGTGGTCGTGCAGACCGAGCCCTGGGACTGAGCGGCGGCCCGGGTCACGCTTCCTGCGGGAGCTCCGCGCCCGGTGCCTGCGCCTCCTCGAGTTCGACCCGGAGCAGGCGCAGGCGGCCCAGCAGGACGGTGCTGCCGGTCTCCTCGGCCAGGGCGAGGGCGGCGGTGAGGTCCGCGTCGGCTCGGTCGGCGCGGCCGGCCCGCAGGCGGGTCTCGGCCAGACCCAGCAGGACGTAGGCCATGCCCAGCCGGTCGTGCTTGGCGCGGACGATTCCGGCCGCCCCGGTCAGTGCCTCCTCCGCCTCCGGCAGCCGCCCGGCCGCCAGCAGGGCCCGCCCCAGTCGGTGGAAGGCCTGGGCCGCGCCCCGGGTCGCGCCCAGCCCCCGGGCCAGCGCGACCGCCTCCCGGCCGAGGCGTACGGCCTCCTCCGGGTCCCCCGCGTCCAGGGTGATCTGGGCGAGGTTGTTGAGCGCGTGGGCCTGCGCAGAGAGGTCCCCTGCGGCCCGCAGCGCGGGCAGCGCCCCGTGCAGGAGTGCGCGTGCCGCGCCCGCGTCGCCCCGCTGGCGGACCACGACGGCCAGCTTGCAGGCGTTCAGCGCGACCCCGTAGACCTCGCCGCCGGCCCGCAGTACGCCGTCCGCCTCCTCCAGGAGCCGGACCGAAGCCTCCGACTCGCCCCGGTAGAGCAGGGCGGCGCCCAGCTCACCGAGCATCACGCCCTCGCCCTGCCGGTCCCCGGCGGCCCGGGAGGCCGCCAGGCCCTCCTCGCAGAGGCGGCGCCAGTCGTCGGTGTTGCTGCGGATCTCGCAGAAGCCGACGGTGGAGGCGGCCAGGTCCCAGGCGAGCGCGGCGAGTCCCAGCCGGGCGGACTGGGTGACGGCCGCCACCAGGCAGTGGCGTTCGGAGTCGAACCAGTCCAGCGGGCGGGCCACCAGGTCGTCCAGGAGGTCCCGGTCGACGTGCGGGCGGGGGGCCGGGCCGTGCACCACGGAGTGGTCGCCGCCGTACTCGCGGCGGTGGGCGGCCTCGGCGACGGTCAGCCAGCTGTGCAGCGCCCGGTCCCTGGCCGCCTCGGCGGCCGGGCGGTCGGGGTCCTCTTGGGCGCGTTCGCGCGCGTAGAGGCGGAGCAGACTCTGGAAGCGGTAGCGGTACTGGCCGGTGGCGTCCGGGCCGGAGACCTCCAGGAGGTGAGCGTCGGTGAGTTCGTCCAGGTACTGCTCGGCGGTCTCCACCGGGCAGTCCAGGAGGGCGGCGACGGCCCAGGCCGGCACGTCGGGGACGTCCAGCAGGGAGAGCCGCCGGTACACGGAGGCGAGGCGTGGCGCCAGGCAGCCGTGGCTCAGCTCGAAGCTGGCCCGGACCCGGCTCCCGCCGAGGCTGAGTTCGTCCAGGCGTCGGTGCTCGTCGGCGAGCCGGTCGGCGAGCCGGTCGGCGAGGCGGCGCACGGTCCAGTGGGGGCGGGTGGCCAGCCGGGCGGCGGCGATGCAGAGGGCGAGCGGCAGCCCGTCGCAGAGTTCGGCCAGCCGGGCCGTCTGCGCGGGGGAGGCGGCGGTACGGCCGCCGGTGACGATCCGGTCGAGCAGGGCGGTGGAGTCGGACCGGTCCAGCACCCCGAGCGGCACCCGGACGGCGCCGTGCCGCAGCACCAGCTCCTCCATGCTCTCCCGGCTGGTGACGACCACACAGCAGCCGCCGTTGGCCGGCAGCAGCGGGGCGACCTGCGCGAACGAGGAGGCGTCGTCCAGGACGACGAGGACCCGGCGGCCGCGCAGCAGCCTGCGGTAGAGCGAGACCCGGGACGCCTCGTCGTCGGGCAGCCGGTCGCCGGGCGCGCCGAGCGAGCGCAGCAGGCGGCCCAGGACCTCGCCGGGGGCGGCCGGGGCGGAGCCCAGGTCCACATGGAGGCAGCCGTCCGGGAAGGAGGCGGCCGCGCGGTGCGACCAGTGCACGGCCAGCGCGGTCTTGCCGATCCCGGCCACCCCGGTGACCAGGGCGACCCGGGGCGGCTCGCCGTCGGGGCGGCCGCCCAGCAGGGCGTCGAGGACCTCGGTCTCGCCGGTGCGGCCGGTGAAGGAGGGGATGTTCGGGGGGAGGTCGGACGGGGCGAGGGGCGGGGCGGCGGGCGGGACGGGGCGGCGATCGGCGGGGGCCTCGCCCGGGGAGTCCGCGGGCGAGGTCTCCGGCCCCTGGGCCGTAACGGGCGCGACGGGCACGGCAGGTGCGACAGCCGCGACGGGCTCGGGGACGGTCGGCGGGGCCGCGATGGCCGGGTCCTCGCAGAGGACCGCGTTGTGCAGCTCCCGCAGTGCGGTGCCGGGTTCGAGCCCCAGCTCGTCGATGCTCAGCTGGTGCCCGGTGCGGAAGGTCTCCAGGGCGTCGGCGCGGCGGCTGGAGCGGTACTGGGCGAGCATCAGCGAGTGCCGGGTGCGCTCCCGCAGCGGGTGCTCCCTGACCAGGGCGGCCAGTTCGGCGGTGAGCTCCTGGTGGCGGCCCAGGGCGAGCCGCAGTTCGGCGTGGCCGTCCAGCGCGGTCAGCCGCTGCTCCTCCAGCCAGCAGGCCTCCTGCTCCAGCGAGTAGCCGGTCAGGCCGTTCAGGGCAGGGCCCCGCCACAGGGCGAGGGCCCGCCGATAGGCGTCGGCGGCCTCCGCCGGGCAGCCGGAGCCCGCCAGCGCGGAGGCCTGCCCGGTCAGCGAGAGGAAGTCCACGAGGTCGAGTCCGTGGCCCTTGGTGTCGAGCCGGTACCCGGGGTGGGAGGTGACGATGGCCTCGCCGTCGACGCCCGCCTCCCGGAACAGCTTGCGCATCTGGGCGACGCAGATGGAGATCTGGGTCCGGGCGGTGGGCGGCGGCGAACCGTCCCAGACGGTCTCGGCGAGCTCGTCCATCGAGACCGTGCGGCCGTGCCGCAGCAGGAGCAGGGCCAGCACCGCACGCTGACGGGCCCCGCCGAGCCGGATCTCCCGGTCCTCGCATGTCAGCCGGAGTGTCCCGAGCAGACCGAACCGTATCGACGCCAACCCGGGCCCTCTCCCTGAAAGTTGTCATGATCATAATAGCTGGGACACAGATTCGACAGAGGGAACGGGCCCCGTCCGAATCGGGGGTCCGGACCGCCGATAAGCGGCCGATACCGGGAGAATGGGCCGCCCGCCTACGGTCGCTCCCCATGACGCCCTTTCTGGAGACAGCACTGCTCGGACCGGTCCGCATCCGGGCCGCCTCCGGGGACGCGGAGAACGCTTTGGGCGGCGCGAAGCCCCGCACGGTCCTCGCCGCACTGCTGCTCGCCGAGGGACGGGTCGTCCCCGACGGCCGCCTGATCCGCGCCCTGTGGGGCGAGGGCCCCCCGGCCCGCTCCGTCGCCCAGCTGCACACCTACGCCTCCCGGCTGCGCGCCCCGCTCGACGGGGCCGCCCGGCTCGAACGGGTGGGACGCGGCTACCGCCTGTCGGCCGCCCCGGGACAACTGGCCTGCGACCACCGCCTGTTCGCGGAGCGCACCGCGCTCGGCCGCGCGCTGCTGCGGCAGGGGGACGCGCGACGGGCCGCCGCCGTCCTGCGTTCGGCGCTCGGCCTCTGGCAGGGCGAGGCCCTGGCCGACACCACCGAGCAACTGGCCCAGGAGGAGCGCCCCTGGCTGGAGGAGGCCCGGCTGGCGGCCCTGGAGGACCGGGCCGAGGCGGAGCTCGCCACCGGGCTACCGCACGGCCTGGTCGCCGAGCTGACCAGACTGGTGGCCCGGTACCCGCTGCGGGAGCGGCTGCGCTGCCTGCTGATGACCGCCCAGTGCCGTGCGGGCCAGCCCGCGGCGGCCCTGCTCCAGTTCCACTCCGGCCGGGAACTGCTCGCCGACCAGCTGGGCGTCGGCCCCGGCCCGCTGCTCACCCGCACCTTCCAGCAGGCCCTGGCAGGTGAACTCGCCGCCTGAACCAGGCTGTTGACGACCCTCAGGCAGGGAGCAGGGCGAGCGCGGCCGGGACGTCCGGCACGCGGGCGGGGTCTTCCAGTCCCGCCAGGACGGCGTCCACGGCCTCGTACGTCCACTCCTGGCAGCTCTCCCCGCCCGCCCGCCACAGCCAGAGGAGGGCGGCCCCGGCGTAGCAGAGCGCGTACCGGGCGGCGAGGCGCCCGGCGGCGGGGCCCTCGGGGAGGTCCCCTCGCTCGGCCAGCTCCCAGTGCAGCCGGTCGGCGGCCTCGGTGAGCCGGTCTGCGCGGGAGGCCATCGCGCTCCCCACCGACTCCCGGCTCAGCGCGGGCAGGGACTGCACCAGGGCGCAGCCTCGCCCGTCGTCCGCCCCGGCGGACGGGCCCGGGGCGGCCGTCCCCCCAGGGAGTCCAGCCGCCGCGCGGAACAGGGCCCCGCCGTCGGCCCGTTCGCCCGCGAAACCGCGCACCAGCTGCGGGATCCGCTCCAGGAGGGCGGCGGGCGGCCCTTGGAGCACGGCGGAGGTCACCACGGCCTGGCCGGGCAGCAGCCGTACGGTGCCCGCGGCGTACTCGAGTACGGCCTCCCGTGCTGTCCCCATGCTCGCTCCTCCCACCGGGCCCCGGGGTGCGGGGCCGAAGGACCAACGTCGCAAAGGAGGCTGCACGGGTTCTGTATTTTCTCCGCACTCCCTGCCTTCTCCGGCCGCTCTCCGGCCGCTCTCCGCCCGTTTCAGCGGCGGCGGTGGCGGAGGCAAGGGACGCCCCCGACCGCTCCCTCTTCGTCTCCAACGCCACGGCATCTACGAGCTGCACGCCTGGAACACGTCTACGCGGCTTGAGCCGGGGAAGTTGCTGCTGGTTGGAGGTCGTTCTCGTAGGCGATCGGGGATCGCTGGCCGAGGCGGGAATGCCGGCGTCGGGTGTCGTATCGGGTCAGCCAGCGGAAGGCGTCGAGTCGCGCCTCACGCTCGCTTCACCAGCCTTTGCGGCCCTTTGGCGTCTCACTCTTGGAGGCTGCGTTGAAGCTTTCCGCAGCCGCGTAGGAGCTTGAGCGGGAGACCCCGAGAGCGTCGCAGAGCCGCTTCACGCCGTGACGGCGCTAATCCGGGGTCGAGGCCCGTGCCAGGGGTACACCTTCCCGGAAACGACCACGGGACGGACACAGGGACGCCGGTCAGGCGTGGTTGACCGGGAGGACGTCCGGGGAGAGGACGCCCGTCTGGGCGGAGGCACTCGTCATCTGCTTGCGGTGGTGGCGGCGGCACAGGACCTCGTAGCCGATCTCCTCCGCCGGGCGGTTCACATCGCCGACCACCACCTGGGCGCCCTCGACCACCATCTCGCCACCCACCGTACGGGCGTTGTGCGTGGCGCGGGCCCCGCACCAGCACACGGCCTCCACCTGGAGCTGCTCCAGGCGGTCCGCCAGTTCGATCAGGCGCTGCGAGCCGGGGAACAGCTTCGTGCGGAAATCGGTGGTGATGCCGAAGGCGAAGACGTCGAGGCCGAGGTCGTCGACGATCCGGGCCAGCTGATCGATCCGCTCCGGCGCGAGGAACTGTGCCTCGTCCACGATCACGTGGTCCGCCTTGCCGCCCTGGGAGAGCTGCGCGACCAGGTACGCGTACAGGTCCATGCCCTCCGGCGCCTCCACCGCCTCCGTCACCAGGCCCAGGCGGGAGGACAGCTTGCCCTCCCCCGCACGGTCGTCACGGGTGAAGATCACGCCCTGGAGTCCCCGCGCATCGCGGTTGTGGGCGATCTGGAGAGCCAGCGTCTTCTTTCTTGACCATCCACCAACTCACGCCAGAGTCCGGTGGTCCCGTTACCCTGAGGTCGACGCACAGGTGGAAGGCGGCCCCGATCGCGCTTCCGTCAGCCGGGCCGGTACTCAGCCCAGGTCTTGGGCGTCTCCGAGATCTTGACCGCCGTGAGCTCGGGGATTCGTTCCCCCCAGAGGTCGAAGATCCATACGGCGAGATTCTCCGCCGAGGGTGAGGCACCCCCCCCCATCGCCTCATTCAAGTGACGGTGGTCGAGTGTCTCATCCATCCATTTCTTGAACGCATCGAGATCCCGGTAGTCCCGTACGAAACCCGCCTCGGTGAGGTCCTCCCGGCGGGCGCAGAGCTCGAGCACCACGACGTAGTTGTGCCCATGCATGCGGGCGCAGGGGTGCCAGCTCGGCAGTCGGTCGAGAACGTGACTGGCCGAGAAGTGAAACTCCTTGGTGATCGTCAGCATGGCCACCCCAGTCTGCCCGCGAGCGGCGGAACTCCCTCCGGCATGAGTGCTTCGCGCATCACCGATCGACCTCGCCGTCTCCGAGAATGACACGATTGAGCGATACGCCGGCCAGGAAGCGGTCCCGCATCGCGTCATCGGTGATCAGATCCGCCTTGCGCAGGACCGCGCCCCGGGCACGGTCGAGCAGTGCCCGCGCTTCGTCCTCGGATCCGCGTGCCGAGAGGACGAGCGCCGCGTGGTAGAGGACCTCCTCCGTCCGCAGCGCGGGCATGTCCCCGACCTCGTCCAAGATTCGGAGGGCCTCCCGCGCATGCTCCTCGGCTCCCTCCGCGTCGCCCTTGCGCACCAGAATCCGGCTGCGCAAGGAGTGCGCGGCAATCTCACTGCGCACCATGCCGCTGCGCCGCGTCTCGACACATGTGGCGACCGCCAGCCGTTCCGCCCCGTCGAGCTCCTCCCCGTACTCGTCCGCATGGTCGAGCAGCACTTCCGCATAGAGATTCCGCACGATGGGGACCAGATTGGCCAGCCACGTCCGCTCGGTTTCCGCCCAGGCCTCGGCGATCAGCCGACGGCTCTCGTCCGGGTCTTGGGAACGCTGCGAGACAATACGGGCGAGGAGCGCGGCATTGTAGGCGTGCCAAGCGCTGTCACCGCCACGGTCCGCCTCGAAATCGAGAGCTTCGCGCAGGGCCTCCTCTGCCTTCCCGTAGTCGCCGAGGCCCACGTGCACCTGGGCGAAGTAGTTGAGCGCTATGGGCAGCTCCGCGTTCAACGGCTCGTCGCGCAACCGCGCGACACACCGGGTCAGCCTCGTCAGTGCCTCGGTCAAGTGCCCGCTGTCGAAGAGGGTGATGCCGAGCTGCATCTCTCCCAGGTTGCGGGCGTGCTGCAGGACCGGCTCACCACTGCCGCCCAGGCGCGGGTCCGAGGCGTACATGCGTTCCGCCTCCCGGAGCTGTGCCAGGCCATCGGCCAGCCTGCGCTTGGAGACCTGGCGGCCGTATTCGACACGGGCCACGAAGAGGGCGACCGGGTCCCCGTGCTCCTCGGCCAGCTCCACGGCAGCGGCCAGCTTGACCAGTGAAGGTCCGAGTCCCTGCGTGGCGAGCAGGGTCTTGCCGCGCAGCAGCGTTGCGCGGATGGCCAGTTCCGGCTCCGCGCACCGGATCGCCGCGGCCTCCGCCTCAGCCGCCAGGTCGTCGATGTCGGGTCCGCCTGCAGGCCGGCTCTGCCCTCGCCAGCGCACCTCGGTCAGCGAGAGCAGCAACTCCACGGCCTGCACGAAACGCCGGTCCCGGCCCTCCGTACCCGTCGGCAGATCCCGGGTGGCCTTGATCACCTCTTCACAGTGCCGCTCGGCCTCGGCGAACGACAACCCTTCCGTGGCCGCGTCGCGCGCAAGCGCGAAATGGGCGTCGGCCGACGCTGCGAGACAGGCAGGGCCGCCCTGTCTCAGATGACGCGCGATCTCCAGCCGCCGCTCCAGCGTTGTAGTCTCCGGTTGCGCCTGGCTGAGCGCCACCGCGATACGTGCGTGCCGCGACCGCATCTGCTCGGCGCTCTGCTGTGCGTAGACAACGCTCCACAGCGCACGGTGCTCAAAGCGGTAGCAGTCCGCCGCTTCCCAGCGCGCCCATGCGGGAGGCGCCTCGGGGACGATCAGACGGTGATCCCGGGCGATGAGCCGCAGCCGCTCCATCACAACGTCGTGCGCCATCCCCGTGACTGCCGCGACCGTGCCAGACAGGAACACGTCCCCTTGGGCGGCCCCATTGGCGAGCAGAGCACGGTCCTGCTCGGTCAGTGTGCGCAACCGCTCCTCCACCACCCGCGAGAGGGTGGGCGGCAGGGCCACATCGGCCCCGTGGTCGGGGCTCCACTCGTCCAGGCAGAGGGTCACGAAGATGGCATGACCGCCCGTCAGCTCCGACAGTTGGTGCGAGAGGGCAGGCGGAGCCGCCGGATGCCGCTGTGCGACAAGTTCGGCGATCGCGTCCTGTGGCAGTCCCCTCATCGTCCTGCGCCGTAGTAGCCCTTCAGTGGCCCAGCGGTGCAGCAGCGCCTCGACCTTGGATTCCCGGCCGTCCGCGTACGCTCCGTCACTCGTGTGACTGAGCACGATGGCGAGCTGCTCCCGCGGCAGTTTGCGTAGAAGCTGGTCGAGGACGAACTGGCTGCTCTCGTCGATGTGCTGGACGTCGTCGATCATGAGCGCCGTCGGCGGACCGTGCCTGACCACCTCAAGCAGGCCGTCAACGATCCTGAGCGCTGCCGCATGCCGAAAGGGCAACAGGCTGTCGAAGGGCATCGACCCGGAATCGAGCGAGGCCTCTGTGATCTCCCTGCCCAGCGTGAACACCGCCCCGAGTCCGGGAACGATCGCGGACAGCACCTCCGGCGCTGATCGGACCACCCCCTGACCGGTGGCACCAAGCATCCTCCTGAAGACGCTGCGCCGCTTGGGCTCCTGGTCTTCGCCGAGCTTCAGGAGTAGATCGAGCACCGGCCCGTACATCAGGTCCGGCCCGATTCCGGGTTGACACCTGGTGGACACGATCCGGCACCTCGCGGGACCCGGCGACACGACAGCCTCGGCCTCGAACGCCCTCAGCAGAGCGGACTTACCCATTCCTGACACGCTGTCGAAAGCAACGGCCTGGCCGCCTCGCCCTTCCGTAAGCCCAGCCAAGACCGAGCGCAGTTCCCCCATATGCTCAACGCGATCGACGAATCCGATCGGCACTACACGTCCCCCGTCTCATGGCTTTCGTGGAGCTTCACAGCCCACATCGGCACGCGCCGCCAACGGTAGATCATCTGGGTGCGGCATGCCCGTGACTCGGCGAGATCAGCTCATCCACATGGTGCTTCGCGCTGGCCTCGACCGCCTCCGTCACCAGTCCCAGCCGGGAGGACAGCTTGCCCTCCCCCGCCCGATCGTCCCGGGTGAAGATCACACCCTGGAGCCCACGGGCCGAACGGTTGTGTCCGATCTGGAGCGCCAAAGTCCTTTTGCTTGACCATCCACCAACTGGCGGACACGCCTACCCGCGCCGCAGCGCCTCCCCGCTGGAAACGGCAGGTTGCGGAATCACGCCGTTACGGCAGGAACGGCGGCTGGCGCGACCCGGGCTCACGGCTCACGGCTCACGGCAAGCGGATGCACCAGCCGGGGCCGCCGCCCGGCGGGGTGCCTCCCGCCATCACCATGAGCACGTACTGGGAAAAGCTGCTGCAGGTTGAGTGGCCCTGCAGCCGCACTGCCCGTGGACAAGCACTCCAACCCGAGGCCTGGACCAGCCGGGAGACGCTACCGCGCACCGGACACGCGGAACGTACGGGAAGGCCGCCACCGTCCTGGGCGCCGCCTTCGGCGACGTACCGTCGATCCCTCTCCCAGGGGTGATCACCGCTCCGCCCTCCCACGGGGGCAGCCGCTGATCAACGCAGCGAGGCCGTCGGATTCTTGCCGGCCTGGGCCTGCTCCAGTCGGTCCACCACCATCCTGGTGATGTCCATGAGCCGGTCCGGCACCTTTGCCCCTGGTGTCCAGGCGTACTCGATCTTCGCGATGACCGAGCCCTGCCGCACAGTGATGCCGCGGCCGGTCCACCCGTTGTCTCCGGCCGGCAGCGCGTAGCCGTCGATGGCGTCTCCCGGAGGGTTGACGCCGAGCTCATCCTCCGCGCCCGTCCCCTTGAAAAAGCCCTCGGCTACGGCCATGTCGTCGAACGAGACCATCTGAACAATGACGTTCTGAGTGTGGTAGTCGGTGGCACCGCCCGCAGCCACCGCAATGGCATCGGCACACATCTCGTCTCGCCACCCGTTGGACTTGCAGATGGCGGGATTCGACATGTCCCAGCTGTGCGTGCTGCGTTCCTCCAGCCCCCGAGGCATGTTGATCCCCCTGGGCAGCGCGGCTTCCAGCAGCTTCGGATACATGACCAGAGCCGCAGGGTTGCTCTTGGCCGGGACGGGCACGCCAGCAGCGTCTCCCTTGCCGAAGGAACCGCCAGTAGCCCCCTCAGAGCAGCCAGCCACCAGTGCGCAGATGAAGGCGACGGCCGCCAGACGTCCTGCCCGCATCCCGAGGACTCGACAGCCGATCACGATGGGTAACGCTCCCGTCTCCGTGGGATCTGGCTGGGTGATCATACGCGCCGGTCGCGCCAGGACCCGGCCAGTTGCAGACCAGACCCAGAACGTCCTGTGGGAGCGGCAGTTACTGCTCGCCGCCGCCGCTCCATGGAGAAGCCGCCCAAGCGGCTGGGAAGGAGCGGGGACTCACGGCCCTTGAGCGCCGCCCCACGATCCACGGCGCCCCAGGCGTCTTCAAGGATCTTCGCGGCCGAGTTCCAGACCGTCGCGGTCTTGCGCAACTTGTCCCGCTGCCCGTGGAAGCGCTTGTCGAGGAGGTACTGGTCCGTCCAGCTCGTCTCGCCAACGACCTCCGGGAGATCCTCGGCCTTGTGACTCGCACGTGGGTTGCAGTCGGGCCCGGATGGCTGCGAGCCGATTCCGGGAGCGGCCGGGCTCTGGTCGAGCAAGGCCGCCGCGATCGCGTTGTCCTGCCGGATGAAGTCCTCGGCAGCCTTGAGAAGGGTGCCGGCTCCGTTTGCCATGGCCTGATGTGCGTGGCCCGCCGACGCGAAGACGGTCGCCACCGCCGGCTTGTACACGGCGGCGAACACCCGCCCGGCGCCGTCGTCTCCCGCCATCCCTCCGTGCTGGCTCAACTCGGTGAAGAGCAGGCCCAGCATGTCGTAGATGAGGTCCCGAAGATCCACCATGGACCATGACGCGTTGACGAAACCCTCTGTCCGGTGCTCCAAAGCGCGAGCAGGTTCGAACTCGGAGACCTACTGAACAAGATGACGGGGGCCGACCCTCGGATGATGGGCGGCCTACGGAACGGGGTAGTCCGCGCATCGGATGCGGGGCTTCGAAAGCGGGCGTCGTGCGGATTCCTCACACTCGGGTCACGATGGCGCGGGCCAGCGGCACCAGGGCGTCACGCATCTGGTCCGACGTCTGCGTGAAGGTCTTCATCTCGACGCCGATGATGGCGACGGCGAAGTTGACGGAGCCCTTGCGCACGTACAAGGTGCCGTCTTCCTTGCCCGCCTCGAAGTACGCCGCGTCACCGACCCCGTCGACCTTCGTGGCGTTCGGATGGTCGGTGGCGTTGAGCTCCGGGACCGAGAACTGAACGACGAGATAGCGGTCACGCTCGACGTTCCAGGTGTCGCACTGGCTCACGATGGCGCCCATGCCGTTCGGCTCGCTCTCCCCGGCGGGTCCGCCGAGAGCCGCCGTCATCTCCTCGGCGGTCACCACCTTGCACGGGTCCGGCGTCTCCTTCGTCGCCGGCGGTTTCGTTCCCGGCCCGGCGTCCGACCCGCCGTCACTCCCGCACCCGGACACCGCCAGCACGGCAAGCAGGGCACCCATCAAGGCGCCACGTATTGATCGAGTCATGACAATCCCCCCTTGTGTCAGGTCATGCTGGCAGGGCGCCGCGCCGCGGTAAAGGGGTTCGAGACCCTCGCCTGACCTCAGAGTGGGTGGTTGACCGGGAGCACGTCCGGGGAGAGGGCGGCGGCCGAGGTCATGCGCTTGCGGTGGTGGCGGCGGCAGAGGACCTCGTAGCCGATCTCCTCCGCCGGGCGGTTCACGTCGCCGACCACGACCTGCTCGCCCTCGACCACCATCTCCCCGTCCACCGTGCGGGCGTTGTGCGTGGCACGGGCTCCGCACCAGCACAGGGCCTCCACCTGGAGCTGCTCGATCCGGTCCGCCAGCTCGATCAGGCGCTGCGAGCCCGGGAACAGCTTCGTACGGAAGTCCGTGGTGATGCCGAAGGCGAAGACGTCCATGTCCAGGTCGTCCACGATGCGCGCGAGCTGGTCGATCTGCTCCGGGGCGAGGAACTGGGCCTCGTCCACGATCACGTAGTCCGCCTTGCCGCCCTTGGAGAGCTGCGCGACCAGGTACGCGTACAAGTCCATGCCCTCGGTCGCCTCGACCGCCTCCGTCACCAGACCGAGGCGGGAGGACAGCTTGCCCTCGCCCGCGCGGTCATCGCGCGTGAAGATCACGCCCTGGAGCCCGCGGGCAGAGCGGTTGTGACCAATCTGGAGTGCCAGCGTCTTCTTACTGGGGCATCCGCCATATCAGCTGAGCCGGGACCGCTCCCCGCAGCCCTTCGGCACCGTCCGGCACCGTCCGACTCTCGGGCGCGAGAGTACGAGGGCCACGCGCCCACACCGAGCCAGCCCAGGGGTGGCGCCCGGGACGGGTGGGTTACATCTGCTGGAGTCTGTCATTGGCTTCGCCGGGGGTGAACCGGGCCGGGTCGAACCCCACCCCGGAGTCGAGGCCAAGCCACCGCACGAGGTCGGCGTGCTCCGTCCGCGTCGGATCGGCGAGAGTCCGCTTGAGGTCTTCATAGGCCCCGGCGCCTCCGCAGTCCTCGGGAGGGCAGGCGCCGGAACCGGCTACGCAGACGGGATAGCGCCGGTCCGCCTCGGCTGCGATCCGGTGCTCCACCGTGACGCGGTGGTCCCAGGAGTCACCGAAGTCGTACGTGTACACAAGGCTCCCTCCCTCCTTGAGCAGGGCGCCGAGGGTGACGCCCCGCTCGTCCCCGAAGTCGAGCTCGGTGTTGGCCCGGCCGTACTGGACGCCGTCCACGGTGAAGGCGTGCATATGGCTGTTCTCCCAGCCCATGACAGCCTGGATCACAGCATGCACTTGGTCGAGCCGGGCCGCGGCCGGCACCAGCACACGTCGCCAGACCGCCGGTTCGACAACGTCCTCCAGATCGATGCGCAGCTGGAACACCGGTTCTCCGGGGAGCGGTTCGCCGCGCATCACGGCCACGGCCCGCCTGCCCTGACCGGTCAGCTCCACGGTGTCGTCGTCGCTTCGGACGGCCCCGAGGGCCGCGAGGGCTTCGAGCAACAGCCGCACGTCACGGTCGTTGCTACCGCGCCAGGCCCGCAGCTGCTCGGGCGGCACATCGTCGAGAATGTAGGGAGCGGTCACCGCCTGCCACACCGCTCTGCGCAGCGCGTCGCCGGCGACCGGGCCGCGAGCCGCGTACAGCCGATGCAGCAGCGTCCGCAGGCCGGCGGCATACTCCTGCGAGAAGACCGACTCAAGCCACCCCGAGACCAGTACGGCACTCCCGATCCGCGGTACCGCTTCGAAGAGGGCGTTCCACAGGCCGTCGGGCCGGTCGAGCAGCCGGGCGTTCTTCTTCACCGGGAGCAGACGGCCACCGGCAACCCTCAGCAGTCGGGCGGCCTTAGCCCATTCCGCCAGCAGGTTGAGGTGGTACAGCTCCTCGCTGGACTTCGTCTTGAACATCCGGTCACCGATCACCGGGTCCATCTGGTCGCCGGTGCCCAGCAGCTCCACCAAGGTCCGGGCGTCCGCGAGAGTGATGCGGCCGGTCTGCGTCAATTTCCGTCCCGCGCCGATCCACCCGACCAACTCCCGCACCTGTCCCACTGTCTTGCCATGAGACTCGTCCACAACCGCTCCGTTCCGTGCCCTCGCCGCCTCGCCGAACCTACCCTCTCGCACCGCCGTCAGCAGTAGGGTGCTTCCGGTG
Source organism: Streptomyces sp. ISL-43 (assembly GCF_018614195.1). Classification (GTDB taxonomy): domain Bacteria; phylum Actinomycetota; class Actinomycetes; order Streptomycetales; family Streptomycetaceae; genus Streptomyces. The sequence goes on from NZ_JAGGOT010000044.1 coordinate 47,805, forward strand.
AGCGAGTACCAGTACTACGAGTTTCAGGCCCTCGACCGGCCGCTGAGCGGCGACCAGCGGGAAGCACTGCGGAGCGTCTCCAGCCGTGCCAGGATCACCGCCACCAGCTTCACCAACGAATACCACTGGGGCGACCTGCGGGGGAATCCGCGAACCCTGGTGGAGCGGTACTTCGACGCCCATCTGTACGTCGCCAGCTGGGGCACACGCCGGCTGATGCTTCGCCTGCCTCTACAGCGCCTGGCACTGCGCAGCGTCCACCCGTACGGTCTCGGCCACCACGTCGAAACGTGGGCCACCCGAACCCACCTTCTCCTCGACCTGACCAGCGAGGACGAGGGCGGCGACTGGGTCGAGGGAGCCGACGTTTCCCTGGCCTCGGTCATCGGCGTACGCGAGGAACTCGCCACCGGCGATATGCGGCCCCTCTATCTGGCGTGGCTCTCCGCCCTCTCTGCCCGGGAAGCCGAGGACGACGACGAAGAGGGGTACCAGTCCTCCCTGGAGCCTCCCGTCCCCGCCGGCCTGGGCGAACTCACCGCTCCGCAAAGCGCGCTCGCGGACTTCCTGCGCGTCGACACCGACCTGCTCGCTGTCGCCGCACAGAGCAGCACCGCGGCGCCGGAACCCGCGGCCCGTCTGATACGGAAGGAGCTCGCGCGACTCGTCTCCGCCCTCCCGGACGAGGAGAAGGACGCCCTACTGGTGCGCCTCGCCCTCGACCCGGAACCCCACTTGCGCAGCGAACTCGTGCACCGTCTGCGGGAAACTTCCGCCCCGGCGACCGCACCCGGTCGCCGGACCGCCGCCCGGCTGCTGGATGCGGCGCACACCCGCCGCGCCGAGCGCCACGGGCACGCCGAACGCGACCGGTTGCGAGCCCGCGCCACGCGCCTGACCGCACTCGCCGCCGAGTCGGACGTCATCTGGAACCAGGCCGAAGCACACATCGCCTCCAAGAGGACCAGTGCCTACGACGCGGCTGTCGCCCTCCTTCGTGACCTGCGCGAAGCCTGCGCTCACACCGGACACGGTGTCGATTTCCAGCAGCGTCTGGGGCTCCTGCGCGACACCTACCGGAGCCGGCCCGGCCTCATCCACCGTCTCGACAGTCACGGTCTCCGGTAACTCGGCCGCCGGCATGGAAGAAGACGGTCAGGCGTGGTTGACCGGGAGGACGTCCGGGGAGAGGGCGCCGGCGTGGGCCGCGGCCGAGGTCATGCGCTTGCGGTGGCGGCGGCGGCAGAGGACCTCGTAGCCGATCTCCTCCGCCGGGCGGTTCACGTCGCCGACCACGACCTGCTCGCCCTCGACCACCATCTCGCCGCCCACCGTGCGGGCGTTGTGCGTGGCACGGGCTCCGCACCAGCACAGGGCCTCGATCTGGAGCTGCTCCAGGCGGTCCGCCAGTTCGATCAGGCGCTGCGAGCCGGGGAAGAGTTTGGTGCGGAAGTCCGTCGTGATGCCGAAGGCGAAGACGTCCAGACCCAGGTCGTCGACGATCCGGGCCAACTGGTCGATCTGGGCAGGGGCCAGGAACTGCGCCTCGTCCACGATCACGTAGTCCGCCTTGCCGCCCTTGGAGAGCTGGGCCACCAGGTACGCGTAGAGGTCCATGCCCGCCGGCGCCTCCACCGCCTCCGTCACCAGGCCCAGACGCGAGGACAGCTTGCCCTCCCCCGCCCGGTCGTCACGGGTGAAGATCACGCCCTGAAGCCCCCGCGCGTCGCGGTTATGGGCAATCTGGAGCGCCAAAGTCCTTTCGCTGGGGCATTCGCCATGTGCGGGTAGCGCAGCAGCGCGTCACTGCGCGTATGGGGATCCCTGCCTTCCTGTCGGAAGCCAACCCGTGTCGAGCCGTTGCCGGTTGCCCCGACCGGAGGCGGAATCCCCGGTTCAGGAAGGCTTCGTGGCGGTGAAGAGGTACCGATTCAGGCTGCAGAAATAATCGTCGCCGAGTCCACGCAGGTCGTTCGACCAGGCGGCGACCTCGTCATCGGTCAGTCCGTTGCGCCCGACGACGTACGAGGCGACGATGTCGATCAGACCGGCGCTGTACATGTCGCGCCGGTAGCCGACGTTGAGGAGCGGTATGACAAGTGGTGGGGACGTCTCGAAACCGGCCCGGCGCAACGCCGGGAGAAGGGTGCGGGGGAGGTGCGGATCAGCGAGATGCTGATCCCATGCGGCGAGCATCCGGGTCATCCGTGGCTGATCGGTGCAGTGCCACACGAGGGAGTCCCAGTCGGTGTCCAGCACCGCGACCCGCCCGCCCGGCACGAGTACCCGGTGGATCTCGGCGAGCGCGCCTGCCACGTCCACGATGTATTCCAGGACCTGCGTCGACACTGCCACGTCGACGCTCGCATCGGCGCACGGCAAGTGATCCGCCGCCGCGGGTCGCAGGTCGACCTTGGCCCCGCCGGGCACGACAGCCCGGGATCGAGCCAGCGCCAGCATGCTTTCGCTCACGTCGACACCGGTGACGTGACCGTGTGCGCCGACGGCCGTGGCCATCTCCGCGGCCAGCAGACCTGGTCCGCACCCGATGTCGAGCACCCGCTCGCCGGGCCGCAGCTCGAGGGTGTCGAGGACTGTGCGGCGCTGCGCGACGACATCCGGCGTGCGGTAGGTCCGCTCGACCCTACGTGCCGCTTCCGCGTTGAAGGTGAGCATGTCGGTCATGATGTGCTCCTCGGGTGAGTGGTCTCGCCGGGCTCCCCGAGCTCGGCGAGATAGTCCTGGGCAGAGTCGTAGGCGAAGGTCAGAATCCGTGTGCCGGGGCGGCAGGTCCGCGCACAGGCGAGTGCGGCGACGACGTTCGCCGCGGAGGACAAACCGACCGCAAGGCCTTCGACCCTCATCAGCGTCCGCATCATCGTCGCGGCCTCTTCCTCGGTGACGACGATCTCTTCGTCGATGAGCGCGACGTCGAGATTGGCGGGAACCAGTCCGACGGCCAGACCTTGCAATCGGTGCGTGGTGAACCTGTTCTCCGTGAAGGAGCATCCTGGAGGCGTGACCGCGACGATCCGCAGATCCGGTCGGTGTCGGCGCAAAGTCCGGCCGATTCCGGTGAGATGCCCGCCGGTCCCGACCCCAGCGATCATCACGTCCGGCAGCTCGCCGGAGAATGCCTCCAACAGCTCGATGGCGGTGGTCCGGTCGTGCATGGCCGGGTTCGCGGGGTTGGCCTGCTGGTTGAGCAGGATCCAGTCCGGGTGCTCGATCTGCAGTTCCATCGCCTTCTCGCCGTGCGAGTTGCCGCCCAGACGGTGATCGGACAGCACGATCTCGGCACCGAACCCTCGAAGGAGCCGCTGCTTGGCTGGGCTGTAGTTGTCCGGGATGACGAGGACCAGGCGGTATCCGAGCAATGCGGTGACCATCGCGAGCCCGATGCCGGTGTTCCCACCGGTGGGTTCGAGGATGGTCTGCCCGGAGCCGCGAACGAGGAACCCCTCGTGCTCGGCGGCCAGCACCATGTTGAGCGCGATCCGTACCTTGTGGCTTCCGCCCGGGTTCAGCATCTCCAGCTTCAGGTACACGGTCCGGTCCAGGCCGGCGGTCAGCCGTCGGAGTTCGAGCAGCGGCGTCCGGCCGATGAGATCCAGCACCGACGAGGCGATCATGGGCGTGACCATGTCCATCACCTCGACCCGGCCTGTGACACGGTGGAGCCGACTCCACCGTCGCGCGTTCGCCGGACACCGGCGGCGCGGGGTACCAGGATCGACACACTGGTGCCGTCGGGCACGGTCAGCCGGACATGCGCAGGGGGCTTGCCGGCCGTTGCCTCCAGCCCGAGCAGCAGATGCCGGCTACCGCGGTCGAGTACCACCACCGGCGTGGCGTTCCGGTAGCGGCCGGACAGTCCCTCCACGCGGAGGCCGGGATGGGCCAGACCGCTGCCGCGCACCAGGAGGAGGCCTTCGCCGATCACTTCGATGGCGGTGACGCCGATGGTGGTTCCGCCCCGGATCTCCTGATACTGGTTCAACACGCTCACCCGGGCGCCTGCCGGGATGTCGCACTGCACGAGGGCATGGCATCCGACCACGACATCGTCACCGATCTCGACCGGGCCGAGAATACGTGCGAACGCGCCGATCTCGACCCGCGAGCCGATGGCCGGGTGCCGCCGGCCTCGCGGATTGTCCGCGATTCCCGTCGATCCCAGGACGACACCCTGCAGGACGTAGCAGTCGTCGCCCAGGCTCGCTGTCTCGCCGATGACCGTCCCCATGCCGTGATCGACCACGAATCTCCTGCCGATCACGGCCGCCGGGTGGATTTCGACCCCCGTCTCCACCGTGGCCTGCTCGGCAATGGAGCGCGCGAGCATCCGCAGGCGACTGCCGTCGGCATCGGAGCGCAGGGGCGCGCCGAGGATGGAATGTGCCAGTCGATGGCTCAGCACTGCCCGGAAGCATCGGTAGGAGCCAACGACCTCACGCCATGAGCCGTGGGCTGCGGGATCACGCTGGGTGAAGGCGAGCAGGTCGCCTTCCACCAGGTCGACGAGCTCCGGTGAGCACGGCTTCCACGCCCCGAGCATCGAGCGGATCTGGCGCATCCGCGGACGCGCGACGTCCCGCAGCGCGGCAGCCAGCGCCGCGTGCCGCTCCCGGGTCTCCACATCGCCCACGGTGATCATGTGCGGAAGCCGGGTCGCGGCGACCTCGCCCGGCGAACGGCTACTTCTCATCAACGAACGGCTACTCCTCATCGAACAACCTCCCCAGCTCACGTTGGTATGCCGCTTCCTCCGGATCTCCGCAGACGATCACATACAGGAACCCGCCCTTCCCGGATGCCTGCGAGACGGGCATCGTCATGAGCACGCCGCGCCGTCGATCACGGTCGAACAGGAGGCCGGCATCGGCCACGGTCTCCAGGAAGCCCGCAGTGGAGATCGGCTTCCAGGTCGCGGGGGTGAGCCGCTGGCTGAGCATCGTCATCTCGTCGGGCGACAGGCCCGCCATGATGTCGTAGAGGTGAGTGGAAGTCGTCGTCCGGGCGTTGACCTCGGTGAAGGCGATCCGCCCGTCCCCGGTGGCCACCGCGTCGGCGCAGAGCTGCCCTCGGTATCCGATGCCGTGGTAGGTACGGGCAAGGGTCTCGGCCCCGGAGACCAGCTCCAGATGTTGTGACTCGGTCAGCGAGCGCGCCGGGAACGTCTCGAAGGCAAGCCTCCGGTCGACGAAGGACAGGCGGCCGACGCCCCCCAGCTTGACCCCTGCATCGGTCACGGCGTACTCGGCGTAGTAGCTGGCGGTGGAATCGAGCAGCTGCTCGACCACGACGGCGTACCTGCCGTCCGCGGATGCCCAGTCCCACCGGTCACGCCAGTACCCCGACACGGCGTCCTGCCGGCTGTCCAGCTCGTGCACGGTCCGGGCGCCGACGTGATGGGGTGCGTGCCTGCCGGGCCGCAGGACCATCTCGTTGCCGGACCCGGCCCCGTGGTGCGCCATCTTCACCATCACGTCGTGGCCGGCGTCCAGCAGCCACTGGGTCGCCGCAGTCGCCTCGAGCCGGCTGCGGCACACCGACCCCGCCGCGATGCGCACCCCGCTACCTGCGGCCAGGGCTCGGAAGGTCGCCTTGCTGTTGGCCAGCTCACCGCCGCCCTGAGCCATGAAGTCGGCTCCCGGTAGGCGATCCCGGATGCCGAGCTGTGCTGCGAACTCGCTCAACTGGGCGGACGGGAACAGGCTGAACACCTCGGTGACGCGGGCGACGTCCCGGGCGATCGAGTCGAGGAACCGCCGGTCGAACAGCGCGAGGAAGTCGATCCGTTGCCTGCCGTACAGGCCCTCGGGACACAGACGGACGTCTACCCGGGACATGTCGATGCCTTTGATCCTGCCGACGTGCTGGACGAAGGCCGGATCCGGAGTGTCTGAGACGAGGACGAGATCGCCTTCCTCCGCGAACCAGAACACGCGTTGCGCCCAGGCTCGGGGGTCCGGCCGGAGAAAGAGGGTGTCGTCGATGTCGTTCGCAATCAAGAGTCTCATCGCATTCCCATCGTCGGTGCTCGGTGCGTGAGGCGGAGGGGCGCGCCGACCGAGGCGACCGTGTTCCTGACCTGGAGTGCGGCGCGGCCGCGCTCGTCGTGGATCGCTCGTACCCGGGCCACGGCCTCGGCCATGACGTGCCAGCAGTCGGCTTCGTCCGCCGCGGCGACGGTCGCGTACCCGATCCCGGCAGACGAGGTCTCGGACATGTCCCGCATCGGAACGCCCAGGGGAACGAGAACGACGCCGTCGATGCCCGGGACGGCCCTGATGTCGGCCTCGTGCACGGTGTTCGGGAACCCGGCCACCGACGGCAGGTGAACCCATCCGTGGACCTTGTCCGGCGACGCCGCGAGCGTTTCCACCTCGTCTCCGGTGAACAGCTGCGTGGCGGCAGCGAACAGGTCGAGGCCGATCGTCTTCTCAGCCACCGTCCACAACCCGCTGCCGCCGGGTCGGCAGGCGAGTTCGTTGGCGACGAACTCGCCGGGGTGGCCGAACGCCTCGAAATGGAAGACGCCGGTCTCCAGGCCGAGCGCCTTGAGCGCGCGCGTCGCGAACTCGTTCGCGGCGGCGTACGTGCCGCGGTGCTTGGCGGGAGGCAGGCCCATCGACCGGGTCGGCTCGCCCTGCTTGGTGCACAGCAATGGTTCGCCGTACCGGGAGACCATCAGCCTGCCGATCGATCCGTTCTGGATGATGCCGTCGAAGTGCCATTCCGGGCCGTCGATGAACTCCTCCACGAGAACCCTGCGCAGCTGAGGGTCGTGCCGCGCGACCCGCACTATGTCGTGGGCGGTCTCTGCGACGGACACCGACTCCGCGCCGCCGGCGGCCGGGGGCTTGACGACGACCGGGAACTCGAGGCCGGCCGCGGCCAGCAGCGCATCCACGGCGTCGACGGACTGCGCCGCCGCCTCCGGCAGGACCACGAACTTCGCCGTCGGGACGTCTGCCTCGCGCCACTTGGTCTTCTGCAGGGCCTTGTCCCGGCAGGCGAGTGCGACGGCGGGGTCCAGGGCTATGGCGTCGAGCTGCTTGCCGAGGATGGCGGAACCGACGACGCCGTACTCGTTGGTCGTCAGTACGGCGTCCACCTTCGGCATCGGTCCGAGGTGGTGGAGAGCCGACCACAGCGCTTCCACATGGCGGTAGGAATCGACCGCGCAGGCGCGCGCCGCGAGTTCCCTGAGCCCGGGGGTTCGGTACATCCGGTCCCCGTCCGCCGCCTCGTACAGCACCGTGATCTCGTGGCCGCCGCGGTGGAGCCCGCGGATCGCCTTGGGATGTGCGCCGATGTGCAGAACATGCATGGTCTTTCCTCCATCAAGAGTGGGTGATCGGGTCGTGGTGCATACGGACGCCCAGGACGGCGCCGGGTGCGTGCCGCGGGGTGCGGTCCGGAACGGCGAAGTACTCCTGGCACTCGCCGGTCCGGCGGACGTCCCACGTCGCGCAGTGCAGCGAGCCGCCGAACTCGTAGACATTGCGGAACGGGACCGTGAGGACCTCGAACCCCAGCCCGCGCAGCAGCTCGTGCAGGTTCCTCTCGCTCGCTTCGCAGACGACCACGTTCGGAGCGACGCTCAGCAGGTTCATCGACAGCCACTTGGAGGACTGGCTGTAGCGGGGCATCTCGTCATTGCCAGACGCCGGCGTCGGCGCGTCGACGAGTCGCCATCCGTTGCGAACGAAGAACTCCCGCTCGTCGGCCTCGAGCGGCCGGTCCGGGTTCGTGAGCACCAGACCTGGTCGCAGCGGGACGAATGTGCAGTCGATGTGGGAGGGAAAGAGATCGAGCGGGAAATGCAGCACATGGAGGCGGAAACCGCGAGGTTCGAGTTCTCTTCGCAGCCAGCGGATACCCGCCCGGTTGGTCGTCATGGATTCCTGAACGAAGACGTCGCGGCCCGCCCTGGTGATGTCAGCCGCATCGAAGAGCACCTCGTCCTGCGTGACGCAGAACTCGAAGTCGTGCATCCTCGCGTGCCGCTCGGCCAGGGTCAGCTCCCAGAATTCCGGGCGGTACATCGTGTCGCTCATGGAGGGCTTCGGTGCCGCGGTCCACACCACTCGCTCGTCGGCGGTCCAGTAGCGGTAGACGAGGCTCCGGTACGGCAGGTACTCGAAGAACCTGGCCCGCCGCGACATCGTGGCCTCGATGATCTGGTTTCCCACCGTGATGAGGACGTCGCGAGGACAGACAGAGCAGTACTGGTTCGCGACCTCGAAGGACGGCGTCTTCACGGCCGCCGTGAAATCAGCGGCGTCGGGACGGCGAACCGTCACCCCGAGCGTGCGCAGGAGCTCGGCAAGCCCTTCGAGCTCCTCGTTCGCGCGGGCTGTCACATCGGGCGACTTCGGCCCGGTGGGAAAGCGCTGACCGCTGGGGGTCCCCCGGAGTTGGGGGCGGTACCCGGATTCGGTCGGTTCGAAGCAGGCTCCGTCCGCGCGGCCGACGAGGATCTCCTCGAGCGGGTCCCATTCGTTCCACGAATTGACGATCGGGCCGGCAGACACACCTGGCCGGGTCACCCTCGACACGTCGGCGTCGATGTCCGCCTGCTGCGGCGAAAAGATCTCCAGAGTCATGTCAATCCCTCTCCGAGTCGGCATGTGCCTTGATTTCAGATGGCTCCCTGGCGAGTTCCTCGGTGGTCGCCCGGTCCGAGGACTCGGATTCCCACCGAACGAACTTCGGCAAGGCAGCGGCCAGCAACGCTGCCGCGAGAACGGATGTCGCGCCGCCGATGACGGCGGACAGGCCGGGTGAGGTGATCGCGCCGAGCGCGCCGGCGCGCATACCGCCGAGCTGTGGACCTCCGGCGCCCACGACGAATTCGACCGCGCTCACCCTGCTCCGGTAGTTGTCGTCCACCGTGGTCTGGACGATCGTCGTGAGGTAGACGGCGCTGATGACGTCCGCCATACCTGCGACAACCAGGAGCGCGATCGCGAGTACCGGAACCTGGACCAGCCCGAAGATCGCGATGCAGGTTCCCCATGCGCCAGCCGCGAGCAGCATGCCCCGGCCCTTGTGGGCGGCCCGACAAGCCCGCCCGGAGAACAGCGATCCCAGGACGCCTCCGACGGCCGGCGCCGCCATCAGCATGCCGAGCATCTCGGCTTTGCCACCCAGATTCAGATCATTGATCGCCGGAAGCAGCGCGGTCGGGGTCGCGAGCAGAGTCAGGCTTAGATCGGCGAGGAACGCACCCCTGAGGACGTCGTTCACGCGGATGTAGCGCAGGGCGGCGACGATCGCCTTGGCACCGGGGCGGGCGATCAATCCTTGCGGCGGCATGGCCGGGAGCTTCGCGACGACGTAGATCGCAACGATGAAGCTGAGAGCGTCCATGGCGTAACACACCTGCAGTCCCCAGATCCCGGCGACCGCACCGGCGAGGATCGGACCTGCGATCCCGGCGAAATGCATGGTGAGCATGGTCAGGGCGGCGCCTGCCGGGATCTGGTCCTTGGGCAGCAGGTGCGCCATGAAGGTCCGTTTGGCCGGGACGCTGACGGCGCCGAGGGTCGACTGGGCGATGCACAGGACATACAGCAGCCAGAGCCGGTCGTTCCCGGCGATGGCCTGCACGGCGAATGCCAGCGACACCGCCACCTGGCCGCCACCGGCGAAAAGGACGATCTTCCTGCGGTCGTACGTGTCGCCGAGCGTGCCTCCGACGAGCGCCATGGACAGCATGGGAATCACGGTGCACAAACCGATGACGCCGACCGCCAGAGTGCTCTTCGTGAGCAGATAGACCTGGAGCGCCACGGCGAAAACGGTCATCTGTCCGCCAACACCGGAAACGGCTTGCCCGATCCAGAGCCGGCGGAATTCCGGCGACTGCCGCAGTGGCGTCACGTCGAGCGTCAGCTTCCTGTCCATGCCGTCCAGATCCTTCCTCGCTCGTGAATAGGGGTCGGTTGCGTCGAGCAGACGCAATGCGTTCTCGGCACCACGCCTGCGCGCCCGCTTGGGATTAATGGCGAAGGCTCACGGGCAGCGCTGCCAGATTGCGAAGCGTCGCGGAGCGCATGTATCTGGGCTCACCTGCCAAGGTCAATGCCGACGGCCGCTCGTTCAGGAAGTCGATGAGCTCATACAGCCAGTCCGTTGCGAGTTGTGCGCCGGCACAGATGTGCGGACCCCATCCGAATCCCAGATGTTGGTTGGGTGAACGGTCGAGAATGAGCTCATCCGGCTGGGCGAAGTACTCCGGATCCCGGTTGGCAGCGGCGAAAAGGGTCACGACGGCCTCACCCTGCTCGATCGTGGTGTCGCCGATCTTCGTTCGCTCGGTCGCCACCCGGCTCGTGCCCTGGGCCGGGCTGCAGAAGCGGATCAGCTCCGCCACCCCCGTAGCCATCAGACTGCGATCGCGCAGCTGATCGAGCACGTGTGGATGCTGCAGCAGAGTCAGGACGACGGCTCCGGTCGAGGCATAGACCGTGCTGTAACTGGCGTTGAAAACCGCACTCACCGTGTTCCGGACGTATGTGTCCGGCATCGTTTTCGTGTGCGGACTCTCCCGCAGGCTCGCGATCATTCCCGGAAGCCGGGTGTTCACGAACCACGCCTTCATCATCGCGTGAAGTTCGAGTCCCACTTCCTCCCCGGGCTCGGTGTGGCTCGGCTCGAGCCCGCTGTCCATCCGCCGGGTCAGCCCTTCGAAGATCCTCACGTAGGTTTCCAGCGCCGGCGGTTCCACGCCGACCAGGTCACAGGTGATCTGCAGCGCGAGTGGGGCCGCGACCTCACTCATGAGGTCGAACTCGTCGCGATCGCGGAGCCGTTCGAAATGCCCATCGAGATCGGGTCGGGCACGGCGGCAGATGTCCCGGGTGTCCGGCGCCCGCATGGCGTTGATGATCAGAGCACGCAACCTCGCCTGCTCCGGCGGGTCCTGGTATTGGATGTTCATTCGTTCATCGGGAACGTCGGCCCCGACTCGGCGCAAGTCCCGAGCCCACAACTCGTGGTTGCGCAACACCTCTCGGCAATCGCGGTATCGAGTGAGCACCCAGGACTGCATCTGCTCGTGCCAGAACACCGGCGCACGGGCGCGCAGCTCGGCATAGACCGGATACGGGTCGACGATCGTTTCCCAGTCCAATGGGTTGTAGCTGATGGATGTCGTCATTGGCCTTCGTTCCTGTCTTAGGTCACGGCGGATCACGTGTGAAGCGAGGTCGGGCCCGGCGTCACCCGGGCCCGACCTGCTCGAACTAGAGGCAGTGGTCGTAGCGCATGGCAACCCCTCCTTTCCGGTGGGAAATATCGGCCGCGGACTCGCGCGGCCGGGGCACAGAAAGCCCCGGCCTAATGTGCGGCGTGGCGGCAGGAGAGGTACGGAATCGCCTTGGCGTGTTCTGCCGGAGATGCGAAGGCCGCCGCCGGGACCAGCACGACGGTGCCGGCCAGGGCCACGGAGGCCGTAGCCATGAACAACAGACGACGCATCCAGGAATACCCATTCATCTGACTCTCCCTCTACTTATACGGGGCTTTCCCTTTTGCCCGCAGAAATGGGATGAAAGCTCGGCCTCACATTCGTTATGAGTAGGAGTTGTTGTGGTGAGGCCATGGCTTCAAATAAACCCGACCGGGCAATACGGGTCACGCCACTAAAAAGCGTGACTTGACATCCTTGTGCAATCCGGATATAAGCCACGCCTCATGCTGCGAACGAGGGGCGGGCCCGGATATCGCGCGGCCAACCCCTTCGGCCTTGCCTCCAGCGAGAACGAACGTGGCCAGATCGCAGATCGCAGATCGCAGATCGCGGTACGCGGCACGCCGTCGTTCCGCAGGGCGCTCTGCCCACTCGTCGTCCCGGTTGTGCACGACGGCCTCGCCGTCAGGGCGAGCCAAGCCCGCCTCGGCCAGGCCGAGACCTTCCCTGCCCCATCAAGGCCCGCGCACGACGCGTCCGCGCCGCCTTGCCGGCACGCTGCGTGCGGCAGGTGGCGAGGGAGACCCCCTACGGCTGGAGCGGTCGGTTCCACGGCGTTGTGCAGCCACTTTGACGCGAGCCTCGAAGATCACGACCCCAGATCGGGCTATCGCGGCCAGGTCCGAAAGGCCTGCCCGATCCGCAGGCCGACGTAAGGGGCCGTGATCACTCGTACCAAAGCAGCTCCATCCGGACACCTGAGCTGGCGCAGGAGGTGGCGCACAGCAACGACGGCCCGCAGCACGGCCGTCGTCCTGGCCCCCCTACCGGCGCCGCGTCAGGCAGCCCCGACCGGCCTGGATTCCCGTAGCCGCTGCTCACTTGCCCTTCGGCCAGTCGTAGCGGCTGGGCACGTCGACCTTCACGTCTGCCGGTCCGTATACGAGCGCGATCTCGTCGTGGTCCCGGAACTCGATCGCGGCCGGGTTGCCGGGGCGCTCCTTGCCGTTCACGTAGGCGTGGAATTCGTTGGCGCCGCCGGCCTTGAGCCCGCCGATGGAGTCCGACGTGAGGGCGAGGTCCCATTCGGTCATGAACTGGCCGAGGGAGAAGGCAGCCTTGACCGGGGACTCGATGTGGATCACGCCGTTCTCCGCGTGGGTGTGCAGCGGGCTGATCTGCTGCGCCTTGTGGTCGATGCCGATGTCCGCGGGGACAACCACCGATTTGCCGTTCACGATGACGTCCAGGTGGGTGTGGATGTGCTCGACGTGACCCTCCTCGCCCAGCATCATCAGCCCAGCTGCCGCGACCCGCGCGGAAGCATCGCTTGGCGCGGCCCACGGTGGGCTGGTCGCACGGCCTGAGGCGGTCTTCATCGGAGTGGCTGGTATGCCCGCCTCGGGAGCCGTGGAACGGGACGGCCCGCCTCTCGTGGAGAGCACCGCGATCGTGAGCCCGGCGATGACCGCGGCCACCACGATGCCCACGATCATGGTGAACCGCAGTCGGCGGCGGCGTTCGGCACGCGCCGCCTGCTCACTCAGCGCGGAAGCTCGGGCACGACGGCCCTCCTGCGGATTGCTGTCAGGCGTGCGAGGCATAAGACGGGTCACTGTTCCTCGGCAGTCGGTCGTCGACCACACCATGCACGAAAGTGATAATTGGGGCGATATATACTTCAAGGCTAAGCGTCGGCGACACTCGGCGCCCCTCGGCAGCAGCCTTGACTTCGCCTTAGGGAGAAGGTCTTGGCGTCATCGCACACCGGGCACCGCACGGCGTCCGACCGACGAGTGGCAGCCCGAAGACCTGTGACGGACCAGCTGCTCTACCTGCTTACCCGCGGTGGCTGGGGAGATCCCGAAGAGCGGGGCGAGCCGGCGCATCGTGAGGTTGGTGCGGTAGTAGACGGTCACCAGCAGGACCCGCTCTGCCGGCGGCAGACACCACGGCCGCCCGCCGCTGGGACCGTTGGCTTCTGGGCGGGCCGCTGCGGTTTCAGGCGTGGTTGACCGGGAGGACGTCCGGGGAGATCGCGGCGGCGTGAGCCGCGGCGCTGGTCATCTGGCGGCGGTGGTGACGGCGGCAGAGGACCTCGTAGCCGACTTCCTCCGGCGAACGATTGACGTCGCCGACGACCACCTGCTCGCCTTCCACGACCATCTCGCCGCCCACCGTACGAGCGTTGTGCGTGGCGCGGGCACCGCACCAGCACAGGGCCTCGACCTGGAGCTGCTCCAGGCGGTCCGCCAGTTCGATCAGGCGCTGCGAGCCGGGGAAGAGTTTGGTGCGGAAGTCCGTCGTGATGCCGAAGGCGAAGACGTCCAGACCCAGGTCGTCGACGATCCGGGCCAACTGGTCGATCTGGGCAAGGGCCAGGAACTGCGCCTCGTCCACGATCACGTAGTCCGCCTTGCCGCCCTTGGAGAGCTGGGCCACCAGGTACGCGTAGAGGTCCATGCCCGCCGGCGCCTCCACCGCCTCCGTCACCAGGCCCAGACGCGAGGACAGCTTGCCCTCGCCCGCACGGTCGTCACGGGTGAAGATCACGCCCTGGAGTCCCCGCGCGTCGCGGTTATGGGCAATCTGGAGCGCCAAAGTGCTCTTTCCGCAGTCCATCGTTCCGGAGAAGAACACCAGCTCGGGCATGGGGAGTACAGGGCCTTTCGACGGTCGTGGGACGGGGGTGGGGCGGGGGGTGGGGTGGGGCGGGAGGCTTCAGGAGCGGATTTCGAGCAGCGGGACGAGCTGCTCGGCCGCCGTCATGGAGCCGTGCATTCCGGCGAGCGCCGACTCGTTGGGCTCGGCCCGGGAGGCGGTGATCGCGACATCGGCCTGGGCGGCCGCGACGACGTCGCCGATCCGGCCGAGGACCCGCTCGTCGCACTCGCCCGGCGCCCCGAACCAGCCCAGTTCCAGGGCTTCTTCGCGGCTCGCGACCCAGAACCGGTCGCCGAGCACCTCGCGCCACACGGTCAGGACGTCGGCCTCGGCGCCCGGTACGGCGTACACGTGCCGCGCCCGGCCCTCACCGCCCAGCAGGGCCACGCCGGCGCCCAGTTCCCAGTCGTCGTCGTAGTCGATCCGGGAGTCCTCGTCGAAGGGGATGTCCACCATGCCGTGGTCCGCGGTCACGTACAGCGCGGTGCGCGGCGGCAACTGCTCCGCGAGCCGCTGGACCAGCCGGTCGACGTACATCAGCTGGCCGCGCCAGGCGTCGGAGTCGACTCCGTGCCGGTGGCCGGCCCCGTCGAGCTCGCTGTAGTACGTGTACACGAGCGAGCGGTCGCCGGCCGCGAGGCGCTCGGCCGCGAGGTCCATGCGCTCCTCGCCGGTCATCCGGCCGAGGAAGGTGCCGCCGCTCAGCGCGACCTTGGTGAGCGGGGTGGTCTGGAAAGCGGGCGAGGACACCTGCGCGGTGGCCACGCCGGCCGCGTCCGCCTGCTGGAAGACCGTCGGGTAGGGCTGCCAGGGCTTGAGCGCGGTCCACGGATGCCAGCGGAGCTGGTTCATCAGTTCGCCGGTGGCCGGATTGCGCACGGTGTAGCCGGGCAGGCCGTGCCGCGCGGGCGGCAGGCCGGTGCCGACGGAGGCCAGCGAGGTGGCGGTGGTCGCCGGGAAGCCCGCGGTGATCGGGCGGCCGGTGCCGCCTCGCGAGCTGCCGAGGAGGGAGGTGAGGTACGGGGCCTCGTCCGGGTGGGCCTTGATCTGCTCCCAGCCCATGCCGTCGACCAGGAACACGCAGTTCCGGTCGGACGGGGTCAGCTCGGCGATCGAGGCCTGGAAACCGGGTACGCCCTGGCCGGCCACGAGGGTGGGCAGCAGGTCGGCGAGCGAGCCGGAGCCGTATTGCGGTACCGGGGCGCCGGCGAGGTCCAGCAGCTCCGGCTCGTCCTGCCAGTTCTGCGCGGTGGAGTACGCCATCAGCGGGCGGGGCCGGCGGACGTGGCCGCCGTGGCCTCGGACAGGGCCTGGGCGAAGAGCAGGGTCTGGCGGACCGCCTCCGGGCCGTCCCCCGCCTCGCTCACGCGCAGGCTGAGGTCGTCGGCGGTGGAGTTGCCGGTGTAGCCGTGGTCGGAGTCGCAGTTCGGGTCGCCGCAGGCGGCGGGCTCCAGGTCGATGCGCGAGACCGCGCCCCAGCCGATGGTCAGGACGACCTCGCGGGGCAGGGTGCCGGGAGTGTAGGACTCCGGGTTGGCGACGACGCGGCTGAGCACCACGGAGGAGATGCCGGACAGCTTGACCGACTCGGTGGAGGTGGTCGCGTACGGGGAGGGGGATCCGGCGTCGGCGGCCTGCTCGTCGGTGTGGCTGACGATGAAGCGGTTGCCGGTCAGGACCAGCACGGTGACGTGCCGGCGCACCTCGTTGGAGTCGAAGGTCGTCTCCTGGTGGACCAGGTACGACGAAATCGGCTCGCCGCCCACCGCGGCCTCCACGGCCTCGGCCACGAGGGCCGGGTAGTAGCCGCTGCGCTCGATCGCCGTGCGCAGCCCCTGGGTCGTCGTACCGGATTTCGCCATGAGGTCCATCCTAAGGCCCGTCCGGGGCACGTAGGCCGCCCCGGACCTCAGGAGCCGGGCAGGGTCCGGGGCCTCAGTAGCTGGGCAGGGTCCGGGGGCCGAGGTCGCCGCGGGCGGGCGGGTGGGCGACGCGGACGGCCGCGCTGAGCACGGAGAGCCCCTCGGTGGCGACGACGACGGGTTCCAGGACCACCCCGACCACCTCGGGGTGGTCGTCGACGAGGCGGGAGAGGCGCAGGAGCAGCTCCTCCAGCGCGGGGGTGTCGACGGGGGCGCTGCCGCGCCAGCCGAAGAGCAGCGGGGCCGTGCGGATGGACCGGATCAGGCCCGCCGCGTCCCGGTCGGTGGCGGGAACGAGCCGGTGCGCGGTGTCGCCGAGCAGCTCGGAGGCGACTCCGGAGAGGCCGAAGGACAGGACGGCGCCGGCGGCGGGGTCGATGACGGAGCGGACGACGGTGTCGACGCCCCGGGGCGCCATCGCCTGGACCACGGGGAGCAGCTCCTGCGGTTTGCCGAGCGCCCGGGTGAGCTCCTCGTAGGAGCGGCGCAGGTCGGCCTCGGTGGTGAGGTCGAGGCGGACGCCGCCGAGGTCGGCGCGGTGGCGCAGGTGCGGGGCGGTGGTCTTGAGGGCCACGGGGTACCCGAGGACCCGGGCAGCACGGACCGCGGCGTCGGCGCTGGGGGCGGGGAGCGTGGGCAGGACACGGATTCCGTACCGGGCGAGGAGCTCGCGAGCGTCGGGCTCCTTCAGGGTCAGCACCTCGTGCTCGGCTACCTCGGCCAGCACGCGGGAGAGCTGTCCGGCGGCCCCGCTCTCGTCGATGTCCTCGTACTCGGGTACTTGCCCGGCCACGGCGTTGGCCCGCCGCCACTGCCCGTAGCGCACGGCCTCGGCGACGGCCTTGACGGCCCGCTCGGCGGCCGGGTAGGCGGGGATGCCGACCGTCCCGGGCGCGGCGGGCGCGCCGGTGTCCGGCCGGGCCGCTCCCGTACCGAGGTCGGGGGCGCCGGGCCCTGCCGGGGCGGTGCCCGCGGCGGGTGCGCCCCCGCTGCCCGCCTCACCGGAGGCGGACGCCGGGCGGACCGCCCCGGCGGCCGCCGCGGCCGGGGCGGTCGCGGCCGAGAGGGCCTCGGCCAGGGCGCCCAGCTCGACGTGGACCACGGCCACCGGCTTGCCGGGATGCAGCGCCGCGGCCTCCCGCAGCGCGTCCGCGAGATCGTCCGCCAGCGCCTGCTCGCTCACCCACGGGATCGCCGTCACGATCACCGCGTCGCTGTCCCGCGAGGCCAGCGCCGCGGTGACGGCCGTACGGAAGTCCTCCGGCGAGGCCGCCGTCGTCAGGTCCAGCGGGGGCAGCGGCCGCAGCCCCTCCGTGAGGCAGGCGTCGTAGGTGAGCACCCCGAGCGACTCCGAGTTGCCGAGGATCGCCACCCGGGGGCCGGCCGGCACCGGCTGCGAGGCCAGCAGCAGGCCGACGTCCACGAGCTCCGTCACGGTGTCGACCCTGATCACGCCCGCCTGCCGCAGCAGCGCGGAGACCGTCGCGTCGGGCAGCCGGGTGCCGGGGACGAGGTGTCCGGCCGGGGTGTGGCGGCCGCCCTTGGCGACGACCACCGGCTTGACGGCGGCCGTGCGCCGGGCGAGCCGGGTGAACTTCCTCGGGTTGCCCAGGGTCTCCAGGTACATCAGGGCGACGTCGGTCGCCTCGTCGTCGTACCAGTACTGGAGGATGTCGTTGCCCGAGACGTCCGCCCGGTTCCCGGCGGAGACGAAGGAGGACAGGCCCTCCCCGCGCCGCAGCAGTCCGGAGAGCAGTGCGATGCCGATCGCCCCGGACTGGGTGAACAGGCCGACCCGTCCCCGCGCGGGGGCCGGCGCGGGTGCGAGCGAGGCGTTCAGCTCCACCTCCGGCGCGGTGTTGATCACCCCGAAGGCGTTCGGTCCGATCAGGCGCATCCCGTACGAGCGCACCTGCCGGACCAGTTCGCGCTGGCGGTCCAGGCCGTCGCCGCCGCTCTCGCCGTATCCGGCGGACAGCACCACCAGTCCCTGTACCCCGTGTTCGCCGCAGGCGGCCACGGCCTGCGGGACCCGCTCCGCCGGGACCGCGATCACCGCGAGGTCGACCGGGGCGCCGATGTCGCCGACCGCGCGGTAGGCCCGTACGCCGTCCAGCAGGTCCCCCTCGATGCCGGGGGCGCGGGCTTCGTTGACGGCGTAGAGGTGGCCGTGGAAGCCGCTGTCCCGCAGGTTGCGCAGGGCGGCCGCGCCCACTCCCCCGCCGGAGCGGCTGACTCCGATCACCGCCACCGATCCGGGGGCGAGCAGCCGCTGCACGGAGCGGGCCTCGGCGCGCTGTTCGCGGGCGCGCTGGACGGCGAGGGACTCGGCGGTGGGTTCGAGGTCGAGGGTGAGGTGGACGGAGCCGTCCTCGAAGCTGCGCTTCTGCTGGTAGCCGACGTCCGTGAACACTTTGATCATCTTGGTGTTGGCGGGCAGCACTTCGGCGGCGAAGCGGCGGATTCCGCGCTCGCGGGCCACCGCGCCGATGTGTTCGAGCAGGGCGGAGGCGACGCCGCGTCCCTGGTGGGCGTCCTGGACGAGGAAGGCGACCTCGGCCTCGTCGGAGGGCCCGGTGGCCGGGCGGCCGTCGGAGCCGATCCGGTCGAAGCGGACGGTGGCGATGAACTCCCCGCCGATCGTCGCGGCGAGGCCGACGCGGTCCACGTAGTCGTGGTGCGTGAAGCGGTGCACGTCGCGGTCGGAGAGCCGGGGGTAGGGGGCGAAGAAGCGGTAGTACTTGGACTCGTCGGAGACCTGCTCGTAGAAGCTGACCAGCCGGCCCGCGTCGTCGGTGGTGATGGGCCGGATCCGGGCGGTTCCGCCGTCGCGCAGGACGACGTCCGCTTCCCAGTGGTCCGGGTACGAGGGGTCCGACTCGGTGGTCATGGGGCCACCTTAAGGCTCGGACGGCCCGAGCGGCCCGGGCGCGGCGCATCGGGCGGGCTGTAGCGAATCAGGGCAAGCTGGGGTAGGTCGAACGGCGGGTGTATTCGGGCCGAAGGTCGGTCCGACCATTCCGGACGTCGTGAGAGACTGGTCTAGACAACCGTAAGAACCTGAAGGGCATCACCATGGCAGAGCGCCGCGTCAACGTCGGCTGGGCCGAGGGCCTGCACGCTCGTCCCGCCTCGATCTTCGTCCGCGCGACGACCGCTTCCGGCGTCCCGGTGACCATCGCGAAGGCGGGCGGCGACCCCGTCAACGCCGCCTCCATGCTGGCGGTTCTGGGCCTGGGCGCCCAGGGCGGCGAGGAGATCGTCCTCGCGTCCGAGGCCGAGGGCGCCGAGGCCGCGCTGGAGCGCCTCGCGAAGCTGGTCGCCGAGGGCCTCGAGGAGCTCCCCGAGACCGTCTGACCCTTCGGGTTCGACCCGCAGGACCTTGCACGGCGAAGCCGTTGCCCCCGACCTCGGCCGGGAGCAACGGCTTCACCGCTTTTCAGCGCACATCGAATTCCGGTGGACCGGGCGTGCGGAAATGAATTACCGGCCCGCCGGAAAATTCCGCACCGAATGACCCGGCCACTCATCGCCCGGCATCAAATCGCCCGGCACCCGATCACCGATGCCGCACGAATATCCCACCGTTGTATGCGGCGATTGTTAAAGCGGACCGCTCGCCGTGTTTACGGCAGGTTGCAGAGTCCTCACGCGCAGGCGGTGCGCCCCGGCCGCCCGGTCCGCGTGGACCGCGGTCAGCGCCCGGGCCCGCTCGGCGTCGCCCCGGGCCACCGCGTCCACGATCACGCCGTGCTCCGCCCAGGACTCCACGGGCCGGACCGGGGCCTCCACCACGTACATCCATGCCACCTTGTGCCGCATCTGGGTGAGCAGCGCGATCAGCCCGGGGCTTCCGGAGGCCTGGGCGAGCGTCTCGTGGAACCAGCCCCCCAGGGAGCGCAGGTCCTCCCCCTGGCCCCTCCTGGCCCGCTCCTGGCCCAGTCTGACCAGGCCGCGCAGTACCTTGAGGTGGGCCTCGGTACGCCGCCGGGCCGCCCGCGCGGCGGCGAGGGGCTCCAGCAGCATCCGCAGCTCGAGGAGATCGGCGGCCTCCTGCTCGGTGGGCTCGGCCACGCAGGCGCCCGCGTGCCGGCGGGTGGTCACGAACCCCTCGGACTCCAGCGTGCGCAGCGCTTCGCGCACCGGGACCCGCGAGACTCCGTACCGGCGGGCCAGCACCTCCTCGGTCAGCCGGCCGCCGGGGCCGAACACCCCGGAGACGATGTCGTCGCGAATTGCTGTGCATACCGTGTGCGCGGGAATACGCAAGACCGGACCTCCGCCTATTTTCGTATGACTGTGCGAGCTGCGACTCTATTGCAACACACGATAATTTCCGAGGACGGCCGATAATGCGAAACATTCACACAACGAGAAGGCCCCGGCTCGGGAGAGCCGGGGCCTTCTCGGAAGAAGCGTGGTGCGGTGCGGTCCGCGTCAGACGTCGACGCCGTGGGAGCGCAGGTACGCGACCGGGTCGATGTCCGAGCCGTAGTCGGCGCCGGTGCGGGCCTCGAAGTGCAGGTGCGGGCCGCTGGAGTTGCCGGTGGAGCCCGACCGGCCGATCTGCTGGCCCGGGGTGACCTGCTGGCCGACGGAGACGCTCAGCGAGGACAGGTGGCCGTACTGGGTGTACGTGCCATCGGCGTGCTTGATGACGACGTTGTTGCCGTACGCGCCGCCGTAGCCCGCCTCGACCACGGTGCCCAGGCCGACCGAGTGCACCTCGGTGCCGGAGGAGGCGTGGAAGTCGATGCCGGTGTGGCTGCCGGAGGACCACATGCCGCCGCCCGCGTGGTACTGGGTGCTGACGTAGGTGTCCGCGAGCGGGGCCACGAAGGTGTTGAGGCGCTTGCGCTCCTCCTCGCGGGCCACGCGCTCGGCGGCCTCGCGCTCGGCCTTGGCCCGGGCTTCGGCCTTCGCCTTGGCCTCGGCGGCCCGCTGCTTCGCGTCGGCCTCGGCCTGCGTCTTGGCGGCGGCGGCCTCCGCGGCGCGCTGCTGCGAGGCGGCCTGGGCCTGGATCTCGTCCGCGAGTTCGTCGGCCACGACGATGGTGTTCAGGCCGGTGTCCTCGGTGGAGGGGGCGCTGTCCGCGGCGAACGCGGGACCGGCCAGGGAGCCGACGACGCCGGTGGCGGCGAGGGCGGCGATACCGGCGTAGCCGGCGGTCTTGCGGCTCATACGACTGGAACCACGGTGCTTACCGGCGACACGACTGCCAAACGCCATGAAGGGGCTGATCCTTTCCTTCCTTCTCGCCTACCGGGTTAGCTGACGGGTTCGGAGCAGGAAGGTCTCCTACGGGCCTCCTCTTGCGAGGCGGTCCGATTCACCCCAGGGACACATGTGGGTCCCCGGCTCCCCAGGCTCGCGCCTGACGGGGACTCGGCGATCGCTGTCCGGTGCCGCGGACGCGGCGGGTGCAACTGACGAACAGCACGCCTGACGCTAGGCGGATCATCAGTCAATCGCCAAACAGACACGCCCTTTTGTTGCGTTCGCCACACCACATACGAGCAACCATACGACTAACCAGACAAAAAGGACTCCGGCGGACAAGCCGCCGGAGTCCCTTGAGTTTCCGATCAGTTGGTGACGACGGTGACCTCACCGATCCCGAGGGCCCGTACCGGCTCCTCGATCTGCGAGGCGTCGCCCACCAGGACCGTGACCAGGCGGTTCACCGGGAAGGCGCTGACGACCGCCGAAGTGGCCTCCACCGTCCCGGTCTCCGCGAGCCGCGCGTACAACTGCGCCTGGTAGTCGTCCGGGAGCTCCTGCTCGACCTGGTCGGCGAGCGTGCCCGCGACGGAGGCCGCCGTCTCGAACTTCAGCGGGGCCACCCCCACCAAGTTCTGTACCGCCACGTCCCGTTCGGCGTCGGTCAGGCCGCCCTCCGCGAGGGTGCGCAGCACCTTCCAGAGGTCGTCCAGCGCCGGGCCGGTGTTCGGGGTGTCCACCGAGCCGCTGATGGCGAGCATCGAGGCGCCCTTGCCGTCGGCGGTGGAGCGCAGCACCTGGCCGAAGGCGCGCACGCCGTACGTGTACCCCTTCTCCTCGCGCAGCACCTTGTCCAGGCGGGAAGTGAGGGTGCCGCCCAGGCAGTAGGTGCCGAGCACCTGGGGCGCCCAGACCCGGTCGTGCCGGTCCGGACCGATGCGGCCGATCAGCAGCTGCGTCTGGACGGCGCCGGGCCGGTCCACGATGACCACGCGGCCGGTGTCGTCGGCGGTGATCGGCGGGACGGGGCGCGGCTCCGTGGTGTCGCCGGTCCAGGTGCCCAGGGTGTCGGCCAGGACGGCGTCCAGGTCGATGTCGGTCAGATCGCCGACGACCACCGCGGTGGCGGTCGCGGGGCGTACGTGGGCCTCGTAGAAGGCGCGTACGGCCGCGGAGTCGATGCGGGCGACCGTGTCCTCGGTGCCCTGGCGCGGGCGGGACATCCGCAGGGAGGCCGGGAAGAGCTCCTTGGAGAGCTCCTTGGCGGCGCGGCGCTGCGGGTTGGCCAGCTCGTGCGGGATCTCGTCGAGCCGGTTGCGCACCAGGCGGTCGACCTCGGCGTCGGCGAAGGCCGGCGCGCGCAGCGCTTCGGCGACCAGGCCCAGCGCCTTGTGCAGCCGGGAGGCCGGGACCTCCAGGGAGACCCGCAGGCCCGGGTGGTCGGCGTGCGCGTCGATGGTGGCGCCGCAGCGCTCCAGCTCGGCCGCGAACTCCTCGGCGGAGTGCTTGTCGGTGCCCTCGGACAGGGCGCGGGACATGATGGTGGCCACGCCGTCGAGGCCCTCGGGCTCCGCGTCCAGCGGAGCGGCGAGGTTGATCTCGACCGCCACCACCTGCTGGCCGGGGCGGTGGCAGCGCAGCAGGGTCAGGCCGTTGGCCAGTACCTGGCGCTCGGGGGCCGGGAAGGCCCACGGCTGCGGCTCGCCGGCCTCGGGGCGCGGGTGGAAGGTCATCGTGACGGCTGCGGTGTCGCTCACTGCTCCGCCCCCTCGTTCTCGTCGCTGTTCTCGTCGCTCTCGGCGCTCTCGTCGGCCGCGATCGGCTCGTACACGAGCACCGCGCGGTTGTCCGGGCGCAGTCGGGCCGCGGCCACGGCCTGCACTTCCTCGGCGGTGACGTCGAGGACGCGCTGGACGGCGGTCAGCGCCAGCTGCGGGTCGCCGAAGAGCACCGCGAAGCGGCACAGTTCGTCGGCGCGGCCGGCCACCGTGCTCAGCCGGTCCAGCCATTCGCGCTCCAGCTGGGCCTGGGCGCGCTCCATCTCCTCGGCCGTCGGGCCCTCGGCGGCGAACCGCGCGAGCTCCTCGTCGACGGCCGCCTCGATGGCGGGCACCTCGACGCCGCTGGAGGTCTTCACGTCCAGCCAGCCCAGCGACGGCGCGCCGGCCAGGCGCAGCATGCCGAAGCCCGCCGCGACGGCGGTCTGGTCGCGGCGCACCAGGCGGTTGTGCAGCCGGGAGGACTCGCCGCTGCCGAGGACGGTCAGCGCCACGTCGGCGGCGTCGCACTCGCGGGTGCCGTCGTGCGGGAGCCGGTAGGCCGCCATCAGCGCGCGGGCCGGGACCTCCTCGAGGATCTCCTCACGCAGCTGCTCGCCCATGGTCTCGGGGAGCGAGCCGTCGCGGGGCGGCTGCTTGCCGTCGTGCCTGGGGATGGTGCCGAAGTACTTCTCGACCCAGGCGAGCGTCGTGTCGGGGTCGATGTCGCCGACGACCGACAGCACCGCGTTGTTGGGCGCGTAGTACGTACGGAAGAAGGCGCGCGCGTCCTCCAGGGACGCGGCGTCCAGGTCGGCCATGGAGCCGATCGGCGTGTGGTGGTACGGGTGGCCCTCGGGGTACGCCAGGGCGGTCAGCCTCTCGAACGCCGTGCCGTAGGGGACGTTGTCGTAGCGCTGGCGGCGCTCGTTCTTGACGACGTCGCGCTGGTTCTCCATGGACTCGTCGTCCAGGGCGGCCAGCAGCGAACCCATCCGGTCCGCCTCCAGCCACAGCGCGAGCTCCAGCTGGTGGGTCGGCATCGTCTCGAAGTAGTTGGTGCGCTCGAAGCTGGTGGTGCCGTTGAGGGAACCGCCGGCTCCCTGGACCAGCTCGAAGTGCCCGTTGCCGGAGACGTTCTTCGAGCCCTGGAACATCAGGTGCTCGAAGAGGTGAGCCAGGCCCGTGCGTCCCTTGACTTCGTGGCGCGAGCCGACGTCGTACCAGAGGCAGACCGCGGCGACCGGGGTCAGGTGGTCCTCGGACAGCACCACGCGCAGGCCGTTGGCCAGCCGGTGCTCGGTTGCTGTGAGGCCGCCGGAGCCGGCCTGAGCTGTGGCCGTGTGACCCATGGGCATGTGGTCCCTTCGATCGCGATGCAGAGATTCCTGTCAGACCTGCCACTGTATGCAAGCGTGTCGGCGACCGGAGAAGTTCCCGGCCCACTCCTGGGTCGGAGTCGGCGTTGTCGGTACCTCGGGCCACAATGGTCCGCGTCACCCCACTGTCCGAAACCCGGCCCGACCCCCGTAGCACCTCCAGCACCACCCGCGTACGACCGCAAGCCCCACCCCGTGAGAGCTCAGCTCATCCCGATTCTTGGTTAAGGAGCCGCGCAGCGATGGCCCGCCGCAGCACGAAGACCCCGCCGCCGGAGGATTTCGAGGAGAAGATCCTCGACATCGACGTCGTCGACGAAATGCAGGGCTCCTTCCTCGAGTACGCGTACTCGGTGATCTACTCCCGCGCCCTGCCCGACGCCCGCGACGGCATGAAGCCGGTGCACCGGCGCATCGTCTACCAGATGAACGAGATGGGCCTGCGCCCCGACCGCGGCTATGTGAAGTGCGCCCGCGTCGTCGGCGAGGTCATGGGCAAGCTGCACCCGCACGGCGACGCGTCGATCTACGACGCCCTCGTGCGCATGGCGCAGCCCTTCTCCATGCGGCTCCCGCTGGTCGACGGCCACGGCAACTTCGGCTCGCTCGGCAACGACGACCCGCCGGCCGCGATGCGTTACACCGAGTCCAAGATGGCCGACGCCGCGTCGCTGATGACGGAGTCGATCGACGAGAACACCGTCGACTTCGTCGCGAACTACGACGGCCAGGAGCGGGAACCGGTCGCACTGCCGGCGGCGTACCCGAACCTGCTGGTCAACGGCGCGTCCGGGATCGCGGTCGGCATGGCCACCAACATGGCCCCGCACAACCTGGGCGAGGTCATCGCGGCCGCCCGCCACCTGATCCGCTACCCGGAGGCGGACCTGGAGGCGCTCATGCGCTTCGTACCG
Source organism: Streptomyces sp. ISL-43 (assembly GCF_018614195.1). Classification (GTDB taxonomy): domain Bacteria; phylum Actinomycetota; class Actinomycetes; order Streptomycetales; family Streptomycetaceae; genus Streptomyces. Next base: position 73,086 of record NZ_JAGGOT010000044.1, read on the forward strand.
GGTCCCGACCTGCCCACCGGCGGCCGGATCGTGGGCCTCGCGGGCATCAAGGACGCCTACGAGAACGGTCGCGGCACCTTCAAGATCCGCGCCACGGTGGCCCTGGAGGACGTGACCCCGCGCCGCAAGGGCCTGGTCGTCACCGAACTGCCCTTCACGGTCGGCCCCGAGAAGGTCATCGCGAAGATCAAGGACCTGGTCGGCTCGAAGAAGCTCCAGGGCATCGCGGACGTCAAGGACCTCACCGACCGCTCGCACGGCCTGCGCCTGGTCATCGAGATCAAGAACGGCTTCCACCCCGAGGCCGTGCTGGAGCAGCTGTACAAGCTGACGCCGATGGAGGAGACCTTCGGCATCAACAACGTCGCGCTGGTCGACGGGCAGCCGCTGACGCTGGGCCTCAAGGAGCTGCTGGAGGTCTACCTCGACCACCGCTTCGAGGTCGTGCGCCGGCGCAGCGAGTTCCGCCGGGGCAAGCGGCGCGACCGGCTCCACCTGGTCGAGGGCCTGCTGGTGGCGCTGCTCGACATCGACGAGGTCATCCGGATCATCCGGGACAGCGACAACTCCGCGCAGGCCAAGGAGCGCCTGATGGAGCGCTTCTCCCTGAGCGAGATCCAGACCCAGTACATCCTGGACACCCCGCTGCGCCGGCTCACCCGCTTCGACCGGATCGAGCTGGAGTCCGAGCGCGACCGGCTGGCCGGCGAGATCGACGAGCTCACCGGGATCCTGGACTCCGACAGCGAGCTGCGCAAGCTGGTCTCGGCGGAACTGGCCGCGGTCTCGAAGAAGTTCGGCACGGAGCGCCGTACGGTGCTGCTGGAGTCGTCGGGGACGGCCGTCGCGGCGGTCCCGCTGGAGGTCGAGGACACCCCGTGCCGGGTGCTGCTGTCCTCCACCGGCCTGCTCGCCCGCACCGCGAACGCCGATCCGCTCCCCGAGGAGGAGGGCGGCGCCCGCGCGAAGCACGACCTGATCGTCTCGCAGGTCGCCGCGACCGCGCGGGCCGACATCGGCGTGGTCACCTCGTACGGTCGGCTCCTGCGGCTTCCGGTCATCGACCTGCCGCAGCTGCCGGACACCCATGCCGCGCCGAACCTGGCGGGCGGCGCCCCGGTCTCGGAGTTCCTCTCCGGGCTGGAGGCGGACGAGAAGGTCGTCTGCCTGACCTCGCTGGACGAGTCGGGGCAGGGCCTGGCGCTCGGCACCGAGCAGGGCGTGGTCAAGCGGGTCGTGCCGGACTACCCGGCCAACAAGGACGAGCTCGAGGTCATCACGCTCAAGGACGGCGACCGGATCATCGGCGCGGTCGAGCTGCGCACGGGCGAGGAGGACCTGGTCTTCATCACGGACGACGCCCAGCTGCTGCGCTACCCGGCCAACCAGGTGCGCCCGCAGGGCCGCCCGGCGGGCGGCATGGCCGGCATCAAGCTCTCCGACAACGCCAAGGTGATCCACTTCTCGGCAGTCGACCCGGCACGCGACGCCGTGGTGTTCACGGTGGCGGGCTCGCACGGGACCCTGGACGACTCGATGCAGTCCGGGAAGCTCACCCCGTTCGACCAGTACCCGCGCAAGGGCAGGGCCACCGGCGGCGTCCGCTGCCAGCGTTTCCTGAAGGGCGAGGACGTGCTGCTCCTGGCCTGGGCGGGCGGTTCGCCCGCTCGCGCGGCGGCGGTGAACGGCACGCCGGCGGAGCTCCCCGCGGTGGACCCGCGCCGAGACGGTTCGGGCACGGCGCTGCCGGCTGTCGTCGGTGCGCTGGCCGGGGCCGCGCTGTAGGAGGTACGAGGTCATTCGGGTGGTACGTCTGGGGGACGTACCACCCGAATGGCGACTAGTGTTTTCCCTCTTGGCACTGTCGGTTGGGGCGGGGAGACACAGAGCTGATGAGTCGTCGGTCGGGCGGATCGATCGGGGACTGGGCCGAGGCCCAGCGCCGGACGCAGCAGACGCAGCTGATCCAGCAGCGTGAGGCGGAACGCCGGCAGCGGTCCTACGAACGCGACCTGGCCCGGGGCCGGCGGGAGCAACAGGCGGCCCACCGTCAGCACCGCGAGGCCGAGGCACTACGGCGCACCGCGCAGATCGACGCCGAGGTCGCCGCCCTGCAGGGCCTGTTGGCCACGGGGTGCCGGGCGCCGGCGTTCCGGACGGCGGCCCTGGTCCGGCCCGAGCAGCTGGAGCCGTTCGACCCCGGGAACCTGGCGCACCCGGTGCCGATGCCGCTCCTCGAGCAGTTCCAGCGGCAGAGCAGCGGCTGGACCCTCGGCTCGGGCGGGCGGGCCCAGGCGGAGCGGGCGGCACACACCCGGTACACCCAGGCCTGGCAGGCCGCGCACGCCGCGGAGACGCGGCGGCAGCAGCAACTGGCGGCGTACCGGCAGCAGTACGACCGGTGGGCGGCGGAACAGCTCGCCGGGGTCCGTGCGCACAACAGCGGGCTCGCCGCGCTGACCGGGGCGCTGCGCGCCGGCGACGCGGAGGCGGTGGTGGAGTACTTCTCGGCCACCCTGTACGCCTCGACGGCCTGGCCCGAGGCGCTGCCGAGGCAGGTGGCGGCCGCGTACGACCCGGCCGCGCGCCAGTTGGTGCTGGACTGGGAGCTGCCCGGGTACGCGGTGGTGCCGGAGGCCAGGTCGGTGCAGTACCTGCCGAGCACGGACCAGGACAGGGTGAAGCCCCGGCCGGCCACGGAGCGGCGGGCGCTGTACCGGGACCTGCTGGCGCAGTGCGTGCTGCTGGTGGTGCGCGAGCTGTACGCGGCGGACGAGTTCGGCGTGCTGGACTCGGTCGTGGTGAACGGCTTCGTGGACTGCCCCGATCCGGTGACGGGCCAGGAGGCGCGCTTCGTACTCGCCACGGTGTCGGCGGTGCGCGGCACTTTCGCGGGGCTGCGGCTGGAGCAGGTCAGCGCGGTGGACTGCCTGGTCGAGGGCTTGCGCGGGCAACTGTCGGCACGGCCCGACCAGCTGACGGCCGTGCGGGCGGGGCGCCGGCCGGAGGAGGTCGGCACGGTCGTCAGCCACGGCGGGCACCGGGCCGGCGAGGAGGAGGAGCCGGACCTCTTCGCGATGGACCCGATCGCCTTCGAGAACCTGGTGGCCGAGCTGTTCCGGGCGATGGGCATGGAAGCGGTGACCACGCAGCGGTCGGGCGACGGCGGCGTGGACGTCGAGGCGCTGGACCCGGCCCCGATCCGGGGCGGGCGGATCGTGGTGCAGGTCAAGCGCTACCGCAACACGGTCCCGCCGACGGCGGTGCGGGACCTGTACGGCACGGTCCAGGACCGGGGGGCGAACAAGGGGGTGCTGGTCACCACCGCGACGTTCGGGCCCACGTCGTACGCCTTCGTCGAGGACAAGCCGCTGGAGCTGGTCGACGGAGCCACGCTCGTGGACCTGCTGCACCGGCACGGACTGCGCGGACGGCTCGGCGGGGGCCCGGCTGCCTCGGTCCCGGCCCAGCGGGCGGCCGAGCCGGAGCCCTCCGCCGAGGAGAACGTGCTCGGCATGTCCTGGGCGGGACCGGTCGCGCTGGACGTGTGCGCACTGGTCTGCGAGGGCAACCGGGTGCTGAGCGAGGACCATTTCGTGTTCTTCAACAACCCCCGCACCCCGGACGGTTCGGTACGGACGCACCCGCATTCGGCGCCCGACAAGGCGGCGCTGACGGTCGCCTTCGACGCCCTGCCGCGGCCCGCCGACCGGCTGGTCCTCCTCGCCGCGATCGATCCGGAGGTCAATCCGCACGCCGACCTGGCGGGCTTCACCGACGCCCGGATCCGGCTGCTGGGTCCGGGCGGCGAGGAGCTGGGCCGGCTGGAGGTGTCCGACGGCCGCGCCGGCGAAACCGCCCTGGTCCTGGGCTCCTTCCGTCGCCGCCCGGGCGGCGACTGGGACTTCGTCATCGGCGGCAAGGGATACCCGGGCGGCCTGGAGCCGCTGCTCGGCGACTTCGGCATCGAGGTCTCCTGAGCGGACGCGGTCCCCTCAGAACTCCTCGGACTCGGGGTCGAGGTCGGGTTCGGCGTCGTGTTCGGGTTCGGGTTCGGCGTCGTGTTCGGGTTCGGCGTCGGCATGCTCCGGATCCGGCTCCCGGTCGATCTCCGCGGGCCGGTGTACGTAGCGCAGGACGCCCCACATGCTCTCCGGGCGGGCATGCCGCGGTTCCGCTTCGCGGCAGGCCTCCAGCTCGCGGAGCAGGGCGGGGCCGTCGGTGCCCGCGCCGATCAGGACGAGCTGCGTCAGGCGCGGCTCGCCCCGCCCCCAGGGCTGCGGGGCGAAGCGCAGGAAGCGGCCGACCGCGTGGACCTCGTAGCGCTCCTCGTGGCCGGGCACGCCGAAGTAGACGAAGCCCTTGATCCGGTAGAGCCCTGCCGGGCGGCGGTCGAGGAAGTCGATGAACCGGCGCGGGCTGAGGGCCTGCTCGGACACGAACTCCGTGCTCTCGTATGCCGTGTGCGCGTGGTCGGCGTGATCACCGTCGTGTTCACCCTCGCCGTCGCGATCGTGATCGTGGTCGTGCGCCTGCGCCAGCAGGTCCTCGAAGGACAGCTGTCCGCGCGTCTCGGTCCACGGGCGGCGGTCGAAGAGCAGCTCCGGGTCGATCCGCCCGTGGTCCGCGCCGACGACCGGGATCCCCGGCGCGCACAGCGCGGCGAGCGCGCCCTCGATCCCGGCCCGTTCCGCGGCGTCGACGCGGTCGGTCTTGTTGAGCACCACCAGGTCGGCGACGGCCAGGTGGCGGTCGGTCTCGGGGTGCCGGGCCCGGGTCGCGTCGAACTCGGCGGCGTCGACGATCTGCACCATGCCGCCGTAGCGGACGGCCGGGTTCTCGTTGGCGACGAGCATCCGGACCATCTCCTGCGGCTCCGCCAGCCCGCTCGCCTCGATGACGATCACATCGATGCGGTGGACGGGGTCGGCGAGCTTCTCCAGGTAGGCGTCCAGCTCGCTGCCGTCCACCGCGCAGCACAGGCAGCCGCCGCCGAGGGAGACCATCGAGTCGCCGACCTGGCCGGCCACCGACATCGCGTCGACCTCGATGGAGCCGAAGTCGTTGACGACGACCCCTATCCGGGTGCCGCCCCGGTTCCCGAGGAGGTGGTTGAGGACGGTCGTCTTGCCGGATCCGAGGAATCCGGACAGGACGACCACAGGGATGCTGTTCACCCGGTCGATCGTAGTCAGCCGAGAGTGGGGACCGGCTGGGGCGGGGTCGGGCCGGTGTAGCGGGCCGCGGGTCGGATGATCTTCGAATCGGTGGCCTGTTCGAGGACGTTCGCGCTCCAGCCGATCACGCGCGCCGCGCAGAAGGTCGGCGTGAACATCTCGCGCGGCAGCCCGCACAGCTCCATGACCACGCCGGCGTAGAACTCCACGTTGGTGTGCAGCTCGCGGCCCGGCTTGAGCTCGGCGAGGATCTCCTCGACGTGCCGCTCGACCTCCACGGCGAAGTCCACGAGCGGCCCGCCGAACCCGAGGGCGATCTCGCGCAGCATCCGCGAGCGCGGGTCCTCGGTGCGGTAGACGGGGTGCCCGAAGCCCATGATCCGATCCCCGGCGAGCACCCGCTCGCGGATCCACGGGTCGATCCGGTCCGCCGTGCCGATGGCGTCGAGCGTGTCCAGGGCCCGGCTGGGGGCGCCCCCGTGCAGCGGGCCGGAGAGCGCGCCGATCGCCCCGGTGAGGCAGGCCGCGACGTCGGCGCCGGTGGAGGCGATCACGCGGGCGGTGAAGGTGGAGGCGTTGAAGCCGTGGTCGATCGTGGAGATCAGGTAGCGCTCGACCGCGCGGGCCTTGACCGGGTCGGGCTCCTGCCCGGTCAGCATGTAGAGGTAGTTGGCGGCGTACGGGAGGTCGTCGCGCGGCTCGACCGGCTCCAGGCCCTGACCGAGCCGGTGCAGGGCGGTGAGCAGGGTCGGTACGGCGGCGCAGGCGGCCATCGCGTCGGCGGCCCGGCGGTCGGGGGTGAGGTCGTAGACCGGGCGGAAGCCCGCGGAGGCGCCGAGCAGGGAGAGCGCCGTGCGCAGCCCGGCGAGCGGGCCGGACAGGGCCGTCGCGCGGGCCAGGGCGGGCAGGGCGCCCCGCACCTCGGCGGGGAGCCGGCGCAGCGGGGTGATCTCGGCGGCGAAGGCGGCTCGTTCCGCTGCGTCGGCCGGCAGGGCGCCGCGGAACATCAGGTGCCACACGTCCTCGAAGGTGCGGCTGTCGGCGAGCTCCACGGCCGAGTACTGGCGGTAGTGGTAGAAGCCCTCACGGCCGCGGACGTCACCGAGCTGCGTCTCGGTGACCACGACTCCCGCGAGGCCGCGTGGACTTTCGGCAGTGACGGCGGGGACGGCGGGTGCGTTGATGGTGTTCATGGATCGACCATCGATGATGGACTCGATCACTGTCAATATTGATCCACTCAACCTATGTAGGGTGACGTCATGAACGAGGAGTCCGGTGAGCGAAGGCTCAGCACCCAGGAGGCGGCCCGGCTGCTGGGCGTGAAACCCGCGACGGTGTACGCGTACGTCAGCCGCGGCCAGCTCACCAGCCGCCGCGACCCGGTCGGACGCGGCAGCAGCTTCGACGCCCGCGAGGTGGAGGCCCTGGCCCTGCGCAGCCGGCGCGAAGCCGCCGCGGTGCCCGGCGCCTCCGGAGAGCTCTCCGTACGCACCTCCCTCACGCTGATCGAGTCCGACCGGTATTACTTCCGGGGCGTGGACGCCGTCGAGCTGGCCTCGCGGTACCGCTACGAGGAGGTCGCCGAGTGGCTGTGGACGGGGACCCTGCTGCGCGGGGCCCGGTTCACCGCTCCCCCGGAGGCCCTCGCCGCGGCCCGGCGGGCGGTCGCCTCACTGCCGGAGCACAGCGGTCCGGTCGACCGGCTGCGGGTGGCCGTCGCGGCCGCCGCGGTCGCGGACCCGCTGCGCTTCGACCTGTCCGAGCCCTCCGTACTGGGCTCCGCGCGCTCCCTGATCCCCACCCTGGTCGGCGCCCTGCCCGAAGTCGGCCCGGCGCAGTGGGGCGGAGACGGCCGGCTCGCCCGGCAGCTGTGGCCCCGGCTCTCCGCCCTGGACCCGGATCCGGACGCCCTGGCCGTGCTGGACCTGGCGCTGGCGCTGCTCACGGACCACGATCTGGCCGCCTCGACCCTGGCCGTACGGGTCGCCGCGTCGGCGCGCGCGCATCCGTACGCGGCGGTCTCGGCCGGGCTCGGCGCGCTCGAAGGTCCCCTGCACGGCTCGGCCGGGCGGCTCGCGCACCGGATGCTGGTGGAAGTGCTCGAACGCGGCGGTGCGGCGCCGGTGGTGACCGAGTACCTGCGCGCCGGCCGCCGGGTGCCCGGGCTCGGACACCGGCTGTACAAGGGCGAAGACCCCCGGGCCGCGGCCCTGTTCGCCCGGCTGGAAGGGCTGGCTCAGGCCGGCCCCGCACTCGCCGCGGCCCGTGAGGTGGCCGGGGTGATGGCCCGGCACGGCGGCGGCCTGTATCCCAATGTGGACCTGGCGCTGTCGGTGCTGACGGTGTCGTGCGCGATGCCGGCGGAGGCCGGGGAGACGGTCTTCGCGGTGGCCCGCACGGCCGGCTGGATCGCGCACGCGCTGGAGGAGTACCAGGAGCGCCCGCTGCGGATGCGGCCGAGCGGGCAGTACCAAGGCCCCCGCCCGCCACAGCCGATGCCGTGAGGCTCGGTGCCCCCCGGGGAGGCGCGCCCGGGCCCGGCCGGTGCGGGCGCGTCGGCCGGCAGGCGCGCTGGGGAAGGCGCGGTGCGGGAAAGCGGTCCGGCTGCGGCGTCAGGTCCGCAGCCAGACCGCCGTGTCCTGCGGAAGCAGCCCGCCGTCGTCCAGCGCGGAACTGCTCAGCAAGAGGCTCGTGTGGGCCGGCAGCGGGACCGGCCCCTGTGACAGGTTGGCCGCGCAGACCAGCCCGTCGGGACGGGTGAAGGCCAGCACACCGGGCTGCGCGTCCAGCCACTCCAGCGATCCGCCGCCGAAGCCGCCCGCGGCGCGGCGCAGTGCGAGGGCCGTCCGGTAGAGGGTCAGCATCGAGTCCGGGTCGCCGTCCTGGCGGTCCGCGGCGTACGCCGGCCAGTCCGCCGGCTGGGGCAGCCAGGGGTCGTTCCAGGGCTCGGCGGTCCACGGCAGCGGCACCCGGCAGCCGTCCCGGCCGGGGTCGGTGCCTCCGGAGCGGAAGTGCATGGGGTCATGGATGCGCCCGAGCGGTACGTCGGCTTCCGGCAGCCCCAGTTCCTCGCCCTGGTAGACGTACACGGCGCCGGGCAGGGCGAGGGTCAGCAGGGCTGCGGCGCGGGCCCGCCGGGCGCCGAGCGCCGGGTCGGTCGGGGTCCCGAAGGCCTTGGCGGCGAAGTCGAAACCGGTATCGGCGCGCCCGTAGCGGGTGACCGTACGGGTCACGTCGTGGTTGCACAGCACCCAGGTGGCCGGGGCACCGACGGGGGCGTGCTCGGCCAGGGTCTCCTCGATGGAGGTGCGCAGCCGGTCCGCGTCCCAGGGGCAGCTGAGGAAGGAGAAGTTGAAGGCGGTGTGCAGTTCGTCGGGGCGCAGGTAGCGGGCGAACCGCTCGGAGTCGGGCAGCCAGACCTCGCCGACGAAGATGGCCTCGTACTCGTCGGCGATGGCGCGCCAGGAGCGGTAGATGGTGTGCAGGTCGTCCCGGTCGATGTACGGGTGGACCTCGCCGGGCCAGGGTTCGGGCGAGCGGCCGGCCAGGTCGGGCAGGGCCGGGTCCTTGGCGAGCAGGGCCGCGGAGTCGATCCGTACGCCCGACACTCCCCGCTCGAACCAGAAGCGCAGGACTTCCTCGTGTTCCCGGCGGACGGCGGGGTGGCCCCAGTTGAGGTCGGGCTGCTGCGGGGTGAAGAGGTGCAGGTACCACTCCCCGTCCGGTACCCGCGTCCAGGTGGCGGCGCCGTTGAACTGCGAGGGCCAGTCGCCGGGCGGCAGTTCGCCGTGCTCGCCGCGGCCGGGGCGGAAGTGGAAGAGCTCGCGCTCCGGGCTGCCGGGTCCGGCGGCCATCGCAGCCTTGAACCAGGCGTGCTGGTCGGACACGTGGTTCGGGACGATGTCGACAATGGTGCGGATGCCCAGTTCACGGGCCTCGGCGATGAGTTTCTCCGCTTCGGCGAGGGTGCCGAAGGCGGGGTCTATGGCGCGGTAGTCGGCGACGTCGTACCCGCCGTCGGCGAGCGGGGAGAGGTACCAGGGGGTGAACCAGAGTGCGTCCACGCCCAGTTCGGAAAGATAGGGGAGGCGGGCCCGGACGCCCGCGATGTCACCGGTGCCGTCCCCGTCGCCGTCGGCGAAGCTCCGTACGTACACCTGGTAGATGGCGGCCGAGCGCCACCAGTCGGCGGCGTTTTCGGGCAGGGGAAAGTCAGCCACGGAGGGGTCCTTTCACAGGGGGCGGCCGGGCGCGGCGGCGGTTCGGGGTGCTGGTCACCCCTTGAGGGAGCCTGCCGTCAGGCCGCTCATGATGTTGCGCTGGAAGATCAGGAAGATGATGAGCGTGGGCGCCGAGGCCATCGCGAGCGCGGCGACGAGATGGTTCTCGGGTACTCCCCTGGCCAGTGAGTAGATGCCGACGTTGAGCGTCTGCAGGGCCGGGTCGGGGAGGGTGAGCATGGGCCAGAGGAAGTCTTTCCAGACCCCGACGACGGCGAAGATCGACACGACGCCGAGGACGGGCGGGGACATGGGCAGGACCACGGAGCGCAGGGTGCGCAGGGCGGAGGCTCCGTCGATGGCGGCGGCGTCGAGGATCTCGCCGGGGATGGAGTCGAAGAATCGTTTCAACAGGAAGATGTTGAAGGCGTTCGTGACGGAGGGCAGCCAGATCACCCAGGGCGTGTTGAGCAGGTTCCGCTCGATGATCGGCATGTCCAGGACCGTCAGGTACTGCGGTACGACGAGGACGGTGGCCGGGATCATCAAGGTCGCCAGCATCATGCCGAGGACCGCTCTGCCGAAGACGGGCCGGAGCTTGGACAGCGAGTACGCGGCGGCGACGCCCAGGACGAGCTGGAAGGCCAGGGCCCCGAAGGCGTAGTAGAGGGTGTTGAACAGCAGCTTGGCGAGGTCCATGACCTTCCAGGCCGCCGAGTAGTTCTCGGCGTGCAGGGAGTCCGGCACCAGGGTCGGCGGGACCTGCGTGAACTCCTGGGTGCTCTTGAGGCCGTTGGCGACCATCCAGTAGAGGGGCCCGAGGAAGACGATCGTGAAGCCGACGACGACCAGGGCCAAGGCGGTCCAGTAGACGATCTTGCCTCGGGTGCGGCCGAGTAGGGCCGGAGATATCAGCGTGCGCTCTGCCATGTGAGGTGCTCCCGTCAGTTCTCGTTGTCGCGGCTCAGCCGGACGTACACGGCGGAGAAGCCGGCGAGCAGGACGAGCAGGCACAGGCCCAGGGCCGCGGCGCCGCCGTACTGGTTGAAGCTGAAGGCGTACTGGTAGATGAGGACGACGACGGTGGTGGTCGACCCCTCGGGGCCGGCCCCGCCGGTCAGCATGAAGGGCTCGACGAACACCTGCATCGTGGCGATGATCTGCATGAGCAGCATCAGCGAGAGGATGAGCTTGGTCTGCGGGATCGTGACGTGCCAGATCTTGCGCAGCACCCCGGCCCCGTCGAGCTCGGCCGCCTCGTAGAGCTCGCCGGGGACGCCCTGGAGGGCGGCCAGATAGATCAGGGTCGCACCGCCCATGTTCATCCACGTGGAAGCGATGACGACGGAGAGCATCGCGGTATCGGTGGATTGCAGCCAGTCTTGCGCCGGCAGGTGCAGGAATTCCAGGGCCTTGCTGAAGACGCCGTAGCCGGGATCGTAGAAGTACTTGAAGAGCAGGATCGAGGCCACCGGCGGCATCATCACCGGCAGGTAGACCAGCAGCCGCAGATAACCCTGCGCGTGCCGGAACTCGTTGAGCACGATCGAGACGACGAACGGGACGAGGAAGCCGAGGACCAGCGCGAGCCCGGTGAAGAGCAGGGTGTTGCGCCAGGCCTGCCAGAAGGCCGGATCGTTGAAGACGTAGCGGAAATTGTCCCAGCCGACCCAGCGGACGGTGCCGCCCTCGGTCTTCTGGAAGGCCAGCAGGAACTCCCGGACCATCGGGTACCAGGAGAAGAAGGAGAAGCAGAGCACGGCGCCGATCAGAAAGCCGTGGGCCGAGAGGTTCCGCTTGAACGCCCGGACGAATTCCTCGCGTGAGGTATCGGACAGGGTGGGAGCCGACATCGCCGCTCGCTCCTTGGTGGTCGTCGCCATCGATATGCGGGGGTGCCGGGCCGGCGGCCCGGAAGGCGGGTGCGGGTCCGGGCCGGGGAGGCCGCCCGGACCTCCACCGGCCGGTCCGCTACTGGTTGGCCAGCACCTGGTTGACGGCCTTCTCGGCCTCCGCGAAGAGCTGCGCCGAGTCGGCGTCCTTGTTCGTCAGGACCCCCGACATCACCTTGTCGAGGACCTTGTAGACCTCCTGGGCCTTCGCCGGCTCGGCCTTGCCGGGCACCGGGTTGTCCAGGAAGGACTTGAAGTTGACGACCGGCATGGTGGCGTTGGCGGCCTTCAGCTCGTCATCCTTGGCCTTGCTGGCGCCGGTGAAGAAGGCGGGCTGCGGAAGCCCGACCGGCAGGCCGTCGGCCTTGTTGCGGTCGTACTGGAACTGGCCCTTGCCGACCGAGAGCGTCTTGAAGTTCAGCCAGGCGATGGCGGCCTTGACCTTGTCCGGCGAGCTGCCCTTCTTGATCATGTAGCCGTTGCCGCCGGCCAGCGTCGCGGCGCCGCCGGGGATGGGACCCATGCCGAAGTTCTCGTACTTGGCGGAGAGCTGCTGGACCATGTAGGTGATGTCGTCGGGCGCGGCAAGGAACATGCCGAGCTTGTCCGAGGCCATCTGCTTCTGCAGGTCGCCCCACTTGAGCAGCTGGGTCTTGCCCATGCTGTCGTCGTCCCAGCGCATGGCGTGGAGGTTGTCGACGACCTGCTTGCCGGTCGGGTTGTTGAAGGCCGCCTTGCCGTCGGCGCCGACGACGTCGCCGCCCAGGCCGTACATCGCGGCGGTGAAGTGCCAGCCGCCGGTGTTGTCGACGCTGTACTCGCCGTAGCCGGCGGTGCCGTTGCCGAGCGCCGCGATCTTCTTGGCGGCCGCGCGGACCTCGTCCCAGGTGCGCGGCGGCTGATCGGGGTCGAGGCCCGCCTGCTGGAAGAGCTTGCGGTTGATCAGCAGGCCCATCGTGTAGTTGCTGGTGGGCAGGGCGTAGAGCTTGCCGTCCTGCTCGAGGGTGCCGGTGACGTTCTTGTCGATGTCGCCGAAGCCCGGGACCGACTTGGCCGTGACGTAGGCCGAGATTTCCTCGGCGCCGTCGTTGTCCAACACCTGCTTGAGGTCGGTGAAGTAGGCGTAGAACACGTCCGGCTGCGACTTGGCCTTGAGCATCGCCGTGAAGCGCGGGGGCTCCAGGCACTGGCCGGGGGTGGAACGGCCCTCGATCGTGACGTTCGGGTAGATCTTGTTGAACGCCGCCACGTCCTCCTTCCACTGCTTGAGCTCGGCCGCCTTCGCCGCGGGCGGCATGCAGTCCATGGAGATGGCGACCTTGGTCTTCGGGTCGAGCGGCGCGGAGGCGTCCGCGGAACCGCCGGACGGCTGGTTCTTGGTGTCGTCTCCACCGCTGCTCGTACCGCAGGCCGCGAGGGCGGTGACGGCGAGCGCCGAGACGAGGGCGGCCGCGGTGGTGCGGCGGATATTGGTTCTCATCGGTGGTCCCCTTCGAGCATCAAGCAGGAGGCGTGGGGCGGTGCGGGGGCGAGCGCGGCACACTCAACCACCACCTACAAATGAACGCAATATCTCGCGCAGACTTCGCAAGAGTTTGGCAACCAAGTGCCGGACAGGTCGGGCAGAGGACGCAAAACAGGGCCACGAAACGTCAGAACGACGTTTCGGGGCCCTGAGTTCGAGCGTCGGAGCGGAGCGGGGGTGTTATGCGAGCCGGGGGCGCGGGGCCTGCGCCGTGGAGCCGCGCACCACGAGTTCCGGCTCGAAGAGCAGCTCGCCGGGCTGCACCGCGGTCCCCTGGATCTGCGCGGTGAGCAGCTCCACGGCGGCCCGGCCCATGGCCTCGATCGGCTGCCGGACGGTGGTCAGCGGCGGCTCGGTGCAGTTCATGAAGGCCGAGTCGTCGTACCCGACCACGGAGACCTGCCCCGGCACCGACAGCCCCCGGCGGCGGGCCGCCCGGATGGCACCGAGGGCCAGCGGGTCGCTCGCGCAGATGATGCCCGTGATCCCCCGGTCCAGCAGCCGCGAGGTGGCCGCGTGGCCGCCCTCCAGGGAGAACAGCGCCCGCTCCACGTGCTCGGCGGGCAGTTCGGTGCCGGCCGCCGCGGCGACCGTCTGGGCGGCCACCAGCTTGCGCAGGGAGGGGATGTGGTCGGGCGGGCCCAGCACCAGGCCGATGCGCTCGTGGCCGAGCGAGGCCAAGTGCCGCCAGGCCTGCTCGACCGCGACGGCGTCGTCGCAGGACACGCACGGAAAGCCGAGATCCTCTATCGAGGCGTTGATGAGCACCACCGGGACCTTGCGGTCGCGGAGCAGCCGGTAGTGCTCGTGCGGGGCGTCGGCCTGCGCGAACAGTCCGCCGGCGAAGACGACACCGGACACCTGCTGCTGGAGCAGGAGCTCGACGTAGTCGGCCTCGGAGACTCCGCCGGTGGTCTGTGTGCAGAGCACCGGGGTCAGCCCCTGCTGGGCCAGCGCACCGCCGATGACCTCGGCGAAGGCCGGGAAGATCGGGTTCTGCAGTTCCGGCAGGACCAGGCCGACCAGCCGGGCGCGCTCGCCGCGCAGCTGGGTGGGGCGCTCGTAGCCGAGGACGTCGAGGGCCGTGAGCACGGACTGGCGGGTCGCGTCCGAGACGCCCGGCTTGCCGTTGAGCACCCGGCTGACCGTTGCCTCGCTGACCCCCACCTTCTTCGCTACTTGAGCAAGTCGTCGCGTCATGAGCGCAAGAGTAGCGCAAACAATGCAAGTTCCTTGCAGCTCGATTACGGCCAGTTTGGCCCATCGGAATCCGCCGCGGAACCCCCTGCGCCAAGGTGTCTCCGCGACCACGCCGAGCAGCGGCGGGGCACCCGAAGGGACGCGCCCGCCGCTCTCGTGGTCAGGCTCTTGATCCGCCGCCCGCTACGGCAGCTGGTTGATCCTGAACGTCGAGGTCGTGTTCCGCACGTCCACGGCGTTGTCGCTCATCCTCAGGTTCTGGATGGTGACCTCACCGACCGCCGGGCCCTGCCCCGCCTCGGGCATCTCGTTCGCCCAGAGACCGAATCCGGACTTGGCGTCGAAGGTGTCGCCGCTCGAGACGCTCGGTCCGCCGGCGGCCACGGCGTCGAGAGCGGGCCACCCCACCATCAGCAGGGCCGTGCCGATCAAGGCGGCCAGGGCCCGCCATCTCCAGTTGCGCCTTCTCATATGTCCTCGTCCCTCGACATGAACTTTCTGAACCATGGGAGATAGGAATTTGCGGTGTGCAGCGCGAGAATTGCAGAGCATTGCCGAGTCGTCTACCGCTCTGACCGCACTTTCATGTCGTCATTGCTTGCGCAAGCTGGGCGCAAATAGCGCAAGCCATTTGCGTAGACGAGGGAAATTCCACTTACGCCCGAACCGGCCTACGGTTTCTAGTCATGCGGTTCCCCCACACGAGCGCTCGGCGCCTCGGGCTGCCCAGACGGGCCGTCTCCCAGATCCTGCTGACCCAGCTGGCCATCGCCGCCGGGGTGCTCGCCCTGGCCACCGGACTCTTCCTGGCCCCGCTGAGTGCGCAGCTCGACGACCAGGCCATGCGGCGCGCACTGGCCATCGCCCAGAGCGCGGCGGCCGACCCCGCGCTGGCCGCCGGCGTCCTCGGCTCGGGTCCGGCACCGGACGGCCCGGTACAGGCCTCGGCCGAGCGCATCCGCCGGGCCACGGGCGCCGAGTACGTGGTCGTCATCGACCCGGCCGGAATCCGCCGCTCGCACCCGAGCCCCGACCGGATCGGCCGCCCCGTCTCCACCGACCCCGGCGACGCCCTGGCGGGCCGCGAGGTCATGGAGATCGACGAGGGCACCCTGGGCCGCTCCGCGCGCGGCAAGGTCCCGCTGCTCGCCGCCGACGGCGAGATCGTCGGCGCCGTCTCCGTCGGCATCGCCTACGACAGCGTCCGCGACCGTCTGCTCGGCGCCATCCCCGGCCTGCTCGCGTACGCGGGCGGCGCCCTGGCTGCGGGCGCCCTCGCCGCCTACCTGCTCTCCCGCCGGATCCAGCGCCAGACCCGGGACCTGGCCTTCTCCGACATCGCGGGCCTGCTCGCCGAGCGCGAGGCGATGCTGCACTCCATCCGCGAGGGCGTGATCGCCCTCGACCGGGACGGCCGGGTCCGGCTGGTCAACGACGAGGCGGCCCGGCTGCTGGGCCTCGCGCCCGACTCCGCCGGCGCGGTCGCGGGGCGCGCGCTGGACGACGTACTCGGCGCGGGCCGCACCACCGACGTCCTGGCCGGGCGCGTCACCGGCCACGACCTGCTCACCGTCCAGGGCCCACGCGTCCTGGTCGCCAACCGGATGCCCACCGAGGACGGCGGAGCCGTGGCCACCCTGCGCGACCGCACCGAGCTGGAGCACCTGGGCCGCGAGCTCGACTCCACCAAGGGTCTGATCGACGCCCTGCGGGCGCAGGACCACGAGCACGCCAACCGGCTCCACACCCTCCTGGGCCTGCTGGAGCTGGGCCTGTACGAGGAGGCGGTGGAGTTCGTGACGGAGGTCGTCGGCGTGCACCGCAGTACCGCCGAAGAGGTCACCGAGAAGATCCACGACCCGCTGCTCGCCGCGCTGCTCGTCGGCAAGGCCACGGTCGCGGCCGAGCGCGGCGTCCCGCTGCGCCTGGCGGACCACGCCCTGCTGCCCGACCGCCTCGTCGACCCGGGAGGGCTGGTCACCATCGTCGGCAACCTGGTCGACAACGCGCTGGACGCGGCGGCGGGCTCGCTCGCGCCGCTGGTCGAGGTCGACATCCGGGCGGAAGGCCGCACGGCGGCCGTGCTGGTGCGCGACAGCGGCCCCGGCGTCCCGGAAGCGCGCCGCGAGGAGATCTTCACCGAGGGCTGGTCGACCAAGCAGCCCCGGGCCCACCGGGAGCGCGGGCTCGGTCTCGCGCTGGTGCGGCGCCTGGCGGAGCGGCAGGGCGGCACGGTCCGGGCCGGCGAGGCAGCGGACGGAGGGGCGGAATTCTCCGTCGTGCTCCCGGAGGCCCTGCGATGAAGGAGACCCCGAGCAGGATGTCCGGTGTGAGCCGAGATTTCGACGTATTGGTCGTCGACGACGACATGCGTGTTGCCCGGATCAACGCGGCCTATGTGGCGAAGGTTCCCGGCTTCCGCGTGTCGGCCCAAGCCCACTCGGCGGCGGAGGCGCTGGCTCTCCTTGACTCCCGCCCGGTGGACCTGATCCTCCTGGACCACTACCTCCCGGACGAGAACGGCTTGGACCTGGTCCGCCGCCTGCGCGAACGCGGCCACCACACCGACGTCATCATGGTCACGGCCGCCCGCGATCTGGCCACCGTCCAGGCCGCGATGCGCCTCGGTGCCCTCCAGTACCTGGTCAAACCCTTCACCTTCGCGGGCCTGCGCACCCGTCTGGAGGCCTACGGGTCCCTGCGCCGCACCCTGGACACGGGCGGCGAGGCCGAACAGGCGGAGGTCGACCGGATCTTCGGCGCCCTCGCCTCGGCGGGAGCCCCCAACGACCTGCCCAAGGGCCACTCCCCCACCACCGCCGAGCTGGTCCGCGGGATCCTGCGCACCGCCGAAGGCCCGCTCTCCACGCAGCAGATCGCCGACCGCGCGGGCATCAGCCGCCAGACCGCCCAGCGCTACCTCAAGCTCCTCGACCGCTCCGGCCGCGTCACCCTGGCCCTGCGCTACGGCGAGACGGGCCGCCCTGAGCACCGCTACTCCTGGCAGCCCCCGGCGACGGGGTGACGTCGGGGCCTCAGACCGCCCCGGCCCCCGTCAGCGAGCGTACTTCGGTCTCCGCGTGACGCCGCTCGTCCGGCTCCTCCGCCGAGGTGACCGTGCCCAGCCAGCCCGCCAGGAAGCCCAGCGGGATCGACACGAGGCCCGGGTTCTGGAGCGGGAAGAACTGGAAGTCCACGCCCGGGAACAGGGATTCGGGGCTGCCCGAGACCACCGGAGAGAACGCCACCAGCAGCACCGCCGGCAGGAGCCCCCCGTACACCGACCAGACGGCGCCCCGCGTGGTGAAGCCGCGCCAGAACAGCGAGTACAGCAGTACCGGCAGGTTCGCCGAGGCAGCCACAGCGAAGGCCAGCCCCACCAGGAACGCCACGTTCAGATCCTGCGCGAGCAGCCCCAGCGCGATCGCCACCGCCCCGATCCCGACGGCGGCCACCCTGGCCACCGCCACCTCGCTGCGCTGCCGGGCGTGGCGGCGCTTGAGCGAGGCGTACAGGTCGTGCGCTACGGAGGCCGACGACGCCAGGGTGATCCCCGCGACCACCGCGAGGATCGTCGCGAAGGCGATGGCCGCCACGAAGGCGAACAGCACGGCGCCACCGGTGGATTCGGCCCCTCCTCCCAGGAACGCCGCGAGCAGCGGAACCGCCGTGTTCCCCGAGGCGTTGGAGGCCTTGACCTGTTCCGGCCCGAGCAGCGCCGCGGCCCCGAAGCCCAGCACGATGGTCATCAGGTAGAAGCCGCCGATCAGCCCGATCGCCCACACCACCGACCGGCGGGCCGCCCGCGCCGTCGGCACGGTGTAGAAGCGCGACAGGATGTGCGGCAGCCCTGCCGTGCCGAGGACCAGCGCGAGCCCGAGGCTCATGAAGTCGAAGCGGGCCGTCCAGTCGCCGCCGTATTTCAGCCCGGGGCCCAGGAAGCGGTTCCCGTGCCCGCTGCGCTCCGCGGCGGTGCTGAGCAGCTGGTCGAAGTTCCCGTGGAAGCGCAGCAGCACCAGCACGGTCAGGGTGATCGCCCCGCCCATCAGCAGCACGGCCTTGACGATCTGGATCCAGGTGGTGGCCCGCATCCCGCCGAAGGACACGTAGATCACCATGAGCGCGCCGACCCCGATCACGGTCAGCGTCCGTGCGGTCCGGCCCGAATCGGCCAGCAGCAGGCCGACCAGGCTGCCCGCGCCGACCATCTGCGCGACGAGGTACAGCACGGAGACGACGACCGAGGAGGTCCCGGCGGCGATGCGCACCGGCCGCTCGCTCATCCGCGCGGCGACCACGTCGGCGAGGGTGAAGCGGCCGCAGTTGCGGACGAGTTCCGCGACGAGGAACAGCACGACCAGCCAGGCGACGAGGAAGCCCACCGAGTACAGCAGGCCGTCGTAGCCGAAGAGCGCGATCAGGCCGGAGATGCCGAGGAAGGAGGCGGCGGACATGTAGTCGCCGGCGATGGCGAAACCGTTCTCCATGGGGGAGAAGAGCCGCCCGCCGGCATAGAACTCCTCCGCCGAGCCGTGCCGGTTGCGGCTCACCCACGTGGTGATGCCCAGCGTGACGGCGATGAAGACGCTGAACAGGAGCAGCGCCAGCGTCTGGTGCTCGGTGGTCACCGGCCCGCCCCCCGCGCTCGGGTGCGTTCCCCGACGTCCGCCCGGCGGACCTGCTCCTGCTCGAAGACCGTCCAGCGCAGGTCCAGGGCCGCGCGGTCGCGCCGCAGCCGGGCGTGCCGGGCGTAGGCCCAGGTCAGCAGGAAGGTGCTGAGGAACTGCCCGAGGCCCGCCAGCAGGGCCACGTTGACGGACCCGACCACGGGCCGGGCCATCATGGCGGGCGCCGTGGTGGCCGCGATCACGTAGGCGACGTACCAGAGGAAGAAGCCGGCGGTCGCGGGGACGACGAACCTTCGGTAGCGGCTGCGCACATCCTGGAAGGCGGCACTGCGCTGCACTTCGAGGTAGATGTCGGACGCGCCGGGCACGTGCGGACCACCGGGTCCGGAGCGCGGCGGTGACGTTTCCGCACCCTCGCCGGCCGATCCGCCGGGACCCTCGCCTACGCCGGCACCCGCGCCCTCGCCCCATCCGACGGCCAGCGCGTCGTACCAGGGGTCGTCCAGCCGGATCGTTCCGGCATCACGACCTTCGTGCTTGTCCACCGAACTCTCCTTGTCCGCCGCCGCATTGGCCGCGTGCCCACAAGGATGTGCGGGAGGGACGGTTTCCGGACTGGTGTCCCGCTGCTCTTCACTCCATCAGGTGATGGAGTGAAGAGCAGCGGTGTGCCAGGAGCCCGGAGGTGCCACCGGGGGCGCCGGCCTCGGTCAGGCGTCGATCCGCGAGCGGTCCAGGGTGGCGGCGGAGCTGGTGATGAACTCCTTGCGCGGGGCCACCTCGTTGCCCATGAGCAGGTCGAAGACCGACTCGGCCGAATCCAGGTCGCCGATGTTGATCCGGCGCAGGGTGCGGAAGCGGGGATCCATGGTGGTCTCCGCCAGCTGGTCCGCGTCCATCTCGCCGAGACCCTTGTAGCGCTGGATCGAGTCCTTGTAGCGGATGTTCTTGCGCTGGTACTCCAGCAGCGTCGTGCGCAGCTCGTTGTCCGAGTACGTGTAGACGTACTTGTCCTGGCCCTTCTTCGGCTGGACCAGCTCGATCCGGTGCAGCGGCGGCACGGCGGCGAAGACCCGGCCCGCCTCGACCATGGGGCGCATGTACCGCTGGAAGAGCGTGAGCAGCAGGCAGCGGATGTGCGCGCCGTCCACATCGGCGTCGACGAGCAGGACGATCTTCCCGTACCGGGCGGCGTCGATGTCGAAGGTCCGGCCCGAGCCGGCTCCTATGACCTGGATGATCGCCCCGCACTCGGCGTTCTTGAGCATGTCCGAGACCGACGACTTCTGGACGTTGAGGATCTTGCCGCGGATGGGCAGGAGCGCCTGGAACTCCGAATTGCGCGCGAGCTTCGCGGTGCCCAGCGCCGAGTCGCCCTCGACGATGAAGAGCTCGCTGCGCTCCACGTCGTCGCTGCGGCAGTCGGCGAGCTTGGCGGGCAGCGAGGAGGTTTCCAGCGCGGTCTTGCGGCGCTGCGCCTCCTTGTGCTGGCGGGCGGCGATCCGGGTCCGGGCGGCCGCGACGATCTTCTCCATCACGGAGCGGGCCTGCTGCTTGTCGTCCCGCTTGGTGGAGGTCAGGAACGCCTTGAGCTCCTTGGCGACGACGGCCGCGACGATCCGGGTGGCCGCCGAGGTGCCGAGCACCTCCTTGGTCTGGCCCTCGAACTGCGGCTCGGCGAGGCGGACGGTGACGACCGCCGTCATGCCCTCCATCGCATCGTCCTTGACCACGTCGTCCTCGGCCACGCGCAGCAGCTTCGCGGAGCGCAGCACCTCGTTCACGGTCTTGGTGATCGAGCGCTCGAAGCCGGAGATGTGGGTGCCGCCCTTGGGGGTGGCGATGATGTTCACGAACGACTTGACGTTGGTCTCGTAGCCCGTGCCCCAGCGCAGGGCGATGTCCACGCCGAGCTCGCGGGTGACCTCGGTGGGGGTCATGTGGCCGCGGTCGTCGAGGACCGGGACGGTCTCCTTGAAGGTGCCCGTGCCGGTCAGGCGCAGGACGTCGCAGGCGGCCTTGTCCTGGGCGAGGTACTCGCAGAACTCGCTGATGCCCCCGTCGAAGCGGAAGGTCTCCTCGGTCTTGCCGGCCCCTTCCAGGGCGCGCTCGTCGCGGACGACGATCGTCAGGCCGGGGACGAGGAAGGCGGTCTGGCGGGCGCGCTGGTAGAGCGTGTCCAGCGTGAGCTTGGCGTCCTTGAGGAAGATCTGCCGGTCGGCCCAGTACCGGACCCGGGTGCCGGTCTTGCCCTTGGCGATCCGCTTGACCTTGCGCAGACCGTTGGCGGGGTCGAAGGGGCTGTCGGGGCCCTGCTCGGTGAACATTCCGGGGACGCCGCGGCGGAAGCTGATGGCGTGCGTGGAGCTGCCCCGGTCGACCTCGACGTCGAGGCGGGCGGAGAGGGCGTTGACCACGGAGGCGCCGACGCCGTGCAGACCGCCGGAGGCGGCGTAGGAGCCGCCGCCGAACTTTCCGCCGGCGTGCAGCTTGGTCATGACGACCTCGACGCCCGAGAGGCCGGTCTTGGGCTCGACGTCCACGGGGATGCCGCGGCCGTTGTCCCGGACCTCCACGGAGGCGTCCTCGTGGAGGATCACCTCGATGTGGTCGCAGTACCCGCCCAGGGCCTCGTCGACGGAATTGTCGATGATCTCCCAGAGGCAGTGCATGAGGCCACGGCTGTCGGTGGACCCGATATACATGCCGGGGCGCTTGCGGACGGCCTCGAGGCCTTCGAGGACGAGCAGGTGCCGCGCGGTGTAGTTGGAGCCGTCCCGGTCTGCTCCGGTCAGCAGTGCGCTGGAAGGCACGGACGTGTCGGCGGTCACGCAGTTCGCTCCTCGCTGAATTTCTTGGTCTGGCCCGGTCGGGCGCAGGGGTGGCTCGGCTGCCGCTGGAAGGGTACCGAGGCCTGGTAGAGCCGATGCAACGCCACCCCACGCCCTTCGTCAGCCTAGTCCAGATGCGCACGGGTGTTCGATCCCCCGTGGGGGTGAAGGAAACATCACGTTCCCTTCCGCGCATGAACCATTTAGTGTTCGGGCACGTCCTCATGAACAACCGGCACTCAGCCGGAGAGGGCAGAACTGCTACAAGCGAACGACCTGACAACGCGAAACCGTAAAGCAACGCAATACGGCTCCTTCGCCGCCAACCGGCAACAGCCGGCCAGCTTCGGAAGGAAGTTTCGAGGAAAAGCCGCGAGCGGGAACGTTTTCGGCCTGGTTGGATGTTGACCCTGGTACGACAGCTCGTCGAGCTAGAGAAGAGGCGACGTGACTACTGTTCTGACACCCGCGACCCCGCTGACGGCCGCTGACCGATGCGACCGTTGCGGCGCCCAGGCATATCTGCGCGTCGTCCTGCTCAGCGGTGGTGAACTGCTCTTCTGTGCCCACCACGGGCGCAAGTTCGAGCCGGAACTCAAGAAGATCGCCGCGGAAATACAGGATGAGACCGAGCGGCTCACGTCCGCTCCGGCGGCCAGCGCCGCCGAACCCGAGGACCGCTGACACAAGGCCTGTACCTCGCATCCGACGAGCCAGGACCGGCCAGGCCGGTCGACGGGCGGTTCCCCTGAGACCCAGGGGAACCGCCCGTCCTCATGCCCGGCACCGGGACCGGCCTCGACGTTCCCGCGTCCGGTCCCCGGCCGGGCATCTCCGGATCCGGGACGGCCTCAGCGCCGCAGCGCCGGCCGGCTTCCCGGCGAAAGGCCCCTTCCGGGCCCCTGAGCGGGCTGTACGCCCTCCCCCAGGCCCGCGCGGGCATCTGGACGTACGCGCCTCCCCTGACCCACCTCCGGGCCGGTGGTGAACTCGGCGACGAAGCCGAGCAGCGGTGCGATCCGCGTGTACACACCCGGGCTGTCGGCCCGCCCGCAGCCGCGCCCCCAGGACACCACCCCGATGAGCCGCCCCTCGGCCACCAGCGGCCCGCCGCTGTCGCCCTGGCAGGCGTCCTTGCCGCCCTCGCGGTCTCCCGCGCACACCATGGAGTCGGCACGGTACTGTCCGTCCGCGTCCCCGGGGTACGCCCCCGCGCACACCTCGTCCGCCAGGACGGTCACCCGTGCCGCCCGCAGCGCGTACGCGTAGTCACCGAATCCGCTCGTGTCGCCCCAGCCGTACACGGCGGCGCCCGTCCCCGCGCCGTACGCCGGATGCCCCGGGCCGGCCATCGCCAGCACGTCCTGCGGCGGCACGGATTCGTCCAGCTCCAGTACGGCCAGGTCGCCGGCGTTGCTCTTCGGGTCGTAGCCGGGGTTCACCCGGGCGGAACGCACCGCGATCTCCCGCCCCTCGGCGGCACGCAGCTCCGTACGCCCGGTGATCACCCGGAAGTCCCGGACGGAGTCCACCGGGCCGCCGAGCACCTGGCGCGCCAGGCAGTGCGCCGCGGTCAGCACCTTGGTCGGGGCCACGAGCACACCCCCGCAGAACTGCCCGCCCCGCGTACCCCCGAACCGGTCACGGCTCGCGAGGGCCACGACCCAGGGGGCATCGGCCACCTTCACCGGCTTTCCGCCGATCACCACGCTGTCCGCCGCGGCTCGCGGCGCCTGGCTCAGCGGCGCCGCCGCCGCTCCCGCCACCAGGGTCAGCGCGCCCGCCAGGACACGGGCAAAGGGACGACGCATGAGGCCTCCTGACTCCGAGTGTGCATGACTCCACCCAGAGTGGGTCGCCCGGTGGCCGTGCGCACCCGCGCGGCCACCGGCGACGACCCGCGAGGAACCGCTCGCCGCCGGTCCGGATCAGTCCAGGTAGTCGCGCAGCACCTGGGACCGGGAGGGGTGACGGAGCTTCGACATGGTCTTCGACTCGATCTGGCGGATGCGCTCACGGGTGACCCCGTAGACCTTGCCGATCTCGTCGAGGGTCTTGGGCTGGCCGTCCGTGAGGCCGAAGCGCATCGAGACCACGCCCGCCTCGCGCTCGCTCAGCGTGTCGAGCACGGAGTGGAGCTGTTCCTGCAGCAGCGTGAAGCTCACGGCGTCGGCCGGGACGACCGCCTCGGAGTCCTCGATGAGGTCACCGAACTCGCTGTCGCCGTCCTCACCGAGCGGGGTGTGCAGGGAGATGGGCTCTCGGCCGTACTTCTGGACCTCGATGACCTTCTCGGGGGTCATGTCGAGTTCCTTGGCCAGCTCCTCCGGGGTGGGCTCGCGGCCCAGGTCCTGGAGCATCTGGCGCTGGACGCGGGCCAGCTTGTTGATGACCTCGACCATGTGGACCGGGATGCGGATGGTGCGGGCCTGGTCGGCCATGGCACGCGTGATCGCCTGCCGGATCCACCACGTGGCGTACGTGGAGAACTTGTAGCCCTTGGTGTAGTCGAACTTCTCCACCGCGCGGATCAGGCCCAGGTTGCCCTCCTGGATCAGGTCCAGGAAGAGCATGCCGCGGCCGGTGTAGCGCTTGGCGAGGGAGACCACGAGGCGGAGGTTGGCCTCCAGCAGGTGGTTCTTGGCGCGGCGGCCGTCCTCGGCGATGATCTCCAGCTCGCGCTTGAGCTTGGGCGCCAGCTTGTCGGAGTTGGCGAGCTTGTCCTCGGCGAAGAGACCTGCCTCGATGCGCTTGGCGAGCTCCACCTCCTGCTCCGCGTTGAGGAGGGGGACCTTGCCGATCTGCTTGAGGTAGTCCTTGACGGGGTCGGCGGTGGCGCCGGCCACGACGACCTGCTGGGCGGGGGCGTCGTCCTCGTCGTCCGAGATGACGAAGCCCTTGTTCTCCCCGCCTTCCTCGTCCTCGTCGGCCTCGGCCTTGGCGGGACCGTCTTCCGCGGTCTCCTCGTCGGCCGCCTCGTCGGTGTCCTTCTTGGAGGCGGTCTTCTTCGCCGCGGTCTTCTTGGCCGCGGCCTTCTTGGCGGGCGCCTTCTTGGCCGCCGTCTTCTTCGCCGCCGTCTTCTTGGCGGCGGGTTCGGTCGCGGTCCCCTCCGCGAGGGCGTCCGCGGTCTCCGGGGCCTGCGCCTCGGCCTCAGGGGCCGCCACGTCCGCGGCCGGCGCTGCTGCCGCCTTCGCGACCGCCTTCTTGGCTACGGGCTCGGTGGCCGTCCGCTTGACGGGGCTCTTCGCTGCGACGCTCTTGCGGGTGGCGCGCTTCGGCGACTCCGCGGCACTGACCATCAGCGTCACACCCTCTTCCTCGAGGATCTGGTTGAGGCTGCGCAGAACATTCTTCCACTGGGTCGCAGGAATCTGGTCAGCCTCGAAGGCCCGACGCACGTCATCGCCGGCGATCTGCCCCTCGGCCTTGCCCCGCTCGATGAGCGCCATCACAGACTCGGAATCGGCGATCTCCGGCGGGAGCGTACGGGATGTGCTGGCCGACACGAACAACCTCTCGGAACGATGGAAACGGCTTCCGACCCCGGGCCTGGTGGTGCTGGACCGGAGCCGACGACCACCGACTGGGGATGGGCCGGGGGCGCGGGCAGGGGCCGGGGAGCTGTACAGCACCCGCAAGGGCTGCTGTCTTCCCTCCGTCGGCCATCACCTCTTAGGTCATCGCGTGACCTCGCAGAGCGTTACGCCCAATCTTCGTGGCCCGAGTCACACCCCGTTTGATGCCATGCCGGTCATACCGTGATTTGTGTACGCCCGGCGTGTCCGAACACGCCCCGTTTCGCGGGCCGGACGACTACCCGGAACCGGCGTCCCGGCGGTCGCGGGCCGAGGGCCGGGGCCGAGGGCCGGGGCCGAGGGGCGAGGCCGAGGGGCGAGGCCGAGGGGCGAGGGTCCGGGCGCGGGCGCCGCCGGACCCTCCCCCGGACTCCGCCCGGGGGCTCTCCCGGGGCCGTCCGGGGGCACCCCCTGGGGGCCGGCGAAGGGCTGGCGGACCTCGGCGCCTCCGTGAGCGTTCCCGTGTGCGGCCCCGTGCGTGCGCCCGTCAGTGCTCGCGCGGGGCGGGGACCACGCGCTCGACCTCCGGATGCACCGTCAGAAGCTGGCGCATGGCGTTCTCCGCGCCGATCGCGTCACCGGCGGCGAGGGCCTCGACCATGCGCGCGTGGTGCGCGACGCAGGTCTCGCTGGGGCGGTCGCAGGCGACGATGGGGCTGCCGGACACCTGGAGGGCGGCGGAGACGATGCCGGAGAGGTGCTCCAGCATGCGGTTGCCCGCGACCTGGATGAGGAGCGCGTGGAACTCGTGGTCGGCGCGAGCGAAGGTGATCGAGTCACCCTGGCCGAGCGCGTGCCCCATGATCTCGACCATGTCGGCGAGGCGCTGCTGGATGTCCGGGCGGCCGTGTCCGGCGGCGAGGCGGGCGGCGAGCGGTTCGATGGTCCAGCGGAGTTCGCCCAGTTCGCGGCGCTGGTCGTCGCGCTGCGGGCCGAAGGCGCGCCACTCGATGATGTCGGGGTCGAGCAGGTTCCAGTCGGCGACCGGACGGACCCGGGTGCCGACGTTGGGGCGAGCGCTGACGAGGCCCTTGGCCTCGAGGACCCGCAGTGATTCGCGGACGACCGTGCGGGAGACTTCGAAGCGCTGGCCGATCTCCTCGGGGACCAGCGGGCGGTCCGCTCCGAGGTCGCCCGAAACGATCATCTGGCCGAGCTGCTGGACGAGTTGGCCGTGCAGTCCGCGGCCGCGGCTGCCTGCCGCGCGGCGGCCGACGCGGCTCAACTCGACGTCGGATCCGTCCCAGTGGGGCACTCCCACACGGTCGGCCCCGGAGGCCTCCGGGTAGGGGTAGCGGTCGAGTTCGCCCGGGCCGGCGAGGCCGGAATCGGCGTGGCGGGCGGCGGTCATCATGGTGTGCGCAAGGGTACTCACGAATCCTTTGTCGGCCGTGCTTCCACGACCCTTGAGGTCTTTGCTGAAAAGCACACGAAAGGGTGATCGGTGCCACCTACTCAATTGACGACTTATCGTAAAGAACCGGGCCTTTTGCGGGGAGTTGCGATCTTCGGTGCGGGATGTGAAACGCATCGGTCCCGTTGGGCCCTTCTCCGGCATCGGAACGATCACCAACGATCCTTCACAAACGGACGCGGCCGCGCAGTCCTGTGAACCCATAGGCGCACAACAGGACCATCAGCGACAACACCAGCGCCGTGCCGACCGGTTGGGCCATCACACGAAGTGCCCCGAGGACCAGACGGTCGGCCTCCGGAGGCCACTGCGCCCAGGCGAGGCCGCGCAGCCGCTCCGCGAGTCCGGTCACCGGGTACGCGGACGGCCCGTCCACCGCCTTGCGCACCAGCGGTACGACCATCACCGGCACGGCGAGCACCGCGGCCAGGCCTGCGGCGGCCGACCGGAAGACTCCGGAGGCCAGGACGCCGGACCAGGCGCAGCCGACGAGCAGCCCCGCCCAACTCGCGGCCGGGGACACCCACTCCGCCGGGGTGCGCAGCGGGCCGCCGCCGAAGACCAGCGCCAGGGCTGCGGCGTCGGCGGTCACGGCGAGGGCGCCGACCAGGAGCGCGAGGACGGCGCTGACGCCGAGCTTCGCGGTGAGCAGCCCGAGCCGGCGCGGGACGGTGCCGCGGTCCGCGGCGAGCGCGGGATAGCGGTACTCCTCGCCGAAGGCCAGGGCGCCGAGCAGTCCGGCCCCGAGAGCCGCGGGCGGCAGTGGGAGCAACTCCGGCCAGGCGGCGAGCAGACGGTTCTGCCCGGTGTCGCCGGCCCGGGCCAGCACCAGCGCCGTGACGACGGAGACGGCGACGACGAAGGCGGCGGTGAGGACGGGGGTGGCGGTGCCGAAGACCCGGTGCAGTTCGTAGCGCAGGGGCCGCAGCGGGCCGCCGAGCCGGCGCACGGTGGAGGCGGGCCGGCCGGAGCGGGCGCGCCGGGGGCGCGAGCGATAGCGGCCGTGGCCGTCGCCGGCACCGCCGGGCTCGGCCGGCGTCCCGCCGGCGTCCGCCGCCGCGGCCCCGGCGCTGGCGCCGGATGCGGCTCGGGCGCGCGGCAGAGACGCAGGCGCGCCCGCGTCGCCGGTCTCGTCGGCGAGTTGATGGACGAGCACGCCGTGCCGGAAGGCCGCCTCGCCGACCTCCGCGCAGTTGCTGCCGTACACCGACAGGCGACTGCCGCTCTCCTCGACGATCTCCACGGCCCGCTGCGCCGCCCGGGCCTCGCGGCCCAGTACGTCGGCCAGCCGGGCGGCGTGCGGGGTGCGCACGGCCACCCGCGGCCGCAGCCGGGTCCGGGCGAACTCGGCGGCGTCCTGGTCGGCGACGAGCCGTCCCGCCTCGATGCTGACGACCCGGTCCGCGCTGCGCGCGGCCTCCTTGGCGTCGTCGGTGGTGAAGAGCACCGCGCCGCCGAGGGAGGCGTGGCCGCGCAGCAGCCCGTGCAGCCAGCTCCGTTCGCGGGGCGAGAGTCCGGCGGCGGGCTCGTCGAGGAGGAGCGTGCAGGGGTCGGCGAGCAGCGCGGCGGCCAAGGCGACCCTGCGCTCCATGCCGAGCGAGAGCGAACCGAGCCGCTCGTCGCGCAGACCGGCGACGCCGACGACCTCCAGCATGGTGTCGGCCCGGGAGGCCGGCACCCCGGCCGCGGCGCAGAGCATCCGCAGCTGGCTGCGGACGGTGCGCGACGGATTGCCGGGGAGGTCTCCGAGGAGTACGCCGACCTCGCGGCCCGGATGCGGGATCCGGTGCAGGGGGCGCCCGCGGAAGTAGGTGACTCCGCGGCCCGGTTCGAGTTCGAGCATGAGCCGCAGCGCGGCGGTCTTGCCCGAGCCTGGGTCGCCGAGCAGCGCGGTCACGGTCCCGGGGTGGGCCTCGAAGGTGAGGTCGTCCACGAGGGGTGGAAGGTTTCGACGGGGGGTGCTGGTGAGTCCGATGGCCTGGAGCATCGCTTCCCTCGCGGGGGGTGAGACCGCTCTGCGGCAGGATGAATACCGCTAACAAGATAACGCGATATGTCCGATTTTCGGCGCACCTGGCACTGAGACTCGTCTGTGTCGGCCCCGGCTCGGAAGCCGGCCCGGCTCCCCACCGGGCCGCTCCGGGCCCGGTTGTCGGTGGGTCAGACTTCCGGGCGCAGCATCGGCGGGTTGAGCAGCGTGGCCCCGCCGGCCCGGAACAGCTGGGCGGGGCGGCCGCCCTGACGGGTCGTCGTCCCCCCGGCCGGCACCAGGAACCCGGGGGTGCCGGTGACCTTGCGGTGGAAGTTGCGCGGGTCGAGGGCGACGCCCCAGACCGCTTCGTAGACCCGCCGCAGCTCGCCGACGGTGAACTCGGGCGGACAGAAGGCGGTGGCCAGGGAGGAGTACTCGATCTTCGAGCGGGCCCGCTCGACTCCGTCGGCGAGGATCCGCTCGTGGTCGAAGGCGAGTCCGGCGCCGGCCTGGCCGGCGGCGGACAGGAGCTCGTCGACGGGGGCCCAGCGCGCGCTGTTGGCATCGCCGCCGGCCCGCGGCGCGGGCAGGTCCGGAGCCAGCACCAGGTGCGCCACACTGACCACGCGCATGCGCGGATCCCGCTTCGGATCGCCGTAGGTCGCGAGCTGTTCGAGATGCGCCCCGTTGCCCACCTCGGGAGCGGTCGGGTCGTGGGCGCACAGGCCGGTCTCTTCGGACAGCTCGCGGGCGGCGGCCGCGGCCAGGTCCTCATCGCCCCGCACGAATCCGCCGGGCAGCGCCCAGCGTCCCTGGAAGGGCTGCTCACCCCGCCGGACCACCAGCGCGCAGAGCGCGTGGCGCCGCACGGTGAGCACGACCAGGTCGACGGTGACGGCGAAGGGCGGGAAGGCCGACGGGTCGTAGGGCGACATGCCGCGATCATAGTCGTCTGCCTGACGATAAACAGAGCTTTGGTGATCCTCGAGCCGCGGAACCGGAAGCCGCGGCCCGTCACCCTGACCGGAGCACTCGGGCCGGACTTGAGCGCGCGGCGCCCGCTAACCGCCCAGTTGGAGCGCATCGGCCGCCTCCTCCACCATGCCGAGGCCCAGCCGGCTGATCCTGACGGCAAAGGGTTCTCCCGAGACCCGCAGCCCGGAGAGGCGCAGCCCGCCGAGCGGAGCGCCGGGGAGCGGGGCGAGGGCCACCGTGCCCGCCGGGGCGTCCGGCCGGATTCCGGCCAGGGCGGTCAGGACGTGGATCCCGGTGGCGGCCGCGACCGCCGCCGGGCGGCAGGCCGCCGGATGCGGAAGCGGAGTGCTGCCCGCGGTGCGCTGCGCTGCCGCATACATCTCCGGGAGGCGGTACCCGAAGCCCTCCGCGGCGTCCAGCAGGCCCCGGAGCAGTCCGGTGGCCTCCTTCTCGAAGCCGGCCTGGGCCAGTCCGGCCACGGCGACCGCGCTCTCGTACGGTCGCACCGCACCCGAGCGGTAGCCGAACGGGTTGTGCCCCGGCTCGCGGACCGCCATGCTCCGCAGCCCCCATCCGGAGTCCATGCCGGGGGCTCCGAGCAGCCGGGCCAGCTGTTCGGTACGGACCCGGTCGAGAAGTCCCGGCGCGAGCCGGCCCCCGCCGAGCAGCCCGGTGTCCAGCAGGTGCGCCGCGGCCCCGGTCAGCCGGGGCAGCGGCCGCCCATCGGGATGCAGGGCCGCCGCGGGCCGGCCGCCGTCCGGGCCGTCGACCCAGAAACGCGCCGCGAAACGCTCCCGCAGGGCGGCCGCCCTGTCCCGCCACTCCTCGGCTCCGGGCCGCCCGCACCCGGCGAGCAGGTCGGCTCCGAGCAGCGCGGCCCGATGGGCGTGGGCCTGGGTTTCACAGCGGCGCGGCCCCGGCTCGGGGTCGGCAAGGAAGCCGTCCTCCCCCAGCGCGCCCCGCAGCCACTCCAGGCACCGCTCGGCGGCCGGAAGCAGCTGGGCCACCTCCGCCTCGGGCATCCCCCAGAGCCGGGCTTCGGCGAGCACGGCCGGGAAGGCGAGCGTCGCCTCGGTCCCGGTGCAGCCCGGGGGCAGCTGAGGCCCGGCCCCGCGCAAGGGTCCCGGGATCTTCCCGGCGTCGGCGCCCCGGCCGCCCGCCTGGGTGCGGCCCAGGACGCGCAGGGTCGAGGCGGCCAGCCCTGTGCCGAGCGGGAGTGCCATGCGGGCGGCCCACAGGGATTCCGCCGGGGCCAGGCCGAGCCGCCACGGCACCCCGGCCGCCGCATAGGCGTCGGCGGGCTCCTTCGGGTCCCTGAGCAGCAGCGCGCCCAAGTCCTGGACGCTGGTGCGGAACCAGGCCTCGGCCCTCGGGTCGTCGCCCTCCGCGCGGGCGTCGTCGGCCAGGGGATTGGCCACCTGCCCGGCGGGGGCCCGTGCCCCGCGGTCCCCGGTGGTCCGCAGCTCGATGGTGCGGGACTCGCCGGGGCGCAGTTCGAGCTGCCAGCGCAGCAGTCCGGCCGAGGCGACCGCGTCGTCCGGAGGCGGCTCGGCGGCGGTGACGGCCTGGGCCTCGCCGCTGGTCCAGCGCAGCCCGGCTGCGTGCACCGCGGCGGGCAGCTCCGGACCGGACCGGCCGGCGGCCACCTCGGCCAGCTCCGCCAGGTCGGTGCCGAGCAGGACCTCGACGGGGATCCGTAGCAACCGGGCGGTGAAGCTGCGCAGGGTGATCCGCTCGGTGCCGTCGGCGTGCCGGACCCGCTCCACCCCGACATCGGGGTCGGGCCCGGCCTCGGCCCCGGTCCGGACGGTCGCGGTGAAGGCGGCCCGGTCGGCGCCGAGGCTGCGCCCCTGCACGGCGACGGGGTCCCGGCCGGCGACGCGCAGCACGCAGCGGGACAGCAGCCGGCGCCCGGAGCGGTATACCCCGTCAATGCCGCGCCCGGTGAGCTGGCCGTGCTCCGGCGAGACCACCAGGCACGGCGCCGCGACGCAGATGACGGCGCCGTGCACGGGCGGCAAGTCGGACCTGCGGGAGGGCGGAAGGAAGGGAGGAAGGGAGGGAGGTACGCGGGCGGGGGGTACGGGGTGAGACATGCGTCGCCTTGTCTGCGCTCCGGTCGGGTCGGCTGGGCGGCGGCGCGGCCGGGCCCCCACCACTCCCCAGGGCAACGCCCCGGGCCCCGCCCGGGTCACGGGCCTCGCTGGGGGCTGCGCCCGCCGGAGGTACGGCCGCCCTGCCGGCCGTCGGCACAGGACGGCGACCGCCGGACCCCACGCCCACCGCCCGGGCCACCCGGCCCTGCCGCGCTCCCGGCCCCGGCCCTGATCCCGGACCCGGCTCCGGACCCGGTTCACAGCCCGCTCCCCGCGGTGCGGCCGGACTCGCGGCGGGCCGTCCGGCTCCGACGGCCGGGCGGCCTGGTGGAACCCCGTCGGGAGCCGGCCGACAGGCGTCCCCGGCGCGGCTCCCGCCGTCGCCGCTCCTCCCGCAGGCACTGCCTCAGCCCTTCCGGGTCGATCCCCTCGTTGCAGGCGTGGTGGAGCAGCTGCGCGAAGCGGTACTCGTCGTCCGCCCGCAGCGCCAGCCCCAGCGCGACCCGGGCGGTCGGCTCGTCCCCGGTGGACCAGGAGACCCAGCCGGCCAGGGTGAGCGGGGCCGCCGCGTGCTCCGCGTAGGCCCCGACACAGCGCCGGGCCAGCGCCCGCCACAGCCGCAGCGCGGGAGCGGCCTCCTCGTCCTCCATCCACTCGGCTGCGATGTCGCGGATCTCGCGGTCCTGGAGGCCGAGGATGAGCGAGGCGGCTTCCTCGTGGCCGAGCAGCGCGTCGTCCCAGTCGTCGGCGCGGGTGCCGCCTTCGACCGGCGGAGCGAGGGTCATGCGCTGCATCAGCGCCCGGGCGAGCAGGACGGTCTCGGCGCCCACCTCCTCCCGGGTGGCCCCGTCGAGGATCTTCGGCACGAGGGCAACGGCCGCCCGGTCCAGGGCCCCCTCCATCTCCTCGGCCACCTTCCCACGCAGCGGGATCAGCCTGCGCTCGATCTCCCGGAGGGAGCCCCGCACCCGCAGCCCCGCGAAGGTGGCCGCGGCGGCCATCACCGAGGTGCCGGGCGCGGCCAGCGCGCTTCCCTCGGCGGGACAACAGCGCTCGTCCGGGCAGCAATAGGACCAGTACCGCCCGGCGGAGAGGCACAGGGCCTCCAGCACGGGAACGTCCAGGGCACCGCAGGCCAGCCGGATCCGCTGGGCGAGCGGGCGCAACCGGGTCATCACCCGCTGCCCGCCCTCGTCCCCGCACGGGTCCTGGCACAGGAAGACGATGATGCCGTCGGGCTTGCTACCGCGCCGCACACTGCCTCGGATCAGGCAGTCGGCGACCTGCCGGGCGGTGTCCTCCCACTCCGCGGAGGTCAGGGGGAGACCGACCCGGAGCCGGCCCCCGAAGCGGCCGCCCTCGCCGTGGACGGCGACCATGACGAGGGAGTCGGTCGGGTGGAAGCCGAGCATGTAGGGCAGCGCGTCGGCCAGTTCGGCCGGGCTGCGCAAGGTGATCCGGGGCGCGTCGGCGGCTCCGGAGGGGCCGGGGGAAGGCCCGTCGGACGGGGTGTGCGCTTCGTGGTTGTTCGTCATGTCCCGAAGGTCCCGTGCGCGATCGGATCGGGAAACCCCTGTGGATAACTCCGGAGCCGACATCGAACGGACCTCGAACAAATCCACCCTTCAACATCCACAGGCCCAGAGCGGCATTCGCGGTATGTCGGAGCCATCGGGTTGCATGGGGGCATGAACGCAGACCTGAGGTCCTCGGCCGACTCCGTACTAGCCCGTCTCGTGGGCGATCCCACGGGGACCGCGCGGCTGCGCGAGGACCAGTGGCGCGCGATCGAGGCCCTCGTCGCGGACAAGCGCCGGGCCCTGGTGGTGCAGCGCACCGGCTGGGGCAAATCCGCCGTGTACTTCGTCGCCACCTCGCTGCTGCGGGCGAGCGGCGCCGGCCCCACGGTGATCGTCTCCCCGCTGCTCGCGCTCATGCGCAACCAGGTGGAGGCCGCAGCACGGGCCGGGATCCACGCCCGGACCATCAATTCGGCCAATCCCGAGGACTGGGAGTCGATCCAGGCCGAGATCGCCGCGGGCGAGGTCGACGTCCTGCTGGTGAGTCCGGAGCGGCTCAACAATCCCGACTTCCGCGATCAGGTGCTTCCCAAGCTCTCCGCCGCGACCGGTCTGCTCGTGGTGGACGAGGCCCACTGCATCTCCGACTGGGGGCACGACTTCCGCCCCGACTACCGCCGCCTGCGCACCATGCTGGCCGATCTCCCGCCGGGGGTCCCCGTCCTGGCCACGACCGCCACGGCCAACGCCCGCGTGACCGCCGACGTGGCCGAGCAACTGGGCACCGGGGCCGGGACGGACGCGCTCGTCCTGCGGGGTCCCCTGGACCGCGAGAGCCTCAGCCTGGCGGTGCTCACGCTGCCCGACGCGGCGCACCGGCTGGCCTGGCTCGCCGACCACCTCGGCGATCTCCCCGGATCCGGGATCATCTACACCCTGACCGTGGCCGCCGCCGAGGAGGTCACCGCATACCTGCGCCACCGAGGGCACACGGTCTCCTCGTACACCGGCAAGACGGAGAACGCCGACCGCGAGCAGGCCGAGAACGACCTCCAGGCCAACCGCGTCAAGGCCCTGGTCGCCACCTCGGCCCTCGGTATGGGCTTCGACAAGCCCGATCTCGGTTTCGTCGTGCACCTCGGCTCGCCCTCCTCCCCCATCGCCTACTACCAGCAGGTCGGCCGCGCCGGCCGCGGCGTGGAGCACGCGGAGGTCCTGCTGCTGCCGGGCCGCGAGGACGAGGCGATCTGGCAGTACTTCGCCTCCGTCGCCTTCCCCCCGGAGCAGCAGGTGCGCCGCACCCTCGAGGTGCTGGCCGATGCCGGCCGGCCGCTGTCCCTGCCCGCCCTGGAGCCGCTGGTCGACCTGCGCCGCACCAGGCTGGAAACCATGCTCAAGGTCCTCGACGTCGACGGGGCCGTGCACCGGGTCAAGGGCGGCTGGACCTCGACCGGCGAGCCGTGGGCGTACGACACCGAGCGCTATGCCTGGGTGGCCCGGCAGCGGGCCGCCGAGCAGCAGGCCATGCGGGACTACGCGGCGGCCACCGGCTGCCGCATGGAGTTCCTGCGCCGCCAGCTCGACGACGAGGAGGCCGCGCCCTGCGGCCGCTGCGACAACTGCGCGGGGGCCCGGTTCACGGCGGAGGTCTCCTCGACCGCGCTGGACACCGCCCGCGGGGAGCTGGGCCGGCCGGGCGTCGAGCTGGAGCCCCGCAAGATGTGGCCGACGGGTCTCGCGTCGGTCGGCGTCGACCTCAAGGGGCGGATCCCGGCGGGCGAGCAGGCCTCCACGGGACGTGCGCTGGGTCGGCTCTCCGACATCGGCTGGGGCAACCGGCTGCGCCCGATGCTCGCGCCGGGGGCGCCCGACGAGCCGGTTCCGGACGATGTCGCGCAGGCCGTCGTGGCCGTCCTGGCCGACTGGGCCCGCGGCCCGGGCGGCTGGGCCTCCGGGGCCGCGGACGCGCCCGCCCGGCCGGTCGGAGTGGTCTCGCTGCCCTCGCGCGGCCGCCCCCGGCTCGTCGGCTCGCTGGCCGCGCGGATCGCGGAGGTCGGGCGGATGCCCCTGCTCGGCACGATCGCCTACACGGACCAGGCACCGGAGTTCGGCCTGCCCTCCTCGAACAGCGCCCAGCGGGTGCACGGCCTCCACCAGGCTTTGACCGTTCCGCCGGAACTCGCCGCGACACTGAGGGAGACGGCTGGTCCGATCCTCCTCGTCGACGACCGCGCCGAGAGCGGATGGACCCTCGCGGTCGCGGCCCGGCTGCTGCGGCGGGCAGGTGCCAAG
Source organism: Streptomyces sp. ISL-43 (assembly GCF_018614195.1). Lineage (GTDB taxonomy): Bacteria > Actinomycetota > Actinomycetes > Streptomycetales > Streptomycetaceae > Streptomyces. Next base: position 108,406 of record NZ_JAGGOT010000044.1, read on the forward strand.
GAGGTGTTTCCGCTGGTACTGGCGCTTCAGCCGTAGCCGAATGAGTCATCTTCGGCGTGGCGGGGCAAGGATATGAACGGCATACCGGCGAATTCCGGTCGACGGCGTCAATTGCTCGTTGCCGCATGCTCACGGGCCACGCGAGAATTGCAGTGCTCCCGCTCGGCTCGACGGCACCCTCCTGGGTCGCGCCGCGGCGTGCCCGCACTCCAGCCGTGCCCGTTCGCGGGCGTGTACCCGAAGGGAGGACCGTGACCTTCGGATTCGCCCCGCCCTCGACCACGTCCCTGACCACGGCCACCGGCGGCGCCAGCCGGCACGGCAGGCTGCTGGAACCCTCCGAGTGGACCGCGTCGGGCGTCCCCCTGCTGCGCAATCCGCGCGAGGTGGTCAGCGGTCTGCACTCGCGGCACAGCCCGGTGCCGTCCACCGCCGTGATAGCCGTGCTCGGACCCGAGGAGCGGCTCGTGGCGAGCGCCTCCTTCGTGCAGCGCTCGGTGTCGGCCGACGGCTGGGAGTACCGCAACGCTCTGCTCTCGCGCCTGCGCCGGGTCATCCCGCACGACCTGCGGCGGCGTACCCCGGTGCGGACCGTGGTGCTGCTGTACTGCCGCGACGGCGACGAGCGGTGGACCGAGGAGGACGGCGCCTGGATGTGGGGGCTGCGGGACGCCTGCACCCTGCACGGGCTGCGCTGCGGCGCGTACATCACGCTGACCCGCGGCGGCTGGCAGGTCCTGGGCGAAGGCCGCGGCGGCCGCCGGCCCACCTCGGCCTCGCGGCCCGAGCGCCTCGGGGAAACGGCTGGCGAGTTCGCCCCGCTCGCCCTGCGCACCGGGGGCGGAGCGGCGGATGCCCTGCGCCGCACCGCCGCGCGCTGAAACCCGTAGGAGCACCGGTCCGGCAGGGAACACCGGGTGCGCGCGGGCACGCCCAACGGCCGTACACCCGGGATCGGGCGTACGGCTGGTCAGGCCTCGGACTTCGGCAGGGCCGGCTGTTCGCCCGCTCCGCCCCTCGACCGCGCGGGGCTACAGGGCGTCAGACGCCCGCACCCAGCACGGAGTTGATCTGCTGCGGTTCGCCGCACACGATCAGCAGCGCACCGGCCCGCGCGAGCGCGACAGGCAGGGTCGCGGCGGCCGCGTCGGCCGGTCCGCCGTTGGCCGCGAAGACCACGACGGGACGGCCGGCGGCACGCTGCGCCTGCGCCGCGTCCGCGTAGAAGACGTCGTCTCCGGCGGCGTGCAGGGCCCAGTACGCGGCCTCGCCGAAGGACAGTTCGTGCGCGGCCCACGGGTGCGGGTCGCCGGTGGTGAGCACCAGGATGTCGCCGGGCGCGCGCCCGGTGTCGAGCAGCAGGTCCACGGCTTCTTCGGCCGCGTCCAGCGCACCCTCGGCGGACGCCGGGATCAGCTGGACCTGCGGTACCGCCGCCGAGACCGACGGTGCGGTGGCGGCTGCGGGAACGGGTCCGGGGGTGGCCTGCGGCGCACGCTGCACGGGCGGTGCGGGCGTGGGAGCACCTCCCGCGCGGCTTGCCGCTGCGGGGGAGGGACCGGGGCGTCCGGGCCGGGGCACGGCGGCGGGACGCGGACCAGGTACGGGACGGGGGGTCTGCGCGGTGCGGCTCGCGGCCGGCGTGACGCGGGGACCCTGGGCACTCTCGTGAATCTGAGGCTCCTCGGGGCGGGGGTGAGAGGCAGGAGTTGACATCTATCAAACACCGGTACGAAACGTACCGGCTGGTGGCACGTGCGTGCGATCAGAAATCGAAGCCGAGTTGGCCTCCGTTTTCCAGCTCCGTCGCTTCCTCGCTGCGGCGCACCTTCTTGAGGTGACGCCAGCGGGGCAGCGCGTCGAGGTAGGACCACGAGAGCCGGTGGTACGCGGTCGGCCCCATCTCCTCCAGCGCCGCCCGGTGCACGGGCGAGGGATATCCGGCGTTGGCGGCGAAAGCGAAATCCTCGATTCCGCCGCCCTGTTCACCGATTTCGGCCATCATCCGATCGCGCCGGACCTTGGCGATCACCGAGGCCGCGGCGACGGCGACACAGGACTGGTCGCCCTTGATCACCGTCCGGACCTGCCAGGGCACACCGAGATAGTCGTGCTTGCCGTCGAGTATCACCGCGTCGGGCCGCACGGGCAGCGCCTCCAGGGCGCGCACCGCGGCCAGGCGCAGGGCGGCGGTCATACCGAGCTCGTCGATCTCCTCCGGGGAGGAGTGCCCCAGGGCATAGGCCGTGACCCAGTCCTCCAGGACACCGACGAGCGCGTCGCGTCGCTTGGGGGTGAGCAGTTTCGAGTCGGTGAGTCCCGCGGGCGGCCGGCGCAGACCGGTGATCGCCGCGCATACGGTGACGGGACCGGCCCAGGCCCCTCGTCCGACTTCGTCGACCCCGGCGATGACCTTGGCGCCGGTTGTCGCTCGGAGGGAGCGTTCGACGGTGTGAGTGGGTGCTTCGTACGGCATGGCGCCAGCCAGGTTACGCCGCCCCGGGCCGCCTGCACACCCCGACCCCTCCCTGGTTCCGCCCCGAGCCCTCCCGGGGCACCCCCGAGCCCCTGCCCGTCTCACACCCTGAGCAGCGGCACCATGACCTCGTCGATCATCTCGGCGATGTCCGCGTCCCGCCATTCGCTCCCGCACACCTTCGCGCGGTACATCATCATCGCCGGAATGACCTCCACGAGAAACGGACCCGTCGCGTCCGGCCGGACGTCCCCGCGGTCGATTCCGCGGCGCACCAGCTCGCCGATATGCCGGTGCGCCGGCTCGTGCAGCGCGGACCAGATCAGGCCGTGGAACCGGCCCGCATGACTGGGGTCGCACTCGTGAAGCACCACATGCAGCGCCTGCCCGGGCCGCGAGCGCATGACGTCCCGTATCCGCACGCACAGCGCGTACAGGTCCTCGCGCACCGATCCCAGGTCCGGGATCTGGCCGAGCGGCGGCAGCCGGGTCCGCAGGGCGTCGGCCACCAGGTCCGCCTTCGAGGGCCAGCGCCGGTACAGCGCCGCCTTCCCGGTGCGCGCGCCGGAGGCCACGCCCTCCATGGTGAGCGCGTTCCAGCCCACGGCGCCCAGCTGCTCCAACGCGGCGTCGAGAATCGCCCGTTCGAGCTCGGGCCCGCGCCTGCGCACCCCGGGCGCCTGTGACCAGCGCGAACCCATCACTCCCGTACCTCCGCCCGGTTCGCGCGACCTTCGCACGCATTTTCAGCCTTAGTGAACGCTTGCGTTCACTAAGGCTGACTCCCTACCGTGGGCTCAATGTGAACGCCTGAGTTCACTATTTCACTTTGGGGGGATCCACAGTGACGACTCCTCAGCTCTCCAAGTCCCGAATACCGGGCGCGGCCCGCCGGGAGGGGCGCACTGGAGTGGCGCTCGCCGTCATCGCCGCCTGCCAGCTCATGGTCGTCCTCGACGCGACGATCGTGAACATCGCGCTCCCGCACATGCAGACCGACCTCGACATGTCCACCACCGACCTGTCCTGGGTGATCAGCGCCTACACGCTCGCCTTCGGCGGTCTGCTGCTGCTCGGCGGCCGCGCCGGCGACATCCTCGGCCGCCGGCGCGTCTTCCTGACCGGCATCCTGCTCTTCACCCTGGCCTCCCTGCTCGGCGGTTTCGCCCAGGAGCCCTGGCAGCTGCTCGCCGCCCGCGCCCTCCAGGGCGTCGGCGGCGCCATCGCCTCGCCGACCTCGCTCGCCCTGATCACCACGACGTTCGCCGAAGGCCCCGAACGCAACCGCGCCTTCGGCGTGTTCGCCGCGGTCTCCGCGGGCGGCGGCGCCATCGGGCTGCTGGCCGGCGGCATGCTCACGGAGTGGCTCGACTGGCGCTGGGTTTTCTTCGTCAACGTGCCGATCGGCCTGCTGATCGCGTTCCTGACCCCGCTCTACATCAGCGAGTCCGAACGTCACCCCGGCCGCTTCGACATCGCCGGAGCGCTCACCTCCACCGGCGGCATGGCCTCGCTCGTCTACGGATTCATCCGCGCCTCCCAGGACGGCTGGCGCGACGGCCTGACCATCGGCTCCTTCGGCGTGGCCGTCGTCCTGCTCGCGGCCTTCGTGCTGATCGAGTCCCGGGCCCCCGATCCGATCATCCCGCTGCGCATGTTCGCCGACCGCAACCGCACGGGCACCTACGTGGTCATGCTCGGCCTCGCCGCCGCGATGTTCGGCATGTTCTTCTTCATCGTCCAGTTCGTGCAGAACGTGCTGGGCTTCTCCCCGATCCAGTCCGGCGTCGGCTTCCTGCCCATCACGGTCGCCATCATCACCGCCGCCGGGATCTCGCAGCGCCTGCTGCCCCGCTTCGGCCCCAAGCCGTTCATGGTCATCGGGTCCGCGCTCACCGGCATCGGACTGGCCTGGCTGACCTTCATCGAGCCCGACAGCTCCTACCTCTCCGGGGTGCTGGGCCCGATGCTGCTGTTCGGCTTCGGCATGGGCCTCAACTTCGTCACCCTCACCCTCACGGCCGTCTCCGGGGTGGCTCCGCAGGAGGCGGGCGCGGCTTCCGGGCTGCTCAACGCCAGCCAGCAGGTCGGCGGCTCGCTGGGGCTGTCCATCCTGGTCACCGTCTTCGGCACGGCGAGCAGGAACGAGACCGGGAAGCAGGCCCCGGACTTCATGGCGCACGCCGGCCAGGCCCAGGCGGCGCTGTTCCGGCAGACCGGGCGGATGCCCGACCCCTGGGGGGACGTCGTCCTCACCCGGGGGATCGCGACCGCCTTCATCGCGGCCGTGGCCATGGCGGGCGTCGCGCTCGTCACCGCTCTGCTGGTGATCCGCGTGCGCAGGAGCGACCTGGAGGCCCTCAACGGAGCCGCCGCCGAGGCCGGTCCGGCCGCCTGATCCGCTGAAGAGGAGGTCCCGTACGAGGGCTCCGGCGCGGGGAAGATCCCGCGCCGGGGCCCGGCTAGTGCTCGGTCCGCCCCCGGAAGGCGCCCAGGCGCCCGCACTCCTCGTACGAGACCTTCACCGGGCGCTCGCGCAGGATCTGCCGGGCCCGGCGCTCCCCCAGGCTCATGGCGTACCAGGGCACGTCGCCCGCCCGCGCCAGGTCGTTGTTGATCCCGCGCAGGGCGCAGGACCGCCGGGGCTCGGGCAGCCGGTCCAGGCCGGGCACCGCGTCCGCCGACAGGGACTGGAAGTAGGCCAGGTCGATCTTGCCGTCCCGCTCGTACCGCGTGACGTTGCCCTCCGCGATCATCCCGTCCGGGGACATCAGCCCGAAAGCCAGTACGGCGGCCACCGCGCTCCCGGCGACCGCGCGCGGCAGCCACCGGGCGCGGGCGCCGAACACCCCGGCGGCCATGATCAGGACGATGACCAGCCCGAGCCACAGCTCCATGCCGGCGACCGACACGCGCAGCCGCGTCAGCCCGTACGCGTCCACGTAGAGGTCCATGCGGTGCAGCGCGGAGGCGACCACGACGAGGGTCAGCGCGCACAGCGTGCCGAGCACCGCGCGCACCAGGCGGCGGTCGCCGGCTCCGCCGCGCGGGGCCCAGCGCAGGGCGAGTGCGATGACGGCGAGGGTGAGCAGGGTGGCCCAGAGCAGCTGCCAGAAGCCCTGGCGGGCGTACTCGGAGTAGGTGAGGCCGGTGGCCTCGAGGACCTCGCGGTAGCCACCGAAGAGGACGGCGAGCTGGACGGCGTTGAACCCGGCGAAGAGCAGGTTCAGCACGACGAGCGGGAGCGCCCACTCCACTCGGGAGCGCGCCTTGCCCGGCGCCACCTCGATGCGGTCCCAGCGAGAGGGGCCGGCGGCGGTGCGCGCGACGGCGACCGCGACGACGGTGCCCAGCAGGAAGAGCAGGAAGCGGACCGGCCCGTCCACACCGCTGACCTCGGGCGTCAGTCCGCTCAGCAGGTCCGCGAAGGCGGCGTCGGCGGAGGCGAACAGCGTCCCGAAGAGCACCAGCAGGGCCACCGCAACCAGGGCGGCCTTCACCACGGGCAGCCAGCGGTCCCGGTTCCCGTTGGACCGTGAGCGCACCCCGGTCCAGAGCCAGCGCACCCCGAGGACAGCGGAGTCGGCGAAGCCGACCGGACTCAGCAGGATGCCGGGCCAACTGCGGCTGCCGTGCAGGGCCAGCGCGCCGGTCAGGACCGCGGCGAGCAGGGCCAGCGTGGAGGGCCAGGCGGAGTCCCGCAGGGCCGGTACGGCGAGCAGCGCGAGGCAGCCGAGCGCCCAGACCACGGTCCACGGGCGGGCGGCGCGTCCGGCGCTGCGGGCGGCCAGGTACGCGCCGACGAGGGCCGGCACCACCGCGAGGGGCAGACCGGGACCCAGCCCGTCGCCGAGCAGCAGGGCCACGGCGAGGCCGGAGGCGAGGGCCGCGCCGAGCACGGCGGCCGGGATGGGCCCCACCGCCGCGGGCCGGGCGGCCTCGGCCCAGGCGAGCGGGGCCAGGGACCAGGCACCGGAGGCGACGCGCTGTTTGCGCAGCTGGTGGGCCTGCCAGGCCCGGGGATCCCAGCCGGGCGGAGCCTGGCCCGGCGCCCCGGGGGCCGCCTGAGCGGGAATCTGCGGCGCCGAGGTCTGCGGCAACGGGGCCTGCGGCTCGGTTCCTACGCCGCCCCCCGCGGCCGATCCCGCGCCCGCCCCGGCGGCTTCGGCCGGGAGCGGGCCCGGGCCCGCTCCCGCGGCGGACGCGGGCGCGGCCTGCTGGGCGGCGCTCCCGCCCGCACTCCCGCCGACGTTCCCGCCCGCACCCCCGCCGACGTTCCCGCCCGCACTCCCGTCGACGTTCCCGCCGGCGCTCCCGTCAGTGTTCTCCGACATCGCTTCCCTCCCCTGTCCAGCCGCCCCCGGCTTCCCAGTGGGGGCGGCGAAGCGGACAGAGTAGGCCAGTGAGAGGCGGTTTTGAACAGGCTCAAAAGGGCTCTGTGTCAGGACCGTGACAATCGGAAGGGGACGTTTCACCCCGCTCCGGCCCTCGGTCGGCGCGGGGCACCAACCCTCCGGCTAGCTCGAAGCCGTCTCCGGCAGCCAGGCCGGCAGTGCCTCGGTCCGCGCCAGCCAGGCCTGCGGAAGCACCGCATTCCCGCGCGCGCCCAGTACCCCGCCGACGATCGCGCAGGTGGTGTCCACGTCTCCGCCGACCTGGGCGGTGGTCCAGAAGGCCCGCTCGTAGTCGTCCAGGTTCCGCGCCGCCGACCACAGGGCGAACGGCACGGTGTCGTGGGCACTGGTGCGCCGCCCGCAGCCCAGTACGGCCGCGACGGTCGTCGCGTCGCCGTAGTCCAGCATGTCGCGCGCCCTGCGCAGACCGGCGCCCACCGCGCTGCGGGGCACCAGTGCGATGACGCCGTCCAACAGGTCGGCGGCCTTCGGCGGCCCGGCCGGAGCTGCGGCCAGCGCGGCCGCGGCGGCCACGGCCATCGCGCCGCACACCGCTTCGCGGTGCTGGTGGGTGGTGTAGGCGGAGATTTCCGCCTGGTGGGTGGCCTGCTCCGGGTCGTCGGCGTACCAGGCGCCCAGCGGGGCGACCCGCATGGCCGCGCCGTTGCCCCACGATCCCTGACCGTTGAACAGTTCGGCGGCGAGCGTGCGCCAGTCCGCGCCCTCGCGGATCAGGCGCAGCATCCGGTTCACGGCGGGCCCGTAGCCGCGGTCGAAGTCGTGGTGGTGGGCGAAGGAGGCGGCCAGCGCGTCCTGGTCCACCCGGTCGTGCCCGGCGAGTACGGCCACCACCGAGCAGGCCATCTCGGTGTCGTCCGTCCACTGCCACGGATCGCTTCCGGCGGGCAGCTCGCGCCGCTTGAGCAGCGGGTAGTTCACGGGGACGAAGTACTGGGAACCCAGGGCGTCACCCAGGGCCAGTCCGCGAAGGCTGGCCATGGCGCGTGCGTAGCGCCTTTCGGAAGAGGAGTCAGAGGTCATCCCTCGTCACTCTAGCCGCCCAGGTCGTAGGGCTCGGGTGTGGTCCACCGCTCAAACGGGCGGTCCATCCGGTACCGGCCGTCGGGGCCGAGCAGGAGGACCCGGAATTCTCCGTTGCCGGGGTTGGAGAGGGCCTCGAACTCGGCCACGGACCAGTGGAACCAGCGCATGCAGAACAGTCTCATCGTCAGCCCGTGCGTCACGAGCAGGACGTTCTCCGGGTGGTCCGGGGCTTCGAAGCTGCGGTAGAGGCTCTCCAGGAAGGAACCGACCCTGTCGTACACGTCCGCGCCGGACTCCCCCTGCGCGAAGCGGTAGAAGAAGTGCCCGTACGCGTCCCGGTACGCCTTCTGCAGCCGTACGTCGTCCCGGTCCTGCCAGTTGCCCCAGTCCTGCTCGCGCAGCCTCGGCTCCTCGCGCATCCGGACGCGCGCCGGGTCCAGCCGCAGCTCCCGGAAGGTCTGCAGCGTCCGGCGGTACGGGGAGACGTACGCGCTGATGGACTCGTCGCCGAAGAGTTCCCGCAGCCGGACGCCCGTCTCCGCGGCCTGCTCGTGACCGTTGCGGGTCAGCCGCAGGGCGTGGTCGGGTTCCCGCTCGTACACCGTGTCATCGGCATTGCCCTCCGATTCCCCGTGCCGGACAAGGACGATGCGCCGTGGTCGAACCATCCCACGACCCTATTCGGCCAGCGGCGGGCACACCGACCGGGCCACGCCGGTCGGCCCGGCCGCGGCCATACAGTCTGCTCGTCGGACCGGTCCTCCCGCGGTCACACCGTCCAGGAGGGTTCGAGGTCGACGACGTCTCCGGTGAGGGCTTCCACATCGGCCTGGATCTGGGCGCGCAGCGAGAGCCGCTCGACGCGCTCCTGGCGGTACTTGCCGTGCTCGGCCGCCGCGTGCCACATCGACAGGACCAGGAACTCCCGGCCGGGAGCCTCGCCGAACAGGCCCCGGACCATGCCGGGCGAGCCCGCCATGGCCGGATTCCATACCTTCTCCTGCATGAGGGCGAAGTGGTCGACCCGGCCCTCCCGCACCCTGGTGTGGGCGACCCGGACGACGTCGGCGTCGGTGAAGCGGGGCTCGAAGCCGGTCTTCACATCGAAGCGGTGGTCGAAGAGCGTGACCCGCGCGTCGGTGAAGGTGCCGTTCTGGGAAGCGGCCAGCCTGTCGTGCGAGCGGGCCATGAAGGAGTCGTAGAAGGAGCGGCTCTCCCAGAACGCGAAGACATGCGCCACCCCCTGCCGGCCCCGGCTCCAGCCGCCGCCCTGTCCCCGGAATCCCGGTTCGCCGGGCAGCCCCGCCCATTTGCGCTGCCCACGCTCGAACCCGCGTCGGTCCGTCACCGTGCAGCGAATCCACTTGACCAGCACTGCGCCATCGTACGGGCCCGGCGGGGCCCGGGTCAGTCCCCGGCGCAGTACATCCGCAGGAGTTCGGCCCCGTCCCGCTCGGGCAGCCGAAGCCCGAACTCCCGGTCGAGCAGTGCGAGCAGCTCGTCCGCCGGGACCTCCTGCCGCTCGATCCGCCCGTCGGGAAGCAGGCGGGTGAGCTCCCGCCCCACGAGGGCCACCCGGCCCCGGTCGCCCGGGTGCTGGACGATGACCTGGCCGACGAAGGCGGAACGGGGGTGCGAGGAGGTGTAGTGGTTCAACACGACGTAGTCGACGGGGTGGTAGGGCTGCGGCGAGAAGGCGTAAAGGTCTCGCCAGGTGCCCTCGCGCGGGACGCAGAGCACAAGGACTCCGTCCGCCTCCTCCCGGACGCGGAACACCCACTCCCCCTGCCGCACTTCGGTGCCCGGGCGGGACAGCGGCACGGGCTCACGCGGGGTCTGCCAGCCGAACCCGGCGTCGCAGAGCCACGGTTCCCCCTCCACGGTGACGACGAGCATCGCGTGCGTCACCGCGAGCAGGGAGTCCCCCCGGGTGCGGTTGCGGGCACCGCGCCCGGAGACCTCGAAGCCGATCCGCTCCAGGGCGGCGGCCAACAGCGTGTTCTGCTCGTAGCAGTAGCCGCCGCGGCGGGTGTGCACGAGCTTGCCCTCGATCGCCTTGACCTCCAGCTCGACGGGGCGGCCGAGGAGAACGTCCAGGCTCTCGAAGGTGATCGCACCGGTGTGGGCCCGGTGTACTGCCTTCAACGTGGGGAGATCCGCCCGGAGTTCCCCGCCGCTCCAGCCGATCCTCGCCAGATAGGCGTCCAGATCCAGTTCGTCACCGCTCCACATGGCTTCCCCGCTCCGTGCATCAAGAAATCAAAGGGCGCCCCGGTAGTACCGCCCTGCACACCACCCCTATCTTCGACCGCCTGGCCTCGTCCGAACGGATCCTCGTCGCCGGGGCCGGTGGCGGCTTCGACATCTACTCCGGGCTTCCCATCGCCCTCTCCCTCCTGCACCAGGGCAAGGAGGTGTACCTGGCCAACCTCTCCTTCAGTGCGCTCGCCGGCCTCCCGATCGACGACTGGGCGGCTCCGGACCTCGCCGCGGTCACGCCGGATTCCGCGCCGCACCAGGCGTACTTCCCCGAGCGGACCTTGGCCCAGTGGCTGAAGCTGCACGGCTATCCGTCCACGGTGTACGCCTTCCCCCCGGTCGGCGTGCAGCCGCTGCGGGCCGCCTACCGCGCGTTGATCGACCTGCACCGCATCGACGCGGTGGTCCTGGTCGACGGGGGCACCGACATCCTGATGCGCGGTGACGAAGCCGGTCTCGGCACGCCCGAGGAGGATCTGGCCAGCGTGGCGGCGCTGGCCGCGTTGGACGACGTACCCGCGCGCCTGGTCGTCTCGGTCGGCTTCGGCGTGGACGCGTACCACGGGGTGAACCACGCGCTGGTGCTGGAGAACATCGCGGCGCTGGAGCGGGACGGGGCGTACCTCGGCGCGTTCTCCATACCCCGCGCCACCCGTGAGGGCGCGCTGTACCTCGACGCCGTGGCCCACGCGCAGGACCGCACCCCGGAGCGCCCGAGCATCGTGAACGGTTCGATCGCGGCGGCCGTCCGCGGGTCCTTCGGGGACGTCCCCTTCACCGACCGGACCCGGGGCAGCGAGCTCTTCGTGAACCCGCTGATGTCGCTGTGCTTCACCTTCGAGCTGACCGGCCTGGCCGCCCGCTGCCTCTACCTCGACCGGATCGAGAACACCCACCTCATGCGGCAGGTGAGCTCGGAGATCGCGGCCTTCCGCGACGAGACGACCACCCGCCCGGCCCGGACCTTCCCACACTGAGCCGGCATGCGGAAGCGGGGACCGGCACGCGCCGGTCCCCGCTTCTTCTGCTACTCGGTGGCAGCGGTCAGCCGTATCAGCTGCAGCCGCTGGTGGAGCCGCAGCCCTCGCAGATGTAGCAGGAGCCGGCGCGCTGCATCTTCGTACCGCAGGAGAAGCAGAGCGGGGCGTCGGCGGAGACGCCGAGCTGCATCTCGACCAGTTCGGCGTTGGAGTGCGCCGTCTTGGGGGCCGGCACCGGGGCGACCGCGAGCGGCTTCGGGGCCGGGGCGGCCGGCACCGCGGCCAGCGGGGCCACCGGCATGGACGGAGTCAGGGACTCCGTGTCGAGCTCCTCCTCGAGGGGCTCGTAGGAGCCGGTGTCCAGGTGGCGCTGACGCTCCTCGGCGGAGTGGATGCCGAGGGCCGAGCGGGTCTCGAAGGGCAGGAAGTCGAGCGCCACGCGGCGGAAGATGTAGTCGACGATCGACTGCGCCATCCGCACGTCCGGGTCGTCCGTCATGCCGGCCGGCTCGAAGCGCATGTTCGTGAACTTCGCGACGTACGTCTCCAGCGGGACGCCGTACTGCAGACCGACCGAGACGGCGATCGAGAAGGCGTCCATCATGCCCGCGAGGGTCGAACCCTGCTTGGACATCTTCAGGAAGACCTCGCCCAGACCGTCGTCCGGGTAGGAGTTCGCGGTCATGTAGCCCTCGGCGCCACCGACCGTGAAGGACGTGGTGATCCCCGGGCGGCCCTTCGGGAGGCGCTTGCGGACCGGGCGGTACTCGATGACCTTCTCGACCGCCGCGCGGATGGTCTCCTCGGTCTTCTCGGTGACCTCGACCTTCTCCTCTTCCTTCTTCTTCGCGGAGAGGGGCTGGCCGACCTTGCAGTTGTCACGGTAGATCGCGAGCGCCTTGACGCCCAGCTTCCACGCCTCGAAGTAGATCTCCTCGATCTCCTCGACGGTCGCCGTCTCCGGCATGTTGACCGTCTTCGAGATCGCCCCGGAGATCCAGGGCTGGATGGCGGCCATCATGCGGACGTGGCCCATCGCGGAGATGGAGCGCTCGCCCATGGCGCAGTCGAACACCGAGTAGTGCTCGGTCTTCAGGCCCGGGGCGTCGACGACCACGCCGTGCTCGGCGATGTGGGCGACGATCGCCTCGATCTGCTCTTCCTGGTACCCCATGCGGCGCAGGGCCTGCGGGACGGTGCCGTTGACGATCTGCATCGAGCCGCCGCCGACGAGCTTCTTGAACTTGACCAGGGCCAGGTCCGGCTCGACACCGGTGGTGTCACAGGACATCGCGAGACCGATGGTGCCGGTCGGCGCGAGGACGGAGGCCTGCGAGTTGCGGAAGCCGTTCTTCTCGCCGAGGCGGATGACGTCCTGCCAGGCCTCGGTGGCCGCGGCCCAGATGATGTTGTCCAGGTCCTCGGTGCGCGGCGCGACGGCGTTGGCGTCGGCGTGCTGCCTCATCACGCGCTTGTGCGACTCGGCGTTGCGGGCGTAGCCGTCGTACGGGCCGACGATCGCGGCCAGCTCGGCGGAGCGCTTGTACGCGGTACCGGTCATCAGCGAGGTGATCGAGGCGGCGAGGGTGCGGCCGCCGTCCGAGTCGTACGCGTGGCCGGTCGCCATCAGCAGGGCGCCGAGGTTGGCGTAGCCGATGCCCAGCTGGCGGAAGGCGCGGGTGTTCTCGCCGATCTTCTGCGTCGGGAAGTCCGCGAAGCAGATGGAGATGTCCATCGCGGTGATGACCAGCTCGACGACCTTGGCGAAGCGCTCGGCGTCGAAGGACTGGTTGCCCTTGCCGTCGTCGTCGAGGAACTTCATCAGGTTCAGCGAGGCGAGGTTGCAGGACGTGTTGTCCAGGTGCATGTACTCGCTGCACGGGTTGGACGCGGTGATGCGGCCGGACTCGGGGCAGGTGTGCCAGTTGTTGATCACACCGTCGTACTGGATGCCCGGGTCGGCGCAGGCCCACGCGGCCTCGGCGAGCTTGCGGAAGAGCGCCTTGGCGTCGACCGTCTCGATGACCTCGCCGGTCATGCGGGCCCGCAGGCCGAATTCGGTGCCGTTCTCGACGGCCGTCATGAACTCGTCGTTCACGCGGACGGAGTTGTTGGCGTTCTGGTACTGGACGGACGTGATGTCGTCGCCGCCCAGGTCCATGTCGAAGCCCGCGTCGCGCAGGGCGCGGATCTTCTCCTCTTCCTTCACCTTGGTCGCGATGAAGTCCTCGACGTCCGGGTGGTCCACGTCCAGGACGACCATCTTGGCCGCGCGGCGGGTGGCGCCGCCCGACTTGATCGTTCCGGCGGACGCGTCGGCGCCGCGCATGAAGGAGACCGGGCCGGAGGCGTTGCCGCCGGAGGAGAGGAGCTCCTTGGAGGAGCGAATGCGGGACAGGTTCAGGCCGGCGCCGGAGCCGCCCTTGAAGATCATGCCCTCTTCCTTGTACCAGTCGAGGATCGACTCCATCGAGTCGTCGACGGCAAGGATGAAGCAGGCGGAGACCTGCTGCGGCTGGGGCGTGCCGACGTTGAACCACACCGGCGAGTTGAAGCTGAAGATCTGGTGCAGGAGGGCGTAGGTCAGCTCGTGCTCGAAGATCTCCGCGTCGGCGGGCGACGTGAAGTAGTCGAAGTCCTCACCGGCCTTCGTGTACGTCTTCACGATCCGGTCGATGAGCTGCTTCAGACCGGTCTCGCGCTGCGGGGTGCCGACCGCGCCCCGGAAGTACTTGCTGGTGACGATGTTGACCGCGTTCACCGACCAGAAGTCGGGGAACTCGACGCCGCGCTGCTCGAAGTTGACCGAGCCGTCGCGCCAGTTGGTCATGACGACGTCGCGGCGCTCCCAGTTCACCTCGTCGTACGGGTGCACGCCCGGGGTGGTGTGGATGCGCTCGATACGCAGGCCGCTCTTGGCAGTCTTGGTTCCCTTGGCGCGGGAACCTCGTGCCGAGCTGCTCGCCGTCTCTGTCATGCCGCCTCCCAATGCGGGCAAAACGCCCTAAAGTGCCAGCGTTATTCCGCGGCACGGTGCTGTGTCTTGTATCTACGTCTCTTCGCCAGACTCACCGGCCGCTCCGCGCTGCGAGTGCGGCGCGGTGCGGGCCGTCCGGTCAGTCGGCGGCGGAGGCGGGCACGGGGACCGGAGCGGTCCCACCGGGCTCGCACTCTTCGGGGTGAGGCCGCGGCACGCGGAGTTCCGCGATGGCGGTCTCGAAGTCTTCGAGTGTGTCGAACGCCTTGTAAACGGACGCGAACCGGAGGTACGCGACCAGGTCGAGCTCCTGCAACGGGCCGAGTATGGCCAGACCCACGTCGTGGGTGGTCAGCTCGGCACTCCCGGTGGCGCGCAGCGCCTCCTCGACCCGCTGGCCGAGTTTGGCGAGGGCGTCCTCGGTGACCGGCCGCCCCTGGCACGCCTTGCGCACGCCGGAGATGACCTTGGTACGGCTGAAGGGTTCGGTCACCCCGCTGCGCTTGATCACCATCAGCGAGGCCGTCTCCACCGTCGTGAAGCGACGGGAGCAGTCGGGGCACTGGCGGCGCCGGCGGATCGACGTGCCGTCGTCGGTGGTCCGACTGTCGACGACACGGCTGTCGGGGTGCCTGCAGAAGGGGCAGTGCATGGTTCCCTCACCCTCCTCTTGGCACGACCGAATCACCCCACAAGGCCCCTGAACGGCAGAGGCGAAGCTCTGTCGGAGGGCTCGTGAAGCAGCCACAAGCATATGCGATGCCGAGGACCTCGGCAGACCGAGGACCACAACTTCTGGGCGACAGCGCTCATCCAACCACTAGATCTTGGGTTGTGTTGGATTTACGTCGCTCTGCGTGTCGCGGTGTCCGATGGCCGGATACAGGGCCTCGCGATGCCACACTGGGCGCGGACCCGGACGGTGGCGACCCGACCCGGAAGGGTACCGTAAGCAGTGGCTCCGAAGCCGAACCCGCGTTCGGTCCGGATGACCCGCCCGTCGGCTATACACCCCTCGATCTGACCACAGTGGGTGATCTCTAATTTTTCACTCGAACGTGTGTTTGGCGCAACCTTTCGAAAGCAACTACCGTTGTCCAGCTAGGGAGAACATTTCGAGAGGGGCCGACGTGACCACCACCGCAGACAGTGCCACCATCACTGCCCAGAACCGCTCCCAGAGCCGACTCGAGCCGGTGCATGCCATGAATGACGCAAGCCTGAACCCGGAGGCGGAGCCCGTACGCCCCGCACGCTCGCTGCCAGGGCGACCTCCAGGCATCCGCGCCGACAGCTCCGGGCTCACGGACCGGCAGCGGAGGGTCATCGAGGTCATCCGCGACTCCGTGCAGCGGCGCGGTTACCCGCCGTCGATGCGGGAGATCGGCCAGGCGGTCGGCCTGTCGAGCACGTCGTCGGTCGCGCACCAGCTGATGGCCCTGGAGCGCAAGGGCTTCCTGCGCCGCGACCCTCACCGCCCCCGGGCGTACGAGGTACGCGGCTCCGACCAGCCCAGCTCGCAGCCCACGGACACCACGGGCAAGCCCGCCGCGTCGTACGTGCCCCTGGTCGGCCGGATCGCGGCCGGTGGCCCGATCCTCGCCGAGGAGTCGGTGGAGGACGTGTTCCCGCTCCCACGCCAGCTGGTCGGTGACGGTGAGCTGTTCTGCCTCAAAGTCGTCGGTGACTCGATGATCGAGGCCGCGATCTGTGACGGCGACTGGGTCACGGTCCGTCGCCAGCCCGTCGCGGAGAACGGCGACATCGTCGCCGCCATGCTCGACGGCGAGGCCACGGTCAAGCGGTTCAAGCGCGAGGACGGCCATGTCTGGCTGCTCCCGCACAACGCCGCCTACCAGCCGATCCCCGGCGACGAGGCCACCATCCTCGGCAAGGTCGTCGCGGTACTGCGCCGGGTCTGATTTCCCCCGCGCCCCCATCCAGCTCCGGGACCTACTGCGCCGGTCCCGGAGCTGCTTTGCGCCTACTTGCCCTCGGCCTGTGCGGCGGCGTCGATCGCGGCGAGCGAGCGTCGGGCCTGGTTTCGGTCCGTGGTGTACCAGAAATCCGGCAGCGTGGCCCGCAGGAAACTCCCGTAGCGGGCCGTGGCCAGCCGGGGGTCCAGGACCGCGACGACGCCCTTGTCACCGGTGGCCCGTACGAGCCGGCCCGCGCCCTGGGCCATGAGCAGCGCCGCGTGCGTCGCGGCGACGGCCATGAAGCCGTTCCCGCCCCGCTCCTCGACCGACTTCTGCCGAGCGCTCATCAGCGGGTCGTCGGGGCGCGGGAACGGGATCCTGTCCATGACCACCAGCTGGCAGCTGGGCCCGGGAACGTCCACGCCCTGCCACAGCGACAGCGTGCCGAACAGACAGGTCTTCGGATCGGCCGCGAAGTTCTTGATCAGCTCGCCCAGCGTCTCCTCGCCCTGGAGCAGGACGGGGTTGTCGAGCCGGCCGCGCAGCTCCTCGGCGGCCGCCTTCGCACCGCGCATGGAGGAGAACAGTCCGAGGGTGCGGCCGCCGGCCGCCTCGATCAGCTCGGCGAGCTCGTCCATCATGTCGCCGCGGGTGCCTTCGCGGCCGGGGGTGGCCAGGTGCTTGGCGACGTAGAGGATGCCCTGCTTGGGGTAGTCGAACGGCGAACCGACGTCCAGGCCCTTCCACAACGGTGCGTCGTCTCCTTCGACGCCCTCCGGGGAGAGGCCCATCGACGCCGCGACACCGTTGAAATCGCCGCCGAGCTTGAGGGTGGCCGAGGTCAGGACCACCGAGCGGTCCTCGAACAGCTTCTCGCGCAGCAGGCCCGAGACCGACAGCGGAGCGACCCGGAGAGTGGCGCCGAAGCGGTCGTGGCGCTCGTACCAGACGACGTCGTACTCGGAGCCGGTCATGATCCGCTCCGCCACCCCGTGCACGCTCTCGACCGCGGCGAGGGCCTGCTTGCGCACGGCGTCCTCGTCGTGGACCGATTTGTCCCGGGTGTTGCCGATCGCCGAGATCACACTGCGCGAGGCGTCGCGCAAGGCCGTCAGCGCGTAGCCGAGGTCCTCGGGGATCTCCTCCAGGCGGCCGGGGAGCGCCAGCTCCATGACGCGCTCGAAGGTCTCGGAAGCCGTCTGCAGGGAGTCCGCGGTCTTCTCGTCGACCAGCTTCGCCGACCGCTTCACGGCGCGGTTGACCTGGCCGGGGGTGAGCTCGCCGGTGGCGACCCCGGTCACCCGGGAGACCAGCTCATGGGCCTCGTCCACGATCAGCACCTCGTGCTGCGGGAGCACGGGCGCGCCCTCGATGGCGTCGATGGCGAGGAGCGCGTGGTTGGTGACGACCACGTCCGCGAGCTTGGCCCGCTCGCGGGCGGCCTCCGCGAAGCACTCCGCTCCGTACGCGCACTTCGTCGCGCCCAGGCACTCGCGGGAGGAGACGGAGATCTGCGACCAGGCCTTGTCGGAGACGCCCGGGGTCAGGTCGTCGCGGTCGCCGGTCTCGGTCTCGTCCGCCCAGTCGCGCAGGCGCAGCAGGTCCTGCCCCAGCTTGCTGGTGGGGGCGGCCGCTTCGAACTGGTCGAAGAGGCCGTCCTCCTCGTCCTGCGGGGCGCCCTCGTGCAGGCGGTGCAGGCACAGGTAGTTGGAACGGCCCTTGAGCATGGCGAACTGCGGCCGGCGGCGGAGCTGCGGATGCAGCGCCTCCACCGTCCGGGGCAGGTCCCGCTCGACGAGCTGGCGCTGAAGGGCCAGCGTCGCCGTGGCGACGACCACGCGCTCGCCGTGCGCGAGGGCCGGCACCAGGTAGCCCAGGGACTTGCCGGTGCCGGTACCGGCCTGGATGAGGCGGTGGGAGTTGTCGTCGATCGCTTCGGCGACGGCTTCGGCCATGGCCACCTGGCCGGGGCGCTCCGTGCCGCCGACGGCGGAGACGGCGGCGTGCAGCAGGTCGGGGAGGGAGGGCTTCGTCATAGCAGTGCCAACCCTACGGGGCGCCACCGACAGCGACCGCACCGACGAGGACTCACGGCCGGTACAGGGGGTTCGGCACGGTGCCGTGCTGCACGGCGTGCGGGCGGTCGGGTCGGTCGCGGTAGCCGTCCTCGTAGAGGCGGTTCCTGTTGAGGCAGAGCCGGCCGATGCGTTCGCCGAGGAGGTCGAAGAGCTCGTAGCGCTCCTTTAGCTCCGGGAAGCGGGCGTGATGACGCAGGATCTCCGCCCGTACGAGGGACCAGAAGGCTTCCTCGGGGACGCCGAGGCGGTCCTCGCAGAGGGCTGAGAGGTAGCGGAAGACTCCGACGAAGAGCCCGGAGTGGATGAACTGCGGCAGGAAGTCGGCGGGCTCGGTGAGCAGCACCGCCCGGACCTCGTCGGGCATGGCGGCCAGCTCGGGCAGCGGCTCGGCACTGATGTTGATGTCGTCCACGAAGTCCTTGACCGCGAGCCGGACCGGGACGTCGTGCTCGTCGAAGATCACGACGGCGTTCTCGCCGTGCGGGGAGAAGACGGTGCCGTAGCGGTAGAGGAAACGGAGCAGCGGGGGCAGCAGGGCGGCGAAGAGGTGCTGGAGCCAGGCGGTGGGGGCGAGGCCCGAGCGGGCGACGAGCTCGGCCGTGAAGGACCGGCCGCGGGGATCGGTGTGGAGGAGCGAGGCGAGGGTGCGGGCGCGCTCGCCGGGGGCGAGGTGGCCGGCCAGCGGCTCGCGCCAGATCGCGCCGAGGAGCTCCTTGTACTGGTAAGGGACTTCGGGGAGCGCGTCGTAGACGGGGTGGCGGACGGTGACGGAGGCGACTTCGCCGAGCAGGATCACTCCGCATTCGTCGCGCAGGAAGGGGTCCGCGTCGCGGAGGGAGTGGATCCAGGCGGTGACGGCGGGCGCGGCGAGGGCCAGGTCGGAGGGCAGGCCGCGCCAGACCATGGTGTTGAAGACGGAGAGCGGCAGTTTGACGCTGTGGCGGTCGGGGCGCGTGAGGTTGAGGAAGGTGCGGATCGACTGCTGGGGGAGGCGGATGTCGGGGTCGGCGGGGAGCGGGACCAGGGTGCCGGCGGCGAGGGCCGGGGCGAAGAGCGGCAGGAGGACCTCGTCCCACTGCCAGGGGTGCAGCGGGAGGTAGAGGTAGCCGAGCGGGTCGAGGCCGCGGTCGCGCAGGGTCCGGTCGAAGAGGTCGCGGGTGACGGGGTCGAGCTCGGCGGAGTAGAGGAGTGCGGGGTCTTCCAGGCCGGCGGTGCCGCGGTAGTGCGCGAGGGAGGTGTGGGCGGCGAGCCAGGGCAGGCGCTGGCCGGTGCGGGCCTCGGGGGCCCAGGCGGCGGTGTCGGAGGCGGAGAGTCCGATCCGGCCCTTGTTGAGGACGAGCCAGGGGTGGCCGGTCTGGTGGCCTTCGAGGGCGGCGTAGTCGAGGTCGGCGAGGACATCGGCGGTGAGCGCGGTGTGGTCGATGCGGGCGTCGGCGGCGAGGGTGGCGCTGAGCTCGCGCACCACGTGGCCGAGGGTGGCGCCGTCGAGGCCGAGGAGCGTGCGGGCGCGGATGAGGAAGGCGTACGGGTCCCCGAAAGTGGTCGGGATGCTCGGGGCGGGTGGGGTGCCTGGGGTGGGTGGCGTGCCTGGGGTGGGTGGCGTGGGCGCCGTGGTGAGGGTGATGGTGTCGGGTGTGACGTGCCAGCTGCCGTACGCGCGGCGGCGGGCTCGGAAGCCGAGGCTGCTGCCGTCGTCGAGGGTCAGCGTCCAGGCGTCGACGGAGGCGCCCGGGGCGGGGACCGGGCTGATGATCTCCTCGTACGCGAACTCGCCGAGCATCTTGGCGAGCAGGCGGCGGGCAGCGAAGTCCCAGGTCAGACGGTTCAGTTCGGGCGGGGTGCACGGGTGCTGGGGCGACGGGGGCACGGCGTCCGAGAAGTGGGGGCCTGCGGAGTCTGGGGCTGCGGAGAAGTTCTGCACGGGACTCCTCGAAGATCGGGAACTTTGCTGCGTGACGCAGAGTTTTCGATGTGAGAGGTGCGGAGGCTGGACACGGAGAGCGGAAGGCGGGTGAGGGTGCGTGCGGGATCCGGGACTCGCGGGGCGGCACTCAGAGGAGATTGCGCAGCGCCCGCTCGCGGATCATCAGCGCGGCGCGCTTGCCCGGCAGTTCGATCTCCAAGGAACAGCGGAAGCCGGAGTTCAGGAAGGCTGATACGGAGGGGGTGTTGCGGATGTCCGGTTCGGCGATGACGCGCATGCAGCGAGGGTGGTTGTCGAGAACCAGGTCGGCGACGGCGCGCAGGAGCGCGGTGCCCAGACCTCGGCCGCGGTTCGTGCCGTCTCCGATGAGCAGGTGGATACCCGTGTCGTGGGGGCGCGCCGGGTAGTACGCGGAGAGCGGGTCGAGGTCGGCCCGGTAGATCTCCCAGTAGCTCATCGGCGTGCCGTCGAGGAGGCCGAGGCACGGGATGCTGCGGCTGTCCCCCTCCAGCTGTGCCCGCACGTGGGCGGCGGTGGCGGCGGCGGGGCCGGCGAGTTCCCAGTAGGCGGCTACTTCCGGGTCGTTCATCCAGCGGGCGAGCAGCTCCAGGTCGCGGTCGAGCCGTACGGGTTCCAGGCGGAAGAGGCCGGCCCGTGTGGTGATGCCGCCCCAGCCCGCCGGGGAGTCGAGGAGATCCGCTTCTGCGAGCAGGGGCAGCAGCCGGGCGGCGAGATGCGGCGCGGCAGTGCGGGAGGCATCGGTGTGGGGCGCATCGGTGTGGAAGTCGGTGGAGGGCATCAGGGGCTCTTCTCCGTGTCGGAAGGGCGCGTCAATCGTGAAGGGGGTTGGTGATGGTGACGTAGACGGACTGGGTGTCGACGGGCCCGATCAGCTCGTCGAGGCCTCCCAGGCGGGTGAGCAGATTCGCCTTGCAGCGCAGGGTGCGCGAATCGAGCAGCCGCGCGGGGAGCGGGCCGAGGCCTGCGGCCTTGCCGAGGAAGCGACGGAAGGCGGCGAGCAGGACGCGTTCGTCGGCGAGCCGCTGGGATCCGAAGGCACCGATGAGACCGAGCACGTTGTTGATGCCGAGGTAGTAGGCGAAGCGTTCGTCGGTGACGTCATCGGAAACGAATGTGTCGCTGGCGGAGCCGATACCGGGCAGCCGGCGCTCGAGTTCCGCTCGGCGCGAGTCGCGGAAGTAGTAGCCCTGGTTGTCGCGGTAGCGGCCGCCGACCGGCCAGCCGGCCGGGTCGAGGAGGACCAGCGTGTTCTGCTGGTGCGCTTCGAGGGCGATGCCGGCGAGGGCGTCGAAGGCGAGCACCGGCAGGACGACGTGGTCGAGATAGCGCAGGAACCACTCGGCGGAGACGGCGGACGCGGTCCGTCCGGTGGTTGCGGCGAGGCGCGCGACGGTCTCGGCGAGGCGGGAGGTCATGGTGGTCCGCCCCGGCCACGGGCGGGGTGCGGTGAGTGCGGCGATGCAGAGGGCGTCGTCGTCCGGGCGGAAGGGGTTGTGGCGGAGCATGACGTCGAGCCCGGGGACGGGGGTGCCGTCCGGGGCGTCGACGGCGACCCAGGCGGGGTCGCGGACGATGTCGAAGCCGGGGTGGGCCGCCTGCCACTGCTCGGCGAGGCCGGTGCGGAGCAGCCGGTGCACCTCGATGCCGCGATGGAGCTCCTTGCGGAGGTTCTCACGCCGGGAGTTGGTGATGCGCAGGCCCAGGGAGAGCTTGAGCATCGCGGGGGCGCCCGGCTGGTGGACGGTGCGGATGGAGGAGGTGGGGTACCAGGGCTCGCCGTACGGGCCCAGGTCGTGCAGGAGTCCCGCATCGCGGAGGGCGGCGACCGCGGGGCGTTGGAGCAGGTCGCGGGCCTGCCAGGGGTGAAGGGGAAGGGGGGTGGCGCCGTCGGGCACAGGGAGTCCGGGGGCGAGGCGGCCCAGCAGTCGGGCGGCGGAGACCGGGCGGCCGCGCTCGGTCCAGGCCGAGTCGGTGGCGAGCGCGGCGGGCGCGACGGCCACCCAATGTAGGGGGAAGGAGCCGTGCAGCTCGGGTGAGTAGCGGCGCACTTCGGCTTCGGAGAGGCCTTCGCGGCTCTTCGGCGTCGGGTGCAGCGGGTGACCGAGGAGGAGGGACTGTTCGGCGGTGAGGAACCGGTCCGCGACGACGGGGCCGGGAGCGGCCGGGCGCTGGCGGCGGTCGTGGATGAACTCGGCGGTCCGGTGCACCGAGTCGGCGACCCGGCCGACGAGGTCCGCGCTGGAGGGGGCTGCCTTGCCTTCGCGGGAGATCAGCGCGGCGAGGGTGACCGCGTCCACGGCGGGGGCGACGGCGGGGGCGCCTTCGATCCTGGCCGGGCCGAAGCGGTGCCAGCCGGCCGCGGACCAGTAGCGGACGGCGACGAGCAGCGCGGCGCCGGTCGCGGGCAGGGGAACGCGCAGCACGGGCCCGGCGGGCTGCCCGAGTCCGGTCTCGCGGACCCAGCACCGCAGCAGGCCCTCCACTGTCGCGGCCTCGGCGGCGACCCTGGGCTCGGGGTGGTCCAGCGGGTCGGCCGCGCCCACGCGGGGTCTGGCCGTGCCGTCCTTCTGCCGGGGCACGGTGGCGACCTCCCCGCCGGACCGCGGCTCGGCGGCCGCCCACGACATGCCCGCGCCGGGCATGCCCGGCAAGGCGTCGGCGGGCAGCGCGGACCGGTCACCGGGTGCCGGGAGCGCATCCGCGTGCCCGGAAGGTGCCGGGAGCACAACCTCGCGCCCGGAGGGTGCCGGGGACGCGGTGGCCTGCTCCGGCGGTTGGCAGGCGCCGGGCCCCGCAGAGGATGGCTCGCGGCGTTGCGCGGCCGCGTCCTCGGCGGACCCGGGCGCGCTCCCGGGTCCGGAGGCCGAAGCCGGCGGCGCCCAGGAGTCCTCGGGAGCGGCCGACTGGGCGGGCCGCAGCGGCAGTACGCCGGCTCGTCCTGCCGCCGACGGCCCGTCCGGCTGCCCCGCGGTGGGCGCAGCCGGGCCGGCGGAGCCGGAGGCTGCCGGACAGGGCCCGGCCGGCGGCGACACGGCGCCCGCCTCCGGGGCGGGCGGCGCGAGCCTGGCCTCCGGGGCGGGCTGCGGAGACCGGGCGGGCACGCCGGACGCCGAGGCCGAGGGTGTGACGGCAGGCGAGGCGGGACGGTCCGGTACACCGGGGGCGGCGGCCGACGAGATCGGCGCAGGCGGGGCTGCTGGCCGGCCGGCCGGAGCGGTGGCAGGGGCAGGGGCAGGGGCAGGGGCAGGGGCAGGCTGCACGGACCGATCCGCAACGTCGGGGGTCAATGGCGTGGCGGTGCCGGCGTCCGAGGCCATGGCAGGGCGGCCCGGCGCGCCGGGAGCCGAAGCCGACGGGGAGGTCGTGGGGCCGGCCGGAGACGGCTCGGCGACCGTCCCCGCGACGGGCGGCGCGAGCCGGGCCTGCGGGGCGGGCTGCGGAGACCGGGCTGCGGCACCGGATCCGGGGGCCGGCGCGGTCGGTGCCGGGCCGGCCGGGACGTGCGGGGCGGTGGCGGGGGCCGGTCGCAGGGAGCGACCGGCGGTGTCCTCGGCTGTGGCCGACAGATCCGGCGAAGGGCGGGCGGCCGAGTGCTGGGTGGACTCACCGCCCAGATGGAACGGCGTGCCCAAGGCGGTGGCCACCTCGGGGCTGACGTCCGACGGCGCGGGCTCGCTCCCCGTAGCGGCGCCGCGGGCCGGGGCGGCCACGGCGGCCGGGAACATTCCGGCCGGCCTGGGAGTGGAAGGGGGCAGAGCGTCGACGGGAAGGGGCGAAGGAACCGCGGGCCCGTTCCAAGCGGCCGTCGCGGAGCCCTGTGCCGGGGCGGACGGAGTGGCCGATGGCAGAACAGCCTCGGTGCCCATGGCAGCCGGCGTGCCGTAGGCACCGGCCGACGGGGAGGGATCAGGCCCGGCAGACGTTGTCGGCGGCAGCTCGGCAGCATGGGACCCGGACGACGTCGGCAACGGTCCGGCGGGGTCCATCGGGGTGAGTGCGGCCGTGGCGGAAGCGGACACAACCCGTGAGCCGGCGACGGTGGCCGAGAGGAATGCGGACCCGGCCGCTGCGGCACGCTCCGGCCCCGCCACGGCCGACAGGGACGGCAGCGGCCCACGGGGGCCAGCCGACGTCGGAGTCGACGGCGTCGCCAGCGGCCCGCCTGGCAGCGCGGAGTCCGGCGGCGTCGGCAGTCTGCCTGGAGCCTCAGCCCCGGCGGAGGCCGAGGAGGAGGCGGAGGCCGAGGAGGAGGAGGCCGAGGAGGAGGGCAGAGCTTCGCCCGGCACAGCGGGTCCGGGCACCGACATGACCATCAGGGGTACGCCCAGGACGGCGGAGGCCGGAGCGGACACGGCAACGTCCGGCGCCGACGGCACGAGGCCGGAAGCCTCAGCCCCGGCTGAGGGCGGCAAGGACGGCGGGGTCTCGCCCGGCATGACCGCCCCTGAAGCCGAAGGCCGCGGCAGGGGCCACGCTGGCACGGCAGAGTACGGCGATGTCGGCGGTAGGCCTGGGGCCACCGCCCCTGCGGAGAGCGACACGGACGGCACAGGCCCGCCGGGCATCGCCGGCGCGGAAGCCGACGGCGACGTCAGGGACTCGCCCAGCGCAGCCGCAGACGGGACAGCGGGCACGGCAGCATCCGACGCCGATGGGACGAGGCCAGAGGCCTCGGCTCCGACGGGGACCGACAAAGACGGCAAACCCCCACCCGCCACGGACAGGTCGGGTGACGTCGGCAATAGGCCGATGGGGGCGGACACGGACGACAGAGGCGTGCCCGGAACAGGCTGCCCGGGAGTTGGAGACGTCGGGAAGACACCGCCCGACGCGGCCCGTCCGGGAGGCGGAGAGATCAGGGAAGCACCATCCGGCGCGGCTGGCGCGGGAGGCGACAGCGTCGAGTAAGCACCGCCCGGCCCCGGTGCGGGGAGCGGACAGATCGGGGATGCACCGCCCAGCGCGGCTGGCGCGGGAGGCGACTGCGTCGGAGAAACACCGCCCGGCCCCGGTGCGGG
>NZ_JAGGOT010000045.1 GCF_018614195.1 Streptomyces sp. ISL-43
ATCACCGGCATTGCTGGTCAGAGGCACTTTTCGCTTACCTGACCATCCGTCGGACAGCTCGCTTCATGAAAGCGCGAGGTTAAAGAACGCCGGCCGCGCCCAACCTCGACGAGCACGTGTCCGCCCTCGCCCCGGTCGGGCATCACACCGACAGGCAGTTCGCCGCCTACGGCCTCGACGCCAAGGCTGCGCATGCCATCCGCGAGGAATTCACCGACTGGCACCGCGAACTCATCGACCTCATCGTCCATCTCCGCTCGGCTGATACCGAGGTGGTCGGCGATGTTCTCCGCCGCGTGCCCCGCGTCCATGTAGGGGTCCGGCTGCCTGCCCGACTCCCGTGGCTCGGCCCACGGCGTGCTCCCTGCCTCGGTCCGGAAAGCCGTCAGGGCTTCGGCGTCGGCGAACAGCGGGTTGTGGGTGTCCGACCAGGAGTCGCTGTTGCGGCCCCATGCCCTGGAGGGCAATTCGACACCGCCGACGAGGACGACGGCGTGGGCCGCGCCGGCGCGTATCGCGTGGTACCCGTTGCGAATGGCCTCCATCGCGGAAGCGCAGAATCGGTTGTAGGTGGTGGCGGGCAGGTGATCGAGCCCGAGGAGCACCCCCTTGCCTTGGCGCCGCCGTCGGTCGAAGCCGGATCGGACGTAACCGTACGACCCTCGGACTACACGATGTGATCTTCACGCGGGACGACCGGGCGGGCGGGGGGAAGCTGTCGTCCCGGCTGGGCCTGGTCACGGCGGCGGTCGAGGCCACCGAGGACGTGGACCTGTACGGGTACCTCGTGGACCAGCTCTCCAGAGGCGGCACGGCGGGCGTGGTGCCAGCCACTGATCGTGGCCGGCGCCATCAAGATCGCCGCTGAAACGGTGCCTGCTGGCGCTGGGCAGCGCACCTGAGCCGTGGCAGCGACTCCGCGTCGGATCAGCTCCCGGAGATGTTCGCTGTGAGCACGCGGATGGCTTCGCGGGTGTTGTCCGCGGCAAAGCGAACCTCTCGCACCTCCTGCGTCGGCTTCCCGGGCTTGGGCGCCACCGAGTAGGGCTCGCGCAGCTTGATGCTCAGCGTGGTGGAGTCGCCGATCGGCATCGCCAACACCCCATCGCTGATGTTGACCGCCCTGCGGTAGCCGCTGTGTCGGGACGAGCGAACGGATTCGATGAGCTCTAGCGGAATGG
The DNA here is from genome assembly GCF_018614195.1 of Streptomyces sp. ISL-43. Taxonomy (GTDB): domain Bacteria; phylum Actinomycetota; class Actinomycetes; order Streptomycetales; family Streptomycetaceae; genus Streptomyces. Next base: position 1,182 of record NZ_JAGGOT010000045.1, read on the forward strand.
TGATCTGAGTGAAGTGGGCGAAGCGCAGGACGATTTTGCCGTCGCCCACCGTGTGAGGGCGGATGGAGAGTGCCGCGATGAATCCGAGCACCCATACCGTCCCGTATACGGAGAGCACGAGCAGGGCGATGCGCACCACCGTCCATGGGATCAGCAGTTCGACGGCGAGGATCTCCAGTGGCACAAGGAAGACCATCACCCACATAATTGGCTTGATTTCGGAGCCATAGCTCAGGATCTGATGTCCTTCAGGCGCGTCGGGCTTCCGACGGATCCAGCGCCAAAGTGCACGGAAGAGTCCGAACTCCATCCCCATCGCTTTGGCGACGGGTGCTGGCAACACTGCGGACAGCGCCTGGTTGAGGGCCTCTTGCCCGTCGGCTCCCTGGCTCTTAGAGGCGCGGAACGCCCGCCTGGCCAGGGTGATTTCAGTGATGACGATCCCGGCCAGCAGGAGTTCGAGGAGCAGCCCCACCGCGACAGCTTCGCCTAAGCTGAACACGCCGGTCCATACAAGACAGACCTGGGCGAGGACCACGGTGGGTGCCGCCCACCGGGCAGCGGTTGCCAAGAACTTCCTCAACGTTACTCACCTGTCCTTGCGCGGGTGCTCGGTGTCCTGGCAATCATGGCAGGCACCTCTTCATGAGGAAGCGGATGTAAGTGTGTTGGTGGCCATATTCGTTCGCATAAATCAGAGCGCGGAGGGTGCACCGCAGAGAGATGACCCGGCCTCGATGGCGGCCGTCACAGTTTCACCCAGTCCTGTTCTACGACAATCCAGTGTTCACCGGTCAGTTGCTGTTCGAGGAATGCGTAGGGCAGGAGGCCGTAGCCTTTGTCGCCCCATTGGGTCCCCCAGCTGTTGCGCACCTGGAACGCGCCTCGCCCGGTGCCTCGGTCGTACGGAGCGGTGTCGACGTGGTCGTCGTAGCCTGTCAGAAGGATGACGTGTGGCCCCACGGACTGCTCAGTCGTCATCTGTACGGGGATGACACCGCCATTGACCAAGGACATGGAGATCGAGGGGCAGAGCCGGATCTCCACGCTCACCGGGATCCCCAGGGCAATCGCGCGGCGGGTCAGGTCCAGCGCGCCTGCTCCGTCGGGGGTGGACAGTCGGCTGATTACGGGGTGTGTGCGCCGGGCGGTGGCACGGCAGTGCTCGGGTGGGTCTCGATCCACCCTGGTCAGGCCGTGCTGATCGTAGGGCCAGGCTGCTTCCTCGCACAGCCCGGATTCCGCCCAGGCCCTGAAGCTGTGTTCCAGCCGCGAGCCCTTGCGGTCGGCGGATCCCGCGAGTACGCGGGAGAGGCGGTAATTGAACAGGACCGAGCCGGTGAACTCCACGCGCTCAGCCCGGCGGGCGTAGTAGCCGGCTATGGCTGTGGCGACTGCGGCGGTGCACAGCGGAACCTGGCCCTGGTTGATCACGGGCGGCATCCAGCTGGACAGGTCCATGTGTTCCGGTGTCCGGCCGCTGCTCCACCAGGGGGGCTGGATCCGGGAGAGATAGGCGGCGTCGGCGGTCATGGTGTTCGGCGGGGTGTCTTGCCCTGTCGGTTCGCCAGTCATGCCCGGTCCTGCTTCTGAGTGGTGCCACGGTTCAGAATCGTCTGGTCGATCCGCTTCTGGCGGCGGGCTGCGGCGGCGTAGAACTGCTGCAGTGCGGCCCCATCGAAGTCCGATACGGGCCTGGCCTCGGGGAGGAAGGTGCCGATGCTTTCACCGCGGACGAGGAGCGCGCTGTCCTCTCCCGCTGTGGGGACAACCTGCGGGCTGATGTAGTCGATCGCGAGGTTGAAGCGTCCGTTGCCTGTGTGGTTGGGACCTGAGCAATGGGCCATGGCCAGGTGATGCAGGCTGCACTGGCCGGCTTTGAGGACGACGTCGACTGCGATCGCCTCGTCGATCTCGACGGCGATCTCCTCGCCGCGCATGATGTCTTCGAGGTTGGAACTGCAGAACCGGTGCGGGAGTGTGCCCTGCAGATGTGAGCCTCGCGCGTAGCGCATCGTGCCGTTGGAGACTGTTGTGTCGGTGAGCGCGACCCAGACACGCACTGCGTGCTGCTGAAATCCATCCAGCCCCAGATAGACGGCGTCCTGATGCCAGGCAAGCGAGCTTCCGCTGTGTGCCGGCCTGATGAAGAGGTTGGTGGACCACACCAGCAGCTCTGGGCCAAGCAGAGTTTCGACTGCGTCGACGATCGCGGGATGGTGAACGATACGGTCTGCCCACATCGACACCAGGTGGATCTTCGGGAAGGCGGCGTACCGGGCCAGTGCGCCGCCCACGGCGCTGACGGTCTGCAGATACATACGACAGTCGTCCACTGCCCGATCGGCTTCGGCCGGTGTGAGTGCGTCCACGGGGAAGGCGTATCCGTCCGTGCGGAACCTCTCGGCGAGGTCTGCGGCGACCGCGGTCATCAGACGGCAACCTCCGTGGCGAGCGCGCGCTTCCCGGCGGGCTCGGTGTCCTTCTGCATGGCGGTGAGCAGGGCGATGGCGTCTTCCCGCTTGGCGTCCGGGGCTTCGGGCGAGCGCAGGAACTCGGCGAGGCGCTGCCGGTCGGGCTCGTGCATGGTGCCCTTGAGCTCGTGCAGGGCGGCCGCGCTGGTGCGCTGGGGGAAGTACAGAGACTTGGCCGTTGCCAGGAACATCTCGGCGTTCTCCGTGCTCACGACGTCCCGGCGCAGCGCTTCGCTGATCGCGACCCGGATGTTGACCATCGGTTCGCACACCGGACGCAGCGACTCGCTGTCGAACGTGATGGCAACTTCGTCGTCGTCCTCCACCGTGCCGGAGGCGTACATGTCGTAGACCGTGCCGATGCCGGTCATGCCGAAGACATCGAGTTCGGCAGCCCGCAGGGCTCCCATGCTGGAGGAGCCGTAGACCCGGACGCGGCGGTCCATGGCCTTCAGGATCTCCTTGGGGGAGATCGAGAAACTCTGCAGGAACTTTCCGTCAACGATGCCGATACGTCGTGGCGGCTCACCCTGTGACATGAGGGTGTCGATGTCGCCGCGCTCGATGGGCGGCAGGAACTCGGCGTCGGGAAGGTACGCCGCCGCTTCCTCATGCGGCAGACTGGGGCCGAGGAACACGACCGTGCGCATGGTGCTTTCTCCTGTCACTGTACGGAACCGGCTGTCCGAAGCTGCTGCTGAGCGGAGTGGATTGTCGCCAGCGTGCTGTTCCACGCCTGCGTGGCACGAGGCCCGAGCTTGTTGCGGTCGACCGTCCAGGACTCGATGCCCGGCACGATGACCCGTACGACCGTGGCGGGAACGCCGGGCGCGGAGAGGTCGACGACGATGGCCTGGTCGAGTCCGCGGGCCCGCAGCCGTTGCAGCAGCAGCCGGACGTCGGCCATGACATCCGTGCTGGGGTGCGACGCGACGTCCTGGAGCCGGACGGAATGGGCGGATGGCTTGATCGCCCACGATTCGGGATTCGCGCGGTTGCTGCGCCGCACGTGGTAGAGGGCCTTCTCCACGGGCTGACCGGGAGCGGTGATGTCCTCTCGCATGGCCTGGATGTCCACGACGCGGGACTGGGCGACCTCACTGATCGCACGGATGACCGCGACCTCGGCGTCCGGGTGGGTGCCGATCCCGTGGTGGGAGCGGGAGAACGACTCGGCCACGAACTCGGACACCACAGCCTGGAAGCTGGGGATGCCGGTGGCCGAGGTGATGTTCTTGACCTCGATGTCGATGCCGGCGTTGTGGAACTTCTCCATGAAGAACTGAGCACGCGGCGGGAGCGTCGACGGGTCGAGGCTGGGGTGGCGTTCCTGCGCCCACGCACGGATGGCGGCCCCGACCGGACTGCCCTCGGCATCGGCGGCGAGCTTGCCGAGCCGGTTGGAGATGAGGTCGGCCATCGTCCAGTCGTCGCGTTCGACGAGTTCGCACAGGGCGTGGCAGATGGCCTCTTCCAGGGAGTTGCCGGAGGCGATGCCATTGGTTGTGGAGACCGGGTAGCAGGGCACCTCGTGGTAGCTCATGTAGTAACCGGCCAGGAACTGCGGCACGAGCACGCTGTGCTCATGCATCAGGTCGTAGCCCTCGACCCAGGAGATCGGGGTATCGATGCTGTAGGCGTGGTGCAGCTCGAAGTTGCATGACCTGGGGTCGAGTACGCGACGCCCGGACGACTCCAGCTCGGGGTAGGAGGCGACCGCCGCCGGCCGCATGGGCAGGGAGGCGGAGAACCGTTCAACGGCCTCCATGATGGCCGACGTCTTGGCGTCGATCTCGGTGGCGCCCTTGCCGTTGTAGACGGAGATGATGTCGAACGCGCGCGGGACGATGGCGTTGTAGACAGGTATGCCGACCCGGTCGAGACCGGTGATGTTGGCGACTCTGGTCACCCCAATCCGCTTGAGGTGAGGGGCCATGCGCGCGTACGTGGCTTCGGCGGTGATCTCCCGGTGCGGGCCGTTGCCAGTGATCTTGGGGACGCTGGAACGCAGTTTCAACGTAAGAACTCCTTGGGTGCCGTGTCTGCTGGGCCCGCTACTGGCCGCTGACGGATTCGATGTTGGATGTGCCGTCGCCGAAGTACCGGTAGGAGTAGTTGAGTTCCTGACCCGGCTCGACCTTGACCGCCTCGGGGAGTGCCCAGACGGCGGTGTACCAGTGGCTGCGGGCGCAGCCCAGCCAGGGCGCCGTCGACAGCGTTGTGCTGGAGCCGAGTTGCGCCTCGAAGTGGACGATGACGCCGTTGGCCTCGCCCGTGTGGCTGGCGGCGAGAGTGCAGTGGGTCTCCAGGCCGCCTGAGGCGTCCTGGTGGAGATCCACCTGGTACAGCTCGGTCGGCTTGGAGAGGACATCCCAGGTCTGTACGGTCTCCGGGCGCTCGTAGAAGCCGATGGAGCGCCGGCTCTCGGCCTCCGCCATCGGGCTGAAGTCGATACCGAACATCTCCTTCCAGCGCGCGAGATGATCACGCGTGACCCGGTGTTTGTCGAGCACGGCATCCGGGATCCGGGCGAGGGTCGCGAACGCGGTCAGCTTGCCGGGGACCAGGCGCGGCGAGTCGTTGAGCAGTCGGCGCCGGGCGTCCTGGACGGTCTCCCAGATCTGCATGTCCAGTGCCTCGTTGCCGACGATGTCCGTCAGCAGGACATCGGCTCGCTCGGGCAGCTCCAGCTGCGGCGACCAGCCGCGGATGAACTCGATGCGGTCGGCCACGCCATTGCGTTCGGCGATTCGCTGAGCAAGGTGGACCATGCCGGCCGGTTCGACCGCGTAGACCTTGCGGGCTCCGGCCTGGGCTGCGGTGATCGCCAGGATGCCGGAACCGGTGCCCAGGTCGAGGACCACGTCCCCGTCGCGAACCGTCTCCCGGACGGCCTGCTGGAAGGCCGCCTTGCGCACTGGATCCTCCAGCATGGCGATGTGAACGAAGGCCGCGTCGTAACCACCCTTGGGGAAGGGCTGGTTGCTGAACCCTTCCGTTGGCTCGGTGCGCAGCAGCCCTGCCTGGTGGAGCGAGACCACAGTCGCCAGCGCCTCGCGGGTGGCCCTGGGGCCTTTCAGACGCGGTCCGAGGAGGGTCAGCGCCTGTCCAACCGTGCGGGGTGTGTGGAAGAGATCGAGCAATGCGAGCGCGTCATGGCCGAACTTGAGTATCCGGCTCTCGTAGTGGACCTTCGTCTCGTTGCTGGTGTCGACCTCGGCGATGAAGGACGGTGCCCGGTGGAGCACGGTGTCAGGTGTGAGTTTCGGCATCTGGTGATCACTGTCCTCGTGGGTGGGCGGGTCGGCCAGCGGCCTTGACCAGGGCTGCGGAGATGGCGGGCTGGAAGTCGCCGAGCGAGCCGGCTTCGCGGCGGCCTTCGGTGAGCGAGATCCCCTCCTTGGGCTCGACGATTTCGTAGCCGTCCTCACGGAGCCGTTCGACATTGCGGCGTACGGCTGGCTTGGACCACATGGCCGCGTTCATGACGGGAGCGATGACCACGGGGCACTGGGTGGCGAGCAAAGTGGCCGTCAGTACGTCGTCCGCGACACCGTGAGCAGCCTTCGCCAGGAAGTTCGCGGTGGCTGGCAGCACCACGAGTACGTCCGCCCAAGCGCCCAGCGCGACGTGGGCGGCGCCTCCGCCTTTGTGGTCCTCCCAGTCGGTCACGGGTGGTTGGCCAGTGACGGCTTCGATCATGCGCGGGCCCATCAGGTCGCGGGCCTGGGCGGTCATGATGGTGCGGATTTCCTCGACACCGACGGTGCCGCGCAGCCAGGCGTTCACATGGGGAACCGTCACGGCGGAGAAGGAACCACACACGCCCCACAGGAGCCTCACCTTGGCCAGGGCCTGTTGGGGGCTCGTGGCAAGGCCGGTCATCCGCCGCTCACCTCCTCACCGGTTCCGACGGCGTTGAGGATGCCCGGCAGGGTGAGCTCGGCCCTCTGCAGCAGGGCGGCTGCACCCTGGGGATCGGATGCCGACCAAGCCCGCAATGCGACATGGTCGAGTACGTAGGAGGCCAGGTGGCTGGCGAGTCGCAGGTGCTCGTCGCTGCTCAAGGGGGCGCCTCTGGTCGTTGCGTAGCCGTCGACGGTGAGCCTGGCGCGATCCGCCTGGCGCTCCTCGCCACCCATGGCGGCGGCAGCCTGCACCAGGTCGCGCAGTAGGAAGGCGAGGTCGGTCATGGGGTCGGCGAGTCCGGCCTCCCGCCAGCCGAGCACGCCCGGCACCGGGCCAGGGACGCAGGAGCCAGTCGACAACCGCCCGTGCACCAATGCCAGGACAGGCGTGGCTGCCGGGCGGGACGCGACTGTGCCGGCGAGGCGGGAGATCACGGGTGCCGTGGTCGCAGTGAGACGGCTGCGGGCCGCTCGTATGCCCTCCGCAGCGTCCGGCGCCGCTTCCAGCCAGGCCGACTGGCTCCTGGGCCGTAACTCGGCCACGCTTTCAACGGGGATGGCGTGCAGGTGGGCGAGGAAGGTTCCGAGCTCACGGAATGCCCGTTCCACGACCGGCTGCGTGGTGGCGGGACGATCGTTGCCGAAGACGGTGTCGCTGACGAGACCGGGAGTTGTCACCGCTGGATAGACCGCGGTACGAGCGTCGGCCAACGTGGGGATCCGCGCGTACCGAGCTGCCGGGCTCCGTGCGATCGCCTCCGCGAGAGCACGGAGTCCGGCGGCGCCGAGATAGGCTGGTGCGGCGGCTGGGATGCTTTCCCCCCAGCGGTAACTGCCGTCGACCCGGATGCAGACGCGGGTGACGAACGGGCCTGGCAGCGCACGCACTGTGTGCGTGGCCCGGGGAGCGGCTTCAGTCATGGCGCGGTGCTCCCTTGAGCGTTGAGGTAGGGCCTTGCCGGGTCAAGACCCTCTTCGCGGTACCGCGCCTTGATGGCACGTAGTCGGCCCGTCGCAGTGGTGCGGCCGTCCTTCCAGGCCGTGAGTAGCCCCTCGGCGACGAGCAGACAGCGGTGCTGTCCAAAGCTCATGAGCCTGCCCTGCCGCTGCTCGGGTTCATCGGCCAGCCACCAGCCCTTACCCAGCTCCAGCGCGAGGCAGGGACCGGTGTCCCGCAGCTCGTTGACGTGCTCGCGGTGGATGTCCACCAGCTCCCGCTCGTAGCGGCGCCAGTCGTCCCGGTACAGGTAGAGAACCAGCGCGTCCCGCCGCTCGTAGCCCTCGGGGTGGTTGGCCGCCTTCAGCTGGTACGGGATGCGCGCGGTGCACAGCCCACCTGTGAGCGCCCGCAGCAGGCCGGCGGCGGCCGAGGGGTCTCGGGGCGTGTAGTAGAGGCGGACAACGGGCCGTTCGCCGTGGCGAGGCATTCCCTCGTCTCCGATGGCGAGATACCAGCCGGGATACCTGTAAGGCCGGTCCGGTGGGAACCTCACGCTTACCTGGTGACCTGCCGAGGAGACCGGCGGCATGATTTCCCGCTCGGCGACGGTCAAGGTCAGGCCACTCTTGCGCACCTGACGGCCCTCGGGACCCTCTCCGAGCGTCTGCCAGCCAGCGTCCCAGTAGCCGGTGCCTTGGTTGGCCTTGGTCAACAGGCTTGCCACCGCCGGGTCCTCACGTCTGCGGGTACCCAGCACCACCGGTGCGCCGTCGATCAGCCAACGGGCGGCACGGGTGTCTCCGGCGTAGTAGCTCAGGTAGAGAAACCGGGATAAGTGAGCGAGAACCGGGAGCTCTCGGGGGTCGGGCTCGACGCTGGGGGCCGGGCTGAGTTCGCCCCACTCCCGGTGGTGGAAGGCCGACTCGTTCAGGACTTCCACGTCCTCCGCGATAGCGGAGAACGCTGCTTCGTACTGGTTCATCCCCCCGCCTTCCGGGTGCTGGGCGCGAGGAGCTTGGCCAGGCCCTGCGGATTGTTCAGCAGCTTGCAACCCACGAAGAGGCACAGATGCCCGATCCGGCCCAGCGAACCGATCTGCTCAAGGCGTCCGGCCGCGTACATCAAGAGGGACAGGCCGGCATACCGGAAGGCCGCCTCCCGCTGCCCCGTGTTGAGCGGAGCACTATGTTCGTACGCGGCGAGGAACAGACCGACATTGCGTCGGGCGGTGACCCATGCGTCAGAGGAGGTTAGGCGGCCGACATCGCCCCGGAGTGTGTGCAGCCACTGGATCAGCAGCTGGCCGACGATCGTCCCCACATCCAGCATCTGGTCGCCGAAGCCGGCCAGTTCCCAGTCGACCAGCGCGACCTCGGGGCGCTCACTATCGGGGCTCTTGAAGAGGATGTTGTCGTCCCGGAGGTCGAAGTGCACCAGACCTTTTGGGCCCCAGTCGTCCCGCAGCTGCGCCACGCTCTCGTCCACCGACTGCATGGCGGCCGCATAGTCGGAATAGTCCATTCCAGGTCCGCTCGCGAGCTCGCTGGGAGTCAGCGCGACGAACGATGCGAACGGGAATGCTATGCGCTGAGGGGCGTACTTTTCATTCACGATGATGTGGTTGACGGCCGTCGTGTGTATTCCGGCTGCCACCGATGCGAGCGCGACCAGCGCGGGAACCGGAATGTCCGGCGAGCTCTTAGCAATCTCCCGCATCGAAGTGAAGCCGGTCATCCCTTCCATGATGACGGTATCGGTTTCTGGGTCGGCTCCGACGAAGCGAGGAATGGACGCTCTGGCGAAATCCGGAATTCCCGCTTCAGGTATCAGCCTCAGCATGGTTTCCTCGTTCCCCATTGCGGTGCCGACGGCCTTCGAGGTGGCGGGGTCCACCTGCTTCAGGACGAGCGCGGTGCCGTCCACAAAATGCAGCATCGCCACACTGTTGCGTGCCGTGAAGGTCTGGGTTCGCTCAATGGGGCCTCGTTCGATACCGAGCGAAGCGAGCCAGGAACGAGTCCGGGCCGATTCAGGCCCGGACTCGTTCGGCAGCGCTCCGAACCAAGGCGAAGACGTGTTGCTCCCCACCCGCCCAACCTCTGACGATGCAGTGTCGGCCGGGCCGTGCGAAGCGCTAGTGATCATGACGTGGACGATTCAGATTAACAGTGGAAGGCCACGGTGGCGGCCGCCGCCATCACGCTTCCCTGCGCCTCTTCGTCGGGCGAGATGCCCGCCTTCTCCTCGAGGAAGGCCTGCAGTTCTTCCGGGCTGACGCCGGCGAGCTCCTCCAGGGCCTTCTCGCCAGACGCAGGGTCGATGATGGCGCGCTGCTCGTCCGTCATCGACGCCTCGGCGTCCTGGATCTTGCTGACGAGGTCGGCAAACGCAGTCTCGTCAACTACGGAAACCATTGCTTCAGACATTTGATCCTCCTACTTCATCCCCTGCCAAGCAGCAGGGGAATCGAATGGGCGATAGCAATCTGAACAAATTTACGATCGACCTGTCAACGGGTTTCTGATATTCCGTTTCTGTTCATTCGAGACCCATTTTCAGGCATGGGAAATTACCCACCGACATTTTCCGGCAGGCGACTCTAACGAAGGAATTTGGATGCTGGACTCGGTGAATGTTGGACTTGTGTAGGAGGGGATAGGTCCTTGGCGGTTCGCGCCGACCTTTCGCCGACGATGGGCGATTCAGAGACTCAGGTGAAACCGGCAAAGCTCAATCTCGTCAGCGCCTGGCGGGCCGGTGCCATGAGGCTGCGAGGCGCCGGTGTGGTTGAACGTCGGAATATCCACCTGCCGTGAAAGTCGACAGAATCCCCCGTGATGTGATCTCTGCTGAAGGCAATCACATGCCAGGCCCTTTCGGTAGGGGGCTGTTGGACTGATCGAAACTATCAAGCCTTGCCTGGCCGCGCGAGACTCCATAGCCGCTGGTGACATGCCTCCGAGTTTTCCTACGTCCGGCCGAATTGGCTCGCAGTATTCATAACCGCATCCCCCTTCAGTTCAGTAAAGAGAAAGCTATCGACTCGACCTTGGCGCGCAGCAGGCCGAGGGTGTCTCGGCACGGGTCGGCCAATCGGTCAACGAGGTAGGCCGGCGTCCAGTTCGGCTTGGCGATCAGCTGGGCCGCCACGGCACGAATGGCGGCGGGGTGCCCATCGCACAGGCGGACCAACCGCTCGGCGTCGTCCGTGGTGACACCCACGCCGGACGTGATCCCGTTGAGCAGGTCCATCGCTTCGCACAGTTGGAGGCCGCCCAGGGCCATGACGCGCACCCTGGGCAGGGTGGCGAACCTCGGTCGTCCGGTGATCAGAAACTGGGTCCGTCCGCTGCCCAGGACCAAGGCCTGCACCTGTGCCTCATCGGCGGCATCGTCCAGAATGACAAGGCAGCGGCTCTGGGTGAGCCGGGTCCGCAATCGCCACACGCGCTCTTCCGACCCCGCCGTCGGGGCCACCCGTTCACCCAACCCTCTCAGCAGGTCTCCGGCCATGTCGGCCGGCGGACGCCGGTATCCCGAGGTGTCACGGCCGCGGACGAACAACGTGCCGTCGGGGTAGGCCGGAGCGATCCCGTACCCGGCCCGCACGGCCAGTACGGTCTTGCCGCTGCCGGCCAGGCCGGTGACCACGACGGGCCCGGCGCAACCGGTGCCGTCCGGTGCGGGCTTCAGCCATTCCCTGAGCCGACGCAGTTCGGCATGCCGACCGGTAAAGTCCACGAGGTCGGGGGGCAGCGCCGTATACGCCTCTTCGCGAGAGGACACAGCCTCGGGTCGGACTGCAGTGTCCGCGCCCTCGGGAAGCGTCGGGCGGGCGATGAGGGTGTCGGCGAGCAGGGACTGGAAGGTGCTGTTCAGTTCGTCTCCCGGATCCACAGTGAGGTGTTCGGCCAGGACCGACCGGCCCTCGTGGTAGAGGGCGATGGCCTCGGCCTGTCGGCCACAGTGGGAGAGTGCGGTCATCGGCAGGGATCTCAGCCCCTCGCGGAAAGGGAACAGCGGCATACATGGGGCGAGTTCTTCGACAACCCTCCGGGCACGGCCGAGAGAGAGGTCGGCGGCCGCCTTCTCCTCCAGCACGGGCATCCGGAGTTCCTCGAGCCGGGGTGCCTCTGACGCCTCCAGGAACTCCGTTGCACCAATGAGGGCCGGCCCGCGCCACTGTCCGAGGGCATCCGTGAACAGCTCGGCGGCCTGGGCGATGCCCCCGGCCGCGTAGACGTACGTGTGCACCTGGGCGCGCACGGTTACAGGCCGAGCGGTTCCCCATAACACCTGGTGGATCTCATGTTCAGCCAGCCCGCGCTTGCCGGCGATCACCAGTGTCGCCAGCAGGGTTCTGGGCCGCATCCCGCCGAGCGACCGGGCCCGGCCGTCGTTCAGCGCTTCAGTCGGTCCGAGTATGCGAAGTTCCATGCCTTCCCTCGTCCGAGCGTGGAGGCCGTCTCGAGGCCAGCGTCGAGCCGGCCACACCAACTAGGGTTGCCCCAAGGTGAATTGCATCCAACATGAGTCGAAGCTCAATCTGGACGGGGACGCTAGCCTCTGGCCCGACCCGTGTCAACATGACCGCCCGCCATCGACGATCACGGTCAATACCGGTAGATTGCCCCCGAGACAGGGAGGTGCGGCCTTGGCCGAGACGGACGGCGGAGCGCGGTTCAGCCTCGCTGACAAGATCAATCATCTGTTCGAAACGGTAGTGCAGGGCAGTCGTCAGCCTTACAACACCGAAGAGGTCGCCCGGGCCATTTCGGAGGCCGGAATACCCATCTCCGGAAGCTACATCTGGCTACTCCGCAAGGGGCAGCGCGACAATCCGACGCTCAAGCACCTCGAAGGAATGGCGAAGTTCTTCGGAGTTCCTCCGGCCTACTTCTTCAACGACCAGGTCGCCTCAGAAGTCCACACGCAACTCGCCCTCCTCGCGGCGCTGCGCGACTCCAACGTCCAGCACGTCGCTCTGCGGGCCGCCGGCCTCTCCTCTGCGAGCCTGAACTCGATCGGCGAACTCATCGAGCACGTCAGGGCCCTGGAGGGCCTGCCGCAGGACGCACCGAAGGACAAGCCACGATCATGACCTGATTCCCCCTGTCTGTCCGAAGCCGACTCATGTTGCATGAAGGCATGCGGCCGGTGAGGCACGGGGGAGGAACCGAACGTTGCTGAAAGATCGAGAGTTACGGCGGCGCTGCAAGCGTGAACTCCGGTCGCTGGGGATCCAGCCACCGCTGAACATCACGGTCCTGTGCAGACTTCTGGGGGAGCGCCGCAACCGCCCCATACAGCTCGTCCCCTACAGGCTGCCAGCGCACGGCCCATACGGACTGTGGATCGCCACCGACACCACCGACTACATCTTCCACCAGCAGGAAACCAGCAAGCCCCACCAGAACCACATCATCGTGCACGAGATCGGGCACATCCTGGCCGACCACCAGAGCGGCGGGCTCGACGATGCGCTGCTTGGCGCGATCACGCCGAGCATCTCGCTCGACGTAGTCAAGCGGCTCCTGGGACGCACTTCATACGACGAGGAACACGAGCACGAGGCCGAGATGATGGCCACCATCATCCTCGAATGGGCCTGCATCCTGAACACCGTTGCCCAGCCGGTCACTCAAGACTCCGCAGCCCATCGCATCCAAACAGCTCTGACCGAGCGGCGCGGGTGGCTGTGACATGCTGACCTTGCTACTCGGCGTGGTGCTCCTCCTCGCCCTCGTCCGTATGTTCCACCAGATCGTCAAAGCCCCGCACGACCGGCCGCTTCGGGCCGTGACCTACTGCATCGTCTGCGCCTCCCTGTCCTTCCCTATGGGGCTGCGGAGCGTCGCCAACGACGTGGACGGCACGCTGGGCGCGGGTACGGCGAAGCTGATTCAGAACATCCTGCTGCTCGGCACCGTGTACTGGCTGATGTGCTTCTACCTGCAATCGGCGTCGGATCCACGCACAGGCCGCCGACGCGCCCGGATCGAACTCATCCCGCTTGCCATCACCGCAGTCGTGATCACGGCGGCGACGCTCACGACCCCGCGCAGCGAGCGCGGCCATGTTTACGCGACGGCAAACATGCAGGTGGCGAGCATCGCCGTCTTCTACCTGGCAGCTGGGATCTACCTGGCGTACGCGCTCGCGATGGCGCTGCGGTGGACCCTGCGATACATCGGGGTCTCCCGTGGCTCGCTGACTGTCGGACTACGCCTGGTCGCCGTTTCGCTGACATGCATGGTCGGCGCGGACGCCCTCCGCGGAGCTCTCGTCGTGGTCCGCGCGTTCGACGGCACCGTGCCAGCGGCTGTGATCACCGGGGTCAAGCTGCTGCTGGACATGGCGATCCCGCTGTTCGTCATCGGCGTCATCTATCCGGGAGCCGCGAGCCAGCTGGCCTCGCTCCGCCTTCGGCGGCGGCACCGGCGCACCCACCACCGGCTCACCCCGCTGTGGGTGGCCCTGCACGAGGCGTTCCCCGAGAACGTCCTGCACCGGGCGTCGTCCGACGGGTGGCGCAGTCGGCTCACCCCCCGGGGCATGCACCACCGGTATTACCGCCGAGTGATCGAATGCCGCGACGGCCTCGTAAGACTCAGTCCGTACCTCGCGCAGCTCACGGAGGCGGGGCCAGTCGAGCACCTGCCACCCCAGGTGGTCGCCGACCACTTGAATCGCGCGCTGGAAGCGTACGCAGCCGGGGCACCGGCCCCCTCAGCGGCGGTCGCAATCGCCCTGCCCCAAGGGGACGACCTCGACGACGACGTGCGCCAGCTCGTCCTCCTCTCCGACGCGCTCCGGACCGCCCGCCCCGCCTGAATGAAATTTCCGAAGCGCCATACACAAGGGTGACACTCCATGGAATACCTGATCTCCGCCGGGCAGGTCGTGACGGGCCCCGGCGGTCAGCGCCTACGGGACGGCGCCGTACTCGTCCGAGGCGAAAGAATCGTCGGCGTGGGCCCGCGACCCGACATCGAAGTCCTGGCCTCGCCCGAGGCCACGACCATCGCGTTCCCCAACAGCACGCTGCTTCCCGGCCTGATCGACTGCCATGTCCACCTCGCACTCGACGCGGGACCGGATCCCGTGACGACGCTGCTGGACACGGACGACGCCGATCTGCTGACCGGAATGGCCGAGCGGGCCCGGCAGTTGCTCGAATCGGGTGTGACGACCGTACGGGACCTCGGCGACCGCAACGGCCTGGCTCTGCGCCTGCGCGACTCGATCGCACACGACGGAGTACTCGGCCCCCGCATCCTCAGCGCCGGCACCCCCCTGACCCGCCCGGGTGGCCATTGCTGGTTCTTCGGCGGCGAGGTGGACGGTGAGGCCGCCCTGCGCGAGCTCGTCCGGCGCAACGCCCAGGACGGCGTCGATGTGATCAAGGTGATGGCCACCGGCGGCGGCATCACCAAGGGCGGTCCGCCGATCTGGCAGGCCCAGTTCACCACCGCCGAGCTGCGCTTGGTGGTGGCCGAGGCACGCCAGGCCGGGTTGCCCGTGGCGGCCCACGCGCACGGCACCGAGGGCATCGAGGCCGCAGTCGCGGCCGGCGTCACTACCTTGGAGCACTGCACTTGGATGGCGCAGGACGGTTTCGACGTACGGCACGATCTCGTCGCGGAGATCGTGGCGAAGGAGATCCGGGTGTGCCCGGCGGCGAGCCCCGACTGGCGCGGCTTCGCCCAGCGGTTCGGCCCCGAGCGGGCCGAGGAAATGTTCAACCGCCTGCGCTGGATGGCCGACCAGGGAGTCCGTCTCATCGCGGGCACCGACGCGGGCGTCACCCACGCCGTCTTCAACGGCTTTGTCTCCAGCCTGGAGTTCTTCCGCCACATCGGCCTCTCCCCCGCCGAGGCCATCGACTCGGCCACGGTCGAAGCCGCCCTGGCCTTGGGCATCGCCTCCGATACCGGCCGCCTCTCCCCCGGCTACCGCGCCGACCTCCTAGCGGTCACTGGTGACCCCCTCACAAACCTCGCCGACCTCCGCGACGTCCGCCTGGTCATGTCCGCCGGCCACCCCCACACCCCGCCCACGAAGCGCCGATGACCGACCGTCGAAGGACGGATGGTGGAGCCGACGTGGCCGGTGCCGTGGTGGCCGAGCCCAGTCACGTCCCGAGCGAAGCCGGGCAGGAGGTCGACCTCCGCCGGGTCGGCCTTCAGGTAGACAGCAGCTTGACCCTCTTCGGTGGGCACAGGCACGCATAGTTCTGCATCCGCTGGTAGGCCGTGGGGGTCTGGTTCTTGACCTTGGTGATGTCCTCGCCGAGCCCGAGCAGGGCCTCATCGACCGCCGCGGCCAGCCATGGCCCCACCGGCCACTGCGGTCCGCTGGCCCTTCGCAGTACCCCAGCGACGAGCTGCCTTCGGCGGCCCGGTCCGGCGGGCGACGGAGGCCACTGTCTCGAGCGGCCTGGCACGGGTTGCCGACCCAATCGAAGCGGCCGGCGCCAAGCGCATCGGGGTTGCCCATGCCAGGTAGGGAGCCTTTTGATCAATCCCGCCAGGGGTAGTCCTGCACCTCAGGGCCGCGCGGATTCCAACCCTTCAGATACAGCTTCAGCCCCTCGGGCTCCGGGGCGCGGGTCGTCGGCATGCCGGGAAGTTCCCGCAGCGGATCCAGGGATCGTACGTAGGCGCGGGCCCACTCCAGCCAGTGCCGGGCAGAGGCGGCCTCCGGGCACACCAGAACCGCCGAGGCGGCGAGCCGGTACTCCAGGGCATCGCAGTACTGGCTCAGCGCCCTCGCTTCATGCCAGTCCTTCGCCTGCTCGCGCAGGGCGGTGGCGAGCTGGGCCTGGATCGCCTGCTCCCGAGCCGAATTCATTGCCGCCTGCCACCGGACCTCCTTGGCCCGCTCCTCGTCGATCCGGCGTTGGGTGTTCTCCCCCGCGCGGACCTCCACTTCCCGCAGGATCGCGCCGAGAACGTCCTCCAGCCTCTTCCGCTTCCGGTCGGCCCACTTGTCCTGACGGCCCGAGCGGCTATGGGGAAGCTCGATCATCAGGCTCTGCGCCCGCTCCGGATCTGCGGACTGCGGAAACTCCTGCTTGATCGTCACCGTGCACGTGAAGTCGCCGACGCCCAGGTCCAGGTCGCCCTCGCGCCGGGAGTCACGGGAGGGGATGTACGTACCACGGGACGAATAGGGACGGCTCCGGTAGTGCTCCGCCACCAGGTGCTCTCGCACCGTATGACCGCGCTTCACCGCTTCCGCGCACAGGGCATGGAGCAGGCAGAGAGCCCTGCTCCGAACGGCCGCGGGCACAGCGAGTCGGTGCTGGTCTTCCTTAAGAGCGGCTACCACCGGATGCAGGGTGCGCAGTTGGGCGGGCACGGGGATGACCGGCGCATTCTCCGACCTCTCGGTTTTCGCGTTGTGGTGCGGGCCGTCTTCGAGTGAGATCTGGAGGTCGCGGCGGCTCCACAGGCGGAGCTTCTCGACGCGCTTCCCGGGCGGGCGAGGTTGTGTCGCTTCGCGTAATCGATGACCTGCCTGTACTCCGCTTCCGTCGCCTCGTCGGGCTCTGGGATGACCACCCGCCGTTCAGCGACGAGCCGTTCGATAAGCTCCGCCGCTTTGGCGCGCCACACCCGGGCCGCAGGCCGCTCCGAGTACGGCATGGGCGTCTTCTTGCCGGTTTCCGGCGGCTCGGCCGCGTACCGCGGATCCTCCGGATGGTGACCGTGCTCCAGGTAGAACTTCCCGGCCCCGGTGACCTCGGTCCGCACCGCCCCGCCACGGCGTACGACGACCAGCAGCCCTCGATCGCGCAACGCGTACGCGGACAGCCGTTCAGCCGACGCCACGCCAGGCTCCTCGTCGGCATCCAGCCGTCGCAGGAGCTCTCGCTGTCGGTCGTTCAACGGGGACCAGCGGTGCATGCACCCACCTCACGCTCTCACCAGCAGATCCCCCTGTACCCAATTCCCTGCCCCTACGTATTCCTCGGACGAGTACCGGAGGGCGGCAGTGCAGCGGCGCTCCACTACAGAGCGTGTGCGCGGGAAGAGCTCGGCCAACGCCCGGACAAAGTCGGCATCCGTCCCGCCACCGCACGCAGAAAGCCGCCTCCGGAGCAGGCGCGCAGCCCGGCCCGAGGGACGACGTTTCATTGTTGACACATCGTCAGGAACCAAGCCCAGCGAGCGTCAAATGAGCGTCACGAGCGTCATTTCAGCGTCAAGATATCGCCCGTAACGCCCACAGTGCACATAATGCACATGGACAAACCTGCAGGTCAGGAGCTCTTCGCGACCGGTTCGAGGATCGCCACGCACTCCACGTGGTGGGTCATCGAAAACACGTCAGCCTGCCGGGGGTCACGATAAACCGCAGGTCAGGCGACACTCCCTGCCCTATCAGGCGACTATTCGGAGACCCCGAGCGTCAAATGAGCGTCACCGCACCCGGCCGATTGGACCTACGAGGCCGCACCCTCCTACACCACCGGCCCCGGCTCCGGGCCCAGAGATCCGAAGCGAGACCCGTACGAGAAGCGAACACCGACCAGGCTCCTGCTCTGCCCTATCGTGACTGTCCGTCCGCGACACGTCGAGGCGAATGGAGCCTGAAGCGGTGAAGTACACCCTGACGGACAAGCAGGTCGCCGTGCTACGTACGATCGCGGCTGCCTCCGGTGCCGTGGCAGTCCCGCCTGGCGACTCTCAGACGGCTTGGGCGCTGGAGCAGCGTGGGCTCATCAAGAGGACATGGCGCGGCAGCGGTCACGTCGCGGTCATCACCGCGGACGGCCGATCCTTTCTCAAGCACGGGAAACACCCTGGAGAGGCGCGGGCCGAGAAGGAACGGCTGGAGGCAGACGCCGAGCAAGCTGGTTTTGCGCCCGCGGACGGAGCCGCGCTTATCTCCCGGCTGCGCACCTCGGCAGGGAAGGTCACCGTTACGGATCCAGGTCTGCAGACCCGGGGCCGGTGGCGTACTACGACGCGCTCCACCACGGACATATACCCGACGGCCACAAACTCCGCTGGGTCGGCCGCCAGCGAGGCGACAGTACCTTCACGCTAGTGGACGAGGAAGCCGAGAAGGCGGCCCGGCCGGAGCCAGTGCCGGTCATCAATGTTCCGGACGTCCTAAACCGCCCCCACCCACTCGTCCGTGCGACGCGCAAGGCCCTCGGCAGGTCCCGGACCATGGTCGACACCCGAGGTGCGCCCGAGGTCATCCCCCTCCTCCTGTCGCGTCCACTCGTCGACCGAGCGCTTCGGATCATGGACGCGCTCCTGACGGAGGCCGAGAACCGCGGCTACCAGGTCGAGGCGCACACGGAGCTGCATCGCGGCGAGCCTGTGCACTCGGTGGCCGTGGTCATCCGTGGTAGGGCTTTCCCTCTGTCACTCACTGAGCTCACTACCAAGGTGCCGCACGAGCCGACTCCCGAGGAGATTCGCAGACAGGAACGCAACCGATGGACGCAGGTGCCCAAGTACGACGAGAAGCCCAACGGCCGGCTCTCGGTCGGTGCGCCCGCCGGCAGCTGGCAGCATCGTTCGTACTCATACAGCGACAGCCCTCGTTGGACACTGGAATCCCGGCTGGGACACCTTCTCCAGGGCTTCGAGCACTCCGTGGCAGAAGCCGAGCGCATCCAGCGGGAGAAGGAGCTCCGCGAGGCCGAGCAGCAGCGTCGTCAGTACGCAGTCATCGCTCAGGCACGCGCGCGTCAAATCGAAGAGCACCGGGCCGAGATATTGCTCGAGCAGGTACAAGCATGGCGTCGAGCCGCCGAGATCCGTGACTTCTGCCGTGCGGCGCGCGCGAGAGCCGACGCGAGCACCCCTTCGACGGGCGAACTCCAATGCTTGCAGTGGGCCGAAGAGTACGCGGCCAAGACGGATCCGCTCCTCTCGCCCCTCGCCCCTCCGCCCGACCCTTCGGCGGACCGTGAGTCGCTCCGAAGGTTCCTGAAAGCCGATCCGGCCACCTCTCCGTGGCCGTTCGATGCACGAGGACGCTGGACTGGGCCTGCCGAAATTCAGACCGGTCCGCGTCCGTGAGCTGTGAAAGTCTCATCAGCGCACGAGCGCGTCTCTCCACGGAAACGCCTTCGCCCCGTCCGTGGAAGGACGGGGCGAAGGGCTGGCTATATGGCCAGGGATACGGTCAGCGGTGCATACAGGCGTTCCCACGCCCCGAGAACGGCTTTGTGCGCGTCCGGCTGCAGGTGCGCATAGCGCTGCGTGGTCTGGAAGCTTTCGTGACCCAGTAGGTGCTGGACCTCGTAGAGCGAAACGCCTTTCTGGACGAGCCACGAGGCGCAGGTGTGGCGCATCGAGTGCGGCGGGTAGTGCGGGACGAGTTGCTGCTCGCCATCACCATCGAAGAAGTGGGCGCCTTCAACCGAGGGCCACCAGGTCTGGCGTCGCCAGTTGCCGTCGTCGAGACGGCGGCCGGCCCGGCCTTTCGTGGTGGTGGTGAAGACCAGCGCGTCGCGGTCGAGCCGGTGAATGTGACGTTCGAACGCGTCGAGGACGTGCGGCGGGAGCGGGACCTCCCGCCGGCTCTTGGAACTCTTGGGGTACTCCTTGATGCCGCTCTTCGTGTTGACCTCTACGACGAACAGGCGCGAGCGGCGCTGGTCAATGCGGTGGCG
Source organism: Streptomyces sp. ISL-43 (assembly GCF_018614195.1). Classification (GTDB taxonomy): domain Bacteria; phylum Actinomycetota; class Actinomycetes; order Streptomycetales; family Streptomycetaceae; genus Streptomyces. Next base: position 21,147 of record NZ_JAGGOT010000045.1, read on the forward strand.
GTGCAGGCCGGAGAGCTCACCCCAGCGCAGTCCGGTATAGAAGCCGAGCAGGCACATCGTCTGCCAGGGAGCCGGGAGTTCGTCCAGGATGCTCTGTGCCTGGTCGAGCGTGAACCACTGCGGTGGCTTGACCGCGATCTGAGGAAGGTCGATGCTGCGGCACGGGCTCACCGCAATCACGTCGTCGTCAACGGCCGCGCGCACGATCGAGGACACCAGGTTGTACGCCCGCTTTATCGCGGAGGGCCCGACATCATTCTCGACCAGGGCCCGGATCCAGCTCTGGATGTCCATGCGGGTGATGGCCCGCATCTCCCAGTCCGCCCAGTAGGGCAGAACATGGTTGTTGATGCTGGATCCATCGCCGCGCAGCGTATGAGGTTCGACTATGCGGGCGTTCCACCACCGGTCGTGCCACTCGCGGAACGAGACCTCGCCAGCTCGTGGGTCGCGCAGACCACCGCGGTTGAACTGGGTTTCCATTTCGACGCCCCAGGCACGCGCCTGGGCCTTGAGGGGAAACGACTCGCTGAACCGGCCTCCGGCCCGGTTGCGCACGGTCGCTTGCCACTTGCCGGTCTTCAGTTTGCGCAGGTACGCGGAACGACTCCTTCTCTTAGATGTCGGCGTTGCAGACGGTTCAGGTCAGCGGCGCCGCATCGGCGCGGCAATCGCCCTGCTGCTGATGAACTCCTCCAGCGCGGCAGAGGGGACACGGACGCGTGAGCGTCCTGTACCGGTGCGCAGATCCACGACCGGCAGCTCGCCGGCAGCGATGAAGCGGTAGATGGTCCGGCGGTCGACATCCAGCGCGTCGGCGATGGTGGGAATGGACAGGAGGCGCGAAGGCATGGGTGGGTCCTTGACTGGGGTCGGGAGGAGAGGCGTCCGACATGCGGGCATCAAAGGCTGGGCGCCGGTCAGGCGGATGAATCAACCCTGTCGGGGGACTGAGACCGTGTAACGGAGAAGTACGACGCTGAAGATTCACCACAACGAGAGAGCTGACGCCCGGCCGGATGTTGACGGCGGCCGTGCACCCTTTGGCAGCTAAGACGTGGCGCCAGAACCTACAGCTCGGACGGGTCCGGGAGAGCCATGACTTCGGCCAGGTGATCCCAGTCAATCTCGGTACCCTGCACGCGGAAGCAGTGCGGATAGCGCACGGAGAGCCAACTCGCTTTCACTCCGGCCCACTCGGCGACGGCGAAGGGCGAGATTCCAAGCCTCAGCCACTCCGCAAGACGGGAATCGCGGAGGATGGAGACCGGCTCCCCCAAGCGCCGGAAGAACAGATCACCCCGAGGCAAGACAGCTTCCTGAGCCTGTCGCCACAGCCGCTGGTAGCCCGACACGGACAGCGGCCCACCGTTCATGCCGGGAAACAGCAGATCGTCCTCCTGCAGACCAGCCTCGCTGATCCACCTGCCCAGGAACTCAACGAAATAGGGCTGAAGGGGAATAACCCTCGCCACCCCTCCGCGGCGGACTGTCAACTCGCCCCAGCCCTCGTTCAGGAGCACCACATCATGCACCCGCACCGTGCGAGCCTCACTCGGACGCAGAGCCTGCTCAGCAACAGTGGCCAGGAAGGGGTGGACCGAACGATTGCCGTCCGCTTGCCCGCGAATCCACTCAAGCAGCGATCGAACCTGCTCCACCGAAATCAGTCGTTCTTCCTTCAGGGCATCAACGGACATAGCCAGGAACTCCTCGGAGAGACAACAGAGAGCACCACGCGAAGCTCCGCGCGATATTTCAATGATCTGGAGAATCCCCGGTTAGGCTGACCGGGGATCGTGGGCTACACTCCACCCACTTCAACGCTCCGGCATCCAAGGACAGGCAAGTAGCAAGCAGAGCTGCACCGCACTTCTCTAGACAGCTCCAGATTCGCTTGCTTTGCCGCACCGTTCCAGTCTTTTGCGCCCTCAATGTGTCTGCCGTCGGCGAATCGGCATGCCAACGAAACCCCCGAAGCGGTACCGCACTCGGGTCCGCTCGCCCGGCTACTTCACCCGCGTAACAGAGCAGGTGCCTTCTAAGCACCTGCTCTATCCTCCGCATGAACCTCTGCCGTAGCCGATCAAGGGCATGCCACGAAGCTGACAGGGCCCACGAGCCCGTACCGGACAACGAGAAAGCTGAAGACCGGCCCGGGACTGGCCAGGGTCGAACCGGACTACCGGTCAGCCCAGGCCGGTTGTGTCGGCGGCGGTTGAATCGTGACCCGGGTGATTCACGCCCACCTCGCCGCGCCGCCTGCGGGCAGCCCGTACGCCGTAGTGAATGCCTTCCTGACCTTCGTCCGTCCGGTGATCGAAGCCGCCACCACCGGCAGCGGCTGCGCCGTCACCGTCGACCCCGATCCCGATCCCGAAAGCGACACGCTGCGTCAGGTCGCGGCCACCGCCTTCGACTCGTGGATCGAGCAGCTCGCCGAACGACTCACCGCCGCCGGTGTCGCACCGCGCGAGCCCGACGACCTGGCCGCCATGCTCATCACCCTGCTGGAAGGCGCCCACGTGCTGTGCCGCGCCTCACGCACCCTCGAACCCTTCGAGCAGACCGCGCGCACGGCTCTCGCGCTCACACAGAGCCGGTATCCCAGCGCCTGAGCCCCGAGCGGCCCAACGGGCGAGGGCTGATCGGGGGACTTACCGTGGTGCGTGTATGGACGCCGCCGCCACGGTGCCCCATCACTCGCGCCACGCTCATCTGCGCAGTGGCGGAGAATCCGGGGAGTTTCCCCGGTGAGGCAGTCCCCAGCCATATGGGGACGGAGAGGAAGTGCGTATGCACCCCACTCAAACGGGCCGGATACGGCGGCTGGTGCCGACGCTCGGGGCCGCATTCGCCCTGACGCTCGTCGCAGTCGGACCTGCCACAGCCACCGCTTCCGCGGCAAGCGGACAGGCCGGCAAAGCCGAGGCACTGAAGGTCGTCCTGCTGGAAAAGGAACCCGTCTTCGGCGACATGAATGCCATGACGCCGGGCAACGTCCTGCTGTTCGAAGAGCCCGCTGTAGACCCGCAGTCGGGGAAGCCCATCGGAGACTCGCTGACCCGGATCCAGTTGCTGAAGGACGGCAGTTTCCTGCTGGACTGCACCGTCCGGCTGGCCAAGGGCAACCTGGTCTTCAGCGGCGGCGAGGAGTCCGCGAACGTAGCCAAGAAGGTGACGTTCGCAGTCATCGGCGGAACCGGGCAATTCAGCGGAGCCTCAGGCCAAGTGGAGAGCACCCCCACCACGATCCAAGGACAGAAGGCGGCACTCCTGGACTTCAAGCTGCGCGGCTGAGGCAGCACCTTCCTACCGAGAAGGCGCGCGCCACCGGCGAGGATCCGGGGGCGTCGCGTCTTCGCGGTCTCGGTCAGGCAGCGCCGCGCGGCAGTCGGGCGGCCAGCAGGAGCTCGGCCGTCGCCTTGGCCGTCTTGGCGCTTGTCGGTGACTTGTCGAGGTGGGCGGCCGCGATGGCGCCGTCACACAGCTGGACCAGGGCGGCTGCCAGTTCGCCGTCCCCACCCGCGCCGAGCGGTTGCAGGAGGCGGGCGAACAGGGCCGGCAGCCAGGCGCGGTCGTAGGCGATGACGGCCTGGATGCCCTCGTGGTGAGGGTATTCGGCGGCGGCGTTGGTGAAGGGGCAGCCCCGGAATCCGGGCTGGGAAATCGCCTCGTGGAAGACGTCGAAGACAGTCAGGACCCGGGCTGCCGGATCCTGGGCCCGCGCCTCGACCTCGCGCGCGACATGCTCCCGCCAGGTGTCGGTACGGCCTCGCAGGTATGCCTCCACGAGGTCTTCCTTGGTGCGGAAGTGAACGTACATCGACGACTTCGCGACGCGGCTCTCGGCGATCACTCGGTCGATGCCGACCGCGTGAATGCCCTCGGCGTAGAACAGCTCGTCCGCTGTGGCGAGCAGCCGTTCACGTACCGGCGGAACTCCTGACTTGTGGCCCATGGCAACCAGTATCGAACGAACAGATCTGTTTGACAACGCAGGTAGACGACCCTACCTTGATCAAACCGAACAGACAGATCTGTTCGATCCGATGCCAAGGAGCCTCGATGACCCGCGTGCACCTCGTCGACCCGGCCACCGCGACCGGCGCCGCCGCCGATCAACTCGCAGCGACTCAGCGGACCTTGGGCGTCACACCCAACATGGCCCGGGCGATGGCGAACAGCCCGGCGGCCCTCAAGGGATTCCTCGGCCTGTTCGGCGCCCTGAAGGAAGGGGTCCTCTCCCCTGCCATACAGGAACGGATCGCCCTTGCCGTCGCCGAGCTCAACGGCTGCAGCTACTGCCTGTCCGCGCACACCATGGTGTCCCGCAACGTCGTCAAGCTGCCGGATGAGGAGATCGAGGCAGCCCGGTGGGGCACGAGCGCCGAGCCGAAGGCCGCCGCCGTACTGCGCCTGGCGGTCGCGATCACAGAGAGCCGGGGCCGTATCGACAGCGATGCGTTCGGCGCGGCACGCGATGCCGGCCTCACCGACGAGGAGATCGTCGAGACGATCGCCAACACGGTCCGGAACATCTTCACCAACTACGTGAACGAATCGCTCGACGTGGACGTCGAGTGGCCGCTCGTCACCCCGTTCGCCGGTGTCGCCCGCTGATCCGGCGCGGTTGTGCGACGGCGTGGGGCCGCCCGCCTCTTCCGGGCGGGCCCCGGCGGCATCACGCCGAAGGCCGGCGGGGCGTCACGCGGGACCGAGTGCCGCCGCGCCGAAGGACACGTTGAAGCGGTCGCACCAGATGGTGACGCTGGAGTAGTCGGCGAGCTTCACGTCGGCCGGGATCTCGTAGTTCTGGTCGCCCTTGTTTCCCTTGAGCTTGCCCAGGCTGACGTGCTTGCCGTCGTCGAAGACCTCCCAGCCGTCCTTGCCCTCCTTCACCGGGGCATCGGTCAGCCAGACGCGCAGGTCCGGCCCGTTGCTGGTGTCGAGGTTCTCCAGCCGCAGCGTGCGCGTGCCATCGGAGAGCCGGATCAGCTTGGCCGTGCCGGTGGTGGTGTGCTCGTGGCTGACCAAGGTTCCCTGAAGGAGGGTCTGCGGACCGGGAGGGGCAGGAGGGGAATCCGTGGGGACCGCCGTCGGCGAGGAACCAGCCGGCGGGGCGGCCTGCACCGTCGGCAGCGCCTCGCTGACCGTCTCGTTCTGCCAGAGCTTCCACGGCTGGAACAAGTACAAGCCGACGCCCAGCACCACCACCACCGCCATCAGCGCACTGGCGATCAGCCGTCCGCGCCTTCCCCCGAATCCCACGTCGGCTCCCTCGCCATTTCCCTCACTGAATGTGTCACCCACAGTCAACGGCCTCGACGCCGGTGGCGCCATGCCCGGCCGCGTGACGATTCCCTTACGGCGCCTCAGCGCTACAGGCGGAGATCCACATCGCGACGGCGGCGGCCAGGGCCAGCGCCCCGAGCCCGTACCACCCCAGCGGCAGACACCGCCTCCTCGTCAGGCTCCACAGACTCCAACAGGCCCAACTCTCGTACGGTCGCGCCGCCCCCGTCGGCCGAACGCACCCGCGCGGCCGGAAGCCGCGCGAGCAGCCCGCGCCCCAGGCCGGGCCGCCGCCTCGGATCCGACTGCGGTTCTCCGGCGCCCGGCACCACAAGCGTCGCCCGCACGTCACGGAGTTCGACGGTCAGCCGGTGGGCGAGGCCGTTGTCGTCGCAAACGACCATCCGGCCTGCGGCATCAGGCTGTTGAGGGTGCGCGGAGATCGAGGACACCGCCACAGGATGGCCGCGCGAGGACCCGTGGCCGGGCACGGCAGCGTGTGAGAGCGGTGCCCGGGTCAGCGGCGCAGGAGGTGGCGCATTGCGACGACGGCCTGCATCGCGGCCGCGGGTCGCAGCAGGGTGGGGCGGGGCCGCTCGGGCATCGTGCCGTGGCGGATGCCGATCGCGGTGACCGTGGCGATCGGCAGGGCCCACGCGGTGATCGCCGCCGCGCGCACCAGCCGGTTGGGTTCGTGGCGCAGGGTGAGCCAGGTCCAGAACGCGGCGTCGGCGAAGGTGTCGGCGTAGTCGCCGAACGGGGTGACGGTGTGCTGATGGCGGGCCAAGCGGCCGTCGGCCAGGTCGAGGGCGATGGCCAGCGCCCCCGACCAGCGGGTCGAGCCGAGGGCGGTGGCGGGGAGGTTGCCACGCGCCAGGGTGAGCGTATCGGCGGCCGAGATGTGGTCGCGCTCGTCAAGGAGGCCGAGGTGAAGAACGCTCAGGGCCCACGAGGCCGCCACCCAGCCGGGCCCCGGCCGCCTGTTTCGGGCGAGGCCGGCGAGCAGGCCGTGCAGGGCCGTGATCTGAACAAGTGCCTGTGGACGGCGTGCCGCCTGGCGCACCGACCGGTCCCCGGCCTGCAACAGGAAACGGGCGACGGCGCGCGGAGTCCAGCGGCCTCGTTTCAAGAGTTCCAGCAGGGCGTCGGTCGCCGCCCGGCTGTCGGTGAGATCCGCTACGCGCACGCGGGCCGGCCTTTCTCTTCTCCTCCCGGGATGTGCTGCCCACGGTAAGCGCCTGACTCGCCGCCGGAACGTAAGCGCGCTCACCGTTCACTGGGGCCGGTCGGCCGTAGCGTCGTTCCTGGACAGTAAGGGCTGGAACACGAGAAGGGCTCGGGTATGGCGTGGCTGACGAAGCTGGCGGGTGTGGCCGCGGTGGGCGGGGGCGGTGCTGCGGCCTGCTACCTGGGGCTGGTCACAGGGGCGATGCCGCTCGATGTGGGCGTCGGCCGGCGGATCCGCCCGCTCGGACCTCAGGTCGTCGACATCCGGGCCCCTCGGGACGTGGTCTTCGACGTGATCGCGCAGCCCTACCTCGGGAGGGCCACCCGGGCGATGCGGGAGAAGGTACGGGTGCTGGAGCGCGGCAGCGACATGGTCCTCGCCGCGCACTCCACCCCCGTGGCCGGCGGGAGGCTGACGGCTGTCACGGTGGAGACGGTGCGCTTCACCCGGCCCGAGCGGGTGGACTTCCACCTGGTACGCGGACCGGTGCCCCATGTCGTGGAGTCGTTCGTCCTCACCACGACCGAGGCGGGGACGCGTCTGGTGTACGAGGGGGAGCTGGGCACCGACGGGTGGGCGCTCGGGCAATGCTGGGGGCGGCTGGTGGCGGCGCGCTGGGAGAAGACGGTCGCCGCCTCCCTGGCCTCGGTCAGGCAGGAGGCGGAGAGGCGCGCAGCACTGCAGTGAGCTGGCGCCGCCTCTGCGGCTGACGGCCGCGTTCCGCACAGGCATCCGGTCGCAGGAGGTCGGTCATGGTGTCTCAGCGCAGGTCTCGCACCGAGCGGGAACAGGCCCTCGGGTACCTCAAGACGGCGTACCGCGAAGGCCGACTCGACCAGCCCGGGCGCGTCGAGGGCCTGGTCACGCAGGCTGGGCGGGCCCGCACCATCGACGGAAGGAACACTCCGCCGAACGGTCCGCGCCCGGACGCGGAGGGAGGTGAGCCCGCGGCTGCCACCCGTCTGGTGCTGGTCCGTGCCAGGGTGGGTGACTGGCTGTACCGGGCGCTCAAGCGCGCGGTGTTCTGCTGGCTGCCGCCCGGCTATGGCTGACCATCGCGACGGCACGCTGTACCGGGCGTCGACCTCCCCTGCCGGCCCGATCGCTCGGACCGGGTGTCGGCCCGAAGATTCCGTCACTGCGTCCCGGCCTGTGGGGATACAGCGTCGGGCGGGCCGTCGGTGCCGCGGGCGGGGCCGGCTTGCCGGGCGGTCCGGGATGCGCCCCAGATCAGGGTGCTGAGCAGCATCACCAGCGTGAGCGGGTAGAAGACCGGGCGCAGGGGGAGCAGTACCGGCAGGAGCGCGGCGGCGGTGCTCGTGCCGAGGACGAGCAGGAAGGCCGGCACGCAGCAGGCGAAGCCGAGCAGGAACGCCGGCAGGACGCCGAGCAGCCGGGCATACCTGGTACGCCGGCAGGAGGCTGCCTGCCGGGCGGCGAACGCGGCGACTGCGACGTTGCAGCCGACGAGCGCGGCCACGAGGGCGCCGAGCAGCAGGTTGGGCGGGCTGACGAAGACCGCCACGTAATCGGAGGGATGCCAGGCCAGGACCGGCTCGAACAGGTACGGTGCCCGGGCGTGGAGCAGCTGACCGGGCTCGGCCTGGAAGACCGGGGCGCCGGTGGACCGGCCGGAGGCGGACACAGCGAGGTCGCCGATGGAGAACAGGTACACCAGCAGAGTGACGGCGGCAGCGATCAGTGCGGCCCGCCTGTGGCGGCGTACGCCGAGGGCTGCCCGTACGCGGCGCGAGGTGCCCACGGCGGCGGCCATGGCCGCGTCCCAGGCGTCACCGGCCCTCGCGAGGGCTGCGGCGAGCCGTTTCATTGCCGGACCTGGCTGTTCGGGTAGAAGGCGTACCAGGCGAACCACATGGAGTCGAGGAAGTCCGCCGTCTCCCACCGGTCGCCGACGCTCTGGACGACCCGGGCCGTGCCCAGCCGGCCGTCCCAGCGGGCCTCCACCTGTGTGCCGCCGATCGTCGAACGGACAGTGCCGGCCTTGCGCACGAGGTCCTTGTGGATCGCCAGCCGCTCAGTGCCGACGCGTACGCCGATGACGACGTCCTTGTCGTCGAAGCGGTCGCTGGTGGCCATCACCGGGAAGACCGGGCCGCCCTTGACGTAGTAGCCACTGCGGCCCGGGTAGGAGCCGTACGGGTCGCTGCCGTAGCTGCGCAGCGCCCCGGTGTTCGTGGACAGCACCTCGGTGTCGGGGTGAGCGGTGCGCCACTGCTTCCAGGTGGTCCACACCAGCGGGACGGTGTCCAGCTTCGTGCCCTTCAGCGGGCCGCTGACCGCAGTGCCGATCAGCTGGGGCCACTCGGATCCGGTCTGCCGGTCGTACATCAGCAGGTTGGAGTTCACCAGCCGTCCCGTGGTGCCGAACGACAGGGGCTGGACGCCGGGCGGTGCACGGAACCCGATCACCGTGCCCGTCAGCGGGCAGTAAGTGACCGTGAGCGGCTCACCGCCCACCGTGTCGTTGACGATCTCGTGCCACACCAGCACCAGCTGCGGATACGCCCGCACCTCGCCGCCGTACTCCAGGCCGAACACCCGGTCGTCGTCCCTGAGGAAGCCGGCGTCGCGGGCCGGAACGAAGCGTGGCTTGTCGATGGAGGGGATGCCGTCCTTGCCCGGTCCGCCGGAGACCGCGGCGCCGGCCAGGGCCTCCAGCGACGGGTCCTGGCCCGCCTGTACGGCTGTCACCGGCTCGGAGGGGCGATCGGAGAGGGCCTGCCAGCCGGCCACACCCCCGCCCACGAGCAGGACGACGACTCCCCCGATCATGCCCGCACCCTTGACGGCCTGCCGCCTCGACGGGCGGGGAGCCTGCTGACCATTCACCTGGCACCTCCCGAACCCCCGAAGACACCGGCTTCCACGGCGAACACCGCTTTCGCACTGCTGATGGTCCCGCGCGCGAGGGAACGGTTCGGTGAGCGCGCTTACAGTTCTCGCCCCGCCGCGGGGCCTACGTTCGGATCATGGTGCTGAGGATCGTGCTGGGCGCGGTGTACACGGCGATGGCCATCGGCCAGCTCGCCTCCTTCAGGCACATGCCCGCCATCCTGTCCGCGTACGGGCTGGTGACCGGCGGCGCCGCGACCGCACTGGCCGTCGGCCTGATCGTGGGCGAGCTGGTGTGCGGCATCTGGTTCCTGGCCCGGCCCCGCTCCAAGGCCCTGGCCCCGGTGTGGGTGTATACCGCCGTCTCGGTGGTTTGGACGGTCCTGGCCGCACAGGCGTACGCACGCGGGCTCACCGTGGCCAACTGCGGCTGCTTCGGGATCTACCTGACTCAGCGGCTGAGCTGGTTCGTCCTGCTCCAGGGCGCCCTGACCCTGCTCTACGCGGGAGTTCTGCTGCGTGCCGCCCGCACGGCTCCCGCCCGTGCGTACGCAGACCGAGGGGAGGCGGGTCGTGGCGTCCATATCCCGTGAACGATCCGGCCTGGGCGGTGTGGCGGCGGCCGTGGGCGCCGCGCTGCTCATGGTGGCCCGCTGCGCAGGTCCGCTCCGCGTGACCGGCGGGGCGCTCGGCGCCGCCGGCGGCCGGCTCGGCGACCCGTGGCTGATCACCGTCGGAGCGGTGGTGCTCCTCACCGGGACCGGCTACGTCCTGCGGTGCCGGGTCCGCCGCCGCAGGGGCGCCGGACAGGAGGACTGCTGCCCCACCGTCCCGGCTCAGCCCCTCGACCAGGATGACCCGGCACCGCGACGCCCGCTGGACGGTTGACACCGCCCCCCATGGAGAGGACTTCTTCGATGACCCAGACCCCGGCGCCGCGGCGCAAGGTGGACCGGGACGAGGTGTTCGTGGAGTTCACCAAATCCATCTGCCCGCTGTGCAAAACACCCGTCGACGCGCAGGTCAACATCCGCGACGACAAGGTCTATCTGCGTAAACGCTGCCGTGATCACGGCGAGTTCGAGGCGCTGGTCTACGGGGACGCCGAGGAGTACATGGCCTCGGGACGGTTCAACAAGCCCGGCACGATCCCCCTCACGTTCCAGACCGAGGTGAAGGACGGCTGTCCGTCGGACTGCGGGCTGTGCCCCGAGCACAAGCAGCACGCGTGTCTCGGGATCATCGAGGTCAACACCGGCTGCAACCTGGACTGCCCGATCTGCTTCGCCGACTCCGGCCACCAGGCGGACGGCTACGCCATCACGCACGAGCAGTGCGCCCGGATGCTCGACGTCTTCGTCGAGAGCGAGGGCGAGGCGGAGGTGGTGATGTTCTCCGGGGGCGAGCCCACCATCCACAAGCACATCCTCGACTTCATCGATCTCGCCCAGGCCCGCCCTATCAGGAACGTCACCCTGAACACCAACGGCATCCGCCTGGCCACCGACCGGGCCTTCGTCGCCGAGCTCGGCAAGCGCAACCACGTGCTGGGCAAGTCCGTGAACGTCTACCTCCAGTTCGACGGCTTCGACGAGCGCACCCACCTGGAGATCCGGGGCCGGGACCTGCGCACGTTCAAACAGCGCGCGCTGGACAACTGCGCGGAGGCCGGGCTGACCGTCACCCTCGTCGCCGCCGTCGAGCGTGGCCTGAACGAACACGAGCTCGGCGCGATCATCGAGTACGGCATCGACCACCCCGCCGTCCGCTCCGTCGCGTTCCAGCCTGTCACCCACTCCGGCCGGCATGTCGAGTTCGACCCGTTGGAACGGCTCACCAACCCCGACGTCATCCGGCTGATCAATGAGCAGCGGCCGGACTGGTTCCAGAAGGGGGACTTCTTCCCCGTGCCGTGCTGCTTCCCCACCTGCCGCTCCATCACCTACCTCCTCGTCGACGGCGAACCGGGCAACCGCACCGTCGTCCCCATCCCTCGACTGCTGAACGTGGAGGACTACCTCGACTACGTCACCAACCGCGTCATGCCCGACGCCGGAATCCGCGAGGCCCTGGAGAAACTGTGGTCGGCCTCCGCGTCCATGGGCACCGCCACGACCGAGGAGAAACTGCGGGCCACCGCCGAGGCCCTGGACTGCACCGACAGCTGCGGGATCGACCTTCCGCAGGCGGTGAAGCAGCTGAACGACAAGACGTTCATGATCGTCGTGCAGGACTTCCAGGACCCCTACACCCTCAACGTCAAGCAGCTGATGAAGTGCTGCGTCGAGGAGATCACCCCCGACGGACGCCTCATCCCGTTCTGCGCATACAACTCCGTCGGCTACCGCGAAGAGGTCCGCGCGGCAATGTCCGGCGTGCCGGTCGCCCAAGTGGTGCCCAACGCGCTGCCACTCGTCGACCGTCTCACCGCCACCCCGTACGGGTCCAAGACCTCCCGCACCGCCTCTGGAGAAGCGGAGTCCCCGTCATGACACAGCCACCCACGGGCGAGGAGCTCAAGGCGTGCTGCGCCGCCGCCTACTCCTCCGACATCGTCGCCCTGCTGCTCGGCGACTCCTACCACCCTGGCGGCACCGCGCTGACCCGCCGCCTCGCCGACGGTCTCACCCTCACACCTGGCGCGCGGGTTCTCGACGTGGCCTCCGGCCGCGGCACCACCGCCCTGCTCCTTGCCGACGCCTACGGCGCCGAGGTCGACGGGGTGGACTACGCGCCGGCAAACACCGCCCTGGCCCAAGGCGCCGCCCAGGCCGCAGGACTCGCCGACAGGGCACGCTTCACCACCGGCGACGCCGAACAGCTGCCCTACCCCGAGGGCGTCTTCGACGTGGTGGTCTGTGAGTGCGCGCTGTGCACCTTCCCCGACAAGGCACAAGCGGCCACCGAGTTCGCCCGCGTCCTCAAGGCGGGTGGCCGGCTGGGCATCACCGACGTCACCGTCGACGCCGCCCGGCTCCCGCCTGAACTCACCGGTCTCGGCGCCCGGATCGCCTGCATCGCCGACGCCCGGCCCCTGGACGAGTACGCCGAGATCCTGGCAGCCGCGGGCCTGCGTACCTTGCGCGCCGAGCGCCACGACGAGGCCATGCTGCGCATGATCGACCAGATCGAGGCCCGGCTGCGGCTGCTGCGTATGACCGCGCCGGCCAGGCTCACCGCCGCCGGCGTCGACCTCGACGCCGCCCCCGCCGTCCTGGACGCGGCCCGCACAGCAGTGGCGGACGGTGTCCTCGGCTATTCCCTGCTCATCGCCGAGCACACTCCCCATCCGGCCGAGAGCGGAACTACCAGCGCGTAGGTAAGGGCGGTCACATACCTGCCCACGCCATGCGTCCTAGCGTCAGCGGCGAAAGCAACAGAGCGAACCCACCAGATGAGATGATCACTATGGCCACCGCAGCACACGTATCCCCCAAGACCGCCGAGATCCCGGTCCACGCCGCCTGGGGCGCCGCGGCCGGCCTGGTCGGCGGCATCGGATTCGGCATCTGGATGTCGGTCTCCCGACCGATGATGGACACCGCGATGATCACGATGGTCGCCGGGCTGCTCGGCTCCACCAACGCGTTCGCGGGCTGGCTGATCCACCTTGCGATCGCGGTGACGGCCGGCACCGCCTTCGGCGTCGTGTTCGGTCACCTCGCGCAGCGCCTCGCGCCCGCCGTCGTCCTCGGCCTGATCTACGGCGCCCTGTGGTGGACCCTCGGAGCCCTGTGGATCATGCCGGCCAACATGGGCATGCCGGTCTTCGAGTGGAACGACGTCAGTGCCTCCAGCCTCGGCGGCCACCTCGTCTTCGGCCTCCTGGCCGGAGTCACCTTCTTCGGCATCGCCCGGATGGCGGGCACGCGGACCGGCCGGGCCGCGGGATGACACCGATACCACCAGCGTCAACGCCCGGTCCCGGCACACCGCTCCGGGGCGCTGAACCTCTCCTCGGTGCCCCGGACGACTACTGTCTGGCAAGCAGCGCGAACACGCTGGCCAGCCCGCCGTGGGGAGTCGCGCCCCCGCCGTGGGCACCGGGACGACGCGAGGAACCACACCACATGAACCACACCGGCGGCGAGGACGAGAAGACCTGGTGCATCTCCGAGGTCGACATCTTCCGCGACCTGAACGAAGCGGAGATGGACGCCATCGCCGCCGCGGCCCCCATGAAGACCTACAGTGCCGGCGAGCTCCTCTACTCCCCCTCCCAGCCCTCCGAGGTGCTGTTCATCCTCAAGAAGGGCCGCATCCGCATCTTCCGGGTCGCCGCCGACGGGCGCGCCCTGACCTGCGCGATCATCACTCCCGGCACGATCTTCGGGGAGATGGTGCTGCTCGGGCAGCGCATGTACGACAACTTCGCCGAAGCCCTCGACGACGTCACCGTCTGCGTCATGAGCCGCACTGACGTCCACCGCTTCCTACTGGCCGACGCCCGAATCTCCGCACGCATCACCGAGATCCTCGGCCGACGCCTGACCGACCTCGAACAACGCCTGTCCGACAGCGTCTTCAAATCCGTACCCCAGCGCATCGCCACCACCCTGCTCACCCTCGCCGCCGAGACCCGCCCCCGGGTGCTCGGCGCCCGCAGCCCGCAGATCGCCCTCACCCACCAGCAGATCGCCGCCCTCGCCGGCACCTCCCGGGAAACCACCACCAAGGTCCTGCGCGACTTCGCCGACCAGCACCTCATCCGGCTCGCACGCGGACGGATCACCGTCCTCGACCCACAACGCCTGACCGATCACGCCGGATGACGTCACCCAACCCGAACCACGCCGTGGCACCCTCCGTGTTGCCACTGCCATGGGCGGAGACGCGCCGTCGTAGGCTCCTCACCGGTCGTCATCCTCCGCGACCGCCCTGCTTCCTCCAGGCGGTTGGCGGTTGGGCCTGCCGCGTGGCAGCCTGCTCGCGGAGCCGGCGCAGTTCCTCGCGGGCGCGCCTGATCTCCGCATCGACGCTCTCACGGGTACGCGGGGCTGGGGTCGTACGGCAGCCGGCCTTGCGCCGCATCGGGCGGATGCAGCACACGTACATGACGGCCACGGCGAGGAGAGTCACGGCCAGTGGGAGCCAGATGCCCATCACGGCGTGCGGTCCCGGTCGCTGTCGGGGGCGGCCTTCGGGGTCGTCTCGTCGCGCAGGGCTTCTACCTCCTTGCGCAGCCGGATGAGTTCCTGTTCCTGTTCGGCCGTGGGGGTGGTCTGTGGCGGCTGTGCGGTGTCCGGATGCTTGGAGCGCATCATGAACCACATCATCAGCCCCATGCCGATGGGGCAGGCGAGCAGCGGCAGCAGGTACAGCAGCTTGTCCATCACCAATCCTCCGGTCCGTTCTGGCGGTGTCGTCAGGCGCCACGGAGGAGAGCAGACCTCCATATGCCTGACATTACGACGCTAAAACCTTCCCCCTGGGGCACGGTCAAGAGCGACGGGCCGGCTCGTCGCCCGGATCGGTGGACGTGATGATTCGCCCTCGTGGTCACTGCCCGACGGCTACACGCGGTGGCCTACGATGGCGCGCATGACGCGACGCCTGCCCCCGGCGCTCCGGACGTGGTCCGGGGCACTGCTGGTGTGCGCACTGATGTTCTGCCTGTCCGGGCTGGGGCGTTCCGCCATGGCGATGCCCATGGCGATGGCCGGCCCTATGGGGGCCGTATCCGCGTCGGTCGGCTCCGATGCCACTGCGGGGCATGCGGCGATGGTGAGCGATGCCAGCGACAGCGGACCGGGGTGTCCGACCTCCCGGCAGCAGTGCGAGGCGCCGAAGGGCACCGTCGTCCAGGACGGTCCGAACACGCCAGTGCTCGACGATGCGTCGGACGCTGCGGCCTGCTCGTCGACTGCCCTGGTGGCGCAGCCCAACGCGCCTCCTCGCATACTCCCCCCTCCTGATCTGCACCGGCTGTGTGTGTCACGGACGTGACAGCTCCCCTCTCGTGAGGCCCTGCCTCGCGGGACGCCGCGCTGTCCCACGTCCACTTCGGCATGCCCCCGTGCGTGCCGTTGTCGCAGAACAGGAGTTACGACGCATGCCGTCGTCCATTGCCTTGCTCGTCACCGGTGTCAGCACCGGTCTGCTCGCCGGTGGCGCTTCCTGCGCCGCCGTACAAGGGGGGCTACTCGCCGGCGCGGTCACCCGCCGCACCCCCGCCCGGGTCCTCGCCGCCGCTGCGTCCGCGAAGCGGCCGAAGTCCGCGGGCCGCACAGCCACCGCACAGCGGCTCGCGGCGCCCCCGGCGCCCGAGCCGCTGGCCGGACAGCTGGCTCCGGTGGGTGCGTTTCTTGCCGGGAAGCTGCTCTCGCACACCATCCTCGGAGCGCTGCTGGGGATCTTCGGCTCAGCGTTGCAGCCCAGCCCCCGCGTCCAGGCGGGGATGGTGGTCGCCGCCGGACTGCTGATGGTGCTGTTCGCGCTCGACCTGTTCGGGGTCAAGGCGGTGGGGCGGCTGGTGCCGCGGCCTCCCGCCTCGTTCGGGCGGCTGCTGCGGCGCAGCGCGAAGACCGACTCCGCCGCCACCCCGGCGCTGATCGGGTTCGCCACGGTCCTCGTGCCGTGCGGGGTGACGCTGTCCGTGGAGCTCCTCGCCATCACCTCCGGGTCGCCGATCGCCGGAGCCGCCGCCATGTTCGGATTCGTGCTGGGGACCGCGCCGCTGTTCGCGGCCCTCGGCTACGTGTTCCGCCGTACCAGCAGGGCGCTCTCGGGCCAGCTGGCCTTCCTGACGGGTGTGGTGGTGGTGGCCATCGCCGCCTGGACGGTCATGTCCGGACTGCAGGCCGGGGGCTGGGTCTCCCTCCAGTCGCCGGCCAAGCAGGCCACGGCGAGCGGACCGTTCATCGTGGAAGGCACCGACCAGCCCGATGCCGAGGAAAGCGCCGACGGTGGCACGTCAGCACCGGCCGACGCCCCCGTCCGCATCGATGCCTCCGGACAGCAGATCCTCACCCTCACGGTGACCGACTTCTACGAGACCACCCAGTTCCCCGCCAAGGCCGACACCCCCACGACCCTCGTTCTGCGGGGCAAGGACTCCGGCGGCTGCACACGCGCCTTCACCATCCCCGAACTCGGCGTCCAGGAGATCGTCAAGCGCAACGGCGACACAGAGATCGACCTGGGCACCCGCAAGGCCGGCAGCCTGCGCTTCTCCTGCGCCATGGGCATGCAGACCGGCACCATCGACTTCAAGTAGAGAGACCCTGGACATGAGCCTGTTCAGCCGTAAGAAGGCGAAGACCATGACCGAAACCGGACCCGAGGTGGTTCTCCTGGTCGAGGGCATGCACTGCACCAGCTGCGGCCTGCTCATCGACGACGAGCTCGAGGAAATCCCCGGCGTCCGCTCGTCCAGCACCGACGTGCGGGCTGGACGTACGGTCGTCCGCCTGGAGGAGGGCGCGGAGGTGGATGCCGCCGTTCTCGTCACGGCGGTGCAGAAGGCCGGGGAGTACACGGCCCGGCCCTCCGACTGACGCCGCACTGCGTGCGACCGCCCCGGCGACTTCCTTCGCCGGGGCGGTCCGGTTCACAGGTCCACGACGAGCCGTGGGCTGACGGCCCGGGAGACGCAGGGGTAGATGACGTCCCGGCGCTCGCGGGCGCGGCCGGTCAGCACGGTGTCGCGGTGGTCGGGGACGCCTTCCAGGACGCGCAGTTCGCAGGTGCCGCAGAAGCCCGCCTCGCAGGAAGCCTGGGCGCCGGGCACGGCCTCGCGCACCACGTCGAGGAGGGTGCGGTCGGCCGGGACCGGCAGAACGCGGCCGCTGCGCCGCAGCTCGACGTGGAAGTCCCGCGCCGCGGTGGTTGGAGTCTGCGGCGGCGCGCCGAAGCACTCGGTGTGCAGGTGCCGGTCGGGAAAGTCGGCCGCCATGAGCCGCTCCACCGCGGCAATGAGCGGCTCTGGCCCGCAGCAGTAGACGGCCGCCCCCGGCGGGGTCCGTGCGAGTGCGGCGGCGAGATCGGGTAGGCCGCAGGTGTCCTGGGGTACGAGCTCGACGCGGTCGCCGTCGAGGGCGAGAAGGTCTCCGGTGAAGGCCATCGATGTGCGGGATCGCCCGCCGTAGAGCAGGCTCCACTCCCGGTCTGCCGCCTCCACCGCGCGGACCATCGGCAGGATCGCCGTGATGCCAATACCGCCGGCGATGAACAGGTAGTGCTCGGCCAGGACCAGAGGGAACCTGCTGCGGGGCCGGCTCACCGCGACCCGTCGGCCTGCCCGCAGCGTGCGGGCTTCCGCCGATTCGCCGCGCCCGGCCGGGTCATGGTGTACGGCGATGCGATAGGTCTGCCGGTCGGTCGGGTCGCCGCAGAGCGAGTACGGGCGGATACGGCCGGATGGCAAGGCCAGCTCGACATGGGCACCCGGCTCCCAGGGGGCGAACAGTCTCCCGTCCTCGGCGGCGAACTCGACGGATACGACGCCATCAGCGACCGCTCGTACGTCCTGGACCACGGCGGCCCGGGATCCGGGGGGTTGGGCGGTCACGCGCGTGTCCGTGCCGGGCGGCAGCACGTCGAGCGCGCCGCCGACGCCGTATGGATCGCCGGGCTCGTCCTGGGTCTGGTCGTGCTGCCCGTGCTCGCCGTCACCGCCGCCCTGGACGGACGGTCCTGGTCCAGCGTCGTCCGCTGCGACGTCAACGCCGGCACCGGCCCCCAGCGCGCCCGGATGATCGAGCTCGAACGGCAGGCCAGTGGCGTCGTCGGCTGGGACATCGGCAAAGGCGAAGTCGCCAACGGCACCCACTGCGCCGCTGACGACAACGACGTGATCCGCGCCCCGTGGTGGCGCAGCTGAACCCCACAGGCGCCCACCCGCACCCCGTTGGATATTTCAGACGAACCGCTCGGGCCCATCGCTCGGGCCCATGGAGGGAGGACAGAAGACCATGCAGCGACGCATCGTCGTCATCGGCGCCGGTCACATGGGCTCGGTCATCGTCCACGGCCTGCGCCGCAACCTGCCGGACGTACCGCTGACCGTCGTCGAGCCCTCCGCCGAACGTCTCACAGCACTGCGGCAGGACGGCATCGACGCCGTACCCCAGTACGTGCCGCACCCCGGCGACGTGACGGTGCTCGCCATCCCACCACAGGCCCTCGCCGCCTTCGCCGCCGGCCAGCCGCCCGGCACCTTCCACGACGTCACCCTCGTCTCGGTGATGGCCGGCGTACCCACCGCCATCCTCGCCGCACTCCTCGGCGCCCCGCACGTCGTGCGCGCCATGCCGAACGTCGCCTCCCAGGTCTCCGAGGGCATGACCGTGATGTACGCCGCCGACACCGTCACCCCCGAGGCCCGGGCGCTCGCCGAACGGGCGCTCACCTCGATCGGCCGCGTACTGGTCGTCGACGACGAGCGGCTGCTGGACGACGCCACCGCGCTCGCGGGCGGCGGCCCGGCCGCATCCGCAATCCGCCAGGAGTTCGCCGCCTGGCACCGCGAACTCACCGAGCGAATGCGTGCCGAGGGCGAGGTAACGCGTTCGCCGCAGACCGAATCATCTGCACCCCCACATGAGGAACAGACCCAGACCCCACTACCGGCGCCGCCACCTCGTCCCGACCCCGGTGGGTTCACCAGGCGGTAGACGCGGGTCCACCACCCTGCCCACATGGTCTCGACGGCCTGAGTGGGGGTGCAAGCCGCCCGTGCCGGGCCTCACGGGATCCAAGCAATTGGCGCCGCATCCTGCGCGACCGCCCCGTCGGGCTCGGACGCCGTCGGCGGCTGATTGTTCCGCATGGGCTGGCCTGCGGCAACGGACCCCGCCCGGAAAGTGAGCCCGGATGGGCCGGCAGTTCAGGCCCAGAGTGCCTCGGCCAGCGCTACCCCGGCGAAGACCGCGCCGAGCCCGGCCACCACGCTGGCGATCACGTTGACCGCGGCGTAGAACTTCGCGCCGTCCTCGACCAACCTCAGCGTCTCGTAGGAAAAGGTCGAGTACGTGGTCAGCGCCCCACACAGGCCGGTGCCGACCAGTAGCTGCACCTGCGAGGACGCCGCCCCAGCCGTAACCGCGCCGGTCACCAGCCCCAGCACCAGGCAGCCCACGACGTTGACGGTGAAGGTTCCCCATGGGAAGACGGTGTCGTGCCGTTTCTGCACCGCGCGGTCGGTCAGGAATCGCAGCGGGGCGCCGACCGCGGCCCCGAGGGCAACCAGCAGCCAGTTCACTTCGCCTTCTCCCGTCCCACGTACCGGATGACCTCGCAGTCGTCGAGAATCACCAGCCCCTCCGCCACGAGCTCGTCGAGCTCCGGCAAAAACGCCCGGATCTTGTCCTCGGCGTCCACGATCACCACCGCCACCGGGAGGTCCTCGCTCAGCGACAGCAACCGCTGGGTGTGGATCAAGGAGGAGGCCCCGAAGCCCTCGATCCCGCGGAACACGCTCGCGCCCGCCAGCCCCGCCTTGCGCGCCCGGTGGACGATCTCCGTGTACACGGGTTTGTGGTGCCACAGGTCGGTCTCGCCGATGAAGATCGTCACCCTGAGGGCTCTGCCCGTCAGCCTGGTCACTGCTGCCTCCATGCCAGTACGCGGCGCGTCACCCACACCGCACTCCACACCGCCACCAGCGCCGCGAACACCGTCAGCGTCAGATAAGCCAGCCCGGCAAGGGTCTGCCCGCCGGCCACCAGCTTCTGGATGTCCACCGCGTAGGTCGAGAACGTCGTGAACCCGCCGAGCACACCGGTTCCGAAGAACGGCCGCACCAGCCGGTGCGCCGCCCACACATCCGTGATCACGACCATGAATACGCCGATCACCGCACAGCCCACGGCATTGACCAGCAGTGTCGTCCACGGAATCGAACCCACCGCGGTCGGCCATATCAGCGAAGCCGCGTACCGGGCCGAGGCCCCGACCGCACCCCCGAGCGCCACTACCGCCACGACCGGCCACAGCCCCCGCGCGACATCACGCCGCTGCGGCGGAACAGAAAGCTCGCCATCGCGAGTGGAAGGGGCTCCCATGGACACGTCTCCTACCTGCAAGGCACCCGCACCCGGGCACACGCCGTCACAAGTAGGGACCGTTGGCGGCGCGGATGCCGCGGTTCGGGTACGGCGGGCCCCACCGCCGGGCGGCGCCCCGCGAGGTCACCGCTGCCCCAGATTACCTGCCCAGCCTTCCCCCGAACGAACGGGTGGGACCAGCTGCTCCGGCCTCCGACGGGGTGGCCGGCCACGACGGCCTGACCACGACCCGGCAAGCCTTCCGGTCACAGCACTATCGAGGACCCACGTTGTCATCGCTGCCACCTGCCATGAACTCGTCCCGCTCACGGACGGGGAAACCCGGTCACTCCCCGTACCGGGCCAGCGTCCGGGCGATGAGCAGGGCGACGTCGTCGTGGTCACCGGGGTGCCGCGCTCGCGCAGCAGGAGGTCGCAGGTGTCCTCCAGGTCGCGGTGGGGGCCGGCGAGCAGGGACAGGAGGAGACCGATGCGGTCGTCGAGGGGTTGGTCGCGGGTCTCCACCGGGCGTCGGTGTAGACGACCAGCTGGTCCCCGGCGCCCAGGTCGAGGTAAGTGATGGGCGCTATGGGCGCTGCGTGCGCGAGCGTGACGCTGGACTCCTGCTCGGAACCGACCTGGACTGCGGCCGGATGCGGCCTCCTCCCGACGCCACCAGGGCGAGGCATGCGGCCACGACGGAGAGTGTGGCGAGGGCCGCGAAGAGGTGGGGGTAGCCGCCGAGTGGGGCGGCGAGGGCTGCGCTTGCCCAGGGGGCCAGGGCTGCCGCGATGTGGGCCGGTGCGCCGAGGAGTCCGGAGAGGCGGCCGTAGTGGGTGGTGCCCCAGCGGTCGGTGACGGCGGTGGCCTGGAGGAGGGTGAGGTTGCCTCGGACGACTCCGGCGACGACCGCAAGGAGGACGAGCAGGGGCATGGGTCCGGGGATGAGTGCCAGCGTTGCCGTGGTCGCGCCGCCGAGGGTGATGAGGGTGACCGTACGGGTCGTGACGGACGTGCGGGCTGACAGACCTGTGTAGAGGGTGCGGCCGAGGGTCTGGCCGGCGCCGCCGAGTCCGAGGGCCCAGGCTGCGGTTGTCGCGTTCGCGCCTCGTTCGGTGAGGAGCGGGATGAGGCCCATGACGACGGCGTACATGGCGAAGCCGGAGAGGGTGAAGGCCGCGGCCAGGAGGAGGAAGGAGCGGCTGCGGGTGACCGGGGTGCGGTGGATGACGGGTGGCGCTGGTGGTGCGGGCGGCCAGGGCGCGCGTAGGGCCAGGGCGTGCGCGGGGATGGTGACGGCGGCCAGGATCACGGCGAGGACCGCGTACGTGGTGCGCCAGCTCAGGTGCTCGGCGAGGACCGCGGTCAGGGGTGCGAAGACGGTGGAGGCGAGCCCGCCCGCGAGGGTGACGATGGTCAGGGCACGGACACGGTCGGGCCCCCACCAGCGCGTGAGTGCGGCGAAGGCGGGCGGGTAGAAGGTAGCCGCCATGGCCACTCCCGCGAGCATCCAGCCCACCGTGAAAACGGCCAGATTGGGGGCGGCGGCAATGCCGAGGAGTGCGAGGGTGGCGAGTACGGAGCCTGCCGTCATCACGGCGCGCGGCCCTCGGCGGTCGAGGATCCGGCCGATCGGGATGCCGGCCACGGCGGAGATGAGGAGCGCGAGGGAGAAGGCGGCCGTCGCGCCGTTGACGGACCAGCCGGTGGCGGCCGTCAGCCGCGGGAGCAGGACGGGGAAGGCGTAGTAGACGATGCCCCAGCTGGTGATCTGCGTGGCGCAGAGCGCGGGCAGTACGGCGCGGGGCCGCGACCGGTCCCCCGTTCCGGTCGCGGCGCCGCTGCTTTGGAGGTCGGTCACCGTGGGTCAGCAGCCGCCGGATTGGGCCGGGGCGCCGACGCCGATGGTGAGCGTGGCGGGGGCCGCGCAACAGCCGCCACCGGTCTCTTCGGCGGCCTGGGGCTGGTCGAAGAGGCCGGCGCCGCCGCACACGCCGGTTTCGGGGAGGGTGAGTTCGACGCGTTCGGCTGCCGCGCGGTCGCCTGCGAGGTGGGCGGCGATGGAGCGGACCTGTTCGTAGCCGGTCATGGCGAGGAAGGTCGGGGCACGTCCGTAGGACTTCATGCCGACGAGGTAGACGTCCTTCTCCGGGTGGGAGAGCTCGTTCACGCCGTGGGGGTAGACGGTGCCGCAGGAGTGCTGATTCGGGTCGATCAGCGGCGCGAGCTCCAGCGGGGCCTGGAGGCGCTCGTCGAGGCCGAGACGCAGCTCGTTGAGGAAGGTGAGGTCGGGGCGCAGGCCGGTGAGGACGATGACCTCGTCTACGGGGTCCAGGCGGCGGCCGTCCTCTGCTACGAGGACCAGCCGGTTGCCGTGGCGCTCGATGGCGGAGGTGCGGAAGCCGGTGACCGCGTCGGCGTACCCGTCGTCGACGGCGGCCTTGGCGGCGAGGCCGAGGGCGCCGCGGGCGGGGAGCTGGTCGGCGCTGCCGCCGCCGAAGGTGGAGCCGCTGATGCCGCGGCGCAGGACCCACACCGCGTGGGTGGATTCTTCGTCCTTGGCAAGGTCGGCCAGGTAGGCGAGGGCGGTGAAGGCGGAGGCGCCGGAGCCGATGACGGCGGTGCGCTTGCCTGCGTAGCGGGCGCGGACGGCCGGGTCCTTGAGGTCCGGAATCCGGTAGGAGATCCGGGCGGCGGCAGCTTTCTCACCGAGGGCGGGAAGGCCGTCGCCGCCGATGGGGCTGGGAGTGGACCAGGTGCCGGAGGCGTCGATGACGGCGCGGGCGGTGATCCGCTCCTCGGTGCCGTCGGCGTTGAGGATGCTGATGGTGAAGGGCTGCTGCTCGCGGTCGGCGTCGACGATCCGGTCGCGGCCGAGGCGGGAGACGCCGGTCACCGTGGCGCCGTAGCGGACCTTGTCGCCGAGGACGTCGGCGAGTGGCTGGAGGTACTGCTCGGACCAGTCGGCGCCGGAGGGGTAGGTCGCGCCGTCGCGGGCGGTCCACCCGGTGGGGGCAAGGAGCTTCTCGGCGGCCGGGTCGACGAGCTCGGACCAGGTGGAGAACAGGCGTACGTGGCCCCAGTCCCGCACCGCGCTGCCGGCGGCCGGTCCGGCTTCCAGGACCAGGGGTTCAATGCCGCGCTCAGTGAGGTGCGCGGCGGCGGCGAGGCCGGCCGGGCCTGCTCCGATCACGACGACGGGCAGGGCTTCGGTGGATGCGTTCACGGCGGGCTCCCCATTTGATTCGACGCCTGTCGATGTCCTGACGACTCAAGAGTGACACCCACATCGACGTCCGTCAACATAGACATCTGTCGAAGTTCATCGGATGATGGGGGCATGCCCACTACGAAGGCGTTGCCGCTGCTGGAGCCGGAGGCCATGGCCCCGTGCTGCCCGCCCCTGACCGAGCGCCCGCTGACGGCTGCGGAGGCCGAGCGGGCCGCGGTGATGTTCAAGGCGCTCGGAGATCCGGTGCGCCTGCGACTGTTCTCCGCCATCGCCTCGCACGAGGGCGGCGAAGCGTGCGTGTGCGACATCTCCGACGTGGGCGTCTCCCAGCCGACGGTCTCCCACCACCTGAAGAAGCTCAAGGACGCCGGCCTGCTCTCCTCCGAGCGGCGCGGCACCTGGGTGTACTACCGGGTCGAGCCGGCCGTACTGGCTGCCATGGGCCAGCTCCTGACGCGGGCAGCCTCCGTATGAGCGTCACCATCGCGCCGCTGACCTGGGCGCACGCGGACGAGGTCCTGGCGATCTACCAGGCGGGCATCGAGGAGGGTAACGCCACGTTCGAGACCGCCGCACCGACATGGGCGGAGTTCGACGCGGCGAAGCTGCCCGAACACCGATTCGCCGCACTCGCCACCGACGGCAAACTGCTCGGCTGGGTGGCCGCCACCAAAGTCTCCGACCGCTGTGCTTACGCCGGTGTCGTCGAGCACTCCGTCTACGTTCACCCGGGCGCCCGCGGCAGGGGCGTCGCCAAGCAGCTCCTCGCGGCGCTGGTCGAGTCGACCGAGGCCGCGGGTATCTGGACGATCCAGTCCGGCATCTTTCCCGACAACGCCGCCAGCCTCGCCGTCCACGACCATGCGGGCTTCCGGATCATCGGCACCCGCGAGCGCGTCGGCCGGCACCACGGCCTGTGGCGTGACGTCGTCCTGCTGGAGCGCCGCAGCCCGCGTATCACCTGACTGTTCTGCCGGTGTCAGCTGCCGCCGTCCAGGGTGAGCTGGCGGAGGTGGAAATCGAAGTGCTGAGTCGGGTAGCGGTAGATGTCCGCGAGTGTCATGTAGTCCTGGAAGAAGGGATCCCAGCGGACGGGGTAGTGCATTCCGCGGGCAAGCTCTGCTTCGGACTCCGCGGTCAGCCGGCGCTGCAAGGCGTCGAGGACGTGGTCGAAGGCGGCGCCCATCCGGCGCGGCCCGTAGACCGTCACCGCCCCGCGCGGACCCACGCAGTTGATCCAGTCGAACGGTACGGTCCCCGCGTTCAGCAAGTGGGCGAACACCTTGCCGACCCTCCGGGGGAGCCGCCCGAAGACGCGGACCAGGACCAGCAGGGCGCGGACGACCATGTACCCGAACAGCATGTGCCACAGCAGCTGCTCGTTGGTCCACTTGGTGCCGCGGGTGGGCCTTGCCAAGTCCGCCTTGGAGGCTGAGTCCAGCAGCTGGTGGAAGGTGCGGCGGGCGCGCTCGTAGTCCTCGTTCACGGCCTGCCGGTCCATCGGGTCGGTGTGCGCCATGGCCTGCCATCTTTCGATCGGCACTCGGGGCTTGTGATGATGGCGGCTTCCGAGCACTGGTACCAGCGTAAGGCGCCGGTTCGGTCTGTTCACGGGAACGAGTTCGACGGCACGGGCATCCCCGAATACAACGAGAGGGGCGGCCGTCACTGCTGGTTCTCGGAGGTCCGAACGAATCCAGAGCGGACTCCCGGTGCCTTGCCCCGAAGGTGGGGGCGTGCCGTAGCAACAGGGGTGGGCCACCAGCGAGGATGCCCGTCATGACCACGGACCAGACCCTCTATCCCCTCCGGCCGACGCACTCAGCACCTGTGGTGTTCGGCGCGGGTGCGGCGATCGGAGTGCTGGGCGGGATGATCGGCCTGGGCGGTGCCGAATTCCGCCTGCCACTGCTGATCAGCCTCTTCGGGTTCGCCGCCCTCTCGGCGGTCATCCTGAACAAGGCGATGAGCCTGGTCGTGGTCCTGGTCGCGCTGCCCGCCCGCCTGGCAGCAGTCCCGGCCGCCGAGGTCGCGTCCCGCTGGCCCGTCGTGGTCAACCTACTGGCCGGCAGCCTCCTCGGAGCCTGGGCCGGAGCGAGCTGGGCAGTACGCATGCGCAGCACCACCCTCTACAAGGTCCTGGCAGCGCTGATGGTCCTCATGGCGGCCGCCCTGGTCCTCACCCACACCACCACCCTGGACAACCTCGCGCTGCCGCTCTGGGCCCAGATCCCCGCCGGAGTTGCGGCCGGGTTCGGCATCGGCGTCGTCGCCGCGATCATGGGAGTCGCCGGCGGCGAGCTGCTGATCCCGACGATCGTGCTGCTGTTCGGAGAGGACATCAAGACCGCCGGAAGCCTCTCCCTGCTGGTCTCCCTGCCGACCATGCTGGTCGCCTTCGCCCGCTACAGCCGCGACGGCAGCTTCGCCATCCTCAGCGCCAGCCTCCGCTTCGCCCTCACCATGGCCGCAGGCTCCGTCGCCGGGGCGGTGCTGGGCGGACTGCTCCTCGGCGTGTTCCCGGATCTGGTGCTCATCCCCGCGCTAGCCGTGATCCTCCTCGCCTCAGCGCTCAAGCTTGCCCGTCACGGCTGATCGGGCCCGGCGCCTCCCCATCTCATGAACTTCGGCTCTGGCCTGAGCTGGGTGCCTCCCGAAGCCCTGAACAAGCCGCTGTCGAAACTCAACTCGCGAACAGAACCACGCCGGTCAGCCGTCCTGGAGGAGCGGGCCGAAGGTCTGCTGCCCGATCTCCACGGCACGGGCCTGGCTGACGACCTGCCCTTTCAGCTCCGGGTGCTCCTGCTGCCACTGCTCGGCCGTGGCGTGGCCGGTGAAGAAGTTCAGCGCGTCGCAGCAGAGGGTGGCTGTGGGTCCCGTGCCTTCGCGGCGGCCGACGAACACGACGGCGGCCACCGGTTCCCACACCGTGGTGCCGCTGGTGAAGGTCACGGTCACCGGCCGGCCGTCGACCGGGTCCGAGGAGGAGATCACCATGTCCTGGCCCAGCATCACGGAGAGGCCGAGGGCGTCGATGGCGCACATCGACCACACCTCCACTCCGCTTGCCAGCCGTACCCGGTGCCGGGTCTCCACCGCCGAGAACGGGTACAACGCTCGGATCCGGCCCGCGTCGTCCAGGGCCAGGAAGTCCTCCCGGTCCAGCTCGGCAAGCACCTCGGCAGCGGTCCTCCCGGCCTGCGCGGCAACGGCTTCGAGCACCGGCATGTCCGGCGAGAGCCCTGTCTCGGCGAAGTGCCGCAGCACCGCCTGCTGCACGGCCCGCAGTCCGCGCTCGGCGGGGGCGCGGCGGCCTCGTCCCGCCCGGCCGACCGGATCCAGGACATCCGCCTGACAGCACTCCTGGCCTGCCTCGGCCGCGGCAAGGCTCACGCCGGACAGAGCCCGTCGCAGGGCAGGGACGCTCGGCGCGCCCTCGGTGCGGCCGCCGGTGTCTCGGTAGAGGCGGCAGGACACGCTCGCCGGGGCGCCGGGCGTCGCGAAGGGGTCGACGCCGTCGAGCAGCACGGTCGGCGAGCCCGTCATGCCCAAACGCTCGGCCTCCGTCTCCTCACTTACCTCGATCAGTTCGACGTGGGCGGTACGCGGGCCGAGTGCGGCGGTGATCCGCTCCCGTACGACCGGCACGTTCGGGCAGTTGGGCACCGTCAGGATCGTGATCCGCATTCCGCTGTCCTCCGTGGTGGTGTGGCCCTCGGCCCGACGGTAGACCTTCCAGTGCACTGGAAGGTCAAGGCGTAGCGTGGGGGTATGCGCATTGGTGAGCTCGCGGCATCCGGCCGGGTGACGGCCAAGGCCATCCGTTTCTACGAGCAGGCCGGCCTGCTGCCCGCCCCGCCCCGCACAACGGGTGGCTATCGCGAGTACCCGCCGGAGGCTGCGATGCGGCTGGCGTTCATCCGCGACGCCCAGGGCGCCGGTCTGACCCTTGCCGAGATCCGGTCCGTCCTGGAAATCCGCGACAGCGGCGAAGCCCCCTGCGGCCACGTCACCACGCTGATCGACCAGCGCCTGACGGACATTGAGCGGCGCATGGCCGAACTCCGCCAAACCCGCACCGCACTGCGTGAGCTCGCCCGACGGGCCGCCGCCACCGACCCGGACACCTGCCATGAAGGCGGGATCTGCACCATCCTCACGCGACCGTGACCGGCTCCCGTTCCGGGACGAGGCGGGGAATGAGGCGTACGTAGGCGACCATGCCGATGACCTCGACCAGGGTCTGGGTGACCACGACGACCGCGGCGACCGCCAGCTCGTCGGGGAGAGCGAGCGCGAGAGGCAGCACGACCAGGGAGTTGCGGGTCGCGCCGGTGAAGACGACCGCCCGCGAGGCCGGGGCGTCCAGGCGGAAGAGGCGGGCGACAACCCGTCCGGTGAAGGCCATGACCACCAGGAACGCGGCGTAGAAGGGGATCACGGCGGCCACGTCGCCGAGGCTGCCGCCGAGCTTGGGGACCTGCGAGGCGACCACGGTGATGAGGGTGGCGGCCATCAGCGGCACCATCGTCGTCGTGGCGGCGTCAGACACCTTCTGCCCGGCCGGTGTGCGAGCCGCCCACGCCTGGAGGGCCCAGGCCAGCACGAGGGGGATCACGATGAGGAAGAGGAAGGCTTCGAGGAACGGGCCGGCCTCGACGATGTCGGCAAGGTCCGGGCCCATGAACAGGTACAGCAAGCCCGGCAGGAGCAGCATCTGCACGACGAGCAGGAGCGGGGTGGCGGCCAGCAGGCGGCGGCTGTCCCCGCCGGCGAGGCCGCTGAAGACGATGACGTAGTCCACGCACGGGCACAGCAGAACCAGCAGGACCCCGATGCGTACGGCCTGATCGGCGGGCAGGAAGGTGAACATCGCGGCGACGACCAGGGGCACGACAGCGAAGTTTACGGCCAGGGCCGCGGACAGGAACCGGCCGTCGCGCAGGGAGCGGAGCAGGTCGGCGGCCAGGACCTGGAGGAAGGTCACGAACAGCAGCGCCCCGAGGACGGGGTTGATGGCGAGCTCGAGTCCGGGGCCGGTAGCCGGGGCCGCCCAGCCGAGTAGTCCTCCGAGAGCCATGGTGCCGAGGTAGATCGCGATCTGGTGCTGTTCCATGCGCTCGACCAGACCCTGCGGTTCCTGCGACACCTTGCTGACTCCCTGCCGTGCGTGCGTACTGATCGTGTGGCCGCCCTGTGGGCGGCGGGGTCATTGTGGCAAGCGGGCGTTTCCTGCCGCCGGCGGCGGGGTGGTGGGCAGGCCCAGGTCCACGGGACCCGGCGCGCTCGCGCAGGCGGCGGCACGACGACGCCGGTGCAGTACCCACGCCATGGCGGCCAGGGCGAGCACGGTGCCGCCGGCCAGGGCGGGAACCCAGAGGGAACCGATCGCGGTAAGTGCCCCCAGCCCGCCGAGGAAGGCCAGGATCGGGCCGATGCAGCACGCCGCGCAGGCCAGGGCGGCGAGCGCGCCCACGCCGAGGAGGGACGTGCCGGAGGACTTCGTCTCGGGGTTCATGCGGTGGCTCCGAACAGGTCGGTCAGCAGGGAGCCGGCGGCTTCGGGCGCCCGCACGGTCAGCGTCAGCCGGGCGGGGGCGAGGTTCAGGGTGAAGTCGAAGAACGCGCAGCAGTCCTGTTCGGCTGCGGCGAGCGAGGCGAGTTCGGCGGCCAGTTCCGGGGTGCTGGGGAAGGTCAGGCGCACTCCGTCCGCGAACTCCTCGCGGCTCGTGGCCTGCGCGATCAGGTCCTGCCATTGGGCGGTGCGCTCGACGAGTTCGGCCCCGCCGAGCGTGCAGGCCACCGGTGCCTCGCGCCACGGCTCATCGGCCGCGACCTGGGGGCGGGTGGGTGAGAGTTCGATCAGGACCGGCCCCGGCGCCTGGGCCTTGTCGCCGGTGGTGGTGCAGCCGCAGTCCGGGCCGCACCCGCCGGCCGGGGCCGGACCGGACAGCTGCCGGTGGACGTCGGCGAGGCGGGCGGAGAACGCCGCCAGCTCGGCCGAGCGGCGGTCCGCGTCCGCGATCCGTTCGAAAACCAGCGGCACCATCCGCGCCCGCACAGCCGCGCACACACCGGCGTCCCGTACGTCCAGCAGATCGCGGATGTCCTCCAGCGCCAGCCCCAGCAGCTTCGCGGAGGAGATGAACGCCAGCCGCTCCACCGCGTCCGGCCCGTACTGGCGGTAGCCGGACGAGGTCCGCTCGGCGGGCAGCAACCCGGCCGTCTCGTAGAACCGCAGTGTGGAGGCCGGGACGCCGGAGCGTTCGGCCAGCTGCGAGATACGCAGTGTGCTCATACCTCGAACGTAAACCTTCAACCCGACTCGAAGGTCAAGCCCGCAGCAGCTCGGCAATCTCCCGGGCCGCGTCCCGGGCTGGGCGGCCGACGCCGATGAGGGTGGCGGAGGCTGGGCCGGTCCAGTCGCCGTAGCCGAGCAGGTGCAGACGTGGCTCATCCACCGCGCGGGTGCCGTCGGTGGCGATCCGGCCACGGCTGCCGCGCAGGCGGAGGGAGGCGAAGTGGGCCAGTGCCGGGCGAAAACCGGTGCACCAGATGACGGTATCCGCCTCGGCGTAGGTACCGTCCGCCCATTCCACACCGGTCGGGGTGAGCCTGCTGAACATCGGCTTCGCGAGCAGGAGTCCGGCCTCGCGGGCGGCGCGTACGGGCGGAACGGCGACGATGTCGCCGAGGGAGGCGACGCCGCCGGTGTCGGTGCGGCCGGTGTCGAGGGCGCGGCGGCGGGCGGTCGCGGCGTCGAAGAGGGCGCGACCGTCGATGTCGTCGGCAAGGTAGCGGGGCGGGCGCTGGGTGACCCAGGTCAGCTCGGCGCTACCGGCGAGGTCGGCGGCGATCTGCGCACCTGAGTTGCCGCCGCCCACGACGATCACCCGCCGGCCGGTGAAATCGGCAGGGCTGCCGTACTGCACGGTGTGCAGCTGGCGGCCGGTGTACTCACGCCGGCCGGACACAGCGGGCATGAACGGGCGGGTCCAGGTTCCGGTGGCGCTGACGACGGCACGGGCCTGCCAGTCGCCGCAGTCGGTCTCGACGCGCAGGAACCCGCCGTCGCGGTGGACCGCGTCGACCCAGACACCGCGCTGGACCGGAAGTTCGTACCGCTTCTCGTAGTCCGCGAGGTAATCCACCACGTGAGCGGCGTCCGGGTACGTCTGCCCGGGCTGGAGCGGCATGAGCCGACCGGGCAGGGAGGAGTAGGCGGCCGGGGAGAACAGCCGCAAGGAGTCCCAGGTGTGCTGCCAGGCCCCGCCCGGCGTCGCCTGGGCGTCGAGGATGACGAACTCGATGCCCAGGCGGCGCAGGTGGTAGCCGGCGGCGAGCCCTGCTTGGCCGCCGCCGATCACCACCACATCCGTGCGCCGGCTCATGCCGTCGGCGCCCCGGCGTCCGTCTTGCCGCGCATGAAGATGACCGCCACCAGGGCCAGGCCCACCACCGCACCGATCAGCTGCATGCCGATGAAGCCGGCCACGGAGGCCGGGGCGATACCGGCGAAGGTGTCGGTGAAAGCACGCCCGATGGTCACCGCCGGGTTCGCGAACGACGTGGAGGAGGTGAACCAGTACGCCGCGCCGATGTACGAGGCGACGGCGACGGGCGCGAAGCGCAGCCGGTCGGTGCGGGCCAGGCCGAAGATCAGCAGGATCAGGCCCGCGGTGGCGACGACTTCACCGAGGAGGAGGTTTCCGGCGGAGCGGTCGTGGGTGGACCACTTCACCAGCGGCTCGCCGAACATCGCGTCCGCCAGAATCGCGCCCGCGACTGCGCCGACGATCTGGGAGGGCACGTACACGGCCAGCTCGCGGGCAGTGACGCCGGCGCCCCCGCGGCGGGCGGTCCACCACTCGGCCAGCGTCACAGCCGGGTTGAAGTGGGCACCGGAGACCGGACCGAGCAGGGCGATCAGGACGCCGAGGCCGAAGACCGTGGCGGTGGAGTTGGCCAGCAGCTGGAGCGCCACGTCATCGGTGAGATCGGTGGCCTGGATGCCGGAGCCGACGACGATCGCCACCAGTGCGGCAGTGCCCACCAGCTCGGCGGCCGCGCGGGCGATCAGCGGGGTACGGGGCGGGGTCGCCCCGGGTGCCGGCTGGGGCACGTCGGCGGCTATGACGGACTCCCCTGCGGGGGCGGCGGCGACGGGCTCGGTGGCGGTCAAGACAGGATCTCCTCGGGCAGGTGAGGCAGGGCGGACAGGGCCGCGAAAGGCTACGGGCAGGACCGCTTGAGGTTCGCTTCGGCGGTGGCACGCGCGGTCAGGGCGAGGTCGGCGAACTGACCGGCGAGGGCTTCGATGACTTCCGGGCGCAGCCGGTAGTAGATGTACCGCCCGCATGGCTCCGTCTCCACGACCCCGGCCTCGCGCAGCACCTTCAGGTGGTTGGAGAGGTTCGTCTGCTTGGCACCCGTTTCCTCCACAAGGTGGGTGGTGCAGAGGGTCTCGCGCGCGAGCAGGGTCACGATCTGGAGCCTGAGCGGGTCGGCCAGAACCCGGATCAGATCAGTGTCGACTGACGTCATCATGTGCTGATACTGTCACATCAGCTGGGCCTGACACCAGTCCGAGCTGACCTTATTGGCTCCTTTGAACGGGAACGCCATGCCCACGCCCTCTTCACCCCTCCTGCCGGACGAACGCCTGGCCGCGGGGGCTGCCCGCCTCGCCTCCCGGTATGCCGGCCACTTCTCGCCGGAGACCGTGCTGGGCCTGCTCGCCGACTCCTACACACGTCTTGCCGAGCAGGCACGGGTCCGTACGCACCTGGTCGTGCTGGCGGAACGGCTGACCGCCGAGCGCCTGGACGCCCTCGCCCACACCCAAGGGCTGGTGAACGGTCCGACCCGGGTGCTGTTCG
Organism: Streptomyces sp. ISL-43; assembly: GCF_018614195.1. Lineage (GTDB taxonomy): Bacteria > Actinomycetota > Actinomycetes > Streptomycetales > Streptomycetaceae > Streptomyces. The sequence continues at coordinate 53,618 of NZ_JAGGOT010000045.1, forward strand.
TGTGCAGCCAGAACGCCGGGCGCTCGCAGATGGCCGCCGCCCTCCTCGCCCACCGGGCGGGCGAGCGCGTCACCGTCTCCTCAGCGGGCACTCGTCCGGCCGACGAGGTGGAGCCGCACATCGCGCAGGCCCTTACCGAAGCCGGTGCGGACCTCGCCGATGCGTACCCCAAGCCCCTGACCGAAGAGGTCGTCGAGGCTGCCGACATCGTGATCACGATGGGCTGCGGCGACGCCTGCCCTGTCGTGCCCGGTCGCCGCTACCTCGACTGGCCTGTCGCCGACCCCGAAGCTGCGCCGATCGCCGTCGTACGGGAGATCCGCGACGAGATCGACGCCCACATCAGCGAGTTGCTCGTGCAGCTCGCGCCGTAGAGCCCCAAGCCCCCGCATCCCCACCGCAGTCGCCTCACCTCAAGGAAGAACAGATGTCCTCCGCTCCTGCCGCCTCCGTCCTGTTCGTCTGCATCCACAACGCGGGCCGCTCCCAGATGGCGGCCGGGTTCCTCCGCCACCTCGCCGGCGACCGCGTCGAGGTGCGCTCCGCCGGCTCCATGCCCGGCGAGCAGATCAACCCCTCCGCCGTCACCGCCATGGCTGAGCTGGGCATCGACATCTCCGACCAGAAGCCGAAGGTCCTCACCCCCGAAGCCGCCCAGGCCTCCGACTACATCATCACGATGGGCTGCGGCGACGCCTGCCCCTACTTCCCCGGCAAGACCTACCTCGACTGGCAGCTCGAGGACCCGGCCGGCCAGGGCGTCGAGGCCGTGCGCCCCATCCGCGACGAGATCAAGGGCCTCATCGAGGGCCTGATCGCCGAGATCGACGCCAAGAAGCAGGGCTGATCCCGTAACCGACGCGACCACCGCCGACGACGACGGCATACGTAACGTCATCATCATCGGCTCCGGCCCCGCCGGATACACCGCCGCCCTCTACACCGCCCGCGCGCAGCTGAGGCCCCTGCTGTTCGGCAGCTCGATCTTCGTCGGCGGCTCGCTGACGACGACCACCGAGGTGGAGAACTTTCCCGGTTTCCCCAGCGGCATCGACGGCCCGGACCTCATGGACAGCATGCGCGTCCAAGCGGAGAAGTTCGGCACCCAGATGATCGACGACGACATCGTCTCCGTCGACCTGACCGGCCCCATCAAAGAAGTCACCGACTCCGAGGGCACCGTCCACCGCGCGAAGACGGTGATCATCGCCACCGGCTCCGGGTACCGCAAGCTCGGCCTTCCCAAGGAGGACGAGCTGTCGGGGCGCGGCGTGTCCTGGTGCGCGACCTGCGACGGGTTCTTCTTCCGCGACCGTGACATCGTCGTGGTGGGCGGCGGCAACACCGCCATGGAGGAGGCCACCTTCCTCACCCGCTTCGCCAAATCCGTCACCGTCGTCCACCGCCGCAGCACCCTGCGCGCCTCGAAGGTCATGCAGAACCGGGCCTTCACAGACGACAAGATCTCCTTCGCATTCGACAGCGAAATCGCCGAGATCAAGGAGAAGGACGGCATGCTGGCGGGCGTCGTCCTGCGCGACACCTTCACCGGAAAGCTCCGCGATCTGGACGTGACCGGACTGTTTATCGCGATCGGGCACGACCCGCGCACCGAGCTGTTCACCGGCCAGCTCGACCTCGACGACGAGGGCTACCTGAAGGTCCAAGCGCCCTCCACCCGCACGAGCCTCCCCGGCGTCTTCGCCGCCGGCGATGTCGTCGACCGCACTTACCGCCAAGCCATCACCGCCGCTGGCACCGGGTGCGCCGCAGCCCTCGACGCCGAGCGGTACCTTGCTGCTCTGCGTACGAAGGATGAACCTGCACCAGCAGCAGTCTGACCTGATCGCACCGAAGGGGGCGGCCCACACCAATGGTGTGGGCCGCCCCTTTCTTGTACGTGTCGTCACGTCCTGGACTGGCAGATTGCTGTAAAAAGTCTGGCCAGGGTGGAATCAAAGTCACACGCACGGTTATGACAGCGGGACTGGTAGCTGAGAACGATGAAGATTCGCGTACGCGGGTTCAGTGGCTGGCAAGTTCGCCGGTGAGCTTGCCGTGGAGGTCGGCGCTCGGGTCGTTGAGACCGGTGATCTCGACCGTTTTGCCGCGCTGGGCGTACTTGGTCTCGATGGCGTCCAGGGCTGCGACCGAGGAGGCGTCCCAGACGTGGGCTGCGGACAGGTCGATGATGATCTTGTCGGGGTCGTCTGTGTAGTTGAACTGGCCGACGAGGTCGTTGGAGGAGGCGAAGAACAGTTCGCCGGTCACCGTGTAGATCACGCTGGTGCCGTCGGGGGCGGTGACGGGGGTGACTTCGGCGAGGTGGGCGACGCGCTTGGCGAAGATGACCATCGCGGTGACCGAGCCGACGACGACGCCGATGGCCAGGTTGTCGGTGGCGACCACGCAGATCACGGTGATGACCATGACCGTGATCTCACCGGCCGGCATCCGCTTGAGGGTCTTGGGGGCGATGGAGTGCCAGTCGAAGGTCGCGAACGACACCATGACCATCACGGCGACCAGGGCGGCCATGGGGATGTCGGAGACGACCGGGCCGAAGACGATGCACAGCACCATGAGGAACGCGCCCGCGAGGAACGTGGACAGGCGGGTGCGGGCGCCGGACACCTTCACGTTGATCATGGTCTGGCCGATCATGGCGCAGCCGCCCATGCCGCCGAAGAAGCCGGTGACGATGTTGGCGATGCCCTGGCCGATGGACTCGCGGGTCTTGGAGGAGTGGGTGTCGGTGATCTCGTCGACGAGCTTGGCCGTCATGAGGGATTCCATGAGGCCGACCAGCGCCATCGCGAACGCGTAGGGGGCAATGGTGGTCAGGGTGTCCATCGTGAACGGCACGTCCGGCAGGCCCGGGACGGGCAGGGAGGACGGCAGGGCTCCCTTGTCGCCCACGGTCGGCACGGCGATCGCGGCCGCGACCGTGATGACGGTCAGGATGACGATGGAGACCAGCGGGGCCGGGATCACGGTGGTGACCTTCGGGAAGAACACCATCAGCGCGAGGCCGCCGATGATCAGCGGGTACACGGCCCAGGGGACGTCGGTCATCTCGGGGACCTGCGCCATGAAAATCAGGATGGCGAGGGCGTTGACGAAGCCGACCATCACCGAGCGCGGAACAAACCGCATCAGCTTCGCGACGCCGAGGGCGCCGAGCGCGACCTGGATGACGCCGGCCAGTATGACGGCCGCCACGAGGTAGCCGAAGCCGTGCTCACGGTTGAGAGGTGCGATCACGAGCGCGACGGCACCGGTCGCCGCCGAGATCATCGCCCGGCGCCCGCCCACGATCGAGATGACCACGGCCATCGTGAAGGAGGCGAACAGGCCGACCGCCGGGTCGACCCCGGCGATGATCGAGAACGAGATCGCCTCGGGGATCAGGGCGAGCGCGACGACCAGGCCGGCCAGGACCTCGGTGCGCCAGACCTTCGGGTTGTTCAGCCAGTCGGGGCGCAGGCCGCGCAGGCGCGCGGCGGGGGACGTCAGGGAAGCAGAAGACAAGGGAGTAGGAACCTGTCGTGCTCGGGCACACCCGTTCTGGGCAGGCCGGGGTGTGCGGGAGAACGCGGAGCGGCCGGGCCGGCCCCCCCGCGGTCGGCCCGAGAAATCACGCGGGCCGGAAGTTCGGAAAGATGGATGCGGCGGGCCTGCGCAGTACGCGGCCGCGCAGCTCGCATCCGAAGCGAAGTATCACGGTGGGCAGGCGGCAGCGCTGGGCGTCATCGGCTCGCGCATGCTCGGCTCCTGCGGAATCGGATCTTCGCTGGGGGCACCATCGGCCCCGACACAGCTGCACCACGGGAGGCCAAGGCCACCCGCTCACCAGCAACTCTACCTTAACGTTAGAGTAGAGATCGGTGGGGTCGCAGAACGCGGCCCGCCACGATGGGAAGGGCCAGGAGCACGGGCGTGGACGACAAGCACATGCAGATCGGCGAGATCGCCGCGCGGACGGAGCTGTCGCTGCGCACGATCCGGCACTACGAGGAAACCGGCCTCGTCGTCCCCTCGGCCCGCTCCCAGGGAGGATTCCGCCTCTACACCGAGACCGACGTGCAGCGCCTCATGGTCATCCGCCGCATGAAGCCCCTCGGCTTCACCCTCGACCAGATGCGCGACCTCCTGGCCGCCACCGATCGCCTGGATGGCGATGACACCCTCGACACCGATGCGCGTGAGGCCCTGCTCGAGCGTGTGCGCGAGTACGAGCAGGCCGCTACCGAGCAGGTCGACAAGCTCCGGGTTCAGCTGGCCCGCGCCGAGGACTTCGCCGGAACACTCCGCACGCGCCTGCACCAGACCGCACCCGCCGGGTCCTGAGCCCCGAGCGCGGCCGAGAGACGTACAGCCACCGGCCGCAGTCAGTCTGTGCAGCGCTGCGCGTTACAGAGCCCTCCTGTCAGGCGCCCTTTATGGATGGGCCATCCGCTCGTACCGGCTGCGCCGTCCGAAAGCGGCAGTGACCCGCCGACCCGCCCGCTGTCCGGCCTCGCCCCTGCCGGTGATGGGCGCGAACCTCACGATCGCGGGCGCCGCCCTGCACACGATGCCCGCCGAACAGCCTGAGCTGTACGCGCCGCCGCACTGGCGCTCGCGGCAGCTGCTGCCTGGTGGTGTGCCTCCCGCCAGGGCTGATCACAACCTGACACCATGTGATCTTGGGGAGGCGTGCGGGGCAGACAGCTTGTGACAAGCAAGCGTCTACGGCGGCCACCAACGAACGACTGCGAGCGTAGCCACCACAAGCAGCCATGCCCACATCTGTCCGAATCTTCATCGCTGCCTGCCAACTGCTCGAACGCCCTCCAGTCCCGACAAGACGAGGGCACGGCTGAGAGCCTGTGCGTGGGACGGTCACACGAGGGGGAGTTCAGGTGCCGCGAGAGCTAAACGAACGTCAACAACAGGTGCTGCAATGGGTAGGCCGAGGATGCCCTGCCGGCGTATGGGAAGGAACCGCGCACAAGCTCAGCTGCCAAGCCCTGCAAAGCCGGGGACTGGTCAAAGCCTCCAAGCGGCAAGGGCAATGGTCCGCGGTTCTCACCGATGCCGGCCAGCACTATCTGGACTACGGAACCCGCTGCCCGCCCGATCAACCTCGGGGCAGAGATACAGCACCCGCGCAAGGGGCTGCAACCCCGCCACTCGCCTTGACCAGTGGTCAGAATTCCAGTGCGAACGTAGCCACGCCCGTACCGGCCCAGCGAGCCAGCTCCTTTCCACGGAAGAAAGCCAAGACTGTCACGGAGCAGCTCCTGGAAGAGCTCGTCGAAGCAGGCGGCCGAATCGTCAAGCGTGAAGCCAGCGGCCGGGAGACCGAGAAGTGGCCGATCCGCGTGGCCGCGGCGCGCAGGTCGGGGAAGATTCCCGAGACCAAGGAACTGCATGCAGGCTGGTGCCGAGACGGCTACGAAATCCGGCTCGTCGACACCCCCGCCTGGCGCTTGGCGCTTGGCCACGCTGCCACCCGTTCCCGTACCGGCACGGCTCACCAACCCGCACCCGGTGGTGAAAACCCTTCAAGGGCATCCCGAGCCCATGGGGTTGACCAAATCCGTGCAGGGTCGAGCCTTCCGCCTTATCCATGCACTGCTCACCGCCACGCAAGCACTGGGTCATGTCGGCGCCCTGGGCTCGGGCCGAGGTGCACCACACCGCCGGCAAAACGGCCCTCCACATTTCACCATCACAGCCCAGGGTCAGAGGTGTGATTTCCTCGTCGTGCAGGAAAGGACCGCGCCGAACACATCCCCACGAGGAAAGAGCTTGCAGATGCTGAGAAGCACTCCTGGGTGAGGATCGCTCGGTACGACTACACCCCCGCTGAACGCCTGAGGATCTGTGTCAGTGGTGGCGTGCCGCACAGGGCCGGGGAGTGCGCCGATACTGCCGCCCCGGTCGCTTGAAGAGCAGCTGGCCGAAATCGTGCAGGAAGTAGGGCTCCGAGGGGAAGCCGCCGAGCGCAAGCGACTGGCCGACCTGGAGGCAGCACGCCAGGAGCGGCTGCGGTGGGAAGCTGCGATGCAGCAAGCAAAGAGCGACTACGCAGAGGCATTCCGCGTCCAGCATCTCGAAGCACAAGAAAGGGCATGGCGGCACGCAGCGGGCCTGGCCGAATACGTCGACGCTCTCCGCCTCCACGCAACGACCCTTCCCACCCCAGCGGAGAGGGAAGGCGCCGAGGCGTGGATCGCTTGGGCCGACAGCCATGCACGGCGCCTGAACCCGCTCAACGGGACGCTGCGCATGCCGGACATCCCCGAACCTCGCGCCGACGATCTGAAGCCGTTCCTGCAGGGCTTGAGCCCCTACGGCCCCGGCTACTGACAGTGACCATCAGCGCCCTTCCACAGAATCCGGCGGCACTCAAGCCAGTCCTCGCTGCCATGGGAGTAGGCCATCCATGGCAGCGATCAGCCAACACTTCGCAAAGCGGGACCTCGGCGAACAGGCCTGGCGCAACCCATGACCTGCACGATCCGACACCTGACGACTCATCAGAACGAGCGTCAAATGAGCGTCACGAGCGTCATTTCAGCGTCAAGATATCGCCCGTAACGCCCACAGTGCACATAATGCACATCGACAAACCTGCAGGTCAGGAGCTCTTCGCGACCGGTTCAAGGATCGCTACGCACTCCACGTGGTGGGTCATCGGGAACAGGTCGAAGACGCGCAGGGTGCGGACCCTGTAGCCCGCCTCCTTGAAGTAGCCCAGGTCGCGGGCGAGGGCCGCCGGGTCGCAGGCCACGTAGGCGATGCGGCGCGGGGTGAGGCCGGCCACCTGGCGGACCGTCTGCTTGCCGGCGCCCGCGCGGGGCGGGTCGAGGACGACCAGGTCGCACTCGGTGATGCCGGTCTTCGGGAGGATCTGCTCGACCTTGCCCTGCTCGATGCGGATCCGCGGGAAGTCGGACAGGTTGTGCCGGGCGTCCTCGACCGCCCGCTTGGTCGACTCGATGCCGAGCACCGCGCCGGTGTCGCCGAGGCGCTCCGCCAGCGCGCCCGCGAAGATGCCGACGCCGCAGTACAGGTCGAGGGCCATCTCGCCCTTGCGCGGCATCAGGCCCTGCATGACGGCCTTGATCAAGGTGTCCGCGGCCTGCGGGTGGACCTGCCAGAAGCCGCCCATGCCGACGCGGTACGTACGGCCGTCCGCGCGCTCGCGCACGAAGGGGCGGCCGTGGACGCGGTGGACTCCGCCGTCCTTCTCCTCGACGCGCAGGACCGAGACCGGCTTGTCGAGTTCCACCAGGGGCAGGCGGCCGCCCGGGCGCGGGGTGAGGACGACCTGGCGGTCGCCCGAGCCGGAGGCGGCGATGGCCTCGACGGTGGCCATCTGGGGCCAGTCCTGCTTCTCGATGCCGAGCTCGCTGACGCCCGGCGCCGCGATCATGCAGTGGTCGATCGGCTCGATGTCGTGCGAGCGGTGCTTGCGCAGGCCGACGGTGCCGTCCTCGTCGATGGCGAACTGCACGCGGGTGCGCCACTGCGGGACCTGCCCGGCCGCCACCTTGTCGCCCTCGGCCGGGATGACCGTGCCGTCCCAGCCCGCCTGCTCCGGGGTGAGCCCGGCGAGGCGCAGCAGCTGCTCGGCGACGACCTCGCCCTTGAGCCGGCGCTGGGCGCCCGGCTTGGCGTGCTGCCAGTCGCAGCCGCCGCACTTGCCGGGGCCGGCGTAGGGGCACGGAGCCTCGACGCGGTCCTTGGAGGCGTCCAGCACCGTGATGGCGTCGGCGCGCAGGAAGCGGGAGTCGACGTCGCCCTCCGTCACGCGAGCGACGACCTTCTCGCCGGGCAGGGTGTGACGGACGAACAGGACGCGGCCCTCGGCGGTACGGGCGATGCAGTGACCCCCGTGCGCGACGGGGCCGACCTCGACCTCGTACTCCTCCCCGACCAGTGACTGCTTCTCGTTCTGCTCCGTCATGGTGGGGAGGCTCCAAGGCTAAGTAAGAAAGGCAAAATGCGGAACGGCCGGACGACCGACCCACCAGTTTACGTGGATCTCGTCCGGCCGTTCACCAAGCGGAGCTCGCCGCGACGTCAGCCCTTGCCCGCCGGATCCTTCGGACGCGGCCGGGACGTGGCGGGGCTGTCCACCGGACCGCGGCGCACCGCGCCCGGCGCGTTCCACTCCGCGCGCTTCTTCGCCCGCTTCTTCGCGAGCTCCGAGGACTCCAGCTGGTAGGGCACCGAGGTGACCATCACGCCGGGGGTGAAGAGCAGCCGGCCCTTGAGCCGCAGCGCGCTCTGGTTGTGCAGCAGGTGCTCGTACCAGCGCCCGACGACGTACTCGGGGATGTAGACGCTGACGGCGTCGCGCGGGTTCTCGCTGCGCAGGCCCTTCACGTACTCCACCACCGGGCGGGTGATCTCGCGGTACGGGGAGTCGAGGATCTTGAGCGGGACGTTGATGCCGCGCCGCTCCCACTCCTCGCGCAGCGCCTTCGTCTCGACCGGGTCGACGCTGATGCTGAGCGCCTCGAGCCTGTCCGAGCGGGTCAGCTTGGCGAAGGCCAGGGCGCGCAGGGTGGGCTTGTGGACCTTGGAGACCAGGACGATGGAGTGGACCCGCGAGGGGCGCACGCTGTCGTCGCTGGGGCCCTCGGCGGCGGCGATCTCCTCGGAGACCCGGTCGTAGTGCTTGCGGATCGCGGTCATCGTTCCGTAGAAGATGACCATGCCCAGCAGGGCGACCCAGGCGCCGTGGGTGAACTTGGTGGCCAGGACGACGACCAGCACCATGCCGGTGAAGAAGGCGCCGAAGGTGTTGATCGCCCGCGAGCGGTGCATCCGGCGGCGGGCGGCGGCATCGCGCTCCGAGGCCAGGTGGCGGTTCCAGTGCCGGACCATGCCGATCTGGCTCAGCGTGAAGGAGACGAAGACGCCGACGATGTAGAGCTGGATCAGCTTCGTCGAGTCGGCGTCGTAGATCCACACCAGCAGCATCGCTGCGCCCGCGAGGAGCACGATGCCGTTGGAGAAGGCGAGCCTGTCGCCGCGGGTGTGCAGCTGGCGCGGCAGGTAGCGGTCCTGGGCGAGGATCGAGCCGAGCAGCGGGAAGCCGTTGTACGCGGTGTTCGCGGCGAGGAAGAGGACGAGCGCGGTGGCCGCCGCGAGCACGATGAACAGGAAGCTGCCCTTGCCGAAGACGGCCTCGGCGACCTGGGAGATGACCGGGTGCTGGACGAAGCCGTCGCCGACCGGGACGCCGTTCTCCAGCAGGTCCGTGGCGGGCTTCTCCGACATCTTGACGTCGGTGGCCATGGCCAGGCCGATGATCCCGCAGAACATGGTGACGGCCAGGCCGCCCATGAGGGCGAGGGTGGTGGCCGCGTTCTTGCTCTTCGGCTTACGGAAGGCCGGGACGCCGTTGCTGATGGCCTCGACGCCCGTCAGGGCCGCGCAGCCGGAGGAGAAGGCCCGTAGCAGCAGGAAGACCAGGGCGAAGCCGGCCAGGCCCTGGTGTTCGGCCTTGATCTCCAGATCGGCCGTCGGGGCCCGCATCGTGTCGTCCATGACGATGCCGCGCCAGGCGCCCCACGCGATCATCACGAATACCGCACCGACGAACACGTAGGTGGGGATGGCGAAGAGGTTCCCGGATTCCTTCACGCCGCGCAGATTCATCAGCGTGAGGAGCAGAATCATGATCACCGCCGAGAGCACCTTGTGCTCGATGACGAAATCGACGGCGGAGCCGAGATTCTCGACCCCGGAGGAGATCGACACTGCGACCGTGAGGACGTAGTCGACGAGCAGGGCGCTCGCGACGGTGAGACCGGCCCTGGGCCCGAGGTTGGTGTTGGCGACCTCGTAGTCGCCGCCGCCGCTCGGGTACGCGTGGACGTTCTGCCGATAGGAGGCGACCACGGTGAACATCAGCACGACGACCGCGACGGCGATCCAGGGGCTGAAGTGGTACGCCGACACGCCCGCGATGGACAGGACCAGCAGGACCTCGCCAGGGGCATATGCCACGGAGGAGAGTGGGTCGGATGCGAATACAGGAAGAGCGATCCTCTTGGGGAGGAGCGTTTCTCCGAGGCGGTCGCTGCGCAGCGCCCGGCCGATCAGGATCCGTTTGGGCACGTCGGTCAGTTTGGACACGCAGAGGATCGTAAGCGTTCGAAATCGGACTGACGAACCCCCCACCCCATTACGGGCCGAAGTCTCACCGCATCCAGGGCAAAGGAGCACCGCATCCAGGGCAAATGGTCACAGTGGTGACCGCCCGTGTGTAGCTTGGGCCATGGTCTGAGACCCTGTTAAGCCAGAGCAGCAATGAGGCTGGAACCCAGCGAGCCGCTGACAGCCGGAAGGACGGCCGTGCACATCGTCATTATGGGCTGCGGAAGAGTGGGCTCCGCCCTCGCGCAGACCCTGGAACAGCAGGGGCACACGGTCGCGGTAATCGACCAGGACCCCACCGCATTCCGTCGGCTGGGGGCGTCCTTCGGCGGCCGCCGCGTCACCGGAGTCGGCTTCGACCAGGACACCCTTCGCGAGGCCGGCATCGAGGAGGCGGGCGCCTTCGCCGCGGTCAGCAGCGGTGACAATTCCAACATCATCGCCGCCCGAGTGGCACGTGAGATGTTCGGCGTCGAGAACGTCGCCGCCCGCATCTACGACCCCAAGCGCGCCGAGGTCTACCAGCGTCTGGGCATCCCCACGGTCGCGACCGTCCGGTGGACCGCCGACCAGATGCTCCGCCGGCTGCTGCCCTCGGGCGCCGAGCCGCTGTGGCGCGACCCGAGCGGCGGTGTCCAGCTCGCCGAGGTGCACACGTCCGCCGCCTGGATCGGCCACAAGGTCAGCCGGCTGCAGGAGGAGACCGGTGTCCGCGTCGCCTTCCTCACCCGGCTGGGCGAGGCCACGCTGCCGACGTCGGCGACCGTCCTCCAGGAGGGCGACCTCGTCCACGTGATGATGCGCACGGACGAGATCGGAAAGGTGGAGGCCGCCTTCGCCGAGGGTCCTGAGGAGGCACACGCATGAGGGTCGCGATCGCCGGAGCCGGCGCGGTGGGCCGCTCCATCGCGGGTGAGCTCCTGGAGAACGGCCACGAGGTGCTCCTCGTGGACAAGGCGCCGACCGCCATCTCGGTGGAGCGGGTGCCGCAGGCCGAGTGGCTGCTGGCCGACGCCTGCGAGATCACCTCGCTCGACGAGGCGGCGCTGCAGCGGTGCAACGTGGTCATCGCCGCCACGGGCGACGACAAGGTCAACCTGGTCGTCTCGCTCCTGGCCAAGACCGAGTACGGGGTCCCCCGGGTCGTGGCCCGCGTGAACAACCCGAAGAACGAGTGGCTCTTCAACGAGTCCTGGGGCGTCGACGTTGCCGTCTCCACGCCGCGCCTGATGTCGGCGCTGGTCGAGGAGGCCGTCAGCGTCGGCGACCTGGTACGGCTGCTGCGCTTCAGCCACGGCGACGCCAACCTGGTCGAGCTGACCCTGCCCGCCGACTCCCAGGTCGCGGGCAAGCAGATCAGCGAGATCACCTGGCCCGAGGACACCTCGCTGGTCACGATCATCCGCGGCAACCGGGTGCTCACGCCGCACGGCGAGGAGACCCTGGAGCCGGGCGACGAGCTCCTGTTCGTCGCCGCCCAGGCCCGCGAGGAGCAGCTGGAGGACCTCCTCCAGGCCGCGGACTAGCCTGCGGCGCCGAACGGACGAAGGGGCGGCTGACCATCCGGCGGTTTCTAGGGATCGTC
>NZ_JAGGOT010000046.1 GCF_018614195.1 Streptomyces sp. ISL-43
CTTGATGATCAAAGCAACGGTTCATGGCGCGCACGCACATGCAGGGCATACGGGCACGGATGGCCGTCGTCGGGGCGGCCGTGGCGGTGGCCGCGACGGTGTGGGGAGTGACGGCGATCGTCGATCCGGGCCGCGACACCAACCACGAGAACGTCTCCCGGCAGACGGACGACCCCGCGCCGGGAGGCGGCGCCACCGACCCGCAGGCGCCCGGCAATCCGGGGCGTCAGGTCCCGGACGGCATAGCCCACGCGTCGGAGAGCGGCGGCGACGCGGTCAACATAACCATCGACGACGGACCCGACCCCAAGTGGACGCCGAAGGTGCTCGAGGTCCTCGCGAAGTACGACGTGAAGGCGACCTTCTGCATGATCGGCCCGCAGGCCGAGGCCCACCCCGACCTGGTCAAGAAGGTCGTCGCGGGCGGCCACCGGCTCTGCGACCACACCATGGACCACGACACGGCGATGGACAAGAAGCCCCTCGACTACCAGCGCCGGCAGATCCTCGACGCGAAGAAGCTGATCGAGGACGCGGCGGGCGGCGGGGCCAAGGTGGAGTACTACCGGGCCCCCGGCGGCGCGTTCACCCCCGAGAGCAGGGCCCTGGCCGCCGCCAACGGCATGCGCCCGCTGGGCTGGAACATCGACAGCAAGGACTTCGAGAAGCCGGGGGCCGCGACGATCGTCAACACGGTCAAGGGCGAGATGAAGAACGGCCCGACCGTCCTCTTCCACGACGGCGGCGGCAACCGCACCCAGACCGTGGAGGCCCTCGACCAGGTGCTGGCCTGGCTGAAGGAACAGGGCCGGCCCACCGGCTTCCCGGTGGTCACCGGCCCCAGCTCCTGAGCCGGCCTCAGGGCCCCAGCGGACCCGGCACCCTGAGCCACCATCAGCCGCTGGCCGCCCTCAGCCCCGCGCCACCTTCAGGACCGCCGCCGTCAGGGGGCCGTTCTCCCCGGCGGCACCGCCGGGGAAGGCGAAGCGGCGGCGGGTGTAGCCGTACGCGACGCCCGTCACCGGGTCGGCGAAGCCCTGGGCGCCCGCCGCGCCCGAGTGCCCGAAGGCCTCCGGGCCGACCGCCGGCTGCCGCTTGAAGCCCAGGCCGAAGTGGTCGGCCTCACCCGTCACCAGGTCGGGGCCCAGCTCCGCCCCGTGCGAGCGCGCCACCTCGGCCGCCGTCCGCGCGGTCAGCAGCGCGGGCCGGCCGTCCAGGACGCCGATCGCGGCCGCGTACATCCCCGCGACGGCCCGCGCGGAACCGATGCCGCCGGCCGAGGCCGGGCCGAGGGCCCGTACCCGCGGGTGATTGGCGAAGGCGACCAGGTCCGCCGGCGGATCGCAGTGCAGGTTGAAGGCCACCGGCAGCAGCTCCGGAGCAGTCGCCGCGCCCTCGGCGCCCTCGGCCTCCTGCTCCGGCGTGGGCACCATCTCCAGGACCGGCCGCCAGCGCCCTTCGTGCGCCTCGGGCAGTCCCATGTACAGGTCCAGCCCGAACGGCGTGCGGATCCGCTCCTCGTACAGCTCCTGGATCGAGCGTCCCGTCGCCCGGCGCACGACCTCGCCGGTCAGCGCGCCGATGACGTAGGCGTGGTAGCCGTACGCCGTCCCCGGCTCCCAGTACGGCCGCTGCCCGGCCAGCCGCTCCGCGATCAGCGCGTCGTCAGCGAGCTCGTCGTAGTCGAAGCCCTCGGCGGTGTTGACCAGTCCGGACTGGTGCGCGACCAGCTGCCGCACCGTCAGCCGCTCCTTGCCGTCCCCGGTGAACTCCGGCCAGTACGCCGACACCGGCCGGTCCAGCTCCAGTACGCCGTCCTGCGCGAGCAGGGCCACCACCAGGTGGGCCGCGCCCTTGGTGACCGAGAAGACCCCGCTCAGGGTGTCCGCGCCGGTGTCCTCGCCCGCCCAGAGGTCGACCACGCGCCGGCCCCGGTGGTGCACCGCGAGCTGCGCCTCCGGCGAGATCCGCTCGGCGGCCACGAAGGCCTCGAACTCCTCGCGCACCGGCTCCCAGCCCGCCGCCACCGTGCCGCTCACGTCCACAGTCATCGTCTTCTTCCCCCCGGTCGGGCCGGTGCTGCGGACCGGCTTCCGCACACGCCAACACGGAGTCGATCACCGGATATTCCGGCCCGCGCGGCGGCCCCGGTACCGGCCCGCGCGGCGGACCGCGCCGCCGATCTCGTACGGGTGAAAGGGCGCCCGGCGTCGTTCCGGCCCGCCGGAGGCCCCGTTGGGCCGGGCATGAAGCGCACCCGCATTGCCGCTCTCGCCCTCGCCACCGCCGCGGCGGCCCTCGCCCCCGCCCTCTGCCAGGGGTCCGCCACCGCCGCCGACGGCACGGCGTACCTCCAGGACCCGAGTGGAGGGGAGAAGGCGATGAAGTCGATGTGGACGAAGGACGACATGCACAAGGTGGAGGCGCAGTTCCGCTTCCAGCCGGGCATCCGGTACAAGACGGTGACCCGGCCCGGCCCCAAGGGTGCCGAGGACTTCGAGCGAAAGGTCCCCGACCCCAAGACCCTGGCCTGGGAGCCGGGGTACGAGTTCGCGTGGTCGGTCGCGGACTCGCAGGGGGTGAAGAAGATGCTGACCACCAAGGACGGCAAGCACCCGATCGTCGTGCACGCCGTGCTGCGGAGCGCGAACCGCGCCAAGGCCGCCGAGGTGCACCAGGAGCTGACGAACCGGCCGGCGACGGGCCGGGCGAAGGTGCCGGGCGGCAAGCGCATCGCATGTGACACCGGGAAGTACACGGTGGAATGGTCGGTGACCCGCACCGGCTACGGCACCCTCACCGGTTCTCTGGCCTGGGACTCCGACTGCGAGCAGTACCGCACGGCGTTCACCCCGCACAACCAGGGCGCCGGCTGAGGGCTGTCCGGGCGGTGGGCCGGCCGCCCCGCGCACCTTGTGGGTGCGCGGCGGGCGACGGGGCCGCGGCTCGGAGAAGGAGGGCTCAGTGCTTCTTGGAGGCCTCGCCCGCCTTCGAGGCGATCTCCTCCAGGACGGTCTTCGGGTCGCCGCTCGGGTCCACGGCCCGCCCGATGTTGCGCTTGATGGTGTCGCTGACGGTCACCCAGGACGGGTCGTTGACCGGGTAGAGCTGGGCGCCGCGCAGGGCGGTCAGGAACTCGGTGTCGGTCTTGTCCATGCCGCCGCTGCCGGCCAGGGTGCGGGAGGCGGAGACGGTCGACGGCAGCAGGTGGTAGCGGCCGGCGAAGTCCGAGAGGTTCTTGTCCTGGTAGAGGAAGTCCAGGAACGTGCCGATCTCGGCGCGGTGGCCGCGCTGCTTGAACGCCATCATCCAGTCGGCCACGCCGACGGTCGGCGTGCTCTCCCCGGAGCCGAGCATGTCCGAGATGGGCATCGCGACGGGACGGACCTCGATGCCCTTGGCGCGCGCCTCGTGGGCGAGCGACGGGTAGCCGTTGACCATGCCGACCTCGCCGCGTGTGAAGGCCGCGAAGGCGTCGGCGCGGTTGAGCTGGGACGGCGGGGTGGGGCCGAGCAGGCCGGGGGCGACCAGGTTGTCCTTGATCCACTTGAAGGTCTGGATGTTCTGGTCGGAAGCCAGGCTGTAGTTCCCGCTGTTGTCGGCGTAGCCGCCGCCGTTGCTGAGCTCCCAGATCATCGCCTCGGCGTGGGCCTCCTCCGGGCCCAGGGGCATGGCGTACGGGTACTTCACGCCCTTGTCCTTGAGCGCCTTGGCGGCGGCCTTGAGGTCTGACCACGTCTTGGGGGATTCCTTGAGGCCGGCCTGCTTGAACAGGGCCTCGTTGAGGAAGAGCAGGCGGCTGCTCGCGACGAAGGGCAGGCCGTAGAGGGTGTTGCGGACGGATCCGGCCTCGGCGAGCGGCTGGAGGAAGTTCGCTTCGGCGGTGACCGAGAGGAGTTCGTCGGCGGAATAGAGCTTGCCCTGCGCCGCGAAGTCCGAGTAAGCGCCCATGAGGGCCATGTCCGGCGCGTTGCCGGCCTTGACCATACGGGAGACTTCGCGGTCGATGTCGGCCCACGGAAGCAGCTGGACCTGGACCTTGATACCGGGGTTGGCGGCGGTGAAATCAGCCGTCACCTTGTCCCAGAACTCCTTGGAACTGTTGGCGGTGCCGTCGCCGTATTCGGCGGCGACGAGGCGGAGCGTGTTGCCGTCACCTGCGTCGCTTCCGTCCGAGCCGCCGCAGCCGGCCAGCGGTATCAGCAGACCGAGCACGACCGTGGTGGCGGCCGTGCCGAAGATTCTTCGTCGCACGGGTGTATTCCCCTGATTTTCTTTTGAGGCGCGTTATTACTTATGAGTCACTCCGGGCTGTGGTGTCCCTCCGTGGCCCGTTGGCCGGAATTCTCTCCCGGGCAAGGGTGATTGGTTCCATTGGGTCGGCACTTGTGGTCAATGCTCCAAGTACGGCATTTCCGAATGGTGTTTTCCGATATGTGATCACCAATTCGGACGCGCGTAGACATGCCGAAACGCCCGTTTCCGGCCGCGGAACGGGTTGAAGGGGACTCGGGGGAGCGAGGGGGGAGCGGGAGGAGCGGGTGGCGGGAGCGGGGGAGGGTCCGGCGTCAGTCGGAGAAGTCGCCCGCGTACGGGTCGGGCTCGCCCGTCTCGGGGTTGCGGCCCTCCTGCCAGCGCCGCTGGGCCTTCTGCCAGTGCACGAAGCTGAGGTGGCCGCCGTCCCAGAAGGTGATGCTGACCGGGCTCACGTCGAACTCGTCGGAGCACAGCCGGTACAGGAACTCGCCCATGCCGTACGGGTACACGGCGAAGGAGTCGGCGGTGTGGCGGCCCACCACCAGGACGGGCCAGCTGTCCGGGTCCGGATCGGTCGTCAGCCAGCACAGGATGTCGGAGCCGCCCGTGACTCCCCAGGCGAGGATCGACTCCGGGTCCACGTCGAAGGCGGCCCGGCCGCCCTCGGCCTCCCAGATCTGGCGGGCGTTGGCGGTCTCCTCCGCCATCTGCGCCGGGTCCCACTGGAGCCCGGGCTTGGGCAGCGGCAGCAGCACGCTCGCCTCGCCGTTGATGGAGCCGGCGCCGAAGCGGCCCATGAAGGCGATGAAGTCGGCGGGGAATCGGCTGCCCCAGACGGCCTCGGCCGCCTGCCAGTCGATGTCCTCGTCGGCTCCGTGAGTCGCCGGCATGATCTGCTCCAGCGCTTTGATGCGCGCGTTCTCCGTCATGCCGCTCCCCTGCCACCCCAGCTCAACCGCCCCAACCTACCGCCGGGGCGGGACCCCGCCTAGCGCGAGTCGAGACGGACCCGGAGGGTGGACCCTACGCGCAGCCCCCAGGCGGCCATGGCCCCGGCCTCGGCTTCCAGGACGTGGCGGGAGCGGAGCCGGGGGAGTCCGAGCCGGCCGGGGGGCATGGTGGTCAGCGCGATGACCCTGAGCCGTCGGTCCAGATAGGCCACGTCGATGGCGAAGCGCATCCGGAACGTGTGCACGCTCGCGGCCGGGGTGAGGAGCATCGCCCCGTCGATCCCGTCCCGTCCGAGCAGCCCCCGCGTCCGGGCCGCGTAGGAGGCGGCCACCTCCACGCGCACCTCCGCGCGCACCTCCGCGGGCACCTCCACAGGGGCGCCGGCCGGCGCTCCCGGTACTGCCCCCGCCCCCGCCGGCCCCGGCGCCGGGCCGAGGTCGAGCGTGGCCCCGCCGTCGCGCCAGTGCCCCCTGATCCGCATGCCGGTCAGCGTAGGGGGTGTCCCGCCGATCAGGCCGGGTCCGCGGCTGATCCGGCCTGAGCGGCAGGACACCCCTGGGCGTCAAGCCGGCGCCCGGACCCGAGGTCCCTCCTGGGGGGTACGGCCGCCCAGGGCCGAGTACCGGCTCAGGCCGGGCCCCGCATGCCTCGTAGGGCGGTTTCGGCTCACCGGAGTGCTGCTGGACGGCTCCGGAGCGTAATCGTGTCGCGGCAATGCACGCAGCGGGCTTTACGAAGGGTTATGGTGGAACCCCCCCCTCGGGCCGGTCCGTATCCCCCCCACGGACCGGCCCGTTTTTTGTGCCCCGGACCCGACGGGCAAAGCCGCAGGTCAGTCCCGCTGGGCCCAGATGTTGGCGCCGGGGGTGGACACCGCGAAGGAGTCGATCTCCTTCAGCTCGTGCTCCGACAGCGGTGCGCCGGACAGGGAAGCCACGTTCTCCTCGAGCTGCTTCACGCTCGACGCGCCGATCAGCGCCGACGTCATCCGCTCGTCGCGCAGCACCCAGTTCAGCGCCAGCTGCGCCAGCGTCTGGCCGCGCCGGGCCGCGATGTCGTTCAGCCCGTTCAGCCGGCGTACGACGTCCTGCGACAGCAGGGCCGGGTTCAGGGACTTGCCCTGCGTGGCCCGCGAGCCCTCCGGGATGCCCTTGAGGTACTTGCCGGTCAGCAGGCCCTGCGCGAGCGGCACGAAGGAGATGCAGCCCATGCCGGCCTCCTCCAGGGTGTCCAGCAGGCCGTCCTCCTCCGTCCAGCGGTTGATCATGGAGTAGGAGGGCTGGTGGATGAGCGGGCGGACGCCCATCTCCCGCAGCAGCCGGGCCGCCTCCGCCGTCTGCTCCGCGGTGTACGAGGAGACGCCCACGTACAGGGCCTTGCCCTGCTGGACCGCGGACGCGAGCGCGCTCATGGTCTCCTCCAGCGGGGTGTCCGGGTCGAAGCGGTGCGAGTAGAAGACGTCGACGTAGTCGACGCCCATCCGCTTCAGCGACGCGTCCAGAGACCCGAGCAGGTACTTGCGGCTGCCCCACTCGCCGTACGGCCCGGCGTGCATCAGGTATCCGGCCTTGGTGGAGAGCACCAGCTCCTCGCGGTGGGACGCGAAGTCCTGCGCGAAGATCTTGCCGAAATTGAGCTCGGCCGAGCCGGGGGGCGGGCCGTAGTTGTTCGCGAGGTCGAAGTGGGTGACGCCGAGGTCGAAGGCCCGGCGCAGGATCGCCCGCTGGGAGGCCAGCGACGCGTCGTCACCGAAGTTGTGCCAGAGGCCGAGGGAGATGGCGGGGAGCTTCAGGCCGCTGCGGCCGGTGCGCCGGTACTCCATGGAGTCGTAGCGCGAGGGCTCTGCCCGATAGGGATTGTTTTCAGTCACGTTGTCCTCCCTATCACGGACTCGTGACATGACCGAGTTGGGTACCCGATCCCGCCGCGCAGTAATGTGGCGGACTCGGGGGTACCGCATGTCGCACGGGGGCATCGCACGGAGGGGCTGGAAGATCGTGAAGCTGCGCGACCTGGTGTACAGGCTCTACGCACGCCGGGTGGAAGGCCGCCTCGACCATGATGCGGCGCCCAAGCACATCGGCGTCATTCTGGACGGGAACCGCCGCTGGGCGAAGGCGTCCGGAGGGACCACGGAACAGGGCCACCAGGCCGGTGCCGACAAGATCTCCGAGATGCTGGGCTGGTGCACCGAGACGGACGTCGAGGTCGTCACCCTGTGGATGCTCTCCACGGACAACCTGGACCGGCCCGAGGTCGAGCTCCGCCCGCTGCTCAACATCATCGAGAACACGGTGCGCGGCCTCGCCGCGGACGGCCGCTGGCGCGTCCACCACGTGGGCAACCTCGACATCCTGCCCGCCGGGACGCAGAACGTCCTGAAGGAGGCCGAGGAGGCCACCCGGGGCGTCGACGGGATACTCGTCAACGTCGCCGTCGGCTACGGCGGCCGCCAGGAGATCGCCGACGCCGTCCGCTCGCTCCTGCTGGAGCACGCGTCGAAGGGCACCTCCTTCGAGGAGCTCGCCGAGATCCTCGACATCGACCACATCGCGGAGCACCTCTACACGCGCGGTCAGCCCGACCCGGACCTCGTGATCCGCACCAGCGGCGAGCAGCGGCTGTCCGGATTCATGCTGTGGCAGAGCGCGCACTCCGAGTACTACTTCTGCGAAGTCTTCTGGCCCGCCTTCCGCAAGGTCGACTTCCTGCGCGCCCTGCGCGACTACGCCGCCCGCCACCGGCGCTACGGCGCCTGAGTCACCCGCGCGACTCCTCGTACGGCACCTGACCTGCGGGTGTCTGACGCCCCCTCGGCACCCCACGGCGCGCCCGGACCCTTCCGCGGCGCGCCGTCTCCGTGCTCCCGTACGCCCCTCCCCGCCTTCGGGACCCTCCGCGCGAGGCCTTCACCAGGGATTCACCGAGCGTCCGTCATATGCCATGGCATGGCTGGACCCATTCGGGGAATACCCCTTGCAGGTCGACGCCCGATCCACGGGTGTCGAGTCTCAGCGGACGGCATGGGGTCGTCCGCCCGGGAGGCCCTTTGCATCAGGACGCACGTGCGGTTCGCACGGACGGAGTGGAGGGCCGGAAATCGGCCCGCGCATGGGTGCCGATGACCGGTCCGGTCTTCATGGCCCGACCTCTTCCGAGGGGGTACGTCCTTCCGTGGTGACCAGCACAAAGCGCCGCCTGCCCGACAGGCGGACCTACGTCCTCGACACCAGCGTCCTGCTGGCAGACCCCAACGCGATCTCCCGCTTCGACGAGCACGAGGTCGTGCTCCCGATCGTGGTGATCACCGAGCTGGAGGCAAAGAGGCACCATCCCGAACTCGGCTACTTCGCACGTCAGGCCCTGCGCCTGCTCGACGACTTCCGGGTTCGCTACGGTCGCCTCGACGCACCCATCCCGCTGGGCGATCTCGGCGGCACCCTGCGTGTCGAGCTCAACCACTCCGACCCGAGCGTGCTCCCGGCGGGCTTCCGACTGGGGGACAACGACTCGCGCATCCTCGCGGTCGCCCGCAATCTCCAGGCCGAGGGATACGACGTCACGGTCGTCTCGAAGGATCTCCCGCTGCGCATCAAGGCCTCCTCCGTGGGGCTGATCGCCGAGGAGTACCGCGCGGAGCTCGCGATCACCGATGCCGGCTGGACCGGCATGAGCGAGCTGGCGCTCTCCGGCGAGCAGGTGGACCTCCTCTACTCCGAGGAGCGGCTCCACGTGCCGGAAACGGCGGAACTGCCCGTGCACACCGGACTGGTCCTGCAGTCCGAGCGCGGCAAGGCGCTCGGCCGCGTCACCGCCGACGGCAACGTGAAGCTCGTACGGGGCGACCGCGAGGCCTTCGGGCTCCACGGCCGCAGCGCCGAGCAGCGGATCGCCCTCGACCTCCTCCTCGACCCCGAGATCGGGATCATCTCGATGGGCGGCCGGGCCGGCACCGGAAAGTCGGCACTGGCGCTGTGCGCGGGCCTGGAGGCCGTGCTGGAACGGAGGCAGCATCAGAAGGTGATGGTCTTCCGGCCGCTGTACGCGGTCGGCGGCCAGGACCTCGGCTACCTGCCCGGGGACGCGTCCGAGAAGATGAGCCCCTGGGCGCAGGCGGTCTTCGACACCCTCTCGGCGGTCGCCGGGCGCGAGGTCATCGAGGAGGTGCTGACCCGGGGGATGCTGGAAGTCCTGCCGCTCACGCACATCAGGGGCCGCTCGCTGCACGACGCCTTCGTGATCGTGGACGAGGCGCAGTCGCTGGAGCGCAATGTCCTGCTGACCGTTCTGTCCCGGATCGGGGCCAATTCGCGGGTCGTTCTGACCCACGACGTGGCCCAGCGGGACAATCTGCGGGTCGGCCGCTACGACGGAGTCGTCGCCGTGGTCGAGAAGCTGAAGGGGCATCCGCTCTTCGCGCACGTCACCCTGACCCGCTCCGAGCGCTCCCCGATCGCCGCGCTGGTCACCGAGATGCTGGAGACCCTGTAGGTCGAAACAGGGCGAAAACCCCGGTAAAAAACCCATAGCGGGAAGGCGAGTTGGCGCCGTCCGGCAAAGGCCCGAAAGCCTAGCCGGACGGCGCCTTCGCGCACAGGGCTTCGACGAAAACAACGGTGTCCTGCCAGGTGTGACCTTTCCCACGCAACGGATAATTGCCCTGCGGTGTCGCGGTCCGGCAGAGTCTGTTTTCCGTCAGGCCCCGCATACGGCACACCTGTATCTCCCGTGAGATGCGCGCAGTACCACTAACTCCACAACTGATCGCCGTATGCCGCCCGGAGCATCACGAGGCACTCCCGCAAGGGAGTTGCCCACGGGCCCGCGTCTCCAGTGACCGCACCACCATGGAGGCCAGTGTCGAGGGGCACTCTTGCGCCCGCGTGGTCACTGCGGACGCTGCTGGAAGGACACCGTGTGAGCCGGATCTCGGTTCGGGGGTTCGCTGTGGCTTCGGCCACGGCGGTCACCACCGTCGGCGCAGTCGTGGGCGTTGCCACTGGCGACCCCGCCTCGAACGATCTCGAGACGACCGCGTCCGGGACGACTCTCCTCACCGACATCCCGGTCGGCGAGCAGGCTCAGGTCCAGAACGCGTCCCTGACGCAGCAGGCCGACGCCATCGCCCACGCCGCCGACTCCGACGCCAAGCGCTCGGCCGAGGAGGCGGCCCGCCTCCAGGCAGCCCAGGACGCCAAGTCCAAGAAGGCCGACGCCCAGAAGGCCGCGGACGAGAAGGCGAAGAAGGAGCGGGACGAGAAGGAGCAGGCTGCCAGCCGTTCCGCCTCCCGCGACGGAGCCGACTTCGCGCTCCAGCCCTCCTACACGGTCGCGCAGGTCAAGGCGATCGCCCAGCAGATGGTCCCGGCGGGGCAGTTCCAGTGCTTCTCCAAGATCATCAACCAGGAATCCACCTGGAACTACCAGGCCGTGAACAAGTCCTCGGGCGCCTACGGTCTCGTCCAGGCCCTTCCCGGTTCGAAGATGGCCTCGGCCGGCGCCGACTGGCGCACCAACCCCGCCACCCAGATCGAGTGGGGTCTCAACTACATGAACGTCCGCTACGGCAGCCCGTGCGGAGCCTGGAACTTCCACCAGGCCAACGGCTGGTATTAGACACCGGGCACGAAAGGCGCCCCCGCGCCTCAACCTCGAGGAGCCCCGCACCGTCCTACGGTGCGGGGCTCCTCGCGTGTACGGTCTTTCGAGGTGTGTCCGGGTATGCGGTGCGGCGGGGGGAAGGGAACGACATGGCGAAGACGGCAGGCTGGCTCGGCCGGCTCGGGAGCAAGCTGAGCCACGTGGAGGCGCGGCTCGCGGAGCGGCGCGCCGAAGTCGAGGCCGAGACCTCCGGTGATCTGCCGCTGCGTCCCGCCGGCCCCGTGCCCGCCGTGACCGCAGAGGGGCCCGGCGGCGCTTCGGCCTCCGCTTCCGCCGCGTCCGCGCCGGCGGGCGCCGAACACCCCTCCGCGGGCTACGCCGTCCCGCTGCGCCCCGACCCGGTGAGCGTCATCCCGTGGGGCGTGCGCGTCGCCGCCGAGGCGAGCTGGCGGCTGCTGCTCCTCGCCGGGATGCTCTGGGTCATGATGAGGGTGATCAGCGAAGTCCGCCTGGTCGTCCTCGCCTTCGCCGCCGCCCTCCTGGTCACCGCCCTGCTCCAGCCGTTCGTGGTCCGGCTGCGCCGGCTCGGCATGCCGCGGGGGCTGGCCACCGCCGTCACCGCGATCCTCGGCTTCGTGGTCATCGGACTGGTCGGCTGGTTCGTGGTCTGGCAGGTCATGGACAACCTCGACCAGCTCTCCGACCGGGTCCGCGACGGCATCAACGAGCTCAAACTCTGGGCGCTGGACAGTCCGTTCCACGTGACCGAGAAGCAGATCAACGACATCGCGAAGAACCTCAGCGAGACCATCGGGACCAACACCGAGCAGATCACCTCCGCCGGCCTGCAAGGCGTCACGGTCCTCGTCGAAGTGCTGACGGGCATGCTGCTCGCGATGTTCTCCACGCTCTTCCTGCTCTACGACGGCAAGCGCATCTGGACCTGGACGATGGGCCTGCTCCCGGCGGCCGCCCGCCCCGGCGTGGCCGGCGCCGGTCCGCGCGCCTGGCGCACCCTGACCGCGTACGTGCGCGGCACGGTCCTCGTCGCCCTCATCGACGCCATCTTCATCGGCCTCGGGCTCTACTTCCTCGACGTGACGATGGCCGTGCCGCTCGCCGTCTTCATCTTCCTGTTCGCCTTCATCCCGCTCGTCGGCGCCGTGGTCTCCGGAGCCCTCGCGGTGGTCGTCGCGCTCGTGACCCAGGGGCCGTTCACCGCGCTGATGGTGCTGCTGGTGGTCCTGGCGGTGCAGCAGATCGAGGGCCACGTGCTCCAGCCCTTCATCCTGGGCCGGGCGGTACGGGTCCACCCGCTCGCGGTGGTGCTGTCGGTGGCGGCCGGCGGCCTGATCGCGGGCATCGGCGGGGCGGTGGTCGCCGTCCCGCTGGTCGCCGTCACCAACACGGTGGTCGGCTACCTGCGGGCCTACTCCCGCGACCAGCTCCACCCCGGGCCCGCCCCGGTCGGGCCCGCGCCGCACGGGGCGACGGCCCTGAGCCGGACGCCTTTCGAGGCGGGGCAGACGCGAACAGGCGACAACCGAGCCTGAGTCCGACGGCGGGAGCTCCGGCTCGCCGGGACCGCCCGCCGCCGCTGCGGTACGCGCCGACGCCGCGCCCGTGCCAGGGGCGAAGCTGCCCCGGCCCTGGCTCCCGTACGACATCCAGGTCTCGGTGCGGCTGCACGAACGGAGCGGCCGAGGGGAGCGGCAAAGGCACCGAAACCCGACCCCGACACGATCCGGGCTGCGATGATCGACGACATGCACGTCCTCATGGAGGCGCTGCGCACGTAGTCGCGGGAGGGGCGGGGAATGATCGGCGAGCCCGAGATCGACGGGGACTGGGACACCGCGGGGCCGGCCGCGGTGACGGAGGTGGAGCCTGAGCCTTCGCGCGAGCGGGTACGGGGCCCGCGCGCCCCGTGGCTGTGGGCGCTGGGCGGGGTCGTGGTGGCCTCGGCGGTGTGGGCGGGCGCGCTGGCCGCGCAGGATCGTTTCTCCAGCGCTCCGCGCATCGACTACCGGCACTCCGGCGACCTGTGCAAGGAGGTCGACTTGAAGGTGCTCGGCCAGACCGTCGGCCGGACCTTCGAGGGGCGGCAGAGCGGCGAGGGCGTGGACCCCGCGCAGGACTGGGCGTATTGCCACGTCGGCATGCGGTACGAGAAGGGATCCGTCCTGTACGCGACCCAGGTGCTCGTCGAGCTGCACAAGAAGGGCGACCCCGCCGAGGAGTTCGCCAGCGGCCCGGGAACGACCCCGGGGACCCGGCTGAACCTCGGGGAGCGCCGCGAGGTGCCGGGGCTCGGAGACCGGGCGGTGCTCGACCCGTACTACGCGGACAGCGGGAAGCGGCTCATGGTGCTCGACGGAGGGGCTGTCTTCACGGCGACCGTGGAGTGGTACCAGCAGACGGCGGACGAGGGCGGCGTGGTCCCCGGCGGCGCCGCCGGCGTCGACGAGGACGCGATCGAGGCGGCGATGATCGAGGACGTGCGGGCGTTGATGGCGAAGCTGCGGCGCTAGGAACGCAGACACGTGAAGGGGCCCCACGACCGGAGTCGTGGGGCCCCTCCTTCCGTACGGGGTGTCACTCGCCCGCGAGGGCGGCCTCGGAGTCGAGGGTGACGGCGACGGCCTGGATCACCGAGGCGATCTTGAAGGCCTCCTGGACCGTCTCGCGGTCGACGCCGGCCTTGCGCAGGACCTGTTCGTGCGAGTCCAGGCACTGGCCGCAGCCGTTGATCGCGGAGACGGCGAGCGACCACAGCTCGAAGTCGACCTTCTCCACGCCCGGGTTGCCGATGACGTTCATCCGCAGGCCCGCGCGCAGGTTGCCGTACTCCGGGTCGGAGAGCAGGTGGCGGGTGCGGTAGAAGACGTTGTTCATCGCCATGACCGCGGCGGCGGACTTGGCGGCGGTGTACGCCTCGGGCGACAGGGCCGCCTTCGCCTCCGGCTCCAGCTCACGCAGGACGCGCGGGGAGCGGGCGGCGATCGCGCAGGACAGGACCGTGCCCCACAGCTGCTGCCGGGAGAGGGTGTCCTGGTTGCCGATGACCGAGCCGAGGTTCAGCTTCAGGTCCTTGGCGTAGTCCGGTACGGCGGACTTCAGGGAGTCGAGGGACACGGGTCACTCACCGGCCAGCAGCGCGCCGGCGTCGATGGTGTTGTCGCCCTTGGTCCAGTTGCAGGGGCACAGCTCGTCGGTCTGCAGGGCGTCGAGGACCCGCAGGACCTCCTTGGGGTTACGGCCGACGGAACCGGCGGTCACCATGGAGAACTGGATCTCGTTGTTCGGGTCCACGATGAAGACGGCGCGCATCGGCAGGCCGTCCGCGCCGAGGATGCCGAGGTCGGCGCAGAGCTCGCGCTTGATGTCGGACATCATCGGGAAGGGCAGGTCACGCAGGTCGGCGTGGTCCTTGCGCCAGGCGTGGTGCACGTACTCGGAGTCGAGGGAGAAGCCGAGGATCTGGGCGTCGCGGTCGGCGAACTCGTCGTTCAGCTTGCCGAAGGCGGCGATCTCGGTCGGACACACGAAGGTGAAGTCGAGCGGCCAGGAGAACATGATCTTCCACTTGCCCTCGTAGGTCTTGTGGTCGATCTGCGCGAACTCGCCGCCGGCCTCGAGCGAGACGCAAGCGGTCAGGTCGTAGGTGGGGAACTGGTCGCCGACAGTGAGCACGTGCTCTCCTTGCGGAAAGGAAAGTAACCCTTTTGGGGGCTTTCCAAGGGGGTTGGACGGATCTCACATGCTGACACACCTGCATTGATTGTGGAAATAGCTAGTCTAGAGACGAGTGATCGGAGGTGCCTATCAGTGGCTGTGAGTCATAGGGGAGCGAAGCAGGCGACGCTCGCGCAGCTGCGGGCCTTCGCCGCCGTCGCCGAACACCTGCACTTCAGGGACGCGGCCGCCGCCATCGGCATGAGCCAGCCCGCCCTGTCCGGAGCCGTCTCGGCGCTGGAGGAGGCGCTCGGGGTGCAGCTGCTGGAGCGGACCACGCGCAAGGTGCTGCTCTCGCCCGCCGGGGAGCGGATCGCGGTCCGCGCGCGGTCCGTGCTCGACGCCATGGGCGGACTGCTGGAGGAGGCCGAGGCGGTGCGGGCCCCCTTCACCGGGGTGCTGCGGCTCGGGGTGATCCCCACCGTGGCCCCGTACCTGCTGCCGACCGTGCTCGGGCTCTTCCACCGGCGCTACCCCCGCCTCGACCTCCAGGTGCACGAGGAGCAGACGGCCTCGCTGCTGGAGGGGCTGGCCGGCGGACGGCTCGACCTGCTGCTGCTCGCCGTTCCCCTCGGGGTCCCCGGGATCACCGAACTGCCGCTCTTCGACGAGGACTTCGTACTGCTCGTGCCCCGCGAGCACCCGCTCGCCGGACGGGCGGACATCCCGCGCGAGGAACTGCGCGGCCTGCACCTGCTGTTGCTGGACGAGGGCCACTGCCTGCGCGACCAGGCCCTCGAGATCTGCCGGGACGCGGGGCGCACCGCCGGGGCGGACGTCACCACCACCGCGGCCGGGCTGTCCACCCTCGTGCAACTGGTCGCGGGCGGGCTGGGAGTCACACTGCTGCCCCGCACCGCGCTCCGGCTGGAGACCGCCCGCAACGAGCAGCTGGCCACCGGGTACTTCGCCGAGCCCGCGCCCTCGCGGAGGATCGCCGTCGCCATGCGCACGGGAACAGCCCGGCAGGAGGAGTTCCGGGCCGTCGCCGACGCACTGCGCGAAGCCGTACGCCCGCTCCCCGTCTGGCTGACGGACTAGGGAACGGGCGTACGGGACCGCGTGCGCGGCCCGGGGCCGGCTACTCCGTACGCAGCCCGTCCGGGCGCATGAGCCGTAGCAGCGCCGGCAGACTGAGCAGGGTCACCAGAACGCTCACGCCCCCGCCGATCCCGGCCATCGCCGTGACCGGGGCCCAGTCGATCCGCACCGGAACGGCCGGCCGAACTGGAAGACGAAGCCGAACTCGCTGCGGCGCAGGGTGCTGCGCTCGGCGTCGTTCATGGCGGAGAGCCTGCGTCCGGCGTAGGTGATGGTGCCGGAGTCGGGGGTGACGATCCCGGCGAGGCAGTGCAGCAGGGTCGACTTGCCGGAGCCGGAGGGGCCCATGACGGCGACGACCTCGCCGGCGCGGATGGAGAAGTCGGCGCCGTCGAGGGCGTTGGTGGTGCCGTACGCCTTACGCAGGCCCGTGGCGCTGAGCAGGGTGCCGGACGGGGTCATCGGCGTACCTCCTGGGCGAGCTGGTCGAGGCGGGCCGCGGCGAGTTCGAGCCACCGCAGGTCGGCCTCGAGGTGGAACAGGGCGTGGTCGCAGACGAGTTGGTCCGCGAGGTCCCCCTCACGCTTGCGCTGGGTCAGGACGCGCATCAGGCGCAGGTGCTCGGAGCGCTGGGTGTCCAGGAGCTGCTGGGCGCCGCGGCCGGTGAGGAGGGCCAGTACGACCTTGGTGTAGAGGGTCGACTGGAGGTAGGGCTCGGGCTTCTCGGGCTGGGCGAGCCAGCTCTCGACGTCGGTGATGCCGGCGTCGGTGATGGCGTACCGCTTGCGCTCGGGACCGCCGCCGCTCTCGATCCCGTCGACCTCGACGAGACCGTTCTTCAGGAGCCTGGACATGGTCGAGTAGACCTGCCCGTAGGCGAGCGGTCGGTCGTGGCCGAATCTCTCGTCGAAGGCCCGTTTGAGGTCGTAGCCGTGGCGGGGGCCGGCCTCCAGGAGGCCGAGCAGGGTGTGACCGATGGACATGCCGGTGACTATACACAAGGTGTATACGCACGATGTATAGCGCCACGCGCAGCCGGCGGTGTCTGCCATTCGAAGGAATCTGCCCACACGGGAGACAGCTCCGGGCCCGGCCCGTGACGTTGCTGGCATCTTGAAGGTTCATGCGAGCACCCACCGGCAACGCCGCCGCCCTCCCACCGCAGCAGACAGGCATCGAGGAACGGACCACGCCGAAGCCGTCCAAGGAAAACCGCCCCGAAGCCGACTGGTGGATCTGGGCCATGGCGGGGGCGCTGTTCTTCGCCTACATGGCCCTGTCCCTGCGGATCCACGAACGCCTGCTCTCCCGCAGCTTCGACCTGGGGATCTTCGTACAGGTCGTGCGTTCCTACGCATCGGGGCACCTGCCCGTCTCCGAGGTCAAGGGGCCGGACTTCCCGGTCCTGGGAGACCACTTCTCTCCCGTCCTGGCCCTTCTGGCGCCGCTGTACTGGCTGTGGCCGTCGGTGAAGGTGCTGCTCGTGGCGCAGGCCGCGCTGGTCGCCGGGAGCGTGCTGCCGCTGGCCTTCTGGGCCCGCCGGACGCTGGGCTCCGCGGCCGCCGCGGTCATCGGCACCTGTTACGGCGTCTCGTGGGGCATCGCGAGCGGGGTCTCCTCCGACTTCCACGAGTGGGCCTTCGCCCTTCCGCTGCTCACACTCTCCCTGACGGCCCTCGGCAGCGGCCGGCTGCACGCCGCCGCGTACTGGGCGCTGCCGCTCCTGCTGGTGAAGGAGGACCTCGGTCTCACGGTGGCCGTGATCGGCCTGGTCATCGCCTGGCAGGGCGGGCGGGGCGGCCGCAGGCTGGGGATCCTCACGGCAGCGGCAGGCGTGGCAGGCACCGGGCTGGCCCTGCTGGTGCTGAGCGCCTTCCACCCCGGCGGGTTCGCCGGCTACCGCCTCTCCCACAACCCCGGAGGCGGTGCGGCCGGCGGGTCGGAGGGTGGCGCGCTGGAACTCCTCCACCAGCTGACGCTCGGTCTCATCACCCCGCAGGAGAAGGTCACGACCCTCATCCTCGTGCTGGCTCCCACCCTGTGCCTGGCCCTGCGCTCTCCGCTCGTGCTGATCGCCCTGCCGTCCGTGCTGTGGCGCCTCGCCTCGAACTACCCGGACCACTGGAGCACCCGCTACCACTACTCGCTGCTGCTCATGCCGATCGTCTTCGTGGCATTCGTCGACGCCCTGCACCGGCGGGGTTCCGGCGGTCGCAGTCTGTACCGCTATCTGGCGGGCTCCGCGGCGGTCACCTTGCTGCTGCTGCCGCACTTCCCGTTGTGGCAACTGGTCCAGCCGGCGACCTGGGAGACCGATCCCCGTATCGCGGTGGCCCACAGCGTGATGGACGAGATCCCCGACGGCGCCACGGTCCAGGCGTCGACGTATCTGGTGCCCCACCTCGCCGACCGCACCAGCGTCAGCCTCTACGGCTGGCCGGACAGCCGCCCCCATCCGGAGTGGATCGTCGTCGACACCAAGGTCGCACCGCAGCTGCGGTGGCCGCTGTCGGTGGTGGAGGAGTCCATTGCCCTCGACCGGGCGCGGAACGAGGGGTACCGGATCGCGGCCCAGGAGGACGGCTTCGTCCTCCTGAACCGCCGGTCCTGAACCGCCGGCCCCGGTACCGGGCCCCGGTCCTGAACCGTCGGGCCCGGGGCCGCTCAGCCCTGGCCGGTCTGGCGGACCGTCACCGAGCGGATGACGACGGGCTGCTTGGGCCGCCCGTCGGGGGCCCCGTCCTCCGTGCCGTTCCCGGCGATCTTCCGCAGCACGTCCAGTCCGCCGACCACCCTCGCGAAGGGGGTCCAGTCGGGCTGCATGCGGAAGTCCGGATCGGCGTAACTGACGAAGAACTGGCTGCCGTTGCGGCCGGGTGCCGCCTTCGACATCGCGACGGTGCCCGCCGGATAGGCGGCGCCGTCGAGATTCTCGTCCCGGAAGAAGTAACCGGGGTCGGCCCTGCCCAGTCCGGCGGGGTCGCCGCATTCCAGTACGAAGATCCCGCGCGTGGTGACCCGGTGGCAGGAGCTGCCGTCGAAGTACTTCTTCCCCGCGAGGAAGGAGAAGGAGGTGGTGGCGCAGGGCGCGGCCTCGGTGAGCGCCTCGATGGTCACCTTGCCCTGGTCCGTGACCAGCTCGGCCCGGTACGGGCGGACCCGCGCGGGGTCGTGCACGGGCAGGCCGAGGCCCTTGGCGCCGCCGCCGGTGGCGGTGTACGAACAGGCGCCGGACGCGGGCGGCTCGGAGTCGGCGGGGGTGCCCGTGAGGGAGATCGCCGTCCAGGTCAGTCCGCAACACACCGCGGCCACCGCGACGGCGGTGGCCGCATTCCGCGTGGTGCGCCGGCGGCGGGCACTCTTCGCGGTGCCGGCCGCTTCCTCGGTGCCGGCCGTTTCCGCGGTACCGGCCGTTTCCGCGGTGCCGGCCGTGCCGACCGTCTCGGCCGGTTCCGCTGTGCCTGCCGTGCCTGCCGTGTCCTGCGCGTCGGACGCCGCACCGGCCCGCACGCCGGCTTCCGCTTCCGCTCCGGCTCCCGCGTCCGCTCGCGCGTCGATTCCCGCGCCGGCCTTCGCGTCGGCTTTCCCGCCGGTCCATTTCATCCGAGCCTCGAATTCGGTGAGAGACCCCCCGGGGGTGACGCGCAGAGCGTACCGAGGCGGCTTCAGGAATCCGGAGAGGCGCGGGGACGGCCGCGCGGCGGGATGGGACCCGCCCCGCCCGGGAGGCGGCCGGCCTCGGCCAGGGCCCGGCGGAGCAGGAACTCGATCTGCGCGTTGGCGCTGCGCAGTTCCTCGCCCGCCCACCGCGCGAGCGCGTCGTGCACCTGCGGGTCGAGGCGCAGCAGCACCTGCTTGCGGGCCTGGCGCCCGGCCTTCACCGCCGGCCCCTCGGCCGCGCCGTCCCCGCCGGCTCCGGAGGGGTCCGGGCCTTCGCGGGGCTCCCTGGCGCCGTCGGCGGGACTCACTGGTAGAGGGTGCCCGTGTTGACGACCGGCTGGGCCGCGCGATCACCGCACAGGACCACCATCAGGTTGGACACCATCGCTGCCTTCCGTTCCGGGTCGAGGTCCACGATGTCCTGCTCCGCGAGGCGGGTGAGGGCGAGTTCGACCATACCGACCGCGCCCTCGACGATCTGCGTGCGCGCCGCGACGATCGCGCCGGCCTGCTGGCGCTGGAGCATCGCGGAGGCGATCTCCGGCGCGTACGCGAGGTGGGTGAAGCGGGACTCGATGATCTGGACGCCGGCCGCCTCGACGCGGGCCGACAGTTCGACGGCGAGCTTCTCGGTGATCTCCGCGGCGTTGCCGCGGAGCGAGAGGCCGCCGGCCTCGTGGGCGTCGTAGGGGTACTCGATGGCGATGTGCCGCACGGCCGCCTCGGTCTGGGTCTCGACGAACTCGGTGAAGTCGTCGACCTCGAAGACGGCTCGCGCGGTGTCCTCGACGCGCCACACCACGACGGCGGCCAGCTCGATCGGGTTGCCGTAGGCGTCGTTGACCTTCATGACGGCCGTCTCGTGGTTGCGCACCCGGGTGGACAGCCGCCGGCGGGAGGTCAGCGGGTTAACCCAGCGCAGACCGTCGGTGCGGACCGTGCCGCGGTAGCGGCCGAACAGCTGGACCACGCGGGCCTCGCCCGGCGCGACCGTGTTCAGCCCGCCCATGGCGATGAAGGCGGCGACGGCCAGGAGTATCCCCGCAGCGATCAGACCCCCCTTGGCGCCGGAGCTGCCGGCCACCGAGCCGAGGGCGATCAGGCCCGCCCCGCCGGCCACTCCCGCCAGGCCGAGCAGCAGCGCGAGCCCGCCGCCCACGCTGCGCGCGGGGAACTCTCGTACGCCGCTCTCGGTCACACCTGTCGTGCTGGTCATCATCTGCCCCGTTTCCCTCGGTGGCGGCCGGTCGGACCACCTAGCAAAGTGATATCACTTTTTCGGGCGGATGGCAGCCCCCGGCAACCTCGGGGGGTTCGTGTGCGTCGGTTCCATTGGGACGGGTGCTGATTCTCACGTCCGGATTGACCGGTATTGATCCCGGTTGGCCAGTCTTTGTCACAGCCTGCGGTGTTAGCTTTCTGAGCTGACGTCGGGGGGTAATCGAGCGGAGCGGGAGCGATGGGCCGAGCAGAAGCGCGAAAGGCGCAGCAGCAGCGCGGTGCGCGACGAGCGCCGCGCGGGCGCGTCAAGGGCAAGGGCGGCGGGAAGGCCGGCAAACGGACCGGCATACGCCGCTTCTTCACCTGGAAGAAGATCCTCGGAACCTTCTTCGGTCTGATGCTGCTCGGGATGGCGGCACTGATCGGCCTCTACTTCTACGTGGACCCGCCGAACCCCAACGCCGACGCGCTGAAGCAGAACAACGTCTACAAGATGGCCGACGGCTCGATCCTGGCCCAGGTCGGCGGGACGAACCGGCAGATCGTGCCGATCGAGAAGATCCCGAAGGACGTGCAGACGGCCTTCATCGCGATCGAGAACAAGTCCTTCGAGAAGGACCGGGGCATCGACCTCAAGGGCATGGCCCGCGGCCTGTTCAACACGGTCACCGGCAAGGGCGCGGCCGGCGGTTCGACGATCACCCAGCAGTACGTCAAGAACTTCTACCTGACCCAGGACCAGACGCCGACCCGCAAGCTGAAGGAGATGGTCATCTCCCTCAAGGTCGACCGGAAGATGAAGAAGCCCGAGATCCTCGCGGGCTACCTGAACACCAACTTCTACGGCCGCAACGCGTACGGCATCCAGGCCGCCGCCCAGGCCTACTACGGGGTCGACGCCGACAAGCTGACCCTGGAGCAGGGCGCCTACCTCGCCGCCGTCCTCCAGGCCCCCAGCCAGTACGACTGGGCGACCGCCGGCCCGAACGGCAAGCGGCTGGTCATGGTCCGCTTCAACGCGGTCCTCGACAACATGGTCGAGATGGGCGAGCTGGACCCGGCCAAGCGCAAGGCCATGGCGTTCCAGGAGCCGGTCAAGCCCAAGGCCGCCCCCGGCATGGACGGGCAGAAGGGCTACTGGGTCCAGGCCGCCGACGAGGAGCTCAAGCGGCAGACCGGCATGACCGAGGCCCAGCTCAAGGCCGGCGGCTGGGAGATCACCCTCACCATCGACCCGAAGAAGCAGGCAGCCCTGGAGGCGGCCGTCCAGGACGAGCTGGAGTCCAAGCTCGACCGCAAGGGCCGCCCCGTCGACGCCGCCGTGCAGGCGGGCGCCACCTCCGTGGACCCCAAGACCGGCGCGATCGTCGCGATGTACGGCGGCACGGGTCTGGCCGACCAGTACGCGAGCAACGCCATGCGCAAGGACTACCAGCCGGGCTCGACCTTCAAGCCGATCGTGCTGGCCTCCGCCCTGGAGAACAAGGCGACCACGCAGGACGGCAAGCCGATCACCCCCAACGCCCTCTACGACGGCACCAGCAAGCGCCCCGTCGTCGGCAGCAGGACCCCGTTCAACCCGGAGAACCAGGACAACATCAACTACGGCAACCCGATGATGACGGTGCAGTCCGCCACCAACTCCTCGGTCAACTCCGTCTACGCCCAGATGATCGTCGACGTCACGCCGCAGGCCACGAAGAAGACGGCCCTCGCGCTCGGCATGCACGACCGCGAGGCCTGGCCCGAGGACAGGCCGGCCATGACGCTCGGCACCATGAGCGCCGACACCGTGGAGATGGCCGGCGTCTACGCCACCTTCGACAACCACGGCAAGAAGGTCACGCCGAGCATCATCAAGTCCGCCGAGCACAAGGACCGCGAGTACAAGCCGGTCCGCGCCATCGGCGACCAGGCCATCAGCCGCAAGACCGCCGACACCGTCACCAAGGTGCTCACCGGCGTCGTCCAGGACGGCTCCGGCAAGGCCGTGAGGAGCTCGGCCTACGAGGCCGCGGGCAAGACCGGCACCAGTGAGGACAACAAGTCCGCCTGGTTCACCGGGTTCACCCCGGACCTCGTCACCGTCGTCGCGATGTTCGGCGAGGAGCCCGGCACCCACAAGCAGGTCAGCCTGACCGGCACCGCCGGCGGCGGCCGCGCGGGCGGCTCCAGCTTCCCGGCCGCGATCTGGAAGCAGTACACGCTGGCCGCGCTCAAGGGCCAGGACACCGGCTCCTTCGAGCTGGACGAGGCGGAGATGGGCAAGGCGCAGACGCCGAGCACCAGCAGCTCCCCGACGACCTCGCCGAGCCAGTCCGAGACCACACCGCCGCCGAGTATCCCGACGCCGACTCCCACGCCGACGCCGACCCGTACGCCGACGCCGACTCCGACGCCGACCCCCACGCCGACTCCGACGCCGACCCCGACGCCGACGAAGACGCCGCAGAAGCCGGACACGGTGCCCCGGCCGTAGGCCCCGAGCCCAGCCTGCAACACCAACACCAACACCAACGCCCCCGCAGTCGCGGGGGCGTTGGTGTTGCAGGCTCTCTTCCATCCGGGTCAGCGCCGGTCGGGACCTCCCGGCAGCGCGAGCTCGAACCAGACGACCTTTCCGCTGCTCAGCCGGGTGGCGCCCCATCGGCGGGCCATCCGGTTGACCAGGAACAGGCCGCGGCCGCCCTCGTCGGTGTCCCGCGCCCGGCGCTGGCGCGGCAGCTGCGGGGAGTCGTCGCCGACCTCGCAGCGCAGTACGTCCGTACGCAGGAGCCGGAGCGTGACAGGCCGCTCGGCGTACCGCACGGCATTCGTCACGACCTCGCTGACCAGCAGTTCCAGGGAGTCCTGGAGCTCCTCCAGCCCCCAGCGGGCCAGAGCGCGGCGGGCGAACCGGCGCGCCCGGCCCGGAGCGGTCTCCTCCGGGTCCAGGAACCAGTACGCCACGTCACTGGGCGCGATCCCGTCGAACCGGGCCGCGAGCAGCGCGATGTCGTCGTCGCGGTCGCCCGGGCCCAGCATGTCCAGGATGTCGTCGCACAGCGCCTCCAGCGGCGGCGGGTGGTCCAGGCCCGTCAGCTGCGCGGTGGTGGCGAGGCGCTCGCGGAGCTGCTCGATGCCGGTCCACACGTCCCGCAGCCGGGACTCGACCAGTCCGTCGGTGTACAACACGAGGGTGGCCCCGGCGGGGGCGTCCAGCTCCACGGCCTCGAAGTCCACGCCGCCGACGCCGATGGGGGCGCCGGGGGGTACGCGCAGCACCTCGGCGCGGCCGCCCAGGTGCAGCAGGACCGGCGGCGGGTGGCCGGCGTTGGCGATGGTGATCCGGTGCGAGACCGGGTCGTAGACGGCGTAGAGGCAGGTGGCCATCCGGTCGGAGCCCAGGCGCTGGGCCTGCTCGTCCAGGTGGTGCAGGACCTCGGCGGGCGGCAGGTCGAGCTGCGCCAGCGTCTGGGCCGTCGTACGGAGCTGTCCCATGATCGCGGCGGACGTCATGGAGTGGCCCATGACGTCACCGACGACGAGCGCGACCCGGCTGCCGGGCAGGGGTATGGCGTCGTACCAGTCGCCACCGACCCGGGCCGTCTCGGCGGCGGGCAGGTAGCGGCTGGCCAGGCGGACCCCGGTCGGCTGGGGGAGGCTGTCGGGCAGCATCGTGCGCTGGAGCTCGTCGGCGATGTACGCCTCGCGCCCGTAGAGCACGGCCTTGTCGATGCCCAGCGCGGTGTGGGTGGCCAGCTGGGCGGCGACCAGGAGGTCGTTCGTCTCGAAGGCCGGCCGCTCCGGAGTACGCAGGAACACCGCCGCGCCGATGACGCGGCGGCGGCCCCGCAGCGGGGCGAGGATGGCCCGCTGGCCGCGCGGTACGGGGTGGTCCGCGCCCAGCAGCTCCGGCAGCGCGGCCCGGGCGGCGGCGGAGGACCCGAAGACGGGCCGTACGCCGCGCAGCACCTCGGCGAGCGCTCCGCCGGGGCGGATCTCGCAGAGCTCGGCCGCGGGCAGGTCGCCCTGCGGGCCGACCAGGGCCAGCTGGCTGAAGTCGAGCTCGCCGTCCGCGGTCGTCGCGCCGGCGGCGCCGGAGGAGGTGAACTCGTCGATCGGCCGGAGCCGGTCGGTGCGCCGGAGCCTTAAGACGACCGGTCCCACCGGCCGCTCGTCGCCCACGGGCAGGGGGTCGCGCAGGTAGACGAGGATGGCGTCGGAGAAGGTCGGCACGGTGGCCCGGCACAGCCCGAGCACGATCTCGTCGAGGTCGATCCCGCGCGCGATCCGCCGCGTGGCCGCGCCGACGAACCGCAGCCGGTCGCCTTCGCGGCGCGCGACGGCCTCCGGCGCGTTGCCCTGGGCGGGCGCGGAGCCGGACGCGGTACCGGGCGCGGCACCGGAGGCGCCCACGTCCTGGCGGGCCGCCGCGGCCGCGCCGCGCGCCGCCTCGGCGTCGCGGGAGGCGCTGTCCGCGGCGGAGGACGCGCGGGGGCGGGGGAGTCCGGAGCCGGGCTGGTCGGGCCCCTGGATCTGCGCATGCGTGCGTACGGCCTCGGCGGCCGGGACCGGGGCCTTGCCGTGGCCCAGCTCATCCGTACGGCCGCCGGAGGCACCGGCAGTCGGCTGTGAGCCCTCCTGAGAGGTGGGGTACTCCGTCACGCGTGGCATTCCGTCCGTTTGCGCTCGATGTGCGCTGCACTCAACTCGGTCAGTCGCGGTATACCCGCTCAGCGGCGGGGACACCATCACCCCGCGGTTCCGCGTCCCGCTCGTTACCTCTCGTTGTGCGTCGGCCTCCGGTCAAGTCCCGCGTGCGGCACGAGATTTACGGGTGGACGATCTCGCGGCGACGCCGTGGGCGGCCGCGGAGGACGATCCTACGTTTGCCCCCCGGGGGCGCATCAAGGGTCTCATGACGTCATATGCGCCGGGGTGCGGTCCCAGTCCTTCGGCAGCGCCGGCACTTCCCAGGACGGGTCCGGTCGCCAATCCTGCCAGTCGTCGGAGAACGGCGGCCCCCAGGCCTCGATCACGTCCACCGCCGCCCGCCCGGCTGCCCGCACCCGGTCCGCCTGTTCCCGGTCCATCAGCCCGGACCGCTGCGCCTGCGCGAACTCGTCCTCGTCCCGCCACTTCCACGTGCGGTCCGGGTAGACGGAGATGTCGAGGTAGTGGTCCTCGGAGTCGATCCCGCCGGACCACCGCGTACGCGGCTCCTCGAGGTTCACGTACCAGCTCTTGAAGCGCCAGCCGTGCTCCCAGAACAGCCACACCGACCACGGGTCCCCGGGCCGCGCCAGCTTCAGCACGCCCGCACCGAACCAGCGCGACCGTACGGTGGTCCGCGGCGCGGTGTACCGGGTGGCGAGCGGCTCCTCGTGGACCGGGGTCCCGTCGGCGAGCACCGGCTTGACGCACTCGGTCCCGGGGGCCATCCACACGGCGAGGAGCTCGTCGGTGTCGCTCACCACGGTCACGGGCCGGCAGATGTGCACGGCACCCTTCAGTCCGGGCGCGTGGTCGCGGTAGCGCCAGAGGACCTGCTCCCCGGGCGCCCAGTGGCCGCCCCGTTCCGCGCCCCGCTCCGATCCCCGTGCCGAGCCCCGCGCCGCACTGCGCGCGCTGCCGCCCCCGCGGCCTCCGGTACCTGTCATGCGCAGATCTTAGGGCTGGGGCCCGGAGGATCGCTGCGGTGCAGGTCACCGAGGTGTTCGGGGACGGGAAACGACCGGATCCGGACCCCGTGGCGGGGTGGGGCGCCCGGGTCAGGGCCGGGTCATCCGCAGCACGTCCAGCGCCTCGTCGAGCTGTTCCAGGGTGAGGTCGCCGCAGTCCACGTAGCCGGACTCCAGGACGACCTCGCGGATCGTCTTGCGCTCGGCGAGGGACTTCTTGGCGACTTTGGCGGCCTCCTCGTAGCCGATGTAGCGGTTCAGCGGGGTCACCACGGAGGGCGAGGACTCGGCGTACTCCCTGGCCCGGGCCGTGTTGGCGGTGATTCCGTCGACGGTGCGGTCGGCCAGCAGGCGGCTCACGCTGCCCAGCAGGCGGATGGATTCCAGGAGGTTGCGGGCCATCACGGGGAGCATCACGTTGAGCTCGAAGTTGCCCGCCGCGCCCGCCACCGCGACCGCCGTGTCGTTCCCCATCACCTGGGCGGCCACCATCAGCGCGGCCTCCGGAACGACCGGATTGACCTTCCCGGGCATGATCGAGGAACCCGGCTGGAGATCCGGGAGATTGATTTCAGCCAATCCGGTGCGGGGACCCGAGGCCATCCACCGGAGGTCGTTGCAGATCTTGGTGAGCGAGACGGCGACCGTGCGGAGCATTCCCGAGGTCTCCACCAGCGCGTCCCGTGCCCCCTGGGCCTCGAAGTGGTTCCGGGCCTCGGTCAGCGGCAGCCCCGTGGCCGTGGCCACTTCGGCGATCACGGCGGCGGAGAATCCGGGCGGGGTATTGATCCCGGTGCCCACCGCGGTCCCGCCCAGCGGGAGTTCGGCCAGCCGGGGCAGCGCCGCGCGCAGCCGCTCGACGCCGTAGCGGAGCTGGACCGCGTACCCGCCGAACTCCTGGCCC
Source organism: Streptomyces sp. ISL-43 (assembly GCF_018614195.1). Taxonomy (GTDB): domain Bacteria; phylum Actinomycetota; class Actinomycetes; order Streptomycetales; family Streptomycetaceae; genus Streptomyces. The sequence goes on from NZ_JAGGOT010000046.1 coordinate 27,034, forward strand.
AGGGTGACCGGGGTGGCGTCCATCAGGTGCGTCCGCCCGGCCTTGACCACCACGGCGAACTCGGCGGCCTTGCGCTCCATCGAGCCGGCCAGGTGCTCCAGGGCGGGGATCAGCTCGCCGGTGACGGCGGCGGTGGCGGCGATGTGGATGGAGGACGGGAAGACGTCGTTGGAGCTCTGCGAGGCGTTGACGTGGTCGTTGGGGTGGACGGCGCGGCCGAGCCGCTCGGTGGCCAGCGTGGCGATCACCTCGTTGGCGTTCATGTTGGACGAGGTGCCGGAACCCGTCTGAAACACGTCGACGGGGAAGTGCTCGTCCCAGCGGCCCTCCGCGACCTCGGTGGCCGCCGAGACGATCGCGGCGGCGATGTCCTCGTCGACCACGCCGAGCCGGGAGTTGACGGCGGCGGCCGCGGCCTTGATCCGGGCCAGCGCCTCGATGTGGGCGCGCTCCAGACGCTGTCCCGAGATGGGGAAGTTCTCCACCGCGCGCTGCGTCTGAGCTCGCCATTTGGCGTGCGCGGGCACGAGTACGTCGCCCATCGAGTCGTGCTCCACGCGGAACCCCTCGGGGCCCGCGCCGGTCTGCTGATCGTCGGTCATCTGTGGCGCCTCCTCAAAAAGTTGAGCAATTGTCTTGTTCGGACTGTTCCCAACTCGCCTACTGACCAGTAAATACCGGGGGTAACACTGAGATCGGGGAGGCATTCATGGCACGTGTCCGTACACAATCCAGGCTCAGATCTACCTTCGCCGCCGTCGCGGCGGTCGCGGCCGCCCTCGGGGGCGTCACCGCCATCACCCCCATGGCCCACGCGGCGACCGCCGCCGGGTCCTCCGCGACACCCCTCACGCCCGAACTGGAGGCCATCCGGGCCGCCGAGGCCGTCAAGATCTACGGCGACTCCGCGATCCGCCCGCTCGCGGACCGCAAGACCGGCCTGATCTCGCTCGGCGACAGCGAGATCTCGGGCGAGGGCGTCGGCAACTACGACCCCGCGACCAACACCTCGGCCAACCAGTGCCACCGATCGCCGGACACGGCGATCCACCGCACCGGCATCGCCGCCGACTACACCTTCAACGTGGCCTGCTCCGGCGGCTACACCGGCAACATCAGGATCGGCGGCAGCAAGCAGTACGCCGACGAGCTGGTGCAGAGCGACAGCCTGGCCATCAAGGCCCGCAACACCAAGATCAAGATGGTGGTGCTGGTCGCCGGGGCCAACGACGACCTGCAGTTCGGCCCCGTCATGACCGACTGTGTCACACGCTGGGTGCTCAGCCAGGGCACCTGCGAGCCGAAGTACGGGCCGGGCTGGCAGGCGCGCGTCGACGGCCTGAAGCCCAAGGTCGAGTCGACGATCGGCAACCTCAAGACGGTCATGCGCGACGCCGGTTACGCCGACTCCGACTACAGGTTGGTCGTCATGGGCTACCCCAGCCCGATCGGCCCCGACTTCAACGACAACCCCGACTTCCCCGGCAAGCTCCCCGGAGGCTGCGCCGGCTACGACTCCGACGCCGCCTGGGGCCGCAACTACGCGGTGCCCACCTTCGAGAAGGGCATGCGCGCGGCCGCCCTCGCCGCGGGCGCGACCTACCTCGACAACTCGCGGCTCTTCCAGGGCCACGAGGTCTGCATGGAGGACACCTGGGCCCGCGGGCTCTACCTCGACCTCGGGGACCACTTCCCGTGGGACGAGAACACCGCCCGGCAGTCCTTCCACCCCAACTACCGCGGCCACGGCGCCTTCGCGTCCTGCCTGACCCAGCTCTACGCCTCCGGCCTGCGCGAGGCCTCCTGCGCCGACCCGGCGAGCACCGGCACCCCCGTCCTGCAGGCCGGGGCCTGGGACGACCTGTACAAGCCACTGAAGAACGAGGCGACGGGCAACTGCGTCGACTCCAACGGCGGTTCCAGCGCCAACAACACCAAGGTCCTCGGCTGGGACTGTCACGGCGGCCGCAATCAGGGCTGGTGGTACGACTCCGTGAAGAAGTCGATCCACATCGAACTCACCCATGACCGCTGCCTCGACGCCCCCGGCGCCAACTACGGCAACGGCACCGCGATGATCATCTGGAACTGCCACGGCGGCGCCAACCAGCAGTTCGTCCGCGACGGAGCCACCCTCCGGCCCGCCGCCTCCCCGGGCATGTGCCTGACGGTGGCCGCGGCCCACGAGCCGCTGCGCCTGCAGACCTGCAACGGCTCGGCCAACCAGCGCTTCGTGTAGCCCCCGCCAGACCCGTACCCGCCAGACCTGTACCCGCCAGACCTGTACCCGCCAGACCCGTATCCGTCAGACCTGTACCCCCGTCAGATCCGACCCCCCACACCCGGCCGGCGCACCCCGGCCGGGTGTTCACATGTCCTGGAGCAGCTTGCGTACGTCCCGGGGCCGGTTGGTGATGATCGTGTCCACGCCCAGGCGCACGCAGAGTTCCACGTCCTCGGGCTCGTCCACGGTCCACACGCGCACCCGAAGCCCCTTCGCCTTCAGCCGGCCCACCAGCCCCGGATCCTGCCGGACCAGGTCGATGCCCGGGCCCGCGTGGGTGGCGTACGGGGGACGCACCGGGCGGATCCCGCGCTCGATCAGGTACACGGCGGGCAGCCCGGGCGCGAGCCGGTGCATCCGGGTCAGGGCGCTGCGGGAGAAGCTCATCACCTCGACGCGTCCGGTGGAGCCGTCGGCCAGCCCGTAGTCACGGAGCATCCGCACCAGTTCGGCCTCCAGCCGCCCGCCCGCGCGGGAGGGGTGCTTGGTCTCGACGGCGAGCCCGACGGGGTACGGCGCGGCCAGCGCCTCCCGGAGCAGGTCCTCGAAGAGCAGCACCCGGGCCCCGGTGTGGCCCGGCCCCTTCCAGGCGCCGAAGTCGAGGGCGCGCAGCTCCTCGTACGTCATCTCGGAGACGACCCCGCGCCCGTCGGAGGTCCGCTCGACGCGGCGGTCGTGCACGCAGACGAGCTTGCCGTCGGCGCTCAGCCGTACGTCGCACTCCAGCGCGTCGGCGCCGTCCGCGATGGCCTGCCGGTAGGCCTCGATGGTGTGCTCGGGGTGCTCGTGGGAGGCCCCGCGATGGGCGATGACCCGCGTGTCGCGGGCGGTACGGAGGGAGGAGGGTGTCGCTGCCATGCGGAAATCCTTGCAAACCGGGGTGAACGGGCTGGTGCGTGCCTGTGTCCCCGACGTTAACCGGATGCGGATCCCCGCCCGGGCGCGGGAGGGTGTCGCCATGCCGGAATCAGGTCGGGCCCTCCTCGTCCGTACGCCGTGCCCGCACTGCGTCCACCACGCCTGGCAGCGGATCGACGGCGGTCGGCTGCGCTGGGAAGCCGAGTGGGAGTGCGACCGGTGCGAGTTCGGGGGCCCGCCCGACGCGTGCAACCTCGACTACGGCTGGGGACGGGCACCCGACCACGTCCGCGCGGCCATCGTCGCGGCCGAGGGTACGGTCCTGCTCCGCGTGGACGCCCCCGGCGGCGCGGCCCTGAAGGTCTTCCGCGACACGCTCGGAATGACGATCCCGCAGGCCCTGACCGCAGCCCGCAGCGGCTACCCCGCCACCCCGACGGAGGCCCGCCACCTGACGGCCCTCCTCCACGAGTCCGGCTTCTCCGCCCGTACGGAACAGGGCCAGGGCTCAGGCCTTCACGGCGTCGGGGAGTCGACGGCACCGCCTACCGCGAGGCGGGGCCGAAGGGTGCCGTAACCGGGGCGGGGAGCAGCCGCCCTGCCCCGGTTGCGGCGACGTGTTACGCCAGGCCCGGGCCGCGGACCGGGATGTGGGTGAACGTCGGCTCCGGGGCCGGGTTCTGGAAGAAGTCGCTCGGCTTGTTCTGCTCACGGGAACTCCCGTAGCATCCGGCCGTGATCAAGCACCCGAGGGTCCTGGGGAACGTCCGGCTGTCCATCCTGAAGGACGACACCACCAGCCCCGAGAAGCAGCGGCACGCCGTCGAACACTGGACCGCCGGGCCTGCCGTCGGCGGCCGGATAGTCGGTTGGGCTGAAGACCTGGACGTGTCCGGGGCCATGCACCCGTTCAAGCGCCCCGGCCTCGGTCCCTGGTTCGCCGAGCGGGCCGACGAGTGGGACGTGTTGGCGGTGTGGAAGCTGGACCGGCTCAGCCGGAAGGCTGGCCACTTCGCGGAAATCTTCGAGTGGTGCCAGCAGCACGGTAAGGCCATCGTTTCCGTGACTGAGGGCATCGACATGAGCACCCCTATGGGGAAGATGTTTGCTCAGATCATCGCGGCCTTTGCCGAAGGCGAGCTGGACACGATTCGTGCCCGCGCCCTTTCCGGTTCGGCAGCTCGTAAGGCCAAGGGCGTGTGGATTGGCGGCGTCGAGCCGTACGGATACCACTTTGAGCGCCAGGAAGGCGGGGGAAAGAGGCTCGTCCCGGATCCGAATTATGCGGAGCTGTTCCGTGAAATTGTGCGGCGCCTGAGGGGTGACTGGTCCTCGTACAAGATTGCTGTTGATCTGAATAAGCGTGGCGTCCCTACGTGGCGGGATCATCTCCGAATCATAAAGGGGGAGGAGCCGAGGGGAGTTGCGTGGACGGCGAACGCTATTCGCGCCATCGTCATGAATCCCACGGTAGCAGGGATCTATACGCACAAGGGTGAGAACGTCGTCGATGAGAACGGCGACAGTGTTCGGATCACCGATAGTCCCTTGATGGAGTTTGCGGAGTGGTCAGAATTCGTAGCCGCTCTGAAGAGCGATCGACCAGTTCGGCGTGCTACGCCTTCGCGCTCGATGCTCGGCGGTGTAGCGGTTTGCCAGACCTGTGGTTCTCGAATGTCTTCCAATAAGAAGGTGAAGGCGAATGGCACCGTTCACCACTACTACGGTTGCAACAACGTCAACACGGGAACCTGTGCGAGCCCCAACCGTATTCGCCGGGACGATCTGGATACCGCTGTCGCTTCGTTCATAAACGTGACGCTCGGGCCGCTGCCTGTCATGGAGAGGGTCGGAAATTCGATCAGTCAGGCCAAGGTGGAGCTTGATGAGGCCGAGACGATTCTTGACCGGTTGGAAGCTGACTACCTTGCCGGACGCCTGAAGACGGATGTTCAGATTGAGCGGTATTGGGGGCAGCACGGTTTCCAGTCGGCCAAGGTCGAACGGCTGAGAGGCGAAATCAAGACTGCTGAGGATGCCCCGGCCTGGAAGTCGACTGGGCGTACCTACTCCGAGGAGTGGGCCACGAAAGACGATGAGCAGAAGCGTGTATTTCTGCAACGGCACAGAATTGCCGTGACTGTCGGAAGCACCGAGGGCGGTTCTCGCCGTGTGCTCGTTCGAGTGCCTGAAGTGGCCGAGATCGCCGAGGAGACCGGCCTGCATGTCCCCGAGGGCTACGAATGGACTGCTCCCGAAGCTGAGTTCATTCTTCCGGCCCGGAAGGCTTACAAGCGCAGCTAGCGATCTCTAGCCCCCTTCGGCCCCCGTTGCGTGTAAACGCTTCGGGGGCCTCTTCATGCCCTCTTCTTGAGTCCGCCACCCTCCGGGGGGTACAACTCGACCAACACCCCACCAGGAGAGGACGCGTCGGTACCCGCATGGCTTATCGCTCCGATGCCGCTAAGGCACGACACGGCCAATGGGTCTTCACTCTGGCCACGGCTGAGGCTCCCGGGGCCGACATCCTCAAGGCCCACAGGCTCACACGCAGGGACGCGTGGCCCAACTTCACGCGCTTCCTCATAGCAGTTGGTACCCGCTGGGGAACCTGGGGCGAGGACGTACGGCCTTCGCTCGACCGAATCCAAGAGGCAACCGGTATCGACAGGTCGAAGGCCAGTCGATGGCTGCACACTGCTGTACACCTCGGCTATCTCTCCGTGGCCCGTCAAGGGTTCCGTGGAGTCGCCACGACCTATCGAATCGCCATTCCTGGCGAGACGGCGGAGAAAGCCCCTCACGGCCCTTCTGACGCCCCTTGGGCACCCAGGCCGGCTGAGGGGCCCGAAAGGTGCCCCGCGGCCATTCCAGGGCCGCTTAGCGAGCCCGCGCCGAATGAGACCCGCACGCTCAGTTGGGATGACCTGAGTATGGAGGCCCGGGCGGTATTCCTGTCGGCTCCCGCCGAGCGGCAGCAGCAGTGGAAGCCGGAGTGCGGCGACTATGACGACGCCGTTACGGCGGCCGTGGCGCATAACCCTTACCTGCCCGTGTAGCTCCCTGCCCCCTGTCTTACAGGGGGAGTCCAATGAGATAGAGGAGTAGTGCCGCTGTGTCAGAACAGCGGTGCCGCTGCCTCACAGCTACGCCTTCACTGTCTTACATTCCTGGGCTTTCTGAGACGTAACTAGTAACTAAGAACTATAGACCCCTTCGGGGTCTGTTAGCTTCTCGCAAGCTCGTAGCTATGCCCTGGCCGATCCACAGACCCGGACAGCCAGGCTCCCTAACGGGGCCTGACTTCAGCCAAGGTTAAAGCGAAGCTGCGGAGCAGGCGGAGCGAGAGCTAGAGACTCCTGCGGCCTGTAGGCCTTCGGAGTCTTTAGACGGCCAAGAAAAAAAACGCCTTTGGTCCCGGGGCCCCGAAAGGGTGCCCCCTGTTCTCTTGGACTTCCCTCTGTCAGGGAAGGCACACGCGGCCCACTGCGGGCCGAGTGGGAGGGATGCAGGGCTAACCGCTCGCTGGCCCTTCACCCGGCCACTCACGGCCGCGCAGGAAGTCGCAGCAGCCGTGAAACACGGTGGAGGGGGGATCGAAAAGATTGGACGCATCTCTTTCTGCACCCGCCTCTTTCCCTCTTTTCGCATGCCTGAGGACATCGGACGGCGTTGGCGACGCGTTCCGACGTATCCGCACGTCAGGCCACGGATTTACCCGGCATGCCTAGGGACATGCCTGAGGACATTTTGAGGACTGCTGTCCTCAACCATGGAGAGGAGATCGGCAGTGACCCGATGCCCGTATTGCAGGACTCAGCTTCTGGCCAGGGCCGGGAACGGCAACGTGAGGGCGACGTGTGGCGGTCCTGAATGCTCTAAGGCTCGGGAGCGAGAGCGTAAGCGCACGGTCCGCACTAAGGCCCGTGGGGACGCTCCTGCGGTCCTTTCAATCCCCCGGCCGGCCACGGAATCCGAGGGGGCTTTCCTGGCGCCCTGGAGGCAGGTGTACGCCTCCGAAATGGAGGCGTGGGCTGATTGCTTGTTCACGGGCGGCCTCGAAGGCTTGGGCGAATTTTCCCCGGATGTGCAGAACGAGCGGGCGGCGATGCTTTCGGTCGTAAGGGGTTCCGTCTCTTAACAGGTCTACATCTACTGAAGGAACCGCTTAGGAACCTTCTTGCTAGGTCCGGGGCGAGTCTGGCGCGGCCTCCTGCTACTCCAACAGGGGGCCGCGCCTTTCTCATGCTCGGAACTTCCTGAAAGCGTCCCGCGGAGCGGAGAAGGATGAATGTCTACCTGACTTGTTGGACGTGTCGGGAGAGCTTCGCTCGATACCTGGTGTCAGGTGCTCCACCGAAATACTGCGGCGCAGATTGCCGCCTTATCGCGAAGCGTGCGAGATAGCGAGCCGAATACGAATCTCGCGCAGAGGCGCGAAGGCTCGCAGTAAATCCCTGAGCCTTCTGCCGAAATTTGAGCACACAAGCAGGCTGCTCGGCATCCGCCGAAGCGGCCCTTTTTATGCCCAGTGGCGGAGAAGATTTTGAAGCCTGAGCTTCGTAAGATATTCGAGACCGCCGAGGCCGAGGAGCGCGGTTTCAGCTCGCGAGAGATCGCCGCTGTCATTAACTCGATTCCGGCCGAAGAGCGCATGGCGCGTACTGAGGTACTGGCCGCCATTAACGGCGAGCACGGTTCTACTTCTGCCGAGACCCGCGAAGCAATCGCTTCCACTCTCAAGGCAATGGAGATGCGCGCGGCTGATGCCCGCGAGGACCGCGACCGCTCCGATTGGGAGTCTGAGGTCCGCGCTCTTACTGAGCGCTCCGGGATCGCGGCTCTGCCGGTTCCTGTAACCAATACAGGGCGGGGCACAAGAACGGGGCTCACACCCTCGAACTGCTCCCGCAGCCGTTCGGGGTACGGACCGTAGCGGCCGATCGGCAGGTACGGCTCGATGAACTGCCACTGACCGTCGGTGAGTTGCCTGCGTGTCACGACCCATTCCTACTGGGTCCCACCCCGCGAAGGAGGCAGAACCCAGCAACTGATCACAACCTCACACAGGCCCTTCCGGCCTGGTTTTCCCATAACCCTCAGCCGCGCGTGGCCCGGACCGACTGGTCCGGGCCACGCGCTTGCCTGTGGGGGAATCCCTGCTCGACCACCGTGAACGAGCGCAGGTTGTCGGCACCGCGCCCGCGCGCACAAGATCCCGGCCGCCACCGACCACGCCCAGATGCACGTCGTGGAGGCGTGGCTGTCCTCGTACTGGCCTGAGGAGCTGTTCACCGACGGCGTCCGCCCCGGCCCTGGCCTGCCGCCCTCTCGCCACCATGGCTCCGCCTGATGGCGCGGCGCCCCGCTCCGCGGCCCACGAGTTCAGCAGCGGCAGCCCGCCTCGTTCTCCGACGCCCACGCCTGTGCCGGGGACTTCCGGGTGGTCAGCCCGGACAAACTTCGTGTGTACGCCGCCACCGTGCGCCAACAAGTCGGCGAGCATCGATTTTGAGAAAATGTCTGAATATAGCTGGTCACAATTTGATGTTGATCGGAATATCTACGCGATCAGGGCGTGCGAGTCCTGTAATGATCATGACGGCCATGCCCTAGTACGGGAGGGTCAGGCCATTCGAAGGGGAGGGATAAACATGCGGATTCGCATGCGTGGGGGCCATACGGCCGCAGTCGGCGCGATAGTTTTGTCGCTGCTGACGGGGGGAGTGGCTACCGGAGTTGAAGTGCACCGCGTCAGCCCAGTCGAGGAGGCGTCCACCGTTGCCTCTGAGGCGGGGGAGACGCGGACTTCCAAGCCGCTAAACCCATCGAAACCCATGACCGCCGAGGAACGGCGGGCGCAAGTCGAGGGGCTGAGAAGTCACCCTGGCTCGGGCTATCTGTGGGTGGACGAGAAGGGCAAGACGCGAACCGGATCCCCAGCGTCGACCAGCGCGCCGAAATCGGTCCTGATTGCGTCGCAGCCTCGAGTTGAGGCGATCGGTGGGGCGGCGCCACCAGCTCCTCCCGCGAACTTCAGGATAAAGCCGATCAAATTCTGGGGGTTCCCCATGGAGTGGGGGGACCTGGAATGGGATAACCCTGGATCTGAGATATGGGCCACTCATACTGCATTCTATCGCGTATCCGATAATGCCCTGCTGAACGAAAACTGCTCTGCGGCTACAGTGCCGTGGCCCACCGGAGGTTACGGCAATAAGGATTACGCTCAGCAAGCTTTGGATCAAGAGTACTATGTTAAAGTTTCAATATCGCGTGAGAATCTAACCAATGATAAATGGTGGGAACCCTGGGGCTGTGGAACTAACTGGAGTGCGGAAGCGAAGTCTCCGGCCATGCCCACTCAAGTGCCTCATAAGGAGCTTCCTCCCGAGGAGCTCACAGGTTGCGTTTGTGTCGATGCCACTGGCCGCCCTCCCATTCTCGGCTACATGGGTGACCCGGTAAACACCTCTACCGGAGCCTTGTCGGAGACCTCGCTGGACGCCAGCGTGGCGGCTCCCGGCATCCCGATTAGCTTGGGAAGAACTTACAACTCGGCCAACGCTACCTCCGGGTCACTAGGGAAGGGGTGGTCGTTCCCATACGACACGCGCCTGTCGGTATCTGGTGCTACCGTCACCTATGTTTCTGACACCGGCGTTCAGGCCAAATATGTTGAGGAATCTCCGGGGATTTATAAGGGTGGTTCTGTAGGAGTTGCATCGGTTCTTTCCGGCTCCGTCACTGCTGGATTTAAATTGACCACTCCGGCGGGCAAGGATCTGCGGTTTGACGGTTCCGGGCGCCTTGTAGCTTGGACGGATTCTGCTGGGCGCGGTCTTTCGTTCTCCTATAATAACGCCGGCCTGGCCTCCGCCACGGACGCGAACGGGCGCATTGCCAAGTTCACTCTCGATGGCACTACTCGGCTGCTGACGGGAGTCGAGCTGCCTGATGGGCGGACTCTCACCTACAGGTATACGGCAGGTCAGCTGGCGTCAGTCAAGGGGGTAGACGGGGGCACTGTCAACTACAACTATGAGCTGCAGGGCTGGCTGGCCGGCGTGACGGATCCTGCCGGCAACAAGGTCATGCAGACCACCTACGATAACTCAGGGCGGGTAACCAAGCAGATTGATGCAGGGGGGAAGGAAACCGACTTCACCCGCGCCGTCCACGAGAACTCTTTCAAAGACTCCAACGGTGGCATCTGGACCGACATCTACAACGGCAGTGTCCTGAGCACGCGCATTGATCCGTTCGGCAACGTCACTAGCCTCGTCTACGACGACGCTCTGCGCTTGATCTCTGCCGTCGACGCGCGTGGCAATCGTACGAAGATGTCGTACGACGCGCGCGGGAACCTGCTGAGCAGGGCCGAGAGTGCGCTCACACAGACGTGGACGTACACGGCGAGCGACAAGATCGCTTCGTACACAGATGGGCGCGGGGCGAAGACCACGTACACGTACGACGGCAAGCAGCAGCTGACCGAGGAGAACGGTCCGAGCGGCAAGCGGACGTACACCTACGACGCTCTGGGTCAGGTTAAGACCACGACATCCCCGGGCGGCAAGGCCAGCGCGTTCGCCTACGACAACAAGAGCAACCTGACGTCGGAGACCTCTCCGTCGGGCGCCAAGACCACATACACCTACGACGCCGCAGGCAGACTTCTGACCTCCACGGAGCCTCTTGGAAACGTGGCGGGCGCAGACCCGGCCAAGTACACCACCACCAACGCGTATAACGCGGCTGGCCGTCTGGAGAAGACCACCGACGCCGCGGGACGCGTGACGTCATTCGAGTACGACGCGAACGGCAACCAGATCAAGGCGACGGACTCTGCGGGCCGGATCACCACCACCACCTACGACAAGTTCAACCGGCCCGTCACGGTGACCGCGCCTGGGGGCTCTACCACGACCACGGCCTACGACGCGGTCGGCAACGTCACGTCGACGGTCGATGCCGTCGGTGGCAAGAGCACCTACAAGTACGACAAGGCGAATCGCCTGGTCGCTACGACGACTCCCCGGGGTAATGTCTCCGGCGCGGATCCGGCGAAGTACACCACCACCTACGGCTATGACGCGAACGGGAACCAGACACAGAGCGTCGACCCGAAGGGCGCGCTGACCACCACAGAGTTCGACGGGTCGAACCGTCCAGTCTCGATGACCGACCCGCTGGGGCGAGTGACCAAGAAGAAGTACGACAGTGACGGCAACGCCGTCGAGGTCACCGATGCCCTGGGCAAGGTCACCACTCTCACCTACACGGCATCCGGCCAGCTGAGCACCGCCAAGAACCCCTTGGGAAAGACCGCCACCTACACGTACGACGCAGACGGCAATCGTGCCAGCGCCACCTCGCCGCTGGGCCACAAGATCAGCTGGACCTATGACGCCAACGGGCGGGTAGCGACCCAGACCGCTCCCCAAGGCAACGTGACGGGCGCCGATCCGGCGAAGCACACCACCACCTACACGTACGACGCGGCCGGCAACCCGACGAAGGTGACCAACCCGCTCGGCGGCACACAGACCTTCACCTACGACACGCTCGGGCAGCGGACCGCCGCAACCGATGAGAACGGCAGGACCACCCAGACCGCCTACGACACTCTGGGCCGTATTCAGACCGTCACCGCTGCGGACGGCGGCCAGACGGCATACACCTACGACGCCGCCGGCAACATCAAGACGCGAGTAGACGCCAACCAGCGCACTACCACCTACGGCTACAACGCGGCTCAGCAACTGACCTCAGTGACCGACCCGCTGAATCGCACGGTCCGATACGGGTACGACGCAGACGGCAACCGAAAGACCGTCACGAACGCCCGCGGCACCGTGACCACTACCGTTTTCGACGTGGTTGGCCGCCCGACCGCCGTCGATTACGCGGACACCACCCCCGACGTCACCACCGCATACGACGCCGTCGGCAACCGCAAGACGGTCACCGACGCCACCGGCACCCGCACCTTCACCTATGACGCGCGCAACCGGCTCAAGACCGCATCGGTGCCCGGCCAGACCAACGGCTTCTCCTACACCTACAACGACGCAGGTCAGCTCACGACCCGCACCCTGCCCCACGGCCGAGCCACCACATACACCTACGACGACGACGGCAACCGCCGCACCGCCACAACCGACAGCGCGACCATCACCTACAGCTACGACCCCGCCGGACGCCTCACCACCACCCAGCTGCCCGCGTCGAACGGCTACACCGAAACCCGCACCTTCGACACCGCGGGCCGCATGACCGGCATCGCCAGCGCGAAAGCCGGCACCACGCTGACCAGCCGGCAAGCAACCCTCGACGCCGCAGGCCAGCCCAAGCGCATCGACGCCGTGAACCTCAGCCTCGGCAATCAGACCATGGCCGAGTCGCGCTACCACACCTACGACAACGCCGGCCGCCTGCTCACAGACTGCACCTCGACCACCAAGTCGGACACCTGCCCAGCGGGATCCCCCACCACTACCTACACCTACGACAAGGCCGGCAACCGCACGACCACCCTCGAGGCCGACGGCAAGACAACGGCCTACAGCTACGACGCGGCCGACCAGCTCACCCAGACGGTGCAGGGCACCACCACCGTGGCCTACACCTACGACGCTGACGGCAACCAGGTCACGGCAGGCGCAAACGCCTACCGCTTCGACGCGCAAAACCGCCTGACGGCGATGACCCAGGGCACCAAAACTTGGGCGACCTTCGCCTACGACGCGGACGGCAACCGAGCAAAGCGCGACACCACCACCCGCGCCTGGGACATCAACAACAGCCTCCCGCTCCTCGCCGCCGAATACAGCAGCACCGGTGCGATGAACGCCGACTACACCTACAACCCCCTCGGGGAAATCGAATACGGACACGCCCAGAAGTACCCGGCCCCGGCGCCCGTCTACTACCACCGAGACCTCGTCGGCTCCATCACCGACCTCACAAACCCCAACGGCACCACTGCGACGGAGTACGACTACACCGACACCTTCGGTACCGGAGGCCCCAAAACCGGCGACGCCGAAGCACCCAGCAACAACTTCGGCTACACAGGCCAGTACCAGGAACTGATCGGCGGAGAAGAAGGCGCACCCAGAGAAGCCCTCGGCTACAACCTCCGAGCCCGTTCGTACGACCCGACAACAGGCCGCTTCACCACCCGCGACCCCTACACAACAGGCCAGGAATCCCCCGCAGAATCGCCCTACGCCTACGTGGGCAACGCACCGACCAGCCGCTTCGACCCCGCAGGCACATGCTGGTGGATCCCCGGCAGCGGAAAACAAAGCTGCTGGACGACCGAAATCCCTGGAACTTCATCAATTCCCCTTTCCACCAGCATGAACTGGATCGTCAACTCAACCATAGACTCCTGCACCTCAGGCGCCGACTACGCAAAGGCGAACGGCAGGACGGGCTGGACCGGCTGCATCGACGAGTTCACTGGTGTGGGCTCGACACGACGCGGTATTGATTCCTTCCAGCAAGGCGACGCCGTCAATGGAACCGCTCAGTGTCTCGGCGGGATCGGACAGTTCGGCCTGCTCGTGCTTCCCGGGCCGAAGATGGGCTCAGGAACTGTCCGGGTCGGCGCGGCGGGTGGCGTGGCTGGTGATAGCGCGCTCACCATCCCCGCGCCTCGTGCCCCCCTCGCACTCCCGCCAGCAGGGCCAGCGCTGCCAGGAGTGACGAAACTGTACGGACCGTTCCACCGAAAGGGGAGCCCTACCCAGACCATGAAGGATACGCAGAAGGTACTGAATTCTGGTGAGTTGTGGGGGCAGACACCCAGAAACGCAACGCAGCCGGCAGCGCAAGCACACAACGGCCCACTTCCTCACGACGCCGTCCCAGGAGGCTTTGAATTTTACACTTCGGTTAAGCCCACAGGTATCAGCTACATGACCAAATATGTTTCATGGGAAGTCGGGAAGAGTCCTGGCGTAAGGGAATTTCAAATCGGAATCGTGGACTGGGCCGCGATTCCTGTCTTTGTGACTCAATGGCGTTAGGGAAATGTGATGAGGCAAATCGCGGTAGCGGAAATGGCTGGAGGTCGACTCCTAGTCTATGTGGGCCACTTCGACATTGGGGCAGACAGTATTCCTGAAGCGTGGGGTGAAGGGGAGAGATTCGAAGATGAATGGGATCTCGGCCCCCGTCAGTTCTACTGCTGGCAGCTCAAAGACGGTACTTACGTTTCCTTGGAAAGGGTTGAAAACGCAATCGTTCCAGGATTCAGCTTCAAGGTGCGAGCAGACACTGAGAATGCTGACACCATGAGAGCCGTACTGCGGAACTTCCTCGAAGAATCCGGTCTGTCTGAGGACAAGATTGTGGAGAGAATGTTCTAAACGCTTGGGTGCCCCGTCGGAGCAAGACGCCCCGACGGGGCCTGTGGGCCAACTCCACACCCCGGGGCGAGCGCGTGGACTGAGGTTGATCCCTGGGAGTAGACGCCGGTCTTCATGCGACGAGCAGAGCGCGTGTCGTGATCCACCAGGTCTCCAACGGCGCCCTGACCGTCGTGGCCGGCCCAGGAAACCGGCGCAGCCCAGGCCCTTCTGGCTGGTATCGCCGACGAGACCGCGCGCTGGATCCACCAGTGCCTGGTGTGGCTGTACGAGGTGCTGGTCAGCCGCCTGTAAAACGCGACGCGCCCCCTGGTGTCCTACCACCAAAGGCCCTTCACGTACTCCTCGAAGGGCACCGACTCGCTGACCGCGATTCGCTGGTACTCGACGAACGGGGACACGTCCCCTTCGAATACCTCGCGGCTGATCTGTCGCCCGTCCGCGTAGTAGTTCATCAGCACAACCTCGGAGTGGTCGAACAACCAGAAATCCTGAATCCCGCGCAGGGGATTCTCTCGGTTGGTGACGTCGAGGATGCGGATCTGCTCACCGGCCAGGGCGTGCGGTGCGTAGTACTGAGAGAACTCGAATCGCAGGTAATTCGAGAGAGGGCGGGTCACGATGTGCACACGCCCCTGTGAGCGCCCTTCTGCGACCTGCTGACCTAGGCGGTCGGTGTACTCGTTTGAGACGCCCCCGGGGTCGATGCGGGTCCCGGCCATGAATGCCGCGAACTCTTCCGCTTCTTTCGGCATGAGGTACTGGGGCAGCGTTTCAAGCCTCCAGGCTTCCTGCTGGAAGTCTCGGAATTTCGCCTGCCAGGCTTCACCATCCAAGAGCACGAACGGCCTCCCGCAGCACGCTTTCCGGGATCTCCACAAGCCCTTCCCCCTGCGGCGGCTGGAAGATGTTGGTTACGTCGCCCTGCACGACGAACGAGCCACTGGCGGTGCGGTAGACGTTCGGGTAGTCGTCCTTGCCGCAGGTGCCGTTTCCGTTGCCGGTGAGCCGGGTCAGTTCCTCGCGAGCCATGCTGAAACCCCCTTGTCCTGGCCCCGGTTGGGGCCGCCGGTAACGACGCTACGGAGGTTGTTCGCAGGCGTCTATGCGGCCTCGCCAATATTCGCGTTGTCGGGTAGAGGATCTACGTCGGCGCTTGCGCGCCCCAGCGCGGCCCCCTGCGGGGCGAATAGGAGCCGCACGCCCGAGGACGGCAAGAGCCCCCGGCGGTGGGCGCCAGGGGCTCTCTGGGGGCGGGAGTGCTGGGCTACGCCAGACCGGGACCGCGTACCGGGATGCTGGTGAACGTCGGCTGCTCGGGTTCCCGCGAAGTGAAGAAGTCGTTGCCCTTGTCGTCGACCACGATGAAGGCCGGGAAGTCCTCGACCTCGATCTTCCAGACCGCCTCCATGCCGAGCTCCTCGTACTCCAGGACCTCGACCTTCTTGATGCAGTCCTGGGCCAGGCGCGCCGCCGGGCCGCCGATGGAGCCGAGGTAGAAGCCGCCGTGCGTGCCGCACGCGTCCGTCACCTGCTGGGAGCGATTGCCCTTGGCCAGCATGACCTTGGAGCCGCCCGCCGCCTGGAACTGCTCGACGTAGGAGTCCATGCGGCCGGCCGTGGTCGGGCCGAAGGAGCCCGAGGCGTAGCCCGCGGGGGTCTTCGCGGGGCCCGCGTAGTAGACCGGGTGGTCCTTGAGGTACTGCGGCATCTCCGCGCCCGAGTCCAGCAGCTCCTTGATCTTGGCGTGCGCGATGTCGCGCGCCACGACCAGCGGACCGGTGAGGGACAGGCGGGTCTTCACCGGGTGCTCGGTCAGGGTCGCCAGGATGTCGTCCATCGGCTGGTTCAGGTCGATCGAGACGACGTCCGCCGTCCCGGCCAGGCCCGCGGCGGAGCCGCCATCGAGCTCGGTGTCCGTGGTCTCCGGGAGGAAGCGCGCCGGGTCCGTCTCCAGCTGCTCCAGGAAGACGCCCTCGGCGGTGATCTTCGCGGTGGCCTGGCGGTCCGCCGAACAGGACACGGCGATCGCGATGGGCAGGGACGCGCCGTGGCGCGGCAGGCGCACGACGCGGACGTCGTGGCAGAAGTACTTGCCGCCGAACTGCGCGCCGATGCCGATCTTCTGGGTGAGTTCGAAGACCTGCTGTTCGAGGGCCTCGTCGCGGAAGCCGTGGCCCAGGGGGGAGCCCTCGGTCGGCAGCTCGTCCAGGTAGTGCGCGGAGGCGTACTTCGCGGTCTTGAGCGCGTGCTCGGCCGAGGTGCCGCCGACCACGATCGCCAGGTGGTACGGCGGGCAGGCCGCGGTGCCCAGCGAGCGGATCTTCTCCTCCAGGAACTTCATCATGGAGGCCTCGTTGAGGACCGCCTTGGTCTCCTGGTAGAGGAAGGACTTGTTGGCGGAGCCGCCGCCCTTGGCCATGAAGAGGAACTTGTACGCGCCGCCGTCGGTCGCGTACAGCTCGATCTGCGCGGGCAGGTTCGAGCCGGTGTTCTTCTCCTCCCACATCGTGACCGGGGCCATCTGCGAGTAGCGCAGGTTCAGGCGGGTGTAGGCGTCGTAGATGCCGCGGGACAGGGCCGCCTCGTCGGCGCCCTCCGTCAGCACGTTCTGGCCGCGCTTGCCCATCACGATCGCCGTGCCCGTGTCCTGGCACATCGGCAGGACGCCGGCCGCCGCGATGTTCGCGTTCTTGAGGAGGTCGAGGGCGACGAACTTGTCGTTCGCCGAGGCCTCGGGGTCGTCGATGATCCGGCGCAGCTGCGCGAGGTGCGCGGGGCGCAGGAAGTGCTGGATGTCGTGGATCGCCTCTTCGGCGAGCTTGCGCAGCGCCTCCGGCTCCACCTTGAGGAACGTACGGCCGTCGGCCTCGAAGGTCGAGACGCCTTCGGAGGTCACCAGCCGGTACGGGGTGGTGTCCTCGCCCAGGGGCAGCAGGTCGGTGTACGCAAACTCTGGCATGACGGCAGTCATTCCCTCACTCGGCAGACGGCGCTGGCGACCAATTGGCAGCGCGGTAACCAGCGTAGGACCTCTGCCGGTCCCTTTGGTTGTGAGGTAAGGCTCACTGGGCAGTATCGCGATCTATCGTGTCTCGCTATGCTGGGTGTCGTGGACCTGGAAAAGCACCCCTCCGCCCCCGCGCCCGCCGCCGAGCTGCGCGCCTCCGACGCCGACCGGGACCGGATCGCGCAGATCCTCGCCGACGCCCTCGCCGAGGGCCGGCTGACCTCGCAGGAGCACTCCGAGCGCCTCGGCTCCCTGTACGCCCTGAAGACGGTCGGTGAGCTGGACGTGCTGGTACGGGACCTGCCCGCACCCGGCGGCGCCCCGGGGCGGGAGCCCGCGTACGCCGCGGGGGCGGCCGCGGGTCCGCCGGCGGGCGCCCCGGGCGAGAGCATCGTCGCGGTGTGCAGCAGCTCCTCCCGCAAGGGGCGCTGGCGCCCGGGTGCGAACACCCGCGCCGTCTCCGTCCTGGGCGACATCACCATCGACCTCACCCAGGCCGTCTTCGAGCAGCAGGTCACCGAGATCAACGTGACGTGCGTGCTGGGCAACGTCGAGATCCTGGTCCCGGAGAACGTCACCCTGCGCGGCTACGGCAGCGGGGTCCTCGGCAACGTCGAGGTGCACGGCGAAGGGCGCGGAGAGAGCGATCCGCACGCACCGGTCGTGATCGTCCGCGGCTTCGCACTGCTGGGCAACGTCGAGGCCCGCCGCAAGTCCGGCGCCCGCCTGGTGGACCTCCGGGGGCCGCACCGGCGCAGCGAGGGCTGAGGCGCCGACACGACGGCAACCGGCGCCGGAATCCGGCAGGTTGGCCGGAGGGCGCCCTTAAGGTCGGGCCCATGACCGCATCCGAGTGGGACCTGCTCGACCAGGCATACGCCGCGCTGCCCTCCGTCGTCGACGGCATACCGGACGACGGACGGCACAGGCCGACGCCGTGCGACCAGTGGAATGTCGGCCAAGTGCTCCAGCACGCGGCGGGCGACCAGCTCGCCTACGCGGCCCGCCTCACCGGCGGGCCCGGACCGGCCGAGGACCCCTTCGCCCCCACCGGCGCCCTGAGCGGCACCCCCGCCGAGCTGCTGGAGCCGGCCCTCGAAGCCGCCGCCGAGGCCTTCGCCGGGGTGGAGCCGGGCACGGCCGAGGTCGCCGTCCCGCTGCCCCCGTTCACCGTGCCCGCCGAGACCGCGGTCGCCGCCGCCGCCCTCGACGCAGCCGTCCACGCCTGGGACATCGCGGTCGCCACCGGCCAGATCTCCCCGCTGACCCCCGCCCTCGCCGCGGCCCTGCGCCCGGGCGCGCAGGTGCTCGCCGAGCCCCTGCGCGGCTTCGCCTACGCCCCGGCGCTCACGCCCGCGCCCGACCCGGAGGCCGACCCGGCAGGCTCGCTGCTCGCCTTCCTGGGCCGCCGCGCCGACTGGACGCCGCCCGTGGCGTGACGGCGCGGGGCGGCGCGGGGGGCGTGCGGGGGCCGTGCGGGGCGGCGTCACGTTTCGGTCGAACCGTCCGGATCGGCGGCACTCGGTGCATAGGGGCGCGCACAGCGGGTAGGGACAGGTGCATCGTCTCTCGCTCGCGTATACGTCGTCAGGAGTAGACCGTGCCGCATCCGCCGCGCCAGTCCCTGCAGGTAGCCGCCGTCCAGAGTCTTCAGGGGCGCCCGGCGGCGGCCGTGCCGAAGCCGCGGGTGCCGGCCAGGGAAGCGGACGGCCCATGGCACGCGGACGCGGTGTGCCGACGCGACGAGGCCGGGCTGTTCTTCGCTCCCTCCAAGGAGCCGACCGCCGCCCGGCTGTCCCGTGAGGAGGCCGCCAAGCGCGTCTGCGCCCGCTGCCCCGTCATGGTCGCCTGCAGGGAGCACGCGCTGCTCCAGCCGGAGCCCTACGGCGTCTGGGGCGGCCTCACGGCCGCCGAGCGCCGGGTGGTGCTGGCCCGGCGCCGCCGCCGGGCGGTCGAGCTGCGCGAAGCCTCGTAGGCCCGCACTTCCTCCTGGAAACACGGAAGGGGCGTCCCCGCCGCACGCGGGAACGCCCCTCTTTCCATGTGGACCGGTGCCTACTGGGCGCGGTCGAAGTCGATCGCGCTGTACGCGCGGAGCTTCGAGAGCCGGTGGGTCGAGTCGATCTGCCGGATCGTGCCCGACTTCGAGCGCATGACCAGCGAGGAGGTCGTCGCGGTCTCCGAGCGGTAGTGGACGCCGCGCAGCAGCTCGCCGTCCGTGATGCCGGTGGCGACGAAGAAGACGTTGTCGCCGGAGACCAGGTCGTTGGTGTGCAGGACCCGGTCCAGGTCGTGGCCCGCGTCGATCGCCTTCTGGCGCTCGGCGTCGTCCTTCGGCCACAGCTTGCCCTGGATGGTGCCGCCGAGGCACTTGATGGCGCACGCCGAGATGATGCCCTCGGGGGTGCCGCCGATGCCCAGGAGCAGGTCGACGCCCGTGCCCTCGCGCACCGCCATGACCGAGCCGGCGACGTCGCCGTCGGAGATGAACTTGATGCGGGCGCCGGTCTCGCGGATCTCCTTGACGATGCCCTCGTGGCGGGGGCGGTCGAGGATGACCACGGTGACGTCTTCCACGGCCATGTTCTTGGCCTTGGCGACGCGGCGGATGTTGACGGAGACCGGGGCGTTGATGTCGACGAAGTCGGCGGCCTCGGGACCGGTGACCAGCTTCTCCATGTAGAAGACCGCGGACGGGTCGAACATGGTGCCGCGGTCGGCGGCGGCCAGGACGGCGATGGCGTTCGGCATGCCCTTGGCGTTCAGGGTGGTGCCGTCGATCGGGTCCACGGCGATGTCGACCTCGGCACCGGTGCCGTCGCCGACCCGCTCGCCGTTGAAGAGCATCGGGGCTTCGTCCTTCTCGCCCTCGCCGATGACGACGACGCCGTTCATCGAGACGGTGGAGATCAGGGTCCGCATCGCGTTGACCGCGGCGCCGTCGGCGCCGAGCTTGTCGCCGCGCCCGACCCACCGGCCCGCGGCCATGGCGGCGGCCTCGGTGACCCGGACGAGTTCCAGGGCGAGGTTGCGGTCGGGGGCCTCCGGAGAGACTTCGAGCTGGGGCGGCAGGTTGTGCTCGGTCATCGGAGCGCACCTTTCTGTACGGCGACGGCCGGGAGTGAGGGTCCCTGGACTCTATCGGTACGTCGACAAATTGAGCAGACCGGGTCACGTATGAGCGGCATATCGGTCAGACGTTTGTCCTGAGCGGACATCTTGCGGGCCGCGGGGCACGCCACGCCGACCCCGGCGACGACCGCCGCGGGCGATGCGGGACGATGGTCCCGTGGCAGGTATGAGAGGCAAGCAGACGGTCCGGGACATGCTCCTATCGCTGGCGGTGCTCGGCCTCGTCGTGGGTGCGATCTACATCTTCATCCCACATGACGAGAAGGCCGACCCGACGAGAGTGGTCGACTACCGCGTCGAAACGCTCACGGCCCGGCGCGCGGCCCCGTACCCCCTGGCCGCCCCCGTCGGGCTGCCGGCCCAGTGGCGGGCGACCTCGGTCTCGTTCGAGCGGAAGAACGCCAACGGCTGGCACCTGGGCTTCCTGGACCCGAAGGACCAGTACGTGGCGGTCGAGCAGTCCTCGGACGCCTCGGCCGCCTACATCGGCAGGGTCACCCAGAAGGCGACGGCCACCGGGCAGACGCAGCAGGTCGGGGACCGGGCCTGGGAGCGCTGGGACGGAGAGAAGTACGACGCCCTCGTGCGGCAGGAACAGGGCCACGTCACGGTGGTGACCGGGACCGCCTCCTTCGAGGAGCTCGGGGCGATGGCCGCGGCGCTGGAGTTCAAGCAGGGCGCGCAGCAGTAGGCGCCGCGTACGTGAGGCGAGTACGCCAAAAGGCCGCGCGCCCCGGAATCCCGGGGCGCGCGGCCTTTTTCACGTACTACGGCACTGCCGAGGCGGGGCTCAGACGGTGGTGACGACCTGGTCGAACTCCAGGCGCGGGGAGCGCGGGAACCAGGCGTCCTCGCCCGGCTTGCCGATGTTGACGACCATCAGCGGGGTGTGGTCGTCGTCCAGGAACTCCTTCTGGAGGCCGGCGAAGTCCAGACCGGTCATCGGGCCGGCGGCCAGGCCGGCGGCGCGGACGCCCACGATGAAGTAGGCGGCCTGCAGGGAGGCGTTGACCAGCGCGGACTGCTCGCGGACCGGGCGCTCGGAGAAGAAGGCGTCCTTGGCCTGCGGGAAGTGCGGGAGCAGCTGCGGGAGCTCCTCGTGGAACTCGTTGTCCGCGGACAGGATGGCGACCAGCGGGGCGGCGGCGGTCTTGGCCTGGTTGCCCTCGGCCATGTGCTTCACCAGGCGCTCGCGGGCCTCGGGGGAGCGGACCAGGGTGATGCGCAGCGGCGTCTGGTTGAAGGCGGTCGGGCCGAACTTCACCAGGTCGTAGATGGCCTGGACCTGCTCCTCGGTCACCGGCTCGTCGGAGAACGTGTTGGCGGTGCGCGCATCACGGAAGAGGAGGTCCTGAGCGGCGGCGTCGAGAACGAGAGACATCGGAAAGCCTTCTTCTGTACGGGACTGAAGCGATGACTCGACACTACGACCAGATAGATGAAAGTTCAACTAAATCCCGAGGTGGTGACCGACGTCACTCCGCGCCGCCTTCCGGGCCGTCCTCCCCGGCCTCGCGCGCCGCGAGCGCCGAGTCCAGCCGTGCCCGGGCGCCCTCCAGCCAGTGCCGGCACACCTTCGCGAGCTCCTCCCCGCGCTCCCAGAGTGCGAGGGAGTCCTCCAGCGACGTGCCGCCGGCCTCCAGCTTGCGGACGACCTCGATCAGTTCGTCGCGCGCCTGCTCGTACCCCAGCGCCGTTTCGGTCCCGGCCATTCCCGATCCCACCTTCAATGTGTAGTGCAACGAATTTGTTGCGGCTGTGTGCCGTCGTCCCGCTCCGCGCTACGAGGGCTCCTCGGCGACCCGCACCGGCTCCTCGGCGACCCGCACCGCGAACTCGCCCTCCGCCACCCGCGCCCGCAGCACGTCGCCCGCCGCCACCTCCTGCGGTGAGCGCACCACGTGCCCGTCGGCCCGCTGCAGCACCGCGTACCCGCGCTCCAGCGTCGCCGCCGGGGACAGCGCCACCACCCGGGCGAGCGTGTGCGCCAGCTCCGAGTCGGCCCGGTCCAGCAGGTGCCCCAGCGTCCTGCGGCCGCGCGCCAGCAGCGCGTCCACCTCGGCCTCCCGGGTCTCCACCATCCGCTGGGGGTGGACGAAGACCGGCCGCGCGAGCGCGTGCGCGAGGCCCCGCTCCTCCCGGTCGACGAGGGCCCGCACGGCGCGCAGCCCCCGGCCCTGCAGCTGGCGTACCCGCTCCAGCTCCTCACCGACGTCCGGCACCACCTTCTTCGCCGCGTCCGTGGGCGTGGAGGCCCGCAGGTCCGCGACCAGGTCCAGCAGCGGGGAGTCCGGCTCGTGCCCGATCGCCGAGACCACGGGGGTGCGGGCCGCCGCCACCGTCCGTACGACCTCCTCGTCGGAGAAGGGCAGCAGGTCCTCCACGCTGCCGCCGCCGCGCGCCACGATGATCACGTCGACCCCGGGCAGCGCGTCGAGCTCCTTGACCGCCTGGATCACCTGGGGCACCGCGTGCACCCCCTGGACGGCGACGTTGCGGACCTCGAAGCGGACCGCCGGCCACCTGCGCCGCGCGTTCTCCAGCACGTCGCGCTCGGCCGCCGAGGCCCGGCCCACCACCAGCCCGATCAGCTGCGGCAGGAACGGCAGCGGCTTCTTGCGGTCCAGAGCGAAGAGCCCCTCGGAGGCGAGCGAGCGCTTGAGCTTCTCCAGCCGGGCGAGGAGCTCGCCGATGCCGACGGGCCGTATCTCGGTCGCCCGCAAGGACAGCTGCCCGCGCGGGGCGTACCACTCGGGCTTGGCGAGTACGACGACGCGCGCGCCCTCCGTCACGGAGTCCGCGACCTCGTCGAAGACCTGGCGGAAGCAGGTCACGCTCAGAGAGATGTCGTGCGAGGGATCGCGCAGCGTGAGGAAGACCACCCCCGCTCCCGGCCGCCGCGAGAGCTGCGTGATCTGCCCTTCCACCCACACCTGGCCGAGCTTGTCGATCCAGCCCCCGATGAGCCGGGACACCTGACCGACCGGCAGCGGCGCGTCAGCCGACGTATTCAGACCCATGCACGCAGGCTAACCGCCGGAACTGACACCGGCGTCGGGCCCGGACCCCTGATCGTCCGCGCGTCGCCCGCGCTGGGCCACCAGCACCCCCAGGCCCGCCACCAGCCACACCGCCCCCACCAGCTGCGCCGTCCACGAGGCCTCGACGATCACCGCGATCGTCACGGCGGCGCCCAGGACCGGGACCACCAGGTGCTTGAACCACTGCGGGGCGCCGTCGCGCCGCTTGACCACGAACCAGCCGACCACCGAGGCGTGCAGCAGTGTGAAGGCCGTCAGCGCCCCGATGTCGACCACCGAGACCAGGTGGTCCAGGCCGTCGTCGCGCCGGGCCGCCCACACCGCGGCGATCAGCGTGACCGTCGCCGCCAAGAGCAGGGCGGGGCGCGGCGTGCCGTGCGAGGTCCGGGCGAGCCCGCGCGGCAGCCGCCCCTCGCGGGCCATCGCGAAGAGCAGCCGGCCGGCCGCCGCCTGCCCGGCCAGCGCCGCGAAGGCGGCCCCGATCGCCTTGCTGACGGCGACCAGGTCGTGCAGCCAGTGGCCTACGGAAGCCTCCACCGTGTTGTAGAAGGCCGGCCCCTGCTTCGCCGGGTCGGCCGCCAGCTCCGCCGACGAGACGGGCGTGAGCAGGGCCGCCAGGTAGGTCTGGGCGGTGAACAGCACCCCGGTCAGCGCCAGGCAGAACAGCACCGCCCGGGCCACCTTCGCGCTGCCGCCCGTCACCTCCTCGGCGAAGGAGGCGATGGCGTCGAAGCCCAGGTAGGACAGGACCGCGACCGAGACGGCGCCGAGCACGGCGGCCGCCGAGAAGCCGAGCGAGCCGTCGCCGGTGAGCGGGGACAGCCAGCCGCGCTGCGGCCCGTCCTGGACCAGCACGGTCACCGCGGCGACCAGGAAGACCAGCAGGACCACGATCTCCATGGCCAGCACGGCGAAACCCACGCGCGCGGCGGCCCGTACGCCCCACAGGTTGAGCAGGGTGGTCACGACCACGGCCAGCGCCGTCCACACCCACCGGGAGACCTCCGGGACCAGGGCGTTCATGGCGATCCCGGAGAAGAGGTAGGCGACCGCCGGGATCAGCAGGTAGTCGAGCATCGCCATCCAGCCGGCGATCAGGCCGGGGCCCTCGCCCAGGCCCTTGCGGGCGTAGGTGAAGACGGAGCCCGCCTGCGGGGCGACGCGCACCATCTGCGCGTAGGAGAAGGCCGTGAAGGCCATCGCCACCGTCGCGACGAGGTAGACGAGGGCGACGGCGCCGTGCGACTTGGCGTCGAGGGTCCCGAAGACGCCGACCGGGGCCATGGGGGCGATGAAGAGCAGCCCGTAGACGACGAGATCCCGGAATCCGAGGCTCCGCCGCAATCCCGCGCCGGGCGTCGTCTGCGTACCCGGTGGGCCGGGCGTCGTACTGGAATCCATCGCGGACACCATCGTTCCTCCGGGGTAAGGCCGGTACGGACGTTCGGCCCAGTCTGTGCCGAACGGGCGACGTCCGGCCTCCTGAAGACCCCCGTACGATGGAGCGCATGACTGCTGCCGCCCCCGCTCCCGCATCCCGCCGCGTCCTGCTCGCCGCCCCGCGCGGCTACTGCGCGGGCGTGGACCGAGCCGTGATCGCTGTCGAGAAGGCCCTCGAGCAGTACGGTGCGCCGGTCTACGTCCGACACGAGATCGTGCACAACAAGTACGTCGTCCAGACCCTGGAGAAGAAGGGCGCCATCTTCGTCGAGCGGACGGAGGAGGTGCCCGAGGGCTCCATCGTGATGTTCTCCGCGCACGGCGTGGCCCCCGTGGTGCACGAGGAGGCGGCGCGCGGCAAGCTCGCGACGATCGACGCGACCTGCCCGCTGGTCACCAAGGTGCACAAGGAAGCCATCCGCTACGCGAACGAGGACTTCGACATCCTCCTCATCGGCCACGAGGGCCACGAGGAGGTCATCGGCACCTCCGGCGAGGCCCCGGACCACATCACCATCGTGGACGGCCCCGAGGATGTGGCGAACGTACAGGTCAGGGACGAGTCGAAGGTCGTCTGGCTGTCGCAGACCACGCTCTCGGTCGACGAGACGATGGAGACGGTCGACGCGCTGAAGACCAAGTTCCCGCTGCTCCTCTCTCCGCCCAGCGACGACATCTGCTACGCCACCTCGAACCGCCAGGAGGCGGTCAAGGTGATGGGCGCGGACTCCGACCTGGTCATCGTCGTCGGCTCCAAGAACTCCTCGAACTCCATCCGGCTGGTCGAGGTCGCCCTCGACGCGGGCGCGCGGGCCGCTTACCTCGTCGACTTCGCGACCGAGATCGACGAGGCCTGGCTCGAAGGCGTCACCACCGTCGGCCTGACCTCGGGCGCCTCGGTGCCCGAGGTGCTCGTCGAGCAGGTGCTGGAGTGGCTCGCCGAGCGCGGCTACGCGGACGTGGAGCTGGTCAAGACGGCCGAGGAATCGATCGTCTTCTCCCTGCCGAAGGAGCTGCGCCGCGACCTGCGCGCCGAGGCCGCGGAGCTCGCCGCGGGGAAGTAGGCCCGTTCGGGGCAGGGCGGGCCGCCGCGTCATTTCGTACGGTGTGTCCATGCAGATCTTCGGCGTGGACATCGGCGGTTCCGGGATCAAGGGCGCTCCCGTGGACCTGGACCGTGGCGACCTGGCGCAGGAGCGCCACAAAGTACTGACACCGCAGCCGGCCACCCCCGACGGGGTGGCCGGCCGCGTCGTCGAGGTGGTGCGCCACTTCGACTGGGACGGCCCGCTGGGGGTGACCTTCCCCGGCGTGGTCACGGGCGGGGTGACCCGGTCGGCGGCCAACATGGACAAGGCCTGGGTCGGCGTCGACACGGCGGAGCTGCTGTCCTCCCGGCTGGGCGGCCGGCCCGTCACGGTCCTCAACGACGCGGACGCGGCGGGGGTCGCGGAGATGGCCTACGGGGCGGGGCGCGGGGTCGGCGGAACCGTCATCCTGCTCACGCTGGGCACCGGGATCGGCAGCGCGCTCTTCACCGACGGACGGCTGGTGGCCAACACCGAGCTGGGCCACCTGGAGCTCAAGGGCCACGACGCGGAGACGCGGGCCTCGGTGAAGGCGAAGGAGGACGGGGAGCTGACCTGGGAGCGCTGGGCGCACCGGGTGGGGAAGTACCTGGCGCACGTGGAGATGCTGTTCTCGCCGGACCTGTTCATCATCGGGGGCGGCGTGAGCCGCAAGCCGGAGAAGTTCCTGCCGCTGATCGAGGGCGTCCGGGCGCGGATCGTACCGGCGGAGCTGCGCAACAACGCGGGGATCGTGGGAGCGGCGATGGCGGCGATGGCGGCGTCGGCGTAGGGGCGCCGTGCGCGGGGCCGGCGCAGGGGTGGGTGCGGGCGGGGCCGGCTCAGGCGACGCGGCGGGGCATGCGCCGCCTGCCGATGAGCACGGCCTTGCGCACGATCACGATCAGGGCCGCGACGAGCGTCCCGGCGTACAGCCAGCCGGCGTGCAGGGACAGCGCGGAGACCAGCCCCATCACCTCGCCCGCGAAGCCCCCGGAGCCGCCCGACACGGGCCACACCCCGGCGGCGAAGGCGATCGGGGCGGTGATCGGCGCGGTGATCAGGTCGGCGGGCCGCACCCACAGGGCGGTGGCGGCCGCGACGGGCAGGAAGAGCAGCCCGTAGACGAAGAGCGAGGCGTCGAAGAGCAGCCAGACGATCCCGCCGACCAGGAACATCGCGGCGCACGCGAAGAGGCCGCCGCCGAGTCCGGTCAGCCGGGGCCGCGGCAGCCGGCGTACCGGCGCCCGTCCGGGGGTCGCGCCTGACCCGCCGGACGCGGCGGCCGCCGGGGCCATGGGGGCCCGCTCCACTGGGTGACGTACCGTACGCGCCTTGTATCGCTCCACCCCCCAAAACTAGGCGGGGGGCCGCCGATCGCGTGCCCGGACACGCGTACATCCGTGCCCCCTCATCGGAAAGTAAACTGTCCGATGGCCCACTCCCGGGCCGCCGCCCCCTCCAGCTACGGGAAGTCCCAACGTGTCGCTCACGATCGGAATCGTCGGCCTGCCGAATGTCGGCAAGTCGACCCTGTTCAACGCCCTGACCAAGAACGACGTGCTGGCGGCCAACTACCCGTTCGCCACGATCGAGCCGAACGTAGGCGTCGTCGGCGTCCCGGACGCGCGCCTGGCCGTCCTGGCCGGCATCTTCGGCTCGCAGAAGATCCTCCCGGCGACGGTCGACTTCGTCGACATCGCGGGCATCGTGCGCGGTGCGTCGGAGGGTGAGGGCCTCGGCAACAAGTTCCTCGCGAACATCCGCGAGTCGGACGCCATCTGCCAGGTAATCCGCGCCTTCAAGGACGAGAACGTCGTCCACGTCGACGGCAAGGTCTCGCCGAAGGACGACATCGAGACGATCAACACCGAGCTGATCCTCGCGGACCTGCAGTCCATCGAGAAGGCGGTGCCGCGCCTGACGAAGGAGTCCCGCCTCCAGAAGGAGAAGGTCGCGGTCCTCGCTGCCGTCGAGAAGGCCCAGAAGATCCTCGAAGAGGGCACGACCCTCTTCTCCGCCGGCATCAGCAAGGGCACGGAGCAGGGCGACCTCCTCCAGGAGCTCCACCTCCTCACGGTCAAGCCCTTCCTCTACGTCTTCAACGTGGACGAGGACGAGCTGACGGACGAGGCCTTCAAGGCCGAGCAGAGCGCGCTGGTGGCCCCGGCCGAGGCGATCTTCCTGAACGCCAAGCTGGAGGCGGAGCTCATCGAGCTCGACGACGACGAGGCCCTCGAACTCCTCCAGTCGGTCGGCCAGGAAGAGCCCGGCATGGCCACCCTCGGCCGCGTAGGCTTCGCGACCCTGGGCCTGCAGACCTACCTGACGGCCGGCCCGAAGGAAACCCGCGCCTGGACCATCAAGAAGGGCGCCACCGCCCCCGAGGCCGCCGGCGTGATCCACACCGACTTCCAGCGCGGCTTCATCAAGGCCGAGGTCATCTCCTTCGAGGACCTGGTCGCATGCGGCTCGGTCACCGAGGCCCGCGCGAAGGGCAAGGCCCGCATGGAGGGCAAGGACTACATCATGCAGGACGGCGACGTGGTCGAGTTCCGCTTCAACGTCTAATACGTTCGACGAAAGGCCGTCTGACCTGCGGCGGAGCGGGTTGGGCGGCCTTTGCTGTCCGCACAGAGTCCGCAGCGTGCTGACTTCGGTCCGCGCGCGGGGGAGCGGCTACGCCGCTTCGTCGACCTGTGGCGGCTGGGCATCGGCGGACTGGTCCGCGTACGCCTTGTCGACGGCGGCCCGGGTCCGCTCCTCGGAGTCGGGCCACAGGTGGGTGTAGATGTTCAGCGTCATGGCCGCATTGGTGTGGCCGAGGCGCTCGGAGACGGTCTTCACCGACTCGCCGTGCTTGATCAGCAGGCTGGCGTAGTGGTGCCGGAGGGAGTGGGGTCCGGTGCCCTTCGCGATGCCGGCCTTGGCACAGGCGGGCCGCCACGCCCCGTCCATGAAGTGCGTGTAGACCACGGGGCCGCCCTGCGGCGCCGTGAAGATCCAGCTCTCGGGCCCATCGGCGGGGAAGTCCCGCAGGTGGGCCTTCATGGCGTCCACCGCCACGCGGGGGAGCGGAACCGTGCGGTGTGAGCGCGCGGTCTTCGGCGGTCCGACGTACACGCCGTGCTTCGCCGTCTGCTGGATCTGCTGCTCGACGGAGACGGTCGCCTGTCGGACGTCGATGTGCCGGCGCTGGAGGCCGAAGAGTTCGCCCGGGCGGAGCCCGGTGGCGGCGCCCAGCATTACCAGGCCCTTGTAGCGGGCCGGGATCTCCTCAGACAGCGTGCGGACCTGCTCGACCGCCAGGGGTACGACGCTCTTCCGGGGCACGGAAGACAGCTTCGCGTCGGTGCAGGGGTTATGGGGGATCATGCGGTCGCGGACCGCCGCGCGGAAGACCGCATTGACCGTGTTGAAGACGGTCCGTGACGTGCTTGCCGCGAGCTTGTGCGTGGTCGTCAGGCTGGTGATCCAGCTCTGTACGTCGCCGGGCTTGATGGCGCCCAGTGCCCGCTTCTCCCACACCGGGTACGCATAGCAGCGCAAGTGCTGGGCCACGGCCTTGGTCGTCGACGGCCGGTGCGGCTGGCTGGCCCGCCACTCCTCCGCGTACTCCGTGAAGGGCTTCCTCGCCGACCGAGGGTCGACGTACTGCCCGGTGACCACGCTGGTCGTGACCTCGTCGAGCCATCGCTGGGCGTCGATCTTGCGGTCGAAGTGGCGCGCGTGCTCCTTGCCGTCGAGGTCGCGGTAGCGGGCGCGCCATTTGCCATTGGGGCGCTTCTGGATGTTCGCCAAGTGGGTCCTCTTTCCTCGGGGGTTAGTGGTAGTAGCCGCCGCTCTCGGAGAGGTGGCTCGGCTGGAGACCTGTGTAAGGGTCCGGCTGGATGAGGAGGGTGAGGCAGCCGCGGGCCGTGCGTTCGGCAGCCCAAGCGTGGTCGAGGGCGGTGAAGTCGTCGTCGATCCAGACGACAGGTGCTCTGCCGAGCCAGGGGCCGACGTGGTCGCGCTTCCAGAGGTAGCCGTTGGGATGGCTGGTGGTGATCTGGGGGCGGGGGAGGTCGAGGTAGGGGAAGTCCGGCAGCCCCAGGAGCGGCCCGATGATCGTGGTGGCGTCCTTGCGCCAGCTCGTGCACCACACGGGGGTGACGAGGCCGGTGGCCAGGAAGCCGGTGAGCAGCGGGCCATGGCTGGGGTCGAGCCAGATGGGGACGGGGTCGTCGGGGTGCCGGCCAGTAGGCAGGACGGTATGGCGGACGTGAGTGGGCGGGGTGCTGCCGTCTGCTGCCGGGAACGGGATGAGGACGCCGTCGATGTCCAGGAGCAGGTAGGGCAGGGTCATAGGTGCCTCCGGGGTCAGCGTTTGCGGGCGGTGATCAGGAGGGTGGTGGGCCACGGGTCGCGGCGCGGATGCCGGAGCTCCATGGCGGCGGTGAGGCGCAGGCCGGTCCGGGCGAGGTGGGCAGCCCATCGGCGGGCGTCGAACTCCCAGCGGGCGAGGGGCAGCCGGGTGTGGTCGGGCATGGTGACGTAGTCCTCGCGGGGACGGTCGTCCACCGATGGATGTCTTCCGGCCCGCGCCGGGTGGGGTACGGAGAAGGCCAGGAGCCCGTTGGGCCCCAGCCTGCGGGAGATCGCGGCGAGCAGGAGCTCGGGTGCGACGAGGCCGACAGCTCCGAAGACGGAGTACACCGCGTCGAAACTCCGCCCGGTGGCTTGGAGATGGTGCAGGGCGTGGCCGGCGGCGAAGGTGGCAGCGTCGATGTGGCCGTAGTGGGAGCGGGCACGGCGAATTTGAAGGCCGACCAGGTCGACGCCGGTAACGCGGGCCTGGTGGTGCTTGGCGAGGTGGGCGACGTTGTGGCCGGGGCCGCATCCCAGTTCCAGGATGCGCTTGCCTTGCAGGTCGCGTCCGAGGATCTCCCCGCCGGGGCCGAGGCCCGGGTGGGTACTCCATTCCATCCGGGTCGGTGCGGTGAGCGCGTGGGCGGGGGCAGCGGCTATGCGCTGGGCCGCGTGGGCGTACCAGGGGGAGACCTGGGCGAGCACCTAGACCTCCAGGAGTTGGACCACGTCGCCCAGGTGGCGGCGGACGACGGGGATGTACGCGGGGTCCTGGGCCGGGTCGTTGATCCAGCGGATGGCTTGTTCCATGAACCACTCCACGGCCCACATGCGGTGCCAGCCCAGCGCCCAGGCCTCGGAGGCCAGGCCACCCCTTGCGGCGAGTGCGTCCTCGTGGCCGCCTGCGGTGACGTACTGCTCCAGGAAGACGCGCAGCCGCACGAGGCTCGGCGTGTCGGTGGTGCCGTGGTACGAGGCGAGGTCGATCAGGCCGGGGCCGGTGAAGGCGCGGGCGAAGTCGAGGAGGTGCCAGCCGTTCTCCCCGATGTGGACGCTCGTGGGGTGGAACTCGGAGTGGACCCAGCCGAACGGGTCGAGCGCCGCTCCCTGGACGCGGGCCTCGGCCGCCGCCGAGATCTGCCCCAGGGCGGTTTCGATGTCGTCGCAGTCCGTCCACCGGTCGGACTTCCGCAGCCGCTGGAGGTGATCGAGGGCCCGCCCCGGCAGGGCCGCGAGGGCCGCGCCGTCGAGGAGCGGCAGGCCGCTTGCCGGGCGTGCGGCGTGGAGCATCACGGCGGCGGCGACGCCGTCGAGGTCGTCGGCGTCCCGGACGGGGGTGCCGAGGTCGTCCATGAGCATCCCGAGCCACTTGTCCTGCATGGCGGTGGCATGGAGCTCGGGAACCGGAAGCCCTCGCTGGTGGGCCGCCCGCAGAGCCTGGGCCTCGCGGTCGAAGGGCTCCTTGGCGTACTTGAAGACGGCCGCGGTGCCGTCGGGGAAGGTGACGCGCTCGACGCCGGACATGCCCCAGACGCGGATCTCGGCACGTTCGGGGATGGGCTTGCGGGCGAGGGCACACAGGTCGTCCAGCAGGGCGGCGGTCTGGCTCTGGTCCATGGGGGTCTCCGGGGGCTGGTGGTGCTCCGGGGCGGGCGAGTCGGTCAGCCCGCCCCGGAGCCGTACGGGGGTTGGGTCTACTCAGCCGCGGTCACGCGGTGGGCGTAGACCTGCTCGATCCAGCCCGCCTTGAACTCGGCGAGGTCATTACGGAAGTTCGCCATCGAGGCACCGTAGGGCGCGACGACCCCGCCGGACTGGTTCGGCACGGACTGGCAGCCGTGCACGAGCCGGCCGCCGAGGGCGGCGTGGGCCTTGATGGCTTCGATCCGCCGGTGCTCGTTGAACCAGCCGCCGTGGTAGACCTCGTCCAGCATTCCGCCCGTCTCGTCGTCCAGGTCGAAGACGACGGAGGTGGCGGCGGGGAAGAACCAGCACGGGCCGACGTTGGAGATGTGGCCGTCCAGCTCGACCTTGTTGAGCGCCATCAGCGTGGCCGCCTCGCGCAGCATGCGCAGGTGGTCGGCGGTGATCTGCGGCAGGCCGAGGCCGGCCAGGTGCTCCTCGCGGAAGAGGTACGAGTAGACCCCGTACGCCGTCGCCAGCACGTGGGCCGCGTCGGAGGTGGACTCGCCGTGGTTCTTGATGAAGTCGAGCGCGAGCTGCTCGACCGCGCTCTCCGTCGTCTCGTCGACGTCGAGGAGCTGGGCCTTGACCAGCTCCCAGTCGGCGACGAGCCAGGTGTTGGACTCGAAGCGGAAGAAGTACTCGGCCGGGTCGATGGTGATGCGCCGGCCATCCACTTGGATGCCGGGCAGTCGGCTCCAGCGCGGGTCGAAGGCGTCGGGCAGCTCGACCGTGATGGTCGCGGTGTCGATGGTGGTCACCGTTTTCTCCGTCTCTGATCGTCCGGGTTCGGGCATAGGAATGCCCGAGCCCGTTGGGGCGTACGGAACTTGGGGGCCGCCCGGCCCGTGATGCCGTGAGTGGGGCGGCTGTCGATAAGTGAACCGCCCGCTACGCAGAGTGGGTACCGTGTGACCGGGCCCAAGCGGTATACACGGTTTACAGCTCCGGGACGGAGGAACGTGCCAGCGCCGACCGACCCCAACTCCCGCCTGCGCGAGACGATTCACGCTGCCGGATGCACGTATGAAGCTCTCGCGAGGGATGTCCGCCGCATCGCGGCCGAGAACGGCGAACTCCTCCAGACGAACAAAGTCGGCGATCTCCCACTGGGCCAACGGCACCCGCGCTCCCTCGGGCCAGGCAGGCCAGTACATCGCGGAGGCGCTCTCCCGCCGGCTGGGCCGCGTCGTCACACAAATGGAGATCGGCCTCCAGCACCCCGACACGGACCCACCGGCCGACGCCGACCCAGTTGCTGAGGTCACGGACCTTGGCCGCGCGGACGTGGAACGACGCCGCTTCCTCGCCATCGCCGCCTTCACCACAGCCGGCGTTGCCATGCCACTCGTGCACGACCACGAGGCCACTGCCCGCCTACTCCGTGCCCGCACCGGCCGCTCCACCATCGGCAGCGACGACATTGACGTCGTACGACAGATCACGGCGGCCTTCAGCGCCGCCGACGAACGCCTTGGCGGCGGCCACGGCCTGACCACCGTCACCGCCTACCTTGCCGACACCGCAGCCCCCATGCTCCGTGGACGCTTCCCGTCCGAAGCCTTACGCCGGGCCGCCTTCGGCGCCGTCGCAGAACTCGCCTACCTCGCGGGCTGGAAACACCACGACCTCGGCCACGAAGGAGCCGTTATCTATAGCTCTTAGGAC
>NZ_JAGGOT010000047.1 GCF_018614195.1 Streptomyces sp. ISL-43
GAGTCCTCGGGGCGCAGGTCGGACAGCGCCAGATCGGGCTGGACGCGCAAGCCGCCCATGGTGGTGACGGGCTCCTTGGCGGCGAGGCCGACCGTGCGGACCTCGTAGCCGCGCTGGGTGAGATGGGCGGTGGTGTGGCCCGTCTCCCAGTCGGCGTAGGTGTCGTAGACGGCCACGTGGACCCGCCCGCCGGTCCCGCCGGATCGCTGGGTTTCCGAATGGATTCCCGACTGGGTTTCGCTCATCGTGCTCACCTCCGGTGCTGTTCCCGTACCTCTTCTGGTCAAGCCCTATGACAGTAGGCTGACATAACGACAGTGTGCTGTCAATAGATCGCACCGCCCCATACAGACTGCCGAGACCCGCCCCCCACCCCCATACAGTCCGCCGATATCGCTCCCCACCTGCGCACTTCTAGCGTGACCGCATGACCCCTCACGTCACCTCGGGCGCCACCGTCAAGGCCGCCGACCGCGCTCACGTCTTCCACTCCTGGTCCGCCCAGGCCCTGATCGACCCGCTCGCCGTGGCCAAAGCCGAGGGGTCGCACTTCTGGGACTACGACGGCAAGCGCTATCTCGACTTCGCCTCCCAGCTGGTCAACACCAACATCGGCCACCAGCACCCCAAGGTCGTCGCCGCCATCCAGGAGCAGGCGGCCACGCTCTGCACCCTGGCCCCCGGTTTCGCCGTCGACGTCCGCTCCGAGGCCGCACGCCTCATCTCCCAGCGGACCCCCGGCGACCTCGACAAGATCTTCTTCACCAACGGCGGCGCCGAGGCCGTCGAGAACGCCGTCCGCATGGCCCGGCTGCACACCGGCCGGCAGAAGGTGCTCTCCACCTACCGCTCGTACCACGGCGCCACCGCCGCCGCGATCAACCTGACCGGCGACCCGCGCCGCTGGCCCTCGGACACGGCCGCCGCGGGCGTCGTGCACTTCTGGGGACCCTTCCTCTACCGCTCGCCCTTCCACGCGACGACCGAGGCCGAGGAGTGCGCGCGCGCCCTCACCCACCTCGCCGACACCATCGCCTTCGAGGGGCCGGCGACGATCGCCGCGATCATCCTGGAGTCCGTCCCCGGCACGGCCGGGATCATGACCCCGCCCCCCGGCTACCTGGCCGGCGTGCGCGAGCTCTGCGACCGCCACGGCATCGTCTTCATCCTGGACGAGGTCATGTCGGGATTCGGCCGGACCGGCAAGTGGTTCGCCGCCGAGCACTGGGACGTCACGCCCGACCTGATCACCTTCGCCAAGGGCGTCAACAGCGGCTACGTCCCGCTCGGCGGCGTCGCGATCTCCGCGGAGATCGCCGAGACCTTCGCCACGCGCCCCTACCCGGGCGGGCTCACCTACTCCGGCCACCCGCTGGCCTGCGCCGCGGCCGTCGCGACGATGACCGCCATGGACGAGGAGGGCATCGTCGAGCACTCCGCCCACCTCGGCGAGAACCTGATCGGCCCGGCCCTCGCCGAGATCGCGGAGCGTCACCCCTCCGTCGGCGAGGTGCGGGGCCTGGGCACCTTCTGGGCGCTCGAACTCGTACGGGACAAGGAGACGCGCGAGCCGCTCGTTCCCTACAACGCCGCGGGCGCGGACAACGCGCCGATGGCCGAATTCGCCGCCGCCTGCAAGACGTCCGGACTGTGGCCGTTCGTCAACATGAACCGGACGCACGTGGTCCCCCCGTGCAACATCACCGAGGCGGACGCCAAGGAGGGCCTGGCCCTGCTGGACGACGCCCTGACCGTCGCCGACCGGCACGTCCGCGCCTGACGTCCGCGCCTGACGCCCGCGCCTGACCGACCCGCATTGCGCAGCGGCCCTGCTCGTGTGACCCGAAAGGGTTCGAGCAGGGCCGCACGCGTGCGTACGGGTTCCCGCACGTCCGTGAGCAGCCCGTTCCGGGCCGGCCCGAGGGGTGAGCGTTCCACCGTCCGGATAACGAGCGCTAAATCCACATAGCGGCCACAGAACGATCAGTTTCAGCCGCGCCGCCTGGCCTAAGGTGTCCGAAGCCCACAGATGGAGACGGACCCCTATGTCAGGCAGCGGCGCTGTCACTCGCAACACACTTCGCCAGCAGATCGCGGACGCGCTGCGTGACGAGGTGCTCGCGGGACGTCTGCCGCCCGGCACGGAGTTCACCGTGAAGCAGATCGCCGAGCAGTACGAAGTCTCGGCGACCCCCGTCCGCGAGGCCCTGGTGGACCTCTCCGGACAGGGCCTGCTCGACTCCGTCCAGCACCGCGGCTTCCGCGTCCGAGTCTTCTCCGTGGATGATTTCCGGGGCATGATCGAGGCTCGTACGCTGATCGTGGAAGGAATCTTCCGCCAGCTCGTGGAACGCGGCACCGCTCCCGGCACAGGTGAGCGGCTGGTCTCGGTGCGCCGTCGGGCGGAGGAGGCGCGGCGGGCGTCGCTGACCGGCTCGCTCGAAGTGCTGATCGGCTACGACTTGCGCTTCTGGAGGGAGCTGAGCGGGCTGGTCGGCAACATCTACATCTCGGAGTTCCTGCACCGGCTCCGCGTGCAGTGCTGGGTCTTCGCGGTCCCCTACCTGAAGGCCGAGCCACACCTGCGCACCGACCTGTGGTCCGGCCACAACGAACTGATCGACGCGGTGACCCGCGCGGACGCCGAGGAGGTACGCCGCCTCGTGCACGCGTACAACCAGCACGGTCTGGACTGGGCCGCGGGCCTCGGGCCGAAGGCGGCCGGCCAGTGAGCCCGGAGAACGGCGCGAGCGCGAGCAGCGCGGCTCCGGCGGACCGGACGGCTCCGGCGGACCGGACGGCTCCGGCGGACCGGACGGCCCAGGCGGACCGGACGGCCCCGGCAGACCCGACGGCCCCGGCCGCGACGCCGTGGCTCGGTGCCGTCGGACTCTCCGTCGTCATCCCCGTCCTCGGCGGGGACGACCGCATCGGCGGGACGCTCGCCACCGCCCCCGGGCGGCTCGACGCCCTGCTCGGCGCCGGGCCCGGCGACTGGGAACTCGTCGTCGTCGGCGACGGCCCCGCCGATGCCGTCCTGGCGGCGGCCGCCGACGAGCCGCGGATCCGGCTGGTGCGCCTCGACTCGCACCCCGACGGGGAACCCGGAAACCACCGCCCCGGCAAGGGAGCCGCGCTGCGTGCCGGAGTGCTCGCGTCCGCCGGCCGGCGGGTGCTGATCACCGACGCCGGCCTCACCACGCCGCTCGACGAGCTGGCCCGTCTGGAGCGCGTCCTGGACCAAGCCGAGGAGCGGGCGCAGGCCCTCGACCCCGGCCCGGACCCGGCCGGTGGCCACACCTCGGTCCACACCTCGGTCCACACGCCGGTCCACACCTCGATCCACACCTCGATCCCCGCCGCGGTCCTCGGCCGGTCCGGGAACCGTCTGGTCCGCGCCATCGGCATCCCGGGCATACCGGGATTCCGCGCCGACACCTGCGGCTTCGCCCTCTTCGACGGCGACCGCGCCCGCGCCGCCTTCGGCGCCTCCACCCTCGACGGCCCCGCCATCGACGCCGAGGTCCTGCGCTGGATCCGCCGCCAGGGCTGGCACGTGGCCGAGGTCCCGCTGCACCGTGCCGCCCGCACCGCGGACAGCACGCGCACCGCAGGCCCCGTACGCCCGGCCCGCACCGGCCGTCCCCGCCGTCCCGCCGGCGAGCGCCGCCTCGCGCTCCGCGAGCTGCCGCGCCTGAACGCCGGCGGCCTCGCCGTCGCCGCCGCCTTCCTCGTGCTCTCCTTCTACGTCTTCCAAGGCCTGTGGGCGGACCTCGACGGCAGCTACCTCGCGGACGCGCTCCAGGACCAGAACCAGTGGGAGTGGTTCGTCGGAGTCACCACCGACAACATCACCCACCTGCGCAATCCGCTCTTCACCTTCGCCCAGGGCATGCCGGACGGCGTGAACCTCATGGCCAACGCCACGATGCTCGGCCTGAACGTCCCGCTCATCCCGGTCACCCTGCTCTTCGGCGCGACCGTCACCTTCGCGCTGGTCCTCACGCTGGGCATGGCCGCCAGCGCCTGGACCTGGTACTGGCTGATCCGCCGCCGGTTCGTGCGCAGCCGCTGGGCCGCCGCCGCGGGCGGGGCGCTCGCCGCTTTCGCGCCGCCGATGGTCTCGCACGCCAACGGCCACCCGAACTTCGTCGTCCTCTTCATGATCCCGCTGATCGTCGACCGGGCGATGCGCCTGTGCGAGGGCCGGAACGTGACGCGTGACGGGGTCCTGCTCGGGCTGTTCGCGACGTACCAGATCTTCATCGGCGAGGAGCCGCTGCTCATCGCCGCGCTCGGCATGGTGGTCTACTGCCTCGCCTGCCTGCTCGTGGACCGCCGCCGCGCCCTCGCGGCCGCGCGGCCGCTGGGAGCCGGCCTGGTCGTCGCCCTCGCCGTCTGCCTGCCGCTGGTGGCCGTCCCGCTGTTCTGGCAGTTCTTCGGCCCGCAGAGCTACCACGCGATCCTGCACGGGGACAACGCCGGGAACAGCCCGCGCGCCCTCATCGAGTACGCCGGGCGCTCGCTCTTCGGCGACCCCGAGACGGCCGCCCGCCTCTCCCTGAACACCACCGAGCAGAACGCCTTCTACGGCTGGCCCCTGCTGGCCTTCGGCGTCGCCGTCTGCGTGTGGCTGTGGCGCAGCAGGACCGTACGGGCCCTCGCGATCACCGGTTTCGTCACGCTGCTGCTGTCGCTGGGCCCGTGGGTGCCCGTACCGCGCACGGAGGTCGTGCTGCCGGGCCCCTGGCGGCTGATGATCGAGCTGCCGCTCTTCGAGTCGGTGATCGAGGGGCGCGTGGCCATGGTCTGCGCCCCCGTCCTCGGCATCCTGCTCGCCCTCGCGCTCGACCGGATCGTGCGGATGCGCACGCGCGAGCTGCGCACGCTCGGCCTGTTCGGGGCGGCGGCCGCGCTGATTCCGGTCCTGCCGCTGCCGCTGACCGTCCGGGACCGTGCGCCGGTTCCCGCCTTCATCACCTCCGGGTCGTGGAAGGACTACGTCAAGGACGGCGAGGCACTCGTTCCGGTACCGCTGCCGGACCCGGGCCAGGCGGACGCGCTGCACTGGCAGGTGGAGGCGGACTTCGGCTTCCGGCTGGCCGGCGGCTACTTCAACGGCCCGTGGGGACCCGACCGGATCGGCATCTACGGGGCCACCCCCAGGCACCTGTCGAACCTCCTGCGCGACGTCCGCTACGGCGCGCAGCCGCCCGAGGTCGACCCGGCCTGGCAGGCCCAGGCCCGCCAGGACCTGGAGTACTGGAAGGCGGGCGTGGTCGTCCTGCCCGTCCAGGAGCGGGACACCGAGCTGCGGGACCTGATCAGCGGGCTGCTGGGCCGGCCGCCGGAGAAGGTGCTGGACGCGTGGGTCTGGAGGGTGGGACCGGCGGCGCCGTAGCCCCCGTGGGAGCCGGTGGCGCGGCGCGGGCTCCGGTGCGAGGTTCTGCTCACCCCTTCGCGGAGCGTGTCCGGCGCACTACGCTGGCCCGATCGGCGAAATCGACTGATCGGAGGCCGAGTGGCCTGTGACCTGTGGCTGGTCCCCCTTGTCGACGTGCTGTGCCACAGCCCCGACAACCCCTTCGCGGAAGAGATCGCCTCGTACGACAAGGTGCTGGGCGAGGCCGGACTGCCGTCCGTGCCGGTGTTCGCGTACATGCCGGGGCTCTCCGGGGACGTCGCCCCGGTGGCCGGTTTCGACTACGACGCCCTGCACTTCCTGCGGCGGGCGTACCTGCTCCAGATCTGCGGGCTGCCGGTGACGCCGGTGGACGAGTTGGGCGGGGACTACGAGCAGCTGCTGGAGATGTTCGAGTCGACGGCCCAGCAGTCGCACCTGGTGTGGCACTACGACCACGCGGGGGCGTACGTCCCCGTGGACTTCGCGGTTCCGCTGGCCAACGAGGAGCTGCTGGCCGGCGGCGGCCCGCTGGGGTCGGCCCAGGGGCTGCTGAGGGAGCTGGCGGTGGTGGCTCCCGCGATCGGGATAGACCCCGGGAATCCGCCGGTGGCGCCCGCCCCGCCGGGGCGGCCGACGTCGCTGGAGGAGCCCGCGGGGCCGATCCCCTACGACGACAGCCCCTTCGCGCGCGAGCGGCACGTGTGGCTGGGTCTGCACGCGGCGGCGACCCGGAGCCTCGGACAGGGCTCGATGATCATCTTCAGCTGAGCCGGACTCGGCCCGGATTCCGCCCGGAGCCGGCTTCCCGGGGCCCAGCCCCGGGAGGCCCGGCCGTGGGTGTCAGCGCGGCTGCTCCGGCGGTCTCTGCCGGGGCATGTTCGGGCGGGTGCCCGGAGGGAGGGGGAAGCGGGCCGGAGGGACGTACGCGTCCGAGCGGGCCCCGCCCGCGCCCAGGGACTGCATCACCAGCGGCGCGGGGCCCGAGCTGAACTCCACCATCCACTCCGCGGTCTCGGAGCGCACCAGCTCCGTGACGTCCTCGGAGAACCGGCGCAGCACGGTGAGACATCGTTCCGCCGCCTCGCTCGCGGTGCCCTCCGTAGGGCCCAGGACCTCCCGTACGTTCTCCGAGGCCCAGTCGAACTGCAGGGTCTGCAGGCGCCGCTGCACGGCCTGCGCCGTCGCGACGTCCCGCATCCAGCCCGAGGTCATGCCGAAGAACCGGTCGCAGGCCAGGCAGGCCGCTCCCAGGAGGAGCGAGAGGTAGCCGTACGAGGCCGCACCGGGCGCCGAGCCGGTCAGCTCCAACAGCGGCATCGCGGCGCCCAGGACCGCGCCCACGGCCGCCCCGGCCCGCAGGACGCGGGCGCCCCGGCGCTTCCAGCCCCGGTCCGCGAGGTACCACTCGGCGGTGCGCAGCGCGTCGGCCTCGACCCGCCGGTAGAGCTCGTCGAGCCGCTCGGCGGGCTCGCCCCAGTCCCCGAGAGGGAACGGCCGGCCGGTAAGGTCGCCGTCCTCTGCGGGATCCCGGGGTGGCCCCTCGGGCTGCATCTCCGGCTGACTCACCCGGCACTCCCTCTGCCTGCGCTGACGTGTGGTGGTGCGCGTGTGCGCAATGGTGCGCATGCTCTTCCTACCTTCGAATGAGGCGCGATGGGCGACGATTCCCGGGATTTCCGCCCGCAAGGAGGGCCCCAGCAGGTACGCGCACGCCTCGTCTCTCACTCGAAAGAGTTGGTCCTCACGGCGTAGGGCGCGGTGCCCGGGGAGCACGTAGGCTCGGATTTGACCGAGCGGTCCGACGCCCGGGCCGACACGACGAAGTTACGGAGTGAGTGACCTGTGATTCCCGGTGGTGGTCAGCCCAACATGCAGCAGCTGCTCCAGCAGGCCCAGAAGATGCAGCAGGACCTCGCCGTGGCCCAGGAAGAGCTGGCGCAGGCCGAGGTCGAGGGCCAGGCCGGCGGCGGACTGGTCAAGGCGACCGTCACCGGTTCCGGTGAACTGCGCGCACTGGTGATCGACCCGAAGGCCGTGGACCCCGAGGACACGGAGACGCTCGCGGACCTGGTCGTCGCGGCGGTCCAGGCGGCCAATGAGAACGCGCAGGCGCTCCAGCAGCAGAAGCTGGGGCCGCTGGCCCAGGGGCTGGGCGGCGGCAGCGGTATCCCCGGCCTCCCGTTCTAGGCATTGCGGCACTAGGCCCGACCGCGAGCCCCGCACCCGCGGGTCCCGCACCCCATATCGAAAGAAGGCAGTCCGTTGTACGAAGGCGTGGTCCAGGACCTGATCGACGAACTGGGCAGGCTGCCCGGCGTCGGGCCCAAGAGCGCGCAGCGGATCGCTTTCCACATCCTGCAGGCCGAGCCCACCGACGTCCGCCGCCTCGCGCACGCGCTGCTCGAGGTCAAGGACAAGGTCCGGTTCTGCGCGGTGTGCGGGAACGTGGCGCAGGAGGAGCGGTGCAACATCTGCCGCGACCCGCGCCGCGACCTGTCGGTCATCTGTGTGGTCGAGGAGTCGAAGGACGTCGTCGCGATCGAGCGGACCCGCGAGTTCCGGGGCCGGTACCACGTCCTCGGCGGCGCGATCAGCCCGATCGAGGGCGTCGGCCCGGACGACCTGCGCATCCGGGAGCTCCTGGCGCGGCTCGCCGACGGCGCGGTCACCGAGCTGATCATCGCGACCGACCCGAACCTGGAGGGCGAGGCGACCGCCACCTACCTCGCCCGCATGATCAAGCCCATGGGCCTGAAGGTCACCCGCCTGGCCAGCGGGCTCCCCGTCGGGGGAGATCTGGAGTACGCGGACGAGGTCACGCTCGGGCGGGCCTTTGAAGGAAGGCGACTTCTCGATGTCTGACGCAACGCTGCACGCCCTGGGGCAGGATCCGGACGACTTCGCCGTCCAGATCTCGGACCAGATCGAGTCCTTCATCGTCGCGGTCACCGAGGTGGCCAAGGGCGAGGACCCGGACAGCGCGGTGCCCTTCCTCCTCCTGGAGGTCTCCCAGCTGCTGCTGGCGGGCGGCCGGCTCGGCGCGTACCAGGACGTCCTGCCCGACGAGCGCTACGAGCCCGACCTGGGCCCGGAGCCGGACGTGGACGACCTGCGCGAGCGGTTCGCGCTGATGCTGGAGCCGGTCGACGTCTACTCCGAGGTCTTCGACCCCTACGAGCCGCGCAAGGCCCCGGTCGCGC
Source organism: Streptomyces sp. ISL-43 (assembly GCF_018614195.1). GTDB lineage: Bacteria > Actinomycetota > Actinomycetes > Streptomycetales > Streptomycetaceae > Streptomyces. The sequence goes on from NZ_JAGGOT010000047.1 coordinate 8,605, forward strand.
ACCGGATCTCCGACGACCTGGCCGACGTGGTGGCGGACCTGCGGCACGGGCTCATCCACTACCAGGCGGGCCGGATCACCGAAGCCCTGTGGTGGTGGCAGTTCTCGTACTTCACCAACTGGGGGCCAACCGCCTCCGCCACGCTGCGCGCCCTGCAGTCGCTCGTGGCGCACGTACGGCTGGACCAGCCGCTGCAGGCCCTGGACGGGCTGGACACGGACGAGGACCTGGCCGAGGACGACCTCGCCGAGCAGGCGGGGCAGGTCATGGCCGAGGAGCTCGGCGGTCTCGGCCGCCACAGGCCCGCCTGACGCGGCCGCCCCCGGCCACGTCACGGGGGAGTGGAAACGCCGCCCTCCGGCGCCAGGACGGCGTGCAGGGCCCCCGGGTCCACGAAGGGCGCCACGGCGGACGGCGGCGACTGCCACATCAGCGGCCAGGTGTTGCCGTCCAGGGCCGGTACGCCGATGTAGGCGACGGTCCGCTGCCCGGCCCCGAAGCGCTGCACGCCCAGCGGCCAGGCGTACGCCCGGGAGGTCCCGGGCGGCAGCAGGAAGTACATCCACCGGAAGCCGCTGGCCTCGCACACGATCGGCCCGGCACGCCCGCCGGTCGCCTCGATCAGCCGCGCGGCCACCGCCTCCCCGCGTACGCCCTGGATGCGCACGGCGTCGAAGTGGATGCCGGTGCGGCGCAGGTGGTGGCCGAGGAGGGGGACCCAATCGGGCCGACGTGTCCGGTTCATGCCCGCAGCCTGGCGTGCCGGGTCTACGCTCGACAGTGACCGAGCGGATACAAAGCGTGTCGTAGCTGCCGGAGGTGGCCGCTGTGTCAGTCCCGAACCCCCCTGTACCTGCCTCCTGGCGCTACGCCGGGGACCAGCTCAAACGGTGGCGCATCAAGGCCGGCGTGACCCGCGAGGAACTGGGCACGGCCGCCAAGTACTCCCCGGACACCATCAAGGCGATGGAGCAGGGGGTGCGCATGCCGACACCGCAACTGCTGGACGCGGCAGACGCGTTGTTCCAGGCGGAGGGCCTGTTGAGCGCTGCGGCGGGGTATCTGCGGCGGGAGAAGTTCCCTGCGCGGGCGCAGGACTTCATGCAGCGGGAGAAGGGAGCGCGCAGTCTGTGGTCGTACGAAGTCACGCTCATCCCTGGGTTGTTGCAGACCGAGGATTATGCGCGGGCCTTGATGGCGAACCACTGGCCTCCCGTGGACGACGAGACGGTGGAACAGCGGGTCGCGGCCCGCCTGGAGCGGCAGGCGATCCTCACCGGGAAGCCCACGGTGGCCTTCAGCTTCGTCATCTTCGAGGCCGCTCTGCGCTGCCCGCTGGGTGGTCGCGACGTGCACCGCGAACAGCTTGTCAGCCTTATGTGGGCTGCCAAGTTGCGCAACGTCTCCCTCCAGGTGCTGCCCTTCGTCCGGGTCATGCCAGCGGCCACGATAGGACCCATGGTCCTGATGGAGTCCCACGAACACGAGTACTCCGCCTATTCGACTGGGCAGTCGCTGAGCCAGCTGACCTCCGATCCGGACATCGTGAGTACCCATACGGAGCGCCTTGGGATGATCCGTGCGACGGCCCTCGACCACAGGGGGTCGGTCGCCTTCATCAAACGGATGGTGGATGAGCTATGAGCCGCGCACTGCGATGGTCCAAGTCGAGCTACAGCGACTCGGAGGGTGACGCCTGCGTCGAAGTCGCCCTCGGTTGGCACAAGTCGAGCTACAGCGACTCCGAGGGCGACAACTGCGTCGAGGTCGCCGCCTGTCCCGCCGCCGTCCATGTCCGGGACTCCAAGGTCGCCGCCGGGCCGGAACTGACGTTCGGGGCTACCCCCTGGGCGGTGTTCCTCGCGTCTGGGGTGAGCTCCGAGCACTGAGCTCCGAGCCCCGAGCTCCTTTTGGTTATGCGGTTGGGTGGTTGGGTTAAAAACCAACCACCCAACCCAATGTCCGTTCACGACAACCGAGATGACTATTTGTGACCGGCTTGACACGTGGCGTGGTGAAGGGTCTAGCGTCCGTCACATAGAACGACCCCGACAGGTGCTGGAACACCGTGCCGGGGTCTGACCTTCAAGATCGGATCAGAGGCGATCTCGTGGCTGCTGTCGACTTTAGCCCTGTCATGTCCGCCGTCGCCCACCCGATGGCCAACCCCGGCTTCGGAAAGCGCGAGGCGCCCGGCCAACTGGCCCGCACGGCCGATGATTTCGGACACCTGAGCAAGCGTGACGCCGCGCTCGCCGTGTTTATCGACCGGTTGCCCGAGGGCGCCGCGATGGACCACAAGACGCTGGCCGCGCACCTCTCGGGGATGGGGCAGGCCGGTGCGCGGGGCGCGTTGGACCACCTCACAGCAGCCGGGCACCTGCGCAGGCTGAAAGAGCGGGTGGTCCGCGAGGGCAGCTCGCGCTGGGTGACGCGTACGTACTTCTCCCGGACCGCCCGGGACGACGCCTGGTGGCGGGCCTACTGCCGCTCCGTCGGTGCCCGGCTGGTGCCGGTGCCGGGGGTGGCGCCCGTGGAGCCGTCGGCGGGCGGTGAGGCCGCCGAGGCCGTCGACCCCGCTGCGGTCGCCGGGGCCGCCCAGGTCCTGCCGGTCGAGCGGACCACCGCCTACCGGGTCCTCGCCAAGCTCAAGGACACCGACCCCGCCGCGGTGCTGTCCGCCGCCGAGTGCGCCTCGCTGGCTCCGCTGGCCACGGCGTGGCTGGAGAGCGGGGTCGACGTGTGCCAGCTCACGTACGCCCTGACGAACGGGCTGCCCAAGCCGCTGCGCCATCCCGCAGCGCTCATCCGCAAGCGACTGGAGGAAAAGATGCCCCCGAAGCGCAGTATCGAGCCCGAGCCCGAGACGGTCGAGCAGGCCATGCTGATGTGCATGTACTGCGACGACACCGAGCAGACCGTCGAGATCGTCAACGGGGTCTGCCCGGACTGTGTGGTGGACGACAGTGAGATCGACTACACGGAGTTCGACGCGTGGCTCGAGACGCTGAACTTCGCAGAGGCCCCGGAGGCTCCCCCCGCCACCCCGCAGTCGGCCCCCCGCCCCGCCCCCGGGCCCGAGGAGGTCCAGGTCCTCGCCGACACCCTCCGCGAGGCCGCTGGCCTGCCCCCGAAGAGGCGCGGATGAGCGTGCAGCAGCCCACTGGCGCCCAGGCCCAGATGTCCACCGAGGAATTCGAAGAACTCGCCCGCAACGCGCCCGAGCTGGTGCGGCTGGAGTTCATCCAGGGAAGGGTGCAGGTCAAGCAGGCGCCGGACGGAAATCACCAGACGATCGTCATGTGGCTGCTGAAGCACTGCATGCAGCACCGGCCGGACCTGTCGCTCTATCCGGAGCATGGGCTGATGGTCGAGTCGTACCGCAAGGGTCGAGCGCGCCCCGATGCCGTTCTGGCGGCTTGCGGGTACCTCGGCGGGCGGGGCGAGTGGGCCGAACCGGACGGGGTCCTCATGGCCGTCGAGGTCACCTCGCACGATCGGGACACCAATGCGCGGGACCGGACGGAGAAGCCCGACGGATACGCGCAGGCGGGGATTCCCGTGTACCTGCTCATCGACCGGGAGAACCAATCGGTCGTCGTTCACGCGGAACCCGAAGGCGGGCGGTACCGCGCGATCACGACCCGGCCCTTCGGGGCCGTGATCGACTTGCCCGAGCCGGTCAAGGTCACGCTGGAGACCGAGAAGCTCAAGGAGTACGCCAACTGACCGTGATCATGAGATGAACGGAACGTCTCATGATGTGGTACGTCGCGGTCGGATGCCGGGCGCTCGCTAGACTGCGTCACTGACCGCAGTAACGGAAATGAGCGAGGAGCGCACGTGGGCCTTGTCGTGCAGAAGTACGGAGGCTCCTCCGTAGCCGATGCCGAGGGCATCAAGCGTGTCGCCAAGCGGATCGTGGACGCCAAGAAGAACGGCCACCAGGTGGTCGTCGTGGTTTCCGCGATGGGCGACACGACGGACGAGCTGATCGATCTCGCCGAGCAGGTGTCCCCGATGCCTGCCGGACGCGAATTCGACATGCTGCTGACCGCCGGGGAGCGGATCTCCATGGCCCTGCTGGCCATGGCGATCAGAAGCCTGGGCCACGAGGCCCAGTCGTTCACCGGTAGCCAGGCAGGCGTCATCACCGACTCGGTCCACAACAAAGCGCGCATCATCGATGTCACGCCGGGCCGTATCCGCACCGCGCTGAACGAGGGCAACATCGCCATCGTCGCGGGCTTCCAGGGCGTGTCGGCGGACAGCAAGGACATCACCACCCTCGGCCGAGGCGGCTCGGACACGACCGCCGTCGCGCTGGCCGCCGCGCTGGACGCCGAGGTCTGCGAGATCTACACCGACGTCGACGGCGTCTTCACCGCGGACCCCCGCGTCGTGAAGAAGGCCAAGAAGATCGAATGGATCTCCTCCGAGGACATGCTGGAGCTCGCGGCCTCCGGTTCCAAGGTGCTGCTGCACCGCTGCGTCGAGTACGCGCGCCGCTACGACATCCCGATCCACGTCCGCTCGTCCTTCTCGGGACTGCCGGGCACCTGGGTCAGCAACGAGAATCCGCAAGGAGACGAGCCGGTGGAGCACGCCATCATCTCCGGAGTCGCCCACGACGTCTCCGAAGCCAAGATCACGGTCGTCGGCGTCCCGGACAAGCCGGGCGAGGCCGCGGCGATCTTCCGCGCCATCGCGGACGCCGAGATCAACATCGACATGATCGTGCAGAACGTGTCCGCCGCCTCCACGGGCCTGACGGACATCTCCTTCACCCTCCCCAAGGCCGAGGGCCACAAGGCCATCGACGCCCTGGAGAAGGCGAAGGCCACGATCGGCTTCGACTCCCTGCGCTACGACGACCAGATCGGCAAGATCTCCCTGGTCGGCGCCGGCATGAAGACGAACCCGGGCGTCACCGCCTCGTTCTTCCAGGCGCTGTCCGACGCGGGCGTCAACATCGAGCTGATCTCCACCTCCGAGATCCGCATCTCGGTCGTCACCCGCCAGGACGACGTCAACGAGGCCGTCCGCGCCGTGCACACGGCCTTCGGCCTCGACTCCGACAGCGACGAAGCCGTCGTCTACGGAGGCACCGGACGATGACCGTCACCCGGTCGGCCTCGGCACCGGCACTCGCCGTGGTCGGGGCGACCGGAGCGGTCGGCTCCGTCCTGCTCCAGATCCTGTCCCAGCGGGCGGACGTCTGGGGCGACATACGCCTGATCGCCTCGTCGCGCTCGGCCGGCCGACGGCTGACCGTGCGCGCCGAGGAGACCGAGGTGCTCGCCCTCACCGAGGACGCCTTCGACGGCCTCGGGCCGGGCGACATCGCACTCTTCCTGACCCCCGCCGAGGTCTCGGCCCGGTGGGCTCCCGTCGTCACCGCGCGCGGCGCCGTCGTCGTCGACCAGTCCGCGGCCTTCCGCGAGGACCCCGAGGTGCCGCTCGTGGTGCCGGAGGTGAACGGGCACGCGGCCCGGATCCGCCCGCGCGGGATCGTCGCCGGACCCGACTGCGTGACCGCCGCGATGATCGCGGCGCTGGGCGCGCTGCACGCCGAGTACGCGCTGGCCGAGCTGGCCGTCTCCTCGTACCAGGCCGCGAGCGCGGCCGGACGGGCCGGCTCCGAGGCGCTGCGCCGCCAGCTGTCCCAGGTCGCCGGAACCTCCCTGGGGGAGCTCCCCGGGGACGTACGCCGTGCCGTGGGCGAGGACGCGGGCCCCTTCGCGGCTCCGCTCGCGCTCAACGTCGTGCCGTGGTCCGGTGAGCTCCGCGAGGACGGCTGGTCCTCGCACGAGCTGGCCGTACGGGCGCAGACGCGCCGGATCCTGGACCTGGCGGAGCTGCCGGTCTCGGTGACCTGCGTACAGGTGCCCGTGCTCACCGGGCACTCACTGACCGTACGGGCCCGCTTCGAGGCCGCCGTCGACGCCGTGCACGCCCGGGAGATCCTGGACGCGGCGCCCGGTGTGGTCCTCGTGGACGACCCGGCGGCGGGCGAGTTCCCGACTCCTTCGGACGCCGCGGGGACGGATCCGGCCTGGGTGGGACGGGTGCGGGGCTCCCTCGACGACCCGGCCTCCCTGGAGTTCTTCGTCTGCGCGGACAACCTGCGCCAGGGCGCGGCGTTGAACGCCACACAGACCGCGGAGCTCGTCGCGGGTGAGTTTGGGTATTTCACTTTGTAGGATCATCGGTGATCCCTTGATCAAGGTGATGGCCCGCCGGCCGCCGTCGTACGACGGGAACGGCGGGGAGAGCGGCTACGCATGAGGGCAATGGGAACCACGCCGATGAGTCTGCCTCGCGCGTACAACCCTGACGGGGGGACGCGTGTCCAACTGGCGTGGCTGAAGCATTGTTGGACTTCCCCGTCATATCGGTGCGCACCGGGACGATCCCGTCGCGCCTGCGCTCCCGCGCGCCCGGCGGTCTCCCGGTGATCGTTCCCGTCCCGTCGGCCACGACGACTCCCGCGGCTCCCGCCCTGCCCACGGTCATACCGAACCTGAGCGGCCGCGTGCCCGGGCCCCGCGACAGCGCGGAGGCCTCCGGGAGCACAGAGACGGCCGAAGTGGTGGCGGGGACCACCGTCGACCACCTCACCGAGACCTACCAGGCCCACTACCGCTCGCTCCTCGGTCTCGCCGCGCTCCTCCTCGACGACACCGCCTCCTGCGAAGACGTGGTCCAGGAGGCTTTCATCCGCGTCCACTCGGCCCGGAGCCGGGTCCGCGACCGGGACAAGACCCTGGCCTACCTGCGCCAGACCGTCGTCAACCTCTCGCGCTCCGCCCTGCGCCGCCGCATCCTCGGCCTCAAGCTGCTGTCGAAGCCGATGCCGGACATGGCGAGCGCCGAGGAAGGCGCCTACGACCTGCTGGAACGGGACGATCTCATCAAGTCGATGCGCGGTCTGCAGCGCCGCCAGCGCGAGGTGCTGGTGCTGCGCTACTTCGCGGACATGACGGAAGTCCAGGTCGCCGAGACGCTCGGCATATCGCTCGGTTCGGTCAAGGCGTACGGATCGCGGGGCATTGCCGCGCTGCGTGTGGCGATGGAGGCGGCGCAGTCATGAACGAGGACCGCAAGGTGAGCGAGGAAAAGGCACTGCGGAGCCTGCGGGGCGGAGCCTCCGGCGAGGACCGCGGCCTGCACGGGCTGACGCGCGGATCCGCCGGCGAGGGCCAGGCGGCGCTGCGGGAGCTGATGCGCGGAGCGGCGGGCGCCGGCCTGAACCCCGCCGGTAGGGAGGCCGCCGGTGCGGAAGCCGCCGGCGCGAAGCCCGTCGGCGCGCAGTCCGTGGGCCGCGAGCCCGGCGGTGAGGAGCAGGCGCTCCGGGACCTGATGCGCGGCGCCGTCCTGGGACTCGAACCCTCCGGCGACGCGCTGGAGCGGCTGCGGCACGCCGTCCCCCTGCGCCGGACCCGCAAGCGGCAGGCGCTCGTCGCCGCCGCGGCGGCCGCGCTGCTGGTGGGCACCGGGATCCCGGCCGCCCTGCGGATGACCGGGGCGCAGGGCGACTCCACCGACCACTCCGCCATGGCGGGCCACGGCCAGCAGGGCGGGAACAAGGACAACGGGGTCTCCGACCCGCACCAGAACGGCAACGGCGCCGCCCCGAAGCCCACCAGGCCCACCCCCGGTCCGGGGCAGGGCGCGGGCGGTGCCACCGGCGCGGCGCCGACCCCGTCCACCGGCGGCCTGCCTCCGGTCGTGCCGAACACCAACCCGACGGGCGCCACCGGCGTCCTGCCCGGCGGCTCCGCCGCGGCCGGCACCGTCCTGCTGCCCCCGCCGGCGGCTCCGGGCGTGCCCGGCTGCAGCGCGGAGCAGCTCGGGGTGGCGGGCAGCGCCCGGCCCCGGGAGGCCGACGGCAAGGTCTACGGCAGCTTCAAGGTCACCAACGTCTCGGGGCGGGGCTGTACCGTCCTCGGCCCGGACACGGTCACCGCCGCCCCGGCGAGCGGCCCCGCGCCCGGCCAGGGCGGGTCCGGGGTGGCCGTCGTCGGCCACACCGCGGGCGACCCGGCGACCGGACTGCCCGACCCGTCGGCCGAGGTCCCGCTGATGATGCTCGCGCCGAACGCCGCGTACGAGGTCCGCTTCGCGTGGGTGCCGCCGGTGCAGGCCTGTACGGCCGCGGGAGCCACCGAGGGCTCCAAGCCCCCGGAGGGCGGCTCCACGGACCCCGGGCAGGGTTCCTACGCGGACACGGGCACGGGCACGGGCTCGGGCACGGGCACGGGCTCGGGCTCGCAGACGGGCGAGACGGATCAGCAGACGGCTCCCCCGGCGCCGAGCACCACGGGCGTGGCGGTGTCCCACACGCCGAACACGCCGCTGTCGGTCGCCCCGACGACACAGACGACCATCCCCGACGCGTGCGGCGGGACGGTCTACCGGACGGGTGCGATCCCGCTGGCGGAGTCGCCGAAGCCGTAAGGGGACGACGGCTCGCCTCAGGTCCGGCCGGCTCAGGCCGAGCCGGCCGGGGCGGCGGCCGTGGCCGTCTCCGGCTCCGGCAGGAGGCCCGCCTCCTCGTCGCGCAGGGTCTCCACCTCGCGCCGGTAGAGCCGGAACCACATGAACAGCACGAACGCGGCGAAGACGAACCACTCGCCGGTGTAGCCGAGGTTCTGGAAGGCCTTGAGGTCGAGCCCGGTGTTGACCGGAGCCTGCGCCGGGACCGGGGTCATCCCGTCGGCCGGGGTCTGCACGGTCAGCCAGGCGTCGTACAGGCCGTACGGCACGATGTTGACGAGCGAGGCCGCTCCGATGACGCCGAGCTGCCCGGCCGGCAGGCCGCCCGAGGAGTAGACGCCCTTGCCGCTGGAGCTCTCCGATGCCTGCAGCGCGCCCGTCACCTCGACCCGCCCGGTCGGTGCGGCCGGAGCCCGGCCCGCGTCCGCGCCACCCGGCAGCCAGCCCCGGACCACGGGGACGGCCTTGCCGGTGTCGGTCTTGAGCAGGGTCAGGACGTAGAAACCGGTCTTCCCGTCGAGTCGCCGCTCCGGGACGAGCAGCTGGTCGGCGTACTCCCCGGAGACGGAGGCGAGCCGTCCGGAGGTCTCCTTGTCCACCGGGAGCAGCGAGTCCAGCGGCGCGGCCGCCTGGTCGGCGGGGCGCGCGGCGGAGGCCTCCTTGTGGCTGTCGACGCGGTCCTCGAACCGACCGAGCTGCCAGGTCCCCATGAACAGGCAGAAGGGAACGCCGAGCGCGACGAAGACGTTGATCCCCCACCAGCGCGGGGTCAGGAGAAACCGGTGCACCCCACCACCGTACGGGGGGTGCACCGCTTCCCGGCCGCCGGGGCGGCCGGGACGGCTCCGCGGCAGGTGCGGCTACGCGTGCGGGCGCCGGTGCCTCATGCCCGCGGCGGCAGGTGCTTCAGCGCGAAGTCCAGTTCCATCCGGACCTGCTTGATCCGCTCCTCCACGACGAGCGAGCCGTGCCCGGCGTCGTACCGGTACACCTCGTGCTCCGCCCCGCGCGCCGCCAGCCGGTCCACGTAGTTCTCGATCTGCCGGATCGGGCAGCGCGGGTCGTTGACGCCCGCCGCGATGTGGACCGGCGCCTTCACCGCGTCCACGTACGTCAGCGGCGAGGAGGCCTCGAAGCGGTCCGGGACCTCCTCCGGCGTACCGCCGAAGAGCGTGCGGTCCAGGGACTTCAGCGCCTCCATCTCGTCGTGGTACGCCGTCACGTAGTCGGCGACCGGTACGGCGGCCAGGCCCACGGCCCATGCGTCCGGCTGCGTGCCGAGGCCCAGCAGCGTCAGGTAGCCGCCCCAGGAGCCGCCCGACAGGACCAGGCGCGCCGGGTCGGAGAGGCCGCAGGCCACCGCCCACTCGCGCACGGCGTCGATGTCCTCCAGCTCGATCAGGCCGACCCGGTGCTTGAGGGCGTCGGTCCACTCGCGGCCGTAGCCGGTGGAGCCGCGGTAGTTGACCCGTACGACCGCGAAACCGTGGTCGAGCCAGGCCGCGGGGGTCGCCGCGAAGGCGTCGCTGTCGTGCCAGGTGGGCCCGCCGTGGATCTCGAAGACCGTCGGGAAGGGGCCGTCGCCGTGGCCCGCCGGGCGCTGCGCGAGGGCGTGGATCCGCCCGCCGGGGCCCTCGACCCACACGTCCTCGACCGGCACGGAGCCCGGCGGCCGGAAACCGGGAGGGTCGAGGACGACCCCGCCCGCCGTGGACCGCACGGCCGAGGGCTCGGCCGCCGAGGACCACTGGTACTCCACCGACCCGTCGGGCCGTGCCGTCGCGCCCGACACCGTCCCCGGCGGCGTGTCCAGCCGCAGCAGCTCCCGCGCGGCCAGGTCGTAGCGCAGCAGCTCGCTGCGGGCCTCGTGGCTGTGCTCGATCAGCAGCGCGGACCCGTCCGGGTACCACTCGGCGCCGACGTCGCCCGGCAGCTCGATGTCCAGCTCCTCTTCGGTGCCCGCGGCCACGTCCCACACCATCGGCTCCCAGCGGCCGCGCCGCTGGTGGCCGATCAACAGCCGGGTGTCGCCCGCGACGGGAGCGAAACCGAGGACCGTGAGGCCGAGCTCCAGCGTCCCGCCCTTGGAGTCGTCCAGCTCGGCGACGGTCTCCCCGTCGAGCGTGATCACGCGCAGCGAGGAGTGCATCGCGTCGCCGTGCTCGGTGTGCTCGACGGCCAGCAGGGTCCCGTCGCGGGACAGGTCGCCGACCCCGGCCGACTCGCGGTGCCGGTAGACGACGGACGGCGCCGAGCCGTCGGCCCGTACGACGTGGATCGTGCTCCCGTCCTCGTCGGTGGAGCGCCCGACGACGGTCGTCCCGTCGCGCCCGATGGCCAGACCGGCGGGGTACGAGGGCTCCAGCCCGGGGGTGGCCGGCTCGTCGGGGCCGCCGGCGAAGGGCTGGCGGACCCAGGTGCCGAACTCGTCGCCGTCGGTGTCGGAGAACCACCAGATCCACTCTCCGTCGGGGGAGAGGGTGCCGTCGGTCGTCCCGTTGGGCCGGTCGGTGGCCTGCCGCTGCGTGCCGGTGGCGCGGTCCCAGGCGTACAGCTCGTAGGTACCGGTCGCGTTGGAGACGAAGAGCGAGCGGTCGGGCGCGTCCTCGGCCCAGTCGGGCAGCCCCACCCGCGGGGCCCGGAAACGCTTCTCCCAGTCGGGCATGGCGGCGAGTGCGTCGGCGTTGGCGGTGGCATCGGCGGTGGCGTCAGTCATGCCTCCATCCTCCCCGGACGCGGGGCCGGGTGGGAATGCGATCCCCGGCCCGGAGGCGCGAAGGGCACCGGCCGGTGGTCGGCAGGCTCAAAACCGTCAGTGCGGGGAGGAGCCACGTAACCCGATCGCCCGAGATGCCGACTGGGCCGAACGGGCGCAAGGTGGTCTGCGTACGAAGTTCCGTCCCGTTCCCGTCGGAGGAGCAGAGGTCATGGCGAAGAAGGCGCGTACCGGTCAGCACGGCCACCAGGATTCCGAGCGTGCGATGGCGAAGAACACGGCGGCCGAGGCGCGCGCCAAGGCCGCCGTCAGAGACGTGCAGTCGCTCTCCGCGAAGACGCGGGGCATGCAGCAGAAGGCGCAGGCCAAGCGCGGCTGACGAGCGGCCGGCGAGCGGCTGACGAGCGGGCGGCGAGCGGGCGGCTCACGAGTGGGCGGCGCGCGGGCCGGTGCCGTGCGGCGTGCGTAGGCTGGCGCCATGCGGATGATCGTCCGGGGCGCCCGGCTGCTGCACAGCGAAGGCCTGCACGACGTCGAGGTCGCGGAGGACGGCCGGATCGCGCGCGTGATCCCGTACGACGATCAGAAGGAACCACCGGCGACGGGGGTGCTGATCGAGGCCCACGGCGGTGTCCTCAGCGCCCCCTTCGTCGAACCGCACATCCACCTCGACACCGCCCTGACGGCCGGCGAGCCGCGCCCGAACGCCTCCGGGACCCTCTGGGAGGGCATCGCCTGCTGGAGCGAGCGCAAGCGGACCCTGACTCGCGAGGACGCCGTCGCGCGGGCCACCGAGGTGCTGCGCTGGCAGGCGGCGCAGGGCGTCCTGCACGTCCGCACCCACTGCGACGTCACCGACCCGGCGCTGACCGCGCTCGACGCGCTGCTGGAGGTGCGCGACCGGGTCCGGGACGTCATGACCCTGCAGATCGTCGCCTTCCCGCAGGAGGGCATCGTCTCCTTCCCCGACGGCGAGGCGCTGCTGCGCGAGGCGGTCCGGCGCGGGGCCGACGTCGTCGGCGCGATCCCGCACTTCGAGGACACCCGGGAGGACGGGGTGGCCTCGCTGTCGATCGCCTTCGCGCTGGCCGAGGAGCACGGACTGCGGATCGACGCGCACTGCGACGAGATCGACGACGAGCAGTCGCGCTTCGTGGAGGTGCTGGCCGCGCTCGCGCTGCGCTCGGGGCTGCGCGAGCGCGCGACGGCCTCGCACACGACGGCGATGGGCTCCTACGGCGGCGCGTACAGCTTCAAACTCCAGCGGCTGCTGGCGCGTTCCGGGATCAACCTCGTCTCGAACCCCTTCGCCAACCTGGGCCTCCAGGGCCGCTTCGACGCCTACCCCAAGCGGCGCGGCCTCACCCAGGTCAAGGAGATGCTGGGCGCCGGCGTGAACGTGGCCTTCGGCCACGACGACGTGATGGACCCCTGGAACGCGCTCGGGACCGGCAACCCGCTGCAGACCGCCCTCGTCGGGATCTACGCCGCCCAGCTCACGGGAGCGGACGAGGTCCCGGTGGCCTTCGAGATGGTGACCGAGCGTGCGGCGCGCGTCCTCGGCCTGTCCGCGGCGGAGTACGGCATCACCGAGGGCGCGGCGGCCTCCTTCGTCCTGCTGCCGGCCGAGACGCCCGCCGAGGCGGTCCGGCGCCAGGTCCGCCCCCGCTACGTCGTCTCGCGCGGCACCGTCCTCGCCGAGACCCCGGCGGCTCCGGCCCGGCTGCTGGCCTGGCCGGGGGAGGCGGGCCCCTCGGAGGTGGACTTCACCCGCCGCCTACGCTGACCCGCCATGACCCTTGTGACATGGACTCTTGACACTCCGTCGGCCCGCGCCGCGCTGGAGATCGCCGCCGAGTACACGGACGCGGCGCTGCTGAACCACTCCGTCCGCTCCTACGCCTTCGCCGCCGAGTACGCGGACCGGCACGGGCTCTCGTACGACCGCGAACTCCTCTACGTCAGCGCGCTGGTGCACGATCTCGGGCTGACCGCGCCCTTCGACAGCCACACCCTGCCCTTCGAGGAGGCGGGCGGGCACGTCGCCCGGGTGCTGACGGCGGGCCTGGGCTGGCCGGCGGAGCGGCGGGCGCGCGCCGAGCGGGTCATCGTGCTGCACATGCGCGACGACGTGACGGCGGCCGAGGACGTCGAGAGCCACCTGCTCCAGGTCGGCACGACCGCGGACGTCTCCGGGACCGGTGTCGGCGACGCCGACCCGGTCTTCACGGCCGCGCTCCTCGCGGAGTACCCGCGGCTCGGCTTCGGCGAGGCCTTCTTCGCGCTCGTCTCGGACCAGGCCGCGCGCAAGCCGCAGTGTGCGGCGGCGGCCTACGTGGCGAGCGGCGCGCGGGCCCGCATTGCGGCGAACCCGCTGGACCGGCAGGGCTGACAGGGCCGACAGGGATGACAAGGCGGCCGGCGGTGCCGCTCGCGCAGGCACCGCCGCCCGGTGCGGGGGAGGGTCAGAACAGCCCCAGCAGGTTGTCCAGGGACCAGACCTGCCACCCCATCGCGAAGAAGGCGACCGCGGAGATCAGGGCCATCATCAGGTTCTGCCCCTGCTCGCCCCAGTCGTGGATCATCAGCACCAGGTAGACCAGGTTGAGCAGCAGCCCGGCGATCAGGGCTATCGGGGTCAGGAACCCGGCGATGAGGCCGAGCCCGAGCGCCAGTTCCGCGTAGGCGACGAGGTAGGCCATGAAGCGCGGGTACGGCTTCACGACGAGGTCGAAGCCGCGTGTGACGAAGCCCCAGCGGTGCTCGGCGGCCACCCCGGCCGCCCAGCGGATGCCGCCTCCGCCGAACCAGTCCTTCTTGTCCTTGTGCCGCCAGCTCTCCAGCCACCACAGCCCGAGCCCGATCCGCAGAACGGCGACCCACTCGGGTCCGCCGAGCCAGATGGTCTGCATCCTCGGTTCCTTCCCTCGCAACGATCTGACGATGTGTCAGTTTCGAGGGAAGGGGACCCGCGTGGCAAGGGGTGGGCCGGGTGGGCCGGTCGGGTGGGCTCAGCAGCACTCGACGGAGACGGCCTGAACGAGGTTGTTGCCGAAGCCGCCCCGGTTCCACGGTTGTTCGAGCGGCTGGGTGCGGCCCGAGGCGTCGGTGGCGCGGACCAGGAGGGTGTGGCTGCCCGGGGCCGCCGTCCAGTCGGCGTGCCAGCCCTGCCAGGCGTACGGATGCTCCCCCGGCGACCGCACCTCGGCGTCGGCCCAGCCGCCGCCCCCGTCGGCGCTGAACTCCACGCGCACGACCGCCCCGTAGCCCGACCACGCGCGCCCGGCCAGCCGCACCGGACCCGGGCGCACGACGCGGGTGCGCGACATGAAGTCGGGGAAGCCGGGCGGGACCAGCAGGGCGCGCGGCGCGATGCGGGTGACCGGCTCGCCGGACTCCTCCGCGCTCTGCCTGAACCGGTAGGCGACGGCCTGCTGGAACCCGCCGAAGGCCGCGTCGACGAGCTCGATGTCCCGCAGCCACTTCACGTGGGCCATCCCGTACCAGCCGGGCACGACCAGCCGCAGCGGATGCCCGTGCTGCGGGGGCAGCGGCCCGCCGTTCATCGTGTGGGCGAGCAGGACGTCCGCGTCGACGGGCAACGGCAGGCTGCGCCGGTAGTCCTGCTCGACACCCCGCTCCACCCCGTGGTCGGCGCCGGTGAACACCGCCTCGACGGCGTCCGGCGCCACCCCCGCCTCGGCGAGCACCGCGCGCAGCGGCACGCCCGTCCAGTCGGCGGTGCCCACCGCCTCCAGCAGCCACGGCTGGCTCACCGGGCGAGGGGAGAGCCGGGCCCGCCCGTTGCCCGCGCACTCCATGGTGACCCGGCGGGTGACGGCGGGGAGTGCCCGCAGGTCCCGCAGGCCCAGCTCCAAGGGGTGCTCGAGGCGCCCGTGGACGGCGAGCCGCCAGCTGTCGGCCTCGCCCTCGGGGATGTCGTAGTGCGTCAGCACGTAGTGCAGGCCCGGGGGTGTGACCTCGTAGCGCATGGCCTCCAGGGGCATTCCGTGGTTGCGCGCGGCGAGCGCCAGCTCGTCCTGGCCGATGCCCTCCCCGACGCCGGCGACCCGCCCCGGCGCGCTGATCCCGCCGGGGAAGCGCTCCTCCATGCGTCCATGCTCCCGCGCGGCCGCCGGACCGGCTACTCGGCGTGCGGATCACTCGAACGGACGGTATGAATTGATCTGTCCCTTATGTGATCGGAGTGACGCATGGACGACTATCCGCTGCTCAACCTGTTCTGGACGATGCTCTGGCTCTTCCTGTGGGTGATGTGGTTCTTCCTGCTGTTCAAGGTGATCACGGACATCTTCCGCGACCACGACCTGCACGGCTGGGGCAAGGCGGGATGGCTGGTCCTGGTGCTCCTGCTGCCCTACCTCGGAGTCTTCGTCTACCTGATCGTGCGCGGCCACGGCATGGGCAAGCGGGACGTGAAGCAGGCCGAGGAGAGCGAGAGGGCCTTCCAGGACTACGTCCGGAAGGCGGCGGGCGGCTCCGGGCCCGGCCACAGCCCGATCGAGGAGCTCGCGAAACTGTCCTCCCTCAAGGAGAAGGGCGACATCACTCCGGAGGAGTTCGCCAAGGCCAAGGAGAAGCTCCTCGCCTGACCGCCTCCTCTCACCCGAGTACCCGCGCCAGGGGCCGGACCGCGTGCGGTCCGGCCCCCGCGTGCGGGTGCTCTTCGCCGGTCAGGCGGCGAGCGGGGTCTCGGCGTCCGCCAGCAGGTCGATCAGGGACGAGCGCGCGCGGGCCACGCGGGAGCGGACCGTGCCGATCGGGCAGCCGAGCATGAGGGCCGCCTCGGCGTACGGGAGCCCGAGGAGCTGGGTGAGGACGAAGACCTCGCGCCGCTCCGCGGGGATCTCCGCCAGGAGTTCCGCGAGGGCGACCCCGTCCTCGAAGCCCGGCAGACCGCGTGGCTGGGTCTGCTCGGCGGCCGTCTGCCAGTCGTCTCTGTCGGCGATCCTGGGGCGGGCCGCCTTGTGGCGGAGGCTGTCCACCACGGTGCGCCGGGCGATGGAGAGCAGCCACGTACGGGCGGAGGAGCGGCCCTCGAAGCGGTGCAGGCTGCCCAGGGCGCGCAGGAAGGTCTCCTGGGTGAGGTCTTCGGCGGACTGCGGGTCGGCGCTGAGGTAGGCGACGTAGCGGCGTACGTCGCGCTGCACGGCGCGTACGAACCGGTCCACGGCGGCGGGGTCGCCGTCGCGGGCGGCCAGCGCGAGCAGGGTGACCGCCTCGTCGGGGCCGGCGGCGTGGCGTGCGGGGGCCGGGGTCGTACCGGGGGCCGTGGTGGCGGTGGCGGCGGCGTGAGCGGTCGGGCGGGTGAGCAGGGCAGGGGTCATCGCCTGATGTCCTTCTGGGAATCCGGGATCCGGTGCCGCATGCGGGGGCACGGCGGAGCCCGCGAACGGGTACGGCCCGCCGAATGGCATGGCCGATGCCCGAGGCGCGGGGCGGTGGCCCGTCGCGCGTCGGGGAGCCGGCTGTCAGATGACAGCGGTCCCGAGAGGCGGACCCCGTGAGGTGAGGGCGTCGGCGAGCAGGAGGCTGCGCAGCGTCCGGGCCCGGTGGTCCCGGCGGCAGCGGACGCGGGGACGGTGCGCGGGCGCGGGGAGGCGGAAGGACAGGCGCAGCGGTACGAGGAGCCAGCCGGCGAAGGCGCGCAGGACGCGGAAGGCGCCCCGCTCCCCGTACGCGAGCCAGAGGCCGCAGACCAGGGCGGCGAGGAGGTGGCCGGCGAGCATGCCGAGCGGTGACATGGAGCCGGTGCCGTGTCCGGCGCCCATCGACATCGGCATCGACAGCGACGCCGACAGCGACGCCGGCATCGACGCCGGCATCGGCATCGGCATCGGCATCGACATGGGCATCGACGCCGCGCCGTCGGTCAGCGCGTGCACGGCGTGCATGGCGTGCTGGACATGGCCGCCCGCGGCCCCGCCCGTGTCCGTCAACGGCGACGGCGATTGCGGGGGGAGCGCGGGCGGGGAGCACAGCAGGTACCGGACCCACCGGTGGGCGAGCGCGCCCACGGAGTCCGGGGCCCCTAAGGAGCGGGAGGCCGACGCCGCGGCGCCGTGTGCCGTCGCGGCCGGAAGACGGTCCACCACCGCCTGAGCCAGCGAGAACCCGCTGTGCAGCGCGGCTTGGACGGCGACGGTCGCGGCGGTGACGGCCGCCAGGCCGCGCTCGCGGCCGGCGAGGACCCAGCCCACCCCGGCGCTGACGGCGACCGCCGCCGCCATCGCCCGCCACGGGACGGAAGCCCCCGACATGAGGACGTGCCCGAGGGCCGAGAGCAGCACGCAGGTGGCCGCGAACATCGCAGCCCGTACCGCGCGACAACATCGACCCGGAGTCATGGCGGGGTCATCGTTGCACCGACCCGGTGGCGGCGACAGTGGGTATCAGGCTTTCTCATGCAGCGCTCGAGCGGCATGTGTCGCACACCACAACGGACCCTGGGAACTCGGCTGTTCGCCCGTCCGACCCCTGTTCCGGACCGGAGATCCGGCAGCGGGAACGGGGTGCGCGGTGGGGGAGCGGAGTGTGTGGGCGGGGGCGGCACCCGGCGTGTCCGAGGCGGCGGCCGCGGCGTCCGACGGACCCGGGGCGAGGGCGGGCGGCATGTTGACCGCGCTGCTCACCAGCGCCATGGCCTTCTCGATGCTGCAGCTGTTCCTCTTCGGCGCGCTCGGTCCGAGGCTGGTGGCCGAGTCGGGCGTCTCGCCGGCCGTACTCGGTCTGACGACGACGGTCGGATTCGGTACGGCGGCCGTGCTGTCGCCCTTCGGCGGCCGGCTGGTGGACCGGATCGGGCCGCGGCGCTCCCTCGTCCTCCTGCTGTCGGTGTCCGCCGCGACACTCGCGCTGATCGGCGCCGCACCCGGCCCCGGCTTCCTCCTCGCCGCCGTAGCGCTGGGCGGAGTGCCCCAGGCCCTGGCCAACCCGGCGACCAACAAGGCGATCCTCGCCGCCGTCGCCCCCGCCCGGCGCGCGCAGGTGACCGGCGTGAAGCAGTCCGGCGTCCAGCTGGGGGCCTTCGCGGCCGGGCTGCCGCTCACGGCGCTGGCCGCCGCGGCCGGCTGGCGCGGGGCGGTGTGGACGGCGGCCGCCGCCGCCGCGGTGGCGGCGCTGTGGGCGCTGCGCGCCCTGCCCGCCGACCCTCCGGGTAGGCCAGCGCCGCCGCGCTCCTCGCTCGTACCCCGTGGCGACATCGCCTGGCTGGCGGTGTTCTCGCTGTTCCTGGGCTGCGGGATCGCCTCGGTCAATACGTACGTGGCCCTGTTCGGCGCACAGCGTCTCGGCATGGGCCCCACCGCGGCCGGCGCCCTGGTCGCGGTGCTCGGCGTCGCGGGCATCGGCGGCAGGGTGGGCTGGTCGAAGGCGGCCCGGCCGGGGCGCGCGCGGTGGCTTCCGGGCGGGCTGGCGGCCGGTGCGGTGGGGGCGGCCGCGCTGCTGGCGGCGGCGCTCGTCGCGGGGCCGCTGGTCTGGGCGGGCGCGGTGGCCGTCGGGGTGTTCGCCGTGTCGGCCAACGCCGTCTCGATGGTGCTGGTGATGCAGCGCTCCGCCCCCGGCCGGGCCGGGCAGGACTCCGGGCTCGTGGCCGCCGGGTTCTTCGCCGGATTCGCGCTCGGGCCACCGCTGTTCGGGCCGCTCGCGGACGCGGGGCGGTACGGGCCGGGCTGGCTGCTGGTCGCGGCCGAGTTCGCGCTGGCCTGCGCCGTCGCGACGGCGTGGGCGCTGCGGGAGCGGCGCGCGCGAGCCGTGGCCGCGGCATGAGCGGGCCGCGGTGGGCGCGGTCGGCGCTGGCGGACGTCCTCGACCGGGTCGCCGTCGGCGCGGCCGAAGCCGGGGACCGCTTCCCGCTGTACGCCGACCCGGAGACGGGACGCTGGACGACCACCGGTCGCGGATCGTGGGCCGGCGGCTTCTGGGCCGGGCTGCTGTGGCTGCGGGCCCGGCACACCGGCGCCGCGGCCGACCGGGCCGCCGCCTCCGCGTGCACCGCGCGACTGGCCGACTGGGTGGACGCGGACACCTCCACGCGCGGGCTGATCCTCTGGTACGGCACCGCGCTCGCCGCCGGTGACACCGCCGCGCGCGAGCTCCGCACGCGGGCGGCCGAAGCCTGCCTGGCGGCGATGGACGCCGAACTGGGCCTGGTGCCCTGGGGTTCGGCCTTCGGCGGCCCCCGACTCCTGGCCCGTGTGGACGGCGTCCCGGGCATGATCCCCCTCCTGGCCTCGGCGGGCCCCCGGGGCGCGACAGCAGCGGCCTCCCACCTGACCCGCCACCTGACCCTGTGCCTCCCCGCACCCGCCCCGGCCCCCGTCCCGCACCCCACGTCCGACCCCGCCCCCGCTCCCGGCCTCGGCCCCGGCCCCGTCCCGGCCTCCGGCCCTGAACAGGCCTCCGGCTTGGCCCTGGGCTCAGCCTCCGCCCCGGGCGTGGTTTCCGGGCCCGTCCCTGGCCCGGACCCGGCCTCCCGGCCCGGTCTCGTGCCGGCCTGGGGCTTCGTGGCAGGGGCGGGGTGGCGGCCATGTGGGGATCCGCCCGATGGGTGGAGTCGGGGCCGGGCCTGGCTGCTGCTCGCGCTGGCCGACGTACTGCACCGGCCCGACGTCGCCGGGCGGCTGGCGGACGGTCCGCAAGCGCCGGCGGAGCGGTTGGCCGACGTGTGGGCGGGGCCGGGCGCGGCGCTCGTCCCGCTGGCCGACGAGGCGTGGCCCGACGGCCCGTTGGACACCTCCGCCGCCGCCGTCACGGCCGTCGCGCTGCTGAAACTCGCCCGCGTCCCGGGCCCCGGCGCCGCGCGGTACGGGGCTCGCGCGGCAGCGATCCTGGAGCGGCTGGCCGACGCGCACCTGTCACGGGGCAGGTTGCTGGACGGCTGCTACGACGCCGGGAAGGGCATCGCGGTCCGGCACGAACTGGTCTGGGGCACCTTCTTCCTGGCGCTCGGGCTGGCCGAACTGACCGGGCTGCTCGACATCCGCGACATCTGACTGCCCCGCCCGCTGCCGCTGCCCCGCCCGCTGCCGCTGCCGCGCCCGCCCGCTGCCGCGCGTACCCGCGCCGCCGGCCCTGCCCCCGCTACCCCCCGTACCCCCGCAAGACCCGCCGCGCCACCCCCGTGATGTGGAGTTCGTCCGGGCCGTCGAGGATGCGGGCGGTGCGGCCCGAGCGGTAGAGGGCGGGCAGGGCGGTGTCCGGGCCGAGGCCGGCCGCGCCGTGGATCTGGATCGCGGAGTCCGTCACCTGCTGGAGCATGCGCGCGGCGGCCACCTTGGCCAACCCCACCTCGACGTGCGCGTCCAGCCCGGCGTCGATCCTGGCCACGGCCTCGTGGACGATCGGGCGCGTGGTGCGCAGGGCGAGGAGCGCCTCGAAGACGTGCTGCTGGACGAGCTGGTGGCCGCCGAGCGGCCCGCGCGAGCCCGTACGGGAGCTCGCGCGCTCGCACATGAGGTCGAAGGCGCGCTGCGCCTGCCCGAGCCAGCGCAGGCAGCGCAGCGTACGGCCCAGTTGGAGCCGTTCCCCGGCGATGTCGAGGGCCCGGCCGCGTTCGCCGAGGAGGTGGTCGGCGGGCACCGGGACCCGGTCGAACTCGATCTCCCACTGCCCGGACGCGCCGAACACGGGCAGCTCGCGCACCACCCGGAACCCGGGCGCGGAGGTGGGGACGACGAGCAGGGAGAGCCCGGTGCGGTCGGCCGGCTCCCCGTCGGTGCGGACGAGGACGGTGACCAGGCCGGCTTCGGCGGCGTGCGAGGTGAACCACTTGCGACCGCTCACCGTCCAGCTCCCGTCGGCCTGTTCGACGGCCCGGGTGGCGGTGAGGAACGGGTCGCTGCCCGGTACGTCCGGCTCCGTCATGGCGTAGCAGGCGCGCAGCTCCCCGGCCGTCAGCCGCCGCGGGTACAGGGCGCGCACCCGTTCGCTGCCGTGGCGCAGCAGCATCGTGGCGTCCAGCAGGGGAGCCGATCCCAGCGCGGCCGGTCCGTGGTCGCTCGCCCCCTCGGCCTCGGCGAGCTGCGCGTACGCGGCCAGTCCGAGCCCCTGGCCGCCCAGTTCGGCGGGGAGCGGCAGTGCCCACAGGCCCGCCGCCTTCGCCTCGCCCTGAACCTCCCGCAGGGCGGTCGCCGCCGCCGGGCCGCCCGCGTCGAGCACGGGCTCGCGGGGCATGACCCGCTCCCGCACGAAGGCCGCCACCCGGTCCCTCAACTCCACTGCGGAGGAAAGTGGTTCGCCACGGTCACGCCCCGCACCCGATCGGTATTCCGCGACTCCGGTCCGCGCCACTCCGGTCCGCGCCACTCCGATCCCCGCGACTCCGATCTCCGCCACTCGGTTCTCCACCACTTTCCTCCAGCCCGCCGGGAACCCGTGGGAACGGCAGTGCGACTGCCTCCCCGAGGAACTGGTCGGGTGCGCCCGCCCCTTGGTTCCCGCGTACGGATCAGCAGCGGCGCCGGCCCACCGCCGGGGCCCGGAGCAGAGGAGAGGCATGGCGTCACCAGTCGTCATCCGGACCGCTCGGCCGCTCGACGGCCTGCACTTCACCGCCTCGGGGCCGGCCGCCCTCACCGGCCCGGTTGCCGAGCACCTGAAGCTGCTGGGAGCCGCCGCCGGTACGGGTCCGGCCGCGCGGGGCGACGACAGGGCGGGCCGGATCACCCTGGGCGGCAGCGGCAGCGGCAGCGGCCTCGGCCCCGACCCACAGGCCACCGCCCACGCCACCGCCACCATCGCCTGGTCCGCGGCCCCGGACACCGCGAACACCCCGTCGGGCACGGGCGTCACCGACGAGGCGACCGCGCAGGCCGCCACCGGCATCATGGCCGTCCACGGCCGCCGCGACGGCGCCCCCCGCGGCCTCGCGGTCGACTACGCCCTCACCGCCACGTCCGTCCTCACCACGCAGGGCCTGCTCGC
Source organism: Streptomyces sp. ISL-43 (assembly GCF_018614195.1). Classification (GTDB taxonomy): domain Bacteria; phylum Actinomycetota; class Actinomycetes; order Streptomycetales; family Streptomycetaceae; genus Streptomyces. The sequence continues at coordinate 30,764 of NZ_JAGGOT010000047.1, forward strand.
CGGACTGCTCGCCCGGGCCAGGGGCGGCTCGCCCGCCGGCGTGGACACGTGCGTCGACCGGGCCGGGCTGCTGGTCGTCTCCCAGTACCTCGCGGCGGCCGGAGCGGACGAGGGCGAAGCCGCCGAACTGGCCGCGGGCGGGCCGCCCTTCACGGCCGCCGACGGCACCCTCTTCGAGCTGGAGACCCTCGACCCGGGTGCCTGGGCCGGATTCTGGCGGGCCCTGGAGGCCCCCGCCGACGCGATACGGGCCGGCTGGCGGCCCTTCCAGTTCCGTTACGCCACCGCCTGCGCGCCCTTCCCCGACGCACTGCACGCCACCACCCGCGCACACGGCTGGCAGCGGATCCGCGACGCGGCGGCAGCCTCGGGAGCCGAGGTCTGCCGGCTGCGGAGCCTGGCCGAGCGGGCCGCCGAACACGACGGCGCGGCCCCCTGGACCCTGGCCCCCTACGCCTGCGGCCCCCGCCTCCCCGACGCAGCCCCCACCGCGCCCACGCCCGCCGCCCCCCTGGCCGGCCTGACCGTGCTGGAGGCGGGCCGCCGCATCCAGGCGCCGCTCGCGGCCCATCTGCTCGGGCTGCTCGGCGCCGAGATCGTCCGGATCGAGCCGCCGGGCGGTGACCCGCTGCGCGGCATGCCGCCCGCCTGCTCGGGCGTCTCCGCCCGCTGGCTGGCGCTGAACCGGGGCAAGCGGGCCGTGGAGATCGACATCAAGTCGCCCGGGGACCGGCTCCGGCTCCGGGAGCTGGCGGCCGGCGCCGACGTCTTCCTGCACAACTGGGCCCCGGGCAAGGCGGCCGAGCTGGGCCTCGACCACGACGACCTCGCGGCGGCCAACCCCGCGCTCGTGTACGCGTACACCGGCGGCTGGGGGACGGGCCGGATCGCCGACGCCCCGATGGGCACCGACTTCATGGTGCAGGCCCGCACCGGAGTCGGGGAGGCCGCCCGCCCCGAAGGCGAGGTGCCCGCGCCCTCCCTGATGACCCTGCTCGACGTACTGGGCGGGCTGCTCGGAACCGAGGCCGTCCTCGCGGGGCTGCTGCTGCGCGAGCGCACCGGGCGAGGCGTGCGCGTCGACTCCTCGCTGCTGGGAGCCGCCGACGTCCTCACCCTCCCGGCCCTGCGCCGGTCCGGGCGCGGGGAGAACCCCCGCCGCTCCGCCGGATTCCGTACGCCCCTGGCGACCGCTGACGGCTGGATCGCCCCCGCCGACGCGGACGCCGGCGCCTGCGCGGCGGCAGCCGCCGCCCTCGGACTCGCCGGCCTGTCCACCGAGGACGCCCTGCGCACGCTGCGCGGGCGCGGCCTGGCGGCGACCGCCGTCACCACCGACCTGGCCGACCTGCATCACGACCCGCGCTTCGCCGGCTCGATCAGCCGCGACGCGCACGGTGCCCCCGCCGTTCCCGACCCCTGGAGCTTCCGATGACCGTCGCCCTGCACGACCTGCTGCCCGCCGGCCTGCGCCGCTCCTGGGCGGTCGACGGGACGTGTCCCGACCTCGACCTCTACAGCCTCTTCCGGGCCCGCCAGATCGCCGACCTGCACCACACCGCGGTCATCGATGCCAAGGGCAAGCTCTGCTACACGGCGCTGGACCGCAAGGTGCGCTGTCTGGCCACCGGGCTGGGGGAGCTCGGCATAGGGCCGGGGGACGTGGTCGGGGTGCAGCTGCCCAGCGGACGCAACGCGGTCATCGCGGACCTGGCCCTGGCCGCCCTCGGCGCGGTGGCCCTGCCCTTCCCCGTCGGCCGCGGCAGCACGGAGGCCCGGTGCCTGCTGCGCCGGGCCGAGGCCGTCGCGGTCATCGCCGCCGTGGAGCACCGGGGCAACCGGCACGCCGCCGAGCTGCGGGACCTGGCGGCGGAACTGCCCGCGCTGCGCCACGTCATCGCCGCCGGACCGGCGGGCAGCGCCCCTGAAGGAACGATTCAGCTCGCCACGCTGCTGCGCTCCGACCCGGCCGCCTTCGTTCCCGCCCGGCCCGACCCCGACAGCGCCGCCCGCATCCTCGTCTCGTCCGGCTCGGAGGCGGAGCCGAAGATGATCGCGTACTCCCACAACGCGCTCGCCGGAGGACGCGGCAACTTCCTCGCCGCGCTGATGCCCGACGGCACGCCGCCCCGCTGCCTCTTCCTCGTACCGCTCGCCTCCGCCTTCGGCTCCAACGGCACCGCCGTCACCCTCGCCCGGCACGGCGGAACGCTCATCCTGCTCGACCACTTCACCCCCGAGGCGGCCCTCGCGGCGGTGCGCGAGCACCGGCCCACCCACATCCTCGGCGTGCCGACGATGATCCGCATGATGCTCGACCGCCTGGAGGCGGAGGCCGCGGAGAGGGGCGCGTCCGCCACCGGCACCGGACACGGCGCGGCCGCCGGTGCCGCCGAACTGCCGGCCCCCACCGCCGTGATCGTCGGCGGCGCCCCCCTCGACGAGACCACGGCCGAGCAGGCGAGCCGCGTCTTCGGCTGTCCGGTGGTCAACCTCTACGGCTCGGCCGACGGAGTCAACTGCCACACCGGCCTCGGGGCGGCCACCCCGGAAGCCGAGTCCGAGGGCGCGGGCGTCGCCGCCGGCCGGCCCGACCCCCGGGTCGCCGACATCCGCATCGCCGACACCCGGACGCACGAACCGCTCCCGGACGGCGAGGTCGGCGAGATCATCGCGCGCGGCCCCATGACCCCCATGTGCTACGTCGCCTCGCCCGACCTGGACGCCCGGTACCGCACGTCCGAGGGCTGGGTGCGCACCGGAGACCTCGGGCTCATCGACAAGGACGGCGTCCTGCACGTGGTCGGCCGGCTCAAGGACATCGTCATCCGCGGCGGCGCCAACATCAGCCCCGCCGAGGTCGAACGGGAGCTGTCCTCCCACGCCCAGGTACGGGACATCGTGTGCGTCGGCGTACCGGACGAGGTGATGGGCGAGCGGCTCGCCGCATGCGTCGTACCGCGCGGCCCGCGGACCCCCACCCTCGGCTCGCTGGGCGAACACCTCACGCTGCGCGGCCTGGAGCGGCGCAAGCACCCCGAACGCCTCCTGGTGGTGGCGGAGCTGCCGCTGACCCCGGCGGGCAAACCCGACCGGGCGGCCCTGCGCGAGCGCCTGGCGAAGGCCGGGGCGGGGGCCGGGGCGCGGGCATAGCAGAGGGCGGGGCGGTCCCGGAAGGACCGCCCCGCCCTTGACGCGCCGTGAGCTACCGCCCCGGCGTCGCCGCGCGCGTCAGGCGGCCGACCCGCCCATGGCCTTCTTCAGCTCGGCGGCCGCGTTGCGGTAGACCGGCAGCAAGTCGAGGTCCGGGCCCGGGTAGTTGACGATCTCCACCTGCCTCGCGCCCGAGTCGGGCAGGACGGTCCCGGTCGACATGTGGGCGTTGTCCAGCACCAGTGCCGGCTTCTTCGCGGACAGCTCGGCCAGCTGCACCGGGGTGACCGCCTCGGGGCCGTAGGTGCCGACCGGGGTGGCGCCGGCCAGCTTCGCGGACCAGGTCGAGAAGACCTGGCTCACGACCGCCGGGCTCTTCCCACCGGGCCACGAGGCCTGGACCTCCTTCGAGACCCGCCCGTACTCGGCTTCGAAGGCCGCCGTCCACCGTGCGGCGGCGTCCTCGGTGCCGAACAGCGCGCCCAGCCGGGCGACTTCGGACCTGACCTTGTCGGCGTCGTTGTCGAGGTTCACCTCCACCAGCTCGGCCTTCGAACCGGCGGCCTCCTTGATCTTCGCGGCGTACGGCTCGAACGGCGCGTACAGCACGAAGTCGGCCTTGGCGACGGCGGCGAGATCGGAGGGCTTGGGGTCGTAGTCCGGGGCGTGGTGCACGGACTGCGGCACGATCACCTTGACGTCCTCCGCTCCGGCGGCCTTGGCGAAGGCGCCCTCCCAGGTGGTGGTCACGACGACGACGGGCTTGCCGCCCTTGGCGGCGCCTGCGTCACCACCGCTGTCGCTGTCGCCGCAGCCGGTCACCAGGGCCAGTGCCAGGCCCAGTGCCGTGCTCAGTGCGAGGAGGGAAGTGCTGCGGACGCGGGTTCGCGGCGCCATGAGCTGATTCTCCGTTCGGGAACGAGATGGACCGCGAGGACGAGGATCCCCGCGGTGAGGACGAGGACCGGCCCGGGAGGCCAGTCCAGCCAGAGGGCGATGAGGAAGCCGGTCAGATTCACGAGGACGCCGATCGCGACCGCCCACCCCGTGATCGACCTCAGCGAGGTGCCCAGCCGGCGCGCGGCCAGGGCGGGCAGCAGGGTCAGGGCGTCGACGAGCAGGGCCCCGGTGAGCTTGATGGCCCCGGCGACCGCGACCGCGACGAGCACCAGCAGTACGGCGGTCAGCGCCCGCACCGGCACGCCCGAACACTGCGCGAGCTCACGGTCGTACAGCAGCAGCGCCACATCGCGCCGCCGCCACCAGAACAGTCCGGGTACGAGGACGGCCAGCACCCCGAGCACCACGAGGTCGGCCGTGCCGACGGACAGGATCGACCCCCACAGCAGGGCGAAAGCGCCCGAGGCGTTCACCCCGGAGACCGCCAGGACCAGGAGCGCGGCGGCGATCGCGAGGCTCATCAGCAACCCCATCGCCCCGGACAGCCCGTCCGGTGTCCGGGCCAGCGGCGCGACGCCGGCGCCGGCCAGTGCGCAGGCCACCAGCGCGCACAGCATGGGGTCCAGACCGATGAGCAGGCCGACGGCGATGCCCAGCAGCGCGACGTGCATCATCGCGAACCGCACCGGCATGATGTCCAGCCCGACGATGACCACGCCGATCACGGGCAGCCCGACGGCGGCCAGCAGCAGGGCGAAGCCCGCCCTCTGTACGGGGACCAGCTGCAGCAGGGTGCCGAGGTCGGCGCCGGCCAGGGTGGTGCTCACCGAGCCTCCCGCAGCCGGCCGGCGGCCATCTCCAGTACGCGGTCGCAGCGCTCCGCGAGCGCCCGGTCGTGGGTGACGACGACGAGGGTCACGGGCAGCGCGGTCAGTACGTCGGCCGCCTCGTCCTGACCCGCGAAGTCGAGGGCGGCGGTCGGCTCGTCGGCGAGCAGTACGCCGGCCCCCGCGGCCACGCAGCCGATGGCCCGGGCCAGGTACATCCGCTGCAACTGCCCGCCGGACAGGGTGTGCAGCGGCCGCCCGGTCAGCGGACCCACGCCCAGCCGGTCCGCGGCCTCGGCGGCCGCGCGGGGGTCACCGCTGCTGGCGAGCAGCTCGCCGCCCAGCAGGGGGAAGCGCCCGGCGGCGGGCTTCTGCGGGATCCACGCGCACGCCCGCCGCCGCCAGGCCGCGTCGGTGCGCCGGCCGCCGACCAGGATCGAGCCGCTGACCTGCCGGTGCAGTCCCAGTACGGCGCGCAGCAGGGTGGTCTTGCCCGAGCCGTTGGTCCCGGTCAGGGCGACGCGCTCGCCGGCCGCGATCTCCAGATCGACGTCGGCCACGGCCTCGACCCGCCCGTGCCGGCACCCCACCCCCTCCATCCGCACGTCCAGCCCGCCCATCCCGTACCCCTCCGCTTCCGCCTGCGCCGTGTCGTGCACGCAGGTAGTCGCGCGACGGACGGCCCGGGTTCCGGCGGTACGGGACTTCATTCGCGGGGTCAAAGACCGCGGCGGTACCGGAAGGCGGTCGCGGAGATCCGCGCCATCGCGGTGATCACACCGATGGCCAGGGTCAGGGTGCCCGCCTCGCCACCGCTCATCGCCCAGCCGTTGCCGAGCAGCGGCGCGGTGCCGGCGACGCGGGAGGTGAGGGCGCGGCCGCGGTTCCCGGCGCGGCCGAAGTGGCGGCCCAGCACGTAGCAGGCGGCGATCAGCGCGGTGAAGGTGACCGAGCCGGCGGCGAAGTGGGCGTAGCTGTGCCGGCTGAGCGAGGCGGGCATCCCGTACGGGGTGCCGACGGGGAAGCCGTCCGCCGGGTCCATCACGAAGGCTCCCGCGGCGATCATCCCGATGCGACCCGCCCCCGGGCGCGGCCGCTCCGCCGCCCCGGCCCCGCCCGCACCCCCGCGGCGGCCGACCTGTGCCCGGACACGGGCCGTCGCCGCCTGTCCTACGAGAGGGCCGAACACCTCTTCAAGCAGGCCACCAAAACCCTGGACCCCACGAACACCGGCTACACCCTGCGCCGGCTGAAGCCCGCCCGCTGACCACGGGGGACGGGCGCCCGCGCGGGCGCCGGGCGGCAGATCCTCAGTTCCCGCCGGCGAGTTCGCCGCTGAGCGTCCCGTGCAGGCGGGCGCTGGGTCCGTTCAGGCCGGTGATCTCCACGCTCTTGCCGCGCCCGGCGTAGCGGTGCTCGATCGCGTCGAGGGCGGCGACCGAGGAGGCGTCCCAGATGTGGGCGGCGGAGAGGTCGATGACCACCTTGTCCGGGTCGCCGGCGTAGTCGAACTGCTCGACCAGGTCGTTCGAGGAGGCGAAGAACAGCTCGCCGGTCACGCAGTAGACGACCTGGCCGCCGTCCGGGTCGAGGACGGCGGTGACGTTCGCCAGGTGCGCGACGCGCCTGGCGAAGATCACCATGGCGGTGACGGACCCCACGACGACGCCCACGGCCAGGTTGTGGCTGACGACCACGCACACGACGGTGACGACCATGACGGCGATCTCGCCGACGGGCATCCGCTTGAGGGTCTTCGGCGCGATGGAGTGCCAGTCGAAGGTCGCGAAGCAGACCATGACCATGACGGCGACGAGCGCCGCCATCGGGATGTCGGAGACCACCGGCCCGAAGACGATGCACAGCACCATCAGGAAGACGCCGGCGAGGAAGGTCGACAGCCGCGTCCGGGCGCCCGACACCTTCACGTTGATCATCGTCTGGCCGATCATCGCGCAGCCGCCCATGCCGCCGAAGAACCCGGTGACGATGTTCGCGATGCCTTGCCCGATGGACTCCCGCGTCTTCGAGGACCGCGTGTCGGTGATCTCGTCGACGAGCTTCGCCGTCATCAGCGACTCCATCAGCCCGACGAGCGCCATGGCCAGCGCGTACGGGGCGATGAGGGTGAGGGTGTCCAGGGTGAGCGGCACGTCCGGCAGGCCCGGCACCGGCAGCGCGGACGGCAGCGCGCCCTTGTCGCCGACGGTCGGGACCGCGATGCCCGCGGCCACGGTGATCACGGTGAGGATGACGATGGACACGAGCGGAGCCGGGACCGCCTTCGTGACCTTCGGGAAGAACACCATCAGCGCCAGCCCGGCCGCCATCAGCGGGTAGACGGCCCAGGGAACGCCGAGCAGCTCGGGGACCTGGGCCATGAAGACCAGGATGGCCAGCGAGTTGACGAAGCCGACCATCACGGAGCGCGGGATGAACCGCAGCAGCTTCGCCACGCCGAGCGCGCCGAGCACGATCTGGAAGACGCCGGCCAGGATCACCGCGGCGATCAGGTAGCCCAGCCCGTGCTCCCGGTTCAGCGGAGCGATCACGAGGGCCACGGCGCCCGTCGCGGCGGAGATCATCGCCGGACGCCCGCCGACGAACGCGATCACGACGGCCATCGTGAACGAGGCGAACAGACCGATCGCCGGATCCACCCCGGCGATGATCGAGAACGAGATCGCCTCGGGGATCAGCGCCAGCGCGACGACCAGCCCGGCGAGGACCTCGGTCCGCAAGACCTTCGGCGAGAGCCAGGCCGGCCGCGCCGGACGAAGGAAGCCGGGCAGCCGGGCGGATATGGAATCACTGGAAGAAGGCACGGGCGCACAGACCTAGGGGCTCGGGCACGCCCCAACCGGCAGGCGGGCGTGCGGAGAAGACCATCTCCGGAGACGCAGGAAGGGCCTGATCCACTGAGTGGATCAGGCCCTTGACCTGGTCTTACGAAGTCGGGGTGGCGGGATTTGAACCCACGACCTCTTCGTCCCGAATGAGGTCCCCACAAGAGTACCACCTGCGCGAACGACGTTTCCCCTGGTCAGCGCCTTGGCATCGGATGGTCTGGGGGAGTCTCAGAGGGGCTCGGGGAGCGAATCGGCTCCCAGCTGGCTCCCCGCAGCACGGCTTGCCCGGGTCCCCCTCAGGGGTGGTGTTCGGCTCTGCCGTGAACCGGCGAAGCCGCGCATGACGTGTTCTGGGCCGACACCGGCTGTGCTGGTCGTTGCTTCCCGGTCGCATCGCCTCCCCATGGAGGACTCACATGACGCGCGAGATCGGCACCACAGGCTCCAGGGACACGGAGGAAGAGTGCGTTCAGGAGGTGCCTGCACGTCCCGTAGTCTCCGCGGACACCGAGGACGGGCGCGGCCTCGTCATCATCTCGCCGTCGGAGTACGAGCGGATCCAGGCCGCCGCCGAGCTCTACGTCTTCGCCGAGCGGCGGGGGCTGCGGCTCGTACGTGCCGACGGCCCCAACGGACACCTGTTGTCGCAGGCGCTGGTGCTCGACAACGTTCTGCTGCTCCCGCCTGGCCGCCACCCGAGGGATGTGCTGCGCGACGTCGGCGCCGACTCAGTGGTGAGCCACTGATCAAGATCTGCCGAGGCACCGGCGTACACGGCAAGCCGAAGAGGCGGGAGCTGCGGCCTGAAGATCTCACCCGTCGCCGAGACTTGCTGCCAATCGTGGTCCTCGCTGCGGTCGCCACCCCCGGATGAGGGTGTTCCCGAGTGGGCAATTCAGGCCGCGTGCCTCGGCCGGATGGATCCGCTTGCCTGAACTGCATGGGCCCATGGCGTTTCTTGTCCTCGCGACTGCTCACGTCATGCCAGGTCGCCCCGGCGTACTGCTTCGACGAGGGAAGACCATGCGGCGGACGGGAAAACGATCACCGTGCCATCGGTGCGTTTCGAGTCCCGGACAGGAGCTTGGCCCGGTGGGGGGGCCTCTGTGCCATGCGCGGGGCCTTGGGGCGGATGAGTTCGACGAGTCTGCGGCGGCCGGCTTTTCGCAGGGCGGCGGGGGATCCGTGACGTTCGAGGAGCCAGGTGACGGCGGGGTGGTCCAGACGTGGCCCGAGGACTCGTTCGAGGCTGGGGTGGAACTGTGTGAGAAGGCCGCGTATCCGGTTGCTCGTGCGGGTGGCCTCGGCTGCGAGGTCCTGGTCGAAGCCGGTCAGGACGGTCAGTTCGGCGGTGATCTCGTCGGTCAGTTCCAGCGAGCGCAGGGTGTGGGGCATCGTGCGGGCGGCGTCTGCGATGACCGCGGCGTCCTTGGCGTCGGTTTTCGCCTCCCCGGGGTAGAGGTCGGCGATCCGTCGCATCGCGAGTCCGGGCAGGTAGGCGACCTGGCAGCCCGCGTCGCGGGCCACCGTCAGCGGCAGGGCACCGATCGAGGCCGGTTGGTCGACGATCACCAACACCGTGCCGAACCTCGCCCTCAGTTTCTCGAATACGGCCCGCAGTCTCGGTTCGCTCCCGGCTGTCGCGCCCCCTTGGAGCAGGGCGCGACGCCGACCGGACGGCCCTCAGGCCTGAGGCAGCACCCGCATTGCGAGTACGGAGCCGTCCTGATGGACGGAGACAGGCCCGTCCCACTCCGAATCCCAGGCGAGGAGCGGCCAGCTCCTCCGCCGGGCGTGGACCTCGGCGCGGTACTGCTCCACGCGGCCTTCTTCGAGATGGCGGAAGAGGTCCTTCGCGACGCCGGAGAATGCCTCGACCCGGGTCCTGTTGAGGCGGAAGACATGGTCGGTGCCGACGAAGTCGATGTCGAGGAGTCGCTCGTTCGCGTCCTGGACGCTGTCGGTAGCGGAGTGGGTGAGACCGGTGAAGTGCCGTTGGCCCTGCCGTTTGGTCAGGTACTGGGCCGTAGCCGCACCGTCGCCGGCGAATGCCGTCAGCCCGGCCGCGGTGGTTCGGGCGAGAACCTGCCGGAACCACGCATAGTGCTCGGGCTGCACGTGGAAGCCGGGCTGGGGCTCCGGGGTCTCCTCGCCCTCGGCGGGCGGCTGGATGCCCGGGTAGATGTTCTCGTCCTCGATGCGATGGTCAAGGCCGTCGCCAGGGGCGTCCATCCGCTGATCTTCGCTGGGTACCCCTGGCTTCAGCCAGGGGGTGAAAGTGATCCTTGGGCCGGAGGCGCGGAGCGCCGGAGTTCTCTGCGTTGTCAGTGGCCCGCACTAGACGAGTCTTTCCGA
>NZ_JAGGOT010000048.1 GCF_018614195.1 Streptomyces sp. ISL-43
GGCCCCGCCCGTCCCGCCCAAGGCACCCACCGTCCCGAAGCCGGCCCCGCCGGCGCCCCCGCCCCCCGCGGTGGTCCCCGCGGCCGCGCCCAAGAAGCCGGTCGCGCGCCCCACCTACCACGCGTCGGCCCGCAAGCCGGTCGAACACCACGTCTCCCCGGTCGCCTTCACCTTGATGACCGCCGCCCCCGCCGTGGTCGCGATCATCGCGCTGCGCCCGCGCTAGAAATCTGGAGTCATCTTGTCGGAATGGCTCGTCCTGTCCCTCGCGATGGCCGCCGCGTGTGCCGTGGTGCTGTCCATCGCCTTCTTCAACCAGCGCCGGATCGGCGAGGACGACGATCCCAGCGAGACCCCGGACGTCATCGAGTACATGACGATGATGATCGGCGTGATCTACGCGATCGTGCTGGGCCTGGCGATCGCCGGCGTCTGGGAAGGCCGTGGCGCCGCCCAGGAGTACGTACGCCAGGAGTCGCAGGCGCTGCACGAGATCAGCGTCCGCTCCGAGGTCTACCCGGCCGACGTGCGCAAGAAGATCCGGTCCGACGTGGACGCCTACGTGACCTTCGTCGTGGACACCGAATGGAAGGAGATGGCGGAGAGCGGCAACCTCACCGACCGCGGCGCCGAACTGCTGGAACGCATCCGCCGCGACGTGACGGACTACGAACCGCAGACCGACCACGAGGGCCAGGCCTACCAGCCGCTCGTGGACCAGGTCGCCGTGGTCGACGACGCACGCAGCGCACGCGGCCAGAGCGCCGGGGCCACCATGCCCGGGGTGGTCTGGTTCGGCCTGATCGCCGGGGCCCTGGTGACAGTGGGGCTGATCTTCACCCTGCAGATCAGGCGTTCCTTCCGGGAACTGCTCCTCGCGGGCCTCTTCAGCGCGCTGATCGCCTTCCTGCTGTTCCTCATCTGGGACTTCGACGCCCCCTTCGGCCGGGGCATCGCCGCCACCGCCGAGCCGTTCCTCGCGCAGTTCCCGCATCTGGGCCTGCACGGCTGACGCCTCGTTTCCCCGGCGGCGCCCGGCAAACCGGGGACGGGCATCCCGTCCCCGGTTCGGCCCAGTGCCATGACCCATTCGCCCGTTCCTGATCGCGGGTCACCGTGCCCGCGCCTAGCGTGGCGGACATCGAGGCGCACGACCCCCCACGTGCGGAAACCGTTCCGCGGCTGCTCCTCGGGGATCCGGAGAATCAACCATGGGCGCGATACGAACGTCCCCCATAGCCCGGCTGGGCGCCGCCGCCGCGAGCACGGTCCTCGTACTCGGCCCGGTCGCCGCGCCCGTCGCGAGCGCCGCCGAGGCGGCGCCCATCACCTCCTTCGGCTTCACCCTCACCCCTTCCACGGTCGCCCCCGGCGGCCAGGTGGTGCTGTCCGTCACCGGCTGCAACGCCGCCTTCGCCACCGCCTCCTCCGGGGTCTTCGACACCGTGAGCATCGAGCGGGGCAAGACCGTACGGGTCACCGTGGACCGGGACGCCCGGCGCGGAGCCCTGTACTCCGTCTCCTTCACCTGCAACGGCGAGACCGGCTCGGCCGACCTGACGATCGCGGGCGGCACCACCAGACCCACCACCAGCTCCACCGCCGGAACCCGTACGGGCTCCAGCGCCGGCACGAGCGCGGGCACGGGCAGGAGTGCGGGTACCGGTACGGGAGCTTCGCGCGGCACCGCCCTCGGCGTCCGCGGCGGCCTCGGCGGCAGCGTGGCCGGGCTGGACCCCATGGAGCTCGGCGCCGGCGCGGGGCTCGTCCTCGGCGGGCTGGTCGGCCTCGGCTTCGCCCTGCGCCGCCGCGACATCCGCCGCGTCCACTGACTCGCGCCGCGACCCGGCGCCCCGGCAAAACCCCCCTCCCCCTCCCCCTCGGTTCCCGCACCGCTCCACCCAACCGCCGGTCAGGCCCGGCCGCGGATCGGGCGGCGCCGGCGGATCACGTGGGCGCCGGCGCCCAGGGCCGCGGCGCCCACGAGGCCCGCGCCGATGGCGGTCTCGGTGGCGGACGGGCCGAAGGAGCCGCCGAGGCCGCCCTGGGCGCCGTTGCCCTGCAGGATCGTGAAGCGGTGCGTGGCGACCAGGCTGCTGTCGTGGCACTTGACGGACAGCGTGTGGTTGCCTGGCGAGGCGTGGTTGAAGATCCGGACGGTCGCGAACCCGATGGAGCCGGCCGACAGGTTCGTCTGCGGAAAGTTGCCGTGCGAGAAGACGATCCCGCCACGGCCGCAGCCGGCCGCGCTGACCTGCATCGAGGCGCCTTGGTGCACGGAGTACGGGTTGACCGTGACGTTGCTCGGCCCACCGTTTCCGCCCGATGGCGGACCGCCCGAGTTCGCGGAGGCGAACGGAGCACTGAGGCCGATCGCGGCGCAGGCAGCCGCGGTCACGGTAAGAGCGCGGAGAACACGCATGGTGGAACCTCCAGCGGGAAGCGCCCCGGAGCGGTGGCCCGGGCAAATCGACGAGAACGCGTCCCATCACGAACCCTCGTTGCGGTGCGCAACCAGCGCATTTCCGGCTTTGGGCCGCAAGATTGAGCGACACGCCGAGGGGCGGACGCGTTTGCTGACGGATCTGCAGGTCACGACCCGTCAGGCATTTATATGACGATTACCTGGATGGGCGCACCCCTTCCGGCCCCACCACCCGTTCGCCCTTCCCCGATCGCCGTCCCGCGCACACCGCCTTAGCGTGCGTGAAGTAGGGCGTACAGGGGTGGGAACAAGAACGCGGGTCGGGACCCCCGCGTCGGGAAGGGAGAACCATGACCGAGGACGAGAGTGAGAGGCCATCGAGGAAGCGCTCCCCCTGGGGCGCGATCGCGCTGGTCATGCTCACCGGCCTCGCCATGATGCGCAACGGAGCCGAGGTCGACGCCGGACCCCCGCAGCCGGCCGCCGCGGCGGCCGTCGGAGCGGCGGCGACCGTCGGGTCGCAGGCCGACCGGATGCCCGCCGAGCCACCCATGCCGCCGCCGGACTTGGAGGTGCTGGAGCACTCGTCGGTGCAGCGCGTCCGCATTCCGTCGATCAGCGTGGACGCGCCGGTGATGACGGTCGGGCTGGACGCTCAGGGCTGGATCGACGCGCCGCCCCCGCAGGAGCGGAACCTGGCCGGCTGGTACCTCAACGGCATCTCGCCGGGTCAGCAGGGTTCGGCGGTGATCGTGGGCCACGTGGACAACGCGCAGGGCCCCGCGGTCTTCTTCGGCCTGGGCGCGGTCCGCAAGGGCAGCCGGATCGAGGTGGCGCGCTACGACGGGCGCACGGCGGTGTTCGAGGTGTACGGCGTGGAGGTCTTCGCCAAGAACGCGTTCCCCGGATCCCGGGTGTACGGGGACACCGGGCACCCGGAGCTCCGGGTGATCACATGCGGCGGCGGCTACTCGAAGGCGGGGGGCTACGACGGCAACGTCGTCGTCTTCGCGCGGATGGTGGAGGCCCGCTGACCGATCGGAGGAACGGCGGGCGGCGACGGCGGACGGAGGCCGCCGCCGCGCCGGACGGGGATCCTCAGCGCGGCGGCAGTGCCGGCAGCGTCATCCGGTAGCCCCGCCCCAGCAGTTGCGGCAGGTAGGTCGCCAGCGCCTGCACGCTCTGCGAGCGGTTCCCGCCGGCGTCGTGGTTCAGCACGATCACGCCGGGCCCGGCCGCCTTCAGGACCCGCGACACGATCGTGGTGGTGCCCGGTTCCTTCCAGTCCAGGGTGTCCAGGGTCCACGCGAGCGGCTCCATGCCGAGCTCCGCGCCGATCTCGAAGGCGGCCCGGTTCCAGGCCCCGTAGGGCGCCCGGAACCACAGCGGCGCCTCGCCGACCGCCTCCATGACGACCTCGCTCGTGCGGCCGATCTCGGAGGCGAGGGCGGGCCGGCTGAGCTTGGGGATGAGCGGGTGGGTCCAGGTGTGGTTGCCGATGACGTGGCCCTCGGCGACCATCCGGCGCAGCAGGTCCCGGTTGTCGGTGGCCATTTCCCCGCAGACGAAGAACATGGCCCGTACGCCGTATCGCGCGAGGGTGTCGAGGATGCCCGGGGTGTAGCGGGGGTCGGGGCCGTCGTCGAAGGTGAGCGTCATGGCATTCGCGGTACTCGCGCCGGGCTGCAGTTCCAGGATCGGCCGGGTCCGTACGGTGGGCTTCGCGACGGGCGCCCACTCCGGGGTGCCTTCGGAGGTCATCGGCTGGAGCCGGTACGAGGACCCGCGCGGGCTCAGCGGCCGCACGGCGGGGGCTCCGGCGAGGGGCCGGGGCCCGGCGGCTCCGCCGGGCCCCGGCCCGAAGGGTGGTTCGCCGCCGGCCCCGAGGCCGGCGGCCGGCCCGGAGCCCGGCAGGCCGGGCTCGCCGCCGGTCAGCATTCCCGCGGCGGCGGCGACTCCGAGGAAGACGGCGGAGCGCAGGAGCACGCGTCGCCCTACTGTCGGCTCGTCATTTTTCATTACTACTACGTATCAACGACATCGCCGCAGATGTCGAGGGGCGCGGACGCGCCCTCTTCCCCTCACCCGGTCAGCGCACAGTCCGTCCGGCAGGTCACCCGCGCCGCACCAGCGGGAACGGCAGCGTCTCGCGGATCGTCAGACCCGTGAGGAACATGACGAGGCGGTCCACGCCGATGCCCAGCCCGCCGGTCGGCGGCATCGCGTACTCCAGCGCGTCCAGGAAGTCGTTGTCGATCTCCATCGCCTCCGGGTCGCCGCCAGCCGCCAGCAGCGACTGCGCGGTGAGCCGGCGCCGCTGCTCGACGGGGTCGGTCAGCTCCGAGTAGGCGGTGCCCAGTTCGGTCCCGAAGGCCACGAGGTCCCAGCGCTCCGCGAGCCGGGGGTCCTTGCGGTGCTGGCGGGTGAGCGGGGAGACGTCGGTGGGGAAATCCTTGTAGAAGGTGGGCAGCTTGGTCTTCTCCTCCACCAGCCGCTCGTACATCTCCAGGACCACGTCGCCGCGGGTGTCGTCGGGCGTGTGCGGCACGGCGGCCCGGTCGCACAGCCGCCGCAGCACGTGCTCCTCCGTGTCGGCGTCGACCTCCTCGCCCAGCGCCTCGCTGATCGCCCCGTACATCGTCTTGACCGGCCAGGGACCGGAGATGTCGTGGACGACGAGCTTCCCGTCCTTGCCCGCCTTGTGCGCGATGGGCGAGCCGAAAGCGGCCGTGGCGGCGCCCTGGATCAGCTCGCGCGTCAGGTCGAGCATCACGTCGTAGTCGGCGAAGGCCTGGTAGGCCTCCAGCATCGTGAACTCGGGGTTGTGCTTGTAGGAGACGCCCTCGTTGCGGAAGGTCCGGCCCATTTCGAAGACCTTCTCCATGCCGCCCACGCACAGCCGCTTCAGGTAGAGCTCGGGCGCGATGCGCAGGTAGAGGTCGAGGTCGTAGGCGTTGATGTGGGTGCGGAACGGCCGCGCGTTGGCGCCGCCGTGGATCTGCTGGAGCATCGGGGTCTCGACCTCCAGGTAGCCCCGGTCCAGCAGCCCCTGCCGCAGGGCCTGGACCGCGCTGGAGCGGGCCCGTACGACGTCCCGCGCCTCGGAACTCGCGACCAGGTCGAGGTAGCGCCGCCGGACCCGTGCCTCCGGGTCGGCGAGACCCTTGCGCTTGTCGGGCAGCGGGCGCAGGCACTTGCCGGTGAGCTGCCAGGAGTCGACGACCACGGACAGCTCGCCGCTCTTGCTGGCGCCGACCTCGCCGCTCGCGACGACGTGGTCGCCGAAGTCGACCTGGGAGGTGAAGGAGTCGAGGATGCCGGCGCCCGCCTCGTCCCGGGTGAACATCAGCTGGACGTCGCCGGACCAGTCCCGCAGGACCGCGAAGACCACGCCGCCGAGGTCGCGTACGACCATCACGCGCCCTGCGACGGTGACCGGCGAGCCGGTGCGGGAGCCGGACGCACAGCCCGGGTGGGCCGATTTCAGCTCGGCGACCGTGTGGGTGCGCCGGCGGATGACGACGGGGTACGGGTCGGTGCCGCCGGCCCGGATCCGCGCCAGCTTGTCGTGGCGGACCCGGACCTGTTCGGGCAGTCGCTCGGCCCGCGCCGCCTCGCCCTCCTCGCCCACGAGTTCGAGCCCGAGGGAGTCGATGGAGGGCAGTCCCGCGGTGTTGGCGGGTGCGGTGAGCCCGCGCGGGTGCCCGTTGCCCCACAGGGTGCGCATGCTCGGTACGGAGACGAAGCCCTCGGCGATGCCGGAGGCGAGGCTGACCCGGGCGAGCGAGCCGGCGTCCTGGTAGCAGAGGAACCGCGGGTACCACTCGGGGCCGTACTTGACGTTCGAGCGGTACAGCGCCTCCAGCTGCCACCAGCGGGAGAAGAACAGCAGCAGTTTGCGCCACAGCTTCAGGACGGGGCCGGCGCCGATCCGGCCGCCCTCCTCGAAGGCGGAGCGGAAGACGGCGAAGTTGAGGGAGATCCGGCGCACGCCCAGGCCCGGGGCCGCGGCGCAGAGCTCGGCGACCATGAACTCCATGACCCCGTTGGGTGCGGAGCGGTCGCGGCGCATCAGGTCGAGGGAGATCCCGTCCTTACCCCAGGGGACGAAGGAGAGCAGGGCGATCAGTTCGCCCTTGTCGTCGAAGGCCTCCACGAGCAGGCAGTCCCCGTCGGCGGCGTCGCCGAGGCGGTCCAGGGCCATGGAGAAACCGCGTTCGGTCTCGGTGTCGCGCCATTTGTCGGCCCGGTCCACGATCATCTGCATCTCGTCCTCGGAGAGGGCGGAGTGGCGGCGGATGACGGTGGTGGCTCCGGTGCGCTTGACCCGGTTGACGGCCTGGCGGGTGACGCGCATGTCGCGCCCGTCGAGGTCGAAGTGGGCGACGTGCAGGATCGCCTCGTCGCCGAGCTGCAGCGCGCTGAGTCCGGAGCGGGCGTACGCGGTCGCGCCGTCCTCGGAGGCGCCCATGACGGCGGGCTGCCAGCCGTAGCGGCGGGCCACGGCCAGCCAGGCGTCGATGGCGGGGGTCCAGGCGGCCGGGTCGCCGACGGGGTCGCCGCTGCCGAGGCAGACGCCGGCCTCGACGCGGTAGGTGACGGCGGCCTTGCCGTTGGGGGCGAAGACGACGGCCTTGTCGCGGCGGGTGGCGAAGTAGCCGAGGGAGTCGGCCCGCCCGTAGGCGCCCAGCAGGGCGCGGATGCGGGGCTCCTCGTCTCCGTGCAGGGCGGCGGTCAGCCGCTGGGAGCGGAAGAGGGTGGCGGCGGCGTTCAGCAGGGCGAGGGCGCCGAAGAGGCCGAGCAGGAAGTACAGCGGGCGGGGCGGGCGGCCGTCGAACTGGCGGGCCGAGAAGAGCCCGCCGAAGACCTGCTTCGCGGCCCAGTCCAGCCACTGCCCCTTGGGGAGCGTGCCGGGGAACAGCGCTACCAGGGCCCAGCCGAGGAAGACGGCGGCGAGCAGGCCGAGGCCCAGCACGAGCATGGCCCGCCAGAGCGCGCCGGGGCGGGAGGCGGCGTAGAACTCCTTGCGGGCGGCGACGAGGAGGGCGAGGGCGGCCACCGCGATGCCCAGGGAGACCCCGCCGATGACCTCGTAGCCGCCCGCGATGACCAGCAGGTTGACCAGGATGAGCAGGGCCAGATAGGTGACGACGATCCACCAGGCGACCTTCTTGCGCATGCCCAGTGCGGCGGCGAGGAGGAAGAGGAACACGGCGTAGGCGAGGTTCTCGCTGACCGGGACGATGAAGAGGTCCAGGAAGCGCACGACGTGCCTCAGCAGCCGCCGCAGTGTCGGGGAGACCGCCAGCAGGGCGCAGAACAGTCCCAGTGTTCCGAAAAACGCGCCGAAGGCGTCGGGCACTCGGTTCAGCATCCGGTTCCGGGTTCCGCGCGTCTCCTCCACGGTGGCAGTCATGATTCGCACTGTAGGGAGGGCTGCGCCCGTTCGCGCGTCGAGGAGGTTAAGGGCTGTCCCGTAACCCCCGGCGGGCGCACGACGACAGCTACGGCACCTCGCCGCGTTGTCGGAGCGCTCGAATACGCCCGGTATGCGGACGCCCCTCCGCCTTGCGAGGCACCGCATCTGACGCCGCGCGCTGATCCACCGGGGATTACGGGCCAACCTTTAGCCTCGGAAAGGTGACAGGGCACGTGAACACGGGATTCGAGCGCGGTACGGACGGCCCGAAGGTGATCCTCGCCGGGATCGACGGGTCGGAGTCCTCGCTGCGCGCGGCGGCGTACGCGGCGGGGCTGGCCCGGCGGCAGAACGCGCTGCTGGCGCTGGTGTACGTCCAGCCGGTGATGGCGGCCGGGGCTTCGCTGGGCGCGCCGGTGGGCGAGGCCACCGAGGAGATCGCAGAGGGCCTGGTGGCGGAGATCCGGGAGTCGGCGGAGCGGCTGAGGGGCGTCTACGACGTCCGCTGGCAGTTCCACACCTTCCGCGGTGATCCGTACTCCGGCCTGGTGGGTGCGGCGGATGAGCTGAAGGCGGACGCCGTGGTGGTCGGGGCGTCGGAGCAGGCCGGGCACCGGATCGTCGGCTCGGTGGCGGTCCGCCTGGTGAAGGCGGGCCGCTGGCCGGTGACGGTGGTGCCCTAGCCCGGAGGGCCGTGGCCGGAGGCGGCGCGGGGGCGGCGCGGGGGGCACGGTTTCCCGCGCGGCCCGCACGCCGGACCCCGCGCCGGCTACTTCGCCGCCGTCAGTCCGTCCTTGGCCGCGCCGCGGCTGAGGACGGCCTCGGTGATGGCGTCCCGGGCGCTCTCGTAGTCCTCGCGGCCGGGGTGTTCGGCCAGGGCGGCGGGGAGGTTGACGACCCGCCCGGCTCCGAGGTCCATCATTTGCGGGACGAACTCGGCCTTGGTGACCTGCCAGCGCTGCCCGGCGGCGGCCGGCGGCGCGAAGGTGAAGCGGCCGATGGAGCCGTAGTTGCCTCGCATGTCCCGGGCCCCGGTGTAGTTGAACATCTCGCCGGCCACCTGGTCGCCCATGCCGTAGACGACCCAGGTCCCGTTGACCTTCTCGTACGGCTGGGGAATGTGGGCATGGGTGCCGAGGATGAGGTCCACGTCGGGGCGGCCTCCGCTCTGCGAGGCCGTCAGCGCCTTGCCGAGCGCGAGCTGCTTCTCGTCCGGTTCGGTCTCCCATTCGGTGCCCCAGTGGAGGCTGACGAGGACCACGTCCGCACCCGCCTTCCGGGCGGCCCGCGCGTCCCCGACGATCTTCTCCTCCTCCATCAGATTGACGGCCCAGGGCTGTCCGTCGGGCATCGGGTAGCCGTTGGTGTCGTAGGTGTACGCGAGGTGCGCGACCTTCGCCGATCCGGCGGTGTACATCGTCACGGTGCCCGCCTCGGCCGCCGTCCGGGCCGAACCCGCGTGTTTCAGGCCTGCCTTGTCGAAGGCGTCGAGGGTGCGCTTCAGCCCGGCGGCGCCGCCGTCGAGGGTGTGGTTCGAGGCGGTGGAGCAGCCGTCGTACCCGGCGTCCTTCAGTCCGTCGGCGATCTCGGGCGGCGATTGGAAGGCGGGGTAGCCGGTGAACGGCCCGCCGTCCGGCCCGTAGACGGTCTCCATGTGGCAGATGGCCAGGTCGGCGGCCGAGACGACCGGCTTGACCCCGGAGAACATCGGCCGGAAGTCGTACCCGTCGCCGTCCGCGTCGGAGGCCGCCCGCCGGATGACCGACTCGTGCGGCAGGACGTCGCCGCTCGCGACCAGGGTGAAGCCCTTCGCGGCGGGGGCCGTGGTGGATCCGGGAGCTCCGGACGGCGCCTGCGCCGCCCCGGAGCCGGCGAGGCGGGCCGGTGCGGGGTCCCCGCCGGCGGAGCAGCCGGCGACGGCCGCGAGCACGACGGCGGACAGGAGTGCGAGGGCGTGGCGGGTGCGTGCGGTCATCTGTCCCGGCTCTCCTCAAATAAGTACGACTAACCGATCAACTGCCAATCCATAGAAAGGGACGCCGCGAGTCAAGAGACGGCTCCGTAATCGGCCGACGGCTCACTCCAATGGCCGTTCGGCGCGCCGTTCGACCGTTCACCGCCCCGCTCGGCCGCCCACCGGATGACCCGGGTGCTTGGGCGCACCGGCTCCGCCGGACGGTTCCCGGGCGGCTCCGTGCAGGTCAGGGTGGATCCGTCGAGCCCGAACGGAACCCCGAACAAACCCCCGGAAGGAGCCTCTCGTGACACTGGCCCCCACCCTCCGGCGCACGGACCCCGAGGCACTGGCCGAACTGCAGCACGAACACGGGAGGGCCCTGTTCGGTTTCCTGCTGGGCCTCACGGCCGGGGACGCGCAGCGCGCGGAGGACCTCGTGCAGGAGACCCTCCTACGGCTCTGGCAGCATCCGGAGGTCCTGGCGAGTGGGCACGAGTCCCTGCGGCCCTGGCTGTTCACGGTGGCCCGGCGGCTCGCCATCGACGCCCGGCGGGCTCGCCTGTCGAGGCCGCTGGAGGTGGACCCGGAGGGCCTGGAGCAGGCGCCGGCGCCGGGGGACGCCGTGGCGGGCTCGGTGACGGCCATCGATGTGCGGCGGGCCGTGGGGTCCCTGGGGCCCGAACACCGGGAGGTGCTGATGCAGGTCTACTTCCAGGACCGCTCGGTGGCCGAGGCCGCGGCGGAGCTGGGCATCCCGGCCGGGACGGTCAAATCCCGCACCTACTACGCCTTGCGCGCCCTGCGCAAAGGTCTCCAGGGGTACGGGTACGGCCTCGGCGCGTAGGACGGGGGTCAAAGAATGACCCGAACGCTCACAGACCGGACATGAACCGCATCGAAATCGGCACTGGACCGTTCAAGTTGAGTAAACACCCCCCACTCCTCGATCCGCGCAAGGAAGGCTCGTGGCTGACGGCGGGAAGGCTCTTACGCGTGCGGGAGAAGGTGGAACGGTGCAGCCCGAGGGTTCGAACGGCACCAGTGACGGCGGGGGCGGGCTGGCGGTCCCCATGGCATGGCTCTACGCGGAGTACATCGCCGACGAGCTGCTGCGCACGGGCCGGCTGATCCCGGTCAGCACCCTGGAGTTCCGTGCCGGGCGCGACACGCTCGCGCTGACGATCTACCTCTCGGACGCGGCCGGCGAGCTCTCCGGGATCCGGGTCGTCTCCCAGCTCGAGGAGTGGATGTCGCTGACGGCGTACGGTCACCCGTGGCGCGACTGGGTCCACACCCGGTTCCTGGCCCTGGGCGAGGAGGCCCGCGAACGCGGCCGCGGCGAGGACCCGGACCTGGAACTGGCCCGCGCGGCCTGGCGCTGGCTGGACCACACGGAACTTTTCGCCACCAACCTCGACCCCGGGCGCCACGGCCACGCCGACACCCCGCCGGGCCTGGACGAGAACGCCCGCGTCTGGACCCCGGCCTGGCAACTGGGGCTCCCGCTCGGGCACTTGGCGATGCACCTGTTCTGAGCGGTGCTCCTCGCAGCCGGGGCGGCTACTCCTGCCGGCGCGGGCCCGGAGCCTCCGCCGGGTCGGTGACCAGGCCGGTGAAGTCGGCCTCGTTGCGCTCGGCCCGGATCACGTACGCGCGGGCGATGAGCCACAGCACCGGGTACACCAGCACGCCGAGCGCGACCCAGACCAGCGGCCCCGACGCGACCCGCGGGAGCAGGAACAGCGGCGGCAGCAACCCGACCAGGAGCACGAGCGCGGCCAGCGCACAGAGTCCGGCGCGGAGCTGGCTGCGCATGAGGGCCCGTACGTAGGTGGCGCCGAGGGTGGTCTGCTCGGAGATCTCGGAGCGGGCCGGGGTGTGCGCGGGCGGCCGGAGGCGGGCACCGCGCGGAACCCCGGTGACGACCTCCCGCCGGGGCGGCTCCACCTGCTGCTCCTCGGCCACGGGCGGCAGTCTAAGGGCTGCCGGCGGGGCCGTGCGCGGCTACTTGAGCAGTCTGGACAGCCGGCGGTCGGCGAGCGGCTTGCCACCGGTCTGGCAGGTGGGGCAGTACTGGAGCGAGGAGTCGGCGAAGGACACCGAGCGGACGGTGTCCCCGCACACCGGGCAGGGCTCGCCCGTCCGGCCGTGCACCCGCAGCCCGCTCTTCTTCTCGGCCTTGAGCCGGCCCGCGGCCACCCCGTGGGCCCGCTCGACGGCCGCGCCCAGGGTCTCGCGGACCGCCTCGTACAGATGGTCCACCTGTGCCTCGTCGAAGGACGCGGCCAGCTTGAAGGGCGAGACCTCGGCGTGGTGGAGGATCTCGTCGCTGTACGCGTTCCCGATCCCCGCGATGACGCTCTGGTCGCGCAACACGCCCTTGATCTGCCGCCGTTCACCGGCGAGCAGCGCGCCGAAGGCCTCGCGGTCGAAGCTTTCGGCGAGCGGGTCCGGGCCGAGGCGGGCGATGCCCGGCACCTCCTGCGGGTCGTGGACCACGTAGACGGCGAGCCGCTTCTGGGTGCCCGCCTCGGTGAGGTCGAAGCCGCCGCCGTCCTCCAGGGCGAGGCGCAGGGCGAGCGGTCCCTTGCCGGGGCGCGGCGGCTGCGCCGGGACGTCGTCCATCCAGCGCAGCCAGCCGGCCCGCGCGAGGTGGGTGACGAGGTGGAGCTCGCCGATCCGGATGGCCAGGAACTTTCCGTGGCGGGCCGTGGCCCCGGCCCGCTGCCCTTCGAGCGCGCTCAGGGGCGGGTCGTACGTCTTGAGCACGCTCACGGCGAGCGGGAGGACGCGCTCGACCACCCGCCCGGCGAGGTGCTCGTCGAGGAACTCCCGCAGGGCCTCGACCTCCGGCAGCTCGGGCATGTCCCCAGCCTGCCGTGGCCTCAGGCGAAGCGCGAGCTGGGGACGGGTCCGCTGGAGTCGATCCGGTCCCGGGGACCGGTGAGCCAGCCCGGCGCGAGGGCCGCGGCGTAGGCCCGGAAGGCGTCGTCGGGGTCGGGCGGGGTCTCCCCGTCACCCTCGTCCGGCGCCGGGTCTGCGGCGGCGACCTCGCGGGCGATCTCCTCCTCGGGCCGGGTGTCGTCCTTCCACGGCCGGACGGCGAACTGGGCCTGCAGGGCGCTGAAGTCCGCGCTGACCGGCGGCGGGTCCGTCCACCGGGTGGCGTGCTCGTACAGGATCTGCCCGTCGGCTCGCTCGCTCAGGCTCGGGTCCGCTTCGCCGAGGTCGTAGGCGACGACGAGGGTGTCCGGCCTCCCGGGCTCGTACGGTACGGCGGGCAGCGCGAGCACGGCCGCGGCGGCCAGTCCGAGGATCCGGTCGTCCCGGCCGGGCAGCAGCGAGACGGAGGCCGGGCGCCGCCCGGTGGCGTCCAGGGCGAGGGCGAGGCGGGCGAGGCCCCGGCGGCAGGCGTCGTGGGAGTCGCCGAAGTAGGCGTAGCGGCCGGTCATGCCCGCGTCATAGCCGTACGGGGAGAGGGTGCCGAGCAGGGTGCCGGTGAGGGCGAACTGCCAGCCGCGCAGGTCCGTGGAGTCCAGCGGCCCGGCGGTGGCGGCGAGTTCGGCGCGGTCGAGCATGCGGCGCTGGCGGGCGTGGGCCCACTGCCAGGTGTCGTCCTCGGGCTCGGGAAGCCGGGCGGCGACGGCACGGGCGGCGGCGAGGTCACCGGCGAGGAGGGTGTGGTGCGCGAGGAAGTACGTCTCGGGCCAGGCGGGCAGCTGCTCCCCGCGGGCGGCGAGCAGCGCGGCGGCCTCGGCGTGCCGTTCCTCGTCCTCCAGGGCGGAGACGAGCTCGGCGAGCAGCGTGCGGGAGTCGGGGACCCGGGCGAGCGCGGCGCGCAGCGGGGCGACGGCGAGGAAGGCGATGCCGTGCTCGACGCAGCCGTATCCGAGGTCGTAGAGGGCCTGGGGCTCGTCCGGCCGTTTCGCGGCGGCCTTCGCCGCCTTGGCCAGGTCCTTGAACCCTGCGGCGTCGGCCAAGGCCCGTACCGCCTGGGCCAGTTCGGCGAGGGGAAGGGTCTCGGCACACGGGCGCAGCGATCGTACGGCGCCGGGCAGATCGCCGGACTTCAGCAGCTTGCGGAGTTCATCCATTGCTTGGGTCATCGCCGCCGATCATCGGCGAACCGCCCGCGCGCCCGCAACGGACTTTCGGCGCCGGCCGCCCGGGATCAGGTCATCGCGAACTCGCACCACACGCACTTGCCGCTCCCCCGCGGCTCCACGCCCCACACGTCCGCCAGCCGGTCGACCAGCATCAGGCCGCGCCCCGACACTCCGGAGTCGCCCGCCTCCCTGCGCCGGGGAAGGGCGCTGGAGCGGTCCTCGACCTCCACCCGGAGCCGGCGTTCGGGGCCGGTCAGGACGCGCAGCGTCACGATCGCCGGGCCGTCCGTGTGCATCAGGGCGTTCACGATGAGCTCGTCCGCGACCAGTTCGATCTCGTCGGCCCGTTCCCGCGCGCCCCACGCCCGGACGGCCGCACCGATCATGTGGCGGGCCGACACCAGGGCTTCCGGGTCCCCGGGGGCCACGTGCTGCTGGAGGCGGCCGCCGCCCTGCGGGGCGTCCTGTGCCTCGCGGCGCAGCAGGAGCAGCGCCATGTCGTCGTCGCCACCCCGGTCGTCGACCACCTCGCACAGCCGGTCCGCGAGGTGCGCCAGGTCCGCCGGTCCGGTGCGGATGAGGGAGGCGAGGAGCCGGATGCCGTCGTCGAGGTCGGCGCCGGGCTGTTCCACCAGGCCGTCCGTACACAGGAGAAGCGTTTCCCCCGGCCCCATCTCGACCGTCGTCACCGGGTACTCCAGCCGTCCGAACTCGGCGGACAGCCCCAGGGGCATCCCGCCCTCCAGCACCAGCCGCCTGCACTCTCCGCCGCGGGTGCGCAGCAGGGGGTCGATGTGGCCGGCCCGGACCAGTTGCAGCACGCCGGTCGAGAGGTCGGCCTCGGCGTACGTGCAGGTCGCGAAGCGGTCGGTGTCCAGTTCGTGCAGGAAGACGGAGGCCCGCGCCATGACGGTGGCCGGCGAGTGTCCTTCGGCCGCGTAGGCGCGCAGCACGATCCGCAGCTGTCCCATGACCGCCGCCGCGTGCGTGTCGTGGCCCTGGACGTCGCCGATGACCGCGCCGACCCGGCCGCCGGGCAGCGGGATGACGTCGTACCAGTCGCCGCCGATGTCCTGGCCCATCCGGGCCGAGCGGTAGCGTACGGCGATCTCCGCGCCCGGCACCGAGGGGATCCGGCGCGGCAGCATCGCCTGCTGCAGCCCCTCCGCCAGGTCGTGTTCCTGTTCCAGGAGCATCGCCCGCTGCAGGCTCTGGGCGATGCTGCTGCCGAGTGCGACGAGGAGGTTCCGTTCGTCCTGGGTGAAGCCGTCCTTGTCCTGGTAGAGCAGCCCGATCGCGCCGATGGGGCGGGCCTGGGCGATCAGCGGCAGGTACGCGGCCGCCGAGATGTCCATGTACGAGATCTTCGCCCAGAGCCCGGGATAGCCGGCGGCGAACTCGGCCGCCGAGTCGAGGAAGCGCGGCTGGAGCGAGCGGACGACCTCGCTCATCGGGTACTGCTCGTCGATGCGGGTGTAGCGGGTGCCGGGGACGAAGCTGCCCTGGGGGCCCTCGGCGACGAGGTGGATCCGGCCGGCTTCGACCAGGCCCATCACCATGCCCATGGAGCCGAGGCGTTCCAGGCCGTGGGCGTCGCCGAGCGCGTCGATGACGTCCTTGACGGTTCGGGCGTGCGCGAGCGCGGCGGTGGTGCTCTCGACCACGGAGGTCTGGCGGCGCCGCTCCTCGTCCAGTCCGAGGCGTTCGGCCGAGTGGCTGAGCTCCTCGGTGGCGTCGCGGACGATGCCGATGATCCTGAACGGCCGGCCGTCCGGGCCCCGCATGACCCGGCCCTGGGTGTGCGTCCAGCGGTGCCGGCCGTCGTTGCAGCGGATGCGGAAGTAGGCGCCGTAGCTGTCGACACCGCTCTTGAGGGCGGAGGAGACCAGGGCGTCGAGCCGGACGGCTTCGGCGGGCGGGACGCGCGGCGCGAGGGACTCGGGCCGGCCGTCGTACTCCTCGGGGGTGGTGTCGAAGACGCCGAGGGCGGCGGAGTCCATGTGCATGAGACCGGTGACCAGGTCCCAGTCGAAACTGCCCATGCGATTCAGCGCGAGCGACAGGTCCGGGTGTGCGGGCCAGTCATCCGGCAGCGATACGGCGGTCGGCACCGGTCCACCATGACACACGGGCCGGTCAGGCGCTCTCCAGATACTGGCCGTCGTACCGGCCCGAGGGCTGCTGGTCGGGGACGGAGTAGGGATCGGCGTACGGGTCCGCGTACGGGTCGGTGGGCGTGTACTGATCGCTGGGCTGCGGCGACACGCCGTCGGGGCCCACCAGGGCGCCCGGGTCGGACGGGATGCCCGGGTCGGACGGGACGTCCGTGGGCAGGTCCGAGGGCAGGTCGGAAGGAAGGTCCGAGGCGGGCGGCGGGGCCGTGGGGTTCCCCTGGGGGACGTCCGAGGGGGGCTGGGTGGGGAACGCCGGGGTGTTCGGCACGCTCTGCGGGGCGTCCGGCGGACAGTCGGCCGCGCGCGGGTCCGGACTCTGGCCGAGGCCCTCTCCTGAGCTCGACGTGCCGGGCGTGGGCGGCGCGGTGCGGGCGAGGCTGTTGCCGTCCGGGGTCGGGCAGGGATCGGCCGGCGTGGTGCCGGGCGGGGTCGAGGGCCCTGCGGGGATGCCGGCGGCCGGGTCGTACGGGGGCGGCACCTGCGGTGCCCGGTCCTGGGCGCCGTCGTCGCCGGTCTTGCGTTCGAGCCAGGTGTTGTCGGTCATGTCGACGATGACCAGGTTGTTGATCACCTGCACGGTCGGTTCGATGACGATGACCTGGTTGGGCTGGTAGCCCGTCCAGGGGTCGCCCTTGAGAACCGGGGCCCCCTTGGCGGCGCGCGGGGGGAGCAGCGGGTTTCCGCACGCGCAGCGGACGCGGGGCATTCCGTGGCCGTCCACGAGGACGGCGGTGCCGGCCTGCAGGACGGACTGGAAGGCGTTCGGGCCGCCGTCGGCGAAGCCGTGGTTGGTCACCCGGGTGTCGGCGCGCAGCACGACCGGGGTGAGGCCGCGCAGGAACTCGGGGATCCCCTCCTGCTCCACCTGGGCGGCCTCGGCGAAGGCGCGGGCCTTGCCGTCGTCCGAGGTGAGGGACTGGACCTGTGCTTCCACGTCGCAGCTGCCGAGGCGCTGGGTTCCGCCGTACAGGCCGGGGGTGGCCGCGTTGACGGTCCGGACGCCCTGGCCGGTCGGGTTGGGCAGCGGGGGCTGGACGGGCGCGGACTCGCCGGTGGCGGAGGAGGTCGTGAAGGGATCGGGGCCGGCGGCGGCCACGGGCTGGAGGTGGACCTCCTGGCTTTCGGCGGCGGGGCCCTTGGTCTGCCCGTCGTCGCCGGAGGCGCCGCAGGCCGCGGCGAGGAGTCCGAGGACGGTGAAGAGGGCCGCACGGGCCGGTGCGTGACGACGCGGCGCCTGACGAGGTGTCGGTGCGTGCACGTTGTATCTCCCTTTTCGCCCCGGTTGCTCCCTCTTGTCTGCCGCATGCGGACGGCCGCCGCAACCCGAGGAGCGCGAGCCGGCGGGCGTCTTGAACATGTTCAAGTGAGCCTCTAAGCTCATGAGCGTGGATTGAACGCGTTCAAAGCGTTCGTCGTCGGAGGGGAGTCCGCGGTGACGGTACTGGTGAACCTGATCGTCACCCTGGGCATGCTCTACGTGGTCCCGGCCGGCCTGCGCCTGATCGATCCGGTCCGGCTGCGCCGGACGGCGCGGCTCTGGCCGGCCTTCGCGACCCCCGGGGCGGTGTGCCTCTGGCTGCCGCGCGGCGCCCCGGCCACCGTCCTCGCGGCACTCTACGCGGCGGCCACCCTGGCCCTCGCGGCCGCGGCGGCGGCCCGGCTGTCCCGGGCCCTCACCCGGAATCCGGCCCGGGGTTCCACCGGGCCCGGGCCCGCCGAGGTCGCCGTGCTCACCGCGCTGGCCGCCCCCTCGGTCGCCGGGACGGCCCTGGTCGCCGAACGCGCCGGATACCGGCTCTTCGGCTTCGACCTCGACATCCTGGCGCTGACCGTGCCGCACTTCCACTTCGCCGGGTTCGCGGCCGCCCTGGTCGCGGGCCTGGTCTGCCGGGCCTGCCCGCCCGGGGCCGGCGCACCCGGGACGTCCGGACCCGCCGCGTCCGCAGCCCTCGCGCGCTGGGCGGCGTACAGCGTCCCGGCCGGCACCCTGCTCGTGCTCCTCGGCTACTTCGTCGACGACTGGGCGGAGCTGGCGGGCGCGGTGACGCTGACCGGCGGTATGTGGGCCGTGGCCCTGCTGACCTGGCGGGACGTCCGCCCCGCCGTCCGCGACCGGGACCGAGTCACCGCGGCGCTGCTCGCGACCTCGGCCGCCGTCCTGGTGGCCACCATGCTGCTCGCCCTGTGGTGGGCGCTCGGCGAGGCCACCGGGATCGCGCACCCCACCTTGACCTGGATGGCCGCGACCCACGGCCTCGGCAACGCCCTCGGGTTCGCCCTGTGCTCGCTGCTGGCCTGGCGCCGGCTCGCCGCCGATCCGGCCGGACCCCCCGAACCCGCCGCCCTCCTTTCCCGGCACGCCGGGCGGACCGGCCGGCCCGCCCGAACGGAGACCCCGTCATGACCCGCCTCATCAGCGAGGGCCGCAGCACCTTCAACTACCCCGACCGGGGCGCCACGGCCCGCCGGCCGCTGCCCGCCGGGTACAACCTCACCCACCACCGCACCCGGATCGGATCCGGGCGGGCCGTCCTCGAAGCCGCCGGAGCCGCCGTCACCACCTTCCGCGCGCACCGCAGCTCGGGCATGCTCGTCACGGCCGGAGCCGGCCCCGTCCGGCCGGGCGACCGGGTCGTGGTCGGGATCGGCGTCGGCCCCCTGTGGATCGACGCCCCCTGCGAGGTGATCTGGACGGCGTACGAGCCCCGGCGGGTCGGTTTCGCCTACGGGACGCTGACCGGGCACCCCGAGAGCGGCGAGGAGTCCTTCGTGGTGGACATGGAGGAGGACGGCTCGGTGTGGTTCGAGGTCACCGCCTTCAGCCGCCCGGGGAGCTGGTACACCCGGATCGGGGGTCCGGTGATCCCCTTCCTCCAGCTGCGCTACGCCCGCCGGCTCGGCCGCTACGTCCGCAGGCTCGCCGTGGGCGCCCGCCCGGCCGGATACTGGAGGGGATGGACTGGTTCACGGCGCCCGGATACTGGCTGGGGCGGCTGATCTTCCAGAGGGCCCTGGCCGGTGTCTACCTCGTCGCCTTCGCCGGGGCCGCCCTGCAGTTCCGGGCACTGATCGGGGCGCACGGCATGCTGCCCGTGCCGCGGTACGTGCGGTACGTGCCGTTTCGCCGTGCCCCGAGCCTGTTCCAACTCCACTACTCCGACCGGTTCTTCGCCGTCTGCGCCTGGACGGGGGCGGTGCTCGCGGCGGCGCTCGCCGCGGGGGCCGGGGACGCCGTGCCGCTCGGCGCGGCGATGGCGATGTGGGCGCTGCTGTGGCTGCTCTACCTGTCCATCGTGAACGTGGGGCAGACCTGGTACTCCTTCGGCTGGGAGTCGCTGCTGCTGGAGGTCGGCTTCCTGGCCGTCTTCCTCGGCAACGCGAGAGCCGGGCCGCCGGTCCTGGTGCTGTGGCTGCTGCGCTGGGTGGTCTTCCGGGTGGAGTTCGGCGCGGGACTGATCAAGATGCGGGGCGACGCCTGCTGGCGCAAGCTCACCTGCCTGTACTTCCATCACGAGACGCAGCCGATGCCCGGGCCGCTGAGCTGGTTCTTCCACCATCTGCCGAAACCGCTGCACCGGGTGGAGTGCGCCGCCAACCACGTGACCCAGCTGATCGTCCCGGTGCTGCTGTTCGCCCCGCAGCCGGTGGCCTCGTACGCGGCCCTGGTGATCGTGGCGACGCAGCTGTGGCTGGTGCTGTCCGGGAACTTCGCCTGGCTGAACTGGCTGACGATCGTGCTCGCCGTCCCGGCCGTCGACTTCACCCGGTTCTCCTGGATCCCGGGGCTCGGCGCGAACGCGGGAACGCCGCCGGAGGCCGCCTCCCGGGCGGGGCCGATCTGGTACGTGGTCCTGGTGTGCGCGCTGACCGCGCTGGTGCTGGTGCTGAGCCGGCATCCGGTGGCCAACATGCTCTCGCGCGGCCAGGTGATGAACCGGTCCTTCGACTCCCTCCACCTGGTCAACACCTACGGGGCGTTCGGCACGGTGGGGCGGATCCGCGACGAGGTGGTCGTGGAGGGCACCGCCGACCGGACGCCTTCCGAGGACGGCGCGTGGCGGGAGTACGGGTTCAAGGGAAAGCCGGGCGACGTGCGCCGCACGCCGCGCCAGTTCGCCCCGTACCACCTGCGCCTGGACTGGCTGATGTGGTTCGCGGCGCTCTCCCCCGGCTACGCGCGGGACTGGTTCGGGCCGTTCGTGGAACGGCTGCTGGCGGGCGACCGGGACACGCTGCGGCTGATCCGGTACAACCCCTTCCCGGACGCCCCGCCGCGCTACGTCCGGGCGCGGCTGTACCGCTACCGGTTCACGACCTGGCGGGAGCTCCGCGAGACCGGGGCGTGGTGGCACCGCACACTGGTGCGCGAGTACATGCCGCCGACCCGGCTCGCGGCCTCATCCGATTCCCGTGGCCGGTGGCCGGAGTCCTCAGAGCCCGAGTAGCGCGGCCTCCTGCTCCGGCGATATGCGCTTGGACGGCCGGTCGGAGCGCTGCGGGGCCACCCCGCCCAGTCCCTGGAGCCAGGTCCAGGTGTCGGCGACGGTCTCCTCGACCGGCCGGCACTTCAGTCCTGCCGCGAGCGCCTTGGTGACGTCGCCGCCGAACATGAAGTCGTGCATCTCGCCCTCGGGGAGCCAGATCGGCAGCTCGGTCCAGGGTTCCACGCCGGCCTCCTCGATCCGGTCCTGGCCGGTCCAGTGGAACTCCGCTCCACCGCCGGTCACCGCCGCGCAGGCGGCGAGGAGACCGCCCATCGTGGCGTGGCCGGTCGGGGAGACCACGTTGTACGGGCCGCCGTGCCCGGCTTCGGCCGCGTCCAGGGTCCAGTGCGCGAGGTCGCGGACGTCGACGTACTGGAGCGGGAGACCGGGCCGGCCGGGGGCGAGCGTGGGGCCGCCCCGCGCGGTGCGGTTCAGCCACCAGGGCAGCCGGCCGACGTTCTCGTAGGGGCCGATGATGAGCCCGGCGCGGACCAGCAGGGCGCGGTCACCGAAGGCTTCCACGGCCGCCATCTCGCCGCCGCGCTTGTCCTGCGCGTACGCCACGGTGTCGGCGTCGGGCGAGCCCTCGACCAGCGGGCCGTCCTCCGCCAGCCCGGCCGGGGCCGGGTAGGTGTACACGGAGCGGCTGGACATGTACGCGTACCGGCCGGTCCGGCCGGCGAGCAGCCGGGCGCTGTCGCGCACGGCGGTGGGGGCGCCGCCCCAGGTGTCGACGACGAGGTCCCACTCCCCCTCGGCGAGGGCGTCCAGGCCGCCGGGGGCGGTGCGGTCCCCGTGCAGGGCCTTGGTGCCCGGCGGGGGCGCGTGGTGACCGCGGTGGAAGACGGTCACCTCCCACCCGCGGTCCAGGGCGTCTTCGGTGATCGCGCGCCCGACGAATTCGGTTCCACCCAACATCAGCAGCTTCATGCCGATCAGCGTGCCCCGCGCCGGGGGCGGGCGGAACCCTTGATCGCCCACAGCGATGACGCCGACGGCGTACGGCTTCGGGGAACTTCCGAGCCCCCGTCGCCGGTCGTCGGCGCGGGGGCTCGGATGTGCCGTGGGTCCTAGTCGATGCCGGGCAGGATGTGCGGCTCCGCGAGGTCGTCCTCGTAGCCCGCGAGGCGGATCGGGGCGGACCGGGCCCAGACCTCCAGGTTGCCGAGCGTCTCGGGGCGCTTACTGTTCCGCGACCCCGTACCTTCCATCGGCACCTGGTCGGTCTTCGTCAGTTCTGGTGTCACCGCGCACTCCTTTGTGTCGCGTAACCCGGCGGGCGGGACCGCGAGCCGGTACAGGAATAAAGGGATTCCGGACGCGGTGGCGCCTTGGTGGAGCGAGTGCCCGGGTGGGGCTCTCATGCGGATCAGAGTACACATATGAGCGGACCCCCGCTCGATGGAAAGGTAAAATCCACTCCGGACCACTTGTTTTCTCCCCGAGTTCAGTACTCACACCTCAGCACGTCACCGGCGGCTGATCTGCTCGACGGCGCCGTTCGGGTGAATGCGGACGGGCGACGAGGGGAGCGTCAGTGGCGGGGTCCGAGGTGCCGGCGGTCGTACGAAGCGTCGGGGAACTGCTGGATCTGCTGCTCGCCGGCCACCCGGCGGCGGGCCACGGGCTGCGGACGGCGGCGTCGCTGCGCCGCTCGCACCCGTACGACAAGGAGCTCCAGGTCGCGGGCCTGCTGCACGGTCTGGGCCGGCCCGGGCCTACGGCGCGGGCGCTCCGCCCGCTCCTGGGCGAGCGGGTGGCCCGGCTGGTACGGCTGTGCGCGGCGGGCGCCGGTCCGGCGGCGGAGGCGGGCGCCGGCGCCGATGCCGGAACCGACGTCGAGGCCCTGAGGCTGGCGGTCGACGCCGGCCGGAGCCCGGGCCCGGGAGCGGGCGTGCTGGAGGACTGGCGCCCGGTGCTGGAACTGGTCGCGGCGGGGGCGTACGACCGAACGGGGTGAACGGGGCGCGCCCCCGGGCCCTCTCGGAAGAGGGGCCGGGGGCGCGAAGGGGACCGGGTGGGGACGGGCGGCCTACCAGTTGGCGGGCGCGTAGTCCTTCAGGAAGACGCCGAACAGGTCCTCGCCGGCCTCGCCGCGCACGATCGGGTCGTAGACCCGGGCCGCGCCGTCGACCAGGTCGAGCGGGGCGTGGAAGCCCTCCTCGGCGAGGCGGATCTTGTCGGGGTGCGGGCGCTCGTCGGTGATCCAGCCGGTGTCGACGGCGGTCATCAGGATCTGGTCCTTCTGGAACATCTCCTGGGCGCTGGTGCGCGTCAGCATGTTCAGCGCGGCCTTGGCCATGTTGGTGTGCGGGTGGCCGGCGCCCTTGTAGCCGCGGCTGAAGACACCCTCCATGGCGGAGACGTTGACCACGTACCTGCGGCCGGCCTCGGCCGCCGCCATCGCCGGGCGCAGCTTGCTGATCAGGATGAACGGCGCGGTGGAGTTGCACAGCTGCACTTCGAGCAGCTCGATCGGGTCCACCTCGGACACCGTCTGGATCCAGCTGTTGGTGTCGTGCAGGTCGGGGACCAGGCCGCCCGCGTCGATCGCGGTGCCGGCGGCGATCCGCTCCAGGGAGGCGGACCCGGAGACGAGCGCCAGCTCGGTGATGTCCTGGGCGCTGAGCTTCTCCCCCTTGCCGGTGGGCAGGGCGGCGACGCGGTCGACGGTGCCGCTGCCGAAGGTGCCGATGACCTCGGCGGCGGGCAGCTCGCCGGCCGGCAGCGGGGCGCCCTCGGCGGCGACGAGCTCGCTGTAGGCGCCCGGGGAGCGGCGTACGGTCTGCGCGGCGTTGTTGATCAGGATGTCGAGCGGGCCCTCGGCGGCGACCGAGTCGGCCAGCGCGACGACCTGGGCCGGGTCGCGCAGGTCGATGCCGACGATCTTCAGGCGGTGCAGCCACTCGGAGCTGTCGGGCATCGCCTTGAAGCGGCGGATCGCGTCACCGGGGAAGCGCGTGGTGATGGTGGTGTGCGCGCCGTCGCGCAGCAGCCGCAGCGCGATGTACATGCCGATCTTGGCGCGGCCGCCGGTGAGCAGGGCGCGCCGGCCGGTCAGGTCGGTGCGGGCGTCGCGGCGCGCGTGGTTGAAGGCGGCGCAGTCCTGGCAGAGCTGGTGGTAGAAGGCGTCGACCTCGACGTAGCGCGTCTTGCAGATGTAGCAGGAGCGCGGGCGCTGCAGTATTCCGGCGATCGGGCCCTTGGCGGCGGCGGTCAGGGCGTTGCCCTGGGTCTCGTCGTCGATGCGCTCGGCGGAACCGGTCGCGGTCGCCTCGGTGACGGCCTTGTCGTTGGCGGTCTTGGCGGCGCGGCGGTCCTGGCGGCGGCGCTGCTTGACCGTCCGGTAGAGGCCGGCGGTGGCGCGGCGTACGGTGATGGCGTCCGGGTGGTCGACATCGAGTTTGTCGAGCTCGTCGAGCACGCTGAGGCAGAGGGCCAGCCGGTCGGGGTCGATGCCCGGCCCGTAGCCGTGCACGTGGTCCTGGCTGTCTTCGGTCACCGTCATGCCCGCTGCCGTTCCTTGATCACTCGTCCGCGTCCGCCTGCTGCGGAAGTCCTCAAAAGGGCTAGTGTACGGATCCCCCGTCCCGGAAGACAAACCTGCTCCCGTGTACTGCGTACGGACTACTCCTCACGCCTGACGCGTGACCGAATGTAGGGGTCTGTAGGGGGAGGAA
This sequence comes from Streptomyces sp. ISL-43, assembly GCF_018614195.1. Lineage (GTDB taxonomy): Bacteria > Actinomycetota > Actinomycetes > Streptomycetales > Streptomycetaceae > Streptomyces. The sequence continues at coordinate 24,246 of NZ_JAGGOT010000048.1, forward strand.
TAGCTCCCGCCGGTCGGGCATTGTGGATTTCATGAGTGCCCTTGCCCTTTCGGTCCTGCTCTGCCTGGTGTCCGCGGTGGCCTACGCGGGCGGGGCGATCGTCCAGGAGCGGGTCGCGTCCGCCACGACGGGCCGGCCCTACGCCCCGGTGCGTCAGGCCGGCTGGTACGTCGCCATCGCCCTGAACAGCTTCGGCGCGCTCCTGCACGTCGTGGCACTGGCGTACGGGCCGCTGAGCCTCGTCCAGCCGCTCGGGGCCCTCACCATCGTCTTCGCGCTGCCGATGGCCGCCTTGTTCGTCGGGCGCCGGGCGAGCGGCGCGGCCTGGCGCGGGGCCCTGCTGGCCACGGTCGGGCTGGCCGGGCTGCTGGCCCTGACGGGCGGGGGCGGCCGGGCCGAGCAGTCCTTGTCCGGCGCCGAGCAGAGCATGCTGCTGGCCGCGACCGGGACCGCGGTGACGGTGCTGTTCCTGGCCGCGCGGCGGATGCGGCGGGCCGCCGCGCGCAGCGTGCTGCTGGCCACGGCCGCCGGTGCGGCCTTCGGCATGGCCTCGGTGTTCACGAAGTCGGTGGCCGAGGGTTTCGCCCCCGACGCGCTGGTCTCGCTGTGGCCGGAGCTGACCTCGGTCGCCGCGCTCGCAGGCACCGGACTGCTGCTGTCGCAGGCGGCCTACCGGGGCGCCGGGCTGACGGCGCCGCTGGCCACCGTGACGGTGGCCAATCCGGTGGTCGCCGCGGCGGTCGGCATCGCACTGTTCGACGAGGGCTTCCGGTACGGGGCGGCCGGCACCGCCGCGGCGCTGGCGAGCGCCGCGCTGGCGGGGACCGGGCTCGTCCTGCTCACCATCGCGCCCCGGAACGGGCGGGACCACATACCGTCGGAACCCGCGCAGGCCTCAGCCGGGGCTCGGGCCGCGGCTGAGGCCTCCGCTTCGACTCCGGCTTCGACCCCGGCTCCGGTTTCGGCTCCGGCTCCGGCTCCGGCGTCAGATGTCGACGCCGTGGGCGCGCAGGTACTTCAGCGGATCGATGTCGGAGCCGTAGCCGGGTCCCGTGCGCACCTCGAAGTGCAGGTGCGGCCCGGTCGTGTTGCCGGTCGAGCCGGAGCGGCCGATGCGCTGCCCGCCGGAGACCTGCGAACCGGCCTTGACGGCGAGGGCCGACAGGTGCGCGTACTGGGAGTACCGGCCGTCGGAGTGGCGGATGACGACCTGATAGCCGTACGCACCGGCCCAGCCCGCTGAGACGACCTCGCCGGTGGCGACGGACTTGACGGAGGTCCCGGTGGATACCGGGAAGTCGACACCGGTGTGGTAGCCGCTGGACCAGGAGGAGCCGGATACGCGGTAGGCGGTGCCGAGACCGGCGTCGACGGGAGCGGAGAACCCTCCCGCGGCGGACTCCTGCTGCGAGGAGGCGGGCTGCGCCTTCGGCTTCTCGACCGGCTTCTCGACCGGCTTCACGGCGGGCTTCTCGGCCGGTTTCGCGGCGGGCTTCTCGGCCGGCTTCTCCGCCGCCGGGGCCACGGGCTTGACCGGTTCCGCCGTGCGCGGCGGCTTCTCCGGGTTCTGGACGGGCGGCACGGGCGGCGCGGTGGTCACGCGCAGGGTGAGCCGCTGCCCCGGGAAGATGAGGTCCGGATCGCCGCCCACGGTGGCCCGGTTGGTTTCGTACAGCGCCTGCCAGCCGCCCTCGACGTGCTGCTCGGCGGCGATCGCCGAGAGCGAGTCCCCGGGCGCGACGACATAGGGGTTGGGCAGGACCGAGGTCCCGGTCGGGCGGGGCGCGGACTTCGGCGGCGTGCTCTGCGGTGCGGCCGCCTTCTTCTCCTGGAGCTGCGCCTGCGTCTGCCGCACCGGGGTGGCTGCCCCGGCCTGGCCGCCGAGGGCCGGGGCCGGTCCGCTGCGGCTCAGTCCGGCCTGCTTCCCGCAGGCCGGCCAGGCCTGCGGGCCCTGCCCCTTCAGTACCTTCTCGGCGACCGCGATCTGCTGTTCCCTGGTCGCCAGGTCCGCGCGGGCGGCGTAGGCGGTGCCGCCGAAGGCGCGCCAGGTGCTTTGGCTGAACTGGAGCCCGCCGTAGTAGCCGTTGCCGGTGTTGATGTGCCAGTTGCTCGTGGACTCGCAGGCGGCGACCTTGTTCCAGGTGTCCGCCGAGGCGGCGTGCGCGGCCCCGGCGCCGATCAGGGGGAGCGCGATCCCGGCACCACCGGCGGTGACCGCCAGCGAGGCCCGGTTGATGCTGCTCGGCTGATACCGGCGGTGCCGGCCCCGTACACCCATGGGTCCCCCACTGAAGACGTCAGGAACCGCACAACTTAACGCCGCGACCGGAGCATGACAAGGCCCACAACAAGAGGCGCTCGAGCGGAAGTTGATTCCCCGCCAAAGGTAGGGGGGCTATAAGGATCTCCACCGATGTAGCGTCGTTTTCCTGCCTTCGTCCGCACGTCGCAGCACCATGCGAGCACCGCCCGGGCACCATGCAGGCATTACGGAAGCAGTACCGAAGCAGCACCGAAGAGCAGCACCGACGCACTCAGGAGCGCACCCCATGAGCAGCAGCACGGCCCAGATCGGCGTCACCGGTCTCGCGGTGATGGGCAGCAACCTCGCCCGGAACTTCGCCCGCAACGGATTCACCGTGGCCGTCCACAACCGCACCGCCGCCAAGACCACGGCGCTGGTGGAGGAGTTCGGGCACGAGGGCGCCTTCGTGCCCGCCGAGTCCGCCAAGGAGTTCGTGGACGCGCTGGAGCGTCCGCGCCGTCTGATCATCATGGTGAAGGCCGGCGAGCCGACCGACGCCGTGATCCGCGAGTTCGCTCCACTGCTGGAGCCGGGCGACGTCATCATCGACGGCGGCAACGCCCACTTCGAGGACACCCGGCGACGCGAGAAGGAGCTGCGCGAGCAGGGCCTGCACTTCGTGGGCGTCGGTATCTCGGGCGGCGAGGAGGGCGCGCTGCTCGGGCCGAGCATCATGCCCGGCGGCTCCGAGGAGTCGTACGCCTCGCTCGGCCCGCTGCTGGAGAAGATCTCCGCGAAGGCCGCCGACGGTACGCCCTGCACCTCGCACGTGGGCCCCGACGGCGCCGGCCACTTCGTCAAGATGGTCCACAACGGCATCGAGTACGCCGACATGCAGCTCATCGCCGAGGCCTACCACTTGCTGCGCGAGGTCGCCGGCTACTCCCCCGCGAAGATCGCCGAGACCTTCCGCGCCTGGAACGAGGGCCGGCTGGACTCGTACCTGATCGAGATCACCGCCGAGGTGCTCGCCCACACCGACGCCGCGACCGGACTGCCGTACGTGGACGTCGTAGCCGACGCCGCCGAGCAGAAGGGCACCGGACGCTGGACCGTTCAGATCGCCCTCGACCTGGGCGTTCCGGTGTCGGGCATCGCCGAGGCGGTCTTCGCCCGCGCGGTTTCGGGCCACGGCGAACTGCGTACGGCCGCCCGGGGCCTGGCCGGCCCGAAGGCCGAGCCGCTCTCCCCCGAGGCCGCGGCCGCCTTCGCCGCCCAGGTCGAGCAGGCGCTGTACGCCTCGAAGATCGTCTCGTACACCCAGGGCTTCCACCAGATCCAGGCCGGCAGCGAGGAGTACGGCTGGGGCGTGGACCTGGGCGCCGTGGCCTCCCTGTGGCGCGGCGGCTGCATCATCCGGGCCGCGTTCCTGGACCGGATCCGCGCCGCGTACGACGCCCGGCCGGAGCTGCCGAGCCTGCTGGCCGACGCCGGGTTCGCCGAGGAGATCGGGGCCGCCCAGGAGGGCTGGCGCGAGGTGCTGGTGGCGGCCGTCCGCCAGGGCATTCCGGTACCGGCCTTCGCGGCCTCGCTGGCGTACTACGACGCCCTGCGCTCGGAGCGGCTGCCGGCGGCCCTGACCCAGGGCCAGCGCGACTTCTTCGGGGCGCACACCTACCGGCGGACCGACCGCGAGGGTTCGTACCACACCCTGTGGAGCGGTGACCGCTCAGAGGTCCGTACGGCCTGACGCGCGCGGGAGCCTTCGGCGGCGCGGCGGCACGCGGACAGGGGCCGCCGCGCCGGCGGTGGCGCGGCGACGAGACGGCGGTCCGACAGCCGAGCTCAGCTCATCGGCTCGGGCCCCGGCATCGGCGCGGGCCCGGGCGGCGGCGGAACGGGATCGGGCTCGGGTACCGGACCCGGCGTGGGCGGCTCGGGCCTGGGCAGCGGCCCGGGGTCGGGGAACGGATTCGGCACCGGGGCCGGACCGGGGACGGGGGGCTGTGTCATACCTCCACCCTGCCTCCGTCCCGGCCCTGCCGCCCGCCGGGCTACTCTCCGAGGGCGGCCGCGAGGCCGGAAGCGGGGCTGGACAGGACCGGCGTCGAGGTCGTGACCAGGGCCGCCGCGCCGGTCATGGAGACCTGGGCGAGGACGATGACGTCCACGTCGGTGAGGGCGTCCGCCGAGGCGGCCACGAGGCCGAGGGAGCCGGCGTCGTCACCCGCCGCGAAGCGGTCCCACGCCCCCTCGACCAGCCGGGTGCGCACCGACACCGGCCGGCCGGCCTTGGCGGCCTCCTCCTCCAGCAGCTCCACCGTCGGGGCGAGCGTCGACTCCACCGTGGCCAGTACGGCGATCCGCGGCCCCGTACGGACCGCGTCGGCCGCCATCGGGCGGTCCACGCGCAGCACCGGGACGCCCAGGTCCAGGGCCAGGGCCTCGCCGACGGCCCCGATGGTCGAGCAGGTGACCAGGACGGGGCCCGCGGAGCCTTCGAGCAGTTCCCGCACGGCCGGAGCCTGCGACTCGGGGCCCCGGGCCCGGGCCCGCTCCAGCAGCTCCGGCACCACGAGGTGGCGTAGGACCGCGCCCGGATGGTGCCGCTCGCGCAGGTCCTCGAAGACCGGGACGTGCACGGGCGAGGTGTGCAGCAGGGTCAGCGCCGGCGCGGACGGCCTCACCACAGGTCGGAGTCCGAGTCCAGCTGCGCCTTGGCGGCCGCGACGACCCCGGCCGGCGCTTCGGGCGCCTGCTCGGGGTGTTTGGCCGCCCAGCTCGCGGCATAGGGGCACAGCGGGACCACCGGCACGCCCTCGCCGGCCGCGATCCCGTAGAAGGTCTTCACCAGGTTCCCGGCGATCCCGCGGCCCTCGTGCCCCGGCTCGACGACGGTGTGGACCGCCACGAGCGCGTGGGGCGCCTCGGCGAGCACGAAGTAGGCGATGAATCCGACCACCGCCCCGTCCTCGACGGCCAGCAGCCTCCCGGACTTCCGATCGTCGACGAACGCGATCGACTCGACCTGCGGCATGGTCCCCGACTCCCCTCAGACAGCCACCGCGTGGGGGCTGCGCTCCTGGTCCGTTCCCGGAACCGGGGCGGACGGATCCGCGCCCAGCTCGACGATGCGATTGTCCCCGTCGACGTGCACGACGCGCGGCTTCAGCACCCGCGCCTCGGCGTCCTCGACCTGCGCGTAGCTGATGAGGATGACCAGGTCCCCGGGGTGCACGAGATGCGCGGCGGCCCCGTTGATCCCGATGACCCCCGAGCCCCGCTCGCCCTCGATGACGTACGTCTCCAGGCGGGCGCCGTTGGTGATGTCCACGATGTGCACGAGCTCCCCGGGCAGCAGGTCCGCCGCGTCGAGCAGATCGGCGTCGACGGTCACGGACCCGACGTAGTGCAGGTCGGCCTGGGTGACAGTGGCCCGGTGGATCTTGGACTTGAACATGGTACGAAGCATCGGAAAACTCCCGGAATGTCTGCTCCCTGCCTGCTCGCTGCAGGTCAAGGGCGGTCTCCGGAGCCTACAACGATTCGCATGTCCGGTCAGTAGTCCACAGGCCCCTCAGGACGCAGGCGGCGAAGCACGGCCCGGTCAGGCGGTCGGTCCCGCGTCCGCCTCCCGGTGCATACCCGTGCACAGCGCCCAGACGATGAAGATGTTGACCGCGACCAGCACCAGGGCCCACAGGGGGTAGTACGGCACCCACAGGAAGTTGGCGATCGCGCCCAGCCCGGCGACGGCGACACCGAAGAAGCGTGCCCACAGGGCTCCGCCGATGACGGCGCAGCCGGCGAGGACGAGGACGATGCCCAGGATGAGGTGTACCCAGCCCCAGCCCGCCAGGCTGAACTCGAACACGTAGTGGCGCGTCGCGAGGAACAAGTCGTCCTTGGCGATGGCCGCGATCCCTTCGAAGATCGCCATCACTCCACCGAAGATCATCAAGGCTGCCGCCAGGACGGTGGTACCGGATGTGGGCGCATGCCAGGGACCCGGGTGTGCGTCGCTTGCTCGGGGTCGGCTGGCGTCACTGGCCATTTCGATCTCCAAGGGTTGCAGAGCCGGCCTGGCGTGCCGGGACCGGCGGGATCCCCTGTTTCAGCGTGTCACGGCGTCCCTCCATCGGCATTCCGGCCTGCGGCGCCTACGAACCCCTCCGCATCACCGAGTGCTGGGGAGCCGGCGCCCGGCTCGTCGTTCGGCGCGCGCGGCGGTGGCGGGATGCCGAAGCCACCGCGAAGACTTAGCGTGCGTTGAGGTCCTGTCGCCAACCGGGAGGCGTTCATGTCGGAGCTGCTGGTGATCGGGTACGACGATCCCGAGACGGCCCGGCGGGCCTACACCACGGTGCGGGGGCTTCACCGGGATCGCGTCATCAGCGCGAGCGGGCTCGCGGTGGTGTCGGTGGACGCGCAGGGCGAGACGCACGTGGACACGCCGAGCCGCCTCATCGGTCCGTCGGCTGCGGCGGGGGCGGTGTGGGGCATCGTCTTCGGCGTTCTGTTCCTCCTGCCCGGCGTCGGGCTCGTGGCCGGCGCAGCGGTCGGCGGACTGCTGGGGAAGCTCGGCAAATCCGGTGTCGACGAGGAATTCCGCCGACGCGTCCAAGATCTCCTCAAGCCCGGGTCGGCGGCCGTGGCGATCATGGGCCTGATGGTGTCGGAGGACAGGTTCGCCGATGCCATGCGGCAGCACGGTGGCACGGTGTTGAAGACCTCGCTCGCAGACGCGGAGGAGACCGAGCTGGCCGAGCAGCTCGCCGGTTCCCTGCTGTAGGTGCGCGAGGCCTTCTCCCGGTCAGGCCTTGCGGGCGCGGCAGGGGTCGTCGGGGTCGAACGAGGCCCGGACCATGCGGCGCAGCGCCTGTCAGCCCCCGGCAACCCCGCTCGGTCCACTCCGGTCGCGGCAGGCGAGGACGGAATCGAGCATGAGGTGATGCCGACGTCGGCTCGTCAGCACGGGAGGAAGCCTCATGACCGTGTCCGGGAAGCACTCACCGGCTGGGCGGGGAGTGACGGCTGTCGCGTTGACGCTGGTCACCATGGTTTCAGGGGTGGCCGTACTGGCGTCGTGCAGTACGGGTGAGGGGGAGCAGTCGACCAGGACGTTCAGTCCCCGGCCGACGCCACCTGACACGGCTTCCTTCTCCGGCCTGCCGCCTGCCCCGATGAGTTCGGCCGCGGCGTCCGCACTCGCGTCGGCGTCGGCCGCGGCCTCGTCCGCGTCTGCCGCCGCTTCCGCTTTCGAGGCTTCCGTGTCGGCCGAGACCCTGCGGGCGAACGAGGCGGCTGCCGCGGAGCTGGCAAAGGTGTCGGGCGGTGGCAATGCGGGGGCCGATGTCTCACTGCGGGGCAAGCCGAGGGCCGAGACCGGAGGACTTCTGGCGGTCATCGTGAGCATCACCAACCGTACGGACAAGAAGGCGTCGTACGCCGTCCAAGTGGACTTCACGGATGCCGCCGGGAAGGTCGTGGAGAGCAGGATCGTCGGAGGGGAGGACCTCGCGCCCGGCAGGCTGGTCCAGCCCCTCGCCATCAGCCGCAAGCCGGCCGACTTGAACCTGACACCGCGGATCGCGAAAGCCCAGCGGTACTGATCACGCAAGCGGCCGCCGCGTGGGCGCCCCGGCCCCCGACCGCGCTCTCACGGTGCCTGCGACCGGTGCGCTCTACCGCGTCCCGAATGCCCGGGTGTTGCTCCGGGCGGTGACGTGCGCGGGTGGTTCGACGCCGTCCGCGAGGAGGGGGTCGGCTTCCGGCTCGCCCCAGGTGGCGACCAAGGGGAGGACTCCGGCCCAGATTCCGAGAGCGGCGTCGGGGCCGTCGCCGTCCTCCGGGCCGCCGGTGCTCATCTTGACCGACGCCTCCTCGAGCGACATGGAGAGCAGCGTGGTCGCCGCCATCTCCTTGGCGTTCGGCTGTCGTGCGTAGTCCCACTGTCCGGGTGCGGCCTGCTCGGTCAGGCAGCGCAGCCCCTCCAGCTTCTCCTCCTCGTCCGTGACCAGACGCGGGACGCCGTAGATCATCGCGCTGCGGTAGTTGACGCCGTGTTCGAACACCGACCGTGCCAGGACGAGGCCGTCCACGTGCGTCACGGTCACGCACACCGTCGCCTCAGGTGAGGCGACCAGGCTCCGGCTGGCCACAGACCCGTGGAAGTAGAGGTTCCGGCCGTCGCTCCCGTAGACGGTGGGGACGACCACGGGGTGGCCGTCGACGACCACACCGAAGTGGCACATGAAGCCCGCGTCCAGGATCGCGTGTCTACACCATGGACCACGCCCTCAACGCGCCCTGGACGTGGAACTGGACGCACCGCTACGGGGCCCCACTGTGGCTGGGTGGCGGCAACACGGTCCCCTACCGGTCGGCCCGCTGGACCTGGTCGGTCCTGTCTCCCGGCGAGGACAAGGTGTGGCGCGACACCGCGGGCAACGACCACCCGGCGGGCGGTGCCAAGGTCTCCCACGTCTTCGCGCTCAGCGACGACGGCAGCCGCATCACCTGGGTCGACCCCTGGCTCCCCGCCGACCACAGCTACGAGATGGCCACCCCGCTGCGCGGACGCTTCCAGGCCGCGGCACTGTCCATCGCCGCCTGCACCTCGTTCGTCATCAACCGCTACGGCGACATGTACACCCGCCTCTACGACTTCGACATCGCCGGCTCCGACAAGGTCTTCTTCAGCTACTCCTACCAGGACCAGCGCGACGCGGCCTTCCCGAAGATCCAGCTGCCCGCCCCTGACTGGATCCGTCAGCCCAAGATCCCCGGACAGGTCACCGACCGGATCTCGATCCACAAGACCGGCGTCGGATCGGACGCCCGCGAACTCCGCGTCGAGGGCAGCGACCACGGCCACACCGGCTACTGGAGCAAAGCCCTCACCGCGTCCCAGTGGACCTTCACCTCCACCGGCGAGGCCTTCGAAGGCCACGTCCTTCAGAACACGCCGGCCGACCGATCCACCGACACCCTCGCGCCGCCCTCGCCGTACCACTACAGCGGCACGCTCGGCCAAGTGACCGCCCGCGTCAACGAATTCGACGTCGCCGTCGCGGCCACACCCCTGATCCTGCAGGCGGGAGACCAGAAGCTCCAGCTCACTCTGCATACGGTCGACGGTCTGCGCCAGACCCCCCAGGCCCCGGGGCTCACCTCCCAACCGAGGAGTTTCTACGGCACCATCGAAGTTCCGCAGGCCGTCCTCGACGACCTCGACTCCTACCACCCCGCTCTGCGCGCCCTCGTCCGCGACCGGCTCAAGTCCGCCCGGTTCACCGACACCGACGTCGCCATCACCGACCAGACCATGACCATCACCCACCTCGGCCTGCCCCTGAACCGCACCTGACGGGGAAGTGCCGACTCAGTGTCCGGCGGCGGCCTTGACAACCGCGACCGCCGTGCCGATCGCCGCGTCGATCGCGCCGGCGAGCAGCGCGAAGACGGTCCCTCCGCCCATACGGATCCCGCCGTAGCAACCCCACGCGAACAGGGTGGCGACGTTGACCCCGGCCGCCGTGAGCAGGGCAGTCTCCAGGCCCATCGCCCCCAGTGCCGAGACGCCGACCAAAACGAGCGGGCCCACCGCGGACAGCAGCAGCGGGCTGCTGACGTAGAGCATCGCGCGCAGTTCCCGTCCCCGGGCGAGAGCGCCGTGCGTCACGCGGTGGGCCTGCTGATCGGCGACCAGTGCGGCCAGCCACAGGCCCACCGAGGCGGTCACGACCGTGGCCGCGGCTCCGAGGGCGTCGACATGGCCGCTGCCCGCGAGCCCGATGACGACGGAGATCATGGTGATCGTCGCGTAGAGCCGCTCCTTGAGCTGGGCCGCGGCCGTCTCCGTGCCCATGGCGTCCGCCACGCGTTCCGTCACGAAACCCACCGTAAGGGGCGGCCTCGCCGGGCACCCGGAACAACACCTGCCATCCCGGGCAGCGGGGGATCAGGACCCTCGGACTGCGCGCGGGGCGATCCGGTGCCAGCATCGGATCATGACGCCACAGGAGACGGGCGCCGCCTGCGCCGGTCGTCCCGGCCGGCGCAGGCGCGTGCTGCTCGGCGGCGGGGCGCTGGTCGCGCTCGTCGCGGCCTACTTCATCCTGGCCGCAACCGTCCCGCGCTGGTGGTCCCAGCGGGTGGGGGCGGCGGTGGACGGCCATCTGGGCACCGGGCTCGTGCTCGGGCTGGTCTTCGGGACCGCCTGCACGCTGCTGCCGCTGATGGTGGCCTGGATCGGTCTGCGCAAGCGGCGGCCCTGGAAGGTCACGGCCGGCTGGCTGGCCCTGGCCGTACTCCTCGCCCTGCCGAACCTGTGGACGTTGAGCGTCGTGGCCGGCGGTGGCAGCGCGGCACACGCCGGGCAGCGGGTCATGGACGTGGAAGCGCCGTGGTTCCGCGGCGCTACCCTGGCGGGTGCGATCGCCTCGGTGGCGGCCTTCGCCGGCTTCCTGGTCTACGCCCGGAAGCGGCGCGGCCGCCCGGCGAAGCGGGTGGCCTGACCGATAGGCGACGGGTACCGGAGCGAGTTCCTGGATCCGGGCGCCGATATCCGGCGCCGGAAGTCGTGAATCACTGCTTATCGCAAATACCGACCTGGGGCGGAATCGGTCATGCCGGTCATACCCCTTAGCTACTTTTGAGTCACCTCCATGGTCATGTAGCGTCCGGAACCGCTTGATCCGTTTCGGTGTTCCCGACCCCCGACGAGGACTCATGATCGCCACATTCGACGTCCCGATCACCGCTCTCGTGAAGCGACGATGTGCTGAAGACGCCGCCCGTACCGCGCTTCGGGGGCGTGGCCCGGTGACCGATGCCGCCCCACGGTCCGCCGACGGGAAGCCACCTCGAATAGCCAAGGGAGGAGCGCTGGTCCGTTGAGATTCCGGATCAATCGCTCAGGCCGAACCTCCGCACTCCCGACTCCGCAGGACCCGGCGCCCGCCCCCGCCGTCCATACCGTCGAGCCGGAGGTCGTGGAGGCACCTCTCTCGGCCCGCGAGATAGGACTCATCCGCGCCTCCGTGGCGGTGGTGGAACCACTCGCCGCGGAAATGACCGTCTACTTCTACGCGATCCTGTTCACCCGCTACCCCGAGGTCCGTCCGATGTTCCCGCCGGGGATGGACTCCCAGCGCGGCCGCCTGCTCCGCGCGCTGCTGCGCATCGTGGACCTGGTCGACGACCCCGAGAGCCTGGTGCGCTTCTGCGGGCACCTCGGACGCGACCACCGCAAGTTCGGCACGCTCAGCGCGCACTTCCCGGCCGTGGGCGAGTGCCTCCTCGCCTCTCTGGCCCGGTTCGCCGGCCCCGCGTGGACCGAGGACATCGCCGCCGCCTGGACCAAGGCGTACGGCGCGGTCGCCGGGGTCATGATCAGCGCTGCCGAGCAGGACGAGGCGGCACGGCCCGCCGTGTGGCCCGCCACGGTCGTGCACCGCGTCTCGCGCGGACACGGCATCGCCGAGATCACCGTACGGCCCCACATGCCCTACGAGTACGCCGCCGGACAGTACGTGAGCGTCGAGACCCCGTGGTGGCCGAAGCATTGGCGCTACTACTCCCCCGCCAACGCGCCCCGCGAGGACGGCACCCTCACCTTCCACGTGCGCGCGGTCGCCGGCGGCTCCGTCAGCAGCGCCCTGGTCAACCGGGCGGTGGTGGGCGACGTGGTCCACCTGGGAGCCCCGATGGGGGACATGGTGCTGGATGCCGCCGTCTTCAACGACCTTCTCTGCGTGGCCGGGGGCACCGGCCTCGCCCCGATCCGCGCACTCGTCGAAGAGGTGGCCCGTCGCGGCGGGCGCCATCAGGTGGACCTGTTCCTCGGTGCCCGCACCGGCGCCGAGCTGTACGGGGTGGACGACATGCTCCGGATGGCACAGCGGCACCACTGGCTGACCATCAGGGGCGCGATCTCCCACGAGTACATCCCCGGAATCCGGGGGTCTCTGCCGGAGGTGCTGGCCGAGTACGGGCCGTGGTACCAGCACGACGTCTATCTCAGCGGCCCGGCCCCGATGGTCGTCTCCGCCAGCGAAACGCTCACGCTCGGCGGCACCATGCCCGACCGCATCCACCACGACCCGTTCGAGACGCCCGTCCTGTCCTTTCCCTGAGTCAAGCGCCGCTCGTCCTGCCAGGAGAACGCCCGTGACCTTGCCGCCCCCGCTGCCCTTCGGATCAGCAGGAGAACACCAGCTGCAGCAGCAACTGGGCACCGCCGAGCGCGCCGCCCGGTTCTACGACCAGCAGGTGCGCCCCGGCCTCACACCCGAGATGCGGGACTTCATCGGCCGTCAGGCCATGGTCTTCCTGGCCACCGCCGACTCCCATGGGGAATGTGATGCCAGCTTCCGGGCGGGGCCGCCAGGATTCGTCCACGTGATCGACGACCGCACGCTCGCCTACCCCGAGTTCCGCGGGAACGGCGTGCTCGCCAGCGCCGGCAACATGACGGAGAACCCCCACCTCGGCATGCTGTTCGTGGACTTCACCCATGACCACGTGGGCCTTCACGTCAACGGCGTGGCCCGGCTCTACACCGACACGGGCCTACGCTCCCTCCATCCCGGTCTGCCCACCGACGTCGCGCCTGGGCGCAGTCCTGAGATGTGGGTCCAACTGAGCATCGAAGAGGCCTACATCCACTGCTCCAAGTACATACCCCACCTGGAGCCGGCCCCCCGCCCCACCAGCCATGGCCCCGCCCGCCCCAAGGACTCGAGCTACTTCACCGGACTCCCGGCCGCCCGCTCCGCAGTCCCGTCGCCCAGGCCGTCCAGCCCTCCTCCCCGTTGAGCACGAAGCCGTCGGGCGTGGCGGTCTCCTGCGGGGAACGGGTCCCGGGGAAGCCGAACGAGACCGAGCCGCCGGGCGGGACCGCGGCATTGTGCGACGCGTTCACGGCTGCCGCCGCGGCGCCCGTCTGGGTCACGGTGGCGTTCCAGGACTGGCTGACGCGGCGGCCGTCGGGGAAGGACCAGGCCAGACGCCAGCCGTCGATGGGCGTCGAGCCGGTGTTGCGCACCGTGACCGACGCCGCGAAGCCGGTATCCCACTGGCTGTCCACCCGGTACGTCACCGCGCAGCTTCCGGCCGGAGCCGCCCATCCCAGCGCCTCCGCGATGCCGTAGTACGCGGGCTTCGGCCGGAGGTCGCCGTCGTAGGGGGTGGCCGCTCCCTGGCCCGGGAAGAAGTCGGCGATCCAGGAGTCGGAGTCCGTGAAGCCCCATGCCGTGAGTCCTCGGCAGCGGGTGACGGCCACGCAGGCAGCCGTCACGGACCGGTAGTCGGCCTTCTGGCGTTCCAGCTTCACGACGGTGTCCGCGCCACCCCATTGGAAGGTGCCGCGCTGCGGCTCCACCGAGGCCCACTTCATCTCGTTGCCGGGGGTGACCGAGCCGAACTGCGTCCCGGCCACCGTCGCGTAGCCGCCGCCGAGCTTGCCCGACGTCACCGCCGTACCGGCGAAGACGCCCCGGGCGGCCCCGAGATCGCGAAGCACCGGAGCCTCTTGGGCCCCCGACGGCGACGGCAGAGCGAGGGTGAGGGTGAGCGCGGCGATCGCCGCGCCCATCAGACGACGCGACATGACGCGCCTCCCGTGGTGGACCGTGGATGTGTCGAGGCCGGGCAGCCCCCCTCGGCTCTGCCCGGCCTCGTCGTACGCGTTGCTGTCTCCAGCGGGGCGGGCTGTTATTCGAGCAGCTCCGCGTACGAGCCCATGGCCAGGGCGATGTCCGCCTGGGCCCAGAAGCGGTGGTACGTGAAGACGGGCGCGGCGCCGCCCGCGAGGTAGGCCTCGATCTTCGGCCAGGCCGGGTCGTCCTGGTAGAAGGTGCGGATCGAGGCGAAGGTGGACGCGGAGTTCACCGTGTCGCCGTTCGGCATGGTGCCGGTCCACGCGCCGGGCACGTACACCGGGTCGTCGAAGCGGTTGTAGTCGGTCCGGGTCTCCTGGACGGCGATGCCCAGCGGGTCCTGGTGGTGGGCCCACATGCCGTCGAGGAGGGCCTTGGCGACCCGCTTGGCCTCGGGGTGCCCGGACTTCGCGGCGTAGTAGGTCAGGGTCTTGGCGTAGGCGGCGGCCACGCCCACGTCGTCGGTGTAGTCGGCGACGGTGACGTGCAGACCCGCGTTGGCACCGGGAGCGGACGTGTTCCAGGTGTCGGGGGCGCCGGACCACTGGAGGGTGGAGGGGATGCGGTAGGTGCCGTCGGGGTTGATCGTGGTCTTCGACAGGGCCCAGGCGACCCACTTGTCGAGCACGGTCTTGGCGGCCGCGTCGCCCGTCTGCCGGTAGTACTCGGCGACCCGTTCCATGGACCAGGCCTGGAAGCCGAACCACTGGTTGGACGCCGGGTCGTGGTAGACCGGCTTCTCGTCGTAGAAGAGGCCGTGGAAGGTGGGGGTCCCGGCGGGGGGCTGTGCGTACCGCCCCTGCCAGCTGTTGGTGGCGCCGCCCGCGATGGCGCCCTCATCGGACTGGAGCCAGCGGTAGAACTCCAGCTGCCGGTCGAGGCTGGTCGCCCAGTCCGCCGCCCCGGTCGAGGACTTGGGCTTCAGCGGGGCGTACTCGCTGAGCGCGTAGGCGGCGAGCGGGTTCTGGTAGCCGCCGTGGGCGTGGCTGGAGCCGATCCGCCAGGACCAGCCGGCCGAGGTGTCGGCGGCGCCGCCCCAGGCGTAGTACCAGGACATCAGGTAGTGCGCGCTGTCCTTGCCGGTGCCGGCGGGGCAGACGGTCGGGCCGACGCAGTTCCCGGCCTTCTTGAAGTACTTGTCGAACATGGAGTACCGCAGGTAGTCGCCCATCTTCGCCGCCTTGGAGACGGTCGCGGTGACCTGGGTCCCCTTGCCCTGCTCCTTGGCCCAGATGTCGGCCCAGTAGGCGGCCTGGACGGCACGCGCGTCGGCGTCCGGGGCGTTGGTGAACTTCCACTGCTTGGCGTAGGAGGCATCCCCCGTGAAGAGGTCGAGGTAGCCGTTCCTGCCGCCGAAGGTGAAGTTGTCGCAGGTGGGGTGCGGGACGGTCTCCCAGACCGATTCCTGCGGCCCGCGCTGGAAGGTGTTGATGTACGAGGGTCCGGTCGCGGTCGGTCCGGCGGAGCACTTTCCGGGCTCGTTGCCGAAGCCGTAGACGTTGTCGACGTCCTGGAGCCAGTGCATGCCGTAGATGTCGTCCGTGCCGTACGCGCTCTTCAGCTCGCCGGCGATCGGGTCGGCGCCGGAGGTGACCGTCCCGTCGAGCTTGGCGGGGTACTGCGACGGAAGGTCGTGCTCGGGGGCGTAGGTGGCGGGCTTGGAGGCGTTGTAGGAGCCGGTCGTGGCCTGGTCGGCATGGGTGGGGATCATGAACTTCTCCATGGTGTCCCACGCGCCGTTGAACTTGGTCCAGTCCCCGGTGATCTTCCCGTACATCGCCTGGAGCCAGATCAGATAGCTGTACGCCTCCGACGTCGTCTCGTGCCCGTGGTCAGGGGCCTCGACGATCAGCGTCTCGACGGAGTGGTACGGGATGCCCTCGGGCGAGAAGTAGCCGTTGGCCGGGTTGGTGATCTTCCCGTGGAGGTCGAGGAAGCGGGCGTCGTACGTGGAGTCGGCGGCGAGTTGGGTCGCGCTGACCTCGGCCTTCGCATGACCGGGTGCGGTCGCGGTGAAGACGGCGGAGCCGCTGCCGGTGGTCCCGGCGGCGACCGTCACCTTCTGGGCCGTGCTCCAGTTCGCCGGGGTGAAGGTGAGCGTGGCGGGCGTCGCGGTGAGGTCGGTGTTGCCCGAGGTGCGTGCGACGCTCACCGTGACGTTCGCGGCCGGCTGCTTGGAGAGCTTCAGATCGAAGGTGCCCGTCTCCCCGCGGCGTACGGAGAGCTGCGCGGGCGTGGCGACGAGCGAGGGGCCGGCGGCGACGGTGATGCCGACGGGGGCCGACTCGGCGGAGGCGCCGAGGCTGTCGTAGGCCTTGGCGTAGAGGGAGTGGGAACCGGTGGCGAGGCCGGCGGCGGCCAGGGTGAAGGGCGCCGTGGTGTCCGTACCCAGGAGCGTGGTGCCGCTGTAGAACTCGACCTTGCCGACGGTGGCGCCGTCGGCCGCCGCGGCGGTGGCGGCGAGCGGGACGGGGTCGCCGGCGGTGTAGACGGCGCCCGCGGCGGGGCTGGTCAGGACGGCGACCGGGGGCTGGTGAGCTCCCGTGCACGAGGTGCCGTTGACGGCGAAGGAGGTGGGGGCGGCATTGGTCCCGCTGTAGGCGAACTGGGCGCCGGCGGTGACGGCCGCGCCGGCGGCGACGGTCTTGTTCCAGGCCGCTGCCGCGACGCTGACGGTCTTGCCGGACTGGGACCAGGTGCCGTTCCAGCCGTTGGTGAGCTGCTGGTTGCCCGAGTAGCCGTAGGTCAGGGTCCACCCGTCGAGCGGGGTGGCGGACCGGTTGGTGAGGGTGAGCTCGGCGGTGAAGCCCGAACCCCAGTCATTGGTCTTGTAGTCGACGCTGCACTGCACCGCGGCGGCCGCGGCGGTGGTGGCGCCGACGGCCGTGAGGCCGAGGGGAAGGGAGAGGGAGAGGGCCGCGGCCGACGCGGTCAGCAGCCTGCGTCGTCCGTGCGGTCTGGGTGGGGGGTGTACAGACATGCGGATGGTTCTCCTCGCGGCTCGGGGAGACGGGGGTGGCGAAGAACGCTGAGCACAAGCTCTAAACACAGTGGGAGCGCTCCCACTCTGCCGACGGGACCCAGCGGCGTCAAGATGCGCGAAGAGTCGAAGGCGTTTCGCGGGGAGTTCGGTCAACTCCTCTTTTACTTGGCGTCAGTTGCCGCTAAGGTCTGGCTCGGACAAGACGCCCCCAGGCTCTGTCCGGCTACGCCGATTCGCGGCGGACGAGCTCCGTGGGCAGGATGACCGCGGCCGGCTCCTCCCCCGCTATGCGCGCGAGGAGCATCCGCACCATCTCGGTGCTGATCCGGTCCCAGGGCTGGCGGATCGTCGTGAGCGAGGGCCGGGAGGAGAGCGCCGCCGGGGAGTCGTCGAAACCTCCCACCGCGATGTCCTCGGGGACGCGGCGGCCTGCCCGGGCCAGGGTGTCGAGGACACCCTGGGCCATCAAGTCCGAGGCCACGAAGACGGCGTCCAGGTCCGGAGAGCGTTCCAGGAGCAGGCGCGCCGCCTCCTCGCCGCTCGTGCGGCTGTAGTCGCCGGTGACGATCAGCGCGTCGTCGACGGGCAGGCCGTACTCGGCGAGCGTCTCCCGGTAGCCCGCGAGGCGTTCGACGCCGCCGGGGGTGTCGAGCGGGCCGGTGACGGTGGCGATCCGGCGCCTGCCCGACTCGTACAGGTGGCGCATCATGTCGCGGGCGCCGTCGCGGTCGTCGGCGGCGACATAGCCGATCTTGGCGGTCTGGCCGAGCGGTCTGCCGCAGGCGACGACCGGGACGCCCGCCTGGTGCAGCCGGGCCACCACGGGGTCGCCGTAATGGCTGGAGACCAGGAGCACCCCGTCCACGTGGCCGGCTTCGATGTACCGGAGGTTGCGCCGGCGTTCGTCCTCGGTGCCCGCGATCATCAGCAGCAGGGGCACGTCCTGGGTGGCGAGCGCCTGGCTGCAGGCCCGCAGGAGGACATTGAAGTTCGGGTCCTCGAAGAAGCGCTCCTGCGGCTCGGTCAGCAGGAAGGCCACCGAGCCGGACTTGCCGGTGATCAGTGAGCGGGCGTGCCGGTTGACGACGTAGCCCGTCCTGCGGATCGCGGCATCGACGGCCGCCTTCGCGGTGGGGCTGACGTAGTGCCCGCCGTTGAGGACGCGGGACACGGTGCCGCGCGAAACACCTGCCTCGCGTGCCACGTCGTGGATCGTCGCCGGGCGACGCCGGCTCGCTGCTGTGCTCATGCTCTGCTTCCCCTCGATCCCCTGTGCTTCAGGACTTTACGGCGCCGGAGAGCAGGTCGAGGCTCCAGAAGCGTTGGATAACCAGGAAGAGGGCGACGAGCGGGACGATCGCGAGGAGCGCACCCGTGACCACCAGGGTGTAGAGCGCGGGCTGGCCCGCGCCTTGCTTCAGCAGGGTGAACAGGCCCACGGTCATCGGGAACTTCTCGTCGTCGCCGAGCATGATGAACGGAAGCAGGAAGTTGTTCCAGATGGCCACGAACTGGAAGAGGAAGATCGTCACCAGCCCGGGGGACATCATCGGGACCGCGATCCTCAGGAAGATCCGCCACTCGCCCGCGCCGTCCATCCGGCCGGCCTCGACGAGCTCCATGGGGATGGCGGCCTCGGCGTAGATCCGGCCGAGGTAGACGCCGTACGGGGAGAGGATCAGCGGCAGCAGGACGGAGAGGTACGTGTCCGTCATGCCGGCCCGCGCCATCAGCAGGTACTGGGGGATGGCGAGGATCACGGGGGGCATCAGAACGCCCGTCAGGATCGTGTTGAAGAAGGCCTCGCGGCCCCGGAAACGGTAGACGGCGAGGGCGTAGCCGGCGAACGCCGACACCACCGTGGACAGCACGGCGCCCAGGCCCGCGTAGAACACGGAGTTGCCCATCCACCGCCAGTAGATGCCGTCGCGGTACGCGCCCAGGTCCGCGACGTTGTCGCCGAAGGCGTCGCCGGGCAGGAAGGTGAACGTGGCGAAGAGGTCCGCGCCCGACTTGGTGGAGGCGACCAGCACCCAGGCGACGGGCAGCAGGCAGTACAGCGCGCCGAGAAGCAGGGCGGCGGTCGGCAGCAGGGCGGTGCGGCGCGGGCGCGGCGGCCCCTGGGAGGTGCCGGGGGTGGTGCCGGCGGCCGGGGCGGCCTTGCGCGTCCGCGCCGGGGAGGCGAGCCCGGTCATCGGGTTGCTCCTTGCTTCGTACGGCGGTTGGAGACCCGCAGGAGGGCGAAGGACAGCAGGAAGGTGGCGACGGCCAGGACGACGGCGGTGGCCGAGGCGGCGTGGATGTTCCCGCCGACGAAGGCGTCGTTGTAGACCTTCATCAAGGGACTCCAGGTGGTGGGGATGCCGTTGGTGAGCGGCCGGAGCGTGGTCGGCTCGTTGAAGACCTGGAGGGTGGCGATGATCGAGAAGAAGAACGTCAGCACCAGCGAGGGCGCCACCATCGGGATCTTGATGCGCAGGGCGATCTGCAGCTGCGAGCAGCCGTCGAGCCGGGCCGCCTCGAACACCTCGGCGGGAAGCGAGCGCAGCGAGGTGTAGATCACGATCATGTTGAAGCCGGTGCCGCCCCAGACGGCGATGTTCGACATGGCCAGGTACAGCGGTCCG
Organism: Streptomyces sp. ISL-43; assembly: GCF_018614195.1. Classification (GTDB taxonomy): domain Bacteria; phylum Actinomycetota; class Actinomycetes; order Streptomycetales; family Streptomycetaceae; genus Streptomyces. The sequence goes on from NZ_JAGGOT010000048.1 coordinate 43,764, forward strand.
CCGTCCATCAGGTCCGGTTGCGGCAGCCCGAGGGTTTCCAGGAGGTAGTGGAAGGGGCTCACGTCGGGCAGGTACAGGAAGCCCCACAAGAGGGCCGCGATGACCCCGGGAACCGCGTACGGGAGGAAGATCGCCAGCCGCGAGAAGGAGCGGGCCCGCACCCGCTCGGAGTCCAGCAGGAGGGCGAACAGCAGGGCCAGGCCCAGCATGACGGGGACGACGATCGCTCCGTAGCCGAGGATCCGCAGGGCGCTGTGGCCGAGCTCGGAGTCCGTGAGGGCGGCGGTGTAGTTACCCAGGCCGGCCCAGACCTCCTCCTTGGCTCCCTTGCCCAGACCGAGCCCCTTGACCTCGATCCGGTGGAAGCTGAGCCAGATCGCGTAGCCGATGGGCAGCGCGAAGAAGAGGGCGAAGAGGACGGCTGCCGGGAGGAGGAAGGCGTACGGGGCGCTTCGCGCTCGTTTGAGGGTGGTGGTGGGCGACGGGCGGGAGTACGGGGCCGCCTTGGCCCCGTACTCCCGGCGCACGCCCGTGGGGCCTTGCGTCACTGGGCGACCTCGAAGCCCTGCTTCTTCAGGTCCGCGACGGTGGCGTCCTGCATGGCGGTCAGGGCGGCGCCGAAGCCGGACTTGGCCTTGGCCGCCTTGCCGAACTCGTCCTTGAAGGACGTGTAGGCCACGTTCACGTTGGGACCCCAGGCGGCGGGGGCGGTGGTCTTCGCTATCTCCGCGGCCTTCGTGTAGAAGTCGGGCTGGTTGGCGAAGAAGTCCGGGGCCTCGGCGAGCGCTCCGCCGGTCTGTGCGGCGGAGGCGGCGGGGTAGATGCCGCTCTCCTTGACCAGCGCGGCGAGCGCCTGCGGGTCGGTGTTCAGCCAGGTCGCGAACTTCGCCGCGGCGGCCTTGTGCTTGGAGTCGGTGGTGACGGCGGTGGTGGATCCGCCCCAGCTGCCGGTCGCGGGCTTCGAGGCGTCCCACTGGGGCAGCGGGGCCATGGCCCACTTGCCGCTGGTGTCGGGCGCGGCGGTGGTCAGGACGCCCGGGGCCCAGACGGCGCTGACCCAGCCGATCTGCTCGCCGGTGTTCAGCGCCTTGTTCCATGCGGGGGTGTACATCGGCTGGTTGTCTATGGCGCCCTCCGCCACCAGGCCGCTCCAGAAGTCGGCGACCTTCTTGGTGGCCGGGTCGTCGATGCCCACCTTCCACTTCTGTCCCTCGGTGGTCCACCACTGGGCGCCGGCCTGCTGGGCGAGACCGGCGAAGAGGCCGGAGTCGTTGGAGGAGAAGGTGGTCAGGGCCTTGTCGGGGGCCTTGGCCTTGAGGGCCTTGGCCGTGGTGGCGAACTCGTCCCAGGTGGTGGGCACCGTCAGGCCGTACTGCTGGAACAGGTCGGTCCGGTAGAAGAACATCAGCGGGCCGGAGTCCTGGGGCAATGCGTAGACGGCGTCGCTTCCGAGCGTGGTCTGCTGCCAGAGGCCGGGGGCGAAGGCGTCCTTGGCGCCCCCGACTTCCTTGGAGATGTCGGCGAGGGCGTCGTTGCTGACGAGGGTCGGCAGTGCCTGGTACTCGGCCTGGACGAGGTCGGGGGCCTGGTGCGCCTTGGCCGCCGTGATGATCTTGGTGACCAGGTCGTCGCCGGAGGCCTGCTTCTGGACCGTGACCTTGATGTTCGGGTTCTTCTGGTTCCAGAGCTCCGCCACCTTGTCCATGTTGGGCGCCCAGGCCCAGTAGGTGAGCGCGACGGGGCCGGACTCGGCGGCCGTCCCGTCCCGGTCGCCGGAGTCGGAGGATCCGCAGGCGGTGAGCGCGGTGGCGCCGAGGAGGACGGCCATGGCGGCGGCGAGGCCGCGGTACGTCGCGTGGGGCATGGGTACTTCTCCCTGACCGAAAGGGCCTCGCCCTCAGACGGGGAGGCCGATCATGCTTCTGTGAGCGTTCACAGTAGAGAAACGTTCCGGACACTTGTCAATGGTTGATCCTGTGCGGTTATGTTGCGTTGCGACATCGAGACCAGGTGTGTGCACGTTCCCAGTCGACGGACCCAATTGACTGGCTTTCAGATGCCGACACTCCAGGAGACGCTCATGCCGCAGACCACCCCCAAGGGCCTGAACCGGCTCGCGTTCGGCGGGGACTACAACCCCGAGCAGTGGCCGGAAAGCGTCTGGCAGGAGGACGTCCGGCTGATGCGCGAGGCCGGCGTCACCCTGGTGAGCGTCGGGATCTTCTCCTGGGCCCTTCTCGAACCCGAGCCCGACCGCTACGACTTCGGCTGGCTCGACCGGCTCCTCGGCCTGCTGCACGGGCACGGCATCCGGGTCGACCTGGCCACGCCCACCGTGGCCCCGCCCGCCTGGTTCTACCGCGCCCACCCCGATGCGCTGCCGGTCAGCCGCGAGGGCGTGCGGTACTCGTTCGGGTCGCGCGGGGCCATCTGCCACAGCTCCCCCGCCTATCGCGAGGCCGCCGCCCGCATCACCACCGAGCTCGCCCGCCGCTACGGCAGCCACCCCGCGCTCGCGCTCTGGCACGTGCACAACGAGTACGGCGTCCCCGTCAGCGCCTGCTACTGCGACGGCTGCGCCGCCCACTTCCGACGCTGGCTCGCCGCCCGCCACGGATCGGTCGACGCGGTCAACGAAGCGTGGGGCACCGCCTTCTGGGGCCAGCGCTACACCTCGTACGAGCAGATCGACCCGCCGCGGCTCACCCCCACGGCGGGCAATCCGGCGCAGCTGCTCGACTACCGCCGCTTCGCCGACGCCACCCTGCGCGAGAACTTCGTATCCGAACGGGACATCCTGCACCGGCTCTCGCCCGGGGTCCCCGTCACCACCAACTTCATGACCGCGCTCAGCCAGTGCGACTCGATCGACTACTGGGCCTGGGGCCGCGAGGTCGACCTCGTCACCAACGACCACTACCTGATGACCGACGGCCGGCGTACCCATGTCAACCTCGCGATGGCCGCCGACCTCACCCGCTCCGTCGCGGGCGGCGCCCCCTGGCTGCTCCTCGAACACTCCACCAGCGGCGTCAACTGGCAGCCCCGCAACCCCGCCAAGCGCCCCGGCGAGATGGCCCGCAACTCACTCGCCCACGTCGCCCGCGGCTCCGAGGGCGCGATGTTCTTCCAGTGGCGCCAGTCCCGGCGCGGAGCCGAGAAGTTCCACTCCTCGATGCTCCCGCACGGGGGCACCGACACCCGCGTCTGGCGCGAGGTGGTCCGCCTCAGCGCCGACCTCGACGCGCTGGCCGCGGTGCGCGGCACACGGACGGTCGCGGACGTCGCCATGGTGTGGGACTGGCAGTCCTGGTGGGCGCAGAGCCTGGAGTGGCGCCCGAGCGAGGCCCACGAGGCGCGCGAGCGCGCCGACAGCTTCTACGAGTCGCTGTACGACCGGCACCTGACGGTCGACTTCACCCACCCGGAGGCCGACCTGTCGGCTTACCCGCTGGTGGTCGTCCCCGCGCTCTACCTCGCCACGGAGGCCGCCGGTCGGAACCTGCGCGAGTACGTCGAGAGCGGCGGCACGCTCGTCGTCTCGTACTTCTCCGGGATCGTCGACGAGCACGACGCCGTGCACCCCGGGCCCTACCCGGGCGCGCTGCGTGACGTCCTCGGTCTGACCGTCGAGGAGTGGTCGCCGCTGCTCGACGGGGAGAGCGTACGGATCGACGGGCCGGGCGGCGCCTCGCTCACCGCCGACGTGTGGACCGAGTTCGTCGTGCCCCGCGGGGCCGAGAGCGTGTGGACGTACGCCGACGGACCTGCCGCCGGCGGGCCCGCCGTCACCCGCCACCGGCTGGGCCGGGGCACCGCCTGGTACGTCTCCACCCGGCTCGACGCGGCCTCGCTGGACACGATCGCCGCCGCCGCCTGCGAGGACGCCGGGATCGGCGCGCGCGGAGCGCTCCCCCGTGACGTGGAGGTCGTCCACCGCTGCGGGGACGGTGGCCGGTACCTCTTCGCGCTCAACCACTCCGGCCAGGAGGCCGAGGTAGCGCTGACGGGCTCCGGTACCGAGCTGCTCGGCGGCGCGGCGGTGAACGGGAAGCTCACCGTCCCGGCCGGTGCGGTCCGCGTCGTGCGACTGGACGCCTGACCGCACCCCACGGCACGGCCGGCACCACCGGCCCGACCCGCACGACCGGCACGACCGGCGCGACCCGCACGACCCGCACCACCGGCACCACCGGCACCACCGGCACCACCCGTCTCATCCGCCGCCGTCGAAGGGACACCGACGATGCACATCGTACGAAGCACGCCCCTGCGGAACCTGCTGAGAGGGACACGGCTGCGAGCAGCCGCCGTCACCGCGCTCGGCGCCCTGCTCCTGACCCCACTGCCCGCCCAACCGGCGCACGCGGCGACCACCCTGGCCAACAGCGGCTTCGAGGCCGACGGCACCGGCACCGCCACCCCGGCCGGCTGGACCACGTACTCGGCGACCGGCCGGACGGCCGCCTCGTTCACCGAGTCCGGCGGCCGCAGCGGCGGATACCGGCTCACCCACTGGTCTTCGTCCGCGTACAAGGTGGAGACCTACCAGTCCCTGTCCGGCCTGAGCGCGGGCAGCTACACGCTGAGTGCCTGGGTGCGCTCCGGCGGCGGCCAGAACTCCGCGTACATCGCCCTGCGCGACTGCGGCTCCGCCGAGCAGCGCACCGATCTGCCGCCCACCTCCGACGGGGCCTGGATACGCCTCGTGACCTCGGTGGAAGTGACCGGTGGCGGCCGGTGCACGATGAGCGTCAACTCGGATGCCAAGGCGGGCAATTGGCTCAACATCGACGATCTGACGTTCACCGCCGGTTCGACCGGGCTCGCAGTCAAGGGGGTCGACGTCTCCTCGCTGAAGAAGGGCGAGGACCTCGGCGGCGTCTACCGCACGAGCGGCGGCGCCGCCGGTGACGCCCTGACGATCCTGAAGTCCGCCGGCGCCAACTACGGCCGGCTCAAGGTGTGGGTGAACCCGGCCGACGGCTACAACGACAAGGCCCGCGTCCTGGCGACGGCCAAGCGGATCAAGGCCCAGGGCATGAAGCTCCTCGTCGACTTCCACTACTCCGACATCTGGGCCGACCCCGGCGCCCAGACCAAGCCCGCCGCCTGGTCCGGCCACTCGTACGCCCAGCTCACGACGGACGTCTACCAGCACACGCACGACGTGCTGAACGCCCTGAAGGCGCAGGGCACCACCGCCGACATGGTTCAGATCGGCAACGAGACCAACACCGGGATGCTCTGGCCCGAAGGGTCGACGGACAACTGGCCGCAGCTCGCGGGGCTGCTGAAGTCGGGCGCGTCGGCCGCCAAGGCGGTCTCCTCCTCCACCCAGGTCGCACTGCACCTCGCGCACGGCGGCGACAACTCCCTCTACCGCTGGTGGTTCGACAACGCCTCGGCGCAGGGCGTGAGTTACGACGTCATCGCGGTGTCCTTCTACGGGTACTGGCACGGCGCGCTGCCCTCGCTGCAGGCCAACCTGGACGACATCTCCGCCCGTTACGGCAAGAAGGTGCTGGTCGTCGAGACCGCCTACCCCTTCCGGCTCGACAGCGAGGACGCCCACGAGAACATCATCGACACCACGGCCGAACTCGTCACCGGCTACCCGGCGAGCGCGGCCGGGCAGGCCGCTTGGCTCCGGGACGTGATGAACGTCGTCGAGGCGGTTGCGGACGGCCGCGGTCTCGGTGTCGTCTACTGGGAGCCGGCTTGGACCGCGGTCACCGGCAACGGCTGGGATCCGGCCGATCCCGGGTCCGGCAACGGATGGGAGAACCAAGCCCTCTTCGACTACGACAGCAAGCTGCTGCCGGCCGCTAACTGGCTCTCCCATCGCTGATCAGCGCGACGGCCCGGCCACGTCGGAGACGGCCTAAACGCCGATGCGGGCGACGAGGAGGGCGACGTCGTCGTCGGCCGCCGCCGGGACGAGATGGGTGATCAGCGAATCACACAGGTGATCGAGCTGGCGATGCGGATCGGCGAGCCGCTGCGTCAGTTCGGCCAGCCGCTCGTCGAGGTCGGTGCCGCGGGCTTCGATCAGACCGTCGGTGTAGAGCACGAGGAGGCTGCCGGGAGGCACCGTGAACTCGGTGGGAGTGAAGGCGACGCCCCCGACGCCCAGGGGGACGCCCGGCGGGGTCTCCACGAGCCGGACGGTGCCGTCGGGGAGCACGAGCGCCGGCGGCGGGTGTCCGGCCCGGGTGACGGTGCAGCGTCCGGAGGCCGGGTCGCAGACGACGTACAGGAAGGTGGCCAGCATCGGTTCGGTGAGATCACCGAGGACGGCTTCCAGCTGGTGCAGCAGCCGTACGGGCGAGAGGTCCAGACGCGCGAGGGCCCGTACGGAGGCGGACAGCCGGCCCATGACCGCGGCCGCGGCGATGCCGTGTCCCATGACGTCGCCGATGAGCAGGGCAGCCTTGCGCCCGGCGAGGGGCAGGACGTCGTACCAGTCGCCGCCGACCTCGTTGACATCGCTCGCGGGGAGGTAGCGGTGGCTGACCTCGAGGCCCGGGGGCGGGGTGATGTGCTGGGGCAGCATGCTGCGCTGGAGGATGACGGCGGTCTCGTGCTCCCGGTGGTAGAGCCGTGCGTTGTCGATGCTGAGCGCGGCGCGGGCGGCGAGTTCACCGGCGAGGGTGACGTCCTCGGATCCGAAGGCTCCTATGGAGCGGGTGCGATAGAAGGTGGCGACGCCGAGCACCCTGTCCCGGGCCACCAGGGGCGCCATGATGAACGAGTGCACACCCACCGCGAGCAGTTGCGCGGGTTTGGCCGAGTGCCGGGCGGCGGGGGCGATGGTCTGCTCGTCGAGCCGGGTGACCAGGAAGCTCTGCCGGGCCGAGAGGGCCTGGGTGTAGGGGGCGGTCGCGGGGAAGACGAGGGTCCTGCCGAGGGGGGCGAGGATGTCGGTCACCTTGGATCCGGACAGCGGAGCCTTGCCGAGGCGCCGCAGGGCGACCCCGCCGGTCAGCCCCATGCCGGGCTCGTCCCCGCGCGCCAGCACGTCCAGTACGTCCACGGTGACGGCGTCGGCGAGCCGCGGCACGGCGAGATCGGCGAGTTCCTGCGCGGTGCGCTCCAGGTCCAGGCTGGAGCCGACGCGCATGCTGGCCTCGCTGAGCATGGCGAGCCTGCGCCGTCCCGCCTCGGCTTCCACGTGGTCGCGCTGCTGCTCGGTGATGTCGACGAGCGAGGCGATGACACCTATCGCCATGCCGGCGGGATCCTCCACCCGGACGTAGGAGCAGGACCACACCCGGTCGTGGTCCGGTTCGGCCGGCGTCCGTCCGACACGGCGACGGTCCAGGAGCGGCCGCCCGGTCTCCAGGACCTCCAGCATCGCCTCCTCCATCTCGCGGGCGTTCACCTCCGGGAGGATCTCGGCCAGCCGGCGTCCGACGTGCGCCGACTCCGGCAGGCCGTTCATGGCCTCGAGCGCGGCGTTGACCTGCAGGAACCGCAGCTGCGTGTCGAGGATGGCGATGCCGACCGGGGAGCGGGCGAACAGGCCGTCCCACACCGCCGACGACCCCCGGATGCGCCGTGCCGCGTGGGCGTCGGCGACGAAGACCAGCACCGATGCCGCGCCGTGCAGCCGGTCGGACACCGGAGAGGCCCAGATCTCCACCTCCAGCGGATGCCCGTCGCGGTGCCAGGCCGTCACCGTGCCCATCACGCCCCGCCCGGCGGCCGCCGCCTCCCACAGGGAGCGGCCCAGACTGCGATCGGCTCCCGGATGGACGAGGTCCGCGATGTTGCGGCCCACAATCTGCGGCGGGGCGTAACCCAGCAGTTCCTGCGCGACCTGGTTCCAGCGCACGATCGTCCCGTCGGCGCTGGTGGCCACCAGCGCGACCGGCAGCGCGCCCAGCCACCCGCCGGCGGCCTGCGCGGCGCCGCTGATCAGCTCGTCGACCGGGATGTGCTCATTCATCTGGCACCTGTGCCCAACGCCGCGGCGGCCTCGCCCTGCGTTCCGCGGGCGCCGTCACGCTCCGAGTCGCTCAGGCGGGACCGCCCGGGAACCACGTTCCACGGAACCATCGTCTGCCGCTCGGCGTGACACCGCCTCCCGACCGGCTTCCCGAGGCCTCCGGGGGCTTCCCGCGGCCTCCCGCGCACGGGTTCTTCCGGATGCGCGTCGTGGCCTGTGATCCAGCGGGAGAGCCACATCTCCTCGGGCCGCCCGGGCCTCTCCACCTGCCCCTGCGTGTCCACCGCCGCGTCGGCCCCGCCGCGCGGAGCCGTGTGGGTCCTCCTGGTGCCCCGGCGCCGCGTTCTACGCCCGTAGAACGGCACTCTGGGCCGGCCCCCCTCTCCCCGCGGACGCGGGGAGAGGGGGGCCGGCCATGGCGTTCAGCGTCGGGCGCCGGGCGCCGGGCGCCGGGCGTCACAGCTTGCGGCAGAGCAGGGCGTCCGGCGTCTTGCCCTTGGACCACGCTCCGGTGAAGGCGAGACCCGCGGCGTACTCGTCCGTCGCGCACTGCCCCTTGAAGTTGCCGTACGCGAACTCTCCGCCCGGGCCCCCGGCCGGCCGGTTGTCGCCCCGGTCGAACCAGACGGTACGGCCGGCGGTCCCGAGCGTCCTGCCGGCCTGGGCGCACAGGACCGCGGAGACCGCCTGGCCCCGCACGCTGTAGCCGGTCATGAACTGGTCGGGCCCGCACTGGTACTTGGTGTAGCCGCCCGCCCAGTCGCCTTGCTGTACGTGGCGCTCGTCGCTCACCGCGGTCGGCGCCGGGCCGGTGGCCGCCAGGCCGGCGGCCCCTGCGTCGGTGCACAGCCCGCGCCCGTCACGGTGCGCCAGGCCGACGAGCCGCTGTCCGTCGGGGCACACCCCCTTGCGGGCGCCGGAGTCCCAGTCCCCGAGCGTCCGTACGCGCGCCGACTGGACCGCGTCGGCGTGGTCGAGGTTGAGCATGTCCCAGGTGTCGGTGGCCGCGACCAGGCCGGTCTTCTGCGGCGCGGTGACGAGCCGGTTCCAGTTCGCGGCGCGCCAGTCACCGCCGTCCAGGATGCCGGAACGACGGCCCGTCGCATCGAAGTCGAGGATCGACCAGCTGCCGTGACCGGCCCAACCGACCAGCGGCCAGTAGGCGAAATCGGTGTCATTGGCGACCAGGTAGTCCACGAAGTTGCCGAACCAGGCGCGTGCCTGCGGGTTGGTCTCGTCACTGCCGATCCCGAACTCGCTGATCCACAAGGGCGCGGTGAAGTGGCGGCCGGTCTCGGCCGTGACGTAGAACGCCTGGCGCTGCAGGGTCGCGAACAGGTCTTCGCGGGAGAGCTCCTGGTAACGGAGGTCGTGGGTCTCTCCCATGCCGGTCGCACCGGTGTGGTTCGGACCGGTGTAGCCGTAGAAGTGTGCCGCGTAGACCAGCTTGTTCGAGGCGACGAGGGTGTGCGAGAGGGTGCGTACCGGTTCGAGCGTGGGACGCCCGTGGGGCAGCCCGTCCGCGGGTATGCCTTGCCAGTTGATGCCTTCGACGACGACCAGCAGGTCGGGGCTGACCTCGGTGAGGAGGCGGTCGCCGAGGCGCTGGGAGGCGGCCCACCAGTCGTGGTCGTTGCCCCAGTTCCAGTTGGCGTCGTCGGTGATGGTGCGGCGGACCTCGTTGTAGAGGTCGGCGCCGACGACACGCTTGTTGTCCTTGTAGCGGCGGGCGAGGCCGATCCAGTCGTTCTCCCACTGCGCGGTGGACTGGCTGGTGTTCCACCGTTCGTTGCCGTCGAGGCCGCAGCAGAAGCGTGAGATGTTCGTGTGGTTGTTGAGGATCACCGCGAAGCCCTCGGCCGTGGTGGCGGCGATGACGGCGTCGAAGACCTGGAGGGGCGTCTTGCCCCGCAGTTCCGGGTTGGCTGCGACCGAGGCGTCGGACACCGGGCGCTGGTCGTGCAGCATCTCGTTCGAGAACGGAAGCCGGATGCTGTTGATGCCGAGGTCGTGGAATCCGGCGAGGATCCGCGGGATGGGCGCGCGGTCCAGGCCGAGCGGCATCTGGTCGGCCTTCTCGCCGTCGTGGTGGGCGCCCGGGTCGTTGATGTCACCCGAACCGCTCCAAGACCCCTGGGCCCCGTGCCAGTTCGCGGATTTGAGCTTGAAGCGGTTGGCTTCGGCGTCGACGATGTAGCGGCCCCGGGTGCTGAGGGGCGGGCGCCAGGAGTCGGACAGGACGTCCGGCGTGCCGGCCGTCACCGCGGTCGAGGTCGTCGCGGACGCGGTCGTGGACGCGAGGGCCGTGGAGGCGCCGAGCGTTCCGAGCAGGAGCGCCGCGGCGAGTACCGCCGGTAGTAGGGGTCTTCTCACTGTGTCCTCCGAGGGGCCTGTGGGTGGACGTGCGTGGTGGGACGCTGTTCGGTGGTGCGGAGGTGCGTGGTGCGGTGGTGCGGTCAATTGCCGTCGCTGCCGAGGACGGCGACTCCTCGCGGGTCGAGGGTCACGCGGCGGACGAGGGGCCTCTTGCCGTCGAGGAGGTCCCGGCGGTCGGCCGGCAGCGCCACCTCGTGGGTGTCCTCGGTGTGGTTGAGCAGGATGAGGACGTCGTGATCCGCGCCGCGGCGGATCGTCGCCTGGATGCCGGGTCGCAGGCCGGGCAGCACCGGGGCGACTCCCGCGTCGTCGAGCGCGCGGTCGACGATGGCGCGCATCGTCGCGGGATGGGGGCGGGTCGCGACGTAGCGTGCGGTCCCCCTGCCGTGGGTGTGGACCGTGGCCGCCGGGCGGTCGTCGTCCCAGTCGGGTCCGGCGAAGAGCAGTTCGGGGCGGGCGCCGGTGAGCTTGACGTCCTCGCGCCACAGCGACGCCGGCGCGGGAGCGGGGGCGTCTGCTTCCGGGGCGCGCAGCGCGACCGCCTCGCCCTCGGCGGCCGGCCAGAACTCCTCGACCCTTACGCCCAGTACGTCGCCCAGCGCGGCGGGATAGCCGCCCGTGTGCACGCGGTCGTGCTCGTCGACGATCCCGGTGAAGAACGAGGCGAGGAGCGACCCCCCGTCCGCCACGAACGCGCCGATCCGCGCGCAGTCCTCGGCCGACAGCAGGTAATGGCTCGGCAGTACGAGCACCTTGTACCGGGAGAGGTCCGCCGAGGGATGGACGACATCGATGCCCACGCCCGCCTCGAACAGGGGCGCGTAGTGGTCGAGGACCCGGTCGAGGCAGCGCACGCCCTCCGAGGGATGCGAATCGAGCTCCAGAGCCCACCAGTTGGGCCAGTCGAACACGACCGCGACCTCGTTGCGGATGCGCGTGCCGGCCAACTCGGGTACCAGGGCCAGTTCCCGGCCCAGCTCGCGCACCTCGGCGTACACCCGGGTTGCGACTCCGGCGTGCGGGACCATGCCGGAGTGGAACTTCTCCGCGCCTCCGCGGGACTGGCGCCACTGGAAGTACATGACGGCGTCCGCGCCCTGCGCGACGGCCTGCCAGCTCCACAAGCGCATCCTGCCGGGCCTCTTGCCCCCGTTGCGGCCGCGCCAGTTGACGGCGGACGGGGCTTGCTCGGTCAGCAGCCAGGGCTTGCCCCCGGCCGCACCGCGCAGGAGGTCGTACGACAGTGCCGCGCCGATGTGCGCCGACCCCCAGTGCGGGTCCGGGTAACTGTCGAGGGCGAGTACGTCCATCTCGGACGCCCAGGAATGGACGTCGACCGCCTTGTGCCCGGCGAGGAAGTTCGTGGTCACCGGGGTGTCGGGGGTGATGCGGCGCAGCACGTCGCGTTCGAGGGTGAAGCAGGTGCGCAGCGCGTCGCTGCTGAACCGCTTGAAGTCGAGCTGTTGGGAGGGGTTGGGGTAGGTGGGTGCGGTGCGCGGGGGCAGGACCTGGTCGAAGGAGGTGTAGCGCTGCGACCAGAAGTCGGTGGACCAGGCGTCGTTGAGCGCGGCGACATCGCCGTACCGGGCCGCCAGCCACTGCCGGAAGTCGGCGGCGGAGGTGTCGCAGAAGCATTCGGCGACGTGGATCCCGTACTCGTTGCTGACGTGCCACAGGCCCAGGGCGGGGTGATCGCGGTAGTGCGTGGCGACGGCTTCGACGAGGCGGACGGCCCGGTCGCGGAAGACCGGGCTGGAGGGGCAGAAGTGCTGGCGGCCTCCTGGGGACAGGATGCCCCCGGAGGCGGTGACCGGCAGGATCTCGGGGTGCTCGACGGCGAGCCACGGGGGCGGTGACGCGGTCATGGTGGCCAGATCGGCGGTGATGCCGTGGGCGGCCAGGTCGTCCATGACGGTGTCGAAGAAGCCGAAGTCGTAGGTGTCGCGGGAGGGTTCGACGCGGGCCCAGGCGAAGATGGCGAGGTTGACGAGGTTGACGCCCGCCTCGTTCATCAGGCGCAGGTCTTCGGCGCGGGTGGCCTCGTCCCACTGCTCGGGGTTGTAGTCGCCGCCGAATCCCAGGCCGCCCAGTCGCGTGCCGAGGTTTCGGGCACGATCTCGTGCCGGAGAGTTCATCTTTCTTGCCCCTTCAGGTACTTCGGGAGGTGTCGCGTCTCGTGTGCGGCGCACCGCCGGCCGTGTTCGCGCTGACATCTCCGGCCGCGGGCGGGCCCGGCGGCCTGCCGGCCCGAGGCTCGGGCCGAGGCCGAAGCCGGGGACCGGGCCTCGGCCTCGGCCAGGAGCAGTCGGGCTCAGAGCCGCGGCGGCGCCGTGCTGTCACGCCGGACGAGAGTCGGCTCGACCGAGACGATGGACGTGTCGGCCGACGGGGCGCCTTCGATCTGGCTCAGCAGCCGGTCCACGCAGGCCGCACCGACGCGTGAGAGGTCCTGGTCCACGGTGGTCAGGGGCGGGAGGAAGTAGCCGGATTCGGCGATGTTGTCGAAGCCGACCACGCTCACGTCCTCCGGCACCGAGCGCCCCGCGTCGCGCAGCGCCCGGACCAGCCCGAGCGCCATCTGGTCGTTGGCGGCGAACACCGCGGTGACCTCCGGCCGGCCGGCGAGCTCCCGGCCGGCCCGGTAGCCGCTCTCGGCGCTCCAGTCGCCGTGGACGGCCGACGGGACCGGCGCCCCGGCCGCCTGGAGCACGCGCTGCCACGCCTCGGCGCGGCGGCGCGCGGGGTGGGAGTCCTGCGGGCCGGCCAGGTGCCACACGGTGGGGTGGCCGAGCTCCAGCAGGTGCCGTACGGCGATCTCCGCACCGGCCGCGTGGTCGGTGTGGACGCCGGGATAGCGGTGGTCGTCGCCGCCGTCGACGACCACGACCGGAAGCCCCAGGGGGAGCATCAGTGAACCGGTAAGGATCTGCGCCTCGTTGACGATGACCCCGTCGACCGCGTGACCGCTCAGCCTGCGGAAGGCTTCCAGCACCGCCTCCTGGGTCTGCGCCTGCGGAACGACGACGTTGACCGAGTACTCGGTGGACTGCACCGCGGAGACGATCGACTCCAGGGTGCGCGCGTTTCCGTGCGCCTCGAGGTCGAAGCTGATGACGCCGATCATCCGGAACTTTCCGGTGGCCAGCGCCCGGGCCGCGGTGTTGGGCCGGTACCCGAGCATGCGTACGGCCCGTACGACCCTGTCGCGGGTCGCCTCGTCGACGCGGGCGGTCGCGTTGACCACGCGGGACACGGTCTGCGCCGAGACCCCCGCCATCGCCGCGACGTCCGCCATCGACGCGGGCCTGGGACGATCCGCGGCCGCGGTGCGGGGCTTGCGTGGCCGCTGCCCGTCCTTCGCCATTGGTGCAGCTCCTCTCGCACGGTGATGCCCGGGCATCTGCCTGACCGTCATCATGTTTGCGCGAACATGCCGCGTTGGTCAACAGGTGGCCGCGCTCCTCCGGAGGGACCGTCGGCTCGGGTGTCCCTGTCGCACACCCATCAGAACCCTTGGAATTCCCGGGAACTGACGAGGCGACAGGTACATCGGTCAAAACCCTTGACGCCCACTCAGGGCGGTCGACAAACTTCCGAACCGCGCCACGATGTTGGCGCTAACATGCATCGGAGGTCTTACCCGTGAGAGTCGGCCAAGCCCCGGTCGGCGATGGAGACGTCGCCGACCGCCACCGCCGGGGACTGCGGTGAAACGCGGCGCTGTTCGGCGCAACCTCACCGCCCACGCCTGCCTTCTTCCTGCCGTTCCTCTGCGTCTTCGTCGTCATCGCCCCGCTGGTGTACTCGGTCAACTTGTACGGCGACCGCTTCGGCCTGGCCGGCGAGATCGGCGACCTCCTGCACACGGAGCTGCCCGACCTGCTCTCCGACGGCTGGATGCTCGCGTCGATCGGCAACATCGTCACGTGGTCGTATGTCGGCTACAACATGCTGATCTTCTACGCAGCCCTGCGGTCCATCCCCGAGGAGCTGTACGAGGCTGCCGAGGTCGACGGCGCCGGAGCCTTCCGCAAGGCGTTCAGCATCAAACTGCCGGCCCTGCGCCCGGCCCTGCTGATGGCCACGACGTTCTCGGTGATCGGCAGCTTCCAGCTCTTCAACGAGCCGAGCGTCCTGCAGTCGCTGGCGCCCGCCGCCATCACCACGAACTACACGCCCAACATGTACCGCCGTCCGGCACGATGCCGGACCCGCTGCTCTTCGGCGCACCGCAGTACAACCTGTGGATCGAGACGGTGTTCGAGCCGACGCAGGCCAAGGTGCTGGCGTACGCGGAGCGGCTGTTGGCGGAGGGCTTCCCGCCCGGCGTGCTGATGATCGACGACCGGTGGAGCAACGACTACGGGGACTGGACCTTCCATCCCGGCCGCTTCCCGGACCCGGCGGGCATGGTCGCCCGGCTCCACCGGCTCGGCTTCAAGGTGATGCTGTGGCTCGTGCCCTATGTGACCCCCGACTCCCCCACCGCGCGGCAGTTGGGCGACGAGGGCCTGCTGGTGCGCGACACCGGTCCCGGCGCGGACGGGCGGGCCAAGGTCGCCTCGTGGTGGAACGGCTGGAGCGCCGGACTCGATCTGCTCGACCCGCGGGCGCGGGCATGGCTCACCGGCCGGCTGGAAGCCCTGCGGGACGACATCGGCATCGACGGGTTCAAGTTCGACGGGGGCGACGCGCCCTGGTGGCGCGCGCTCGGGTGCGTGGACCCGGAGGCTTACACCCACGCGTGGAACCGCTTCGGCGTCGACTGGCCGCTCAACGAGTTCCGCGACGCGTGGAGGGCGGCGGGCCTGCCGCTCGCCCAGCGCCAGCAGGACAAGTACCACCTGTGGGAAGGGCGCTTCGGCCTCGACAGCCTGATCCCGAACGCCCTGGCGCAGGCACTGACCGGGCACGCCTTCACCTGCCCCGACATGATCGGCGGCGGCGAGTTCCGCTTCGTCCCGGGCGAGGGCGGCGAGGGCTTCGACGAGGAGCTCTTCGTCCGCTACGCCCAGATCGCCGCGCTGTTCCCCATGATGCAGTTCTCCATGGCGCCGTGGCGCGTGCTCTCCCCCGGCAACCTCGCCGTCGTCCGCGCGGCCGCCCACCTGCACACCGAGCTCGCCCCGGAGATCCTCGCTCTCGCCGAGCACGCCGCGGCCACGGGCGAACCGATCCAACGCCCCCTCGAATGGGCCTTCCCCCACCGGGGCTACGCCGCGGTCACCGACCAGTTCATGCTGGGCGACACCCTGATGGTGGCCCCGGTGGTGGCCAAGGGCTCGGACGGGCGCGAGGTCCTCGTCCCGCCGGGCACGTGGCTGGCCGACGACGGCCAAACGTACGAGGGCCCGGCGACGGTACGGATCGACGCGCCACTGGCCCGCCTGCCGTATCTCCGCAGCATCGCCGCGCCGAAGGGCTGAGGCGCTGCCGGCGAGGGCCCCGCGTCCCCGTGCCGGCGGCCCCGGGCCCCCGCTACGGCGTCCCGGGCGCCGGCCTGATCCTGCGGGCGCCCGCGGCGGGGGCGGCCTCGAGGATGCGCGGGGGGCGGTGGCCGGCGGCCGCGAAGGCAGCGGTGACGGACCCGCCGACCGCGCTCTCCCGCCCGGCTTCCACCAGCACGATGACGGAGCCGCCGAAGCCGCCTCCGGTCATCCGGGCGCCGAGTGCCCCGGCGCCCAGCGCCGCGGTCACGACGAGGTCGGTCTCCGGGCACGAGACGCGGTAGTCGTCGCGCAGCGACGCGTGGCCGGCGGTGAGGATCGGGCCGAGTGCCGCGGCGTTCCCCTCCCGGAGCCGGGTGACGGCTTCGGTGACCCGCACGTTCTCGGTCACCACGTGGCGGACCAGTGGTGCGAGTTCCGGCGGCAAGGCTCGCAGGGCCTGCGGGAGTTCATCGGCGGACAGGTCTCGCAGGGCGGGCAGGCCGAGCAGGGCTGCGGCGCGTTCACAGCCCGCGCGCAGGGCGGCGTACGCCCCGTCGCCGAGGTCGTGGGTGACCCGGGTGTCGATCACCAGCAGCCGCAGCCCCTGGCCCCGCAGGTCGAAGGGGACCTGCCGGTGGCTCTCCGGGGTACGGGCGTCGAGGTGGAGGGCGGCCTCGGCGGTACAGCAGACCGAGGCCATCTGGTCCATGATCCCGCAGGGGATGCCGGCGAAGCCGTTCTCCGCGCGCTGCGCGATCCGGGCCAACTCGGGTCCGGTCAGGCCCAGTTCGTACAGCCCGTCGTACGCGACGGCGACCGCGCACTCCAGGGCCGCGGAGGAGGAGAGGCCGGCGCCGGTCGGCACCGTGCTGTCGAAGTGGAGGTCCGCGCCCCCGACCGCGTGTCCCGCCTCGGCCAGTGCCCAGACCACACCGGCCGGGTAGGCCGTCCAGCCCGTCACGACTCCGGGGGCCAGGCCGGCGACCACCAGGTCCGTGATCCGGCCGTCGCCCTGCGCGCTGTGCAGCCGCAGCCGCCCGTCCGTGCGGCCGCGGGCGGCGAGCAGGGTGGTCTGCGGGAGGGCGATCGGAAGGGCGAACCCGTCGTTGTAGTCGGTGTGTTCGCCGATCAGGTTGACCCGGCCCGGCGCAGCCCAGACCCCGTCCGGGGCACCGCCGAAGAGCCGCCGGAAATCGTCCGCGACCCCCTCGGCCCGGCTGTCGTCGTCCCACTGAGCGGTCCGGTTCACGACAGGGCCTCCCGAAGTCGTCGCGCGGCCGCCTCGGGAGCCACGTCGTTGATGAACGCCTCCGTCCCGGACTCCGTCCCGGCGAGGAACTTGAGCTTGTCGGGAGACCGTCGGACGGTGAACAGCTCCAGGTGCAGGGCCAGCTCGGCGCCCTGGGTGCGGGGTGCCTGGTGCCAGGCGGAGATGTACGGGGTGGGGGCCGGCGCCCGCGACTGCCCGGGTACGGGGAACAGCCGGTCGAACCGGCGCAGCAGGTCCAGGTAGATGCCGGGGAACTCGGCCCGCTCGGCGTCGGTGAGGCAGGTCAGGTCGGGGACCCGGCGGTGCGGGTAGAGGTGCACCTCGTACGGCCAGCGGGCGGCGTAGGGCACGAAGGCGGTCCAGTGCTCCCCGGCGGTCACCACCCGCTCGGTGGCGGCGCGGGCGCCCGACAGCAGGTCCTCGAAGAGGTTGCGTCCGGTGGCGGCACGGTGGGCGGCCGCGGCGGCCGTCATCTTGGCGGTGCGCGGCGTGACGAAGGGGAAGGCGTAGATCTGGCCGTGCGGGTGGGCGAGCGTCACTCCGATCTCGGCCCCGCGGTTCTCGAAGCAGTACACCTGCTCGACGTCCGGGAGGGCGGAGAGCTCCGCGGTGCGGTCGGTCCACGCGTCCAGGACCAGGCGGGCGGCGGCCGGGGTGAGGTCGGCGAATCCGGCCTCGTGCTCCGGGGTGAAGCACACGACCTCGCAGCGTCCGGCCTCGCCCGCGAGGGAGGGGAAGCGGTTCTCGAAGACGGCCACCTCGTAGTCGGCGGCGGGGATCTCGCCGAGCCGGCCGTCCCTGGAGGGGCAGAGGGGGCACTCGCCGGCGGGCGGGTGGTAGGTGCGGGCCTGGCGGTGGGAGGCGATGGTGATCCAGTCGCCGGTCGCCTCGTCGCGCCGCAGCTCCGGGCGACTGCTCACCCGGTCCAGCGGGCGCAGGTCGGGCGCGTCGCGTACGGCGGTCTCGTCATTGTCGAAGTAGATCAGTTCGCGGCCGTCCGCGAGTTTCGAGAGGGTCTTCTTCACCCGCCAAGACTAAACAGATTTCAAAACAAATCAACAGTCTGTCGGCCTTGATTCCTCCAGAATCAAACAGCACATGCATGCTATGTTGTTGCTTCCTGACCGGATTCCCCTGATACCCGGGAGTGACCTCGTGGCCGAGCAGGCTGCGCAGCTGGCCCATCAGCGACGCGCGTTCATCCTCGAAGCGGTCCGGCGCGACGGCTCGGTACGGGTGGCGGACCTGGTCGGGCAGCTCGGCGTCTCGGACATGACGGTCCGCCGGGACCTGGACACCCTCGCCCGGAGCGGCGCCGTGGAGAAGGTGCACGGCGGGGCCGTGGCCACCGCCGTGACCAGCGGGCACGAGCCCGGCTTCGACGCCAAGTCCGATCTGGAGGGGGCCGCGAAGGCCGCCATCGCGGCGACGGCCGCGGCCCTGGTGGAGCCGGGCAGCGTGGTCGCGGTCTCGGGCGGAACCACCGCGCACGCCGTCGCCGCCCGGCTGCTCGGCGTCCCGCGGCTCACGATCGTCACCAACTCCCTTCCGGTGGCCGACCTGGTACGGGCCGCCGGCCGCGACGTCGGGGCCGCGGCCCCCACCCTGCTGCTCACCGGTGGCTGCCCCACCCCCTCGGCCGCGCTGGTCGGCCCGCTCGCCGACCTGGTGATCGGCTCCCTCCACGTGGACCTGCTCGTCCTCGGGGCGCACGGGGTGACGGAGGAGGCCGGGCTGACCACCCCCAACCTCACGGAGGCCCAGACCAACCGGGCGCTGGTCGCCTCGGCACGGCGGATCGCCGTCGTGGCCGACCACAGCAAGTGGGGGGTGGTCGGGCTCAGCGGTTTCGCGGCGCTGCAGCAGGCCGACTGGTTCGTGACCGACGCGGGCATGCCCGCCGCGGCCCGCACCGTCCTCGCGGAGGCGGTGGGTGAACTCCTCGTCGCGGGCGAGGAGCACTGAGGGCCGCGGCCCGGATCAGGCTCCGGGCTCCTCGGGAGCCGGTCCGGTGGTGGCCCGGATGACCAGTTCGGGATCGAACAGCAGCTCTCCCGTCGGTACGTCCCGGTTGCTTACGAGTGCCAGCACGCTGCGGCCCACCTCCAGCGCCAGCCGGTCGGCCGGCTGGCGCACCGTGGTCAGGGGCGGATCGGTGAACTCGGTGATGGCCGAACCGTCGTAGCCCACGACCGACACGTCGCCGGGCACCGAGCGCCCCTGGCGGCGGACGCCCCGGATCGCGCCGAGGGCCATGTAGTCGCTCGCCGCGACGATCGCGGTGGCGCCCAGCGCCAGCAGCGGGCCGACGGCGGCCTGGCCGCCCTCCACCGTGTAGGACTGCCGCACGACCCAGCGCTCCGGGTCCTCGATGCCCCGTTTGGCCATGGCCTCCAGGAAGCCCCGCACCCGGCGGTCGGCGGGCTGGTTGCCCGCCGGCCCCGAGGCCATCCCGATCCTGCGGTGGCCCAGCCGATGGAGGTGGTCGACGGCCAGTTCGGCGGCGAGCGCGTCGTCCGTGGAGAAGACCGGCGTGGGCACCCCGTCCGCGAACTCGCCGTTGATCCCGACGTAGGGGACCCGGCGCTGGCGCAGCAGTTCGTACGTCTCGGTGTCGGCCCCCTCGACGGTGTTGGACGCCGAGAGGAAGACGACGGCCGCGACACCCTTGTCGACGAGCGCGGAGATGAAGTCCCGCTCCTGCACTCCGCCCGGGAAGGCGGGGCACAGGACGGTCTTCAGTCCGTGCGGGGCGAGTGCCGACTCGATGCGCTCGGCCACATCCGCGAAGAACGGGTTGGACACGAACTCGGTGATCACAGCGACCAGTTGACCCTGCGTCTGCCGCTCGTAGCCGAGCTCCGCCATGGCCTGTTCGACCGCGTCCCGGGTCTTCTTCGACACCCCCTGGCGTCGGTTGATCACCCGGCTGACGGTCGCCTCGCTGACCTGGGCGCGAGCTGCGACCTCGGTGATCCCGACCTTCATCGCGGTCCTTCCGTGATCGTGAGCGATACCAGACCGCCGCGCGGCACCGCCAGCGAGCGTGCTCCCTCCGGCAGATACGTCGGCGGACCGTCCATGATACGGCCGTCCGGCCCGTGAACCGCGCCCATGACGCGGCCCCCGCCGCCCCGCACCTCCACCATCACCCGGTCCCGGTCCGAGCCGTTGACCAGATGGAAGTGCCGGTACGCGGAGAAGTCCAGCGGGACGACCCGGTCACCGTGCACGCTGATCAGGCAGTGGTCCCCCGCGCTCGCCCGGACCAGCGGGTACAGCTCGTCGGGCCGGCCCGGTTCCACCTCCCCGTCGAGCAGCAGCTCCCGGCGCAGGCGCCACTGCCGCAGCCAGAAGCCGATGCTCTCCCGGTGCGCCTGCGGTACGCGGTCCAGCCGTACGGAGATCTGCGGCACCGCGTGCAGGGCGCCGATCAGCTGCCGGGCCACCGCCGCCACGGGCGCGTCCGGCGCCCACAGGAGCATGTCGGAGTGGACGGCGCCGCCGACGGCGAGCAGTGCGGTGTCCAGGGTGCGGACCCGGTTGGCGGTCGCGTCCGCCGGGCAGTCGAAGGAGCGCAGCATGTTGCCGAAGGGGGCCATGCCGGGTCCCGTATAGGGCTGGCGCAGTTCCAGCAGCAGGCCCGGGCGTACGGCTTCCAGGGACTCCCGCAGTTCCGTCAGCAAGGCCACCATGGCCGCTCCGACATCGCCCGCGCCGTCCTGCGCGTACACCATGGCCTGGTCGAGGAAGTCGAGCTTCAGTCCGTCGAGACCGTACGCCCGGACCAGCCGGACACAGACGTCGACGACGTGGGCGCGCACCTCGGGGCGGCGCGGGTCGAGCACGTGCGCGCCGGGCACGGTGGAGGGGGCGGGGGCGCAGTGCGCCCACCGTTCGTGGCAGTCGGCCCCGGGGCCGAGCAGCAGGGGCGCCACCCAGGCCAGGTAGCTCAGCCCGTGGGCCCGGACCCGGGCCACGTGCCCGGCGAAGTCCGGGAACTTGGCCCGGTCGGGCCGCCAGTCACCGCAGCCGGCGTAGCCGCGGCCGTGGCCCAGCTCCTGCCAGCCGTCGTCGAGGATCAGGGCGCCACAGCCGAGGCCCGCGGCCAGTTCGGCCTGGGTCTCGACGGCGGCCGCGCTGACGTCCTGGTTGAAGGCGTACCAGGTGGAGTAGACGGGGGTGCGGGCCCCCTCGGGCACCGGCATGGGGACGATCGCGGCGCGGAACCAGGCGCGCAGTGCCCGCGTGGCCACGGCCACGGACGGCGAGCGGGGGACGAGCAGGATCCGGTGGGGATGCCGCGAGGCGGGCAGGCGGAGGTGGACGACGTGGGTGTCGTTCTCCTCGGACACGCCGAAGCGCAGGGTCGCCTCCGGGATCGGGTCGGCCGCGGCGAAGGTCAGCAGAGTGGCGCCGGTGTGGTCGTACAGGCAGCCGGCGGCGTGTCCGTCGACCAGCGAGACCCGGGAGCGGCCCTCCCAGTCCGCGAGGAGGGTGCGCTGCCAGGCGCCCTTGGGGTGCCAGTATCCGGCGGCGTCGCCGAGGGGCACGGAGAAGCGGATCTCGACGGGGGCGCCGTCGGCCCGTACTTCCAGCACGCGCAGTCCGCCGGTGAGTTCGCCGAGCGTCCAGGCGGGCTGGACGCCGAGGGCATGGGCGAGGACGGCGATCGAGACCCCGTCGAGCAGCGGCTCGTCGCGGGCGGGCGCCAGCCCCGCGGTGGTCACGGCCTCGGTGTCGCCCGCCGAGGCGGTGGTGGTCTGCACGGTCACTCCTTCACGGCGCCGGCGAGGAGGCCGGACACGAACTGGCGCTGGAGCGCCAGGAATACGAGGGCCATCGGGATGGCGGCGGCCGCGGTTCCGGCGAGGATCGCGCCGTAGTCGGTGTCGTCGAGGCCCTGGAGGGAGGCCAGGGCCACCGGGATGGTCAACGAGGCGCTGTCGCGCAGGACGATCAGCGGCCAGATGAAGTCGTTCCACTGGTAGAGGAAGAGGAAGATCGTCAGGGCGGCCAGCGCGGGCCTCATGGGCGGGAGCACCACCTTCCAGAACAGCCGCAGTTCACCGCAGCCGTCGATGCGTCCGGCGTCGAGGAGTTCGTCGGGGAGCGCGGCCATCGCCTGGCGCATCAGGAAGATGCCGAAGGGCAGGGCCAGGTTGGGCATGATCACGGCCTGGTACGTGTTCAGCCAGTGCAGTTCGGCCATCATCTGGAAGAGCGGTACGAGGGTGACCTGGGCGGGGATCACGAGCCCTAGCATGAGCAGCCCGAACAGGGCTTCGCGGCCGCGGAAGCGGAACTTGGCGAAACCGTATCCGGCCAGGGTGCAGACGACTCCCGCGCACAGGGTGTAGACGACCGCGATGAGCAGGGAGTTGAGGAGCACCCGCCCGAACTGCGCCGTCTCCTGGAGCGTCCGCAGGTTGGCCGCCAGGTGGCCGCCGGGCAGCAACGGCGGCGGATTGTCGAAGATCTCATGGGAGCTGTGGGTGGCCGCGACCACGACCCAGTAGAAGGGGAGCACGACGGCGGCGAGGGCGATGGCGAGTCCGGAGGTCAGCAGGATGCTCCTGCCGCGGTGGCGGGCGGTCACGTCTTCTCACCCAGGAGGCGGAACTGGATCAGGCCGAGGATCCCGATGAGGACGGCCAGGGCGTAGGCGATGGCGGAGGCGTATCCGAAGTCGAAGTATTTGAAGGCGTTCTGGTACAGGTACAGGCCGATGGTGAGGGTGGCGTTGTCCGGGCCGCCGCCGGTGAGCACGAACGGCTCGTCGAAGATCTGCAGGGTGCCGATGGTGGAGAGCACCGTGGTGAGCAGCAGCGCGGGGCGCAGACCCGGCAGGGTGACGTGCCGGAAGGACGTCCATGCGCCGGCCCCGTCCACGGCCGCCGCGTCGTACAGCTCGGCGGGCACGGACTGCAGGCGGGCGAGCAGGATCACCGCGTTGTATCCGGTGTAGTGCCAGGTCAGTGCGAGACCGAGGGAGACCTTCGCCCACAGGGGGTCGGTCAGCCACGGGACGGGGTCCAGGCCGACGAGATCCATCAGCCAGTTGAGCAGCCCGAAGTCCTTGTTGAGCAGGACGGAGAAGATGACCCCGTAGGCGACCAGGCCGGTGACCATCGGCAGGAAGAAGCCCAGCCGGAAGACGGCGCGGCCGCGCAGCAGCCTGGAGTTCAGGGCCACGGCGAGCCCGGTGGCCAGGGCCAGCATGACCGGCACCTGGACGACGAGGATCACCGCGGTGTTCTTCAGGGCGGTCCAGAACAGCGGATCGCCCAGCAGCCTGGTGTAGTTGTCGGCGCCGACGAACTGCTCGGTCCCGCCGACGGTCTTGTGGAGGCTGATCACGAAGGACCGGCCGATGGGGTAGATCTTGAAAGCGGCGAAGAGGAGGAGCGCGGGCAGCACGAAGAAGTACGGGGCGACGCGCCGGCGGGGCCTGGACCGCGGGGCCGTCCCCTTGGGGGGGACGGCCCGAGCCGTGCGGCCGGTGAGCGTCGTGGTCATCGGGAGACCTTGCGTCCGGTCTGCCGGCCGAGCTGGTCGGCGGCCTCCTTGAGGACCTTCGCGGGGTCGGCACCGGTCAGTAGCACCTTGGACTGGGCGTCGGTGACGAGCTTGAGGGCGCGGGCGTAGTCGGCGGTGTAGTTGAAGGCGGGCGAGGGGGCCTTCAGGGCCTCCAGGAAGACCTCGCCCCTCTTCTGGCCGCCGAAGAACGGCGAGGGCTCGTGGAAGGCCGTGTCGTCGTAGGCCTTCATCAGGGCGGGGGCGATGCCCTTGGCCTTGTAGATCTGGATCTGGGAGGCCGGGCGGGTGAGGACGAACTCGATGAAGGACCAGGCGGCGGCCTGGTGCTTGCTGCTGCCCGCGACGGCCAGGTGGGTGGAGTTGACCGTGGCCGCGGTGGCGCCGCCCCGGCGTACGGCCGGGGGAAGCCGGACCTTCCACTTCCCCGCCTGATCGGGGACCTGCTCCTCGACGACGCCGCCGAACCAGGTCGGCATGGGCAGGACGGCCGCGGTCCCCTGCTTCAGGGAGCTCATCAGGGTGTTCCAGCCACCGGAGAGGTCGCTGACCAGGCCGGCGTCGTTCATCGCCTTGATGAGGGTCATGGCCTTCAGGGCCTCCGGGGAGTCGAGCGTGATGTCCCCGGCGAGGTTGAAGTAGAAGGTGCCCTGCAGTTGCAGGAGCATCTGGAAGAAGTTGGCGGCGTCGGCCTGGGAGGCGGGCTTGTCGATGCCGAGCAGGTGGGTACCGGTCTTCGCCTTGATCTCCTTACCGGCCTCGATGGTCTCGTCCCAGGTCTGCAGGGCGCCGGCGTCGACCCCGGCCTTCTCGAAGACGTCGGCGCGGTAGTAGAAGCCCGCCGAGTTCGCCTCCCAGGGAAGGGCGTTGACGCGCTTGCCGTCGGGGCACACGGTCTGGAACAGCCCCGGGGCGAAGGCGTCCCGGTAGGCTTCCGCACCCAGCGGGGCGAGGTCGGCGAGGCCGCCGGGGAACTTCTCCACGTAGCCCGGCAGGTAGTCGACGCCGATGTGCAGGACGTCCGCGAGGCCTTGGCCGCCGGCCGCCAGCCCCGTGGTGATCTTGTCCCAGATCGCCGGGTTGCCGATGTCCTCGACCGTCACCTCGATCTCGGGGTACTTCTTGTTGAACTCCGGGACGAGGGCCTTCAGCTCGGCGGCCGGTCCCTGCCAGGACCAGACCGCGATCTTGCCCTTGTCCTTCGCGCCGCTGGTTCCGCCTTGGCCCGTGTCCCCACTGCCCGAGCAGGCGGTCAGGCCGGTGAGCCCGGCTCCCGCGGCGATGGCCCCACCCATCTGCAGCACTCTTCGACGTTCCAGTTCCATACCTGAACCACCCCTGCTCGCACCGTTGCGGAACCCGACTGGCCAGGACTGTAACCACGCCCTCGCCTCACTTGCAAGACTTCAATGAAAACTTTCAGTTCGATCCAGCAGGCAATTCTGACAAGGTCATTGCAAATCTTCAGAGGGCATTGCTAGCGTGCCGCCCGCCCTGCTCCGCGCAGACCGGCCGCCCCACCACACGGCCACCCCACTCCGATCCGGGAGAACCCGATGACGCGTTCCCGTGTGTCACTCCTGTCCGCCCTCGCCCTGCTCGTCCCGCTCACCCCGCTCGCCCTCGGCGGCCAGGCATCGGCGGCGGCGCCGCCGGGGGCGGCCGCCGGGCAGGCCGCGCCCGCGGCACCCGCCGCGCGCGCCCCGCTCACCGTCACCAACCCCGGCTTCGAACAGGGCCGTACGGGCTGGCAGTTCACCTCCGGCACCGGGGTCGCCACGAACCACCCGCACGGCGCGGCGCGGCTCGCCTACCTCGACGGCGGGCCCGGCATGAAGGTGTCCCAGACCGTGACGGCCACGGGCCGGGGTGCGTACGACATATCCGCCTGGATCGCGACGGGCGGGCCGAACGGCCGGTACGTCGCCCGCGTCAACGGCGCGGTCGCCGCCGCTCAGACCCTGCCGAGCGCCTCCAACTACCGCCGCTACACCCTCAGCCGGATCGCCCTCGCCCCCGGGGACACCCTGGAGATCGCCTTCGAATCGGGAGACGGCTGGGTCAACGCGGACGACGTGATGCTCTCCCCCGCTTCCCCCGCGGACCCCCGCATCAGCTCCTCCGACCCGAAGATCGTCGAAATGTTCGACTGGTCCAAGCGGAAGGCCAACAGCTGGGTCCACCTGCCCGGCACCCAGGGCCCGCTCAACGTCGACGAGGGCCACACGGGCGGCAGCGGCACCGGCGCCTACGCCGCCTCCTACTGGGCCGGCTACGCGAACCGCAGCGGCTACTACTCGCGCGACATGGCCCACCAGCTGGCCGGCGCCGGCGTCCTCGGCCTGCACGCGGAGAACAAGGCGATGCTCCGCTCCTTCGCCGCGTCCGCCACCCGCGCGCACAAGTACTACCCGGCGTGGGCGTTCAACTTCGACACCAAGACCTACCTCTCGATCGACTACAAGAGCCCCACGAACTTCGTCCGCGAGGTGCCCGCCACCTTCGAGCTGGTGCAGAAGTCCGAGGAGGCGTACCGCTGGAGCGGGGACCGCTCCTACATCGACGACCCGGCCCTGTGGAACTTCTACCGGCATGCCACCGACGAGTTCGTCACGCTGCACGACGGACTCAAGGACAACGGCGCCGTCAAGGTGGCCGAGGGCACCGGCCAGGGCATCTTCCAGGGCACGGCCAGTTACAACGAGCAGAGCAGCGAGCCCCTCGCCGAGGCGGGCGACGCGATCGGCTCCCAGTACCAGGCGTACGTGGCGATGGCCTCTCTCGCCCGCTCCAAGGGGGACTGCGCGCTCGCCGACCGGTACGAGGCCAAGGCGCGGGACCTGAAGGCGTACTTCAACTCGACCTGGAGCGGCACCGGTTCGGGCGCGAACATGGTGCGCGGTTACACCACGGACGGGCGGGCACTGACCGGCTGGGGCAAGGAGAACAGCTGGTTCATGCCGATGAAGCAGATCGTCGAACCCGGCGCCCGCCGGGAGGCCTACTTGGACTACATCGACCAGCAGGCCTCGGGGTCGGGGCGCCCCTCCAACATCGAGGCCCTTACCTACCTGCCGGACACCTTCTTCCGGAACAACCGCAACGACACCGCCTGGAAGTGGATGAAGGACGTCTACGACCGCAAGGACATCCAGCACGTGAACACCAAGCAGGGCACCAACGGGGACTATCCCGAGGTCTCCTTCACCCTGGTCGGCCAGACCGTCGAGGGCCTGATGGGGGTCACGCCCAACGCGCCGGCGCGCACCCTGAGCACCCAGTCCCGACTGCCGTCGGGCATGGACTGGCTGCGGATCGACGACCTGCGGGTCGGTGGCTCGGCCTTCTCCCTGCGCCACGACGGGGCGACGAAGTCCTCGCTCACGCACGGCTCGGGCAGCTCCCCGTACACCTGGGAGGCCCGCTTCCCCGGCACGTACGCCACGGTCACGGTCGACGGGGTGGCACGGCCGGCTCTCACCAAGGTGGTCGACGGGTTGACGTACACCTACGTGAGCCAGGTCGTGGCCCCGGGCAGCACGGTGACGGTCCAGGTCGGCTGACGAAAGGGCCCGGGCGGGCCGGCCCGCGACGGCCGGCCGGCCCGCGCCCGCCCGACGACCTCCGTCAGGCGCCCTTCCTGCCCAGGAACCGTCGCAGCTTCGTCAGCGGCCAGGCGTTGACGACGTCGTCCTTGGTCAGCCAACCGCGCTGCGCCGTACCCACCCCGTAGCGCATGTACGGCAGATGCGTGGCGGCGTGCGCGTCGGAGTCCACCGCGAACTTCACGCCGTACCGCCTCGCGCTCAGGATGTCCTCGTCGCACAGGTCGAGCCGCTCGGGGTGGGCGTTGATCTCCAGCGCGGTACCCGTTCGCGCACACGCCTCGAAGACCGCGTCGAAGTCGGCGTCGATGCCGGGGCGTTTGCCGATCCTGCGGGTCGTGGGATGGCCGATGACGGCCACGTTCGGGTTCTCGCAGGCGCGGATGAGCCGGCGGGTGAGCTCCTGCCTGCTCTGGTCGAAGTGGGAGTGGACGGAGGCCACGCAGATGTCGAAGTCCGCGAGGAACTCGTCCGGCCAGTCCAGGGTGCCGTCCGGGCCGATGTTGAGTTCCGTGCCGTGCAGCAGCCGCATCCCGTGGTAGGTGCCGTCCAGGGCTCGTACCCGCTCGCGCTGGGCGAGGATCTTCTCGCTGGTCATGCGCTGCATGTACAGGTTCGGGGCGTGGTCGGTGACCGCGTAGTAGGCGTAGCCGCGGGCGGCAGCGGCGGCGATCATGTCCTCCAGCGGGGTCAGCCCGTCGGTGAGGTCGGTGTGCGTGTGCAGATCGCCGCGGATGTCCTGCTCCGTCAGGAGGTCGGGGAGTTCACCGCGCAGCCCGGCCGCGATCTCACCGCGGTCCTCGCGCAGCGTCGGCGGTATCCAGGGCAGTCCGAGCCGGGCGTAGACCGCCTCCTCGGTCGCCGAGGCGATGCTCGCGCCGCTCTCGGCGTCGAAGAGCCCGTACTCGGAGAGCTTGAGGCCTTGGCGCACCGCGAGTGCGCGGGTGCGGATGTTGTGTGCCTTGGAGCCGGTGAAGTACTGCAGACCCGCGCCCCAGGAGTCCGGGGGAAGGACGCGCAGATCCACCTGCAGACCTGTCGCGGTCCGTACGGAGGTCTTCTTCTCCCCGCGCGCGATGACCTCGGCCGTGGCGGGGAGGGCGGTGAGGGCGTCCATGAACGGAGCCGAGCGGTGCGCCGCCACCAGGATGTCGACATCGCCGATGGTCTCCTTCATGCGGCGCAGGGAGCCCGCGTACGTGCAGCGGACGCACCCGGGGATGTCCGACAGCTCGGCGACGAGCTGCTCGGCGATGTCCATGGCCGCGCTGACGAGGATGCGGCCTTCACCGGCCTTCTGCAGCACCGAGATGCCGTGCAGGATCTTGTCCTCGGTCCGCTCGCCGAAGCCCCTCAGATCGCGCAGCCGCTCGTGGTGGATGGCGTCGAGCAGCTGGTCGACGGAGGTGACGCCCAGTTCTTCGTACAGGACCATGGCCTTGTGGGGCCCCAGCCCCGGAATCGTGATCAGCTCGCGCACTCCGGCGGGCACGAACGTCCTGGCCTCCTCGACCACGGACATGCGGCCGGTCCGCAGGTACTCGAGGATCTTGTCGGCGAGCGACTTGCCGACGTGCGGGATCTCGCGCAGCCCCTCGGCGTCGAGCGTCGAGACGTCCAGCGGGTAGCCCCCGACGGCACGAGCGGCCTTCTCGTACGCGCGCGCCTTGAAGGCCGCCCCGCCCCGGATCGCGATGAGGTCCGCGTACTCCTGGAGCAGCGCCTCGACCTGGTCGTTGGCTCGGGCCATGCCTCCAGGGTGCCCCACACGGGCCGGGCGGGCACGCCGGCCAGGCGGTACGCCGCCTGGCCCGAAGGGGGTGGGCGGTGAGCTCGTGACCGCCGTCCGCCGGCGGCCCGGGTCAGCGTTCGGGAAGGGTGAGCTCGCCTCCCCGGTAGAAGCTTTCCCGCTCCTCGACCACGTAGGGGGCCATGACCTCGCGCCGCTGCTTCTCCGCGTCGCAGGACCGCCACGCGTCGCACGCCTGCCTGGAGTCCCAGAGCGACACTCCGGTGATCTCCTGCCCGTCCTCGGACCAGTACGCGAATGCGCGACGCATGCCATCGGGGTGGGAACCCGGGCGCCACGCCCTCTCGAACTCCTCCAAGGTGCCCGCCGTGATGCGGCGCGTCGTCACCCAGACGAAGTGCTCCTGCATGGCAGCCTCCTCAGGACCGGGGACCGGCCCGATCCGTCTCTCGCGTCTCTTGTGTCTCTTCACCTCTCTTCGACCACCGTAGGTCGGTGGAGCCGCTTTCGCCTCCGAGCCCCCGCTCCCGTGTCCGCCGGTCAGTCGACGCCCAGCAGCCGGCGCCTGTCCTCGGGGCGGGAGGCGAATTCCGCGCAGGGTGCCTGGTGGACGATGCGGCCCTTCCGCATGACGGCGACGCTGCCGGCGACGGAGAGGGCGAGCCCCAGGTTCTGTTCCACGAGGACGACGGTCATGCCCTGTGCACCGACCTCGCGGATCACCTCGCCCACTTGGGCGACGATGGCGGGGGCGAGGCCGTCGGACGGCTCGTCGAGGAGCAGCAGGCGCGGATTGCCCAGCAGGGCCCGGGCGATGGCGAGCATCTGCTGTTCCCCGCCGGAGAGTTCGTCGCCGCGGTGCCCGAGCCGCTCCCCGAGTCTCGGCAGCAGGTCGAGGATGCGCGCCCGGGTCCACGGCCCCCGTACGGCGCGGCGCGGGGAGGCGATCGCGAGGTGTTCGGCCACGGTGAGCGGGGCGAACACGCGGCGACCCTGCGGAACGACGCCCACCCCCGCCCGGGCGATGACGTCGACGCGGGATCCGGCGATCTCCCGGCCGTCGATGGTCACGCTGCCCTCGTAGGGCCGGACCAGGCCCATGACGGTCGAGACGAGGGTGGTCTTGCCGACTCCGTTGCGCCCGAGGACGGCGAGGATCCCGCCGGCGTCGAGGTCGAGGTCGACGCCGTCCAGGACGGTGCCCCCGGCGTAGCCGGAACGCAGCCGGCGCACGCTGAAGAACGGATTCACGAGGCGGCCTCCGTGCCGAGATAGGCGCTCTGGACCTCGACGGATGCCCGTACCTCGTCCGGGGAGCCCGTCGTGAGGTGTCTGCCGAGGTGCATGACCGTCACCGTGTCGGCGAGCTCGAAGACCATGTCGAGGTCGTGTTCGATGAGGAGTACGGTCACTTCGGCGGGCAGCGCCGCGATCAGTTCGGTGAGCCGGGCCGTCTCCGCCGGTGACATGCCGGCGGCGGGCTCGTCCAGCAACAGCAGCCGGGGTTCGGTGGCCAGGGCGACGGCAACCTCCAGCTGCCGCCGTTCGCCGTGGGAGAGCGCGCCCGCCGCGACCGCGTGCCGGGCGGGCAGGCCCACCCGCTCCAGCAGCGTGTGCGCCCGCGCGATGGACTCGGGCCGGGCGCTCACCTTGCGCCGGCCACCGAGCAGGCCGCCGGGTGCGCCGCCGGGCCGATTGCCGGCCCGGCGCAATTCGGCGAGCAGGACGTTCTCCAGCACGGTCTCGCGCAGGAAGAGGCTGGAGTGCTGGAACGTCGCCGCGACACCGAGGCCGACCCTGCGGTCCACGGACAACCGGGTCACGTCGCGCCCGTCGACCAGGATGTGTCCGGCGGTGACCGGCAGCGTTCCGGAGATCAGGCCGAACAGTGTCGACTTGCCGGCGCCGTTCGGTCCGATGACGGCGTGCCGCGCGCCCGCCCGTACGGTGAGACCGACGCCGTCCACGGCCTTGAAGGAGCCGAAATGCCGTGCGATCTCCCGTAGTTCAAGGAGATGGGGTTCCGTCATGCCGTCCTCTTCCGGGTCAGCCTGGGCGGGAGCCGTACGCCGGCCAGCCCTCGGGGCAGCGCGTAGACGGCGATGACGAAGAACAGTCCGAGCAGCAGCGGCCCGCGGCCGGCGACGGCTTCGAGGTTTCCGAGGTAGTCGCGGGTGAGCCAGACCAGCGCGGCGCCGGCGCAGGCCCCCCGCAAGGAGCCGGAGCCGCCGATGACGACGGCCAGCAGCGCCAGGGCGGCGATCTCGAATCCGGCGTCGCCGGGCGAGACGAACCGCTGCACCGACACCCACAGGGCGCCCGCGACTCCGGCCAGCGCCCCGGCGCCGCAGTAGACGGCCAGGGCGTAGCGCCGGGTGGGATAGCCGATCGCGCTCATGCGGCGCTCGTTGTCGCGGATTCCGCGCAGGGCGAGGGCGAACGGTGTCGAGCCCAGACGGGAGACGGCCGCGAAGAGCAGCAGGAACACGGCCAGGACGTAGAAGTACACCAGCCCGTCGAGCTCCAGCGCGGGCATGCCGGGCAGCGGTACGACGGGCGGGATGCCGGACAGGCCGTCGGTGCCGTTCGTCAGCGACTTCCAGTTGACGGCCGCGCTGTAGGCGATCTCGCCGATGGCCAGCGTCAGCATGAGGAACACCACGCCCCGGGCTCTGACCGCCAGCCATCCCGTGGGCACCGCCACCAGGGCGGAGACTCCTGCGGCGATGAGGAGTTGGAATATCCCGATGTCGGTGAGGCGCGTCCCGACGATCGCCGCGGTGTAGGCGCCGACGCCGAAGTAGGCGGACTGGCCGAGGGTCGGCAGTCCGGTCAGGCCGGTGAGCAGGTTCACGCTCATGGCGAGGACGGCGAACACCAGGATCCGCGACAGGGTGCCGACGGCGTACGGGCCGAGGACGAAGGGGGCCGATGCGAGCCCGACGGCGACGGCGGTCGTGGAGAGCCGGCGTGCGGTGGACCCGGCGGGTCCCGCGGGTCCGACGGCTGTGTCCGGTACGGCGGGCACGGCGGGTACGGGCGGGCTCATGTGCGCACCGCCGAGGAGACCAGGCCGTGCGGGCGGACGACGAGCACGGCCAGCATGGTGCCGAAGAGGAGGAAGGGCGCGTACTCGGGGAGCAGCGCCACCCCGAGCGTCTGCACCTGGCCGATGAGGAGCGCGCCGGCGAGCGCGCCGCGCACGGATCCGAGGCCGCCCACCACCACGACGACCAGCGAGAGGACGAGCACGGTCTCGTCGACGCCCGGCCCCGGCCCCAGGATCGGGGCCCCGAGGACACCGCCTACGGTGGCCAGGGCCGCGCCGAGCGCGAAGACCCCGTACAGCACCTTGCGGATGTCGACGCCGAGTGCGCGGACCATGTCCCGGTCCGCGACGGTGGCCCGTACGAGCGCTCCGAGCGAGCTGCGCTCGAACACGAGGTACGCGAGGGTCGCGAGGCCCGCCGCGACGCCGATGAACACGAGCCGGTAGACGGGATAGGCGTGGCCGAGGAGGTCCACCGTCCCGCGTAGCGCGGTCGGCGGGTCCGTGGGCAGTACGTCGCCGCCGAAGGCCGCGGCGAGGAGGTCGGCGACGATGAAGGTGATGCCGAGCGTCAGCACGGCCTGGTCCAAGTGCCCGCGCCGGGCCAGCGGCTGGGTGAGGAACGTCAGCGCCGCCCCGCCCATGACGCCCACCAGGATGCCGGCCGCCAGCGCGAGGAGCAGCCCCAGGAGGCTTCCGTCGGACAGGGCGTAGGCGACGTAGGCCCCGGCCAGGTAGAGCGTGCCGTGGGCGAGGTTGAGCACGTCCATCATGCCGAAGACCAGGGAGAGGCCGACCGCGATCGTGAACAGCAGCAGACCGAAGGCGACCCCGTCGATGACGCTGACGAAGTTGCCGTCCAACCATCCGGTCATGTCAGCCGCCCAGCCGGCCGAGCTCGGAGCTCACGGTGTTGGCGCCCTGCTTGACCTCGCGCAGGTACCAGGGCTGGATGGGCGTACCGCCGCTGTTGAACCGCCAGGTGCCGCGCGGGCTGTCGATGTCCCCCACCTTGGCGATGGCGGCGTTGACCGTTTGCGAAGTCACCGTGGAACCGGCCGCCTCGATGGCCTGGTCGAGCACCTGCGCCGCGTCCCATGAGGCCATCGCGTAGGTGGTCGGGGCCGATCCGTAGGCGGTCGTGTAGGCCGGAGCGAACCGCTTGTTGGCCGCGTTGTCCAGGTCGGCGCTGTAGTTGAGTGCGGTGAGGACGCCGGTGGCCGCCTTTCCCTGGCCCTTGAGCACGCCGCCCTCGGTGAGGAAGCCCGGTGCGTAGAGCGGGATCCTGCCGGCCAGCCCGAAGTCCCGGTACTGCTTGACGAAGTCGACGGCCGCGCCGCCCGCGTAGAAGCAGAAGACGGCCTTCGCCCCGGACTTCTCGATCTGCGCCAGGTACGGCTGGAAGTTCTTGGTACCGGGGAACGGTGTGTAGACCTCCTCCCCCGCGATCTTCCCGCCCGCCGGGAGGAAGGTGGACTTGAAACCCTCCACCTCGTCCTTGCCCGCCTGGTAGCCCGCGGCGATCAGGAAGACCGGGCCGCCGGCCTTCTCGGCCACGTGCTTGCCCAGCGCCTTGCCGGGTTCGTCGTTGACGTACGAGGTGCGCCAGATGTACCGGGTCCCGGTCAGCGTCGTGGGCGAGGCGTTCGAGCCGACGAGCGGGACCTTGCCGTTCTCGAACAGGTCCTTGACCCCGTTGATGGTGGCCGAGCTCACCACTCCGCTCACCGCCAGCACCCGGTCCTGCTTGACCAGCTTCTCCGCCGCCGCCTTGCCCGAGTCGGCCGTCTCCCCCTCGTCCGCGACCACGATCTCCACCTCGCGGCCGCCGAGCTTGCCGCCGTGCTGCGCGACGTAGAGCTCGAAGCCCTGCTTCATGTCGTCGCCCAGCGCCTTGTAGGTCCCCGACTGCGGGACGAGGAGCCCGATCTTCACCGGCCCGCTCTGCTTGTTGTCCCCGTCTGTTCCGAGGCTGGCACCACCACATGCCGTGGCCAGCAAGAGTGCCGTCGACACGGCGACCAGACCAACGGGACGAAACCAACCTGCCATGGAAACTCCGTACGTCGTCAACCGGCCTCGGAGGGCCGGATGTTGCTGATGCGGGGGGAGGAGGTGACACGTGTATATCGCGTAAATACGACGACCGTCAAGAGTCCGCCATATCACTGGCCCTCAAGGGGTCGCACCCCTTGACCCCGTCCCCGCATATGCCGTAACACTGGCCATCGTCAATTTCACGCTATGCCGTTTCGGCGGCGGGCCCGTGATCAGTCAGGGAGTGAAGCACCATGACCGACGATCCATCGCGGCGCAAAGTCCTCAGGAACAGCGGGGTGTTGGCAGGCGCCGCACTGATCACCGGCCTGCCGGGCGGGCGCGCGGCACAGGCCGCCCCGCGCGCCGACGAGCCCCCGCCCGTCGCGGAACCGCCCGCGGGCCGGCTGCTCGGAAGCGAGGAGGGGGGCCTCTGCGTGTTCAAGGGCGTGCCCTACGCCGCGCCGCCGACCGGCGCCCTGCGCTGGCGGCCGGCCCAGCCCCATCCCGGATGGCAGGGGACGCGTGACGCGACCGCCTTCGGCCCGAGCGCACCGCAGCCCTACCGGGAAGGCGGCGACCAAGTGCTCGGAACGCACGGCTCGCCCCCCTTCGACGAGGACTGCCTCACGCTCAACGTCTGGACCCCCGCGGCCGACGGCGCCAAGCGGCCGGTGATGGTGTGGATCCACGGCGGCGGCTTCATCTCCGGATCCGGCTCGGTGCCGGGCTACTCCGGCGAGACCTTCGCGCGCGACGGCGACCTCGTCGTCGTCACCGTCAACTACCGGCTAGGACCGCTGGGTTACCTCTACTTCGGCGAGGACGGGGCCGGTGGAAACTTCTGGCTCACCGACCAGCTCGCCGCACTGCGCTGGGTGCGGGACAACATCGCCGCCTTCGGCGGGGACCCGGACGACATCACCCTCGCCGGCCAGTCCGGCGGAGCGTTCTCGGTCGCGGCGCTGGCCGGCGCCCGGCCCAAGGGCCGCCCGCTGTTCCGGCGCGCCATCCTGCAGAGCCCGCCGCTCGGGCTGCAGATCCCCACCCGCGCCGAATCGCTCCGGCGCACCGCCACCTATATGGACATCCTGGGAGTCGGGAACGTGACGGAGCTGCGGGCCGTGCCCTGGCCCCGCCTGATCGCCGCCACCTACGAGATGTTCGGGCGCACGGGACGCTGGGGGTACTGGTCGACCCCGTTCCTGCCGGTGCTCGACGGGGTCACGCTGGACCGCGACCCCGCCGACCTGCTGCTCAGCGGTGCCGGGGCGGACATCGAGGTACTGATCGGCTGGACCAGGGAAGAGGCGAACTTCGCCTTCGCGCTCAGCGGGCCGTACGCCGCCGCGACCAAGGACCAGGTGCTCTCACGGGTCCGGGACACCTTCGGGAACCGGGCGGACGAGGCGTACACGGCGTACGAGGAGGCCCGGCCGGGCGCCCGCCCGGTGGACGTGCTCATGGATCTGATCACCGACGACCTGTTCCGCATGCCCGCGCTGGCACTGGCCGAACGGCGGGCGGCCCGCGGACGCCCGGTCTGGGCGTACCAGTTCAACCTGCCGACGCCCGCGCACGGCGGTCAACTCGGGGCCGCGCACTGCCTGGAGCTGCCGTTCGTCTTCGACAACTTCGACAAGTGGTCACAGGCGCCGTTCCTCGCGGGGCTGGCCCCCAGGGTCCGCGACGGACTGGCCGGCACCATGCACGCGGCGTGGATCTCCTTCATCCGCACCGGCGACCCCAACCACCACCCCATGCCGCGCTGGGACCGCTACGACCAGGACTCCCGCACGACGATGGCCCTCGACTCGGTCACCACCGCCGTGGACGACCTCGCGGGCTACTGGCGCCGCCTGCACCGGCAGGCGGCGCCGTAGGCCTACGGCGAGTGGCCCGGGGGGTGGGAGCCGTGGGAGCCGTGGGAGGGGGGCGAGTCGAGGGTGCCGCCGAGGGTGGCCTGGAGGGGGGTCAGGTCCGCCGGTGAGGGGCCGGTGACGATCCAGCGGTCTCCGACGAGGTACGCGCCTCCGTACTGGCGGGACTCCGCCAGCCACGCGGCGCGGCCCTCGGCGGTGGCGAAGGTGGCCAGTCGGAAGGCCTGGGCACCCACCTCGCAGGCTCCCTCCCGCACCTCCTGGGCGTCGACCGTGACCTCGGGCGTGCAGCCGAGCGCGGTCGCGAGCGGGTCCAGCGGGGCGGGGGTGGCGGCGGGCGTGGCAGCGGGGTCCGGGGCCGCGGCCGGGGAGGGCCGGGCCCCGGACCCGCAGCCGCCGCAGAGCAGCGAGGCCAGCAGTACGGCGACGCAGGGCGCGAGGTGGCGGGCGTCGACGGCGGACCCGGGCCGCTTGACTGTCACTGCCGGTCAGCCGGCCGCCGGGACCTTCTTGCCCGCGTCGTTCACCGCGAACCAGAGGCCCTGCTTGCCGTGTCCGTTGGTCTGGCCCGGCGCGGTGTCTCCGGTGAAGAGGTAGACCGGCCAGCAGTCGATCGTCAATTGCTCGCTGCCGTCGGGGCGTTCGACCGATCCCACGAGCTCTGCCGGAATTCCGGACACCTTTTCCTTGTCCACGGCTGCGGCCGGCTTCCACGTGTTCAGGCACGCGTCGAGACAGCCGAATTTCATCGGCCAGGCACTGTCCTTGTCGAATCGGTAGAGCGTGCGCCCTTCGGAATTCACCAGGATCTTTCCCAGTTTCGCATCGGTGGCGGCCGAGAGTTCCCCGCCGCCTTCCGTATGTCCGGCCGCCTCGCCGGCCTGTTTTCCGGCTGCCTTCCCGGCCGCCTTGTCCGCCGCCTTCTTCCCGTCCGCCGCCAGCGCGTGCCAGGTGCCGCCGACGCCCTCGCCCTTCGCCTCGCCCGCCCGGGTGTCCTTCGCGTACCGGTACACGGGCCACCCGCCGAGCGTGAGCTGACGGGTGCCGTCGGGCCGGTCGACCGCGCCCAGCAGCCCCGCGTCGATGCCGGCGGTGACCTGGGCGTCGTTCGCCGGCACCGGCGGCCAGAGGGTGGCGCAGTCCGCGGCGCAGTTCGACCGGGGCGGCTGGGCCGTGTCCTTGTCGAAGCGGTAGAGCGTGGCTCCGGCGCCGTCCGTGACCACGCTGCCGACCTCGGGGATCTCCCGGACCGACAGCCGGCCGGCCGGGGCGGAGGCCGCGCCGGCGGCGTCCGCCGGCGCGTCCGCCGAGTCCGCGGAGCCGTAGCCCGAGTCGTAGCCGTCACCGAGGGCCTGCTCGGCCCCGGCCGGCCGGACGGCGGTCACCTCGCGGGCGCCGCCTTCACCGCTGCCGCATCCCGCCGCAAGCAGGAGTACGGTCATCGCCGATCCGGCGGCAGCGATCGCTCGACGCCTGTTGCCCATGATGTCTCCTTCGGTTCCCGCCCGGCGCGCATTTCGGTCCGGCGCGCTTTCCGTCCGGTTATTCATAAGCCCTGAGGGGCTTGCCGAATGAGAAATCCCGGGAATTTATCAGATCACGCCAAAGCGTGAACTCGGTCCGGCGGCGGCCGTTCGCCGACGCCTCCTCGCGGTCCGCTCATTCCTGAATGCGCAGGGCGAGCGCCGGGCAACGGCGCACCGCTCGCAGCGCTTTCGGCCGCAGCGGTCCCGGAACCGGCATGACGCCCTGCGCCGGATAGCCGTCCTCGTCCAGCCGGACCACGTCGGGCAGCAGGTCCACGCACAGCCCGTGCCCCTTGCACAGCGTCCAGTCCACGACGAGCCGTTCGGGGCTCTCGTCGCTGGGCAGCGGCAGGGCTCCGAGCACGCTCCGCCCGCAGCCGCTGCCCAACGCGTGGTCGCGGAACTCCTCGGGGAAGACGGCGAGCGCGGAGGCCACGAACGAGGACGTGCCGTCCGGGTGGGAGCACGCGCCCCGGCCGCGCACCCCGCGCATCCTGGCCTGCACGGCGTCGAGGGCGGCCCCGCCCCCGCCGGCCACCAGCCGCTCCACCGCGTCGGCGAGCGAGGGGAGCCCGCGTACGCACGGACCGCACTGGCCCGCCGACTCCCGCGCCATCCACCGGGTCACCCGGGCCACTTCGCCCGCCGGGCAGGTGTCCTCGGGCAGCGGCAGCACGGCGCCGGCGCCGAGTACGGCGTCGTACGCGGCCAGGGACTGCCGGGACAGTACGGCCTCGCGCGCCGCCGCCGGGTCCAGCCAGCGGCCGTGGTAGCCGCCGACCAGCACGCCCTGGCCGGGTACCGTGCCGCACAGGTCCAGTACGTACGCCAGGGAGGTGCCGACCGGCACCTCGACGACCGTCGCGCCGGCGACGGTCAGCAGAGTGGTCCCGGGCTCGGCCGGCAGTCCGGCCGTGCGGTACTCGGGCGCGCCGAGCCGGGCGGCGACCGCGAGCTGCGCGTACGTCTCGGCGTTCGACAGCAGGGTGGGCAGACCGCCGAGTCCCCGCTCGCTGGTCCGGATCTTCTGGCCGGAGGGCAGGGCGGGTCCGCCGTCCAGGCCGTTGATCAGGGCCGTCCCCTCGCCCGTGACGAAGCGTTCGGGGAGCCGGACGACGCGCACGCGGCGGCCTGCCGGACCCCGTTCGGCGACGGCCGCGCCGATCGACTGCTCCACGTCCGCCCGGGTGACGCCGACGACCACGTCCTCGGCACCGAGCGCGGCGGCGGCCAGCAGGGCGCCGTCCAGCACGAGGTGGGGGACGTACAGCAGCAGGGCGGCGTCCTTGAGGCAACTCGGCTCCCCCTCCGTGCCGTTGACGACGACAGCGGTGCGGGCGCCCTGCCCGCGGGCGTTGCGGGTGACGGCCCGGAGCTTGCGTGCGAAGGGGAATCCCGCTCCCCCCCGCCCGACCAGGGCTATGTCCTCGGCGAGTTCCACCAGCGCCTCGGACCCGTACCGGGGCAGTGCGCCGTGCACGCTCAGATGGCCGGCGCGGTCGAGCCGGGCTTCGGTGTCGAGGCCGGCCAGCAGCCGGGGCCGGCCCACACAGCCGAGCGCGGGACGCGCCTCGCCGCTCACCGCCGGCCCCGCACGCCGTCGAGCGGCTCGGCGGACCAGCCGGACGGCAGCTCCGCGGCCGGGTCCGCGTAGAGATCGGCGGGCCAGTCGGCAGCCGGCCCCGCGGCCGGATCGGTGTAGGGATCGGCGGGCCAGTCGGACGCCGGCCCCGCGCCCGGGTCCGCGTAGGGATCGGCGGGCCGGTCGGCTGCCCGCTCCCCGGACCGGTCGGGGGCCCAGTCGGCAGGCAGCTCCGCGGCCGGTCCCGGCCCGCCGGGGACGGACACCTCGGGGCCGGGCTGCCGGGCCAGGCGCGCGGTCAGCAGCTCCGCCGCCCACTCCGCGGGCCTGCGCACGAACGGCAACGGGTTCCTCGGCGGCGCCTGCCCCGGCGCACGGGCCGGAACGGGCGGTACGGACGGCACGGGCGGTTCGGCGGGCGGCCGCGCGGGCCCCGTGCGCGGCTGCGTGCGCGCCCCCGAGCGCGGGCTCGTACGCGGCGTCGCGGCCGACTCCGCGCGGAGCCTGGCGCGCAGCCGGATCGCCAGCACCCCGGCGACGGCGACCAGGCACAGGGCGTACGCGGCCGTCACCCAACCGCTCGCGGAGCGGCCGGACTTGAGCCCGTGCACCAGCGACGCGCCCCAGGCGGGGTACGCGCCCATGTGCAGGGCCCGCCACCACAGCGACCGGCCCCGGGTGGCGAAGGCGCTGCGGACGGCGCCGGAGACGGCCACGGCGACGAAGAGGTAGCCCGCCAGGCTTCCGAGCCCGATGAGCAGCGGCTGCCGCCCGTCCGCGAAGGGCAGCACCACGCCTGCGGCGTCGACCCGGGACCGGGCGACCTTGATCCAGACGTGCAGGACGAGGAAGCCGAGCCCGGCGACGGCGAGGCCCCGGTGCACCCCCTGGGCGACGAGGCGGTGCCCGGAGGCGAGCAGCGTGCGGTCCGCGGCCGCCAGGCCCCACAGGACGGCGCCGGTGAGGGAGACGAGCGAGAGCACGCCCGCTCCGTAGTCGAGGAAGTCCCACAGGTGGGTCAGGGCGCCGGCCCGGCCCGCCACGGACAGGGCGGCCAGGGCCGCGAGTGCCGCGGCGCCCAGGGCGAAGGGATGCGGGCCCCCGGCGGCGGACAGGAGCGGGGGGCGCCGCACGGCCCGTCGGCCGGCGGCCGCGGCGGGCGCCGCGCCGGCGTGACGGCGGGTACGTTCTCTCGCGCGAAGGGCCCGGTGCGAGCGGCGGGGCATGCGGGGCTGGGGCAGGGGCATGTGGTCTCCCATACGGCCGAGCCCGAGCACTTCCACCTCGCGCTCGGCGCCCGGGGGTAGACGTCGCAACCGCTCCTCGACGGGCGGGAGATGGGCGCCTCGCCCACCGGGCCGGCCGGGAGCGGGGCCGGAGGGCAGAAGCATCGTGGAGCTTCGCAAGCCCTCCACGGGATTTATCGAAACGTGATAATTTCTGGCCCTCGCACAGCCATCGCATCGAACATCCCCGGAAGATTCCCTTCCAGTGGTGCGGTTGCGACGGGGTTGACACCTGATTCGCCGCCGCACCTCCCCGACGGCGATCGAGCCGATGCCGCGGGACTGCAGACTTGCCACCCTCCCACGGGGCAGGTCATACCCCGGCTTGAACGAGGTAACGATGTGCGAACTTCTGAACCGCATCTGGTCCCGCCCACGCGGCGAGTGGACCCGCGTCTTGCGCAAGGAACTGCCCACGCTGGCCGCGAAGATGGTGGAGGAGCTGCTGGAGACCGTGCCGGGCTTCCCGGCACTCGTCGAGGACGTGGACGACGAGGTGGTCAGACAGAAGTTGGAGGCGGCCCTGCTCACCGCCCTCGGTTACCGCGAGGGCGCCGGGGACGAGCGCCCCGACGCGTGCGCTGACCCGGAATCCCCCTCCGAGCCCGAAGCCGGATCCCAAGCCCGCGCCCATGCCGACGCCCACGGCCGCGCCGAGGCCGGGGTGGAAACCGAACACGCCCGGTCGCACGCCCACGCCCCGAGCGACTCCGCCCGCACCCACGAGGCCTTCCGTGGCGGGGAGTTGCCGCCGCTGCAGGCCGTGCCCCTGCAGCGGTTCGGCTCGGTCCGCGAGCGCGCCCGGCGCGAACTCTTCGCCGTGCTCACGGGCGACACACCGCTGCGCGGACCGGCCCTCGCCGAGCTGGCGAACGCGGCCGGCTGGCCCCTCCCCGTCGCCGTACGGGCGGTGGCCCTGGCCTCGCCCGGTGACACCCAGCAGACCGCGGCCCTCCTCGACGACTGCCTCGGCGGGATGGTCGCAGGCCAGCCCTGCCTGCTCGTCCCCACCCCGGACCCGGAGGCCCGTACCGCCCTGGACTGCGCGCTGCGCGGCCGGCTCGCCGTCGTAGGCCACCCTGTGGCGCCCGGCGACACCGCTTCCTCCCTGCGCTGGGCGGTACGCCTGCTGTCGCTGGCCCCGGCCCCGACCCGGTCCGGCACCGAGGCGCGGGCCCTCTTCGTGGACGACCACCTCTCGACCCTGCTGCTGCTCCAGGACGAGCCGCTGGCGCACGCGCTCGCCGCCCGCTGGCTGCGTCCGCTCGCGGACCTGACCCCGCGCCAGAGCGAACGCCTCGAAGTGACCCTGCTCGCCTGGCTGGAGGGCGGCGGGGCGCCCGAGGCGGCGAAGGCGCTGAGCGTGCACCCGCAGACGGTCCGGTACCGGATGCGGCAGCTGGAGAAGCTCTTCGGGCCCGGCCTACGGGATCCGCGTACCCGGTTCGAACTGGAACTGGCCCTGCGCAGCCGCCGCTTGATGGCCCAGGTGCGGCTGCGTCCCGTCCGGGGGATCCGCCGGGCGCGCGGCGCCGCCGACCTCCGGCCGGCGCTGGGATCCGGTCGCATAGCCCGCGTCAACGGCCTTTAGGCCCTCCGGCTCCGCGTCGCTCGCCACACCACGGCGCACACGGCGCACGGCGGTGCCGGTCCGAAGGAACTTCGGACCGGCACCGCCCTTCGGCGCGTCAGCGGCAGGTGCGCCCGCCGTTGACGCAGCGCACCGCCTCGGCCATCAGCCGGTCCGGCATGACGTTGATGAAGTCGCCGTGGTCGGTCACCGGCTTGTGCAACTGCTCGGGGAAGCTGTCCACCGCGAAGCGGGAGCCGGCCGGCAGGGTGTAGACGATCCGCTGGACCAACTGCGGGACCGCCTTGAAGCCGGACGGGCAGGAGCCGTCGCGGCCCGCGAAGGCCACGTGGGTGCGGTGGTTGGCGCTGTCGGTGTTCTTGCCGTCCCAGCAGCTCTGGAAGTTGAACGTCCGGACCACGTCACTGCCCTTGGGGCAGATCGGGTACTTGTCCTTCAGCTGCCTGTTCTCGAAACCGGTGCAGCTCCACGAGGCGTTGGCGTTGGCCGGGCCGTTGGTGAGGGCCTTGGCGTCGCCGGTGATGATCCGCAGGAAGCGGGGCATGGCGGTGACGCGGGAGACGGGGCTCCCCTTGAACTCGATCGTCACCTGCTTCGGCCGCAGGATGGTGCCCACGTTGGCGTCCTGTCCGCCGCCGGGCGCCGCCGCGTCCTGCTCGGCCTTGCCGTCGCGCAGCCGCAGCACCGGCCAGTAGTACGTGGACTGATCGCCCTTGTTGCAGGTGGTTCCGGCGGCGGCCAGGCTGTTGTTGGTGGAGAAGGCGTCCGTGATCTTGTTGCCGACGTAGTCGTGCATGTGGTGGGCGCCGTTGCTCACCCCGGGGGCGACGATCACGTTGTCGGGATTGAGGTGGCGCTCGTCGTTGCGGCCGCATTCCACGGCGAAGGAGCCTTTGGAGGCACCGGACTTGGGCGCCGGCTTGCGTACGTTCGGCTTCACCGAGCCGATGGGGACGAAGTCCGCGCGCGCCGGACCGCCCTTCACCGCACCGCTGCCGCCGGCGCCGCTGCCCGCGGTCCGGGCGAGGTCCCCGTCGGCGGCCGGTGCCTCCCGCATCGCGCAGGCGCTCAGCTCCTCCAGCCCGTCGGGGCGGGCGGCGTTCCGCCCGATCGCTTCGGAGACCCGGTCGATCGTCTTGCCGCGCTCGTCCTTCAGTTCCCCGAGCAGCGCGTCCGCCTGCGCCCGGCCCGTGGAGAGCCGCCCGTAGGCCTCGGCGATCTGGGTGTCGAGGTCGGCGAGCTCCCGGTCCACCTCGGTCCGCGCCTGGTCGGGCACCTCGCGCAGCCGGTCCCCCACGTCGGGGCAGTCGATCGTGGACGTGACCGGCGCCGAGCGCGCCGCATCCTGTCCGGCGGACGCGACCTGGGCGGCGATGACGACTCCGCCGCCGCCCAGGATCAGCGCGGACGCGAGGGCGAGGGCTTTGTGGGAGGGCCGCAGTCGGCGTTTGTGACCGGCCCCGCCTCGGGGCCCCGTACTGTCCTTGACGCTCATGTGATCACTTCACTTCCTCGGTCGGGAATCGGTGGACGAGGTGGACGAGGTGGAAGGGCGGGCGGAGGGGGAGGCCGGCGCGGGCACCGTGTCCGCCAGGCCGTCGAAGTCGACCAGCCCGCTGGCCTCCAGGACCGAGATGTGGTCCAGGACCGTGGTGTTGGCGTCGGTGGCGAGCTCGCGGACCATGGAGTTGCGTGTCTGCGCGCGCACTTGGGCGACGAGCGTGAACACCTTGCCGTGCGCCCGGCGCAGCAGCTGGATGAACAACCGCTCGTACGCGGATCCTTGGGCCCGGTTCAACTGGTCGAGCCAGGCCTGCTGCTGACCGCTCGGCCGGTCCGGCAGTTCGACTCCGAGCGCTTGGCCGACCTCCAGGACCAGCCGGTCCAGTTCGCTGTGCCCTTCCACGAGGTGCTCCCCCGCCGTCCGCACCGACTGGCGGGTGCCCCGCTCCTGGGCCTGCCGGCCCGCGGGCAGCTCCCACAGCCCGGCGAGCCGGACCTTGCGGACGAAGTCGCGGTCCTGCGGGGTGAGCGGCCCGAAGCCGGTGCTCATGACCCCGCCGCCGTCGTCGTCCGCGGCCAGGACCGGGGCCGGGGCGGCCGCGACGGCTCTGCCGCCGAAACTCCGCACGGGGATCAGCAGCGCGATCAGCGTGAGGGCGAGGGCGCCGATGACGATGCCGGTCCCCATCACGTGGCGCGAGGCGACCGACATTCCTGCGACGCTCGACCGGCGGATCGACAGCACTGTGCCTCCTTTGCTCCCGGTACGGCCCGGGAGCGGCCGCGCGCCGCTCCACCGGACCCCCGGGTGGCACGGGACGCTAATGCCCGATCGGACCCTTCTCCCGAAGGCCCATCACGACTGGACAAACATCCGGGCAACATCCCGGATGGCTGCTACGGTGCCGCACGCCCGACTGCCCGGGCGGCGGGCGTTCCGTCATCTGACGAGGGGACAAAACCACCGGCGTGTCGGCCGATTGTCCGGAAT
Source organism: Streptomyces sp. ISL-43 (assembly GCF_018614195.1). Taxonomy (GTDB): domain Bacteria; phylum Actinomycetota; class Actinomycetes; order Streptomycetales; family Streptomycetaceae; genus Streptomyces. The sequence goes on from NZ_JAGGOT010000048.1 coordinate 88,127, forward strand.
TCCGGTCATTCGCGAGAAGGAGGGCGACCCACCCCACGGATGGATTCGCCCGGGCCGCCGCGTGCCACGGGGTGGGGCGACAACCGCCCACCCGAAAGGAACGGCCCCTCGTGCGCAAGAAGCGACTGGCATCCCTCTTCGCCGCCGCCGGGCTCCTCGCGAGCTCCGTACCGCTGCTCGCGGCCGCCCAGGCCTCCGCCGCGCCCTCCGACGCCGAGTACCTGCGGCAGAAGCCGGCCTGGCACCGGTGCGGCGCCGACCAGCCGGCCTCGTACGAATGCGCCACCATCAAGGTGCCGCTCGACTACCGTCGGCCCGAGGGCCGCAAGCTCGACCTCGCCATATCCCGGGTGCGCGGCACGAATCCGGCGAAGCGGCACGGCGTCCTGCTGAGGAACCCGGGCGGGCCCGGCGGCAGCGGCCTCGACCTGCCGCTGAGCGCCGGGGAGGCGCTGCCGCGGGAGGTGGCCGAACGGTACGACCTGATCGGCTTCGACCCGCGCGGGGTCGGCGCCAGCAGCCGCGTCAGCTGCGGACTGGCCGACGCCGAGCAGAACTTCGACCGGGCGTACCGGCCCGAGACCTTCCCCTCCGATGTGGCGTGGGCGCGCACCGTCGCCGACAAGTGCCGGGAGAAGGCCGGCTCCGTGCTCCCGTACATCACCACCCGCAACACCGCGCGCGACATGGACACGATCCGCACGGTGCTCAGCGAGCGGAGGATCTCCTACCTGGGGTACTCGTACGGGACCTACCTCGGCTCGGTGTACACGCAGATGTTCCCGGACCGCACCGACCGGTTCGTGCTCGTCTTCGCCGACCTCCAGTGGGAGCGGCGGCGCTACAGCCCGATGCGCTCGTACGCGCAGTCGAAGCTGGCCGACCTGATGATGGCGCGGCACCTGGCCGTCCTCGCCGCCGAGCACGACTGGCCGCTGCGCAGCACCGCCGCGCACCCCGGCTACACCAGGACCAACCTGCAGACCGCCGGAGCGAGCCTGGGCACCGGCAGGCCCTCGCTCGGGCACCGGATCGTGAGCGCGGTCGACTTCCTCCCGAAGCACCAGGTCGGGCCCGGTACGGAACCGCTGCTCTACGCCGCCACCAGCCCGGAAGCGGCCGCCGGCGGCTACTACGGTCCCAGCGGCCGGCTCGGGCTGGTCGGCCCCAGTGCCGAGGCCCGCATCACCCGCCGGGCCCTGGGCCCCGCGGCCAACGCCCGGCTGTGGGCGCGGGCGGAGGCCCTCACCGGCGTCGGCCCGGCCGCGGCCGTCGCGGCGGCACGGTGACGGAGGGCTCTTCCCGAGCGGCCCCCGGAGCCGGCCCCGGCCCCAACCCCGCCACAGGCTTCCCCGGCGGCCCGGTCCGGCTCCCGCGCAGCGGGGTCAGCAGCCCCGAGCCGACGATCAGCAGGCACAGCGCCCCCGCGGCCAGGCTCACCGCCGGGACCCCGTGCCGGGCGGCGAGCGCGGTGAGCACCGCGGCCCCCACCGGGCCCGAGGCGTTGTGCACCGTCCAGAACGCGGAGGTGACCCGGCCGAGGAGGTGGTCCGGGGTGACCTCCTGGCGCAGGGTCATGGAGCAGACGCCGCCCACCGTGATCCCGAACATGAAGACGGCGGCCATCGCCGCGATCACCGGCACGCTGCGGCTGACCCCGATGGCCGCCACCGCCACGCCGATCAGGGCGGTCGAGCCCAGCCAGCACGTGCCGAAGCCGAGGGCCCGGCGCAGCGGCCCGGCGGCGAAGGCGGCGCAGACGACGCCGACGCCGCTCACCGCGATCACGTAGCCGACGGTCGCCGCGTCACGGCCGAGGTCGCTCTGGAGCCGGAAGATCAACAGGTCGGTGGCGCCCACGGTGACGAAGGTCAGCAGGGTGAGCAGGACGGTCAGCGGCCGCAGCAGGGCGTGCGCCCACAGGAAGCGGAAGCCGACCACGAACACCTCGCGCAGCGAGGTCCCCTTCGGCTGTTCCGGGGCCTGCCCTGCCTCCCCGCGCACGGCGAACCGTACCCACCCCAGGCTGGCCGCCGAGACCAGGAAACTGGCCCCGTCCAGGGCCAGCGCCCAGTCACCGCCCACCCCGGCGACGAGGAAGCCGGCCACGACCGGACCGAGGAGCGTCCCGAGGGCGAAGGTGCCCATCAGCCGGCCGTTGGCGGCGACGAGGTCCTCGGGCTCGACCAGGGCGGGCACGGCCGTCACGTACGCCACGTCGAAGAGGGTCTTCAGCACGGTGACCAGCGCGGTCACCACGTACAGCAGCCAGATCCGCGGGCCGCCGAACGACCACATCAGCGGTACGGAGCCCAGCAGCACCGCCCGCGCGAGGTCGCACCCGATCATCAGCCGGCGGCGGTCCACCCGGTCCACGACATGGCCGGCGAAGGTTCCCGCCGCGATGGCGGCGGCTCCGGAGACCGCGGTGACCAGGCCCATGCCGACGAGGGACCCGGTGACCTCGAGGACGAGCAGCGGCAGCGCGAGCAGCGAGACGGAGCCGCCGAGCACCGACAGCGCCTGGCCGAGCCAGAAGACGGTGAAGGGTCTGTTGTGACGCAGGCCCCTCACCCGAGCAGGGCGTAGACCGCGGAGGCCTTCGCGGCCGGTTCCGACGCGCCCTCGGCGGTCATGGTGATGTCGGCGAAGGCCATCCGCTTGCCGAGCTTGGTGATCCGTACGTCGATCAGCACGTCGGCGCCCACCACGGGCCGCTGGAAGCTGGTGGACTGCTGGACGGTGGTCATCGGACCGTACGCGCCGCGCGCGGCGCAGACCGCGATGACGGTGGCGGTGTCGGCGGCGGCCATCAAGGCCTGGCCGGACAGGCCGCCGCCGTCCCGGGCGAGGGTGTCCGACCAGGGCAGCCTGAGCACGGCGTGCCGCTCGCCCGTCTCCTGGACGGTGAGTCCGAGGGCGAGCACCCACGGGGCGAAGTTGTCGTTGAGGATCTTGTCCGCGTCTGCCGGTGTCAGATTCACCGGTCGATTGTGGCGGCCCGGTCCGGACCGCCACAACACCTTTGCCCCACAGGGGCCTTCCAGGGCCTAGAGAGCCGCGGCCAGTTCCGTACCCTGCCGGATGGCCCGCTTGGCGTCGAGTTCGGCGGCCACGTCCGCGCCGCCGATCAGGTGCGCCTCGATGCCGGCCGCGCGCAGGGCCTCGTACAGGTCGCGGCGCGGTTCCTGGCCGGTGCACAGGACCACGGTGTCCGCGGGTACGAGGCGCTGCTCGCCCCCCACCGTGATGTGCAGGCCCTCGCCGTCGATGCGGTCGTACGCGGCACCCGCGACGGAGACGACCCCGCGGTGCTTGAGCTCCGCGCGGTGGATCCAGCCGGTGGTGGTGCCGAGGCCCGCGCCGACCTTGGTGGTCTTGCGCTGCAGCAGGTGGACCTGGCGCGGCGGGGCGGGCCGCTCGGGGGCGGTGAGGCCGCCGGGGCCGGCGTACGAGGTGTCCACGCCCCAGTGGCGGAAGTAGACCTCGGGGTCCTGGGAGGCGCCCTCGCCGCTGTCGGTGAGGAATTCGGCGACGTCGAAGCCGATGCCGCCCGCGCCGAGGACGGCCACGCGCTCGCCGACCGGGGCGCCGTCGCGCAGGACGTCGAGGTAGCTGAGGACGTTCGGGCCGTCGACGCCCTCGATGTCGGGGGTACGGGGGGTGACGCCGGTGGCGACGACGACCTCGTCGTAGCCGCGCAGGGTCTCGACGTCGGCGCGGGTGTTCAGCTTGACCTCGACCGCGTGCTCGGCGAGCTGGGTGCCGAAGTAGCGGATGGTCTCCTCGAACTCCTCCTTGCCGGGAATGCGGCGGGCGACGTCGAGCTGGCCGCCGATGTGGCCGGAGGCCTCGTAGAGGGTGACGGCGTGGCCGCGGCCGGCGGCGGAGACGGCGCAGGCGAGACCGGCCGGGCCGGCGCCGACGACGGCGACCTTCTTCTTCAACTTGGTCGGGGACAGCGTGAGTTCGGTCTCGTGGCAGGCGCGCGGGTTGACCAGGCAGCTGGTGATCTTGCCGCTGAAGGTGTGGTCGAGGCAGGCCTGGTTGCAGCCGATGCAGGTGTTGATGGTCTCGGAGCGACCGGCGGCGGCCTTGGCGACGAAGTCGGCGTCGGCGAGGAAGGGGCGGGCCAGCGACACCAGGTCGGCGCGGCCGTCGGCGAGCAACTCCTCGGCGATCTCCGGGGTGTTGATGCGGTTGCTGGTGACGAGGGGGACGGAGACCGCGCCCATCAGCCGCTTGGTGACCCAGGTGTAGGCGCCGCGCGGTACGGAGGTGGCGATGGTGGGGATGCGGGCCTCGTGCCAGCCGATACCGGTGTTGATGATGGTGGCGCCGGCGGCCTCGATCTCCTTGGCGAGGCGGACGACCTCGTCGAGGGTGGAGCCGCCGGGGATCAGGTCGAGCATCGAGAGGCGGTAGATGAGGATGAAGTCCTCGCCGACGGCCGCGCGGGTGCGCCGGACGATCTCCAGCGGGAAGCGCACGCGGTTCTCGTACGCGCCGCCCCAGCGGTCGGTGCGCTTGTTGGTGGCGGCGGCGATGAACTCGTTGACCAGGTAGCCCTCGGAGCCCATGATCTCGACGCCGTCGTAGCCGGCCAACTTGGCGAGGCGGGCGGCGCGGACGAAGTCCTCGACCGTGCGCTCGACTTCGGCGTCGGTGAGGGCGTTCGGGACGAAGGGACTGATGGGGGCCTGGAGGGCGCTGGGTGCGACCAGGTCCTTGTGGTAGGCGTAGCGGCCGAAGTGGAGGATCTGCATGGCGATCTTCCCGCCCGCTTCGTGCACCGCCTCGGTGACCACCCGGTGCTCGGCGGCCTCCTCCTCGGTGGTGAGGCGGGCGCCGCCCTCGAAGGGCCGGCCGGCGTCGTTCGGGGCTATGCCCCCGGTGACGATCAGACCGGCTCCGCCTCGGGCGCGCTCGGCGTAGAAGGCGGCGAGGCGCTCGAAGCCGCGCTCGTGCTCTTCGAGGCCGGTGTGCATGGAGCCCATGATCACGCGGTTCGGCAGGGTGGTGAAGCCGAGGTCCAGGGGGCTCAGCAGGTGCGGGTACCGGCTCTGGGAACTCATGAGGGGGCGCCTCCTCGCGCGGGGGTGATGAACCTGTTCTAGCGAGCGGGCGCTTATTTTGCAACTAGGTGCAAAACCCTGGCCGGGGGTCCCCGGGGCCCGTCCGCCCGGCATTCCCGGGACCGCGGGCGCGGCCGGCGGGGACCTGTGGCGGAGCTCACGCCCCGAGACGGGGCAAAAGATCAAGGGATGTCCGCGTTTCCCGGGCGGCCGCGGACTGGGCGCGCGCACGGGACGGACTCAGTCACCCAGCCCGGCCCGGGTCTCGCCGCCGTCGGTGACGAGACCGGCCCCGCCGGACACCAGCATCGCCGCGCCGAACGCTCCGGCCCAGGCGATGACCGGGGCCGGGGAGGCCAGTGCGTCCTTGCCGGGCAGCCGCGACGCACTGGCCGCCCACACCTTCAAAGCGATCACGGCTGGAACATACGGCAGCGGCGCGAGGGCCCCACGCCCGGGCCCTCGCAGGGCGCCCCAGCCGTGTGGGGCGCCCTGCGAGGGCGGTGAGGCCCTGTGGAGGCGGTCAGGCCCTGTGGAGGCGGAGCGTGAGGATCTGGAACGGGCGCAGGGTCAGGGCCACCGCGCCGTCCGGGGTGGGGGCGCCGACGGCCGCGCCCTCCATCGGGCGCTCCAGGAGGTCGCTCTCGACCGCCGCCACCAGGGGGAAGCCCGCCGTCAGGGTGGCGTTCGCCCGGCCGCCGCGGGATTCGTAGAGGCGGACGACGACGTCGCCGCCGCGGTCCTCGGCGAGCTTGACCGATTCGACGACCACCGCGTCGTTGTCGACCGCGACGAGCGGCGCGACCGGCCCCGCGCCGGACAGCACGCGCTCGGGCAGGTTCAGCGCGTGGCCCTCGCGGACCGCGTCGGCGATGGCCGCGCCCGGGGCGAGGGAGAAGCGCAGAGTGTGCGCACCCTGGTCGGTCTCCGGGTCGGGATAGCGCGGGGCCCGCAGGAGGGACAGCCGGATGGTGGTGGTCTGGCCGCCGTCGGCCCGCATGTCGCGGGTCACGTCGTGGCCGTACGTGGAGTCGTTGAGGACGGCGACGCCCCAGCCCGGCTCCTCCGCGTGGATCCAGCGATGCGCGCAGATCTCGAACTTGGCCGCCTCCCAGGAGGTGTTGGTGTGGGTGGCCCGGTAGACGTGCCCGAACTGCGTCTCCGATGCCGAGCGTTCGGCTTTGACGTCCAGCGGGAAAGCCGCCTTGAGGAACTTCTCCGTCTCGTGCCAGTCCACGTCCGAGACGATGTCCACCGCCTTGGCGCCGGCCCTGAGCGTGACCCTCTGGACGACCGAGGAGGAAGAGCCGAAGGAGCGGGCCACCCGCACCGTGGCGTGCGAGGCCCCGGCCTCGGAGACCTCCAGCGCGTCCACGTCCACCAGGTCGGTGACCTTGTTGCGGTAGAACTCGTCGATGTCCCACGCGTCCCACATGTTCGGGAAGTCCGGGTGGATCTGGAGCAGGTTCGCGGCGGCGCCCGGCGCGACCGACTCGCGGCCGGCCTCCAGGTCGTAGGCGGACACGATCAGGCCGCGGCCGTCGATCTCCACGCGCAGGCGCCCGTTGGCGAGGGTCCACCCGCCGTCCGGCCGCTCCCCGACCGTGACGGGGTGCCCGGCGGCCGCCGGCCGTCCCGCCCCGCCGGCCGGGACTCCGCGCCGGGCGTGCGGGGCGCAGTTGAAGACGAGCTGCTCCTCGCCCTCGCCCGCCAGCGCGGTCTGCGCCGTCAGGGTGATCCCGCGCAGTTCCTCCCGCACGCGTGCGTACGTCTCGCGCGCCTCGCGGTGCACCCAGGCGATGGAGGAGCCGGGGAGGATGTCGTGGAACTGGTGGAGCAGCACGGTCTTCCAGATCCGCTCCAGGTCCTCGTACGGGTACGCGTACCCGGGGACCTTCACCGCGGCCGTGGACGCCCACAGTTCGGCCTCGCGCAGCAGCGACTCGCTGTGGCGGTTGCCCTGCTTGGTCTTGGCCTGGGAGGTGTAGGTGCCCCGGTGCAGCTCCAGGTAGAGCTCGCCGGCCCAGACGGGCGCGTCCTCGTACTCGGCGTGCGCCTTCTCGAAGAACGCGTCGGGACGCTCGATCTCCACGCGCGGGGAGCCTTCGAGGTCCCGCTGCCGCTTCGCGCGGGCGAGCTGCTCGCGCGTGGGGCCGCCGCCGCCGTCGCCCCAGCCGAAGGGGGCCAGCGAGCGCGAACCCCGGCCCTTCTCGCGGTAGTTGCGGGCGGCATGCGCCATCTGGGCGCCGCCGAGGTCCGAGTTGTAGGTGTCGACGGGAGGGAAGTGCGTGAAGACGCGGGTGCCGTCGATGCCCTCCCACCAGAAGGTGTGGTGGGGGAACTTGTTGACCTGGGACCAGGAGATCTTCTGGGTCAGAAACCACTTGGAGCCGGAGAGCTTGACGATCTGCGGCATCGCGGCGGTGTAGCCGAAGGAGTCGGGCAGCCAGACGTTCTTCGTCTCGATGCCGAACTCGTCCATGAAGAACTTCTTGCCGTACAGGAATTGGCGGGCCATGGCCTCGCCGCCCACCATGTTGGTGTCGGACTCCACCCACATGCCGCCGACCGGCACGAACTGCCCGTCCGCGATCTTCTTCTTGACCCGCTCGAAGAGCTCGGGCCGGTAGGTCTTGATCCAGTCGAGCTGCTGGGCCTGCGACATGGCGAAGACGAACTCGGGGTGCTCGTCCATCAGGTTGACCATGTTGGACGAGGTCCGCGACACCTTGCGCACCGTCTCGCGCAGCGGCCACAGCCAGGCCGAGTCGATGTGCGCGTGGCCGACCGCGCTGATCCGGTGCGCGGAGGCGTGGGCGGGGGCGGCCAGCGCGGCCACGAGCCGCGCGCGGGCGGCGGCCGCCGTGCCGGGGACGTCGCACAGGTCCACCGCGTCGAGGGCGGAGTCGATGGCGCGCAGGATCTCGTAGCGCCGGGCCTCACCCTCGTCGAGCTGCGTCATCAGGTCGTAGAGGACTTCGAGGTCCTGTACGAGTTCCCAGACCTCGCTCTCGAAGACGGCGAGGTCCATCCGGGCGAGCCGGTAGAGGGGCTGGTCGCCGCTGGTCCGCCTGTCCCCCTCGTACGTGATCGAGTGGTCGACCAGGACCGGGTTGGAGGCGGCCTCGACGTACCACTCGATCCGCTCCCCGCCGACCGCCGGGTCGGCAACGCGCACCCAGTCGTTGTACGGGTTGAGCGCCTTGATCTCTCCGCCGTCGGCGCGGTGGACCAGGCCCTCGCACTGGAAGCCGGGCATCATCCGGTCGAAGCCGAGGTCGAGGACGGCCTCGACCGTACGGCCCGCCCAGTCGGCGGGGACGGCGCCGGTGACCTTGAACCAGGTGGTGCCCCAGGCCGGGCCCCACACGTCTGCGACCGCGCAGGGTTCGTACGGGGCCGCGAGGCCATCGGCGACGGGGACGGGCTCGCCGGGGGCCTCCCAGCGCTCGACGGCCAGCGGGACCGAGCGGGAGTGCACGGCGGGCTTGATGCGCTCCTTGAGGACGCGGCGGAGGCGGTGTTCGGTGATGCTGCGGTCGTCATGCATGACGGCTGCTCCACTCCGGGAGAGGGGGTACGGGGCGAATCGTGCGGACGGTCGGGGGGACGGCGACGGGCTCGGGTCAGGTCTTGACGGCTCCCTCGCCCACGCCCTTGAAGAAGAAGCGCTGGAGGGCGAAGAAGAGGAGCATCATCGGTATCAGCGCCGCCATCGCACCGGCGGCGATGATCCGCTGGTCGCTCACCGTGGTGGCACCGGCCAGGGTCTTCAGGCCGAGCTGGAGCGTGTAGTTGTCGCTGTCGGTCAGCACCAGCAGGGGCCACAGGAAGTCGTCCCAGGCGCCCATGAAGCTGGTGATGCAGACGACGGCCAGCGCTCCCTTGGCGGACGGCAGGAAGACGCGGGTGAAGCGGGTCCACTCGCCCGCACCGTCGATGACCGCGGCCTCCTCGACCTCCCTGGGCACGGAGAGGAAGGCCGATCTCATGATCATGATGTTGAGGACGGAGACGGCGCCGGGCAGCCACACCCCGACGAGGGTGTCGACCAGGCCCATCTCGCGCACCGTGAGGAACATCGAGATCATCACGGACTCGAAGGGGAACATCAGCGTCGCCACCAGCACCGTGAAGACGGTCTTGCGGCCCTTCCAGGCGGCCCGGGAGAGGGCGTAGCCGCCCATGGCCGCGAACAGCATGTTCGAGGTGATGGCGAGCAGCGCCACGGTCAGGGTGTTGCCGACGTACTGGAACAGCGGGAACGACTCGGCGACCCGGAAGTAGTTGTCCAGGGTGGGCCGCGAGGGCAGCACCCCGTCGTACACGTTCTCGGTGCGGCCGCGGATCGATGTCAGGAACTGCCAGACGATCGGCCCGAGCATGATCACGAGCATGAGGAGGAGCGTGGCGTACCGGCCGGCGAGGCCGATCCGGTACCGCCGGGCATCGGCTCCGACGCGCTTGCCCGCCTTCTTCCCGAGGGAGGCCAGGGTGCTCAACTCTCGTCTCCCTTCGACAGACGGCGGCCCAGCAGGCTGAAGACCAGCGTCAGGAGGAACAACAGGATGGAGATGGCGGCCGCGTAGCCGGTCTCGCCGGAGAATCCGAGGCCGACCTGCCGGATGAGGAAGGGCAGGGTACGGGCGCCGCCGCCGGGACCGCCGCTCTCTCCACCGAGGATGTAGATCTCGGTGAAGACGCGGAGCGCGGAGATGGCGGACAGGGTGCCGACGAGCAGCATCATCGGCTTCACCTGGGGGACGGTGATGCTGAAGAAGCGGCGGACCGGACCGGCGCCGTCGATCGCCGCGGCCTCGTAGAGCGAGGTGGAGACGTTCCCGAGGGCCGCCAGGTAGAAGACCATGTAGTAGCCGAGACCCTTCCACACCGTCACGATCATCGCGGAGACCAGCAGCATGGTGCTGTCGGTCAGGAACGGGATCGGCTCGGAGATGATGCTGAGCTTCAGGAACAGCGTGTTGACCAGGCCGTCGCTGCGCAGCACCCACTGCCAGATGAGGCCGACGACGACCGCCGAGGCGATCACCGGGGTGTAGAACGCCGAGCGGAAGAAGCCGATCCCGGGGACCTTCGTCTGGACGAGGACCGCGAGGGCCAGCGGCAGGAACACCAGGCACGGGACGACGACCACGAGGTACAGGACGCTGTTGCCGGTGGCGACCCAGAAGTCGGAGTCGGCGAAGGCGCGGGTGTAGTTGTCGAAGCCGACGAAGCCGCCTCCGCGCAGGATCTGCGCGTCGGTGAAGGAGAGGATCACGGTGTTGACGAACGGCCAGAGGCTGAACAACGACACCATCACCAGGCCCGGGGCGAGGAAGAGGTACGGGGTCCACCATGCGCGATGGCGCAGCCCGGTCTCGGCCTCCATGGCCTGCTTCGCCTTCCTGGCTTGCTCGGCCTGCTTCGCCGCGGTCACTTCCGGCCCGTCTTGGCGAGCAGCTTGTTCGCCTCCTCCTGGGCCTTGCGCACGGCCGTCCTGGCGTCCTGCTCGCCCGTGATGGCCTTCTGCACCTCGCGTACGACCGCGTCACCGACCTGGTTGCTCCACTGGACGGGGGTGTTGGCGTCGAGGCCGGCGCTCTTGAGCTGTTCGGCGCCGACCGCGCGCGCCAGGGTCTCCGCGTCCTTGCCGTCGCCCTTGTCGGAGAAGTACGGGTCGGCCAGGCCGACGGCGTTCGAGGGGTAGATGGTCGCCTTCTTGGAGAACTCGACCTGGTTGGGGCCGTTGGTGACCCACTTGGCGAACTCCGTCGCCGCGTCCAGGTGCTTGCTGTCCTTCTTGATGCCGAGCGACTGGGCGTAGATGCCGATGTGGCCGAGCGTGCCGGTGACGGCGTTCGCGACCTGCGTGCCGGCGTAGATCTGCGGGGCGTTCTGCTTGATGTCCCTGACGAAGCCCGGGGAGCCGGGGCCGAAGACGATCTTGCCACCGCCGTAGAGCTGGTTGATGTCGTCCGACTTGAGCAGGGACTCCTTGGGCATGGCGCCCTTGTCGTACAGGTCCTTCATCCGCTCGACCCACGCGACGGCCTTGGCGGTGTCGAAGGTGAAGGCGTCCTGCTTCTCGTTCAGGATCGGTATGCCCATCTTCTGCCAGTCTCCGGGCAGCCGGCCCTTGGGGTCGGCCATGAAGGCGGAGTACTGGCCGCCGGACCCGGCCGCGATCCGCTCGGCGTAGTCGAAGAACTGCTCGACGGTCGTCGGCGGCTTCGCCGGGTCGAGTCCGGCCTTCTCGAAGAGCTCCTTGTTGTACGTGAGGATCTCCGGGGTCACGTACCAGGGGTACGCGAACACGCTGTCCCCCTTGCCGGGCAGCTTGAACTGCTCCCAGGCGCCGGGCACGTACTCCTTGGCCGTCTCGGGGTCGAGCTTGGCCACGTCGGCGAGCATGCCCCGGTCGGCGAGGAGCTGGAAGCTGTCGGTGGAGAGGTTGACGACGTCGGGGAGGGCGCCGGCCTGGGCGTCGGCGACGAGCTTCTCGTTGTAGCCGTCGCCCGGCACGTCCTCCCACTTGACCTCGACGTCCGGGTACTTCTTCTCGAAGGAGTCGATGACGCCCTGCACGTAGGACGTGAAGACCGGCTTCAGCTGCAGGGTCCGGAACGTGATCCGGCCGGACACCTTGCCGGTCTTCTCCCCCTCCTTCACGTCGGCGGCGCCACCGCTGACGCCGCACGCGGAGGTCGCGAGTAACGTACCGGCCGCCGCGAGTGTGCCGATGGCAATACGCGTCACGTTCATACGGGTCATCGTCGCCGCCTTCGGGGGGAGTTCCGGCCTCGTCGCCGGAGCGCTGCGCCCAAACTCGCCCGAAACCAAGTCCCCGTCAATGAGATCGACCACGGGTGGCAGGTACCCGCACGTCCAGAATTGCGACAAGAGCGTGCCACGCAGTCCGAAAGTCACTCCGTCAACACCACTTGACCTGCACTGATGCGCATTAGTTCACAACGTGTTTGGCGTGATATCGATTCGGTAACGAACCTGCCGTCCCGTCAGGAGTCGACTCCTTATCGCCTGTTCACGAGAGCGGGCACTAATGCGCTTTATCTGGATCGGGCGTTCCGATTCCCGGTGGTGTGCGTGACCTGGGCCGATGTAGATTCGGCGGCACGGCGTGTAGCTCAGCAGCCAGAGCACCGAACTGCACATTCGGAGGGCGCAGGGGCAGGACCTGCCACGCCGGCGATGAACGACGACACGACAGCGCCACCGCGGGTCGCCCCGCCCCTCTGGGCCACCCCCGGTCTGGCGCTCACCCGGCTGCGCCCCTACGAGCGGGAAGCCGCCCGGCTGGCCGGCGTGCCGGGAAACCGGCGCGCCCTCTTCGCGGACGGCCTGACCGGGCCCGGCATCTCCCGGCTGTGGTCGCTCCTGGAGAGCGGACGCTACGAGATCCACGCACCCGAGGAGGCCGCGCTGCTGTGCGTGGCGTGGCTGCTGCGGGCCGACCGCCTGGACGCGGCGGCCGAACTGGCCGCGCTCCTGGACCCGTTCGCCGACCGCCTGCCCTTCACGCCGCGCCCCGAGGCCTCAGGCCCCGAGTACCGCGGCCCCGGGACCACCGGCCCCGAGGTCACCGGCCCGGCCCGCGAAGCGGCCCGGCTGCTCGCGCGGCAGCGGCCGAACCGCGCCGTCGCGGCGCAGCGCGAGGCGCTGACCGTATGGCGGCCCTTCGAGGACGAGTTGCTCTCGTACTGGCTGCGCGCGTACGCGGACGGCGCCCGCGCCCCGCGTCCGGAGGGCGCCGCCCTGCTGGAGCGGTACGGGGCCTTGGCGGCGGCCCATCCCCTGACCGGCCGGCACCGGGACCCCAAGTCGAACGCGGCGATCCTGCGGCGGGCGCTGGAGGAGAGGGTCGCGGGCCGCGAACTGTCGCCCCGGGAAGCGGGGTTGCTCCGCCGCGCCGTCGCGTCGATGGTCGCCAAGCGCGGCCGGCCCGGCTCCCCCGAGCACACCCTGCTGCGACAGGAGCAGGTCCGGCAAGCCGCTCTCCTACGGGGTCCGCTCGCCGGGGCGGAAGGGAACGCCGCGATACCCGGCGCCGAACCGCCGGCGGCTCTGGCGGCGGCCGAGGAGGCCCGGGCGGCGTGGCAGGCCGGGCTGTCCGCCGTCCGCGTGCCGCATGCCGTGGGCGCGGCCCTCGCCCGGGGGTACCACCCCGAGGTCGCCGACCCCGCGCTGCGGACCCTGCTGGCCAAGCTGTACCAGGGTGCCCACCGGTTCTACCACCACCTGCAGGACTTCACCCGCCTCGCGGAGCGCCCCTGGATCCGCGCGGTCGCCGGAGCGCCCGTACGGGAACCGGTGGCGCTGGGCGCCGCGTTGCGACGCCTCGCCGACTTCGCCCTGGAGGCCTCCGCGGAGTCCACCGCCGACCTGAGCCCGCCCCTCGTGACGGGGCTGTCCGCACTGGCCCGGGAGGCCGGGGTCCCCGCGTCGTTCGCCGTGGAGCCGTTCGGCCGCAGCGACCTCGGGATCGTGACCACGGAGGTGCTGTCCGCCGCGCGGGTGGCCGCCGAACTGATGGGTGGGACGCCGTACGAGCGCTACCACGGCATCGACTACGCGACGGTCCGGGACATGGCCGAGTCCGACGACAGGGAGGGATTCGTCCTGCTGTGCTCCGTGCGGGCGGGCCGCCGGGAGCCCGGCGTCCCGTTCGCCGACGGCACGTACTCCCCGGAAGTCACCGCCTACCCCTCGGTGATCGAACAGGTCCGGATCCTCACGGCCTGCAACCTCGCCACCCTCGTCCACGAGATCGGCGCCGCCCCCCGGAGCGGCTGGGACGCCCTCGCCCGGGCCGCCTTCACCGGGGCGACGCGCCGCCGGATGGCCACCCCGAAGCGGACGGCCCGCGCCTGGCGGCACCTGCTGTTCCACCTCTCGATGTGCGACGCGGACCAGCGTGCGGCCGTCCTCGCCTGGATCGACACCCGGACCGCCCGCCTCCCGGCGGGCACGGCCGCCCGGCTCGCCCCACCGGTCGCGGAGCTCCGTCGCGCGATGGCTTAGCGGAGACGGTGGAGCAGGGACGACGTGGCGCGGACGGCGAACGACCACCACCGGGCCGGGCCCGAGGGCCCTACTTCATGCGGTAGTCGGCCTTCTCCGCGAGCTTGCCGTCCTTGAAGCAGAACCGCAGCACCGTGTTGGCGTCGCCGGCGCTGGACACGTACCAGGAGCACTGGCTGTCCGCGGGCTCGGCGGGGCCGCCGTCCTTGAGCGCCGATTCGACGAAGGTCTGGCCCGACGGCAGCTTGGCGCGGACCTCGGTCTCGGAGTCACCGACCTTGACGGCCTCGTACACCTTGGGGTCGACGAGCGTCTTGTCGGCCACGTCGACGACCTTTCCTATCCCGAAGAGCAGGAGCACGAGCACCCCGATCCCCAGCACCACGGCCACCAGGCAGCCGATCAAACATCCATTGCGTCGTGCCACGTCCCGCTCCTCGCACATCCACCGGACGGTTCTCGTCCGTCACCACGACTCTCGCAAGCGGGGGACGTCGCGCGCTGTTCTCCAAAGTCTTCGGCCCGCGCAACGATCGTCGTTCGAGGTCGGACCGGGTGAGGCATGTATACAGGATATGAACGACTATTCGGACGAACTGCGAGGAACCACCGTGAGCCAGAACACCGAGCCTCTGATCGTCGTCGGCGTGGACGGTTCGAACCACTCGAAGCATGCCCTGCGCTGGGGTGTCGCCCAGGCCAAGGCCATCGGCGGCCGGGTGCACGCCGTCATGAGCTGGGAATGGAACACCAACCCCTTCGGCGTCAGCCCGGCGGCAAAGGACCTGCTGGTCACCGCCGAGGAGGCGGCCCGCCAGCGGCTCGCCGACACCGTGGCGGAGGCGGTCGGCACCTCACCCGGCGTTCCGGTCTTCCGCCGGGTGGAGCAGGGCTCGCCCGCGCAGGTGCTGGTGGACGCCTCGAAGGAGGCGGCGCTGACGGTCGTCGGCACCCGCGGCTACGGGGGCGTCAAGGGCGCGCTGCTGGGCTCGGTGAGCCAGCAGGTGGTGCAGTACGCGGCCGGCACGGTCGTCGTGGTCCGCGAGGACGTCTCCGTCTGACGACGGCCACCGCCGCCCCGTTCGCCTTTCTCCCCGAGCTCTTCCGCGAGCTCTCAGGACTGCGCGCGGCCCAGGTCCGCCGGATCCGTGTTCGCACCGCACAGCACCACCGCGACCCGCTCCCCCGGCGGCCGCGGGGCGACCCGCACCGCCGCCAGCGCGGTGGCCGCGCCCGCTTCGACCACGATGCGGTGCTCCTCCCACAGGGCGCGCCGGGCGGCGGTGATCGCCGCGTCCGGGACCAGCACCGACTCGGCGTTCTCCGCCCGTACGGCGACCAGCGCGTCCGCGGACACCCGGGTCGCTCCGAGCGAGTCGGCGGCCACCGAGTCCACGGGGACGTCCACGAGCCGGCCGGCCTCCAGGGCCGCGTTCAGGGCCCGGCAGTTCTCCGGTTCGGCCGCGACCACGCGTACGCCGTGCTCCCGCGCGGCGGCGGCGATCCCGGCGAACAGCCCGCCGCCGCCGACCGCGACGACGACCGTGTCCAGGCCGGGCAGGGCGGTGCGGATCTCGTCGAGCAGGGTCCCGGCGCCCGCCGCGATGAGCGGGTGGTCGTAGGCGTGGCTGCTCAGCGCCCCGCTCCCGGCGGCGAACTCCCGGCAGGCCGCGAGCGCTTCGGCGTACCGGTCGCCGACGAGCCGTACGTCGGCCCCGTAGCCCCGCAGCCGTTCCACCTTGACGCGCGGGGCGGTGGCCGGCAGGAACACGGTGGCGGGCACGGATTCGGCGCGGGCCGCCCAGGCGCAGGCCAGGCCGGCGTTGCCGCCGGAGGCGATGGTGACCCCGGTGTCGGGCAGGGTGCCGGCGGCGCGGTGGGCGGCGAGGAAGTTGCGGGCGCCGCGGGCCTTGAAGGAGCCGGTGTGCTGGAGGTACTCCAGCGCGTACGAGGTCCCCGCCGCGCCCGCCGGTATCACCGTGACGGGCCGTACCGCCCCGGCGATCCGGTCGGCGGCGGCGCGTACGGCGGCGTAGTCGAGCTGCTGTTCCACGGACTCACTCCTCTGTTCACACGCGTGTTCCACGAGGTGACCGGCCGGCACGCGCCGGCGGGCCCTGACGGCCCGGGCCGTCAGGCGCCGGGCCGGGCCGCCTCGATCAGCTGGCGCAGGGCGCCGTAGTACACCTCGTGGTCGGTCAGGGCGGGCAGTACCTCGGCCAGCGCGCCCGAGAGCACCGGGAAGCCGGCCGGGTCCAGGGCGGCGAGCGCCGCGCGCGAGGCGGCGGTGGCGCCGGCCGGGTCCCGGTGGTCGACGAAGGCGGCGCTGCCGAGGGTCAGCAGGTACATCCGCCGGTACACGGTCATCGCCTCGGCGGGGGTCATCCCGGCGGCCACGCTGTCGGCGAGCGCCGGTTCCACGAGCCGGGCGAGCAGCTGCCGTCCGAGCCAGGGGCGGCCGCCGCGCAGGGCCAGCAGCCCGGGGTGGGCCGCGAGCAGGCGGTAGAGGGCGGTGAACCGCTGCTCGGCGGCCTCGGCCCAGTCGGTCCCGGCGGGGATCAGCGGCAGCTGGGCGGCGAGGTGCTCGGTGCAGAGGTCGAGCAGCCCGGCGAGGTCGGCGCAGCGCCGCTGGACGGTGGCGTGCGAGACGTCCAGCCGGTCGGCGAGCGCCCGGAAGCTGAGCGCGGCCGGCCCCTGCTCGTCGAGGATCCGCAGAGCGGCGGCGGCGATCGCCTCGGGTGTCGCGCGGTCCAGGGCCGCTGATCTTCTCGGCATGAGATACATCGTATCAGCCACTGTCACAGCCAGCGTCACCATCCCCGTTGCGACCCCTTCGTGTGACGTCGACTGCGGCCATATTGCTGGTCATTGACTGATAACCCTCGACTTATGTTGACAGCGGGTAGTCACACCGCTGCACTGGCGATCGACAGCCCCCACGTCAAGGAGACTCCGTGCCGCCTCGCCTGCGTGCGTCGCTCCCCTGCCTGACCGCGGCCGCCCTGCTCGCCCTCGCGCTCTGCCCCGCCCCGGCGGCGGCCGAGCCCACGGCGACCTCGGACACCCCGCTCGCTCTCACCCCGCCCATGGGCTGGAACAACTGGGCGCACTACATGTGCGACATCGACGAGGCCAAGGTCGTGGCGAACGCGGACGCGCTGGTCTCCACCGGCCTCGCCGCCAAGGGCTACGACACGGTCACCGTCGACGACTGCTGGATGACCAAGAGCCGCGACGCGGACGGCAACCTCGTCGTCGACACGGACAAGTTCCCGCACGGCATGGCCTGGCTCGGCGAGTACCTGCACGCCAGGAAGCTCAAATTCGGCATCTACCAGGACGCCGGCCACCTCACCTGCGAGCGCTACCCCGGCAGCGGCTTCCCCGAGGGCGGCGGGCCCGACCACTACGCCCGCGACGCCCGGCAGTTCGCGACCTGGGAAGTCGACTACGTCAAGATGGACGGCTGCAATCTGTGGGTGCCCGAGGGCACCACGAAGGAGCAGGCCTACCGCGACGCCTACAACTCCGTGGCCAAGGCGCTGCGCGGGAGCGGGCGCGACATGGTGCTCTCCGCCTCCGCGCCCGCGTACTTCCAACAGGGCGAATGGGGCGGCGCCGACTGGCACAAGGTGCTCGACTGGGTCGGCGAGACCGGCCAGCTGTGGCGCGAGGGCCGGGACATCAAGGTGTACAAGCCGGCCGCGCCGGACACCTCTCGATGGAGCTCGGTCATGGGCAACTACGGCTACAACCGCTGGCTCGGCCGGTACGCGGGCCCCGGCAACTGGAACGACCCCGACTTCCTGATCGCGGGGGCCCCCGGGCTCACCGGGGCGGAGAGCCGCAGCCAGGTCGGCCTGTGGGCCATGATGGCCGCGCCGTTCATCCTGTCCTCGCAGGTCTCCGAGCTCGACCAGGCCGGCCTCGCCGCCCTCGGCAACACCGACCTGATCGCGCTCGACCAGGACCCGATGGGCCGGCAGGGCGCGGTGGTCTCCTCCAACGCCACCTTCGACATCCTGGTGCGGCCGCTCGCGAACGGGGACCGCGCCGTCGCCGTACTCAACCGGTCCGGCGCCGCCCGCTCCATCCGCGTACCGCTCGACGAGATCGGGCTGTCCTCCTGCACGGTCGACGCGAAGGACCTGTGGAGCGGGGAAGTCCGCGAGGTCTCCGGCGCGTTGACCGGCACGCTGGCCGCGCACGACACGGGCGTCTGGCGGCTCACCCCGCGCGCCGGCTGCGCCCCGGCCCTGCCCACCGGCCAGATCACCGGCCAGGGCGCGCGCCAGGGCGCCGCCTGCGCCGACGGTGCGAACACCACCGGAGTCGGCGCCGTGGTGATGGCCGCCTGCACGGGCGCGCCGGACCAGCGCTGGACCCTGGGCCGGGACAACGCCCTGCGCCTGGCCGGCGACTGCCTGACGGCGGGCCCGGACGGGCTCGTGGAGCTGGCCGACTGCTCGTCCGACCACCGGCGCCGCGATCCGGGGCAGGGCTGGAGCCCGCGCCGCGACGGAGCCCTGGTCGACGGGGCGAGCGGGCTCTGCCTGACGGCGCCGGCCCCCGCCGCCGTCCCCGCCGAGCCCGGCAGCCCCGCCGAGCGGCTGCGGCTCACCCCCTGCGGCGACCACCGGGTCGACCAGGTCTGGGCCCTGCCGGTCTGACGGCCCGCGCCCATGGCGAAACAGACGGGTCCCCAGACGGGGAACCAGACGGGCATTCAGCCACCGCCCGAGCCGCCGAGGCCGCCGAGGCCGGCGGAGACGACCGAGACGACCGAGACGAGGACTACGCTTATGCCGGGCCCAACCCCACCACGCGGCCGGGCCGGTCGGGTGAGCCGCCGGGTCACGCTGGCAGCGCTGCCCGCGGCCCTGCTGACCCTGGCGGTCGCCGGAGCCGCCCCCGGGGCCACGGCCCGGGGGACCCAGCCCCCTGCGGCCGCCGGTGCGGGACACGAGGTACGGGACCGGCCGCGGGTCTTCGACGCCTCCCCCGCGCGGGCCTCCCTGGAGCGGCTGCTGCCGAAGCACGCCGGTCAGTTCACGCTGGTGGCGGACCCCGCGGCGACGAAGGACGCCTTCACCGTCTCCGGGACGGCCGGCGCGATCACCATCCGGGGCTCCACCGGCGCCACCCTGCTCACCGGGGTCGGCTGGTACCTCCAGCACGTCGCCGGAGCCGACATCGGCTGGCCCGGCGACAGCATCGGGATGCTGCCCGCCGAGCTGCCCGCGGTGCCCGCGCCGGTCACCCGGACCGCGCTGGTGGCGCACCGGTACGCCCTGAACGACACCGACGACGGGTACACGGGCCCGTACCGCACCTTCGAGGAACACCAACGGCAGATCGACCTGCTCGCCCTGCACGGCATCAACGAGGTGTTCGTGCAGGTCGGCGCCGAGTACCCGTACTACCGGGCGCTCCAGCGCTTCGGCTACACGGCCGAGGAGCTGCGCGAGTGGATCCCGGGCCCCGGCCACCAGAGCTGGTGGCTGCTGCAGAACCTCAGCGGCTTCGGCGGCCCCGTCACCGAGCAGCTGATGAAGGCGCGCGCCGAGTTGGGCGGCCGGATCGCCGAGCAGCTGCGCGGCCTCGGCATGACCCCGGTGCTGCCGGGCTACTTCGGCACCGTGCCGCCCTCCTTCGCGGACCGCAACCCGGGCGCGGTGACCGTGCCGCAGGGCGACTGGGCGGGCTTTGACCGGCCGGACTGGCTGGACCCGGTCTCACCGGTCTTCGCGAAACTGGCCGCCGACTACTACGCCGAGCAGCGGGCGCTCTTCGGGGACAGCACGATGTACCGGATGAGCCCGCTGCACGAAGGCGGGCACACCGGTTCGGTCGATGTGAAGGAGGCCGCCGGGGCCGTGCAGCAGGCGCTGTGGGCGGCCCATCCGGGTGCGCTGTGGGCGGTACTGGGCTGGCAGGACGATCCGACGAAGGAGCTCCTGGCCGGGGTGGACACCTCGAAGCTGCTGATCATGGACGGGCTGTCGGACCGCTACAACCGCCTGGACCGCGAGGTCCGTTGGGGCGGAGCCCCGTACGCGATGGGCAGCATCTACAACTTCGGCGGGCACACGACGGTCGGCGCGAACACCTCGGTGTGGATCGACCGGTTCGGGTCCTGGCGCGCGAAGGCCGACAGCGCGCTGACCGGCATCGCCTACCTGCCGGAGGCCACAGGGACCAACCCGGCGGCCTTCGACCTCTTCACCGACCTCGCGTGGGAGCCGGGCCCGATCGACCAGCAGCGGTGGTTCGCGGACTTCGCGGGCAGGCGTTACGGGCGGCCGGACGCCGAGGCCGCGGCGGCGTGGGAGGAACTGCGCACGGGACCGTACAGCACCTCCTCGGGGCTGTGGTCGGAGTCCCAGGACAGCCTGTTCACGGCCCGGCCGAGCCTGACGGCGCTGGGATCCGCCTACTGGAGCCCCAAGGCGATGCGGTATCCGGCGGGTTCGGTACGCCGCGCCCTGGACCACCTGCTCAAGGTCGACCCGCTGCTGCGCGGCTCCAGCGCCTACCGCTTCGACCTGGTGGACACCGCGCGGCAGGCCCTCGCCAACCACTCCCGGGTGCTGCTGCCGCGCATCAAGGCGGCCTACGAGGCCCGGGATCTGACCCTCTTCCGCGAACTGACCACCGAATGGGCGAACCGGGAGAAGCAGTTGGACGCGCTCGTCGGCTCCGACCCGAACTTCCTGCTCGGCTCCTGGCTGTCGGCGGCCCGCTCGCACGGAGCGGACGAGGCCGAGAAGGACCGCTACGAGTACGACGCCCGCTCGATCCTGAGCGTGTGGGGACGCCAGAGCACCAGCGAGGGCGGCTTCCTGCACGACTACGCGAACCGCGAATGGGCCGGTCTCGTCTCGGAGTTGTACGCGCGGCGTTGGGCGTCCTACTTCGCCTCGCTGGATGAGGCCCTCGTGCTGGAGGCCGCGCCGAGGGCGATCGACTGGCACGCCTTCGAGGAGGAGTGGGCGCGGCTGACCACCCGCCACCCGGACCGGCCGAGCGGGGATCCGTACGTCCTGGCGGCCAGGGTCGCGGCCACCCTGCCCAAGGTGGAATGACCGGAACCCCGGCCGCGGTGGAGATCGCCGAATGATCTGATCTTCACCCTCCCGTGGGAATCCCCCCACCCTCGCGAGGGAGCCGCGAGCCGAGCTCCAGCCGCAAGGGCGGAGCGCTGGGTTCACTGGCGGAAATCGATCAGGGGCGGCCTCCGGAACTACCGGCGGCCGCCCCTTCCGACGCCGGGAGCGCCCGCCATGTCCGAACCCGTCCCGACGCCGCCCTCCGCCGCCCTGGAGCCCCCGGCACTCCTCGCCGCCGGTGCCCGCGACCTCGCCCCCGACCGGTTACGCCGGTCCGCGGACCGGGCGCGGGACCCCGCGCACCGCTCGGACCCGTGGGCGCTGCTCGCCGACGGGGTCGTGGAGCTGCGCAAGCGCGGGGAGATCGCCATGAGCCGCCGGACGGGGACGGCCGGCAGCGCGGAGAGCCACCTCGTGACCATGGCCCGGCGGGCCGCCGAGCGGGCCGGCCGCCCCCGCGCGTGAGCGAGCCCTTCCGGGGCGGGTTGCGGCCAATCCGGTGGCGCGACGGCTCCGAATGGCTGACAAGGAGTGCGACCACCGAGGAATGCCGGTGGATCGCGGAGGATCGGTGCCGTGGATGACGAGACACGGACCGGGGAGAGCGAGCGTCTGTCCGTCCAGCTCGGCCGGGTCGCCGAGGGGGACGAGGCCGCCTTCGTCCGCGTGTACGAGGCGGTCAGCGGATCGGTACTTGGAGTGGCGCAGGCCGTGCTGCGGGACCGGGCCCAAGCGGAGGAGGTGACCCAGGAGGTGCTGGTGGAGGTGTGGCGCACCGCCGGGCGCTACCGCGCCGACCGGGGCACGGTGCGCGCCTGGGTGCTGACGATCGCCCACCGCCGGGCGGTGGACCGGGTGCGCTCCGCGCAGGCGGCCGCCGACCGGGAGCGGCGGGCGGCCCTGCTGGAGGCGGCGCTGCCGGAGTTCGACGAGGTGAGCGAGGCGGCGATCGACCACGAGGAGCGGGAGCGGGTGCGGCACTGCCTGGCGTCGCTGACCGAGATCCAGCGCCAGGCGGTGGCCTTGGCGTACTACCGGGGCCTGACCTGCGCAGAGGTCGCGCGGACGCTGTCGGTTCCGCTCGGTACCGTGAAGACACGGCTGCGGGACGGCCTGCTGCGGCTGCGGACGTGTCTCGGGGTCTCGGCATGAGGATCAGGTCCGGAATCGGGGTGAGCCGCTGATGAGCGTGCACGAGGACACCGGGGCGTACGTCCTGGACGCGCTGGCCCCGGCGGAGCGGACCGCCTTCGAGGCGCATCTGGAGTCGTGCCCCGAGTGCGCCCGGGAGGTACGGGACTTCGCGGCCACGGCGGCCCTGCTGGGCCGGGCCGTGGCCGTGGAACCGCCGCCGGAACTCCGGGAGGCGGTGCTGCGCCGCGTCCGCGCGGAGCCGCGGCCCGAGCCGATGGCACGGATCCCCGCGCGCCGGCCCTGGCCGCGCTGGGCCCTGGCGGCCTGCCTCGCGGCGGCGGCCGGGCTCGGCGGTGTCGCGGCCTGGCAGTACCAGCGGGCGGACGACGCCCGGCAGTCCGAGTACCGGGCGCGGGCCCGGGCCGAGGCGCTGACCGGGGTGCTGACGGCCCCCGACGCCCGGCTGGTGGTGGGCCGCGGGGCCGGCGGCGCGACGGGCACCGTCGTGGTCTCCCGGGACCGGGACCGGGCGGTGTTCGTGGCCGCCGGGATGGCGGCCGCGCCTGCCGGGCGGGCGTACCAGCTGTGGTTCGCCGACCCGGCGGGTGCCATGCGGCCGGCGGGGCTGCTGGATCCGGCCCGGCCGGACGCCCCGGCACTGCTGATCGGCACCGTGGGCGCGGCCACCGGGGTCGGGCTCACGCTGGAACCGGCGGGCGGTTCGGCCGCTCCGACGACGAAGCCGCTGATGCTGCTGGCGCTCCCGGCGCGCGGGGCGGCGTAGCGCCATGTCGCACGAGTAGCGCCGGGCCGGCGCGCCCCCAGGGGGATTCCGAGCAGACCGGGTGGAGAGTGAGTCCGAATGACCGGAGTGAAGGCAGAACCGAGGCGCCCGCGGCGGTACGCGCTCGGCGCCGTCAGCGGACTGGTCGCCGCTGTCAGCGGACTGGCTCTGGCGCACTTGGCGGCGGCGGCCGTCCGTCCGGAGGCCTCCCCGCTCACCGCGGTCGGCGGGGCCGTGGTGGACCGCACCCCGGTCGCGCTCAAGGAGTGGGCGATCCGCCAGTTCGGCGAGGCCGACAAGCTGGTCCTGGGCCTCGGCATCATCGTCGTGCTCGGCGCGATCGCGGCCGCGGCCGGGCTGCTCGCCGTACGCCACCTGCCCGCGGGCATGGCGCTCGCGGCCGCCGTCGGGGCGGTCGGGGCGGTGGCCGCGCTCAGCCGACCGGAGGCGGGCTGGAAGGACGCGCTGCCCTCGCTGACGGGCGGGGCCGCGGCCGCCGGAGTGCTGTACCTGCTGGTCGCGGCCTTGAGGCGGCTCGGACCGGGCCCCGCGGCCGGCGGCATGGACCGGCGCGGCTTCGGCCGCCTCGTCGTGGGCGCCCTCGCGCTCTCGGCCGGGGCCGGGTACGCCGGGCGAAGGCTCGGCGCCTTCGGCTCGGCGGGGGCCACGTCCTCCCGGGCGGACCTGGTCCTGCCGGCGCCCTCCGTGCCGGCGCCGCCGGTACCGGCCGGGGCCGATCTGCGGATCCCCGGGATCTCCCGGTTCCTCACCCCGAACGGGGACTTCTACCGGGTCGACACCGCCCTGGTCGTACCGCGCGTGGACGCGGACGCCTGGCGGCTGCGCATCCACGGGGACGGAGTGGCCAGGCCCCTCACCCTCGACCTGCGCGAGCTGCTCTCCCGTCCGCTGGTCGAGCACGACATCACCCTCACGTGCGTGTCCAACGAGGTCGGTGGCCCGTACGCGGGCAATGCCCGCTGGCTCGGCGTCCGCCTCGCGGATCTGCTCCGCGAGGCCGGGGTGCGGCCCCCGTCGCAGGGCGGTCCTGCCGACCAGCTGGTGGCGCGCTCGGTGGACGGGATGACCCTCGGCACCCCCGTCGAGGCCGTGATGGACGGCCGGGAGGCGCTGCTCGCCGTCGGGATGAACGGCGAGCCGCTCCCCTTCCGGCACGGCTTCCCCGTACGGATGGTCGTGCCGGGCCTGTACGGGTACGTCTCCGCGTGCAAGTGGCTGCGCGAGCTGCGCCTGACCACCTTCGACGCCTACGACGCCTATTGGGTGCGCCGGTCCTGGGCCCCGCGGGCTCCGGTCAAGACCCAGTCGCGCATCGACACCCCGCGCCCCTCCGCCGAGCCCGCGCCGGGGCCGGTGGCCGTCGCCGGGGTGGCGTGGGCGCAGCACCGGGGCATCGCGCGGGTCGAGGTACGGGTGGACGCGGGTCCCTGGCACGAGGCCCGGCTCGGGGACGCGGACGGCGACGACACCTGGCGCCAGTGGGTGTGGACGTGGGAGGCGACTCCCGGGCGGCACACCCTGGAGGTCCGCGCCACGGACCGGACGGGCGCCGTACAGACGGGGAAACGCGCCGGGACGGTCCCCGACGGGGCGACCGGGTGGCACTCGGTGGTCGTGCGCGTCCGGTCCGCCTGAGGAGCGGGGTGTGACCGCGTCACGCGCCGCCGGGGTGTCCTTCCCGCGTCAGGCGGCCGGGGTCGTCGGCGCGGGGCAGACCATCGCGGCCGGGCCGGCCAGGGCGCGTGCCGTGCGCAGCAGGCCGGGAGGCGTGGCGGCGGTGAGGGTCCAGACGACGGCGCCGCCGGCGGGGGGCCGCGGGACGTCCGCGAACCGGGCCCGCAGGTCGGCCTCGGCGGTCGCCGGGCACCGAAGGTGCAGGTCCTCGTAGCGCACCGGGGCGGTGTCCACCTGGCGTATCCCGATCCGGCCGCCGTCGCCGATCCGCAGTTCGGTCAAGCCCCGGCCGCCCGGTTCGCCGGGGCCCCGGGCGTGGGTGTTGCCCGGGTACACGGCGAACGCGCCGGTACCCGGGACGAGCCGGTGGTGGACGTGGCCCAGCGCCCAGTAGTCGTATCCGGCGCGCGCGAGTGTCCGCGGGTCGGCCGGCGCGCAGATCCGGCGGCTCCAGGCGCCGTGCAGGCTGGTGTGCAGGAGCCCGATGTTGACGGTGCCGGGGACCCGGCGCGGGTATCCGGCGGCCAGGTCGCGGCGCTCGTCCGGGTCGGCCACCGACTGGCCGTGGACGGTGATGCCGAGGTCGGGCCAGGACACCGACTCGGGGGCGTCCGCCGCGAGCCAGCGCACGGACGGCGGAAGGTTCAGCTTGTGCGGCAGGGGGCTCTGCGCGTCGTGGTTGCCCGAGACCACCACCGTGCGCAGGCCCGCCTCGTCGAAGGCGCCGAGGGCGTCCTGGCAGGCGGCGAGCGCGCGGGCGTCGGCGTGGCGGCGGTCGAAGACGTCCCCGGCGAGGAGCACCGCGTGGTAGCCGTCCCCGACGATGTGGCGCACGGCCGCGCGCAGGGCCTCGTACGGAGCCTCGTACGGATCTATCGCGGGCGCCCCGGGGTACTCGGCCAGCCCGCCCAGGGCGGACCCTATGTGCAGGTCGGCCAGGTGGGCCACGCGTATCGGGCCGGGCTCGGACGCTCTCACGGGCCGAGGATGAGCTCGGTCTTGAAGGCGTCGCGCTCCAGCAGCCAGCCCTCGGCCCGGAGCTTGCCCATCAGGTCGGAGCGCAGTCGGACGGCTTCCCGCAGGGTGTGCGCCTTGGCGGTGATCTCCGCGAACCAGGTCGGCTCGCCGGACGCGGTGGGCAGCCGGCTGACTTGTGTCTCCATCGCGTGATCGAGCATGCGGCCAGGATAGTTCGCCTGGCTTACCGGACCGTGGAGACGGGATGAAGCGGTGACGGCCTCCGCCCATCCGGCCGGTTTCGCGCCCCACCGGGCGAGCTTGCCCGGGAGCCGGTCCAGGACGATGGCGCGGGATGCCTCCAGATCGGGGAGCTCGCCGGGGGCCAGGCCCCGGACCCGGCGGCACTTCTTGTTGGTGAAGTCGAGGGTGGCGCGGGTGTGGCTGAGGTTGACCTGAACCCGGTAGTTCCCGTCGCCGATGGCGAAGTCGTGCTCGCCGGCCCGGTCCATCACCCGCCGCACCTCGGCGGGTGACGAGCCGTCGCCGTCGATCTCGAAGCGGGCCTTGTAGGCGAGACGGACGCGGTTCTCGTCGTCGTGGCGCCGGATGCGGACGATCCAGCCCTGGCCGTTCAGGCTCTGCCCGGCGTCGTCCATGTACTGCGCGACCTCGACGCGGCCGGGCTCGCCCAGTGACAGCGCGGTGGCCGCCGCGTCCGTCGGCAGCCCGCCGGCGTCCAGCACCTGGTCGGGGTCGACCAGCAGCTTGACCTGGTAGACCGTGCGCGCCGCGACCGTCGGCGACACCCCTGACCGTGCACCGGACTGGGTCCGGCGATCCGTTGTTTTCGGCGTGTTCCGCATATCCCCGTCGATCATGGCTCATATGGCACCAGGGCGGATGAAACCTCCGGAACCGCACCGATGAACAGGCGGCGAATCTACCCCAGGACCCGTGTCCCGGCCTGCCTGTCGCCGGACCCGGCCGAGCCGGGACCTCCCCGGCCCGACACGCTGCTCGCCGCCCTCCCTGGGCGGCGAGCAACCCATATTGAACGTATCGTCCGGATATTACGGTCGAGTCGTCCCGCACGTCAGGAGCCGGCGCAGTGGAGCTGACCAGTACGTCGTTCCTCGTCACTCTGATCGCCGTCACCGGGCTCGCCATGCTGGCCGCGCTGCTCCTGTGGAACCGGATTCCCGGCCCGGGCTGGATGCGCTGGCCGGCCCGGCTGGTGATGATCGGCCTGTGCCAGCTCACCGCCACCTGCGTGGTGGCCACCTGGATCAACGGCAGCTACGGCCTCTACTCCTCGTGGGACGACCTGCTCGGCACCGACACCGGGCAGAACGCCTCGGCCATGACCGGGCCGCCGCTGGGACGGGCCAGATTCACCCGGGGCGGTGACGGCACCCGCAGCACGTACTTCCGCGGCTCCCACTCCAAACTCGCCGGCCAGGTGATCGTGTGGACTCCCCCGGAGTACGACGCCCCGGGGGCGCAGAAGACCCGGTTTCCCGTACTGATGCTGCTGCACGGCTACCCGGGCACGCCCCGGACCTGGATCGACCTCGGCAACATGCCCGGCGCGCTGGAGCAGCTGGTCCAGCTCGGCGCCGCGCACCCGTTCATCCTGGTGATCCCCGAGCTGTACCCGGGCGGGGTCAACACCGACTGCTCCAACACCCCGCGGCGCAAGGTGGCCGACTGGCTCGCCGAGGACGTGCCGGACCTGGTCGCCAAGAACTTCCGCACCCTGCCGGAGCCCGGGGGGTGGGGGCTGATGGGCATCTCGACCGGGGCGTTCTGCGCGGCCAAGCTGCCGCTCCAGTACCCGAAGGCGTTCCGGGCGGGCGCGGCCCTGGACCCCGATCCGCTGACCGGTGACGCGGACGTGCTGGCCGATCCGGTGCTGCGGGAGCGCAACAGCCCGATGTGGCTGGTCCAGCACACGAAGAAGGCGGACGTGGGCCTGTTCCTGGCCACCTCCTCACAGGACAAGGACAGCCCCCCGCAGCAGCTCGCCGCGTTCGCCAAGGCGGCCGAGGGCTCCGGGGCGCGGGTCAAGACCCTGGTCCGGCCGCAGGGCGGCCACAACTTCCAGACCTGGATCGGGATGTATCCCGACGCGCTGGGGTGGCTGAGCACGGAGATCTCCCCGCCGACCGAAGGCCCGTAGCCCTGTAGCCCTGTAGCCCCGTAGCCCCATAGGCATCGAAGGCCCGGCCCCCGGGGGTTCCGCGCGCCGGCGGGCCCTCGGGGGTGAGAGTCGCTCCTACTTGCCCGCGAGGCGGACCGGCAGCGATTCGACGCTGTTGCCTATGAAGCTGCGCTGGTGCGGGAGTTCGGCTTCGGGGACGGCCAGGTCGAGGTCCGGGAAGCGGGTGAAGAGGGCCTCCAGGGCGATGGTGGCCTCCAGCCGGGCGAGCGGGGCGCCGACGCAGTAGTGGGCGCCGTGTCCGAAGGAGAGGCTGCGGGCCGCGGTGGGGCGGGTGACGTCGAAGCGGCCGGCGTCCGGTCCGTGGAAGGCCTCGTCGCGGCCGGCGGCCGTGTACCCGGCGAGGACCGGGGTGCCCTGCGGGATCACGGTCCCGTCGACGCTCAGGTCGCGGGTCGGATAGCGGAAGGGGAACCAGCTGACCGGGCTGTCGAAGCGGAGGGTCTCGTCGACCACGTCCGACCAGGTGGCCTTGGACTCCAGGACCAGGGCGAGCTGGTCGCGGTGGGTGCACAGGGCGCGGACGGCGTTGCTGATCAGGTTGAGGGTGGTCTCGTGGCCCGCGACCAGCATCAGCCGCATGGTGCCGATGAGTTCGGCTTCGCTCAGCCGGTCGCCGTCCCCGTCGCGGGCGGCTATCAGCGCACTCGTCAGGTCCTCGCCCGGATCGGCCCGGCGGGCCGCCGCGATCGCGCCGATCAGCTCGACGAGCTCCCGTACGGCCGTCATCACCTCGGCCGGGGTGGTGTCGGTCGCGATGATGACCGTGTTCGACAACTCGTGCAGCCGGCCCCGGTGCTCGGGGTCCACGCCGAGGAGCTCGCAGATCACGCTCATCGGGAGCGGGAGCGCGAAGTGCGTGCGCAAGTCCGCGACCCCGTCGGGGGCTTGGGCCGCGGCCCGCTCCAGGTCGTCCAGCAGCCCGGCCGTCAGCTCCTGGACGCGGGGGCGTAGCCGCTCCACCTGGCGGACGGTGAAGGCGTTGCCGACGAGGGAGCGCAGCCGGCGGTGGTCGGCGTCGTCCGCGGTGTGCATGCCCTGGGCGTTGGCGAAGACGCGCAGCGGCCAGTCAGGGGGGACGGTGCCGTCGTGGAGGGCGCCGAAGTGCCGGGCGTCCTTGGCCACGTCGGGGTGGGCGAGGAACTCCTTCAGCGCCTCGTGGCCGAGGACGACCGCGCCGGGTACGCCGCCGGGAAGCACCACTTCGGCGACGGCGCCCTGGGCGCGCAGCCGGGCGTTGAGGGCGTGCGGGCAGCCGCCGGCGGGGTCGATGACGTGCGCGCGTGCGTGATCGGAGGACAAGCCTGGTCTCCTGACGATATGAACGGATCTCGGCCAACAGTGCGGCTTGAGGGGCTGGTTGTTCAAGCCCGCCCCCGTCCCGTCTCCAAGCGGGGTCACCCGGACGCGGACGCACCGCCCCGCGCCGGCCGCGCGCGGGCGACGTAGGGTCGCGGTCATGGCTGAGGAACGGCGGACTCTCGAAAGCAGGGTGGCCCTGGTCGCCGGGGCGACCCGGGGCGCGGGGCGGGGCATCGCGGTCGAACTGGGGGCGCGCGGCGCCACCGTGTACGTGAGCGGGCGCAGCACACGGGGCCGGCGCTCGGAGTACGACCGGCCGGAGACGATCGAGGAGACGGCCGAGCTGGTCTCGGCGGCGGGCGGCCGGGGTATCGCGGTGGTCGCGGACCATCTGGTGCCGGAGCAGGTCCGGGCACTGGTGGAGCGGATCGACGCCGAGCAGGGCCGCCTCGACGTGCTGGTGAACGACATCTGGGGCGGTGAGCTGCTCTTCGAGTGGGAGAGCACCGTCTGGGAGCACGACCTCGACAAGGGGCTGCGGCTGCTGCGGCTGGCGGTGGAGACCCACGCCGTCACCAGCCACTACGCGCTCCCGCTCCTGCTGCGCGAGCCGGGCGGGCTGGTGGTGGAGATGACGGACGGCACGGCGGAGTACAACGCGAGCCGCTACCGGGTCTCCTTCTTCTACGACATCGCCAAGTCGGCGGTGCTGCGCATGGCGTTCGCGCTCGGGCACGAGGTGGGCCCGCGCGGCGCGACGGCGGTGGCGCTGACGCCCGGCTGGCTGCGCTCCGAGATGATGCTCGACAACTTCGGTGTCACCGAGGCGAATTGGCGGGACGCACTGGAAAAGGTCCCGCACTTCGGCATCTCGGAGACCCCGTTCTACGTCGGCCGCGCGGTCGCGGCGCTGGCCGCCGACCCGCAGGTGTCCCGCTGGAACGGGCAGTCGCTCTCCAGCGGGCAGCTCGCCGGGGTCTACGGCTTCACGGACGTCGACGGCAGCCGGCCGGACGCCTGGCGGTACATGGTCGAGGTCCAGGACCCGGACCGTCCGGCGGACACGACCGGCTACCGCTAAGGGCTGTCCGGCGATCGGGGACTACGGCTTCTCCACCAGCCGGGCGACCCCGTCGAGGAGGCAGCGCAGGCCGAAGGCCCAGACCGTCTCCGGGTCGTACGCGCCCACCGCGCTGCCGACCCGCCCGGCGAGGGGGTAGCGCTCGGGGTCCATGGCCCGTTCCAGCAGGGGCGCGCTCGCCTCCCACCAGTCCTGGTCGCTCTGGCGGGCGTTGTGGGCGGCGGTGTCGGCGGCGGCCAGGGCGTTGGCGTGGACGAAGCCGAGGAGGTGGGTCAGGGCGGCGTCCATCTCGACGTCGGTGAGGCCGATTCCGTCGAAGGCCGCGAGCTCGTGCTCGTACTTGCCGATCACCCCGGGGCCCAGCGGGGGCCGGGTGACGGACAGTTCGGCGATCCACGGGTGCCGCAGGAGCAGGGCGCGGTTGTCGTCGGCGACGCGGGTGATCCCCTCGCGCCAGGAGTCGGCCGGGGCCGGTTCGCCGCGCTCCATGGCCAGGTACGCCGCGTCGAGCATCAGGTCGAGCAGCTCGGCCTTGCCGGGGACGTACGTGTAGAGGGTCATGGGGGTGACGCCCAGCCGCTGGGCCAGCGCCCGCATGGTCAGCGCGGCCAGCCCCGCGCGGTCGGCGCCCCCCGCCTCGTCGGCGAGCGCGATCGCGGCGTCGACGACGGCGTCCACGGTCAGCCCCTGCCGGGGGCCGCGCCGCCCGCTGGGCGCTCCCTGCCCCGGCTCGCGCCACAGCAGCTCCAGCGTGCGGACGGGGTCGCCCGCCCCGCTGCGGTCCTTCGCCATGCCCGGCCCCTTCCTGCCTTCCGGCAGCCCCCACGGCATTAACCTTCTACGCCGTATAGAATACTATGTATAGTGAAACTCCGAGCCACGATAACAGGAGGAAACCCATGCGGATCGCAAGCACGGCCACATGCCTGACCGTCGACGACGTCACCCTCTCTTCCGCCTTCCTGACCAGGCATTTCGGATTCCAGGAGACGATGGCGGCCGACGGGTTCGCCTCCCTGTCCCACCCCGACGGCCCGAATGTGATCTTCGTACGGCGCGGCCTGGAGGTACTCCCCGAGGATCTGCGCGAGCAGCGCGCCGCCGGCGTGCTCCTCGCGTTCACCGTGGCCGACCTGCCCTCCGAGTACGAGCGACTGCGCGCGGAGGGGGTCACGATCGCCATGGAGCCGCGCGTGGAGCCCTGGGGCGAGCGCGTGTTCCTGGTGTCCGACCCCAACGGCGTGATCGTCGAAGTCGTGGACTGGGTGGACGCCGAGGCCGCGGCCGTACTGTCCCTCGATGCCGCGACCCCCGCGACCCCCGCGACCCGGTAGCCGCCTACCCGAGCGGGGCTGCGACGAAGAAGCGGGCCACGTCCTCCTCGGTGACCTCGCCGAGGGTGGCCGGGGTCCAGCGCGGGCTGCGGTCCTTGTCGATGACCTGCGCCCGAACGCCCTCCACCAGATCGGGCGAGGCCAGAGCGTTGCAGGAGACCCGGAACTCCTGCTCCAGCACCGGTTCCAGAGCACCGAGGGCGGCGGCCCTGCGGAGGGACTCCAAGGTCACCTTCAGGGCCGTCGGGGACTTGCCGAGGATCGTCTCGGCGGCCTCCTTGGCCGCGGGGTCCCCGTACCCGAGCAGCCGGTCCACGATCTCCTCGACGGTGTCGGCCGCGTAGCAGTGGTCGATCCAGCCCCGCCACTCGGCGAGCCGGCCCGGCTCGGGCGCGGCGGCGTAGCGCGGCAGCACCTCGCGGGCCGGGGCGCCGGCGAGCTCGGCGGTCAGCGCGGGCAGCCGGCCGGCGGGCACGAAGTGGTCGGCGAGCCCGCACAGCAGCGCGTCGGCGGCCCCCACCGCGGAGCCGGTGAGGGCGAGATGCGTACCGAGCCGCCCGGGCGCGCGGGCGAGTAGATGGGTCCCGCCGACGTCCGGGACGAAGCCGATGCCGGTCTCGGGCATGGCGACACGGGAGCGTTCGGTGACGACACGGACGCTGCCGTGTGCGGACACACCGACCCCGCCGCCCATCACGATGCCGTCCATGAGGGCGACGTAGGGCTTGGGGTAGCGGGCGATGTACGCGTTGAGCCGATACTCGTCGCGCCAGAACCCGACGGAGGCCCCGGTCCCGGCCTTGGCATCGTCATGGATGGCCCGAATGTCCCCACCGGCACACAGCCCGCGCTCACCGGCCCCCCGGATCACCACCTGCTCGACGCCCGGATCCCCCTCCCACCCGGCCAGCGCCTCGTGGATGCGCAGCACCATGGGGTGGGTCAGGGCATTCAGTGCCCTGGGCCGGTTGAGGGTGATCACCCCGGCCCGCCCGTCGAGGGAACACAGCACGCTGTCGTCGTCGCTCATCACCCGGCAAGTATGGATCGGGCGCGGCCCGGGTTGTGAGGGCGGGCAAGTCCAGCGCGATCCAGCCCGTTCACACCCTGCCCGATCCTGCCTGACCCGGCTCTCGAAGGGGGCTACTCCTTGGTGTGGGTGCCCGGGGTGTGGCCGAAGGAGCGGCGGAAGACGTCGATGAAGGCGCTCGCCGAGGACCAGCCGCAGCGGTGGGCCACCGCCGTCACCGGGGTGCCGACGGCCAGCAGGCGCAGGGCGTGGTGCAGGCGCAGCTGGGTGCGCCATTGGGGGAACGTCATGGCCAGCTCGGCGCGGAACAGCCGGCTCAGCGTGCGCTCCCCGGCCCCGGCGCCCGCCGCCGCGGCGAGCTCCGCCAGGCCGCGGGGATCCGCCGGATCGGTGTGCAGCAGTGCGCAGACGGCGGCCAGCCGGGGATCGGCCGGGGCGGGCAGGTGCAGCGGCTGGAGCGGCGAGGCCCGCAACTGGTCGAGCAGTACGCCCAGCATCCGGCGCCGCTCCGCGCTGCCGTCCTCGGGGGCCCGGGTGTACGCCAGGATCAGCTCGCGCAGCAGAGGGCCCACGGCGAGGACCGCGGGGGCCGAGAGGGAGAGCGGGTTGACGTGGGTCGGCAGGCCCACGCAGTGCAGGTCGGCGCGGCCGAACGCGCGGTGCTCGTGCACCGTCCCGGCCGGGATCCACAGCGCGCGGGTGGACGGCGCGACCCAGGTGCCGGCGTCCGTGGTGACGGACAGCACCCCGGATCCGGCGTAGCAGATCTGGTGGTCGTCGTGGCGGTGCGGATCGATGCCGTTGTGGGTGTCGAGCTCTCGGACGTTCGTCGCCGCGCGCGGGGTGTGGCGGATTTTCTGCATCACCCGGCAATTTATCGGAAGCGGGCCGCTCCGGGCGAGAGCGATCCTCGACCGGTGACCTCGACTACACCCCTTTCCGCGTCCGTTCCGACACCGCGTGCGCATGCGCCGTCCGGCCCCCCGGGCCGGCTGCGCACGGCCGCCTTCTCGGCCGGCCACTCGTGCGTGGACGTCTACCAGGGCGCCGTCGCCGCGCTCGTCCCCTTCCTCGTCTCCGAGCGGGCGTACGGGTACGCCACCGCGTCCGGCGTCGTGTTGGCCGCCTCCCTGCTCTCCTCGGTGGTCCAGCCGCTGTTCGGCGCGCTGACCGACCGGTGGCCGATGCCCTGGCTGATACCGCTGGCCACCGCCGCCGCCGGACTGGGCGTGGCGCTGGTCGGGCTCGACGCTGGGTACCCGGCCACACTCGCCGCGGTCGCACTGTCCGGGCTGGGCGTCGCCGCCTACCACCCGGCGGCCGCCCGGCTGGTCCGCACGATGGGCGGCTCGGGGCACGGTGCGATGAGCTGGTTCGCACTCGGCGGCAACATCGGATTCGCCTGCGCACCGCTCCTGGTCGTGGCGGCGCTGGCGCTGCCGGGGCCGGCGGGCTGGTGGCTGCTGGCCCTCCCGGCCGCGATCGGCGTGTTCCTCAACTGGCCTCCCTCCGCGAAACGTTTGGAAGGGAGCCGGGTGACAGCCCCTGCGCGAGCGCCCCAACCCCGCGACGACTGGCGGGCGTTCCTGCGTCTCTCCCTCGTGGTCGTCGTTCGCTCGGTGGTCTTCATAGGCCTGAGCACCTTCATCGCCCTGTACGTCCGCGAGCGCGGCGGTGGCGAGACCGCCGGAGCGGTGGCCCTGTTCGCCCTCTTCGCGGGGAGCGCCGGCGGCACCCTCCTCGGCGGCCGGCTGGCCGCCCGCTGGGGCCGGGTCATAACCGTCCACCGCTCGTACGCGGCGGCGGTGCCCGCCATCGCCGGGATCCTCTTCCTCCCGCTGCCCCTGGTGTACGTCTGCTCGGCGCTGGCCGCGGCCGCGCTGTACGCCCCGTTCTCCCTGCAGGTCACCCTGGGCCAGGACTACCTGCCGACGCGCATGGGCACCGCGAGCGGGGTCACCCTGGGCCTGACCGTCAGCGTCGGCGGCCTCGCGAGCCCCCTCATCGGCGCCGCGGCCGACGCCGCCTCGCTGCGCACCGCCCTGCTCCCCCTGGCCGTACTCCCCCTGCTGGCCTGGGCCCTGGCCCGCCGCCTCCCGGAGCCGGCCGCCCCGGAGGGCACCGCGGCGCGACGGTGACGGGGAACCCCAAGCCCGGGCAGCCGACCGGCTCGGCCCGGTCCAGCCCGGCCCTCAGCCGCGCCCGGCCGCGGGGTCTCCACTCCGGGGCCTGGAACGGTGGGCGCGCCAGGCCGCCAGGGCCTGCGAGCGGGCCCCCTGGGGTGGCGGGCGTGCCAGTCGCGGAGGAAGCGGTTCAGTTCGAACCGGGTGCCGATCCCCTGGGGCTCCGCCGCCCGGGCGCGGGTGGCGTGCCAGTGGGCCACGGCTTCGGCGAGGGTGCGGCCCGCGCCCTGGGCCACGTACTCCCGCATGAAGGCGTCGAAGTGGAAGCCGGGCCCGATCTCCCGCGTGAAGTACTCCCTGAGCACCTGGCTGCACCGCTGGCCCGGCGGGATGACGGAGTCCGCGTCGACGGGTGCGGCGAGCCGGCGGCCGGTGCGGCGGGCCGCCGGGCGGGGGTCCCGTCCAGGGCGGCGGCGATCCGCGCCGTGACGGCTACCTTGCCGCCTCCGGCGGACAGCCCCATCTCCCGGGCCAGTGCGGACAGTTCGGCCAGCGTCCAGTACCAGCGCGCCAGCTCGGCGCCGGTCAGGCCAGGGCCCAGGGGCGGCCGCGCCTTGTCCTCGCCGGGACCCGCATGAACATTCGCACTCATGTTCCCATCTTAGGGTTCGTCCGGAGCTTCCGGCCCCGCGTGCGCGCCGCCCCGCCCCCGGGCCCGGCGCGGGGCTAACGTCGGGGCGTTACGTGACGCCCAGCCTCACCGAAGAGCGCCGTGCTCCACCACCGACCGGTCCGCGCCCGCCTTCGCGCCCGAGTCCACGACCGAGCCCAGGCCCGCGTCCGCGCCCGGCTGCTCCTGCTGGCCGTGTTCGGACTGCTGTGCGCGCTGACCGCCGCCGGACCGGCTCCCGCCGCCCCGCGACCGGCTCCGCCTCCGGGGTCGACGTCCGGCGTCCCGGTGACAGCCGTCGCCGCGGCCCCCGGGAGCGCCACCCCGCTGTCGGGCTACGCCGTCCAGTCGACGGCCCGCGTCCCCGACACGGCGGCCGCCGTCTCCACGCCCGGCTACGGCGCGAAGGGCTGGTACCGGGCCGGGCCGCGCTCGACCGTGCTCGCGGCCCTCATCGCACACGGCACGTATCCCGACCCCTTCTACTCCACCAACCAACAGGGCATCCCTGCAGCCGAGTTCGCCGTCCCCTGGTGGTTCCGGTCCGAGTTCTCCGTCGCCGACACCACCGCCCGCACCTACCTGGACTTCAGCGGGGTGATCTCCGCGGCGGACGTGTTCGTCAACGGCAAGCAGGTCGCCACCGCCTCCGAGGTGACCGGCGCGTACACCCACCACGAGCTCGACATCACCTCTCTCGTCCGCAAGGGCGCCAACACCGCGGCCTTCCGGATCCGCCCCAACAACCCTGCCGTCCCTCGGCACCGCCGACCTCACCGTCAAGACCCGGGTCCGCAACGACTCGGCCGCGCCCGTCACCGTCACGGTGTCCGGGGACATCGACGGCGCGCAGGCCTCCTTCCGCCAGGAGGTGACGCTGCGCGCCCACGAGACGAAGACCGTCGCCTTCACCCCGGCCGGCCATCCTCGCCTCCACCTGGCCTCGCCCCGCGTGTGGTGGCCGGCCGGCATGGGAGGGCAGGAGCTGTACGACCTGCGGCTGACGGCCACGGTGTCGGGCGCGGTCTCCGACACGGCCGGGCAGCGTTTCGGCATCCGCGAAGTGCGGGCCCCGCTCGACAAGGACGGTGCCCGCCAGTACCAGGTCAACGGCCGCCCCCTGCTCATCCGGGGCGGCGGCTGGTCGCCGACGAGTTCCTGCGATGGGACCGCACGTACGTCGAGGACCGGCTGAAGTACGCCCTCGACCTGGGGCTCAACACCCTGCGTCTGGAAGGGCACATCGAGCCCGACGAGTTCTTCGACCTCACCGACCGGTAGGGGATCCTCACGCTGCCGGGCTGGCAGTGCTGCGGCAAGTGGGAGGGAGAGGTCAACGGCACGGAGGCCGGGGAGGCTTGGGAGGAGGACGACTACCGTGTCGCCGCCGCTTCCATGGCCGGCGAGGCAGCCCGCCTGCGCGGACACCCCAGCGTCTCCTCCTTCCTCATCGGCAGCGATTTCGCGCCGGACGCGGAGATCGAGCGGGGGTACGTGGACGCGCTGCGGGCCGCCGACTGGCGTACGCCGGTGGTGTCCGCCGCCACCGCCGCGTCGGCGCCGCTGACCGGCGCTTCGGGGATGCGGATGACCGGTCCCTACGACTGGGTGCCGCCCCGCTACTGGTACGACAAGCGCGAGGGCGGGGCCACCGGCTTCAACTCCGAGACCAGCGCCGGGCCTTCCATTCACACGCTCGACACCCTGCGCCGCATGATGTCCGCCGCCGAGCTGGAGGCTCTCTGGCGGGACCCCTCCGCACGGCAGTACCACCGTTCCCCGTCGCGGACGTTCGCCACGCTGAAGCTGCAGGGTGGTGCCTACTTCGGTGCGAAGAAGGCGAACGAGCCCCTGCACGTCCAGTACTCCTACGACGACCGTACGGTGGCCGTCGTCAACCGCCGGCACGACGCCGCGTCCGGACTGACGGCGCGGGTGAGCCTGTTCACCCCCGGCGGAGTGAGCAAGTACGACCGGAGCGTGCGCGGGCTCGCGGTCGGCGGCGACGGCGCGAAGACGACCGTACTGACCCTGCCCGCCGCGGTGGACGGACTGCCCGCCACCTATCTGGCGCGGCTGGTCCTCAGCGACGGGGACGGCCGTGAGGTGAGCCGCAACGTCTACTGGCTTTCGACCCGGCCCGACGTCGTCGACTACGCGGCCACGGACTGGTACCACACCCCCACCACCGGCTACGCGGACCTCACGGGCCTGCGCTCCATGCCCCCGGCCCCGGTGTCCGCCACGGCGTCGACGACCGCGACCACACCGACGACCGGCACGGACCCCGCCGGAACCTCGACCACCACCGTCACACTGCGCCACACGGGCAGCGGCGGCGCGCCCGCCCTGCTCACCGACGTCCACCTCGTCGACGACCGGGGCGCGCCGGTCCTGCCCGTCCGCTGGTCGGACAACCAAGTCAGCCTCTGGCCGGGCGAGTCGGCCACCTTGACCGCGACCTACCGGACCGCGGACCTGCACGGATCCGCCCCGCACCTGAGGATCTCGGGCTGGAACACTCCGAAGGCCACGGTCGACGCCGGCCGGTGACGCCGGGCAGATGTCACCCGGCGGTCGCCAGTCGCCCGCGCCACCAGTCCACGGTCGCCTCGACCTGCTCGTCGATGGGGGTGGCCCGTACGGTGAACGCGGCCTCGTAGGCGCTCGAGTCGACGACGAACGGACGCTCGAACTGGTAGCGGACTTCCTTCAGTTCCCGAAGCAGCGGCGAGAAGAGCGCCGCCGCTCCCAGCACGGCCGAGGGGATCCTGCGCACCACGGCCGGCCCCGTTCCCGCCTGGGCGGCCAGGCGTTCGGCCATCTCCCGGACGGACTGCGCGGGCCCCGTCGGGACGTGCCAGGGCCGCCCCCAGGCCCGCTCCTCGCCCGCGACCTCGACCAGGGCCCTGGCCACGTCGGGGAGGTAGGTCCAGCTGTGCGGGGTGTCCGGGTCGCCGAGGGTGGAGACCGGCTTGCCGCGCAGCAGCGGTGGTACGACGCGCGCGGCCAGGTGGCCGCCCTCGGTCACGCCGGGCCCGAAGAAGTCTGAGGCCCGCACCTCGACCGCCTTGATGCGGCCCTGCTCGTGCAGATCGCGCGCCCGCTCCCAAGCGGCGGCGCGGACCCGCCCCTTGGAGCCGGTCGCCGCGAGCGGCAGCTGCTCGGTCATGGGTCCGTCCACCGGCCCGTAGCCGTAGAGGTTCCCCAGCATGACCAGTACGGCCCCGGTCTCCTCGGCCGCGGCGCAGAGCGACGAGGCCAGCCGCGGCCACTCGCTCACCCAGCGGTGGTAGGGCGGCGCGGCACAGTTGTAGATCGCGTCCGCGCCCTTCACGGCTTCGGCCAGCCGCTCGCGGTCGCTCGCGTCCACCGCGACGTGCTCGATCCCCGCTTCCGGGCTTCGGCCCGACCTGGTGACGACCCTTACGGAATGGCCCTGTTCGGCCAGCAGCCGAGCGGTGGCGGCCCCGGCGGGCCCGAATCCCATGACGACATGAATGCTCACCTACGCACACTAACCCGGGGCCCATGCGGCCCCGGCCGGGTCAGGAGCGTGTGGGGGTGCCGTCGAGGAAGCCGCCCGACTGGTGCTGCCAGAGCTTCGCGTAAGCGCCGGCCGAGGTGAGCAGTTCGTGGTGCGTGCCCTGTTCGATGATCCGTCCGTGGTCGAGGACGACGAGCTGGTCCATGGTGGCGACGGTGCTCAGCCGGTGCGCCACCACGAGCGCCGTCCGCCCCTCCATGAGGCGCCACAGCGCCTCCTGGACGAGGATCTCGCTCTCGGAGTCCAGGGCGCTGGTCGCCTCGTCGAGCAGCAGGATCGGCGCGTCGCGCAGGATCGCCCTGGCGAGGGCGACCCGCTGGCGCTGTCCGCCCGACAGCTTGATGCCGCGTTCGCCCACCATGGTGTCGAAGCCGTCGGCGAGCGCGTCGGCGAACTCCGTGACGTGCGCCGCCTCGGCCGCGCGCCGGATCTCGGTGTCGGTGGCGTCCGGCCGGGCGAACGCGATGTTGTCCCGCAGCGTGCGGTGGAACATCGCCGGGTCCTGCGGCACGTAGGCGATCAGGCTGCGCAGGTCGGCCTGACGCAGCCTGCTGATGTCCTGCCCGCCGATCAGGATCCGGCCGGCGTCGATGTCCGTCATCCGCAGCAGCAGCCGGGTGAGCGTGGTCTTGCCCCCGCCGGACCGGCCGACGAGACCGACCTTCGCCCCGCTGGGCACGGCCAGCTCCAGTCCCTCGAAGAGCGGCTCCGCACCCCCGTGCGCGAAGGTCACCTGCTCGAAGCGGACGTCGGCGGCCCGGGACCGCAGCGGCTCCGGGGTCACGGGATCGAGTACGGTCGGCGGCTTCAGCAGCAGTTCGGTGAACTGCGCGGCCTCCGTCATCGAGCTCTCCAGGCGGCGGTAGATCTGGTTGAACTCGAACATGATCCGCGTCGCGTTGGTGTAGTACGTGAAGGCGACCACGACCGCCTCCACGCCGTGTCCGCCCCCGGCGAGCGCGACCGCCAGCAGCAGACCCAGCGCGTTGGTCAGTACGGACATCGGCGCGACCAGCGTGTCGATGCGCAGGTTGCCGTAGTCCCACGACCTCAACATGAGCCGCCGCGACGCCGCGACGCGGGACCGGTGCTCGGCGGCCTCGCTCCGCTCGGCGGCGAACGCCCGGACCGTGTCCATGTTCATCAGGCTGTCGGCGACGTGGCCCGACACCCGGGCGATCGCCTCCTCGCGCTGGTCGACGAGCGTCTGACGGCGGCGGATGAGGGGCACCACGCACAGCGCCGTCAGCACGATCATCGCCAAGAGCCCCACGACGAGCAGCGGTTCGTACTGCCACAGCACCACCGACCCGAACAGCAGCGGTACGAAGCTGCCCAGGACCGAGAACGTCAGCGTGTCGACGAACTCCTCGAACCGGGAGGCGAAGCTCAGGACCCGCTTGGTCAGCGACCCGGCGAAGTTGTCGTGGAAGAACGCGGCGTCCTTGGCGAACAGCTCGTCCATGCCGATGACGTACATGCGCTCGATTCCGTGGGCGTCCAGGCGGTTCAGGCAGTGCAGTCCGAGGCGCCACAGCCCCTCCGAGAGCAGCAGGACTCCGGCGAAGCCGAGGACGTACGGCAGCGTCCAGCCGAAGCCCGTACCGCCGCGCACGGCGTCCCCGCCGCCGTCCCCGGCGATGCGTCCGACGAGCTTCGCGACGACCAGCGGCGCGATGTAGTTGATGCCGATGTTGCCCAGCGCCGGGAGCAGCATCGCCGGCAGCGCCAGCAGCTTGAGCCGGACCAACTCCCGTCCGTAGTAGCGAAGTACGAGGCGTACCGAGCCCCTGCCCGGCGTGACGTGACGCGATTGTGGCGATCCCATGCCAACCCTGTGTTCTCCGAGGAGACGCCATTACCTCAGTGGCCGTACGGAGCTTCGGTTCGAGCGAAATGCCCACACTCCGGAAATCGCAGTGTCCCGTGAGGGCGCCCGCGCAGTCCACGTGTTTTTACCGGCCGGCGCGCGTTCGCGCGGGGGCTCCGGACAGTACGCCGTCGCACGTGGGGGCGGGGGGCCGGCACCGGGCTCGGGTGCTCACCGGTCCCCCAGCAGTCCCCGAAAACGATCAAAGGGCCGTTTCAGATTGCTCTGAAACGACCCTTTGATCTACGACTCTTTCGAGTCGGGACGACAGGATTTGAACCTGCGACCCCTTGACCCCCAGTCAAGTGCGCTACCAAGCTGCGCCACGTCCCGTTGTGCTTCCGACCAGGCTTCCCACTTGGGCTTTCCCCGTCCCGGCGGCACATGCAGAACATTACCCCACGACGAGGGGTGTGCATGCACCGGTAATCGGCGGGAGGGAGGATGAGGGGGTGAACGCACGGGATCGGGACACTGAAGGGCGGGCGCGGAGCGCCAGGCCGAGGGACGGGCTGGGACGGCCGCTGCCCTACGGGGCGCAAGGGGTGGAGCGGCAGGCCGAAGGGGTGGTCCGGACGCCCGGCGAGACCGTCGCGCAGGCGCAGCGGCTGCTGGACGCGGGGATGCCGTTCCACGCGCACGAGGTGTTCGAGGACGCCTGGAAGTCCGGCCCCGAAGCGGAGGCTCCGCTGTGGCGGGGGCTCGCGCAGCTGGCGGTCGGGCTGACGCACGCGGCGCGCGGGAACGCGGTGGGCGGGGCGCGGCTGCTGCGCCGCGGAGCGGATGTCCTGGCCGGACGGGACGAGGCCGGGGGCGCGGCCGCCCCCGGGACCGGCCCCGCGTACGGGATGGACCTGCCCGGGCTCGTCCGCTGGGCCCGGGAGCTGGCGCGGCGCGTGGAAGCCGGCGCGCCCGTCGACGCGGCGACCGAGGCCCCGCACCTGACGGCCCGGCCCGGCCCCGCCTGAGCACGGCCGCGTCTACGGGCCCGGCCCGACCCCGCCTGAGCAGCCGGCCGGGGGCCGGCGCCGGGGTGTCGGCCCGGGCGGACACCCCCGTGACACGCCCCGCCAGGGTCTACGCCGGCTGGAGGAGGTCCCAGCGGTTGCCGTAGAAGTCCTGGAAGACGGCGACCGAGCCGTACGGCTCGTGGCGCGGCTCCTCCAGGAAGCGGACGCCCTCGGCCGTCATCCGGGCGTGGTCGGCGGTGAAGTCGTCGGTGTAGAGGAAGAAGCCGACGCGGCCGCCCGTCTGGTCGCCGACCCGGGAGCGCTGGGCGTCGTCCTTGGCCCGTGCCAGCAGCAGGGCGGACTCCTCGGCGCCCCGCGGGCGGACCACGACCCACCGGGAGCCGTCCGGGCGCGCGGTGTCCTCGACGAGGTCGAAGCCGAGGGCACGGGTGTAGAAGTCGATGGCCTCGTCGTAGTCGTGGACCACGAGGGCGGTGAGGGCGATGTGTGCGGACATGGTGCCTATTGTGCGCCGAGGAGTACGACCTCCAGAGTGCGGGGACCGTGCACGCCCTCCACCCGGTCCAGCTCGATGTCGCTCGTGGCCGAGGGGCCGGAGATCCAGGTCAGCGGGCGGGTCGGGTCCAGCAGCGGCAGCGCCTGCGGCACCGAGTCCACCACCTGGCCCGGGACCCGCACCACGCAGATGTGGTGGTCCGGGATCAACGTGATCCGCCGCCGCCCCTGGCCGGGTCCGCCGTCCAGGACGATCGTGCCGGTCTCGGCGATCGCGAGGGCGCAGCCGGTCACCACGCTGTCCACCGCGTCCAGTTGGCGGGGGGTGGAGACGGCCCGGTCGTGGATCCGGGTCGGGTCGGCGGCCGCGAGCCAGTACGGGGGCAGCCCGGCCGGTACGAGGACCGACTCGGCGCCCCGCTCGGCGAGGAGCCGCATCAGCAGCATGGCGATGCCGTCCTCGTCGACCCGGTGCACCTTCGCTCGGTACTCGGCGAGGTTGGCGGCGAGGAGGTCCGCCCTCCCGGCCGGGGTGCGGGCGCCGTGGACCTGGAGGTAGTCCCGGGGGATGACCGGGTCGGGGTCGGGGTAGCCGTCCGCCGTCGCCCGGCGGATGCGGCCCAGGATGCGGTCCCTGCTGCTCACGCGCGCCCGCCCCGTTCCCGTTCCCGCGCCGCCCACCAGTCGCGGAACGACTGCGCCGGGAGCTCCGGCAGCTCGCGGCTGTCCGTCCAGGCCCGCCCCGGCCCCGGCAGCCGGCGCGGCCGCAGCCGCCGGGCCCTGGCCAGCAGCCGCTCCCCCGCGCGCAGCGCGCCCGGGTGGTCCAGCAGCAGCCGGGCCGCGCGCATGGCGGCCCGCTCGGCGGCGTGGCCGTGGGCCGGGCGGATCCGGACGCGGATGCCCTCGCGGGTCACCGGCCCGCCCTGGGCCACCCGTTCGCGGAGGTGGACGAGGACCTCGGGAATGTCGATGGCCACCGGGCAGACCTCGTAGCAGGCCCCGCACAGGGTGGAGGCGTAGGGCAGCGAGGCGTCGATCTCGCTGCCGGTGCCGCGCAGTTGGGGGCTGAGGATGGCGCCGATCGGGCCCGGGTAGACGGAGCCGTAGGCGTGGCCGCCCGCGCGCTCGTACACCGGGCAGACGTTCAGGCAGGCGGAGCAGCGGATGCAGCGCAGGGCCTGGCGGCCCACCTCGTCGGCGAGGGTGTCGGTGCGGCCGTTGTCGAGGAGGACGAGGTGGAAGACGGCGGGGCCGTCGCCGTCCGTGGTGCCGCTCCACATCGTCGTGTACGGGTTCATCCGCTCGGCCGTCGAGGAGCGCGGCAGCGTCTGGAGGAAGATCTCCAGGTCCCGGAAGGTCGGGATGACCTTCTCGATGCCGACCACCGAGATCAGGGTCTCGGGCAGGGTCAGGCACATCCGGCCGTTGCCCTCGGACTCGAAGACGACCACGGTCCCGGTCTCGGCGACCATGAAGTTTGCGCCGGACACGGCGACTTTGGCGCGCAGGAACTTCTCGCGCAGGTGCAGGCGGGCCGCCTCGGCCAGTTCGCGCGGGTCGTCGCCGAGTCCTTCCGGTGCCGGCCGGCCCCAGCCGCCCATCTCCGCGGCGAAGACGTCCCGGATCTCGGCCCGGTTGCGGTGGATGGCGGGGACCAGGATGTGGGAGGGCCGGTCGTGGCCGAGCTGGACGATCAGCTCGGCGAGGTCGGTCTCGTACGCGGCGACGCCGGCGGCCTCCAGCGCCTCGTTGAGGCCGATCTCCTGCGTGGCCATGGACTTGACCTTGACCACTTCGCGCTCACCGGTGGCCAGGACCAGATCCGTCACGATCCGGTTGGCCTCCTCCGCGTCGGCCGCCCAGTGGACGGTGCCGCCCGCCGCGGTGACGGAGACCTCCAACTCCAGCAGGTAGCGGTCGAGATGGCGCAGGGTGTGGTCCTTGACCGCCTTGCCGGCGGCGCGCAGCTCGTCCCAGTCGGCCAGTTCCGCGACGGCGCGGGCCCGCTTGTCGCGGATGGTGTGGGTGGCGCGGCGGAGGTTGGCGCGCAGCACCGGGTCCGCCACCGCCTCGCCCGCGGCCGCCGGGAAAGCGGGGAGGCCGGCGGGGCTCGGGGAGGCGGGAAGGCCGGGGGGAACGGGGAGGTCCGGGGAGGCCGGGAAGGCCGGCATTCCGAGATACGTGCCGGTCATCGCAGCGGTTCCTCCTCGGTCGAGGCCAGGATCTCGGCGAGGTGCAGCGCCCGCAGCGGGGCGCCCTCGCGCCGCAGGACGCCGTCCAGGTGGGCGAGGCAGGAGTTGTCGGCCCCGCAGAGCACCTCCGCGCCCGTCGCCACCG
Source organism: Streptomyces sp. ISL-43 (assembly GCF_018614195.1). GTDB lineage: Bacteria > Actinomycetota > Actinomycetes > Streptomycetales > Streptomycetaceae > Streptomyces. The sequence continues at coordinate 132,904 of NZ_JAGGOT010000048.1, forward strand.
CGTTGCCGATCTTGTCGGTGCCCATCGCGGCGGACACGTCCGGGTTCTTGACGGCGAAGGTCCCGCCGAAGCCGCAGCACTCCTCGGCGCCGGGCAGCTCGCGCAGTTCCAGACCGCGCACCGCCGCCAGCAGCCGCGCGGGCCGGTCCCCGAGCCCGAGGGCCCGCAGGCCGTGGCAGGACGGGTGGTAGGTGACGGTGTGCGGGAAGTACGCGCCCACGTCCGTCACCCCGAGGACGTCGACCAGGAACTCGGTGAGCTCGTACACGCGCGGTACGAGGCCTTCGGCGAGCTCGGCCAGCGCGCCGCCCCGCCCCTCCGCCTCGGCGGCGCGCCCGATCCGGGGGTAGTGGGCACGGATCATGGCGGCGCAGGAGCCCGACGGGGTGACCACGTACGCGTACCCGGCGAAGGCCTCTGCGGTGCGGCGCACCAGCGGTTCGGCCTCGCGCCGGTAGCCGGTGTTGTACTGCGGCTGCCCGCAGCAGCTCTGCGCGGCCGGGAAGTCCACGCTCACCCCGAGCCGCTCCAGGAGGCGGACGACTGCGATGCCCGTACGGGGGTAAAGAGCGTCGTTGACGCAGGTGACGAACAGGGCGACACGCATGACGGGCAGAATAGCCGGGTGAAGAAGTTCTCAGTGATCGGCATAGGCGCGGGCGACCCGGACCACCTGACCCTCCAGGCGGTCAAGGCGATCGGCGCGGCGGACGCATTCCTCATCCTGGAGAAGGGCGAGGAGAAGGCGGATCTGACCGGGCTGCGGCGCGCGATGCTCGACGCGCACGCACGCCCCGGACACCGGCTGGTGGAGGGCCGCGACCCCGACCGCGACCGGACCCCCGCCGACTACACCCCCACCGTGGACGGCTGGCGCAGCGCGCGGGCCGAGCTCTTCGAGCGGTTCATCGCCGAGGACATGGCGGAGGGCGAGACCGGGGCGTTCCTGGTGTGGGGCGACCCGTCCCTCTACGACTCCACCCTCGCGATCCTCGACGAGGTGCTGGAGAAGGGCCGGGTCGCCTTCGAGCACGAGGTGGTGCCCGGCATCAGCAGCATCTCCTCGCTGCTGGCGCGGCACCGCACCAACCTCAACCGGGTGGGCCGCCCGGTCCAGATCACCACCGGGCGCCGGCTCGCGGAGGGCTGGCCGGCAGACGTGGACGACGCGGTGGTGATGCTGGACGCCCGGCACGCCTTCACCGCCCACCTCGACCAGGACCTCTACATCTACTGGGGGGCCTACGTCGGCACGCCCGACGAGATCCTGGTCTCGGGGAAGCTGGCGGAGGTCGCCGGGCGGATCGAGGAGCTGCGCGCCGAGGCCCGCACCCGCAAGGGCTGGATCATGGACACGTACCTGCTCCGGCGCGGCTGAGCCCGGCGGAGACGGCCGGGCCCGGCCGGATCCGGAAGGGTCGCCCGAGCCCGGCTGGATCCGAAGAGAGGGCCTAGAAGGGTCTAGCTGCGGATTTCCGTGTTCGGGTGGGGCTGGGTCTGGAGACGGGCGCGGAGGCCGATCTCCTCGGGGGTGAGTGGGTCTTCTGGCCGGCGGACGCGGACGGGCTTGGGCCGCAGCGGCAGGCCGTCGTCCGCCGCGGCCTCCTCGGCTTCGGCCAGCGCCCGGTAGAGCGAGGCGACTGAGGGGTTCTTGCCGGCGTTCTTCCCGGTCTTGATGGTCAGCTTCTTCGCGATCTTGGGGACGGGGACGCCCTTGTCCTTGAGCGCGACGGCGAAGGTGAGCATGTCATCGTCGATGACCTTCGGCCGTCCGCCGTGGTTGCCCTTGGCTGCTGCGGTGACCTGGCCTTCGAGGGTTTTCTCCCGGATGTAATTACGCTCGATCTGCCCGGCGACGGCGAGCACAGCGAAGAACATGGCGCCCATGCCCGGCCATGGGGACCAGCGGTACAGCCATTACTGACTTCAGCTCGTTGGGGTGATTCTTTGCGAAGTCCCTGATGGGTGTGGGTGGGTGGCTGTATCCGTGATGTGTGAGATATGCGGATGGGGGCGGGCTGCCTCCTACGGGACGTCGGCGCCGGGAGACGGTACGGATGCAGGCGGTCGAGCTGTTCGAGCGGAAGATCAAGCCGTCGGAAGTCGCACGGCGGCTTCGGGTGAGCGTGAAGTCGGCCTATCAATGGCACCAGTTGTGGCGGGACGGCGGTGTTCAGGCTCTGGCCTCCCACGGTCCGAGTGGGTCGCGGTGCCGTCTGTCCTCGGGGTGTCTGGAGAAGCTGGCCGCGTATCTGGAGCAGGGTCCGGCCGCGCATGGCTGGGTGGAGGACCAGGTGTGGACCGCGTCGAGGGTGGCCACGCTGATCGGCAGGAAGTTCCACGTCTCCTACAGCGTCTCCGGCGCCACCCGGTTGATGCACCGGCTCGGCTTCAGCCCGCAGGTCCCCGCCCGGCGGGTGGCCGAACGCGACGAGCAGTCCGTCACCGCGTGGCGGGAGGTGACCTGGGCGGAGGTAAAAGGGCGGCCTGCGGGGGCTACGTCTGCTTCGAGGACGAAGCCGGGTTCACCCGTAGGCCGCCCCGGGGACGGACCTGGGGCCGGCGCGGAGTGACTCCGGTCGTCACTATCAGCGGCCGGCGTTCCGGACGGCTGTCGGTGGCCGGGCTGATCGCGATGCGTCCGGGTTCCCGGACCCGGCTGTGTCACCGCCTTCGGACCCACGCCGCGGGCAAGGACTCACGTCGCAGCATGGGCGAGCGGGACTTCATCGCGCTGGTAGATGGTGTCCACCAGCTCGTCAGGGCACCGATCGTGCTGGTCTGGGACCGCCTGAACACCCACGTCTCCCGCAGGATGCGGGAATTCGTGGCCGAGCGTGAATGGCTGACCGTGTTCCTGCTGCCCGCCTACTCACCCGACCTGAACCCCGTCGAGTGGGTATGGGCCCACGTCAAACGCAGCCTCGCCAACCTCGCCGTCATGGCCCTCGATCGACTTGAAGTCCTCGTCCGCAACCGCCTCAAACGCCTTCAATACCGGCCCCACACCCTCGACGGCTTCATAGCCGGCACCGGCCTGACCCTCGACACACCAGCCGCACCCTGAGAAGCCGAAGTCGGTAATAAGGCTGTGCTCACGCCACGACTGGGCGGGCACGACATCCCATCAGGGATTTCGCTCCTGGCCGACCAGCAGGGCACGATCTGTCAACAGGACTCGACGTCCAGGGAAAAGAGAGTGCTCACCTGCTGGCGGCTACCGGGCACCGAGTCTGCCGGATGGAGCCTCGGTAGGTCCTATCAGGGAATCCGCCGAGGGATGTCGCCCTGCTGCCGCTCACCCGTCCGTCTGTGGACTGGCAGGCGGTCGCCCGGACCCGCGCGGGCCGCCGCTCCCTGCTCGCCTCCCTGGCCCCGGCCACTCGCGTGAGACGGCGCCATCACCCGAACGGACGCACCCGGATGGCCGATGTGGCGCCGACCACCGTACGGTCGGTCTAATGCTCGGCTATCCGAGCAGGTGGTTATCTCCAGGGAGGTCAACCATGAACCGACATCGCGTCCTCGCCGCCGCGGCCGCTCCCGCCGCGCTGCTCATCGGCCTGGCGATTCCTGCTTCCGCCGCACCCGCGCCGAAGGCGCCGACAACGTCGAACTCCGGCTGCTACGTGCCGCGATCCGACCAAGTCCTCACCGTCCAGGAAGGCACCAAGCTCCTCACAGCCTGCAAAGCCCAGAATCGGGCGGACCCCTCGTGGCACTGGATGGGCAACTACGGCTCAGTCTACGACGTGGTCTCCGCCGCGAATCGCGCGGGCGTCGGGGCGGGCGAGCTGGTAGCGATCCCGAATGCCAGCGGCGGCGGCCTGATCCCGGCGTTCATGTACTACTAGACGAGTCTTTCCGAAT
>NZ_JAGGOT010000004.1 GCF_018614195.1 Streptomyces sp. ISL-43
CCAGCGAAGATCAGCGGATGGCGCGGAGGGCGGCGAGCTCGGCTGCGGGGCCGTCGGCCGGCTCCTGGGCCGGCCCGTAGCCTCCGCCCGTGCCGCCGTCGCCCGTGCCGTCGCCGCCCGTGCCGTCGCCACAGCTGACGGGGGCGCTGCGGCCGACGCCCCGGGGGTCGAAGACGACGAGGTCGTAGCGCTTGTTGAGCTCCGCGAAGAGGCCCGGATCGGCGGCGAGGGCCGGTATCCCGGGTGCGCCGGGCCCGCCGAAGTTCAGCAGCAGCGAGCCGATCCGCTTGGCGGCGGGGCCGGTGGCGGGGAGCTTGCCGAGAGCGAGCGCGACGGCGCCCCTTGGCCGGGGCGCCGTAGTCGAGCGGCACGGCGAGGATGCCGCAGCGCATGCCGGCGGGCACGGCCGTCTCGGGGCAGTCACCCCAACGGATCCCGGTGCCGGCGGAGCTCGGGGCGGCGGCGCTCGTGCCTGTGGCGCTCGGGGCGGCGGCGAGGGAGGCGGCCATCAAGGCTGCGGCCGCGACGCCGACGGACACGCGGGCACGGGTACGGGAACGGCCCACTGCACCCTCCTCGGGCGACCCCCGAACCGGTCAGCCCACCATAAGCGGGCCCGGCCCACCCCGCCTCCGGGCCCGAGACCGGCCCCGGCCGCATCTAATCCACTCGGAACCCTGAGAACGCAATGACCTTTTGAGTCAATGAGTGTTCCGGCCCGAGGATTCGAATGTGTTCGTCCAGTGTTTCGCGCCATAGGGGCAACGCGGCGTCGGGTCCTTCTGCGCCTTCCACCAGGCGCGCTACTTGGCGACGCGCATGGAGGGTGTGCAGGTGGTTGGTCGGACCCCAGCACCCGTTTCCTGTCGTCAAAAAGCTTCCGCGCGCGCCCCAGAGCGTCTTCGTGAAACCCCATGGCCGAAAGCCAGGCGACCTCCCGCCCGCGAGCGTAGAGAGTATCGGCGTGATCCGCGCCCAGCACGAAGGTGCGTCGCCTCACAAGTTCCTCGGTGAGGTCGAACGCCTCGGCATACCTGCCGGATTTACCCGTCCACATCGCTATTCTGGCTTCGACGTCCAGGGTGTCTATGTGATCAGGACCCAGCTTCCGTTGGAACCTGCCCAGCAGAGCACGACACTGATCCGCGGCATCAGCTGGCCGGCCCAGCCTTCCGACGGCGTTCGCGATCTGCAGGTGGGTGTCGAGGGTGTCGGGGTGGTCCGTCCCGAGGTGCGATTCACGAAGAGGCAGCAGTTCGCGCATTAACTCGAGGGCTTCGGCCGCCCGCCCTTGTTTCAATGTCAGGTAGGCCAGCTTGGCGTGGGCATCCAGGGTGTCCCGGTTCTCCCTTCCGAGAGACCTTGTGCGGAATTCCCAGATCGACCGTAACTCGATTACCGCCTGGTCGATACGACCCGTCTTCCCCAGGATGACCGCTCTGGCGACATCCGCTGCCGCCAGGCCGGCCCGTGCCGCCAGAGCAAAGGCCCTTTCCGCTCGATCGTGACGGGCATCGAGCAGCGATACCATGCCCATGTCGAGCGCTTCGCGAGGCCTGGCTCGTGTCAGGATCAGATCCCACGACTCGTCCGGAATCACTTCGAGGTTGAGAGTGTCCAGGAAGTAGTCGAAAGCCCGGAGCCCAGTACTCAATTCGCCCACCAGCATGCTGGCACCGGTGTGCCCCAGAGGTCGGAGGGTCCACGCGAGCGCATCCTCCAGCTCTTCCGGCCGCAGCTGAGATCCCCCTCTGTCCCTCAGGTAGATTTCGTGCAGCTGCGTCAAAAGCGCCACGGGTATGGCTTCGTGCATGCCGACGCGACGTACATCCACTGCGGCCAGCACCAGCGCTGCCCCTCGCGGATGAGCACCTGGGGACCAGGCGTTCTTCCACGCTTCGAGAAGCTCCGGACCAGCGGCTAAAACCTCGGCCACGCCGAACGCGTCCGAAGCACTCAGTGCACGGCTGATGCGGCGATCGCCTCTGTAGAACTGGGCTCTTTCGCGCTCAGCCGGCGACCACTTGCGCGGAATACGGATCTTCTTCGCCTGACGGACCACGTCACGTCTGTCACGCCAGACTTCGTAGTCGGCACTGTCGATGACCGCTTCGGCGTGATCACCGAATCGGTCGTACTCGGGTGTTCGCATGGTGGCGACGATCGTCGATCCGCTTTCCAGCATTCGACTCAGGGCGGAAGATGTCAGCCCTCCCGGGCCGAGGAACCGTTCCAGATCGTCGAGCCAGATCAGATAGCGCCTACGCATGTTCAGCGCACCGATCAGGCTGGAAATACCGTCCCGATTCCGAGGGCTCAGCAGGAAATGGTCCGGTGCCAGCAGCCGTGCGGCCTCGAAAGCGGATCGCGTTTTCCCGGCTGTCGATTCTCCCACCAGGAGGACGAAGCCTCCGCTCCGGACCGCCGCATGCAGGTCTGTCTCGATGTCGCGAGGGACGTAGGGAAGAGCGTTCCAGTTCCTTGCCGTGTAATCTCCGTCTTCATGCTGGTACGGATGGATTCCGACCAGCACTGGATCCTGAACATCCCGAACACGGGGCAGACTTCCGCGTGAATTCTTCGTCAGGAGGCTGGTCGCCGCACGATCTCGTTCATGGCGCCTATTGCTCAGCGCGGACTCGTTCCTCGCCGCGGCACCACTGCACAGGGCGAGGAATGTGGCACCCACCATCCCGGCTTGCGCTGCCGGTAACCACGATCCCGCGATGAGCCCGGCCGCGCTGCCTATGATCGCGAATATCGTGAACTTGATCCACAGGCCGCATCGAAACCAAAGGTTACGCACGTTCGCAGCCCCCTGTGCTCCAAGACGTCGTGGCCCATGCCTACCTCCGGCCGGTGGTCGTTACACCCCGGCCACGGCCAGGGAGCCGTCAGGGGCGGCGGTACAGGGACTCGATCTCGGCCGCGTAGTCCCGGGCGACAACGCCCCGCCTCAGCTTCAGCGACGGCGTCAAATGCCCCCGCTCCTCCGTGAAATCCCCCACCAGCACCGCGAAGCGCCGTATCGACTCCGCCCTCGACACCAGCCGGTTCGCCTCGTCCACCGCCCGCTGGAGGTCGGCCCGCAGTTCCTCGTCCCCGACCAGCTCCCCGATCGGCACGCGCAGCTTCTTCCGCATCTGGCGCCAGTGCTGCAGCCCCTCCGGCTCCAGAGTGATCAGCGCGGTCACGTACGGCCGGTTGTCGCCGACGACCATGCACTGGCCGACCAGCGGGTGGGCCCGTAGCCAGTCCTCCAGCGGCGCCGGGGCGACGTTCTTGCCGCCGGAGGTGATGATCAGGTCCTTCTTGCGGCCCGTGATGGTCAGGTACCCGTCCGCGTCGAGCTCGCCGATGTCCCCCGTGGCCAGCCACTGGTCCCCGCCCGCCGGCGGGCCGTTCCAGTACCCCGCGAACACGTGCGGCCCGCGCAACAGCACCTCCCCGTCGTCCGCGATCCGCACCGCCGTCCCCGGCAGCGGCCAGCCCACCGTCCCCAGCCTCGGCCGCAGCGGAGGGGTGACGGTCGCGGCCGCCGTCGTCTCCGTGAGCCCGTAGCCCTCGAAGACCTCGATGCCCGCGCCGGTGTAGAAGGCGGCGAGGCGCCGGCCGAGCGGGGAACCGCCGCTCAGGACGTACCGCACGCGCCCGCCCAGCGCCGCCCGGATCCGCCGGTAGACGAGGGGGTCGTACAGCGCCCGCGCCGCCCGCAGTCCGAGGCCCGGGGACTTGCCCTCGACGACCTCGCCGAAGGCCCGCGCGATCTTGGCGGCCCGGTCGAAGGAGTTGGCGCGCCCCATCCGCTCGGCGGTCGCCCGCGCGGTGTTGTAGACCTTCTCCAGGACGTACGGGATCGCCAGCAGGAAGGTCGGCCTGAAGCCGGCCAGGTCGGCGAGCAGGTCCTCGCTGCGGATGCTCGGCGCGTGCCCCAGCTTCACCCGCGCCCGCAGGCATCCGACGGCGACCATCCGCCCGAAGACGTGAGAGAGCGGCAGGAAGAGCAGGGTCGACGCCGGGTCCTTGCTGACCGATTTGAAGACGGGGTGCAGCAGCTCCACCGAATTGTCGACCTCGGCGAAGAAGTTGGCGTGCGTCAGCACGCACCCCTTGGGCTGCCCGGTCGTCCCGGAGGTGTAGATCAGCGTCGCGACCGACTCCGGCCCGCACCCGGCCAGCCGGTCGCGCACGACCTCGTCGGGCACGTACCGGCCGGCCGTGACCAGCCGGGCAACCGCGCCGGTGTCGAATTCCCACAGGTGCCTCAGCCAGGGCAGGTTGGGCCGTTCCGCGCTGATGATCCGGGCCTGCGCGGTGTCCTCCACCGCGCACGCCACCGCTCCCGAGTCCTGGATGATCCAGCGCGCCTGGATCGCGGAGGAGGTCGGGTAGATCGGGACGGTGACCAGCCCGGCCGCCCAGCCCGCAAAGTCCAGCAGCGTCCACTCGTACGTCGTCCTCGCCATGATGGCCAGCCGGTCACCCGGCCGCAGGCCCTCGGCGATCAGCCCTTTCGCGACGGCGAGCACTTCGTCGGCGAACTCGGCCGCCGTGACGTCCCGCCAGGTCCCGTCGCGGTCCTTGCGGGCGAGGACGGACTCGTGGGGGGCCTCGCGGGCGTTGTCGAAGGGGATGTCCCCGAGGGAGCCCCGCTGCGGGGGCGCCACCAGCGCGGGCACCCACACCTCGCGCACCCGCCCGTCGATCACGGTCTTGCCGGGCTCGACGGGCTTGACGACCCTCACCAGGCTCGATTCGGCGCTCACGGCGTGCCCTCCTCGGTCGGACGCAGCGTTACCGCTGTTACCGCCGGTAATTTACTTAGCGGTAACTGTGCCTGAACACCCCCGTGCCCGTTTTTTCACCGATGCTCCACGCGGCCCCTCGTCTCGGCGGGTAACCAGTGGACAAAGATCGCCGGTTCGGCAGAATGGCCGGATGACCGAATCAGACCCCAGGGCCGACCTGCACTTGTATCTGCAGTCCGCCCGCGACGCCCTGCTGTGGAAGATCGAAGGGCTCTCGGAGTACGACGCCCGCCGCCCCCACACGCCGACCGGCACCAACCTCCTGGGCATGGTCAAGCACGCGGCCGGCGTGGAGCTGGGCTACCTCGGCGACACCTTCGACCGGCCGTCCGGCGAGCCGCTGCCCTGGCTCGATGACGGCGCCGAGCCCAACGGGGACATGTGGGCCACCGCCGACGAGTCGCGCGAGCACATCGTGGACCTGTACCGCCGGGCGTGGGCACACGCGGACGCGACGATCGACGCGCTGCCGCTGGACACGGTCGGCACGGTGCCGTGGTGGCCGAGCCACGACAACAAGGTGACGCTGCACCACGCCGTGGTCCGAGTGATCGCCGACACGCAGCGGCACGCCGGCCACGCCGACATCATCCGCGAACTCATCGACGGCGCCGTGGGGATGAACAAGGGCAACAACAGCATGCCGCCGGGCCACCCGTCCTGGTGGGAGGACTACCGCGACCGGCTGGAGCGGGTGGCCCGCGAGGCCGACCCCGACACTTCCGGCTCCCGCGATTGAGGTCGGGACGTGCCGGCCCGCCGGGTCGGCCGGTGGCGCAGGTCAGGCCTTCGCAGCGGCACTCGCCCCGGGCGGGCGCACCATGAAGACGTCGATCGGGTCCTGGGCTTCCACGACGAATCCGTGGCGCTCGTAGAGCCGACGGGCAGCACTGCCCTGCAAGACGTTCAGACCCACGGTCATACCCTGCGCGTCCGTCCGCCCCAGCACCGTGCGCAGGACAGCGGATCCGAGCCCTCGGCCCTGACAGTGCGGAGCGAGGTAGAAGTGCTCCAGCCACTGCCTGCCCTCGCTGGGCCGGACCGTGACGCATCCTGCGAGTTCGCGGTCGATCATGATGATCGACGTGTGCTGCATGGAGAGGGAATCCCGCAGCCGCTGCCGCACCCGGTGCTCGTCGTAGCGCCCAAGGCGTTCCAGGTCCGCACGCATGACCGTGGCCCGCAACTCCGCGATCACCTCTGTGTCGGCTTCCACCACAGAACGCAGCACCCAGCCCGTGGCCTGCGCCGACGTGGCCCGTGCAGGCACCACCAGGTCAGATTGCGCCCCCATCCCCGTCACCCCCAGCATCCATGACCGGAGTATCTCAGCCTCGATCGCGGACCGAGTCGTCAGCCCATCGGGGCCGGGAGGGGGCGGTCGGCCGCCTGCTGGTAGACCGCCCTGACGGGGCCCTCAGGCGGCGGCCGCGCTCTCCTCGGCGGGCGGGCAGGTACGGCAGCGGCCCGGCTCCGGGGCCCGGAAGGCCCGGTCGCAGCCGTCGCAGTTCTGGAGCGGATCCGGGCGCCGACCGGCCGCCCCACCGGCCACCGCGGCAGCGACCGCCACCCGGACCGGCGGCAGCGGCGGCGGGATCAGGGACCCCAGCCGGTACTCCAGCACGGAGGCCGCGCTGCGCAGGGGTTCGGGGAGACCGGCGGACAACGCCCGCTCGATTCCGCCGGGTTCCACACCCCGCGCCAGCCAGGCCGACACCCCGGGCGCGAGCCGCGCGACGTCCCGTTCGGACAGCAGCAGCCGAGGATCGTGGCGCCGCAGCCCGGCGAGCAGCGCGGCGGCCTCCGAGGGTGGAGCCGGGTCCGGGTCCGGCTCCGGCTCCGGCGCGGCCTCGACGGCCGGGTCCGGCCCCCGCTCTCCCGGCTCCGGTGCGGGCTCATCGCGTACGCGCACCTCGCCGTCCGGCGGCGACGGCGCAGGCGTGCGCGACGGCGGAGGCCCGCCCGAGGTGGCACCGGGCTTGTTGTACGAGTACGTTCGCGTCACCACGCGCCCGCCCTCCAGCCGTTCGCGACGCCGCTCCAGGTAGCCGTGCCGCTCCAGCTCCCGCAGGGCGGCCCCGAGCCGGATCTCCCCTTCCGGGAACCGCTCGGCGAGCGCCTTGATGCCGACGGGCGCGCCGTCGGGCAGCGACTGGATGTGGGCCGCGACTCCGATCGCCGTCGCCGACAGCCGAGGGTGCTGGAGGAGGTGGTTGCCGATCACGGTGTAGTGACTCGTGTGCCACGTGTTGACGTGGATGACACCGGATCGGGGGGTCCCGGGCCCAACTCGGGACGAGGCGCGCGAGGGCGCGCTAGGCTGCTCAAGAGCCATAGGGAAGGTGCTACTTCCTGCTTGGTCAGGCCCTCGACCGGGATTGCAGTCCCGCCGGGGGCCGTCTCATGTCTGCTGTTGTCGTCGGGGCGAGCATATGCCAGCGAACCGGTGGCAAATCCAGCTCAGTTGGCACAGTTCACCCGACCGAGCGACACGGGCCGGACGCGGGCAGGTGGGGTTGGGTCGGTTGGTTTTTTCTCCCGGTTCTTTGGTCTTTATGCGTCGAGGCGGGCCGGATCACGGACCCCCGCGACCCGGGCCCCGAGGCAGACCTCCGCCCACACCGCCTTCCGCGGAGCCGGCCCTTCCCGGACCCCCCAACGATCCGCGAACGCGGCGACCAGTACGAGCCCCCGACCCGCGTCGTGGATCCGCGGGACCCGGTCACCGCGGGGGTCGGTCACCTCGATGAGGAGCACTCCGGGAGTGACGGAGAGCGTCAGCCCGAAGTCCCGCCCGGGGACCCGCCCGTGGGTTACGGCGTTCACGGCGAGTTCCGCGACGATCTGCGCGGGTTCCTCCAAAGGGAGCCCCCAGGAGCGAAGTTGCTCGACGGCGAGCATGCGCCCGAGACGAGCCCCGCGCGGGGTGGCGGACAGCTGGACGTGGAAGTCGACGAGTTGAGTCATCACGTCACTCAGCGTGGCCATCCGTGCGTACCGTGAGAAGCGGCAACGCCCTTACGTCCCGGGTTTGTCCGGTGCTTGTCCAGCCCTGTCGCGGCTGTCCGGTACCGCCTCACGGGTACGGGGCGCGCAGGACATCGGCTCGTCGGAGGTGGGCGCGCATGAGCGTGGACAGTGACGGTACGGAAGACGCGGGCTGGGACGTCGATCCCGAGGACGACCAGGGAGTCGCGGTCCTGGCCGCGCTCGGCCGCCAGCTCAGGGCGTGGCGGGAGGAGGCGGGCATCCGCGCGGCCGACCTCGGCACGGAACTCGGGTACGGCGAGGACCTCGTCCGCAAGGTCGAAGCGGGAAAGCGCATCCCCCGCCCCGAGTACCTGGACAGGGCGGACGAGGCGCTGCGGGCGGGCGGGAAGATCGCCGCGATGAAGGCGGACATGGAGCAGGTCCGCTACCCGAAGAAGATCCGGGACCTGGCGAAGCGGGAGAGTCAGGCAGTGGAGATCGGGGCCTACCGCGTCCACGGAATACACGGCCTCCTACAAACAGAAGACTACGCCAGGGCGCTCTTCGAGATGCGGCAGCCCACCTACACCCAGGACGAGGTCGAGCGTTACGTGGCTGCCCGCCTGGCCCGACACAGCGTATTCGCGCGGGAACCCGCCCCGTCACTCAGCATCGTCCAGGAAGAGGTGACGCTGCGTCGCCCGATCGGAGGCACAATAGTGTGGCGCCGACAGCTCGAACACCTGCTGGGGCTATGCCAGTTGCGCCACATGGCCCTCCAGGTAATGCCGACCGACCGTGAGGTGCACGCAGGCATGGATGGTGGGATCGAAGTGCTGAAGTTCGGAGATGGTGAGGCGGTGGGTCGTTCGGAAGGCGCCTACGCCGGACGTCCGGTCTCCGACCCCCGGCAACTCCGGATCCTTGAGCTGCGCTATGGCATGATCCGAGCCCAGGCGCTGACGCCCCTGGAGACGCAGGGCTTCATCGAGCAACTGCTGGGAGAGACATGATCGACAACCCCGAGCTGCACTGGTTCAAGAGCAGCTACAGCGACGGCAGCGAAGGCGACTCCTGCGTCGAGGTGGCCACCACCCCCGCCACCATCCACGTCCGCGACTCCAAGGACACCCAGCTCCCCCACCTCGCCTTCGCGCCCCGCGCATGGGCCGGATTCGTAGCGCACGCCTCCGACAGCTGAAGCAAAGGGGGGCCTTCCGCCCCGTCGTCGATCTCGGGGTCAGGGGAGCGGTACCGAGAGTGTGGCTCTTGACCCTCACGTGACGTCAGGCCTCATAGTCGGTGCCGTGGAGGATCACTGGACCGTAGGACGCGTCGCCGAGCTGGCCGGCGTGAGCGTCCGCACGTTGCATCACTATGACGAGATCGGCCTCGTCCGGCCGTCGGCACGTACCGCGGTCGGATACCGGGCCTATTCGGCGGGCGACGTGGAGCGGTTGCGGGAGGTGCTGGCCTACCGGCGGTTGGGCTTCGGGCTGCGGGAGGTTGCGGAACTGGTCGGCGACCCGTCCAGCGACGCGGTCGCGCACCTGCGCCGACTGCGCGGCCTGCTGCTGGAGCGGCGTGATCGCGCCGACGCCATGGTGGCGGCCATCGACAGAGAACTTGAGGCACGGGCGAAGGGACTGGACGTGACACCGGAGGAGCAACTGGAGATGCTCGGTCCCCGGCTCTACGACGCGATCGGAGGCGCCTACACCGCGACGCGGCGTACCGAGCCGCGGATCGCCGCGCAGATCTGGGACGCGCTCGGGGACGCGCAGACGGTGCTGAACGTCGGGGCCGGCACCGGCTCCTACGAGCCTTCCGATCGCGACGTGATCGCGGTGGAGCCGTCGGCGGTCATGCGGGGGCAGCGGCCTGCCGCCTCGGCGCCGTGCGTGGCCGCCGCGGCGGAGAGCCTGCCGTTCGAGGACCACTCCTTCGACGTTGCGATGGCCGTCTCCACCGTTCACCACTGGGGGGACCCGATAGCGGGGCTGCGAGAGATGCGGCGCGTGGCCCGCCACGTGGTGGTACTCACGTTCGACACCGACGAGCCCGGATGGCAGGACCGGTTCTGGCTCACCCGCGACTACCTGCCCGAGTTCGCCGCCGTCCTCACAGAATTTCCCTCACTCGCTTCGATGGCCGACGCGATCGGCGCCCGCACTGAGCCGGTGCCCATCCCGTGGGACTGCGCTGACGGCCTGTTCGAGGCGTACTGGCGCCGCCCGGCGGCGTATCTGGAGGATCACGTGCGCCGCGCGATGTCGGTGTGGACGAGGGTCGGGGCGGAGGCCGAGCAGCGAGCGGTACGAGACCTCGGCGACGACCTCGGATCCGGCCGCTGGGCCGAGCGCAACAGCGGTCTCGCCGACCTCGAAGCGGCAGATCTCGGCCTCCGCCTGCTCATGACTTGAACCGCGTCGCAGCGTCAGCCTCGCGTGCGGTCTTCGGTCGAACGGGACGTTGAGCGGACGCAACGCAGCCCCCGCCCGGACGGGGGCGGGGGCTGCGGCGGTTGAGCGGCGGGCCTCAGGCGGAGACGAGGACCTTCCCCTGGTCGGTGTCCGCGCCGGTGGCCGGGGCGGCCGGGGCCGGCTCGTCCAGGAGGGACGAGGAGGCGGTCGCGTACGCAACCTTGTCCAGGATGCCCTCTCGCGCCGCAACCAGGACGGGTGTTACGACCTGGCCGGCCACGTTGGTGGCGGTGCGCATCATGTCCAGGATCGGGTCGATCGCCATCAGCAGGCCCACGCCCTCCAGCGGGAGGCCCAGCGTGGAGAGGGTCAGGGTCAGCATGACCGTGGCGCCCGTGAGGCCGGCCGTGGCGGCCGAGCCGACGACCGAGACGAAGGCGATCAGCAGGTAGTCGGTGATGCCGAGCTGCACGTCGAAGATCTGCGCGATGAAGATCGCGGCGAGCGCCGGGTAGATGGCGGCGCAGCCGTCCATCTTCGTGGTGGCCCCGAAGGGAACGGCAAAGCTCGCGTACTCCTTCGGGACGCCGAGGCGCTCGGTGACCTTCTGGGTGACCGGCATGGTGCCGACCGACGAGCGGGAGACGAAGGCCAGCTGGATGGCCGGCCAGGCGCCCTTGAAGAACTGGAGCGGGTTGACCTTGGCGACGGTCCAGAGCAGCAGCGGGTAGACGCCGAACATCACGAGCGCGGAGCCTACGTACACGTCGACCGTGAAGGTCGCGTACTTGCCGAGCAGGTCCCAGCCGTACGTGGCGATCGCGGTGCCGATGAGGCCGACGGTGCCGAGCGGGGCGAGGCGGATGACCCACCACAGGGCCTTCTGGAGCAGCTCCAGCACGGACTCGGCGAGGTTCAGCACCGGCTGCGCCTTGCTGCCCAGCTGGAGGGCGGCGATACCGGCGACGGCGGCGAGGAAGACGATCTGCAGGACGTTCAGCTCGGTGAACGGCGTGATGATGTCCTTCGGCACGATGCCGGTCAGGAAGTCCAGCCAGGACCCGTGGCGCTTCGGCAGCTTGCCGTCCTGCGGGGTGAGGCCGGTTCCGGAGCCCGGGTTGGTGAGCAGGCCGATGGCGAGGCCGATGGCCACCGCGATCAGCGACGTGATCATGAACCAGAGCAGCGTGCGCGAGGCGAGCCGGGCGGCGTTGTTCACCTTCCGCAGGTTGGTGATCGACACCAGGATGGCGAAGAAGACGAGCGGGGCGACGGCCAGCTTCAGCAGCTGGACGAAGATGTCGCCGATCTGTTCGAGGGTGGTGCCGAGCCAGCTGACCTCCTGGCTGCGGGAGATCCAGCCGAGCAGCACGCCGAGCACGAGGCCGGTGACTATCTGGGCCCAGAAGGGGAACTTGAACGAGGGCTTCGCCTTGGCGGGGGCCTGGGCGGCAGGGGTCTGCGGTGACGCGGACACGGACACTCTCCGGGTGGTTCTGCGGTGGGGTGGTGGTGCGGTGCGGCAGCACCCGGAAACGTAGAGCCGGGCGGGCGGGACCGCTGCTGTGCCAGGGCTGGTCGCGGGACTCAGCGACAACAGCAACAGGCCGCGGACACGCGGCGGCAGAGGTCGACGTGCAGGCGCGCCACGAGCGGAACGCTCGTGGTCATCAGGTGCGCGGCTGCGGTCGACATGTTGAACACGCTAACACCTCTCCTTTGAGAATCCCAAAGGGTCCCTTTGAGTTGGTGGCAGCCGGAGCCCCCGCACTTCCCGCGCCCCAACCCCGCCAGACCTCCCGAAACGCCGAAAGCCCCGGCATCACGGGTGGTTGACCCGGTGCTGGGGCGTTTCGGTATGTGATGAAGCAGACGGGGCGCGGCCCGCTCCTACCGGCTGACGCGCGCGGCGTCGCCCTACTGGCTGACGCGCGCGGCGTCGTCGGCGCCGTCCTCCTGGTTGCGGTTCGCGGCGAGCTTCTCCTTCGCACCCGCGACGCGTCCGGAGATGGCCACGGACATCTCGTCGCGCTGCTTGCGCAGCAGGACGAAGGAGAGCGGGGCGGAGAGCACGAGGGCGAGCAGCACGACCCAGACGAAGTTGGCGTCGCCGAGACCGGCGGGCACCCACCGCAGCCGGACCAGACCGGCGACCAGGACGAGGCACCCGACGAAGATCCCCAGACGCATCGCGGTGTATCGGATCGTCGCGCTCGGCTTGAGGGACACGGTGACCCCTGCTCTCTTCTCGTCTGTTCGCCGCTTGTACGTCGGCTCGTGCCCGTCCAGTGAAGCACGTCCGCCCCCGGCTCCGGCCCCTCGGGGTCGCGGCCGCGGCAGCCCCGCAGGTCAATGCAGCGGCAGCATGAGGGTGATGTCGTCACGGTCGTCGCCGGGGGCCACGCGGACGGCGCCGGGGACGCGGCCGACCTCCTTGTAGCCGCAGGCCCCGTAGAAGTGCTCCAGGCCCGTCCCGCCGCGGCAGCCGAGGCGGATCGCCTCGATGCCCTCGATCGTGCGCGCCGCGTCGGCCACGGCGGCCATCAGCGCGCGGCCGGAGCCGCCGCCCTGGAGGGCCGGGTCGACCATCACGGTGTAGACCCAGACCCAGTGCCGCTGCAGCCGGTGCTGGTTGGGGGTGATGACGGCGGTGGCGCGGACCCGCCCGCCGGCGTCGCACCCGACGAGCAGGCGACTGCGCCCCTCGGCGGCCGCGGCGAGGAGCTTGTCCAGTTCGGGGCGGATGTCGTCCACGGTGACCGGCGGTACGAAGCCGACGGCGCCCCCGGCGTTGGACACGCCGGTCCACAGCGCGGCGAACTCCTCGACCAGCGCGGGATCGACGACAGGGTCCAGGGCATAGGTGAGGGCCGTAAGGGTCATGAATGAAGATTAGCCATTACCTGCCGGGTCGGCAACGACCTTTTCCGACCCGGCCGCAGGCCACACGGGAAGGCCCCGGCCCCCCTCACGGGGGCCGGGGCCTTCTCGCACGGCTACGACGCGACGACTCGGCGACGACGCGTCAGACGCGCATCGCCTGCGGCGTCTCGCGCAGTCCCGCGTCCGGGCCGGGGTACTCGCGGATGATCTCGTAGCGCGTGTTGCGCTCGACCGGGCGGAAGCCCGCGTCGCGGATCAGTTCCAGCAGGTCCTCGCGGCCCAGCTTGTTCGGGGTGCCGTAGTTGTCCGCGTCGTGCGTGATCTTGTACTCGACGACCGAGCCGTCCATGTCGTCCGCGCCGTGCTGCAGCGCCAGCTGGGCGGTCTGCACGCCGTGCATGACCCAGAAGACCTTGACGTGCGGCACGTTGTCGAAGAGGAGACGGGAGACCGCGAAGGTCTTCAGCGCCTCGGCGCCCGTCGCCATCGTCGTGCGCGCCTGGAGCTTGTTGCGGACCTTGCCGTCCTTCATGTCCACGAAGTCGTGCTGGTAGCGCAGCGGGATGAAGACCTGGAAGCCGCCGGTCTCGTCCTGCAGCTCGCGCAGCCGGAGCACGTGGTCCACGCGGTGGCGCGGCTCCTCGATGTGCCCGTAGAGCATGGTCGCCGGGGTCTTGAGACCCTTCTCGTGCGCGAGGCGGTGGATGCGCGACCAGTCTTCCCAGTGGGTGCGGTGGTCGACGATGTGCTGGCGGACCTCCCAGTCGAAGATCTCCGCGCCGCCGCCGGTGAGCGACTCCAGGCCGGCTTCGATCAGCTCGTCCAGGATGTCGGAGGCCGACATGCCGGAGATCGTCTCGAAGTGGTGGATCTCGGTGGCCGTGAACGCCTTCAGCGAGACGTTCGGCAGCGCCTTCTTCAGCTCGGAGAGCGAGCGCGGGTAGTAGCGCCACGGGAGGCTGGGGTGCAGGCCGTTGACGATGTGCAGCTCGGTGAGGTTCTCGTTCTCCATGGCCTTGGCCAGGCGCACGGCCTCCTCGATGCGCATCGTGTACGCGTCCTTCTCGCCCGGCTTGCGCTGGAAGGAGCAGTACGCACACGACGCGGTGCACACGTTCGTCATGTTGAGGTGACGGTTGACGTTGAAGTGGACGACGTCGCCGTTCTTGCGCGTGCGCACCTCGTGGGCGAGGCCACCGAGCCAGGCCAGGTCGTCCGACTCGTAGAGGGCGATGCCGTCCTCACGGGTCAGCCGCTCGCCGGAGCGAACCTTGTCCTCCAGCTCACGCTTGAGCCCAGCGTCCATGCCCGGTCCTCTCCTCTGTCCTCATGTTTCCGCGCGTCCCGCGGGTACCCGCGCCCCCTTGGTCCAGGCGCCCCGCGACCGTCCCAACCGTACTCTCAGGCTTCCTCGGGCAGACCCCCGACCCGGTTCTCCCACTTGGTGGAGAGCACGATCGTGGTGCGCGTGCGCGAGACGCCCTTGGTGCCGGAGAGCCTGCGGATGATCTTCTCCAGCCCGTCCACGTCGTTGGCGCGCACCTTCAGCATGAAGGAGTCGTCACCGGCGATGAACCAGCAGTCCTCGATCTCCTGGAGGTCGCGCAGTCGCCGGGCCACGTCCTCGTGGTCCGCGGCGTCCGACAGGGAGATGCCGATCAGCGCCGTGACGCCGAGGCCGAGCGAGGCCGCGTCGACGGTCGCGCGGTAGCCGGTGATGACTCCGGCCGTCTCCAGCCGGTTGATCCGGTCGGTGACGCTGGGGCCGGAGAGGCCCACGAGCCGGCCCAGCTCCGCGTACGAGGCACGTCCGTTCTCACGAAGTGCCTGGATGAGCTGCCTGTCCACCGCGTCCATATACCTGGAGCCTTCCATTATTCGGCGATCCCTCAAGTTTACGTATAGAATCAAAGGCACACAGGGTCGACACCCTGTGAATCTTTCAACAGGTCAACGATGATCTGACAATCTTCAGGAGTGGTTCACCGTGTACACGATCGAGATGGCCTACGCGCACATGCGACAGCTCCAGGAGCTGGCCAACCGATCCCGCACCGACCAGCCCGCCGCCGCACACCGCGTCGACAAGACCCGCAAGCCGGGGCGCGCCAAGAAGCGCTAGTCACCGCTTGCCTCCCGGGGGCGGGAGCCTCCCAGCTCCCCCTCCCACCGGCGGTACAGCCCGTGCGGCACCCCTGCCGCGTCGAGCACCCGCCCCGCGACGAAGTCCACCAGATCCTGGATGTGCGTCGCACCCGCGTAGAACGCCGGAGAGGCGGGCAGCACCACGGCGCCCGCCTCGTCCAGCGACACCAGATGCTTCAGCGTCTGCCCGCTCAGCGGGGTCTCCCGTACCGCGACCACCAGCCGGCGCCGTTCCTTGAGCGTCACGCTCGCCACCCGCTGGAGCAGGTCCTTCGACAGCCCGAGCGCCACGCCGGCCACACAGGCGGTGGACGCGGGCACGATCAGCATCCCCTTGACGGGGTACGAGCCGCTGCTCGGTCCGGCCGCCAGGTCGCCGGCGCCCCAGTAGCGGACTCCGTCCAGTTCCGGCCTCGGATACGTCGCCGGCTTCCCGTCCGCCCCGCGCTCCAGCCATTCGGCCAGATCCGCGCGCCAGTGCGCGTCGCGGAAGGCGATCCCCGTCTCGTCCAGCAGCGTCAGCCTCGATGCCCGGCTCACCACCAGGTCCACGCTCTCGCCCGCCGCCAGCAGCCCGCGGAGCACGGCAGCCGCGTACGGCGTCCCGGACGCCCCGGAAACCCCGACCACCCACGGGGTGCGCTTGCCCTCAGTCATACCTCCGAGACTATCCGGCCACCGCTCATGGGCACTGGCTAAGGTGTCCGCACGTTCAAGGGGTGGACACGAGAGAGCAGGGGGCGGGGGCGTCATGAGCGGAAGCGGGATGCGCGCGGGCGCGTGGAGCCGGACCGAACGGGCCAAGGCGGCGGCGAAGCTGATGCTGGGCTGGGTGGCCCTGCTGTGGCTGATCGAGGCCGTCGACCACGCGGGCGGCCACGCGCTCGACGCCTACGGGATCACCGCGCGGGACGCCGACGGCCTGAGCGCGATACCCGTGGCCCCGTTCCTGCACTTCGGCTTCGACCACGTGGCGTCCAACACCGTCCCGCTGCTGGTGCTCGGCTTCGTCACCGCACTCAGCGGGATACGCCGCTTCCTGGCCGTCGCCGCCGCCATCATCGTCGCCGACGGGCTCGCGGTCTGGCTGATATCCCCGTCCCACAGCATCACGGCGGGCGCCTCGGGCCTGATCTTCGGCCTCTTCGGCTACCTGCTGGTCCGCGGCTTCGTGGAGCGCAGCCCGCTGGGCGTCACGGTCGCCGTCGTCATCGCGGCCGTCTGGGGCACGACCTTCCTGGCCGGGGCCCTCCCGACGGACTCCGTGGTCAGCTGGCAGGCCCACCTCTTCGGCCTGCTGGCGGGCGCGGGCGTGGCCCTCCTGGCCAGGCCGCGCCCCGAAGTCGCGGCGATCCAGGCCTGACCTACGTGCAGGGCGCGAACCGCCCGGTCGGGCAGGGCACACACGATCGGGTTACAGGGACAGGCCCCGGACCACCAGGTCGAGCAGGGCGCAGACGAAGAGGGCCATGCCGATGAAGCCGTTCACCGTGAAGAAGGCGCGGTTCAGACGGGACAGGTCGTGCGGCTTGACGATGGTGTGCTCGTAGAGGAAGGCCGCCACGACGATCAGCAGTCCGAACCAGAACAGCGGGCCGGCGTCCGTCGCGACGGCGTACCAGGCCAGCAGGGCCGTGGTCACGGCGTGCGCGCCGCGGGCGCCCCACAGGGCGGCCGGGATGCCGAAGCGGGCCGGGACGGACTTGACGCCCTCCGCGCGGTCGGCGGCCACGTCCTGGCAGGCGAAGATCAAGTCGAAGCCGCCGATCCACACGCCCACCGCGAGCCCGAGGATCACCGCGTCCCACGACCACTCGCCGGTGATCGCGAGCCAGGCCCCGATCGGCCCCATGGCCTGGGCGACGCCGAGGATGGCGTGCGGGAAGTTCGTGAACCGCTTCCCGTACGGGTACAGCACCATCGGTACGACCGCGATCGGCGCCAGCATCAGGCAGAGCGGGTTCAGCAGCGCCGCCGCCCCGAGGAAGACGACCAGCGCGATCCCGGCCCCGGTCCACGCGGACCGCACGGACACCGCCCCGGTGACCAGCTCCCGCCCGGCGGTGCGCGGATTGCGGGCGTCGATCTCCCGGTCGATGATCCGGTTGGCGGCCATCGCGAAGGTCCGCAGCCCCACCATGCAGACGGTGACGAGCAGCAGCTCGGCCCAGAGCATGGCCCCGTCGAGCGTGAACATGGCGGTGAGCGCGGCGATGTAGGCGAAGGGCAGCGCGAAGACCGAGTGCTCGATCATCACGAGCCGCAGGAAGGCCTTGACCTTGCCGCTGGCCTGCGGCGCGGGACCGGAACCGAGGACGTCCTCAGCGGCGGATGTCATACGAGGTCCCTCCGGAACTCTTCGAGTTCGGCACGCGGCCCGTCGAGCGGGACCGGCCCTATCTCCATGTCGAGGTGATTGGTCACGTCGTGACCGACCGGGGTGAGCCGGGCCACGAACGCGATGTCGTCATCGCCCGCGGGTATCGCGGACAACCGCAGCGGGTTCCCCCGGCCCTCGCTGACCTCCGCCCAGAAGGACAGCGGCATCGCGGCGCCCGTACGGGCGAGCAGGCGGTCCGCGAACGCGGCGACCTCCTCGGTGTCGACTCCGCGGGCCGCGAAGTCCGCGGTGAACGCGCCGCCCCAGTCCGCGGTCACCCGCCAGGAACCGGTCGGTTCCTCGGGGCCGGCCGGTTCCTCGGGGCTGGTCAGCGCGACCCAGCACTCGTCGTCACCGATGCGGAGTCTCGGGGTCACGCCAGGCTCCGGCGGAAGTCTTCGAGGTCGGCAAGGAGCGCGGCGAGGGGCAGGGGGCCGATATCCAGGGAGACCGTGGGCGCCCCCTCGGGCTCGGGCGGGGTGACGTACGCCGTGAAGGCGTAGGCCTCGTCGGCCGCCGGGCGGGCGTCGAGGCGCAGGACTGCCCCGGCCTCGACGGTGAACGGCTCGCCGGTGCCCAGGGCGCACTGCAGCCGCTCCGCGAAGTCGTCGGCCTCGGCGTCGCGCAGGCCGGGCAGCTCGAAGCCGCCGTCACACTCGAAGGTGTCGTCCACCACCAGGGCCCACAGGTTGCCCGGGCCCGCGAACTCCTCGGCCGAGAAGCCCGCCTGCTCGGCGGCTGCTCGGACGCCCGGGTCCGCCGGGTCGAGCTCCGGGCGTACGAGGAGCACGAACGTCGTGTCGCCTCCGATGAACAGTGCCGGGCCGTTCATTGCCGTACTCACAGTCCGTACTCCTTCCAGCGCCGGTCCACCAGCGCCGCCGTGGCGGGGTCGGACTCGACCATGTCGGGCCAGCCGCCGTCGCGGGTGTAGCCCTCCTCGGGCAGCTTCTTCGTGGCGTCGATGCCCGCCTTGCCGCCCCAGAACTGCTGGTACGAGGCGTGGTCCAGGTGGTCCACCGGGCCCTCGACCACCGTCAGGTCGCGGGAGTAGTCGGTGTTGCCGAGCGCCCTCCACGACACCTCGTGGAGGTCGTGGACGTCGCAGTCCTTGTCGACCACGATGATCAGCTTGGTCAGCGACATCATGTGCGCGCCCCAGATGGCGTGCATGACCTTCTGCGCGTGCTTCGGGTACTTCTTGTCGATCGAGACGATCGCGCAGTTGTGGAAGCCGCCCGACTCGGGGAGGTGGTAGTCCACGATGTCCGGCACGATGATCTTGAGGAGCGGCAGGAAGAAGCGTTCCGTCGCACGCCCCAGCGGGCCGTCCTCGGTCGGCGGCCGGCCGACCACGATCGACTGGATCAGCGGACGCTTGCGCATCGTCACACAGTCGATCTTCAGCGCGGGGAAGGGCTCCTGCGGGGTGTAGAAGCCGGTGTGGTCGCCGAACGGCCCCTCCGGCAGCGTCTCCCCCGGCTCCAGCCAGCCCTCGATGACGACCTCGGCGTTGGCCGGGACCTGGAGCGGGACCGTCTTGCAGTCCACCATCTCGATCCGCTTGCCCGCCACGAACCCGGCGAAGAGGTACTCGTCGATGTCGCCCGGCAGCGGCGCCGTCGACGCGTACGTCACGGCCGGCGGGCAGCCGAAGGCGATCGCGACCGGCAGCCGCTCGCCCCGCGCGGCGGCGACGGCGTAGTGGTTGCGGCTGTCCTTGTGGATCTGCCAGTGCATGCCGATGGTGCGCTTGTCGTGGCGCTGCAGGCGGTACAGGCCGAGGTTGCGCACGCCCGTCTCCGGGTGCTTGGTGTGCGTCAGGCCGAGGTTGAAGAAGGACCCGCCGTCCTTGGGCCAGGTGAAGAGCGCCGGCAGCTGGTCCAGGTCCACGTCGTCGCCGGTGAGGACGACCTCCTGGACGGGCGCGGAGTCGCCCTTCACCTTCTTCGGCGGCACGTGCACCATCGAGCCGAGCTTGCCGAAGGCCTCGCGGACGCCGATGAAGCCCTGCGGCAGCTCCGGCTTCAGCAGGCCGCCGATCTTCTCGCTGATCTCGGCGTACGACTTGAGCCCGAGGGCCTTCAGCAGCCGCCGGTCGGTCCCGAAGACGTTCATGGCCAGCGGCATCGCCGAGCCCTTGACGTTCTCGAAGAGCAGCGCGGGTCCGCCCGCCTTGTTCACTCTGTCGACAATCTCCCCGACCTCTAGGTACGGGTCCACTTCGGCCTTGATGCGCTTGAGGTCGCCCTCCCGCTCCAGGGCCCGGAGCAGCGAGCGGAGATCGTCGTAAGCCATGCGGGCAATTGTGGCATCCCCGCTCCGAGCCCGAACCGCGGCGGGCCCTCTACCCTGGAAGAGTCCGCCGCGGCCCTTCCCGGTCCGCACCGTTCTTCTGGGGGTCGGTCCCACACCGTGCTGCGCTATCTGCCGTTCCTGCTGATCATCGCGCTGACCATCTACGCCTTCATCGACTGCCTGAACACGCCCGAGGAGGAGGTCAAGCACCTCCCCAAGGTCGTCTGGGTGCTGATCATCCTGCTCTTCTCGATCGTCGGTCCGGTGGTGTGGCTGTTCGCCGGCAAGAAGCGGGTGCCCGGTGCCGTCGGCGGCGGCCGGTCGCGGGCGGGCCGCGGCCAGTGGGTGGCGCCGGACGACAACCCGGAGTTCCTGAAGTCCCTGCGCGACGAGCGGGACGGCCGGGACGGCCAGGACGGCCAGGATTCCGGCAAGGACAAGGACAAGGACTGAGCCCTACGGGGTTACGGCGCCCCGGCGACGGCCGGCGGCGCGACCCCCGCCGGCTCCTCCAGGGTCATCGGACGCGGAGGGGTCAGACCGCCCACGGCAGCGGCCGGGTGCCCTCTGTGCCGGGAACGGAGACGAGGCCGTCCGCGCGCATGGCGACGTAGACCTCGGTGTCCTCCAGGGCGTGGACGTGGCGCGGGACGTCCGGGGGCAGGACCACGACCTGGCCGGCGGCGACCTTCTCGGTGCGGCCGTCGCAGGTGACGTCCAGGGCGCCGACGGTGACCGTCCACACCTGTTCGCGGCTGACGGAGTGTTCGGGGCCGGTGATCCCGGCGGCGATGGCGGCGTGCCAGGTGCTCAGTTCCGCGCTGCCCCGGCTGGGGGAGGCGAGGCCGGTCATGGTCGCGTTCGGGGTGGTGATGACGTGCTCGGGGGACGTGGTGATGACGCGCAAGGTGGGTCCTTCTTCCGTCGTACCGACAAGCGAGTAAAGAAGCTTTACTCGTGCGAGTAAAGCAGATTGACTCACCCGTGTCACCATTGTTTCCGTGACCCACCACCAAAGCGACGACGGCATCGAGCTCGGCTTCCTGCTCGGCCTCGGGTTCCAGCTGCTGCTGGGCGAGTTCACCCGCCGCCTCGAAGAGGCCGGTCACGCCGACGGCCTGCGCCCCCTGCACGGCATGGCCTTCCAGGCCCTGGGGGCCCGGGGCGCGACCGCGACCGAGCTCGCCGAGCGGCTCGGAGTGACCAAGCAGGCCGCCGGGCAGATCGTCGACGACCTGGAGCGGCGCGGGTACGTGCGGCGCGAGCCGCACCCCGAGGGCGGCCGCCGCAAGCTGGTCGTGCTGACCGAGGCGGCCCACGGTCACCTGCGCGCCGCCGGGCGGATCCTGCACGAGCTGGAGGCCGAACTCGGGCAGGACAGCGTCGACCTCGGCGCACTGCGCGCGGAACTCGGCCGCCTGGTCCGCGCGCTGAACGGCGACGGACCGCTCCCGGCGCTGCGCCCCGTCTGGTGAGTCGGCCGGGGGCGGCCGTCCCCGCCGTCGTGGACATGGAGGACCCCGGAGAACGCCGAAGGGCCGGGCCGCCTTTCGGGCGGCCCGGCCCCTGCGTGTAGCGCCGCGAGCGGCGCCCCGGTCAGACCCCCGCGTAGGAGTGCTTGCCGCTCAGCAGGATGTTCACGCCGTAGTAGTTCCAGATCCAGCAGGCGAACGCGAAGAGCGCGAGGTACGCGGCCTTGCGGCCCTTCCAGCCGGCGGTGGCGCGGGCGTGCAGGTAGCAGGCGTAGGCGACCCAGGTCACGAAGGACCAGACCTCCTTGGGGTCCCAGCCCCAGTAGCGGCCCCACGCGTCGCCGGCCCAGATCGCGCCCGCGATGATCGTGAAGGTCCACAGCGGGAAGACGGCCGCGTTGATGCGGTACGAGAACTTGTCGAGCGAGGCCGCCGACGGGAAGCGCTCCATGACGGAGGTGGAGAACTTGCCCGGCTTGCCGCCGCGCGCGAGCTTCGCCTCGTAGCCGTCGCGGAAGAGGTACAGGACCGCGCCGGCCGCGCCGATGTAGAAGACCGCGCCGCAGAAGATCGCGGTGGAGACGTGGATCCACAGCCAGTACGAGTGCAGGGCCGGGACCAGCTGGTCGCTGTCGGTGTAGAGCACCGTGGTGGCGATGCCCAGGTCCAGCAGGACCGTGGTGACCAGGAACAGGCCGAGCCAGCGGACGTTCTTCTTCAGCACGAGGAGCGCCAGGTACGCGCCGACGGCCACCGTGGAGAAGGTGATCGAGAACTCGTACATGTTGCCCCAGGGCGCCCGCTCCACCGACAGCGCGCGGGCGACGACTCCGCCCGCCGCGAGGAGGAAGCCGAGGGTGGTCAGCGAGACCGCGATCCGCCCGTACAGGTCGCCCTGGACGGTGCCGCCGGCCGCGCCGGGGCCGTCCGGGACGTCGCGGGTTCCGGCGGCGCTGCGCGTGACGACCTCGGGCTTGTCGAGGACGGCGGTGCCCCCCTTGCTCCGCACCTGGACGGCGGGGGCGTCGGCCTGCGCCTCGGACCGGGTGAGCGCGGCGGCCGTACGGGCCACCTTGCTGCGGCTGCCGAAGAGCCACTCGGTGATGTGGGCGAAGAAGGCGAGGGTGTAGACCGCCATGGACGCGTAGATCAGGTTGTTGCTGAGATGAGCCAGATTCTCGTTGGCTGCGGCCGCGAGCTGCATCAGGCGCGCTCCCCTTCGACTTCGGCACTTTTTTGGGCAGGTGGGGCTTCGGCAGGTTCTTCGACAGATGGGGCTTCGACAAGTGGGGCGGGGGCCGGCGCCGCCGTGGGCGCCTGCTGGTGGAGCGCGCCGGCCAGCGCCGACAGCTCCTCCGGGAGCTTGGCGGACTCGCTGCGGCCGAGACCCGCCATCTCGACGACGGTGACGCCGTCCTTGCCGGTGACCGCCCGGACCCAGATCCGGCGGCGCTGGATGAAGAGGGACCCCGCGAGGCCCGCGATGGCCGCGATCGCGCCCGCGAGCGCGAGGCCGCTGCCCGGCTGGTGGGTGACCGAGAAGGTCGCCCAGCGCTCGATGGACTCGAACTTCACGGTGCCCTGGCCGCCGGGCAGCTCCATGCTCTCCCCGGGCAGCATCCGCTTGGCGAGCGGCTTGCCGTCCTCGGTCTCGAACTGCTTCATCTTGGTGGTGTCCAGCTGGTACACGTTCTGCGGCAGGCCCGAGTCCACGCCGAGGCTGCCTTGCCACGCGTTGAGCGCGAGCGCCGGGAAGTCCAGCTCCGGGAACTGCGAGAACATCGTGCCCTGGCCGGCGCCCGCGAAGGTCGGCACGAACATCGCGGAGAAGCCGAGCTGCGTCGGCTTCCCGTCCTTGTCCTTGTAGCCGTCGGTGACCTTGACCGCGCCGGTGGAGGTGAGGTTGCCGTCCTGCGGCAGCATCGGCACGGCGTCCTTGTAGATCACCTTGCCGGTGGAGTCGGTCACCGAGATGACCGGCGCGTAGCCGTGGCCGAGCAGGTAGACCTTTGAGCCGTCCACCTCCAGCGGCTTGTTGACCTGGATCTCGCGCTTCTGGGGCTCGCCGTCCGCGCCCTCGCTGAAGGTGACGTACGCCTTGAAGTCGCGCGGGGTGCCCTTCTGCGGGCCGGTGCGCTCGTACGTGGCGTCGAACTTGTCCAGCGTGAAGGAGAAGCGGGGCAGGTCGTCGGGGTCGAAGAGGCCGCCCGACTTGAAGTCGTCGTACTGGGTGAGCGTGTTGGAGAAGCCCTTGCCGCGCAGGACGAGCTTGCCGCCCTCGGACTTGAAGTACTGGCCCCAGGCGAAGGCGATCAGCATCACGATCAGCGCGACGTGGAAGATCAGGTTCCCGGCCTCGCGCAGGTAGCCCTTCTCGGCGGAGACCGAGCCCTCGCCCGCCTCCGTACGGAAGCGGCGGCGGCCGAGCAGGGCGCGGCCGTACGAGAGCACCTCGTCCGGGGACTTGTCCGTACGCCACGTCGTGTACGCGGGCATCCGGTCCAGCCGCCTGGGCGCGCCCGGCGGGCGGCCCGTGAGCTGGCCGACGAACTGCCAGGTGCGGGGCAGGATGCAGCCGATCAGCGAGATGAAGAGCAGCAGGTAGATCGCGGAGAACCACACCGAGCTGTAGACGTCGAAGAGCTGGAGCTTCTCGGCGACGGTCACCCAGGAGGCGTGCTCCTTCTTCCAGGCGGCGACCTTCATCAGGTCGACCTGGTTCTGCGGGATCAGCGAGCCCGGAATGGACGCCAGGGACAGCATGAAGAGCAGGATCAGCGCCACCCGCATGGAGGTGAGCTGCCGCCAGAACCAGCGGGCCCAGCCGAACACGCCGATGCCCACGGGGTCGCCGGGGGTGTCCTCCAGGGGGGCGGTGGACAGCTGCGCGCCGGCGGCCGCCTCGGCGGTGGCTTCGGCCGAAGCCTCGGCCTGGGCCTGGGCCTGGGCCTGGGCCTGGGCCTCTGCGTCGGTCCCGGCTTCGGTCCCGGCGGAATCGTTCGGCGCCTCGGAGGGCGCCTTGTCGGTCGTACTCATATCCGTGTAGTCCTCAGATCCCCACCGTGAAGCCATTGGCCCAGCCCTGCATGTCGCTGACGATGCTGCTCCACAATCCTGTGACGAGCAGCAGGCCGGTCACGATCAGCATGCCGCCGCCGATGCGCATCACCCACGCATAGTGCTTCTTCACCCAGCCGAACGCGCCGAGCGCCTTGCGGAAGGCGAGCGCCGTGGCGATGAAGGGCAGCCCGAGTCCCAGGCAGAAGACCACGGTCAGCAGCGCGCCGCGGCCCGCGGTCGCCTGGTCGATGGAGAGGGTGCCGACGGCGGCGAGCGTCGGGCCCATGCAGGGCGTCCAGCCGAGGCCGAAGAGCACTCCGAGCACGGGCGCGCCGGCCAGACCGACGGCCGGCTTCTTGTGGAAGCGGAACTCGCGCATCGTCAGGCCCGGGATCGCGCCCATGAAGAACAGTCCGAGCAGGATCACCAGGCCGCCCAGGACCCGGGAGATGACGTCCTTGTTCGCGTCGAGGGTCTGCCCGAAGTAGCCGAAGAGCGCGCCGGTCGAGACGAAGACGGACGTGAAGCCGAGGACGAAGAGGCTGGCGCCGCCGAGCATCCGGCCGCGCCGGGCCTCGGCGAGGTCGGCTCCGCCGACGCCGGTCACGTAGGAGAGGTAGCCGGGGACGAGCGGCAGCACGCAGGGCGAGAAGAAGGAGATCATCCCGGCGAACAGCGAGATCGGCAGCGCCAGCAGAAGGGCGCCGTTCAGGACGGTCGTGTTGACGCCGGTCTGCTCGGCGGCGAGTACGGCCTGGGAGAGCTCGGTGACCACGAGGTCACTTCTCCGCGAGGAGCGGGTCGATCATCGAGCGCAGGTGTTCGTCGTTGATGGCGACCAGGGTGCGCGCGGCGATCTTGCCGTCCTTGTCGAGGACGATCGTGGAGGGGATGGCGTTGGGGTTGAGCGTGCCCTTGGGGAAGCGGAGCATCAGCTTGCCGTTCGGGTCGAAGAGGCTCGGGTAGGTGATGCCGTAGGTCTCTTCGAAGGAGGTGGCGTTCTGCTTGGTGTTGTCCCGGGTGTTGATGCCGACGAAGGCGACGGGCTGCCCGGCGGCT
This sequence comes from Streptomyces sp. ISL-43, assembly GCF_018614195.1. Lineage (GTDB taxonomy): Bacteria > Actinomycetota > Actinomycetes > Streptomycetales > Streptomycetaceae > Streptomyces. Next base: position 25,499 of record NZ_JAGGOT010000004.1, read on the forward strand.
TCCAGCTCCTTGGAGACCTGCGCGAAGTACTTGGCCTCGTCGCGGCACGGCGGGCACCAGGAGCCCCAGACGTTGAGGACGACGACCTTGCCCTTGAGGGCGGTGGTGTCGAGCGTCTTGCCGTCGACGGTCTCGCCGTCGAGCTGGGGGGCTTCCTTGCGGTCGCCCTTGGCGACGGTGGAGATGCCGCTGGTCCCCGTCACGTAGTTGCCGCCGGCGGAACCGGTGGACTTGCCGCCGCCGTCCGAATCGCCGCACGCCGTAAGGGTCAGGGCGCCCGCGAGTGCCACCGCGGTCAGCAGGGTGGCGCGGCCGCTGGTCGAGCGGCGGCTACTACGAGGGGTACGCGCGCGGCTAAGGCTCATGTGAAAAGTTTCGCATGGGCGGTTTGCAGATCTTCCGCACCCCCCGAGGCTGTGCTAAGCCGCTGGTCAGGTGCTGACCGGTGCCCGGTCAGGCGGCCGTGGGATACGTGCCCCGGCCACCGGTCGGCGCCCGGCCCGGTCCCAGGGTGCGCATTTCGGCCAGAACCTCGGGGTCCTGCGCGTCGAGCCAGTCGGCGAACTGCCGGAAGGACACCAGCCTGCGGGTGGTCCGAGTCCTGGCCAAGCGGATGCCCGGACCGAGGCCTGTGAGGCGCTCGATCCGGGCGCGGTGCTCGGGCCTAGGCCAGGCCTAGGCCCCGAACGCCTTGGACTTGCCCTTCACCGGCTTCGCCCCCGCGAGGAGGTGCGCGGGGACCAGGTCCCGGGCCGGCTCGCTGTAGCCCACCGACACCAGCTTCTCGCCCTGGTACGTGAACGAGGTCAGCGAGGCCAGCGTGCACTGGCGGCGGCGCGGGTCGTGCCACAGCCGCCGCTTCTCCGCGAAGCTCCGTACGATCCAGATCGGCAGCTGATGGCTGACCGCCACCGCCTCGTGGCCGCGGGCCGCGTCGCGGGCGGTCTCGATCGCGCTCATCATCCGCACAACCTGCTCGACGTACGGCTCGCCCCAGGACGGCTTGAACGGGTTCGTCAGGTGCTTCCAGTTCTCCGGCTTGCGCAGCGCGCCGTCCCCGACACCGAAGGTCTTGCCCTCGAAGACGTTGTCCGCCTCGATGAGGCGGGTGTCGGTCGCCAGGTCCAGCCCGTGCGACTTCGCGATCGGGGCCGCCGTCTCCTGGGCCCGCTCCAGCGGGGACGCCACGACGTGCGTCACGTCCCGGCTCTCCAGGTGCTCCGCCACCCGGTCCGCCATGCGGCGGCCGAGCTCGGAGAGGTGGTAGCCGGCGCGGCGGCCGTAGAGGACGCCGTCCGGGTTCTCCACCTCGCCGTGGCGCACCACGTGGACGACGGTGATCTCGGAGCTGCCTCCGATGCGGCCTTCGGTGCTCATGCGGTTGCCTCCGCGGCGGCTCGGGCGGCGGCCGGCAGGGCGGCCGCGATGCGCTCGATCGCCTTCTCGTCGTGGGCGGTGGACACGAACCACGACTCGAACGCCGACGGCGGCAGGTAGACGCCCTGCGCCAGCATCGAGTGGAAGAAGCCGTTGAAGCGGAAGGACTCCTGCTTCTTGGCGTCGTCGTAGTTGCGGACCTCGTCCTCGGTGAAGAAGACGGAGAACATGTTGGAGGCGGTCTGCAGCCGGTGCGCGACGCCTTCCTTGGAGAGCGCGCCCGTCACCAGGCCCTGGATCTCCTTGGACACCGCGTCGACCTTCTCGTACGCCGCGTCGTCCAGCAGCCGCAGCTGCGCGAGGCCGGCGGCCGTCGCGATCGGGTTACCGGAGAGCGTGCCCGCCTGGTAGACCGGGCCGACCGGCGCCAGGTGGCCCATCACGTCGGCGCGACCGCCGAAGGCGGCCGCCGGGAAGCCGCCGCCCATGACCTTGCCGAAGGTCATCAGGTCGGGCGCGACCCCGTCCACGCCGTACCAGCCGGCGCGGGAGGTGCGGAAGCCCGTCATGACCTCGTCGGAGATGTACAGCGCGCCGTTCGCACGGCACAGGTCGGCGAGACCCTGGTTGAAGCCCTCGCCCGGGGTCACGACGCCCATGTTGCCGGGCGCGGCCTCGGTGATCACACAGGCGATCTCGCCGGGGTGCGCGGCGAAGGCCGCCCGGACCGCGTCCAGATCGTTATAGGGGAGCACGATCGTGTCCCCGGCCTGCGCACCCGTCACACCCGGGGTGTCCGGCAGCGCGAAGGTCGCGAGTCCGGAACCGGCGGCGGCCAGCAGCGCGTCGACGTGCCCGTGGTAGCAGCCGGCGAACTTCACGATCTTGGCGCGGCCGGTGAACCCGCGGGCGAGGCGGATCGCGGACATGGTCGCCTCGGTGCCGGAGGACACCAGGCGCACCTGCTCCACCGGCGCGATCCGCGCGACGATCTCCTCCGCGAGCGCGACCTCGCCCTCACCGGGGGTACCGAAGGACGTGCCGCGGACGACGGCGGCCTGGATGGCCTCCACCACGGCCGGGTGGGCGTGGCCGAGAATCATCGGCCCCCACGAGCAGACCAGGTCGACGTACTCGCGCCCGTCGGCATCGGTCAGGTACGGACCGGTACCGGACACCATGAACCTGGGCGTTCCACCCACGGCGCGGAAGGCGCGCACGGGGGAGTTCACGCCGCCAGGCGTCACGAGGGACGCGCGGTCAAAGAGAGTCTGCGAGACTTTGGCTTCATACGGGTACGGGTAGCTCACACCAGCCATGGTCTCAGAGGCCGCGACTGACTTGCGGACGGGCGTTTCACCGCGCCACCCCGGGGGAGGTCACTGCCATGATGATCAGGCTGCGTGGCGGGGGCCGCGGGGCCGGGGCAGGCAAGACCAGTCGGGTGGAGATATGCAACGCGGTGGTGGACCGGGCGAGGGCACGGACGACCTCGATCCGCAGCGCGCCCGCGAACGTCGCCGCGGCAAGCACCGCCGCCGCGCCACGGACGCGGCCGAGCCCGTCCCGGGCCCGGCGCAGGACCCCGACGGCCTCCCCAGAGGGCGCGGCATGGGCGTGACGTACAAGTACTTCGGCGCACCCGACGGGGCCACGGCCGCGCGCGTCCCGGTCACCATGCGGCCGGAGGAGCTGGGCGGCGACGAGCTCGGCATGGGCGGCATGTTCACCAAGATCAAGCCGGAAACGGTCGCCGCGATGGTCCTGACCGGCATCGAGGGCATACCCCTGCACAAGGTGCCCCCACTGGAACTGGTCGTCCTCCACCCCGACTACGCCGTCGTGAAGCTCCCGATGACGGTCGTCGACCCGCTGCGCGGCATCGGCGAGGAGTCGGTGGGCGCGGCCGCCTTCATCTGGTCCACGGTCCCCGACCGCGGCGGCCCGCGCGACGCGTTCAACGTCTACCAGCTGCTCCACGAGTGGCAGGACTTCTCCCACCGCCTCCACGAGGCGGGCCACCAGCCGTACTGCCTGGTCTGGCCGTAGGCCACCGCCTCCCCCGGCAACGGGGGAAGGCCGGGGCGCGGCCCGGGCACAGCGCCCGGCGCGATCTCCGCGACGAGGCGGCCGGGGCCTCGTAAATCCGCCGCCGGAACCCGCCCGCCAGTGGCATGCTGGGCCCCGTGAACGGACCCGGCATTCAGCTCACCCTCGCCCCCGAACTGCACGTGTTCGCCGCGCCGGCTCGGCGCGGGGAACGCGTACCGACCTCGACCGACGGCATCTCCAGCCTCGGCCACGTCGTCGAATCGGCCGGCATCCCGCTCACCGAGGTCGGCCGGATCCTCGTCGACGGCACCGAGACGCCCGTCTCCCACGTCCCGCTGGCCGGGGAGTCCGTCGAGGTATTCGGTGTCGACCGCCCCCAGCGCGTCCCGGGCGTCCCCGACGCGGCGCCGCTGCGCTTCCTCCTCGACGTCCACCTCGGAACCCTCGCCCGCCGCCTGCGCCTGCTCGGCGTGGACGCGGCGTACGAGAACGAGGACATCGGCGACCCGGCCCTCGCCACCCGCTCCGCCGCCGAGCGGCGCGTCCTGCTCTCGCGCGACCGCGGACTGCTGCGCCGCCGCGAGCTGTTCGCCGGCGCGTACGTCTACAGCGACAACCCCGACGAGCAGGTCCGCGACGTCCTGGGCCGCTTCGCCCCCGTCCTCGCGCCGTGGACCCGCTGCACCGCCTGCAACGGCACCCTGCGCGCCGCCGACAAGGACAGCGTCGGCGACCGCCTGGAGCACGGCACGCAGCGCTCGTACGACGTCTTCGCCCAGTGCGCCGACTGCGAGCGCGTCTACTGGCGCGGCGCCCACCACGCCCGGCTGGAGAAGATCGTCGACCAGGCCCTCGCCGAGTTCGCCCCCGACGCGGAGCAGGCTCAGAAGGCGTAGCTGTCGCCCGTGTCCAGGGCCAGGACCACGTGCTCGTTGTTGCTGTGGTTCCGGTCGGTCGCGCCGCCGTTCCACCACGTGTCGACCCGCACCACCACCTCCGCCACCCGCTCCCTCAGCTCCAGCGCCAGCCCGATGTGCCGCCCGCGCCCGCGCAGCGGCAGCTCCCCGGTCTCGCACACCACCTCGCGCAGCCCGGCCCGCGCGCAGCCTTGCGCCAGCTCCTGCCGGTCCGCGAGGTCGGCGGACAGGTGCAGCCGCAGGGTGGCGTTCGCCAGCGCGGTCGGGCCCTCGTTCTCCGGGACCAGCAGGATCCGCAGCCGGCCCCGGGCCAGGGCGACCCTCCCGTGGTACGCCACGTCGGCCTCCGGGCCGTCGCCCTCCGCGGCGTAGGCGCTCCCGACGCCGCCGATGCCCGCGAGCGCGCCGATACCGCCGGCGCCCGCGACACCGCTGCCGCCGAAGCCGCCGACGCTTCCCGTCCCGCCGAGCATCACCATCAGCCCGGCCACCACCACACTCCGTACGGCACCTCGGTGCACCGCCACCACCTCCTCGCGCGGACGCTAGCCACCACACCCGCCCGCCGGTCGGACCATCACACGAATGAGGGCGAGCCCTCCGCCCATCTGCGCACGCACGATTCCGGCCATCTTCATCGACCGCTCCGCCACCGGTGCGACGCCGCGGGCGCCCTCGTCCGCCTCGCCGACACGGAGGTGATCAAGTACGCCCCGCGCGGCCGGCGCGTACCGACCGGGCCCGCCTATGCTGGCGAGTACTCACCCGTACGAACGCACGAGGAGCCGGCTCATGAGCACGGCCACGGCCCCGGCCGCCACCCGAACCGCCGTAGTCACCGGCGCGAGCAGCGGCATCGGCGCGGCCACCGCCCGGCAGCTCGCCGCGGCCGGCTACCACGTCGTCCTCACCGCCCGCCGCAAGGACCGCATCGAGGCCCTCGCCGCCGAGATCACGGCCGCCGGCCACGAGGCCACCGCCCACGCCCTCGACGTCACCGACCGCGCCGCCGTCGACGCCCTCGCCGCCTCGCTCCAGCGCTGCGACGTACTCGTCAACAACGCCGGCGGCGCCATCGGAGCCGAGCCCGTCGCCACCGGCGACCCCGCCGACTGGCGCACGATGTACGAGGTCAACGTCATCGGCACGCTCAACGTCACCCAGGCCCTGCTCCCGGCCCTGACCGCCTCCGGCGACGGCACGGTGGTCGTCCTCTCGTCCACCGCCGGCCACTCCACCTACGAGGGCGGCGCCGGCTACGTCGCCGCCAAGAACGGCGCCCGCGTCCTCGCCGAGACCCTCCGTCTGGAGATCGTCGGACAGCCCGTCCGCGTCATCGAGATCGCCCCGGGCATGGTCAAGACCGAGGAGTTCGCCAAGACCCGCTTCCGCGGCGACGCCGACAAGGCGGAGAAGGTCTACGCCGGCGTGGCCGAGCCCCTCTCCGCCGACGACGTGGCCGACACCATCACCTGGGCGGTTACCCGCCCCAGCCACGTCAACATCGACCTCCTGGTGGTCCGCCCCCGCGCCCAGGCCTCGAACACGAAGGTCCACCGCGAGCTGTAGCCCGTACGGGGGCTCCCACCGAACCTCCACCGGACCTACGGGACCAGCCCGGCACTCCTCAGGTGCGGCATCAGGGCCGCCGGCTTCAGCCCGGCGGCCTTCGCCGCGTCCAGGGCCCGCTGCAGGTCCGCGCCGAGCGTCGGCGTGAAGTGCAGCAGCACGATGTCGCCGGCGTGCAGCTGCGGCGTCGCCGGCGTCTCGCCCCACGTCGTGAAGTCGTACGTCCACGTGATCAGCGCCTTGACCCCGCACGCCTTGGCCGCCAGCCGCACGTCGTCGTTCACGGCCCCGTACGGCGGCCGCAACAGCTTCGGCTCCCTCCCGAAGGTCGCGGCCAGCTGCTCCCCGGCCCCGCACACCTCGGCATCCTTGCCCGCGGCGTCGAGGGTGGTCAGGTCAGGGTGATTGACGGTGTGGTTCTCCACGCTCACCCGCCCCTGCCCCACCATGTCGGTGAAGTACTGGGTGTCGTACGAGGTCGCCCCCGGCAGCAGGAACAGCGACGCGGGAATCCGCCGGTCGACGAGCGTCCGCGCGACGGCGGGGTCATGCACCCACCCGTCGTCGATGGTGATGAACACGACCTTCTCATCGGTAGGCACACGCGATACGACGGGCGGCAGCCCAACACCCCGCGCCCCGGCGCCGGCAGCGGCCCCGGCTGCCCGAGCGGAACCAGCGCCCCCGACGGCATCGGCGGTCCGCACGACCCCGAGAGCGAGCGACAACGACGCGAGCGCGGCAAGAAGCACGCGAGATCTCCACATGCCGCACACCTTGGTCTAGACCAACTCCCCGCGTCAATCCCCTAGTTGCCACTTCCTGCCACCGAACTCCTCACCAACCAGAAGCATGTGACATTCCGCCACACGTTCGAGTGAAGCCTTCGCGAAGGCCCTCGAGTCGCCTGAATTCATACCTAGGTTCGGTGGTAACAGAAAACGGCCCCCGCCCGGGATGGCAGTCCCGGCCGAGGGCCTCACCAACAGGGAAGAAGGACACTTCCTCATGGCTGACCAGGACCCTAGCGCCCCCGCGCGCTTCATGGACATCCAGGACCCCCGCTACGCCTACATGTTCGGCTTTCTCCAGGCCGACGGGCACCTCAGTCAAGGCCGAGGGCAGAGGGGCAAGCTCGCCGCCGAGCTCAACGCGCGGGACATCCACATTCTCCGCGAGTTCCAGCAGCTCACGCCGTACTACAGCTCCATCACCGAGCGCGTCAGGAGCACGAACTTCGCCGAACTCCACCACTCGGCAACCTGGTCCGTCTGCTCACTCGAAGCGAGGACCATCGTCAACGAGCTCGGCATCCCCTACGGCAAGAAGTCGCTGACCATCAAGCCACCCCGCACGGACTTCTCGCGCCCCGACTACCTCCGCGGAATCATCGACGCGGACGGGTCCCTCGGCTGGACCGCACAAGGATTCCCCTTCCTCTCCCTGGTCTCGGCCAGCACAGCGCTCGCCGCCTACCTGTGCCACTACGGTAAGAAGATCACGGGAACGGAGCGCACCATCTCACGCAACAAGCGAGACGGCGTTTACAACGTCTGCTACTACAAAGAGACCGCACAGCAGCTCGCCGCACACCTCTACTACGACGGCTGCCTCGCCCTCGACCACAAGAAGGCAATCGCGGACGAAATCCAAGCGTGGGTGCGCCCTGCGGATATGAGGATCGCCCCACCGCGACGGCGCTGGACCCCACAGGACGACCAGGAGCTGCTGCGACTGAACGACCCCGTAGCGGCCGGCATCGCCCTCGACCGCACTGAGCGGAGTTGCTACATGCGCCTGTGGCGCCTTCGCGCCGGACGAGCCTGATCAGACACCACGGAAGGGCCCGGACCGGCTACGCGGCTACGGTCCGGGCCCTTCCGCACCCCAGACGACTACGCGCAGGCCTCAGCCCTTGACGCAGACGACCTGCCTGAGTTTGGCAACGACCTCCACGAGGTCCCGCTGCTGCTCCATGACCTGCTCGATCGGCTTGTACGCCGCCGGAATCTCGTCCACGACGCCCGAGTCCTTACGGCACTCCACGCCCTTGGTCTGCTCCGCCAGATCCCGCGCCGAGAACCGCTTCTTCGCCGCCGTCCGGCTCATCCGCCGGCCCGCGCCGTGCGAGGCCGAGTTGAAGGCTGCCTTGTTGCCGAGGCCCTTCACGATGTACGTACCGGTGGCCATCGAGCCCGGGATGATCCCGTACTCACCGCTGCCGGCGCGGATCGCACCCTTTCGCGTGACCAGCAGGTCCATGCCGTCGTACTGCTCCTCCGACACATAGTTGTGGTGGCAGCTGATCTCCTGCTCGAAGGAGACCTTGGCCTTGCGGAACTGCCGGCGGATGACCTCCTTCATGAGGCTCATCATCACGGCGCGGTTGTACTTGGCGTATTCCTGCGCCCAGTAAAGGTCGTGCCGGTACGCGGCCATCTCCGGAGTCGCCGCAAGGAAGACCGCAAGGTCCCGGTCGACCAGCCCCTGATTGTGGGAGAGCCCCCGCGCGATCCCGATGTGGTGGTCAGCCAGTTGGTTGCCGATGCCTCGGGATCCGGAGTGCAGGGTCAGCCACACAGCCCCCTCGTCATCGATGTTGATCTCCAAATGATGATTACCCTGTCCGAGGCTTCCCATTTGTCGCATTGCGCGTTCCCTTCGGAACTTCACCGCATCCGCGACATAGTCGAACCGCTCCCACAGATCCCCGAACCCCCGCTCCGAGAACCCGTACAGCCGCCCCGGATCCACCGCCTCCCGGTGCATCCCCGCCCCCACCGGAATCGCCCGCTCGATCTGCGAGCGCAGCCCCGACAGGTCCCCCGGCAGGTCGTTCGCCGTCAGTGAGGTCTTGACCGCCGACATGCCGCAGCCGATGTCGACGCCCACCGCCGCCGGACAGACCGCGTCCTTCATGGCGATGACCGAGCCGACCGTCGCGCCCTTGCCGTAGTGGACGTCCGGCATGACGGCCAGACCCTTGATCCACGGAAGGCCGGCGGTGTTCTGCAGCTGGCGCATCGCGCTGTCCTCGACCGACGCCGGGTCGGTCCACATCCGGATGGGAACCTTCGCTCCGGGCACCTCTACATACGACATTTTGGTCTCAACACCCCGTTAACCGCAGAAAAGTCTGAATACGCAAAAAGCCTCGCTCTTAGTCCCAAATGCGACAGGAGACCGGCGCCGGCACCAGCGTGTGCGATAGACATTGTGTCCATCCGCGCCCGAGGCGCGGCAACGCATTTTCCCGAAGGGAGCCGGTGGAACGTGCAGCGCAAGACGGTACGTGCAGCCCTGCCAGGCATCGCGATGCTCACCGCCCTCACCGTCGGCCTCACCGGGTGCACCGACGGCGGCGGAGCCGGGACCACCAGCGACGCGAAGGCGGGCGGAAACGCCGGCACGGTCGCGCAGCCCGGCAAGTACCGCAGTCTGCCCATGCCCTGCAAGGCCGTCGACCCGAAGAAGGTCAAGGCGATGCTGCCCGTCGCCGACGCCCTCGCCCCCGAAGCCCGTGAGGCGCTTTACGCCGGCACCGCCGACGCCTCGTACGACGCCGACCGGCGCGTCGGCTGCCGCTGGACCGCGCAGACGCCGACCGAGACCAGGCTGCTGTTCGTGGGCTTCGAGCGCGTGGTCTCGTACGACCGGAACACCACCAGCGACGACGACAAGGCGCGGCAGGTCTTCATCCGCCAGCTCACCGACGCCCACCTGCCCGTCCCGGGCCCGGTCACCACCCCGACGCCGACGCCCACGCCCACACCGACGCCCACACCGACGCCGACGCCCTCTCCCACGCCGAGTACGGCCACCAGCCCCGGCGCGGGGACCAGCCCCTCACCGTCTCCCTCCGCCCCGGTCGAGCTCGGCTCCCGCGTCCTCGAAGGGCTCGGCAACGAGGCCTTCCTCGACGACAAGCTCAGCGCCGCCGGCGCCACCGCCGCCCAGGCCCGTACGGTCCGCATTGTGTTCCGTACCTCGAATGTCATCGTCACCGTCGAGTACAGCGTCCAGCCCGCGCTCCCCGGTACGGTCCCGTCCAGCGCGGAAACCCAGGACAGGGCACGGCAGTTGGCGCAGGCCCTCGTGGAGCGGTTCGACGAGTAGCGGCGCCCGCCCGAAGGGGGCGCACAGGCCCGGGTGACGGCGCGCACAGCAGGCGGGCGCCGGGTCGGGCTACCGTTGCTCGGGTCCCGCGCCCGTCATGGGGCCGCTCAGCCGGCCGCACGAAGACCCACAACGTCTGAAGGAATCATGCACCGATCAGCCTCGCGTCTCACCCGCGTCCTCGCCTGCGCAGCCGTTCCGGTGATCCTCACGGTCGCCGGCTGCTCGTCCGACTCGGGCAAGGACTCGGGCTCCGGCAGCGGCAAGAAGTCCGATGCGTCGTCGTCCGCCAAGCCGAACTCGAAGGCGTCCACGGCGGTGGAGAAGGCCGTGTACTCCACGCTGCCGGAGCCGTGCAAGACGGTCGCCGCGAAGACCATCGAGACGATCGTCCCGAAGGCGAAGGACGGCAACGGCACGGCCGCCAAGTCGAACGACCTGGCCAGCCGCGCCAGCTGCTCCTGGAACGGCCTGGACGAGGCCGGCCTGAAGGGCTCGCAGTACCGCTGGCTCTCGATCTCGCTCGTCCGCTACGACTCCCTCGCCTCGGTCGGCACCGGCAGCAAGCGCGCCGAGGACGAGTACGCCAAGCAGGTCGAGAAGGCGAAGGTCGTCGAGGGTGCGGAGAACATGAAGCCGGAGGCGGCGGGCGGCATCGGCGACCAGGCCACGTCCTTCACCTTCACCACCAAGAAGGACGGCGACTTCTCCAACACGACGGTCATCGCCCGCACCCACAACGTGATCATCACCCTCGACTACAACGGCACCGCCTACGAAGGCGCGGACGCTCCCGACCACGCGAAGCTGCTCGCGGACGCGATCGCGGCGACGAAGGAGACCGTGGCCTCGGTCGAGGCCGCCAACCAGCAGAAGCAGCCGGAGCAGGCGCCCGCGCCGTCGAACTCCTAGCGGCTACGGAGCCTTGCGCGGACCGGACCCCGAGGGGACGGCCCAGAGGGTGACCAAGAGGTGACCGGACCGCTGACGTCCGGTCACCCGTACGCGCGTACGCTGTGCCTGCCGTAGCTCGACATGGGTACATGGGGACAAGGGGAGGGGATCGCGGGTGGCCGCGATGCAGCTGACTCGTACGCACCGGATATTGATCGGTGTCGTGGTCGCCGGAGCCGTCGTCATCGCCGGGATCGGCTTCGCGGGCTCGTACTCCGCCGTGCGCGCGCTCGCCCTGCAGAAGGGCTTCGGCAGCTTCTCGCTCGTCTTCCCGATCGGCATCGACGCGGGCATCTGCGTCCTGCTGGCGCTGGACCTGCTGCTGACGTGGATCCGGATCCCCTTCCCGCTGCTGCGCCAGACGGCGTGGCTGCTGACGGCCGCGACGATCGCCTTCAACGGCGCGGCGGCCTGGCCCGATCCGCTCGGGGTCGGGATGCACGCGGTGATCCCGATCCTGTTCGTGGTCACCGTCGAGGCGGCCCGGCACGCGGTGGGCCGGATCGCGGACATCACCGCGGACCGTCACATGGAGGGGGTCCGCATCACGCGCTGGCTCCTGTCTCCGATCCCCACCTTCAAGCTGTGGCGCCGGATGAAGCTGTGGGAGCTGCGCTCCTACGAACAGGCCGTCGGCATGGAGCAGGACCGCCTGATCTACCAGGCGCGCCTCCAGGCCCGATACGGCCGCTTCTGGCGCCGCAAGGCCCCCGTCGGCGCCCTGATGCCGCTGCGCCTGGCCCGTATCGGCGTCCCCCTGTCCCAGACGGCCCCGGAGGGCCTGGCGGCCGCCGGCATCGACCCCCTGCTCCTGCCTCCGGCGGCGGAGGTGACGGGGACGACGCCCCCGGCCCTCCCGGCCGGCTCCGCCGCCGCCCCGGACGCCCACGGTCCGGCGGAGGCCGCCGGCACCGCGGCCGCGCCCGCGGACGGCGTGGTCCCCGGCGGCATCCCGGCCGCGGGCCCGGGCGCCCCCGGCGCGGCCGCGCCCCAGGCTCAAGCACCTGCGCAGGCGCAGGCACTGGTGCAGGCACCGGCGCAGGCACAGCCCCACCCCGGCCCGCAGTGGGAGGGCGAGCCCGGCGGACCGGCCCCGCAGGGGGTCCACGCCGCCGCCCCCTTCGCGGTGGACCCCACCGCCATGCCCGCCGCGCACAACAGCGCCTGGTTCGCCGCCCCCCGCGCTCCGCAGGCGGCTTACGAGGGCGGTTACAGCCCCCACCTGGTGGAGGGCCTGGAGCCCACCCCGGTGATGCCCCCGGCGGGCCCGGCCCCCGAGCAGCAGGAGCTGCCGATACCGGCCCCCCGCCAGGAGGAGCCGGCGGACGCGGGGTTCGACGAGGTCCGGTTCGACGAGGCCGAATTCGACGAGGTCAAGTTCGCCGAGGCGGCGTACGAGGTCTTCCGCGGGTACATCGAGGAGAACAACCAGGTGCCCACCCCCGAGCAGGTGGACATATACCTCTCGGACCGCCACGGGATCGTGCACCCGCGCAGCGCGTCGATGATCCGCCGCATGATGCCGAACCTGAAGCAGCGCTACCAGCAGGACCTGCAGAACGAGCACATCGCCTAGCCGGCACCCCCCGACCCACCGCACATGCGCGAGGGCCCGCACCCCGAGGGGTGCGGGCCCTTGCGCATGTGGTGCGGCCGGCTCAGGCGGCGAGCAGCTTGCGCACCCGGTCCGCCCCGACCGCCAGCAGCAGCGTGGGCAGGCGCGGCCCGGTCTCCCGGGTCACGAGGAGCCGGTAGAGGAGCGCGAAGAACGTGCGCTGCGCGACCTTGAGCTCCGGCGTCGGCTTGGCGTCGGCTTCCAGTCCGGCCATGACCTTCGGGACGCCGTAGACCAGCGTGGTCAGTCCGTCGAGCGACCAGTGCGAGTCGAGGCCCTCCACGAGCCGCCGCAGCGATTCGCGGCCCTCGTCGTCCAGGGACGACAGGAGTTCCACGTCGGCCTCTTCGCGCACGAGCGTCCGCTGGTCGGCGGGCACCTGGGTGGTGATCCAGTTCTCGGCGCGGTCCAGGCGCGGGCGTACCTCGTCGAGGGAGGTCAGCGGCCGCTCGGGCTCCAGGTCGCTCAGGATGCGCAGGGTCTGCTCGTCGTGGCCTGCGGTGATGTCGACGACGGACGCGAGGGTCCGGTACGCCATCGGGCGCGGGGTGCGCGGCAGCTCGTGCGAGGCGACGCGTACGGCGCGGGCGTGCGCGGCGGCGTCGGCGGGCAGGACCGAGCCGTCCTCGACCTTGGACTCCAGCTTGTCCCACTCGTCGTAGAGCCGCTGGATCTCCTGGTCGAAGGCGATCTTGAAGGACTGGTTGGGGCGGCGGCGCGCGTAGAGCCAGCGCAGCAGCTGCGGCTCCATGATCTTCAGCGCGTCGGCCGGGGTCGGGACCCCGCCCTTCGACGAGGACATCTTGGCCATGCCGCTGATGCCGACGAACGCGTACATCGGTCCGATCGGCTGCTCGCCGCCGAAGATGTGCACGATCTGCCCGCCGACCTGGAAGGAGGAGCCGGGCGAGGAGTGGTCGACGCCCGAGGGCTCGAAGATCACGCCCTCGTAGGCCCAGCGCATCGGCCAGTCGACCTTCCAGACGAGCTTGCCGCGGTTGAACTCGCTGAGCTTGACCGTCTCGGTGAACTCGTCCTCGGTGCAGACGTAGGTCAGCTCGGTCGTCTCGTCGTTGTAGGACGTCACCTTGGTGAAGTCCTTGCCGCACTGACCGCAGTACGGCTTGTACGGGAAGTACCCGCCCTCGCCGATGCTGCCGTCGTCCTCGGCGGCGGCGCCCGAGCCCTCGGCGGCCTCCAGCTCGGCCTCGTCGACCTGCTTCTGCTGGGGCTTCTTGCCCGCGCCCGGCTTGGCCTTCGTCCGGTACTGGTCGAGTACGGCGTCGATGTCGCCGCGGTGCTTCATCGCGAACAGCACCTGCTCGCGGTAGACGCCGGTCGTGTACTGCTCGGTCTGGCTGATCGGGTCGTACTCGACGCCCAGCTCGGCCAGCGACTCGACCATGGCGGCCTTGAAGTGCTCGGCCCACGTCGCGTACTGCGAACCGGCGGGCGCCGGGACCGAGGTCAGCGGCATGCCGATGTACTGGCCGTAGGTCTCGGGGTCCACGCCGGGGATGCCGGCCGGCACCTTGCGGTAGCGGTCGTAGTCGTCCCAGGACAGGACGTGGCGGACCTCGATGCCCCGGCGGCGGATCTCGTCCGCGACCAGGTGCGGGGTCATGACCTCACGGAGGTTGCCCAGGTGGATCGGGCCGGAGGGGGAGAGGCCGGACGCGACGACGACGGCTTTGCCCGGGGCTCGGCGCTCCGCCTCGGCGATGACCTCGTCCGCGAAACGGGAGACCCAGTCGGTCTCGGTGCTGCTCTGGGCGCTCTGAGCCACGACACGTCCTTCTATCTCGAATGCTGGCTTCAGCCATTCTCCCAGACGGAAGGGAGCGCTCCGGGGTTGCCCGGCGCCGCTTTATCCCGGGATGCGGACAGCCCCCGCGTGGGATACTCGGTCCTTGTCGGAACACCCAAGTGCACGCTCAGGCACGACCTCACAGGAACGGCAGCTCATGGCCTCGGTCCCTTCCCTCGCTTCCTCCGTCAATCAGCGCGTCGCGGACGCACTCGCCTCCGCCCTGCCGGACGCCGGTGCGAGCGACCCGCTGCTGCGACGAAGCGACCGGGCCGACTTCCAGGCCAACGGCATCCTGGCGCTCGCGAAGAAGGCCAAGGCCAATCCGCGCGAGCTGGCCACGACCGTGGTCGAAGGCATCCCGACCGGTGACCTGATCCAGGAGATCGAGGTCTCGGGCCCCGGCTTCCTCAACATCACCGTCACCGACCGGGCGATCATCGAAACCCTGGCCGCGCGCGCCGCCGACGACCGCCTCGGCGTCCCGCTGGCCGCGAAGCCGGGTACGACGGTGATCGACTACGCGCAGCCGAACGTCGCCAAGGAGATGCACGTCGGCCACCTGCGTTCGGCCGTGATCGGCGCCGCGATGGTGGAGATCCTGGAGTTCACGGGCGAGAAGGTGGTCCGTCGCCACCACATCGGCGACTGGGGCACCCAGTTCGGCATGCTCATCCAGTACCTGCTGGAGCACCCGCACGAGCTGGACCACAAGTCCGATGACGGCGCCGACGACGCGGAGGTCTCCGGTGAGGAGGCCATGTCCAACCTCAACCGGCTGTACAAGGCCTCGCGCGTCCTCTTCGACTCCGACGAGGAGTTCAAGACGCGTGCCCGGGGCCGGGTGGTGGACCTCCAGGCCGGCGAGCCGCAGACGCTGGCGCTGTGGCAGCGGTTCGTGGACGAGTCGAAGATCTACTTCTACTCGGTCTTCGACAAGCTGGACATGGACATCCAGGACCCCGACGTCGTCGGCGAGTCCGGCTACAACGACATGCTCGTCGAGACGTGCAAGCTGCTGGAGGAGTCGGGCGTCGCCGTCCGCTCCAACGGCGCGCTCTGCGTCTTCTTCGACGACGTCAAGGGCCCGGACGGCAACCCGACTCCGCTGATCGTCCAGAAGTCCGACGGCGGCTTCGGCTACGCGGCCACCGACCTCTCGGCG
Organism: Streptomyces sp. ISL-43; assembly: GCF_018614195.1. Lineage (GTDB taxonomy): Bacteria > Actinomycetota > Actinomycetes > Streptomycetales > Streptomycetaceae > Streptomyces. The sequence continues at coordinate 41,071 of NZ_JAGGOT010000004.1, forward strand.
ATCCGCGACCGCGTGGGCACGCTGGGCGCGACCGAGCTGATCTACGTGGTCGACGCGCGGCAGTCCCTGCACTTCAAGATGGTCTTCGAGACGGCGCGCCGGGCGGGCTGGCTGAACGACGAGGTCAAGGCCGTGCAGCTGGCCTTCGGCACCGTCCTCGGCAAGGACGGCAAGCCGTTCAAGACCCGTGAGGGCGAGACGGTGCGGCTGGTGGACCTGCTGGACGAGGCCGTCGACCGGGCCACGGCCGTCGTACGGGACAAGGCCGAGAAGATCGGCCTGAGCGAGGCGGAGATCGTCGAGAACGGCCAGTACGTCGGCATCGGCGCCGTGAAGTACGCGGACCTGTCCACGTCGGCCGCGCGCGACTACAAGTTCGACCTGGACCAGATGGTCTCGCTGAACGGCGACACGTCCGTGTACCTGCAGTACGCGTACGCCCGGATCAAGTCCATCCTGCGCCGGGCCGGCGACCGGGCGCCGGTCGCGCACCCGGAGCTGGAGCTCGCCCCGGCCGAGCGGGCGCTGGGCCTGCACCTGGACCACTTCGGCGAGCTCATCGCCGAGGCGGCCGCGGACCACGCCCCGCACAAGGTGGCCGCGTACCTCTACCAGCTGTCCTCGCTGTTCACGACGTTCTACGACCAGTGCCCGGTCGTGAAGCCCGAGCCCGAGCTCGTCGTCGGCGAGAACCGCCTCTTCCTGTGCGAGCTGACCGCCCGCACCCTCAGCAAGGGCATGTCCCTGCTGGGCATCCGGACGCCCGAGAAGCTCTGACATACGCGCGGGGGGCCGCGGGAAGCACGCTCGGCGTGCTCCCCGCGGCCCCCCTTTCGTGTGTCCGTGCGTCGCGCGTCCGCTGATCGGCGGTCCGCCGATCGCCCGTCAGCTGATCGCGCGGATCGTGTTCCAGCCGCTCAGACCGACCGTGGTGCGGGTGCCGTCCACCGGGTTGCCCGCGCCGTTGGTCTCACCGGCGTAGAAGAGCAGCGTGCCCGTGCCCTCGTTCGTGGTCGCCCACATGTCCGCGACCCCGTTGCCGTCGGCGTCGCCCGCGCCGGCCAGCAGGGGCCGGTTGCCGGTCCCGTAGCCGTAGCCGTACTCGGTGCGCTCGCCGAAGGTGCCGTCGCCGTGGCCCCGGTACAGCCACAGCTTCTCGTCGTTCGCGTCGCGCGCGAACAGGTCGGCGTGGCCGTCGTGGTCGGCGTCGCCGGCCGCGCTCAGGCTCATCGGGGACCAGCCCCGCAGGCCGATCTGCACTCCGGACTTCACACCGGGGTTGGCGGCCGGGTCGCCCGCGTACAGCCACAGGGTGTCGCCGATGGTGGCGATCACGTCCGGGTAGCCGTCGCCGGTGGCGTCACCGACGCCGACCACCTTGGAGTCGGTGGGGAAGCCGGTGCCGATGCGCACCGGGGAGGCCAGGGTGCCGTCGCCGCGGTTCGGGTAGACGCGCAGTTCGCTGCCGACGCGGGCGACGATGTCCTCGGTGCCGTTGCCGGTCCAGTCGCCGCGGTGGGAGACCGAGGCGCCGGCCCAGCCGCCGCTGCCGATTTCGGCCGGGCTGCCGGTGACGCCGCCGTTGCCCTGGCCTGCGTAAAGGCGGAGCTTGCCCGCGTCGTCGATGGCGACCAGGTCGGACTTGCCGTCACCGTTCATGTCGCCGGCCGCCGGGGCGCCGCGCAGGACCGCGGTGACGGGGGCGTGGTCGGAGACCCCGCTCGGGGCTACGCCGACCTTGTTCGGGGTGGTGTCCATCCGCGCCGAGTCGATGGCGCAGGAGGCGAAGCGGCTCGCGCCGACCGCCTTCGTGGTGAAGAGGTGGTCGAGCTTGTGCCAGGTGTGGTCGCCCTGGCCGCCGTTCGCCTCGGCGTCCCAGCCGTGGTACGTGTACCCGTCGATGCAGCTGTCGTACGCGCTGGTCAGGGGCGCCATCTCGGTCGCGCCGGCGTTGCGGTTGAAGTCGCCGCCGAGGACGAAGCCGCCGGGGGCGTGCGCGTCGACGAACGCCTTGACGTTCTTGATCTGTCCGGCGGCGCGGCTCGCGTCCCCGGGGATGATGTGCGTGGTGCAGGGCGTGGTGCTCCAGCCCTCCACCGCCACGCACAGCGCCGCGAGGGTCTGGGCGTCGGCCGGGGAGTCGGGGAGGGTGTCCTCGGCCCACGAGTCGGTGATGGTGCCCTTGACGGCCAGCAGGATGCCGAGTTCGCCGGGCAGGCCGGCCCGGCAGTCGGTCCGGCCGTCGGGGCGCGCGCCCTTGGCGTGCCGGATGGACCATGCGGTGCCGAGCCGCTCCTGCAGAAGCGCCATGTGGCTGCCGGGGGCGCCGCCGCAGACCTCCTGCAGCATGACCACGTTGGCCTGCCGCTCGTCGACGACCTTCTTGATCTCGTCGATCTTCACGGCCGGCTCGTTGCGGTACGGGCAGTAGCCCACGCCTCCCCGGCTGCCGCCGGCCTCTCCGCAGATGTTCCAGGACACGACCCGGATCTCGTTCTGCGCCGGTATCGCGCTTCCCACGGCCTGGGCCGTGGGCGCCGCGACCAGTGCGGTGCCGAGCGTGGCACCGAGGGCCGCGACGGTCGCCGCCACGGACATGAGCATCCGTACGGATCTCTTCAATTCCCCACCCTTTGATCAGTGTGATGACCGGCGGAACTCCCGCCGGGCGCCCCAATAATCACTGCTCCCCGCCTCCCGGGCGAGGGCGGGGCCACCGCACCGGCTTGTGACCGTAGGCCGGCGGCTCCCGCCCGTGAGCCGCCGGCTTCACCCGTACGGCCCGCTTGGGGCCGTACGGCCCGGGTAGGGGACGGCCCATCCTTCCCCTACCCACCCCCGGAGGGCCCCGTGCCCGACATGAACAGCCCCTACAAGCCCGGCACCCCCTGCTGGATCGACCTGATGGTCCCCGACCAGCAGGCCGCCCTCGACTTCTACGCCGACCTCTTCGGCTGGCAGGGCGAGATCGGCCCGCCCGAGACCGGCGGGTACTCCGTCTGCACCCTCAAGGGCAAGCCGGTCGCCGGGATCATGAAGGCGATGAACCCGGACGGCACCGTCCCCGACCCGATGCCGCCGACCGTGTGGACCACGTACCTGGCCACCGACGCCATCGACTCCACCCTCAAGTCCGTCACCGACGCGCACGGCGCGGTCGTGATGGGCCCGATGGACGTCATGGACCTCGGCCGGATGGCCATCGTCACCGACCCGACCGGCGCCGCCTTCGGCCTGTGGCAGGCGGGCACCTTCGACGGCGCGGGCATCGTCAACGAGCACGGCGCCCTCATCTGGAGCGAGCTGAGCACCAGCGACGTCCCCGCCGCGGCCGCGTTCTACACCTCCGTCCTGCCGGTCAGCACGGCCGCGTCCCACGCGCCGGGGCCCGAGGGGTACACGGAGTTCAAGGTCGGCGGCCGCGCGGTGGGCGGGATGATGGACCTGAAGAACCTCCCGCCGGGCACCCCGCCGAACTGGCTCGCGTACTTCCACGCCGACGACGTGGACGAGGTCCAGGCCGCCGCCGTCCGCGGCGGCGCCTCGGTCCTGATGCCGGCCTTCGACATGGTGGCCGGCCGCATGGCCGTCCTGGCGGACCCACAGGGCGCGCCCTTCGCGGTGATCACGGCGACCGCTCCGGAGCAGCCCGTCTGACCCGGACGCCACGCGCGACGGCCAGGAAGCCTCCCGTGTGACGGGGCCCACAGGGAACGTTTCCCCCGCGGGCCCCCTCCTTTGTGTGCCGGAGCGTTCGACCACCGAGGGGGCACACGATGAAGGACACGACACGGCGGCGCACCGGGACGGCGGTCGCCGCGCTGCTCGCCGCCGACGGGGTGGCCCACCTGTACTGGGCCACCGGCGCCACCTGGCCCGCCCCCGACGGGCGGGCGCTGTCCCTGGCCGTGCTCGGCACGGAGGTGTCCTTCGCCCCGCCCGTCGTCCTGTCGTTCGCGCTCACCCTCGCCGGCGCGGCCGGCGTCCTCGCCCACACCCAGCGCCTGGGCGGCGCCCCGATCCGCCGGGCCACCCGCATGGTCACCGCGGCCGTCGCCGCCGGGCTGGCCGTACGGGGCCTCGCGGGCCTGGGCTGGGCCGCCGGTCTCCTCGACAACCCGCCCGGCAGCCCCTTCCACACCCTCAACCTGGCCCTCTACACCCCCGCCTGCCTCGGCTTCGGCTGGGCGGCGGCCCGTCTGGCGCGAGCCCGGTGAGCGCGCCGGGCAGCCCCCTCGCCGGGCCCCTCACCCAGGCCGCCCGCGACCGCGGGGTCGCCCTCGCCCGTGCGGCCCGGGGCGGCAACACCCTGGCCCTGCACGACCTCCTCGACCACCTGACCCCGTACATCGCCCGGATCTGCACGCCGATCGCCCTCGCGGACGGCCCGGACGCCACGCAGGAGGCCCTGCTCGCCGTCTTCCGGTCCCTGCGCTCCCTGCGGGACCCGGAGACCCTGTACGGCTGGGTCCGGGCCATCGCGGTCCGCGAGGCCGTCCGCACCGCCCGGCGCGCGGCCCGCGACCGCCCGGCCGAACTGGCCGACGTACCCGGCCGGGGCGATCCGCAGCTGGCCGCCGACATCGAGGACGTCCTGGCCCGGCTCTCGCCCGCCCACCGGGCCGTCCTGGTGCTCCGGGACGTGGAGGGCCTGGACGAGGAGTCCGCCGCCGCCCTGCTCGGCGTCCCGCCCGGCACCGCCAAGTCCCGGCTCCACCGGGCCCGTACGAGCTTCCGGAAGGCGTGGTCCTCATGACGTACGCGAACGCGGTCGACCCGGTCGCCCGGCTCCGCATCATGGCGGCCGGCGTCCCGGGAGCCCGGGTCGTCGAACGGGTCCTCCCGGCCCCCCTGGAGGCCGTCTGGGCGGTCATGTCCGACCTGGAGGGCGAGTTCGGCCATTTCCAGCCGGACATGCGCACCGTCCGCGTGCTTCGGGTCACGGGCGACCGCGTAGAGGCCCTGGCCCGCAGCAAGTACGGCCCGCGCGCCCACTTCCGCGGCGTCCTGCGCCCGGGCTGGTGCTGGCTCCAGAGCCGCTTCCTGATCATCGGCATGGCGGCCGCCCCGGAACCGGGCGGCGGCACCCGCGTAGCCCTGACGGGCGGCGTACGGGTTCCCGGCCGCGCCTCGATCGTCCCGGTGGGCGCGGAACGCGAACTCCGGGAGGCGATGACCCGCCTGGCGGGGCGGGTCAGCGCCTGAAGCGCTCGCGCCGGCGGCGGGGCGGCGTGGCTTCGGGGGGCGGCCGGCGGGCCTGCGCCGCGACCGTGCGGGACACGGCGGCGGTCTCGGCGTCGCCCACGAGCTCGTACAGGTCCGCCGCCCGGTCGAGGGCGTCGGCGGCCTCGGCATCACGGCCCAGCCTCGCCAGCGTGACGGCCAGTCCGGACAACGCCATGGCCTCGTTGCCGCGGTCTCCCGTGCCGGCGAGGAGGGAGCAGGACCGCTGCAGCGCGTCCAGCGACTCCCCCAGCCTGCCCGCCACCTGATGGCACAGGCCCAGCCGGCCCAGCGCGATGCCCGTGCCCTTCGTCTTCCCCGCCTGCTCGTACAGGGCGAGGGCTTCTTGGTAGTGCGTCAGCGCCTCTTCCGCAGGCTCGGCCCCGAAGAGCGAATCACCGAGCCCCAACAGCGCGTCGGCGGCCGCCACCCGGTTGCCCAGCTCGATCATCACGGCGCGCGCCTTCTCCCGGACGGCCAGGGACTCCTCACGGCTTCCGGTCCGCCAGAGCACGAACCCCAGATCCTCGGACAGGGCAGCCTCCTGATGTCTGTCCCCGATCTCCCGCATGACGGCGACGGCCTCGCGGAGCACGGAGACGGACTCGGTCAGCCGCCCCAGCAACCCCAAGGTCTCACCGAGACACGCCAGCGCCATGCCCTCCTCGCTCCGCATGCCCAGCTCACGGAAGACCACCAATGCCTCCTCGTGGGCAGCGCGCGCCTCCTCGAACCGGTTCATGTGCCGGTAGGCACTGCCCAGCAAGGTCATCGCGCGGCCCTGCCCGTAGAGGTCGCCGGTCTCCCTGGACAGCGAGAGGGCCTCCGCCAGATGCCCGGTCGCCTCCTCCATGTGCCGCGCGCTGATGAGTGCGGTGCTCAGGTTGCACAGGGCCGCGCTGACCATGAGGTGGCGGTACCGCCGGGCCAGCTCCAGCCCGTCCCTCATGACCACGATCATGTCCTGCTCGTAGCCGTAGACCTGGAGGACCGCGCCAATGCGGTCGACCAGCTGGAGCGCGGTCTCCACCCGGCCGCTGTCCGCGGCGAACCCCACCGAGTTCACCAGCATGGCCCGTTCGCCCTCGAACCACTCCAGCGCCTGTTCCACCGAGAAGAGGGACGCCAAGCCTCCCTCCCACCGCTTCACGCCCAGGGTCTGCTGGACCACTTCGGCGACGGTGACCAACATCTCGAGGAACTCGTCGATCAAGGCCTCCCGACCGTCCTCGTCGGCGTACTCCTTGGCCCGCTCCAGCGCGTACAGCCGTACCAGGTCGTGCATCCGCCACCGCCCTGAGCCGACCGGCTGCTCGGTCAGCAGGCTGGCCCGTACGAGGGCGGCCAGTTCGCGCCGCAAGGCCGCCCACGCGACTTCCAGGTCCTCGGGCTCGACCTCGTTCGCGCGGGTGACCATGTGGGCATAGCGCGTGGAACAGTCCGGCCCCGGAACCACCGTCAGCAGCCGGAAGATCCGGGCCTGGTCCACCGGGAGCCTCGCGTACGACAGGTCGAACGCCACCCGGACGCCGACCGGCACGTCACCGTCGACGTGCAGCTTCTCCAGCCGGGTCCGCGCCTGCGCCAGCTCCCCCGCCAACTCCCCCGCCGCCAGCCCCGGATCCCCCGCAAGCAGCGCCCCCGCCACCGTCAGGGCCAGCGGCAGCCGCCCGCAGTGCTCCGCGATCCGCGCCAGCGCCTCGGGCTCCCGCGCCGGACGCGGATCCTCCGGCCAGGTCCGCAGCAGCGCGCCCGCGAGCAGCTCCGCCGCGGGCTCCGCCGCCAGCTCGTCGAGGCCGAGCAGCCTCGGTGTGAACCCCGGCGCGAGGAGCTGGTGGCGCGAGGTCACCAGCAGCCGGTGCGTGCCGTCGGGCGGTACGAGGTCCTGCGCCTGGGACACCGACCCGGCGTCGTCCGCCACGATCAGGACCCGTCGGCCGTCCCGGGCCAGTGCGGCCAGTCGCGCCCGGTACAGCGCCACCTGCCCGTCGGGGGACGGCGGCACGTCCGCGTCCCTGATCCCGAGGTACCGGAGCATCTCCCGCACCGCCTGCGGCCCGCTCACCGCGCCGTTCGGGGCGTAGCCGCGCAGTTGGAGGAAGAACACCCGGTCCTCGAACCACCCGCGTTCCAGGACCCGGTGGGCCGTCGCGACGGCCAGCGCGCTCTTGCCGACGCCGGGGAGGCCGGCCACGACCGTCACCGGGGCCCCGCCCTCGTCGAGCAGGTCCGTCAGCTCCTTGACCGAGCGGTCCCGCCCGACGAGCGCGGCGGGCGGAGCGGGCAGACCGGGCGAGGCCGGGGGCGGCGGACCGGCCCCGGGCGCGTGGGCGACGTAGTCCCCCGCCACCGCGATCTGCGTGATCCGCGCGTCCCCCTCGGCCCGTGCCCGCTGCTCCGCCGTCACGGGGCCGGGTCCGGCTGCCGCTCACCGCCGGCGTTCTGCTGGACGCGGGAGTCGTCGTCGGCGCGCGCCTGCTGTTCCACCTGGCCGGGGGCGCCGCCCGCGGCGCTCTGCGTGATCCGGCTGGTGCCGGAGGCGCGGGCGCGCTGCCGTACGGAGCTCCCGCCGTCACCGCCACCACCGGCCCACCAGCCGCCGACCAGCGCGCACACGGCCGCCATGGCCCCGCCGAAGCCGGCGGCCGCCGACACCCGGTCCGACTCCTTCTCGGGCAGCCATCCGAAGGGGTCCCACACTCCCAGCCTGAAGCCGACCAGGAACGCGATCCCCGTGCCCCCGACGACCACGACCCACCGCAGCGGACGCGACATTGGCCCCCCTCGATCGAACTCCCAGGGAAGCCGAAACTAGCAGCCGGATCCCCGGAATTCGCACCAAACGACCTTCCCCGGCGCCCGGGGCAGCACCCCCCATTCGTCGGCCAGCGCCCCGACGAGCGTCAGGCCCCGCCCGGGCGGCCCTCCCGTCACCCGCGAGAGCCCGGGGCCGCTGTCGTGGACCTCGATCCGGACCGTCCCGTCGAAGGTGAGCAGCCGCAGCAGGTACCCCCGGCCGCGCGGGACGCCGTGCCGCAGGGCGTTGGTCGCCAGCTCGCTCACGCAGAGCGACACCGCGCCGTCCCGGTCGACCCTCCCCCACGCGTGCAAGGTGTCACGTGTGAACTGGCGTGCAGCTGCGACGGTTTGGGGATTGCGCAGGTAGAGCCGCTCGCTCAGCAGGGCGGCTTGAGTATGCAGATTCACGGGACGATCGTCGCTCGCCGTGACTACCGTATTGCTGAGCGCCGACCCGTACTCATTGATGAGTACGGGTCGGCGTGGGGTAGTCCACGTGCACGGGCGGGGAGTTCGCTGTCATGCCACCGAGGAAACGAGCACGGCCGAACGCGACGACCATGAAGATGGTCGGCGCCCAGGTGGCCGCGGCCCGAACCGCAAAGAACCTGACCCAGAAACAGCTCGGAGAGCTGGTCCGCCAGGACGCAGAGACCATCGCGTCGATCGAGCAGGGCCGACGGGCGCTGATGCCGAACGTCGCGGAGTTGATGGACCGCCATCTGGGACTACCGGGCATCCTGACCGTCGCCGCGCACGAGATGCCCACCGTGGACGCGACACCGCCGTGGGCCGAGGAGTACATGGACCTGGAGCACCAGGCTGTCGCGCTGTCCTGGTACGAGTGCATGCGCTTCCCGGGTCTCCTGCAGACGGAGAACTACGCCCGGGCACTCTTCCGCATTCGCGTCCCGGCCCGCGCAGAGGAGGAGATCGAAACCCTGACCGCGAGGCGCGTCGAGCGACAAGAAATCCTGCGCCGCAAGGTCCCGCCGAGCCTCAGCTTCATCGTCTGGGAAGCCGTACTCAAGGACCGCATCGGCGGGGATGCGGTCTACTCGGAGCAGCTGCGCCACTTGCTCACCTGTATGGACCTCCCTAACGTCACCCTGCAGGTGATGCCCTTCGGCCGCACCACACATGCCGGTCTCAACGGTCCGTTCATCCTGCTGGAAACCCCGGATCATCAGCAGCTCGCCTACTCCGAGACACAGCACGGCAGCCTGCTGATCTCCGCTCCGGACGAGGTCAGCATCCTGTCGCGCAAGTATGCAATGCTGCGGACTCAGGCCCTCAATACCGAGCAAACGAGAGGCCTGTTGGACCACCTGCTAGGAGAGCAATGAGTCCCACCACCGCACTGAAGTGGTTCAAGTCCAGCTACAGCGACACCGACGGCGGCGCCTGCCTGGAAGTGGCCGTCGCCTGGCGGAAGTCCTCGTACAGCGACACCGATGGCGGCCAGTGCGTAGAGGTCGCCACCTGCGCGACCCAGGTCCACGTCCGCGACAGCAAGGTCACCGACGGCCCCGTCCTGGACCTCGCCCCCGCCGCCTGGGCCGCCCTTACGGAGTGGACCGCTCGCTGATCAGTTCGGCCAGGCCGTCCAGCAGGCGGCCCAGGCCGAAGCGGAACTGGAAGTCCGGCTCGTCCGAGCCGGTGAACGCCGAGGACTCCAGCAGCCGCGTCACCGCCGGGTGGCGCTCCGGGTCGGTCAGCAGCCTCAGCATGCGTACGTACTGGCCCACCACCTGGTCCGGCGAGACCCCTGACTTCACGATGGCGTCCATCATGTCCGCGGCCATGGTCGCCTCGTTCCGTACGAGGCCGCCGATCAGGATGATCGTGGAGAGCTTCTCGCTCTCCTCCAGGCCGGTGCCGGCGAGCGCCGCGAGCCCGCGTTCCATCCAGGCCAGCTGGTTCGGGGTGGCCGGCGGGGCCGTGATCGGGATGCGCAGGATCCAGGAGTTGGCCATCAGGACGGCTCGCTGCGCGTACGCCCAGTCGGTCAGCAGCTCCCGCCAGCCCGCGCCCCCGCCCGAACCCCCGGAGGGAACCGGTTCCGGAGGGATGCCGACGCCCGCGTCCGACATCAGGATGTAGAGCTCTTCCTTCGCCGTGACGTACCGGTAGAGGGACATCGTCGAGACGCCCAGTTCCTTGGCCACCCGCCCCATCGAGACGGCGTCCATCCCCTCGGTTGCGGCGAGGGACACGGCCGCCTCCACGATCCGGGAAAGCGTCAGCGTGGGGCGCGGCCCCTTGCCGGGGCGTTCGCGCAGGCCCCAGGCCATTTCCAGGCTCGCCGGAAGCCCGGTGCCTTCCACCGGTTCCCTCTCCGGCTCCTTCGCCATGGCCGCCCGCTCCCGCTTTCGTCGTTGACCCACATCCTAGTTCTGTGTATTACTTACACAGAAGCGCGTACTGCATACGCAGAACGCAATGCAGAAGGGAGCGTGGTCCCGATGACCACGAACGACCTCGGCATCCACGCCACTGGCCTGACCAAGTCCTACGGAGGCCTCCGCGTCCTCGACGGCGTCGACCTGGCCGTCCCGCGCGGCAGCGTCCTCGCCCTCCTCGGCCCCAACGGCGCGGGCAAGACCACCACGGTCCGCCTCCTCGCCACCCTCACCGCACCCGACCCCGGCTCCGGCACCGCGCGCGTCGCCGGGTACGACATCACCGCCGAACGAGCCCGCGTCCGCCGAAGCATCAGCCTCACCGGGCAGTTCGCCGCCGTCGACGACCTCCAGACCGGCGCCGAGATGCTCCGCATGACCGGCCGACTCTCCGGACTCTCCGCCCGCGCCGCCCGGTCCCGCGCCGACGAACTCCTCTCCCGCTTCGGACTCGCCGAAGCCGCCGGGCGCACGGCGAAGACCTACTCGGGCGGCATGCGCCGCCGCCTCGACCTCGCCGCGAGCCTCGTCGCCCGGCCCGAAGTGATCTTCCTGGACGAGCCGACCGCCGGGCTCGACCCGCGCAGCCGCCAGGACCTGTGGGAACTCGTACGGGAACTGCGCGCCGACGGCACGAGCGTGCTGCTCACCACCCAGTACCTGGAGGAGGCCGACCGGCTCGCCGACCGCGTGGCCGTCCTGGCCGGCGGGCGGATCGCCGCCGAAGGCACCCCGTCGGACCTCAAGTCCCGCGTGGCGGGCCACCGCCTCGACATGACCCTCGCCAGCCGGGCCGCCTACGACGCACTGGCCCCGCGCGCGGTCCGGCTCGCAGCGGGAGAGCCCGCCGCCGGGGCGGAGGGGGCCGCCGTTGCCGCGGAGGGCCTCACCCTCGCGCCGGAGGAGCTCGGCCTCAGCCTGCCCACCGACGGCAGCGCCGCCCACGTCCGGTCCCTGCTCGACGAACTCGACCCGGACCACACGGCCGTGGACCGCTTCACGGTCCGCGGCGCCACCCTCGACGACGTGTTCCTCACCCTGACGGGAGCCGCTCCGTGACCACCTCTGGAACTACCGCCGCCCACACCACCGGAACCGGAACCGCCGCCGGGACCGCCGTTGCGGCCCGCCCCGCCGTTCCCCCGACACGCCCCGCCGTCGCCGTGGCGTCCCTCGCCCTGGCCGGGCGCAGCCTCCGCATCAGCAGCCGTCAACCGGACGTCCTGATCACGGCCTTGATGCTGCCGGTCATGCTGATGCTCATCTTCGTGTACTTCTTCGGCGGGGCCATCGACACCGGGACGACCTACGTGACCTACGTGGTCCCGGGAGCGATGCTGCTCTGCGCGGGCTTCGGCGCGGCGAGCACCGCCGTCAGCGTCGCCACCGACATGAAGGACGGCGTGATCGACCGCTTCCGGTCCCTGGACATCGGCGGCGTACCGATCCTGGCCGGGCACGTCGCGGCCTCGGTCCTGCGCAATCTCGTGTCCACCGGCCTGGTCCTGGCCGTCGCCCTCGCCATCGGCTTCCGCCCGCAGGCCTCGCTGCCCGGCTTCCTGGCCTCGGCCGCGCTCCTGGTCGCGTACATCACCGCGATCTCGTGGCTGGCCGCGACGCTCGGGCTGCTCGCCGGCACGCCGGAGGCGGCGGGCGGCTTCACCTTCCTGATGATGTTCCTGCCGTACCCGTCCAGCGCGTTCGTCCCCATCGACACCATGCCCGGCTGGCTCCACGGCTTCGCCGACCACCAGCCGCTGACCCCGGTGATCGAATCCCTCCGGGCCCTGCTCCTGGCCCAGCCGACGGGCGACGCCCCCTGGGTGGCCCTGGCGTGGTGCGCGGCCATCGGTGTGGTGTCCGTGACCCTGGCGGCCGTTTTCTTCGAACGGCGGACGCGCTAGGTGCGGTGCGCCGAGGCGGCCGGGAAGCGGCCGCGCACCGCCCCGCGGCGCGGCTCCGGGGGGAGCCGCGCCGCGGGCTGACCGGTCGCGCCCAGCCGGTGCGGTGGCGCGGCGGCTCGCGGTGGGCGGTCGGCGGCTGTCGTCAGCCGCTACCGATTGAGCGGATAGGAATGGCGTCCCGTCACCTCGTCGATCTCCGAGTGGGCCTTCTGCAGCATCTGGGACGCGAGGTCCATGAGCGCGCGAGCGCCCGCGATCTCTTCCCCGACCCGCAGCTGCTCCGGGTCGGAGGGGTGGCGCATGGCGTAGCCGTGCGCCCTTATCTCGGAGCCGTCCCCGAGCCTGACCAGGGCCGCCGCACTGGTGCGGTGGCCCTCCTCGGTGAATTCGAGCTCCGCGTGCCACCCGACGAGCGTGGACATGGTGCATCACCTCCAGGGGGTCACCCTCCCTCCCAGGGTGCGCCTGCGGCGGGTGGAGCGCGAGTTCAGGCGTTCGGGCATCTGGGGCAATCCCGCTCGCGCGGCGCGCCGCGCGCCGATGACCACGGACCGCGACCGATCGATCACAGAACGCAGCGGTCCGTGAACGGAAGGAACCCCACATGCCGAAGATCAAAACGATCGTGTTCGCCCTCGGGCTCGCGCTCGCCACTCTCTTCCTGGCCTCGGCGCCCGCGAGCGCCTGCGGCAAGACCGTGCGCATCGAGGGCAGCGGCACGGGAGCGATCCGCATCAACAAGATCCGCTACTAGGACGTCGCGCCATCGGGGACGACACCCCGTGACCCGGGCCCGACCGAAGTGAGTACCCGCACTCATGTGCCGACTCCCCCGCCCCGGTTGACTGGCGTCATGAACCTGAACCGGAACACGGGGCCGGACCTGGGCCGGGACCTGGCCCCCGGCCTGGATCCCTCGCGGGACCCCCGGGCGTTCATCGCCCCGCTCGTCTCCAGCCTGCTGACGCTGCCGCTCGGCGCCGTCGCGTTGTTCTTCGTCGCGCTGTCGCCGATGGCCTGCGACTCCTGCGGGGACACCGCCAGTGACCGGTTCGACGCCTCCTACGGCGTCGCCTTCACCGTCTTCGCAGCCGGGCTGCTCCTGGTCCTGGGCCTGCTCGTCGCCGCCTGGGCCCTGCCCTGGGAGCGGCGCAACTCCGGCCGCCGGGTGGTGCTCGCGCTCACCGCCCCGGCGGCCGTGGCCCTCGACTACGCCGTCTTCTACGGGATCGTCGACTGGCCTTAGCGCTCCGCGCGCAGCCAACCCGCCACTTCGGTCGCCCAGTACGTCAGGATCGTGTCCGCGCCCGCCCGCTTGATGCCGAGCAGGGTCTCCAGGATGGCCCGGTCGCGTTCGATCCAGCCCTTCTCCGCCGCCGCCTCGATCATCGCGAACTCGCCGCTGATCTGGTACGCGGCCACCGGTACGTCGACCGCCTGCGCGACCCGGTACAGGATGTCGAGGTACGGTCCGGCCGGCTTGACCATCACCATGTCGGCGCCCTCCTCCAGGTCGAGGGCGAGCTCGCGCAGCGACTCCCGGGCGTTCGCCGGGTCCTGCTGGTAGCTCTTGCGGTCGCCCTGGAGCGAGGAGGCGACGGCCTCGCGGAACGGGCCGTAGAAGGCGGAGGAGTACTTCGCCGTGTACGCGAGGATCGAGACGTCCTCGTGGCCCGTCTCGTCCAGCGCGTCGCGGATGACGCCGACCTGGCCGTCCATCATCCCGCTGGGGCCGACCACGTGGACGCCCGCGTCGGCCTGGACCTGCGCCATCTCGGCGTAGCGCTCCAGCGTCGCGTCGTTGTCCACGCGCCCGTGCTCGTCCAGGACCCCGCAGTGCCCGTGATCGGTGTACTCGTCCAGGCACAGGTCCGACATGATCACCAGGTCGTCCCCGACCTCGGCCTTCACGTCGCGGATCGCGACCTGCAGGATCCCGTCCGGCTCGGTGCCCGCCGTGCCCCGCGCGTCCTTGTTCTCGTCGGCCGGGACCCCGAACAGCATGATCCCCGAGACGCCCGCCTCGACCGCCTCGACGGCGGCCTTGCGCAGCGTGTCCCGGGTGTGCTGGACCACGCCCGGCATCGCCGAGATGGCGAGCGGCTCGCTGATGCCCTCCCGTACGAACGCCGGGAGGATCAGGTCCGAGGGGTGCAGCCTGGTCTCCGCGACCATGCGCCGCATCGCCGGGGTGGTGCGCAGCCGCCGGGGCCGCGATCCGGGGAAGGATCCGTACGTGCTCATCTTCAGTCGCCTCTTCGAGCATCGAGAACAGTCCGGACAAGGGTAGGGCCCGGGTGCGCCTGCACCCGGGCCCTACCCCCTAACGCCCCCATCAGGTCGTACGGCGCCTGCGCGCCCCCGGGCGCCGCTCGCTCGGCCGGTACACGTTCTCCCCGGCCTCCTTGGCGGCCTCGCGGCGCGCGGCCCCGTACTCCGCCAGGGCTTCGGCCAGCTTGCCGACGCTCGGCTCGGGCGACAGGACGTCGACCCGCAGGCCGTGCTCCTCGGCCGTCTTGGCCGTCGCCGGGCCGATGCACGCGATGACGGTGACGTTGTGCGGCTTGCCGGCGATGCCGACCAGGTTCCGCACGGTCGACGAGGACGTGAAGAGCACGGCGTCGAAGCCGCCGCCCTTGATCGCCTCGCGGGTGTCCTGCGGCGGCGGGGAGGCGCGCACGGTCCGGTAGGCGGTGACGTCGTCGACCTCCCACCCGAGCTCGATCAGCCCGGCGACCAGGGTCTCGGTGGCGATGTCGGCGCGCGGCAGGAAGACGCGGTCGATCGGGTCGAAGACCGGGTCGTACGGCGGCCAGTCCTCCAGCAGTCCGGCGGCGGACTGCTCGCCGCTGGGCACGAGGTCGGGCTTGACGCCGAACTCCACCAGCGCGGCGGCGGTCTGCTCGCCCACGGCGGCGACCTTGATGCCGGCGAAGGCACGGGCGTCGAGCCCGTACTCCTCGAACTTCTCGCGTACGGCCTTGACCGCGTTCACCGAGGTGAAGGCGATCCACTCGTAGCGGCCGGTGACGAGCCCCTTGACCGCCCGCTCCATCTGCTGCGGGGTGCGCGGCGGCTCCACGGCGATGGTCGGCACCTCGTGCGGCACGGCGCCGTACGAACGCAGCTGGTCGGAGAGCGAGGCTGCCTGCTCCTTGGTGCGCGGTACGAGCACGCGCCAGCCGAACAGCGGCTTCGACTCGAACCAGGACAGCTCCTCGCGGCGCGCGGCGGCGCCGTGCTCCCCGACCACGGCTATGACGGGCCGCGAACCCTCCGGGGAGGGGAGGATCTTGCCCTGCTTGAACACCTGGGCGATGGTGCCCAGGGTCGCGCTCCAGGTCCGCTGGCGGGTCGTCGTACCGGCCACGGTCACGGTGAGCGGGGTGTCGGGCTTGCGCCCGGCGCTCACCAGCTCGGCGGCGGCCGCGGACACCGTCTCCAGCGTCGCGGAGACGACGAGGATGCCGTCGCTGGCACCCACCTCGCTCCAGCAGCGCTGGGAGGCGTTGCGCGCGTCCACGAACCGCACGTCCGCGCCCTGCTTGCCGCTGAGCGGCACACCGGCGTACGCGGGCACGCCGACGGCGGTCGCGACACCGGGGACGACCTCGAAGGGGATGCCCCCGGTGGCGCAGGCGAGCATCTCCTCGGCCGCGTTCCCGTCGAGTCCGGGGTCGCCGGTGACGGCACGGACGACCCGCCTGCCGGAGCGCGCGGCCTCCATGACAAGATTGGCGGCATCTCGGATCACCGGGAGCCCGGCGGCTGCTGACTTCTCGTCAGCGATCGTCAGCTGCGGCGTGTCCACCCCCGCGCGCGCATGCGAACGTACGACCTCGAGTACCTCGGGCTCCGCGATCAGGACGTCCGCGGCGCCGAGTGCCTCGACGGCGCGCAGCGTCAGCAGACCCGGGTCGCCCGGACCGGCACCGAGGAAGGTGACGTGCCCGTGGACGGCGACCGCCGGAAAAGCGGAGGTGGTGGGACTTGTGGGGTTCAAAGCGACCGCTCCCCCATCAGACCGGCCGCGCCCTTGGCCAGCATCTCGTCCGCGAGTTCGCGGCCGAGCGCCATGGCCTCGTCGTACGACTGGGGCACGGGACCGGTGGTGGACATCTGCACCAGCGTGGAACCGTCGAGGGTTCCCACGACTCCACGCAAGCGCATCTCATTGACAGTCTGCCCGTCGGCCAGCAGGTCGGCGAGCGCCCCCACGGGGGCGCTGCAGCCGGCCTCCAGGGCGGCGAGCAGGGCGCGTTCCGCGGTCACGGCGGCCCGGGTGTACGGGTCGTCGAGCTCGCCGAGCGCGGCGATCAGGTCCGTGTCGGACGCGAGGCACTCCACGGCCAGGGCACCCTGGCCGGGTGCGGGCAGCACGTTGTCGACGGAGATCAGGTCGGTGGCCTCGTCGCCGCGGCCGATCCGGTTGAGCCCGGCGGCGGCGAGGACGACGGCGTCGAGCTCTCCGTTCCGCACGTAGCCGATCCGGGTGTCGACGTTGCCGCGGATGGCGACGGTCTCGATGACCTTGCCCAGCGACTTGGCGTAGGCGTGCAGCTGCGACCTGCGGCGGGGCGAACCGGTACCGACGCGCGCGCCGTCGGGCAGCTGCTCGAAGGTCAGGCCGTCGCGCGCGACGAGCGCGTCCCGGGGGTCCTCGCGCTGCGGCATGGCCGCGATGACGAGGTCGTCGGGCTGCGTGGTGGGCAGGTCCTTCAGCGAGTGCACGGCGAAGTCGACCTCGCCGCGTACGAGGGCCTCGCGCAGGGCGGTGACGAAGACGCCGGTGCCGCCGATCTGCGAGAGGCTCTCGCGGGACACGTCACCGTAGGTCGTGATCTCCACGAGCTCGACGGGCCGGCCGGTGATCGCCCGTACCGCCTCGGCTACATGTCCGGACTGGGACATGGCCAGCTTGCTTCGCCGCGTGCCGAGCCGGAGAGGCTGGTCGAGACGTGGATTCATGATGCCCGTCCTGAGTCGTCGTTCTTGTCTGCCGCGTCCGCCCGGCTGACGGAGGCCACCGTCTGCGGGTCGAGATCGAAGAGTTCGCGCAGTGCTTCGGCGTACCCGGCGCCGCCGGGCTCGCTCGCGAGCTGCTTGACGCGCACGGTCGGCGCGTGGAGGAGCTTGTCGACGACGCGCCGCACGGTCTGAGTCACTTCAGCCCGCTGCCGATCGTCGAGATCGGGCACCCGTCCGTCGAGCCGCGCCACTTCCATGGCGACGACCTCGGCGGCCATGGCGCGCAGGGCGACCACGGTGGGCGTGATGTGCGCGGCCCGCTGGGCGGCCCCGAACGCGGCCACTTCCTCGGCCACTATCCCGCGCACGGCGTCGACGTCGGCGGCCATCGGCGCGTCGGCGCTCGCTTCGGCCAGCGACTCGATGTCGACCAGCCGTACGCCGGGGATCCGGTGCACGGCCGCGTCGATGTCGCGCGGCATGGCCAGGTCCAGCAGAGCGAGCCGTACGGGCTGCGCGTCCACCAGGCTGCGGGCCCCCTTGCGGGGCTGCCGCTGCGCGGCCGCCTCACCCTGGTCGGCCCAGGTGCCGTGGAGTTCCAGGGAGCTGGCGTCGACCCCGGTCAGCGCGGCCCGCCCGCCGGAAGTCGGCGAGTCCAGCCCGACGGGACACCCGTCGGACTCCTCGACGGCAACCTTGCTCCGCACGGCCCCGCCATCGGCGATCCGCTGCCCCCCGGCAGAAGCCGCGACGAGCCGCGCCACGAGCTCGGAATCCAGCCCCGCCGGCGTTTGCGGCGCGGGGGTCCGGGTGCCGGCGCCCGCCGGCGGCTCCGCACCGTCAAAGGGTCCGGGCTCGCCCGGGGAACGGTGGAAGGGAGGGTAGGGGACGGTCCCCGCAGGGCCCGCCTCCACCGCGGCCGCGACATCGTCCCCGGTCAGCACCAGCCCGGTCGCACCCGTGCACGACACGACGACATCGACTCGTGTCAGCTCGTCGGCGACGACGGACATCGGCACCGCGGACGCCCCCACCCCGGCGCCCGAGGCAACCAGAATCTCGGCAAGCCGCTCCGCCCGCTCGGCGGTCCGGTTGGCCACGACGATCTCGGCGAAGCCGACCCGCGCCAGCGTCGCCGCCG
This sequence comes from Streptomyces sp. ISL-43, assembly GCF_018614195.1. GTDB lineage: Bacteria > Actinomycetota > Actinomycetes > Streptomycetales > Streptomycetaceae > Streptomyces. The sequence goes on from NZ_JAGGOT010000004.1 coordinate 59,508, forward strand.
CCAGCGACGACATCGACCCGGCCCCGATGACGAGCGCCCGCTTCCCCGCGGCCCACTCCTCCACCGGCACGTGCACGGCGAGCTGCTCCAGCCCGAAGGTCACCAGCGACTGCCCGGCCCGGTCGATCCCGGTCTCGGAGTGCGCCCGCTTGCCGACCCGCAGCGCCTGCTGGAAGAGGTCGTTGATGAGACGGCCGGCGGTGTGGAGCTCCTGCCCCAGCGCCAGCGCGTCCTTGATCTGGCCGAGGATCTGCCCCTCGCCGACGACCATCGAGTCCAGCCCGCACGCCACCGAGAACAGGTGGTGCACCGCCCGGTCCTCGTAGTGCACGTACAGATACGGAGTGAGCTCCTCCAGAGCCACGCCGCTGTGCTGCGCGAGCAAGGTGGAAAGCTCGGCCACGCCCGCGTGGAACTTGTCCACGTCGGCGTACAGCTCGATGCGGTTGCACGTGGCGAGCACCGCCGCCTCCGCCGCCGGCTCCGCGGCCAGCGTGTCGTGCAGCAGCTTGACCTTGGCATCTGCGGGCAGCGAGGCGCGCTCCAGCACGCTCACGGGCGCACTGCGGTGGCTCAGCCCTACGACGAGCAGACTCATGCCGGCATCACCGCCGGGACGTCGCCCTCGGGGCCGTTCTTGCGCGCGACGGCGGCGGCCCGCCCGGCGGGCGGGACCACGGCGGCGGCCGGAGCCGCACCGGTGCCGGTGCCCGCGGCGGAGCCGCCGGCGGCAGCGGCGGCGGCCGCTTCCTCGCCGGCCTTGCGCTGCTCGTGGAACGCCAGGATCTGCAGCTCGATCGACAGGTCGACCTTGCGCACGTCGACGCCCTCGGGCACGGACAGCACGGTGGGCGCGAAGTTCAGGATGGAGGTGACCCCGGCGGCGATCAGCCGCTCGGAGACCTGCTGCGCCGCACCGGCCGGGGTCGCGATGACCCCGATCGAGACGCCGTTCTCCTCGATGATCCGCTCCAGCTCATCGGTGTGCTGTACGGGCATGCCCGCGACGGGCTTGCCGGCCATGGCCGGGTCGGCGTCGATGAGCGCCGCCACGCGGAAGCCGCGGGACGCGAAGCCGCCGTAGTTGGCGAGGGCCGCGCCCAGGTTGCCGATGCCGACGATGACGACGGGCCAGTCCTGGGTCAGTCCGAGCTCGCGGGAGATCTGGTAGACGAGGTATTCCACGTCGTATCCGACCCCGCGCGTCCCGTAGGAGCCGAGGTAGGAGAAGTCTTTGCGCAGCTTCGCGGAGTTGACTCCTGCGGCCGCGGCGAGCTCCTCGGAGGACACCGTGGGCACCGATCGCTCGGAGAGCGCGGTGAGGGCACGCAAGTACAGCGGAAGCCGGGCGACAGTGGCCTCGGGAATACCTCGGCTGCGGGTCGCCGGTCGGTGAGTTCGGCCAGTTGCCACGATGCTCCTGCGGGATGAGCGGGGCTGCAGGTGGCCACTTGTCCCAGGACCACCCCGTCGAATGCAGGCTATGTCTTTGTGAACGCGTGCACAAAGATTGTGTCCGCTTTGTCCGAGCAAAGTGACCGGGGTCACGCACCTTGGGCATGCGGGGCGGGAACGGTCGACACGCCGAACCCGTTCAATTCCCGAAGGGGGCAAAACTGCACACACTCCTCACCAATACGCCCCCGAGACCCCATAAATCGCCCACGATCGTAACCGCCCGAAGGGTCAAGCCTGCAATGCCCGTCGGAGCCGGTCAGGGTTCACCCTCCAGAAGGTGTGCTGCTCGCCGTCCACCAGCACGACGGGAATCTGCTCCCAGTGCAGGCGGTAGAGCTCCTCCTCCTGCGAAATGTCCTTCTTCTCCCACTGTGCGCCCGTCTCGGCGCAGACCTTCTCGACCACTTCCTGGGCGTCATCGCAGAGGTGGCACCCCGGCTTCCCGATGAGCGTGACCATCCGCTCCTCGGGACGCTTCTTCTCGGCACGGCGAAGCAAAGGACTCATGCCCCCATTCTCCCGCGCCCGGGCGCGGGACGGCTCCGCGCCGGGGCACTCCGAAGACTCGGAAGACGCCGAAGAGTTCACACAGCCGATTCCCATCGGTTCGGGAAGTCCCGAACACAGTGGCTATGCTCGCGTCATGCCCCGCCCGACGCCCGACCACCACCCCGGTAGGAGTCCCTTCGGGACGCGCGCTCACTGGGGATGGCTCACCCCTCGCAGACGCTCCTCCACCGCGCGGAGCGTGCTGGCGGGCGAGGCCTCCGCCGAGGCCGCCCGCAAGACCGCGCTGACCGACGAGGCACCGGGCGCCCTGGACTCCGCGGCGGCCCTGGAGGCCGCCGAGGCGCAAGAGGCCGAGGCGCTCGAAGCCCTGGAAGCCGGAGCGGGCGAAAGCGCCGTGCCCGAGTTCCCCGTCGCCGGCGACGACCTCGCCGCCGCGTTCTTCGACCTCGACAACACCGTCATGCAGGGCGCCGCGATCTTCCACTTCGGCCGCGGCCTCTACAAGCGGGAGTTCTTCCGCCGCCGCGAACTCGCCCGCTTCGCCTGGCAGCAGGCCTGGTTCCGGCTCGCCGGGGTCGAGGACCCCGAGCACATGCAGGACGCCCGCGACAGCGCGCTGTCCATCGTCAAGGGACACAAGGTCTCCGAGCTGATGTCCATCGGCGAGGAGATCTACGACGAGTACATGGCGGAGCGGATCTGGCCGGGCACCCGCGCCCTGGCCCAAGCCCACCTCGACGCCGGCCAGAAGGTGTGGCTGGTGACGGCCGCCCCCGTCGAGACGGCCACGATCATCGCCCGCAGGCTCGGCCTGACCGGGGCCCTGGGCACCGTCGCCGAATCCGTGGACGGCGTGTACACCGGCCGGCTGGTCGGCGAGCCGCTGCACGGCCCCGCCAAGGCGGAGGCCGTCCGCGCCCTGGCCGCCGCCGAGGGCCTGGACCTCGCGCGCTGCGCCGCGTACAGCGATTCGCACAACGACATTCCGATGCTGTCGCTGGTCGGACATCCCTACGCGATCAATCCCGACACAAAACTGCGCAAGCATGCCCGCGCCATGGACTGGCGCCTGCGCGACTATCGGACCGGTCGCAAGGCCGTGAAGGTCGGCGTCCCGGCCGCCGCCGGGGTCGGCGCGATCGCGGGCGGCGCGGCCGCCGCGATCGCCCTGCACCGCCGCCGCAAGTAACGGCCACAGGCCCTCTCCCGGCCCCAGCCCCGCCCCCGCCCGGGCTCCCGCCCCACGGCGGCCGGCCCGCCGCCGCCGCACCCCGGGAGCCTGGGCATTCGCTCACCTCTACCCGCGCCCCCGGCGCGGCACTCCGCCATGCCCGACTCGGTCGCGAGCCACCGTGGAAGCCGCCATTCCGCGCACCCAACCGATCAAGAATCGATCACCATCTGCGACTGAATATGCCCTCGACACGCAACAGAAGTGTCGTAACCGGTGATTTGAGCAACTGGGTGTAGTGCTGCCTGTACGAAGCGTTATTCTCCTCAAACGCATGCCACCGCTCATCTGTCGCCACGACGGGTGAACGGTCCCGCACTGCACGTGATGGAAGCTCTGCCTCTGGGAGTCCCGTGTACCCACCTGTCGGGGTTGACGCCTCGGGCCTGGCTACGCTGCGCGCAACGGTCCTCGACCACCTGCGCGGCTTCGTCCCCACCGCGTACGCCGTCCCCGCATTCGCCACCGCGGTCCCCGCCGGACTCGGCCCGGCCGGTCCTTGCTATGCCCTGACCGACGGCGGAGCGACGGTGGGCAGACGGGGACGCTCCGGCGCCGCCGTCGGCGCCGCCGCCGGTACCACCGCGCCCGCCGCCCGCCGCCCCACGGCGGACAGCGACCAGGCCCGCATGATGGACCTGGTCGAACGCGCCCAGGCCGGCGAGGCCGACGCCTTCGGCCGCCTGTACGACCAGTACAGCGACACGGTCTACCGCTACATCTACTACCGCGTCGGCGGCAAGGCGACCGCGGAGGATCTCACCAGCGAGACCTTCCTGCGCGCGCTGCGCCGCATCTCCACCTTCACCTGGCAGGGCCGCGACTTCGGCGCCTGGCTCGTGACGATCGCCCGCAACCTGGTCGCCGACCACTTCAAGTCGAGCCGCTTCCGCCTGGAAGTCACCACCGGCGAGATGCTCGACGCCAACGAGGTGGAACGGTCCCCCGAGGACTCCGTCCTGGAGTCCCTCTCCAACGCGGCCCTGCTGGAAGCCGTACGGAAACTCAATCCGCAGCAGCAGGAGTGCGTGACCCTGCGCTTCCTGCAGGGCCTCTCGGTCGCCGAGACGGCCCGGGTGATGGGGAAGAACGAGGGCGCCATCAAGACGCTCCAGTACCGGGCGGTCCGCACCCTGGCCCGCCTGCTCCCCGACGATGCCCGCTGACGCCGCCTCTCCTCTCACATTCGGTATCCCTCCCTGATGACATTGATGACACTGACGACGCTGTGGTCCGATCATCCTTCGTCCGTAACCCAAGTGCCACGCCGCTCGTTGTGGGGAATGCAGGCTCCCTGTGGACAAGCCCTGACTGAAGCCGCTCACTCGAAAGTGTGGATGTGCTCAAGGAAGGCAACCTTCCGGACACCTTGGGGAGTCGATCGTCATGACGAGAGGAGGTGCCGCCAGTGATCGCGAACGTGACTCCGCACCGGCGGGCGAACGCCTTCGCCCAGGCCCTGGAGGATCGGACACCGTCCGACCTTTCGGAACCGGACCCGGCGGCCGAGCAGTCCGAGGCACCTGCCGAACCTGCCGACCACGACCGGTTGTTGGCCCTGGCGAGCGTGCTCGGCGAAAGAATGCCGCGCCCGGTGCTGGATCCAGAGGTCAAAGTGGTGCAACGAGCACAGCTCGTCGCCGCCATGGAGGCCATGGTGATGGAAGAGAGGGCCGGGGGCAGTGCCGCCCCGGACCCTCTCGTGCCCGAACAGCGGACCGGCCGCGGCGCCCACCGGGCGACCTCGCTCCGGAAATTGCGGCCCCGCTCCCGCTGGTCCAAGGGCATCGCGGCGGGTGGCCTCACCGTGGGTGTGGCCGCCGGGGCCTTCAGCGGAGTGGCCGCTGCGAGTACGAACGCCCTGCCAGGTGACCATCTGTACCCCGTGAAGCGGGGCATGGAGGACATCCGGCTCGGGATGGCCGACGACGATTCGGACCGGGGCGAGCTCTATCTCGACCAGGCCTCGAACCGCCTGTCGGAAGCCCGGCGGCTGATGGAGCGCGGCCGGCTGGGCGCACTGGACCACGAGTCCCTCGGCGAGATCCGCCGGGCGCTCGCGGGCATGAAGCACGACGCCTCGGAGGGCCACCGGCTCCTCCAGGCCGCCTACGAACGGGACGGCTCGCTCGGCCCGATCCAGGCACTGTCCTCGTTCTCCCGCTCGCACCGCGATGCGTGGGCCAAGCTCCGGGGGAACCTCCCGGTGCAGCTCACGGACGTGGGCGGCGAGGTGGAGTCGGTCTTCCAGGCCATAGACGAAGACGTGGCGCCGCTCCAGGGTCTGCTTCCGAAGCCTCCGGAACAGACCCGCGGCTCCGGCCCCTCCACCCGGCCGAGCACCCCGGCGGGCAAACAGCAGACGGCGCCCTCCCCGGGCACTCCGTCGGCGACGCCCGCTCCCTCGGCCTCCGGCTCCGCGAAGGCCCCGTCCCCCGGCGGCGGTCTCCTCGGTGGCACGGGCAATCTGCTGAATCCGCCCGCGGGCCAGCAGACCCCGGCCGCGTCCGGCGCACCGGAGCTACCCCACCCGGACATCACCCTCCCGCCGCTGCTCCCCGGCCTCCTCCCAGGCCTGGGCCTCAAGGCGGAGGACGCGGAGTAGAGCCGAGTACGCCGGCGAGGCATCCAGCCTCGCCGGCGTATCCGTGCGTCCTCGTGCTCGTCCTCGTCAGAAGAAGACGGACCTCCGCTGCACCAGCAGCTTGTAGAGCGTGTGCTGGATCTGCTCCCGGACCTGGTCGGTCAGGTTGAACATCAGCATCGGATCCTCAGCCGCCTCCGGCGCGTAGCCCGCGGTTTCGATCGGCTCCCCGAACTGGATCGTCCACTTCGTCGGCAACGGCACCGCCCCGAGCGGCCCCAGCAACGGGAACGTCGGCGTGATCGGGAAGTACGGGATACCCAGCAGCCGCGCGAGCGTCTTCGCGTTGCCGATCATCGGGTAGATCTCCTCCGCCCCCACGATCGAACAGGGCACGATCGGCGTCCCCGCCCTCAGCGCGGTCGACACGAAGCCGCCCCGCCCGAAACGCTGGAGCTTGTACCGCTCGCCGAACGGCTTCCCTATCCCCTTGAAGCCCTCGGGCATCACGCCCACCAGCTCCCCGGCCTCCAGCAGCCGCTGCGCGTCCTCCGCGCACGCCAGCGTGTGACCGGCCTTCCGCGCGAGCTCGTTGACGACCGGCAGCATGAACACCAGGTCCGCCGCCAGCAGCCGCAGGTGCCGCTCGGCCGGGTGGTGGTCGTGCACGGCCACCTGGAGCATCAGCCCGTCCAGCGGCAGCGTCCCGGAGTGGTTCGCCACGATCAGCGCGCCGCCCTCCTTCGGGATGTTCTCGATGCCCTTGACCTCGACCCGGAAGTACTTGTCGTACAGCGGCCGCATCAGGGACATCAGGACCTGGTCCGTCAGCTCCTTGTCATAGCCGAAGTCGTCGACCTCGTACTCCCCGGTGATCCGGCGCCGCAGGAACGCCAGCCCGCCCGCGATCCGCCGGTCCCAGATCGCGCCGCCGCCCTGCCCAGCCGGCTCCGGCGCGGCCGCGAGCGCGGGCTCCGCCGCCGGTTCCACCGCGCGTTCCGACTCCGGCGCGACGCGCACCCGCCGCGGCGGCCGGCGCCGCGGCCGGTCCTCGTCGAACGGAATGACCTTGGCGTCCGCCACTATCGCTTCGCTCCCTCAGCCACGGCCTCAGTCCCGGCCTCTACGTTCAACAGCCCGGCCACCCGGTCCACCGCCCGGCCCACCCGCTCCGGGGGCAGCAGCCCGCTCCCCCGGCTCCGCGTGAAGTCGGCGAAGGTCTCGGCCGTGGTGTACATCGGCTCGAATCCCAGCACCTCCCGCATCTGCGAGGTCTGCACGACCCGCCCGTGCGTGAGGAGCCTTATCTGCTCGGGCGAGAAGTCGGTCGCCCCGACCGCCCGCAGGGCCGAGCCCACCCAGGTCACCGCGGGCAGCAGCAGCGGCACCGTCGGCCGGCCGAGGCGCCGCGCGCACTGCGAGAGCAGCAGCACCCCGTCGCCGGCGATGTTGAAGGTCCCGCTCGTCCCGCTGCCGTGTCGGGGTTCCTGGGCCGCGAGCTTGAGCACCTCCAGCACGTCGTCCTCGTGGACGAACTGCAGGCGCGGGTCGTAGCCCAGCACGGTCGGGATCAGCGGCATGGAGAAGTACTCGGCGAGCGCGGAGTCGGCGAAGGGCCCGAGGATGTTCGCGAACCGCAGCACGCACACGGCGACGTCCGGGCGCCTGCGCGCGAAGCCCCGTACGTACCCCTCGACCTCCACGGCGTCCTTGGCGAAGCCGGCCGCGGGCAGGGATTTGGGCTGGGTGGTCTCGGTGAAGACGGCCGGATCCCGTGAGGTGCCCCCGTACACGCTGGTACTGGACTTCACCACGAGGCGGCGTACCGTCGGGGACTTCTGGCAGGCCCCGAGGAGCTGCATCGTCCCGATGACGTTGGTTTCCTTGACGGTGCTGTAGGAGCCCGAGCCGGCCCCCGTGGCGGCACCTCCGGTGACCGCCAGGTGCACCACCGTGTCCACGGCGTTCTCGGCGAGCACGCGGGCGATGCCCGACTGCCTGATGTCCGTACGGACGAACTCGGCCGATCCCAGCCGGTGCGGCGGCGTCACCGCGTCGACCGCGATCACCCGCTCGACTTCCGGGTCGCGCTGGATCCGCCGCACGAAACGGCCTCCCAGCTGCCGGGCAGCCCCGGTAACGAGCACGACCTTCCCCACGAGCTCAGCGCCTCCTCAAGAAGTCCCCCGGCTGCACCGCAGCCCCTCCACCAAGAATGGCGGAGGGGCTGCGGAGAACACGTACAGCTGCCGTTTACTTCTTGTTACGGCGCTGAACGCGGGTGCGCTTGAGCAGCTTGCGGTGCTTCTTCTTAGCCATCCGCTTGCGCCGCTTCTTAATGACAGAGCCCACGACTACCCTCGCTCACTTCTCGGAACATCCCCGCGTCAGCGGGGATCTCGGTGCGGGGCGTCTGGGCCCACACGACCTACGTCGGCCTAGCCTACCCGCCCTGGCTCTGAGCTTGTAATCCGGTGCTTCCGAGGGGCTCATCAGGGCTCCCGGCCCTTGTCCTCAGGCCGATTCCACCCCCACGAAGGACTCGCGGAGGTACTCGTGCACCGCGTTCTCGGGGACCCGGAAGGACCTGCCCACCCGGATTGCGGGCAGATGACCGTTGTGCACCAGTCGGTACACGGTCATCTTCGACACTCGCATCACCGAGGCGACCTCCGCCACGGTCAGGAACTGAACCTCACTGAGAGGCCTCTCGCCAGCAGCCATGACACACCTTGACCTTCCGCGCATGACGGGCACCGGCTTCCCCTCCGGTTACGCCCCGTCGTCGCACGCTCACTCCCCAGAGTAGGGGCGTGTGGTACGAGTGGGGAAGAGGAGCTACGGCCACTCCTGCTAACCCGACAGACTCGCCCGATTGAGTACATAGCGAGTGAGGGGCCGGTAGTAGTCCGCGCGGACCGCGTCATCAAGCGGAACCGCCACCGAGACCCTCCCCTCGGCCTCCCCGACGAACAGCGCCGGATCATCCGTATCGGCCAGCCCGATCGCCTCCACACCGAGCTGACCTGCCCCGCAGACCCACCCGTGGTCCCCCACCACCAGCTCCGGCAGCGGCCCGCCGGCCTCCGCGAGTGCCCCGAGCGCGATCCGAACCGGCAGGGGCGAATGGGTGTGCGCGCCGGTCGTACTCCCGGGTGGACGCGCGCCGTCTTCCCGCACCAGTGCGACCCCCCGTACGTAATCGATACGGTGCGGGCGTAGACCGAACCGGGTCTGCATGTCGACGGCAACCCCCCGCGCCGGGGTGAGGACTTCACATCCGGCCGCCGACACGGCCTCGGCCAAAGCGGCGTAGAACCCCAGGAGCCGGTGCGGGTGACCGGTCGCGAACAGCACCGGCGCCCGCGCCACCGCCACCGCGCGCAGCCGCTCCGCGAAGGCCTCCAACCCCGCCAACGTGCGCTCCGGATCGATCACGTCCGGCCCGCTGACGTGCGCGGGATCCGGCGAGACCCCGCACTTGTCCGCCATCAGCCGCAGCAGGTCACGCTCGCCCCAGCCCCACTCCGGATCCAGCCCGAGCAGCACCCGGGGGTCGCGCGCGGCGAACAGCCGGTAGCTGCGCAGGCTCTCCTCCCGGGAGGTCGCGACGGGCCCGGCCAGACGGGCGGCCAGCAGATGCGCACGCAGGGCGCCGGTGCTCAACACCCTGCCGATGCTGCCCCACCAGACCTGGCGGATCATCAGTTACCGCCGATCGCCCCACCGTTGGCGTAACCGGACCTGTGTACCCGTCAGGCCAGCAGCCCCCGCAGCGGGAACGCCGCCCGGCGCGTGGCCAGCACGGCCTGGTCGATCCGGTCCGCCGGGTCGTAACCGGCCTCCCAGTCCCGCCAGGCCGGCACCCGCCCGTCCGTCATCCGCGCGGGCGCCAACTGCCGGGTCCGCGCGTACACCTCGTCCCGCCACGAAGCCGGCACCGCCGTCTCCGGATCGACCGGCCGGTGCGCGGCGATCGCCACCAGGTGCGTCCACGACCGCGGCACGACGTCCACGACCGCGTACCCGCCGCCCCCCAGCGCCAGCCACCGCCCGTCCGCGTACTCGTGCGCGAGCCCGTGGCAGGCCTCCTGGACCGCCCGCTGGGCGTCCAGCGACACCGCCAGGTGGGCGAGCGGGTCCTCGAAGTGCGTGTCGGCCCCGTGCTGGGTCACCAGCACCTGCGGCCGGAAGTCCGCCAGCAGCTCGGGCACGATTCCGTGGAACGCCCGCAGCCAGCCCTCGTCCCCGGTCCCGGCGGGCAGCGCGATGTTGACCGCCGAACCCTCCGCGGCGGGCCCGCCCGTCTCCTCGGGCCACCCGGTCTGCGGGAACAGCGTGCGCGGATGCTCGTGCATCGACACGGTCAGCACCCGCGGGTCGTCCCAGAAGGCCGCCTGCACCCCGTCGCCGTGGTGGACGTCCACGTCCACGTACGCGACGCGCTCGGCCCCGAGTTCCAGCAGCCGTGCGATGGCCAGCGCCGCGTCGTTGTACACGCAGAACCCGGCCGCCGCGCCCGGCATCGCGTGGTGCAGCCCGCCGGCGAAGTTCACGGCGTGGTCGGCCTCCCCGCGCCAGATCGCCTCGGCTCCGGCCACCGACTGCCCGGCGATCAGCGCGGACGCCTCGTGCATCCCGTGGAACGCCGGATCGTCCGTCGTCCCGAGCCCGTACGAGCCGTCGGCGATCCCGGGGTCCGCGGACACCTCGCGCACGGCCGCCAGGTAGTCCTCTCGGTGGACGAGCCGCAGCGTGGACTCGCCGGCCTGCCGCCCGGCCCGCACCTCCATCGCCCGGTCGAGCCCGAAGGCTCGTACCAGGCCCATGGTCAGCGCCAGACGCACCGGGTCCATCGGATGGCTCGGTCCGAAGTCATACTTCGTTACCGCCTCGTCCCACATCAACAACCCGCGGCCGCTCATGCTCGACACCGTATCGGGCACCTCCCGCACCGAACGAGCGGGCATGGAAAAGAGTGACGAGGACGAGCACCATCGGCACGAGCATCGCGCCCCGGTAGTTCCAGGCGTCGCCGATCCCGCCGACGAGCGGTGCGCCGATCAGGAAACCCACGTAGTTGAAGATGTTGAGCCGCGCGATGGCGGTGTCGGAGGCGTGGGGGAACAGCCGGCCCGCGGCGGCGAAGGTCTGCGGCACGATCACGCACAGCCCGATGCCCAGCAAGGTGAAACCGAGCATCCCCGACCACGCCCCGGGGGCCGCAGCGACCACGGCGAACCCCGCCGCGGCGACGACCGACCCGATCCGCACGACCGCCACGGCCCCGAAGCGGCGCACCCCGAGGTCGCCGACGGCCCGGCCGATCAGGGTGGTCACCATGTAGACGTTGTAGGGCACGGTCGCGAGCTGCTCGGAGGAGCCCAGCACGTCCTGGAGGTACTTGGCGCTCCAGTTCGAGACCGTCGAGTCCCCGATGTACGCGCACGCCATCACCAGGCACAGCGGCAGCAGCAGCTTGAACCCGCCGGCCCCCAGCCCCTTCTCGGCGCCGGCCGCGGCGGCCCCGCCGTCCTGGTCCACGTAATACCGGCTGGCGAGGAGCGCGAGCGGCAGCAGGATCGCGACGGCGGGCAGGTACGAGGTGAAGAGGTCCAGATGCCAGTGCGCCCCGGCCCACGCGGCGGAGGCGCCCAGGATCCCGCCGAGGCTGTACGCCGCGTGGAACCCGAGCATGATGCTGCGCCCGTACGCGCCCTGCAGGCTCACGCCGAGCATGTTCATCGAAGCGTCGAGCGCACCCACGAACAGCCCGAACGCCCCGAGCGCCAGCGCCACGTGCCACATCTCGCTGCCGGCGCCGACCCCGAGCAGCGCCAGCAGGACGAGCGGCTGCGCCCACCGCAGTACGGTGCTGGGCGCGACCCGCTTGACCAGGTGCTCGGTGACGACGCTGGACACCCCGGCGAGGATCGGCACGGCGGCGAGGAAGACGGGCAGCAGCCCGTCGGATATCCCGTACCGGTCCTGAATGGCGGGGATCCGCGTCACGAGGAGCGCGAAGGTCACTCCCTGCACGAAGAAACTGAATCCCAACGCCCCGCGCCCGCGGCTCAGCCGCGCGTCTGCTGTCATGGCGGCTCAGCGTAAGGCCCGGTGCTACCGGTGGGTAGAGCGATCACGTCTCGATCTGGTCAGTGACTGAATCCACCCTGGTGGCCGGGCGTGTACCCGCCCTCGTGGCCCTGGAGCCCGAGCAGACCGAGCAGCTGCCCCATGTCCCCGAAGTACCCGCTGGCGCCGGGCAGCCGGTCGGCGGGCACCATCGCCGTGTACGCCAACACGTCCATGCCGGCGGCGATGGCGGCCTGGACGCCCAGCGGGCTGTCCTCGACGACCACACACCGGCCGGGGGCCACGCCCATCTGGTCGGCGGCGTGCAGGAACAGGTCCGGGGCCGGCTTGCCCTGGCCCACGTCGTCCGCGCTGAAGATCCACTCCTCCTCGAACCACTCGTCGAGCCCGGCCGCCCGGTGCCCGACCCTGATCCGCTCGTGGCTCCCGGACGACGCGAGACAGTACGCGGTCCCGGTCTCGACCAGCGCCGCGAGCACCCCCTCCACCCCGGGCACGGGCTTGAGCTCCCGCTCGAAGGCCGAGAAGGTGCGGGCGTACAGCGTGGTGTCGAAGTCCGCCGGCAGAGCCTGCCCGGTCCGCTCGAGCACGAGGTCGTGCACCCGGTGCACGGCGGACCCCATGTAGTCGCGGAGCGACTCCTCGTACGAGGTCGCGTGCCCCAGCTCGGTCAGGTACCCGGCGAGGATGCTGTTGGCGAGCGGCTCACTGTCCACCAGCACGCCGTCGTTGTCGAAGATGACGAGGTCGTAGCCCATGCGACAACCCTACGAGCCGTCAGTGCAAATCCATCCGGACCCCATGCCGGGCATCCGCAGGACATCGAAAGATCCTCGGCTCCCCGATCACGCGGCCAAAGCCGCCGGATCCCGGCTCTCGCCCACCCGCTGATGCCGGCGAAGAGCTTGGGGAGGCCGGCGCGGGTGTGGATGAAGAGCTCCAACGATCCGCCCCTCGACGAGCGCGTCGGGGAAACGGTCGTGCGCGATGCGTCGCGCCGGCTCGATGGGATCCGCGTCCATGCCGGACAGGGTTCGAGACCGCTTGACCACCGGCCACGGATTTTTGGCCCAGAACGCAGAAAAGCCCCGCACCATGAGGTGCGGGGCTTTCCCACAA
>NZ_JAGGOT010000049.1 GCF_018614195.1 Streptomyces sp. ISL-43
GACGATCCCTAGAAACCGCCCAACCGGTGCGCCCCTGCGGACTGTTGAACGCGCCCGGGGGTGTCGGCCCCCGGGGCGGTCAGTGTGGAGCGGGAGTCGGGTGGGGTCAGCCGCCCAGCTCCTGGTGACGGGCGGCGTGCGCGGCGGCGCCGGCCTCGGTCAGGGCGCCGTGGAGGCGCAGCCGGGAGAAGCCGCCGTCCGGGAAGATGTCGATGCGGACGTGCGTGCCGACCGCCGGGGCGTCGAGCACGAAGCGGTGGTTGGTGTCGGGCTGCAGGCGGGTGCGCGGCAGGAACTCCGTCCACTCGCCCTCCTCGCCGGTCTTGATGGACAGCGAGGCCCAGCCGGCCGAGTTGCCCTTGAGGTAGGCGGTGTCGATCTCGACGGCGCGGATCTCGGACTCGGCGACGAGCTGGTAGCGGATCCAGTCGTTGCCGTTGTCACGGCGACGGGCGGTCTCCCAGCCGTCGTCCATCTTGCGGGAGCGGCCCGGGTTGATGGTGTTGGTCGGCGGGGAGTAGAAGCGGTTGGACGCGTCCTGGACCGAGCCGCCGTTCTCCAGCGCGACGACGTCGAACGTGCCGAGCGTGGCGAGCCACTTCGGGTCCGGGACGACCTCGCCGTACACGCGCAGGCGGGCGATGCCGCCGTCCGGGTGCTGATTGACGCGCAGGTGCGTGAAGCGCTGTTCGGCGTTCACCTCGAAGCCGTTGGCCGCGTGGCCGCCGACCGCGGTGCGCGGGACGAGCACGGTCCACTTCACGTCGTCGCCGAGGAGCTCCTCCGGGGTGGGCGCGAGGGCGCCTTCCCAGTTGGTGCCCTCGATGGAGACGGCCTGCGGCATGTTGCCGCGGAAGTGGGCGGTGTCGACGACGATGCCGCGGATGACACCGGGGGCGCCGAGGCGCACCAGGGCGTAGTCGTGGTCCTCGGGCGTCGGCCAGGGCTGGGTGGCGGAGACGCCACGGCGGCGGCGGGTCTCCCAGCCGTCCATGATCTTGCCCTTGTGGCCGAAGTGCTCGGGGTCGAAGTGCGCGGCCTCGGCGATGAGGAGGTTCTCGCGCTGGGCGAAGAACTCGTCGTTGGCGAAGGTGACACCAGCGCCCAGCTCACGGGCGGCGAGGTTCGCGTACTGGGTGAACGGGAAGTCCGCGGTGCGGTAGTCCGCGTACGGGTCGCCGCCTCCGTACGGGTTCGCGTTACCGGTGAAAGAAGCCAATCCAGTTGAACGCTGTGCCACTGTCAGTTCTGCCTTTCGAGGAGGAGCCCCGTGGGCTCGGTCGGGGTGCCGTGGTCGGCGATCTGCGTACCGCGCAGCCAGGTGGACTTCACGACGCCGTGCAGGGTCCTGCCCGCGTACGCCGTGACCTGGTTGCGGTGGTGGAGTTCGGCCGGGTCCACCGTGAAGGTCTCTTCGGGGGCCAGGACGGCGAAGTCGGCGTCGCGGCCCACCTCGATCGCGCCCTTCTGCGCCAGGCCGGCGAGGGCGGCCGGGGCGGCGGACATCCAGCGGACCACGTCCTCCAGGGTGCGGCCGCGCTTCTTCGCCTCGGTCCAGATCGCCGGGAGGCCCAGCTGGAGGGAGGAGATGCCGCCCCACGCGGTGGCGAAGTCGCCGGTCTTCAGGTCCGCGGTGGAGGGCGAGTGGTCGGAGACGATGCAGTCGATGGTGCCGTCGGCGAGCGCGTCCCACAGCAGGTCCTGGTTGGCGGACTCGCGGATGGGCGGGCAGCACTTGAACTCGGTTGCGCCGTCCGGGACTTCCTCGGCCGTGAGGGTGAGGAAGTGCGGGCAGGACTCGACCGTGATCCGGACGCCCTCGGCCTTGGCGGCGGCGATCAGCGGCAGCGCGTCGGAGGAGGACAGGTGCAGTACGTGCACGCGCGCGTTCAGGCGCTTCGCCTGGTCGATCAGGTTCTGGATCGCGGTGTTCTCGGCGTCCTTGGGGCGGGAGGCCAGGAAGTCGGCGTACTTGGGGCCCGGGTTCTGCGGTGCGGACTCCAGGTGGTGCGGGTCCTCGGCGTGCACGATCATCAGGCCGCCGAAGCCGGTGATCTCGGCGAGCGAGGAGGCCAGCTGCTCCTGGTCGAGCTCCGGGAACTCCTCGACGCCGGAGGGCGACAGGAAGCACTTGAAGCCGAAGACTCCGGCGTCGTGCAGCGGGCGCAGGTCCTTGACGTTGTCGGGCAGCGCGCCGCCCCAGAAGCCGATGTCCACGTGCGCCTTGGTCCGGGCGACCTCCTGCTTGACCACCAGGTTGGCGGTCGTGGTGGTCGGCGGCAGCGAGTTCAGCGGCATGTCGAGGATGGTGGTGATGCCACCGGCGGCGGCAGCGCGGGTGGCCGTCCAGAAGCCTTCCCACTCCGTGCGGCCGGGGTCGTTCACGTGGACGTGGGTGTCGACCAGGCCGGGGAGGAGCACGTCGTCGCCGAAGTCCTCCAGCCGGGCCCCGGCCGGTACGTCGGCCTCGTACGGCAGCACGGCCGCGATCTTCCCGCCGGCGACGGCCACCGAAGCGGCGCGCGTCCCCTCGGGGGTGATGACGCGCGTCGAGCGCAGTACCAGTTCCACAGCCGGGTCAGACACCGGAACCTCCCCATCTACTTCCACAGAGCGAAATTCAACGTTCTGTTGACGGAGTCTTCACGTGGATCCAGAACCAGTCAAGAGCGCCCGGACGGACCACTGACGCGCCCGTACCGCGATTGGATGTTTCCACAGGATGGAATTAAGATTTCGCTATGCAGAATGTAGCTACCACCACCAGGGACTGGGCGGGTAACTTCCCGAGGACGTCCACCACCCGGACAAACCGCCTCTGACCGGCGGGGACGGCATTGCCCCCGGCTCTAGGGCCGACGCCGACCGACCGGTAGGCTGCTTCCTTGCCTGCCAGCACCGAAAGGACCGCGCCGTGCCGACGTCCAGCGCCAGCACCACCGACGCCTCCAACAAGCCCACCGCCGCCAGCGGTGGCGTCCAGTCCCTTGAGCGCGCCTTCGATCTGCTCGAACGTATGGCCGACGCAGGGGGCGAAGTCGGCCTCAGCGAGCTCTCCGCCGCCAGCGGTCTGCCGCTGCCCACCATCCATCGCCTCATGCGCACCCTCGTGGCGTGCGGCTACGTCCGACAGCAGCCCAACCGACGGTACTCCCTCGGCCCCCGGCTGATCCGCCTCGGCGAGTCCGCGTCGCGGCTGCTGGGCACCTGGGCCCGCCCCTACCTCGCCCGCCTCGTCGAGGAGACCGGCGAGACCGCGAACATGGCCCTGCTCGACGGTGACGAGATCGTCTACGTCGCCCAGGTGCCGTCCAAGCACTCCATGCGCATGTTCACCGAGGTCGGCCGCCGCGTGCTGCCGCACTCCACCGGCGTGGGCAAGGCGCTCCTCGCCTACACCCCCGCGGACGAGGTACGGGCCCTGCTCGCGCGCACCGGGATGCCGGCCGCGACCGAGAAGACCATCACCACGCCCGAGGGCTTCCTGGACGCCCTGGAGCAGGTCCGCAAGGCGGGCTACGCGGTCGACGACAACGAGCAGGAGATAGGAGTCCGCTGCCTCGCGGTCTCCGTCCCGAACTCGCCGACCGCCGCCGCGATCTCCATCTCCGGCCCGGCCGGCCGGGTGACCGAGGCCGTGGCCGAGTCCTTCGTGCCGATCCTGCAGGGCGTCGCCGCCGAGCTGTCGGTGGCCCTGCAGAGCCAGAACCCGGCCTGATCCGGCAGACAGACCCCGGCTGTACCGACCCAGCCGCCTCAGCGCCCCGCCGGTTCCCTCCGGCGGGGCGCTGTTGTGTGGGGCGCTGGTGTGGCGGGAGCCGGGCGCCGGTGTGCGGTGGGGACTGGGCCGGGTGCCGGGGCCGGGATGCGGGGTGGGGCGGCGCGGGCCAGCGTGGGGGTGCCCGTCTCGCCGCTTCCCGGAGGTCCCGCCCATGCTCCGCCGATCCGTCACTGCGCCGAGCCCGCCCGGGGCACCGGCACGGCCCGCCGCCGGCCGGTCGCGCCGGCGGGATCTGGCCTGGCTGGGGACCGTAGCCGCCGTGTACGCCCTCGCGCAGGTGGTGTCGCTCGTCCCGGGTACCGGGCTCGGATGGGACGAGACCGTGTACGTCAGCCAGGTCTCGCCGAACGCCCCCGCCGCGTTCTTCAGCGCCCCGCGCGCCCGCGGGATCACCTACCTCGTCGCCCCGGTCGTGGCCCTGACCCCGTCCGTCCCGGCCCTGCGGATCTTCCTCGCCCTGCTCTCGGCGGCCGGCCTGCTGGTGGCGCTGTGGACGTGGCGGCGGCTGTTTCCCGTGCCCGTGCTCTCCCTCGCCGGGGCGCTCTTCGCCGGGCTGTGGGTGACCCTCTTCTACGGCCCGCGCGCCATGCCCAACCTCTGGGTGGCCTTCGGGGCGCTGGCCGCCGTCGGGTGCTTCCTGCGGGCAGCCCGCGATCCCGGCGACCGCCGCGCCCTCACGGGCCTCGCCGCCGCGGTGGCCGTCACCGCGCTCATGCGGCCCTCCGACGCAGTCTGGCTCGTCCTTCCCCTGGCCTGCGCGGTGGCCGTGGTCCCGGACTGGCGCCGCCCCGCCCTGCCCGTGGCGCTGGCGGCCGGGGCCGGCGCGGTGGCCGTGGTCCCGGACTGGCGCCGCCCCGCCCTGCCCGTGGCGCTGGCGGCCGGGGCCGTACTCGGCGGCGCCCAGTGGGTCGTGGAGGCCCGGCTCCACTACGGCGGCCTCCTCGCCCGGCTCCACCGTGCCGGGGAGATCCAGGGCGGGCTCGGCTGGAACCCCGCCTTCGGCGACCACCTGCGCGCCCTGGCCGGCCGGACGCTGTGCCGTCCCTGCGATGTCCCGTGGACCCAGCCGGTCACCGGCCTGTGGTGGCTGGCGCTGCCCGTGCTCACCGCGGGCGGGCTGGTCTTCACGCAGGGGAGCGGGGGGCGGCCGCTGCGGCGCCCGGTGCTCCTGGCCACCGCGGTCGGGCTTTCGATGGCCGCGCCGTACCTGCTGTTCGTCGGGTACGCCGCCCCGCGCTTCCTGCTCCCCGCGTACGCGCTGCTCGCGCTCCCCTCCGCCCTCTGCCTGGTCCGGCTGTTCGCCGCCGCCCGCCGTCGGCCGCTCCACCGGCCGCTCCTCCTGGGCGCGCTCTGCCTGGCGCTGGCCGCTCATCTCGCGCTCCAGCTGCTGATCACGGCCAGACTGGCCGCCCGCGGCCGCGGCGACCAGGCGGCCTTCACCGCCGTCGCCGAGGCGCTGCGCCGCCAGGGCGTACGGCCGCCGTGCCTGGTCAGCGGCCAGGAGGCGGTCCGGGTCGCGTTCCGCACCGGGTGCGCCTCCCGCCAGGTGTACGGCGGCCACGACGGCAGCATCACCACCGCCGGGCTCATCTCGCTCGCGGATAACCGGCCGGCCGCGGTGCTGGTCGCGGGCACCGCCCCGGTGCCCCGGTGGGTCCGGGAGTGGCGCCCGTACGATCTGCCGGACCTGCCGGGGCTGCGCGGCTTCCGCGCGTACCTCGGCCCCGCGGCCCGGTCCGACCGGCCGGCGGCTACGCCGTCCACGCCCGCCCCCGCCCCACGGGCCAGGCCGTCCGGGGCGGCTACGCCGTAACCGACTCCGTCAGCCGGCCGTCGGTCATGGTCGCCGTACGGTCCATGCGCTCCAGGTGGGCGTGGTCGTGGGTGACCAGCACGGTGGCGGTGGAGCGCTCGCGGGTGAGGGTGACCAGCAGGTCCAGGATCGCGGCGCCGCGCTCGTGGTCCAGCGCGCTGGTCGGCTCGTCCACCAGCAGCACCGAGGGCTCGTTCATCAGCGCGCGGGCGATGTTGATCCGCTGGCGCTGGCCCCCGGAGAGCTGGTGCGGCCGCTTGTCGGCCTTGTCGGCCAGACCCACCGCGTCCAGCAGCTCCAGGGCCCGCCGGCGCAGTACGCGTGCGGGGCGGCCGTGGATGTGCGCCATGACCTGGAGCTGTTCGGCGGCCGTGAGCGAGGCCAGCAGGTTCGGCTGCTGGAAGACGATGCCGATCTTCTCCCGGCGCAGGGCCGACTTCTCGGCCGCCCCCAGCTTCGCGATGTCCTGCCCCGCGACGACGACCTGCCCCGAATCGGGGGTGACCAGGGTGGCGGCGACCGCGAGCAGGCTGGACTTGCCGGATCCGGAGGGGCCGATGACGGCCGTCAGGGTTCCGGCGGGCACCTCCAGGCCGACCGCGTCGAGGGCGGTGAGCCGCCCGTCGCCGTCCGGGTAGGTGAGCGTGACGTCGGAGACGAGCAGGGTCATCGGGCACTCCCGAGAGCGGTCAGGGGGTCTACGGCGGTGATCCGCCGGATGGACAGGGCCGCCCCCAGCGCGCCGAGCGCGATCATGACGGCGGCCGGGACCAGCACGGTGGCGGCGTCGAGCACGAAGGGCACGTCGCCGCCGCTGATCAGGGCCCCGAAGCCGGCGGCGAGCGCGGTGCCCGCACCCGTACCGAGCACCAGCATCACCACGGCCTGCCCGAGGGCGTCCTTCAGGAGGTACGGGGTGGAGGCACCCAGTGCCTTCAGCACGGCGATGTCCCCGCTGCGCTGGATGGTCCACACCGTGAAGAAGGCCCCTATGACGAGGGCGGAGATGGCGAAGAGGAACCCGCGCATCAGCTGCAGCGAACCGTTCTCGGAGGTGTAGGAGCCGATGGCGCTCAGCGCCTCGTCCACGGTCTGGGCCCTGGTGTCGGTGGCCTCGTTCCCGGCCGCCCAGTCCACCTCGCCCGTCCCGTCCAGGGCGACGACGGTGGCGACGGTGTCGATGGAGGTGCCGGGGTTGCCGACGCGCTGCCAGTCGTCGAGGTCCATCCAGACGACCGGGGTGTGGCTGTGGGCGGCGGTGCCGGAGACGGCGGCCACGGTCAGCTCGACGGGGCCCATCTTGAGCCTGGCGCCGGCGGTGAGCCCGCCGAGCTCCTTGGCGGCCTTCTCGCTGAGGACCGCCTGCCCCTGGGTGAGGCCCTTGTCCTGCGGGCCCAGCCGGCCCGCAGGATCCACGCCGAAGGCGGACACGGCGGCGGTGCGCTCACCCGAGACGGCGTTGGTGGTGCGGATGCCGAGCGGCTCGGCCGAGGTCACCCCCGGCCGCTCTCGCCAGGACTGCCAGGCCTTCTCCGGCACCTGGGAGTTGGTGAAGGAGACCTTCTGGTCCCCGGCGGGCGAGGCGAAGGCGAGGCGGGTGGTGGCGGGCAGACCGGTGATGGCCGAGATGTTCTCCCGGGCCAGGCCGGCGGTGAGCCCGGACAGCAGGCCGACCAGCAGCGTGATGAGCAGTACGACCGAGCCCATCAGGGCGAAGCGGCCCTTGGCGAACCGTAGATCTCTCCATGCGACGAACATGTTCCCCACCTTGGTCTTCCGCGTGGGCACAAGGCATCGCGCCACAGTAGGGATCCTCGTATCGAAGGACCCACGCGGACATCGAACTTTTGGTTGACCGGGGCCACCGGACCCGGACTTACGCTGGTCGGGCCATGACTGCCACCGACACGACCGCTCCCCGACCGCACGGCGACACCCGCCGGCCGCGCGGGGACACCCGCGCCCTCACCCCGGTCTCCCGCGTCCTGCGCCTGTGCCTGCACGCGCTGTTCATCGGCCTGCTCGCGCTCGCCGCCACACGGGCCGTCACCGACTCCGCGCCGCGCGCGGGGTGGGTGGTCGCGGCCTGCGCGGTACTGGCCGCCGCGTACGTCGCCGGCGCACTGGCCCCCGTGGTGCACCGCTCGGCGCGCGCCGGGGCGCTGTGGCTGGCCGGACTGTGCGCGGCCTGGGCGGGACTGCTCGTGGTCTCCCCCGACGGGCTGTGGATCGCCTTCCCGCTGTACTTCCTGGAACTGCACCTGCTGCGGCTGCGCTGGGGGGTGGCGGCCGTCGCCGTGACGGCGTGCGCGGCGATCGGCGGCTTCCTCGCGCACAGCCGGGCGGTGTCACCCGGGGCGTTCCTCGGGCCGCTGCTGGGCGGGGCCGTGGCGGTGGCGACCGTACTGGGCTACCAGGCGCTGTACCGGGAGAGCGAGCGGCGGCGCGAGCTGATCGAGGAGCTCATCACGACACGGGCCGAGCTGGCGGCGGCCGAGCGGGGCGCCGGGATCCTGGCGGAGCGGGAGCGCCTCGCCCGGGAGATCCACGACACCCTGGCGCAGGGCCTCTCCTCCATCCAGCTGCTGCTGCGGGCGGCGGAGCGGACCCTCGCCGAGGCGGCGGGGGCGGGGGCGGGAACCGCTGGTCCGGCCGGCGCTCCCGGGCCGGTCCCCGCGACCTCGCCGCCCCCTGCCGCCCCCGACCCGACGGCGGCGGCGCTGGCGCACATCGGCCAGGCGCGCCGGGCCGCGCAGGAGAACCTCGCCGAGGCACGGCGCTTCGTACGGGCCCTCACGCCTCCGGACCTGGAGCACGGGTCCCTCCCGGCCGCGCTGGAACGGCTGTGCACGGGAGCTCCGGGCCCCCGGGTCCGCTTCTCCCTCAGCGGCGCGCCCCGGCCCCTGCCCACGCCCTACGAGGTGGCGCTGCTGCGGATCGCGCAGTCGGCGCTGGCCAATGTGGTGCGGCACGCGGGGGCGGGGCGCGCCGAGATCACCCTGACCTTCATGGACACCTCCGTGACGCTGGACATCGTCGACGACGGCAAGGGCTTCGACCCCTCCCGCGCCTCCTCGTCCGCGCCCTCGGGCGGGGGCGGCTTCGGCCTGCCGGCGATGCGCTCGCGGGCCGAGACCCTCGGCGGCCTGTTCACGGTCGAGTCCTCCCCGGGCCAGGGCACCGCCGTGGCCGTCACCCTGCCGTTGCCCGCGGAGGCACTGTCATGACGATCCGGCTGCTCCTGGCCGACGACCACCCGGTGGTCCGGGCCGGGCTGCGCGCGGTCCTGGACACCGAGCCGGACTTCGCGGTGGTGGCGGAGGCGGCGACGGCGGAACAGGCGGTGGAGCTCGCCGGCCGCGCCGGGGTGGACGTGGTCCTCATGGACCTCCAGTTCGGCCCCGGCCCCGGCATGCACGGCTCGGAGGCCACGGCGCTGATCACGGCACGGCCCTCCGCTCCCCGGGTGCTGGTCCTGACCACGTACGACACGGACGCGGACATCCTGGCGGCGGTGGAGGCGGGCGCCTCCGGCTACCTGCTCAAGGACGCCCCTCCGGAGGAGCTCGCGGCAGCGGTCCGCACGGCGGCGGCGGGCCAGTCGGCGCTGGCCCCGGCGGTCGCGCTGCGCCTGATGGACCGCATGCGGACCCCCGCGGAGGCGTTGACCAAGCGCGAACTGGAGGTACTGCAGCTGGTCGCGGACGGCCTGTCGAACCAGCAGATCTCCAAGCAGCTCTTCCTCAGCCAGGCCACGGTCAAGTCCCACCTGGTCCACATCTACGCCAAGCTCGGCGTCGACTCCCGCACCTCGGCGGTGGCCGCGGCCGCCACCCGCCGCCTGATCCGCACGCCGTAGCCCCGCCGGCGGAGCCGGCGCGCCGGACGGAGCGCTGGGGCGCCGGGTCCGGGGCGCGGTCCTACGCCACCCAGTACGGCCGCTCCACCGCCGAAGGCAGCGGCACGCCGTCGTGGA
Source organism: Streptomyces sp. ISL-43 (assembly GCF_018614195.1). GTDB lineage: Bacteria > Actinomycetota > Actinomycetes > Streptomycetales > Streptomycetaceae > Streptomyces. The sequence goes on from NZ_JAGGOT010000049.1 coordinate 9,571, forward strand.
AGGCCGCCGCGAGCCGGCGTACCCCCTCGTCCAGCCGGTCCGCCGGCAGCGTGTACGGGATCCGCAGCCGGTGTTCGAAGGTCCCGGGGTCCACCCCGAACCGCGCGCCCCTCCCGATGTACACCCCGGCCTCCGCCGCCCGCTCCGACAGCGCCGAGCTCACCGGCTCCCCCAGGTCCACCCAGAGCGAGAGCCCGCCCGGCGGCAGCTGCCACGACCACTCCGGGGTGTGCCGCTCCAACGAGGCCACCAGCGCGGCGCGCTGCTCCCGCAGCTGCTCCAGCCGCCCGGGGAGCGACCGCTCCAGCCCCTCCAGCAGGGGCAGGGCCACGAGCTGGTCCAGTACCGACCCGGTCATGTCGTTCGCGACCCGAACCGCCGTCAGCTCCGTGATCATCTTGGCGGTGGCCCGGATCCACCCGACCCGCAGCCCGCCCCAGTGCGTCTTGCTCAGCGACCCGATGGTCACCACGTGGTCGGCTCCGCCCCGGGGCGCCAGCGAGGCCGTCGGGGCGGGAGCCGGCACGTCGAGGGCGATGTCGGCGATCGTCTCGTCGACCACCAGCCAGGTCCCGGTCCGCCGCGTCGCCGCGAGCAGCCGCAGCCGCTGCTCGTCCGGCATCAGCACGCCCGTCGGGTTGTGGAAGTCCGGGATCACGTACGCGAGCCGGGGCACGGTCTGGCGCAGCGAGGACTCGGCGATCTCCAGGTCCCAGCCCGCGTCGGAGACTGCGATCGACCCGGTGCGCAGCCGCGCGTGCCGCAGGGCGTCCAGCGCGTTGGCGTAGGTCGGGTTCTCCGTCATCACCCGGTCCCCGGGCCGGCACAGCAGGCTCACCACCAGCGCGAACGCCTGCTGCGCGCCCGCCGTGACGAGGATCTGCTCCGGGCGGGTCGCGAGCCCGCGCCGGGTGAACCGTTCCGCGATGGCGGTGCGCAGGTCGGGCAGTCCGAAGGGGTGGTAGCCGGGGCTGCGGGCGAGCTCCGGGAGCCTGGGCGCGGCCCAGGCCACCGCGTCGGCGAGGCTGCCCTCGGGGGCGCCCATGGCGGCGATGGCCAGGTCGATGCCGGGCTCGCCGTCGGCGCTGTAGCCGCCGGCGCCGACGAGGGTGTGCGCGCCGACCGGGCGGTGGCCGTCGGGGAGCTCGGTCCAGGTGCCGGAGCCGCGCCGGCTGCGGACGTAGCCGCTCTCTCGCAGGAGGTCGTAGGCGCCGGTGACGGTGGCCCGGCTGGCGCCGACCGCTTCCGCGAGCTCGCGTTCGGCGGGCAGGCGTACGTGCAGGGCGACCCTGCCGTCGAGGATCAGGGTGCGGACGGCGTCGGCCAGGGCCCGGTAGCCGGGGCGGGCCAATACCTCCGCCGGGAGCAGGGCGGCGAGCTGCCGGCTGCCTATCGTCCTGTCCGCCGTCTGGACCACTCGCCCGTTTGCCATGCCAACCTCCCCCGATTGGCTCTGCCTGCCAGGCCAATCCGAGTCCAGACTCGCTGCATTGGCCCCCGATTGGCAAGGAGATGCCGCGATGTTGACCGACCGTGACGAGAGAGCCCTGATCGCCGCCGCCGAGAACCGGATCGCCGAGCCCCTGCGGGCCGGGGCCGCGCTGGCCGCCGTACGCGGCCTCCTGCGGGGCTTGCGGCGCGGAGAGCGAGAATCGGTGACATGTCATCCCACAGCGACACCCGACAGCAACGGCAACAGCGGCACCAGCAGGAACAGCGCGGAGCAGCGGACGGCTCCGCTCCCCCGGTGATCGCCGGCCTGCTCCTCGCCGCCGGCGGCGGCCGGCGCCTGGGCGGCCGCCCCAAGGCCCTGCTGCCCTACCGGGGCCGCCCGCTGGTGGAGAACGCCGTACGGGTGCTGCGCGAGGCGGGCTGCGGACCGCTCCACGTGGTGCTCGGCGCGTCGGCGGCGGAGGTGCGCGAGCGCGCCGACCTGAGCGGATGCGTGGTGAGCGACAACCCGGACTGGGCCGAGGGCATGGGCTCCTCCCTGCGGGTCGGCCTCGCCTCGCTCGCCGGTACGGGCGCCCTCGCCGCCCTGGTGTCACTGGTGGACCAGCCGGGCATCGGGCCGGAGGCGGTGGCCCGGGTCCGGGCCGCCTACCGCTCCCCCACGAGCCTGGTGGCGGCGGCGTACGGGGGCGAGCGCGGGCACCCGGTGCTCTTCGGGGCGGACCGCTGGCCGGACATCGTTGCGACGGCCACGGGTGACAAGGGCGCGCGGGTGCACTTGTCGGCGCACGCGCATGAGCTCACGCTGGTCGAGTGCGGGGACGTCGCGGAGCCCTTCGACATCGACACCCCGCCCGACCTGGCACGACTCGCTTGAGCCCGGCACGCGTCCGGCCTGAGCGGGGCGTGACCGCAATGGCACTGAGGGCCACCGCCAAGCGGATTCTGTCGACTCAGAGAATCTCGACATCAACAAACCATTGAACTTCCACCATGAGGAAATTACTATCCACTGGTCAGAAGCGCCCTGAACCCCCAGACGGCGCCCGCGACCGTATCCCGGAACTCTCCACACCCGACGGCACTGCGTGCCGTCCAGCGCGAGCATTCCCCGCGGCCGCCAGGCACCGCCGCTGAAGGAGTGACAGATATGTCCGCACCAGCGCCGTCATCGCTGGCCATCGTCGACGCCGAGCCCCTGCCCCGGCAGGACGAGGTACTCACGGAAGCGGCTCTCGCCTTCGTGGCCGAGCTCCACCGCCGGTTCGCCCCGCGCCGTGCCGAGCTCCTCGCCCGCCGCTCCGTGCGCCGTGCCGAGATCGCCCGCACCTCCACCCTCGACTTCCTCCCGGACACCGCACAGGTCCGCGAGGGCGACTGGAAGGTGGCGCCGGCCCCGGCCGCGCTGAACGACCGCCGTGTGGAGATCACCGGTCCGACCGACCGCAAGATGACCATCAACGCCCTGAACTCGGGTGCCAAGGTCTGGCTCGCGGACTTCGAGGACGCCTCGGCTCCCACCTGGGAGAACGTCGTCCTCGGCCAGCTCAACCTGATCGACGCCTACGAGCGCCGCATCGACTTCACCGACGCCCGCACCGGCAAGACGTACGCCCTCAAGCCCGCCGAGGAGCTCGCCACCGTCGTGATGCGCCCGCGCGGCTGGCACCTCGAGGAGCGCCACCTGCGCTTCGAGGACGGCCCGGCGTCCGGCTCCCTCGTCGACTTCGGCCTGTACTTCTTCCACAACGCGAAGCGTCTGATCGACCTCGGCAAGGGCCCGTACTTCTACCTGCCGAAGACCGAGTCGCACCTCGAGGCGCGCCTGTGGAACGAGATCTTCGTCTTCGCCCAGGACTACGTCGGCATCCCGCAGGGCACGGTCCGCGCGACCGTCCTGATCGAGACCATCACCGCCGCGTACGAGATGGACGAGATCCTCTTCGAGCTGCGCGACCACGCGGCGGGCCTGAACGCCGGCCGCTGGGACTACCTCTTCTCCATCGTCAAGAACTTCCGTGACGGCGGCGAGAAGTTCGTCCTGCCGGACCGCAACGCGGTGACGATGACCGCCCCCTTCATGCGCGCCTACACCGAGCTGCTGGTCAAGACCTGCCACAAGCGCGGCGCGCACGCCATCGGTGGCATGGCGGCCTTCATCCCGTCCCGCAAGGACGCCGAGATCAACAAGGTCGCCTTCGAGAAGGTCAAGGCAGACAAGGACCGCGAGGCCGGCGACGGCTTCGACGGCTCCTGGGTCGCCCACCCCGACCTGGTCCCGATCGCGATGGCCTCCTTCGACGCGGTCCTCGGCGAGAAGCCGAACCAGAAGGACCGCCTGCGCGAGGACGTCTCGGTGGCCCCGGGCGAGCTGATCGCGATCGACTCCCTGGACGCGAAGCCGACGTACGAGGGCCTGCGCAACGCGGTCCAGGTCGGCATCCGCTACATCGAGGCCTGGCTGCGCGGCCTCGGCGCCGTCGGCATCTTCGGCCTGATGGAGGACGCGGCCACCGCCGAGATCTCGCGCTCGCAGATCTGGCAGTGGATCAACGCCGGCGTCGTCTTCGAGAACGGCAAGCTCGCCACGGCGGACCTCACCCGCGAGATCGCCGCCGCCGAACTCGCCGCGATCCGCACCGAGGTCGGCGGAGAGGCCTTCGCTTCCGGAAAGTGGCAGCAGGCCCACGACCTCCTCCTCCAGGTCTCCCTGGACGCGGACTACGCCGACTTCCTCACCCTCCCGGCGTACGACCAGCTCATCGGCTGACCCACCCCGCCTCCGGCTGAACGCACAGCAGCCGGAACCCGACCGCGCCCCCGAAGCCTTCCGGCTCCGGGGGCGCGGTCATGTGCCCTGCGAGCAACGACCGGCGGGGCGCGTCGGCGACGGCCGACGGGCCCCCGGGCCGAACGACCGATCGGTTGTTACTCGTTCGTAACTCGCCTGTACCTAGCGGTAACAACGCGCGGCGTGGGAACTTTCCGGTTGCCACCGGCCGGAGGTAACCCCCACTTACCAGCCATGCATCGGAGTTGTTCCCGACTTCGCCATGGCCGACCGCAGGAGTTCCCCAGTGATCGGATTCCGCAACGACAGCACGAACCGGACCGCCCGCAGTCGAGTGCGACGACTGGCCGGGATCGGGATGGCACTGCCGCTCGCAGCCGGGGCGCTGGTGGCCGGCGGGGCCGGGACGGCCGTGGCCGGGACGGGGAACGGGCCCACCGCCGTGGTGTCCATGGGCGACAGCTACATCTCCGGCGAGGCCGGGCGCTGGAAGGGCAACAGCCTGACCAACACCGGGAGTCGGACCGGCACCGACCGGGCGTGGGTCAGCGGCAGCACCTACGACCCCGGCAAGGTCTACGGGGCCACCGCCGGCGGCTGTCACCGGTCGGACTCCGCCGAGGTGAAGAGCGCCGGGGCCATCGCCGACGTCGCCGTCAACCTGGCCTGCTCCGGAGCGGTGTCGCAGAACGTCTTCCGCGCCTCCAACGGCGGCGTGGCCTTCAAGGGCGAGGCCCCGCAGGCCGACCAGCTCGCCGCCGTGGCCGCGAGCCACGACGTCAAGGTCATCGCGCTGTCCATCGGCGGGAACGACCTCGGCTTCGCCGACATCATCAAGGAGTGCGCGTACGACTTCATCATCTGGAACTCCTACTGCTACGACGACCAGCAGGAGGGCGTGAACCAGAAGATGGACGCCGTCATGGCGGACGTCGGCAAGTCCGTGGACGAGGTGCGGGCCGTCATGCGCGGCGCCGGCTACGCCGACTCCTCGTACCGGATCGTGCTGCAGTCCTACCCGTCGCCGATCCCGCGCGGGGCCGAGAACCGGTACACGCAGAGCGACTGGAGCCGGCTCAACAGCGGCGGTTGCCCGTTCTGGAACAGGGACTCCGACTGGGCGCGGGACTCGCTCGTGCCGCAGATCGCGGGGCGCCTCAAGGCGGTCGCCGCCGCCAAGGGCGCGCAGTTCCTGGACCTCAAGGACATGATGCAGGGGCGCGAGGTGTGCGCGAAGGCGAGCAAGCAGGTGACCTCCACCGTGCCGGCCTCGGCGAAGACGAGCGAGTGGGCGCGCTGGATCGACAGCAGCGAGACCCAGGGCCTGATCCAGGAGTCCATGCACCCGAACTACTTCGGCCAGCTGGCGGCCGGGCGCTGCCTGGCGCTGGTCGCGGCCCAGCCGGCGAGCAGCGGATTCGGCTGCAAGAACACCGCCGGGGCCGACGAGACCGGGATGTACCTGACCCCCGCTTCCTGACGGTCCCCGCCTCCGGGCGCAGCCCCGTAATCCGGGTGATAGAGCCGACGCGGGCTGGCATGCTCTCGGGCATGCCAGCCCGTACCGCGCGCCCCGCGCGTCCCGCCCGTCCGAACGTCTACATCTCCGTCGACATCGAGGCCGACGGGCCCGTCCCGGGGCCCTACTCGATGATCAGCTTCGGGGCCGCCGTGGCCGGGCGGCAGGACGGTGCTTCGTATACGGCCGCCGATCCGGAGCGGGACACCTTCTACCGGGAGTTGCGCCCGATCAGTGAGGCGTACGTGCCGCAGGCGCTCGCCGTGAGCGGGCTGGACCGGGAGCGGCTGGTCCGCGAGGGCGCCGACCCGGCCGTCGCGATGGCGGAGTTCCGGGCGTGGGTGCGGGAGGTCTCGGCCGGGGCTCAGCCGGTGATGTGCGCCTACCCGGCCTCCTTCGACTGGACCTTCCTGTACTGGTACTTGGTGAGTTTCGGCGGCGACAGCCCCTTCGGACACTCGGGCTGCCTGGACATGAAGACCCTCTACGCGGCCAAGGCCCGCGTCCCGCTCCGCGCCGTCGCCAAGGGCAGCATGCCGCGCGAGCTGCTCTCCCGCCGCCCGCACACCCATCACGCGCTGGACGACGCGATCGAGCAGGCCGAGCTGATGAGCAACCTCATGCTGTGGGTCCCGCCGGTCCGGTCCCCACAGGTCACCGCCCTCTCCTGGGGCCGCATGGAGGTCGAGGGGCTCACGCCCGGCAAGGACTTCGCCCTGTACCCGGGCGGCGGCCGCGCGTGGGACTGGAACGAGCACGGCACCCGGCACGAGCCGGGCATCCAGCCCGCGGACGTGCGCGAACTCCTCGACCGGGGCTGCACGGCGGTCGTCCTGAGCCGCGGCATGGAACTGCGGCTGCACACCATGCCCGAGACGCTGAGCCTGCTGGCGGACGCGGGTGTCGACGTGCACGTCGAGGAGACGACCGCGGCGGTCGCGCTCTACAACCGGCTGGCCGGGACCGAGCGGGTCGGCGGGCTCTTCCACTCGACCTGCTGAGCGGCTCCGCGCGCCGGGCCGCCGGGCTCGGATCGAAGAAGGGGTCGGCGCCGCGCGCCCGTTCCTCGAAGAGCCGGACGGCCGCGTACCCCTCGATGCCGGCCACCGGGAACCGCTCGGCGGGGTCAGGCGCCGCCTCACCCGCCGGCACCGGCAGCGGCGGTACGGCGAGCACCGCCTCCCCGGCCAGGCGCAGCCTGCGCTGCGAGGTGGCCAGAACGCGCAGCCCCGGAAGGCGCAGCAGCAGCTCGGCTGCGAACCCCGAGCCGGTGTCCCCGAGCTGTTCGCAGCCGTCGAGCACGAGCAGCGCCGAGCGCCCCGCCAGCCGGTCGACGAGCTCGCCCTCCAGCTCCGCCCAGCGTCGCTCGGGCAGGGAGGCGAGGTCCACCCAGACGGTGTCGAGCCCGCCCCCGCAGGCCAGTGCGCGCACGGTGCGCACGGCGAGCCGGCACGGGAGTTCGCGATGAGCGAGTCGACCGTACGGCGCCGGCCGGCGCCCCGTACGGACCACTCGGCCCGCGCCCGGCCCCGTACGCGCGCACGGCGGTGCGCACGTCACACCCGCAGTGGGTGACGTGCGCACCGCCGTGGCACGCGCGCAGGCCGGGCGGAGCCCGGTCAGTGCACCGGCACCGGATCCGCGGCCGTGGCCGCGCCCTTCTTGGCGCCGAGGTGGTTGAAGGCCAGGTTCAGCGCGATGGCCACGACGCAGCCGGTGCTGATGCCGGAGTCGAGGACGACCAGCAGGTCCTTCGGGAAGGCGTGGTAGAAGCCGGGGGCCGCGATCGGGATCAGGCCGATGCCGAGTGCGGCGGCGACGATCAGGGCGTTCTCGCCCTTCTCCATGGCCGCGCCGGCCAGCGTCTGGATGCCGCTGGCGGCCACCGAGCCGAAGAGGACCACGCCGGCGCCGCCGAGGACCGGCAGCGGTACGACTCCGATGACGGAGGCCGCGATCGGGCACAGGCCGAGAGCGATCAGGATGCCGCCGCCGGCCGCGACGACGAACCGGCTGCGCACTTTGGTCATGGCGACCAGGCCGATGTTCTGCGCGAAGGCGCTGCACATGAAGCCGTTGAACAGCGGGCTGACCGCGCTGCCCAGCGCGTCGGCACGCAGGCCGCCCTCGATGGTCTTCGCGTCCGCCGGGCGGTCGACGATCTTGCCCAAGGCCAGGATGTCGGCGGTGGACTCGGTCATGCACACCAGCATCACGATGCACATGGAGATGATCGCGGCGACCTGGAACTGCGGGGCCCCGAAGTGGAAGGGCGTCGGGAAGCCGATGAGGTCGGCGTTCTTGACGGCGTCGAAGTTCGCCATCCCCAGCGGCAGTGCGATGAGCGTGCCGGCGACCAGGCCGAGGAGGATGGAGATCTGCTGGAGGAAGCCCCGCAGGAACTTGCGCATCACGAGGACGATCGCGAGGGTGGCGGCGGCCATGGCGATGTTCTTCACCGAGCCGTAGTCGGTGGCGGTGCGGTTGCCGCCCTGCGACCAGTTGAAGGCGACCGGGAGCAGCGAGACGCCGATCAGGGTGATGACCGTACCGGTGACGACCGGCGGGAAGAACCTGACCAGTCGGCCGAAGTAGGGGGCGGCGAAGAAGCCGAGGACGCCGGCGACGATGATCGCGCCGAAGATGACCGGGATGGCGTTGGCGCCTTCTCCCTTGGCTATGGCGATCATCGGGGTGACTCCGGCGAAGGAAACGCCGTTCACGAAGGGGAGTTTGGCGCCGATCTTCCAGAATCCGAGCGTCTGGAGGAGGGTGGCGAGTCCTGCGGTGAAGAGCGAGGCGCCCATCAGGAAGGCGGTCTCGGTCGCGGAGAGGCCGACGGCCGGGCCGACGATCATGGGCGGGGCGACCACACCGGCGTACATCGCCGCCACGTGCTGAAGGCCGCTCGTGAACATCTTCAGCGGAGGCAGGGTCTCGTCGACCGGGTGCTTCTCCACCGGTACTGCGACTGCATCTTTGCGAAACCTGGGCGTTACGGCCACGGCTTCCTCCGGTCGGTTATACACGTCGGCAGGGACGTGGGTGTCATGGAGGTGGTGCGAAAGCGGTGCTAGTCGAGCCTTTGTTGAGTTGTCGGGTGGTGCGGGTGCTGGTGCTGAATCTGGGTCCCAAGGGTGCGGAAACGATTCGCCCGAGTCGTCTCCACGCTGTGGCGGCGCAGGCCGCCGGATGAAGGGCGGCGCGTGCGCCGCGAGAAAAGAGCTGGAGGTGCCGTGGCAGTGGCGTGGTTCACGAGCTGCGGGTGCGCGTGGCACGAGTCATGCGGAGGGCACGAGTCACCGCCCCCGGAGGCGCCCTCGGAAAATCCAGGGCGCTCCCGGGAACGGCTGCCGCGGACCCCGCTCGGGTCCGCGGCCGCCGACCGGGGGCCGTCCCCCCCGGCCGGACTCCGTGGGATCAGGCCTGCGCGGAGATCCGCGCGAGGCGCTGGGCCTCTTCCCGGGTGGACACCGCGATGGCGTCCTCGTCCGCGAAGAGGAGACGGTTGTTCTCGACGATCTGCTTGCCGTTGACCAGCGACAGGGTCACCGGGGCGGCCGCACCGAAGACCAGCGCGGTGACCGGGTCGGCGATCGAGGAGTGCAGGAAGGTGCTCAGGTTCCACATCACCAGGTCGGCGCACTTGCCGACCTCGAGCGAGCCGATGTTGTCGGCGCGGCCGAGGACCTGGGCGCCACCGTACGTACCGAGGCGCAGGGCCTGGCGCGCGTTGAGGGCGCGCTCGCGGTGGACCGGGTTCAGGCGGTTGATGAGGAGCGCGTTGCGCAGCTCGGTGTGCAGCTCACCGGACTCGTTGGAGGCGGTGCCGTCCACGCCGAGGCCGACCGGGACACCGGCGGCGAGCATGTCCGGGACGCGGGCGATGCCGGCGGCCAGACGGGCGTTGGAGGACGGGCAGTGCGCGACACCGGTCTTGGTACGGGCGAACGCGGCGATGTCGGAGTCGTTCATGTGGACGCTGTGCGCCATCCACACGTCCTCGCCGAGCCAGCCGGTCGACTCGAAGTAGTCGGTCGGGCCCATGCCGAACAGTTCCTTGCAGAACTGCTCTTCCTCGACGGTCTCCGAACCGTGCGTGTGCATGCGCACACCCAGGCGGCGGGCCAGCTCGGCACCCTGCTTCAGTAGCTCGGTGGAGACCGAGAAGGGGGAGCACGGCGCGACGGCGACCTGGATCATCGCGTCGAAGGAGTAGTCGTGGTACTTCTTCACCGTCGCCTCGGTGTCCGCGAGGGCACCCTCGAGGGTCTCGACGGCGTGGTCCGGCGGCAGGCCGCCGTCCTTCTCGCTGCGGTCCATGGAACCGCGGGCGAGGGTGAAGCGGACGCCCATCTCGGACGCGGCGCGGATGATCGAGCCGGAGAGGTCGCCGGCACCCTTGGGGTACACGTAGTGGTGGTCCATGGCGGTGGTGACACCGCCGCGGGCCATCGCGGCCAGGGAGCCCTGGGCGGCCGCGTAGGCCATCTGCTCGTCGATGCGCGCCCACGTCGGGTACAGCGCGACGAGCCAGTTGAACAGGTTGTGGTCGGTGGCCAGACCACGGGTGATCCACTGGTAGAAGTGGTGGTGGGTGTTGACCAGACCAGGGGTGACGAGGTGACCCGTGCCGTCGATGCGGCGGACCACATTGTCGAGGTTCTCGGGGGCCTTGCCCGCACCGATCGACTCGATCTTGTTGCCGGCGACGACCACGTAGCCCGAGGCGTACTCGGTGTCGTTCGCGTCAACGGTTGCAATCGCACAGTTTTCGATGACGATGCGCTCTACGGCGCTGTCAAGGGCTGCCGATGCTGCCATGGGACTTCCTCGTGCTTTCAGTGGCGGTGCGGGCACGGCAAAACCCAGGTGATTTGAGTGCCGGAGCCGGGGGCCTTGACAGCTGACAGTACTGCCGCCCCGTGCGTTGCGTCCGGGTGCCGATTCAGGAAGTTGAAGGGTGTCGCACCGTCCCGGGGCCACTGCGGAGCCCCGGGACGGTGAGTGCCGCATCAGAGGTTGGTCATGTCCACGGGGATACGGGCGTCGACGCCGTCGCGGAGGACCGTCGCCTCGATCAGACCGTACGGGCGGTCCGCGGCGAAGTACACCTCGTTGTCGTTCTTGAGGCCGAAGGGCTCCAGGTCGACGAGGAAGTGGTGCTTGTTCGGGAGCGAGAAGCGGACCTCGTCGATCTCCGAACGGTGGTTGATGATGCGCGAACCCATCTGGTACAGGGTCTGCTGCAGCGAGAGGGAGTAGGTCTCCGCGAAGGCCTGCAGCATGTGCTTGCGGGTCTCGGCGTAGGACTTCTCCCAGTTGGGCATCCGCTGCTCGTCATCCGACCAGGCGAAGCGCCAGCGAGCCGAAACCTGGGTCGCCAGGATGCGGTCGTAGGCCTCCTTCAGGGTCGTGTACTTGTCCTTCACGTAACCCCAGAACTCGGAGTTCGTGGAGTTCATGACGACCAGGTCCTTGAGGCCGGAGATGACCTCCCAGTTCTTGCCGTCGTACGTGATCTGGGTGACGCGGGTCTCCATGCCCTCACGGACGAAGGAGTGGTTCACCTCGTCGGAGCCGATGAACTTGGAGTTGGCGTCCGAGGTGGCGATCCGGGACCAGGAGTACTCCTCGATCCGGATGCGCGCCTTCTGGATCGGCTCCTGGCTGTTGACGAACCAGCGCGCCAGGTGGATGCCGAACTGCTCGGCGGACTCGATGCCGTACTCCTTGGCGAACGCGTACACCGTGTTCTTGGTGGTGTCCGTCGGCAGGACGTTGGCGTTCGAGCCAGAGTAGTGGACGTCGTCCATGTCACCCGAGAGGGCGACCGAGACGTTCAGGTCCTTGATGTGGTGGGTGTCGCCGTCCCGCGTGATCTTGACTACGCGGTTCTCTGCTTTGCCGTACTGGTTCTGGCCGAGAATCGTGGGCATGGTCTGCTAGCTCCCTCGGTAAACGGAGTAGCCGAACGGGTTGAGCAGCAGCGGTACGTGGTAGTGCTCGCCCGGGTTCACCGCGAAGGTGATGGTGACCTCGGGGAAAAACGCAACGCTGTCCCTTACGCGGGGGGCGTCCTGCTGTGCCTCGGCGGCTTGCTTCTTGGCGAAATACGTCTCGGTCTCGAAGTCGAGACGTACGTGGGTGGTGCCCTCCGGCAGAGCCGGCAGGTCCTTGCAGCGCCCGTCCGCATCGGTGGCGGAGCCGCCCAGGGCCGCCCACTCGCCGCCCAGACCCGTACGGGCCGACAGCGAGATCGCGACGCCTTCGGCGGGCTTTCCGATGCTGGTGTCCAGGATGTGCGTGGACACCGACGCGGTGGTCTCAGTGCTCATGCTCGGTCTTACTCTCCTTCTGCGGATTCCACGAGACGGGTCAGGCGGATCCGGTTGATCTTGACGAGCTCGCCGCGGGCGATCTCCCGCTCCTGCTCCGGCGAGTTGCCGATCCGGACCTTGACCGCGTCCCGCATGAACTCACCGGTCGCACCGGTGGCGCAGATGAGGAAGACGTGGCCGAACTTGTCCTGGTAGGCCAAGTTCAGTTCGAGGAGCTCGGTCTTGAGCTCCTCCGAGGCACCGGCCATGCCACGCTGCTCGCGGGCGGAGGTCGGGTCTCCCGGCTTCGGCCGGCCGATCGGCGCGTGGCCTCCCATTGCCTCGGCCAGGTCCTCGGCGGTGAGCTCGGCCATGGCGGCCTCGTTCGCGGAGAACAGGGTTTCGGCGCCGGCGAAGGGGCGCTGGGCGAGCAGCTTGCTCCCCCATGCCGAGCTGGCGCACACCTCGTGCAGCTCGGCCGTGGCCGCGCTGTCGTCCAAGGTGTTGAACCGGGTGAGACCCGGGGTCGGACTCGAAGTCACGGTAGGCCTCCGTGGCCTTGTTGCTTAGACGGGCTGGGCATAGCTAACGCCCTCGACAACACGGCGTCAACACTTTGTTGAAACTTCCCGTACACAAAAGCCGCCGCCCGGGTGAATTGGGCGGCGGCTCGTCACCGTGAGTCAAGAACGCTTCACTCTTGGTTGGTTTTGTTGGGCTCTTTGGGAGTGTTTGAGTCCCTGTTCAAATAGTTGTAGACCGTGAAGCGGCTTACGCCCAGGGCTCCCGCGACCGTCTCCACGCCGTGCCTCACGGAAAAAGCACCGCGCGCCTCGAGTATCCGCACGGTGTCCTGCTTGGACTTCCGGTCGAGCTGGGACAACGGTACGCCGTGCCGGCGCTCCAGCGCCGCCAGGATGTGGTCCAGCGAGTCGGAGAGCTGCGGCAGCCGTACGGCCAGCACGTCCCTGCCCTCCCAGGCCAGCACGACGTCGTCGGGCTGGGCCAGGGCCGGATCCATCAGCTCGCCGCCCATCGCGTCCACCAGCGGCTTGACCGCGGTGACGAACGGGTGGTCGCGGGGCTCGGTCATGGGGTCTCCTCCCGGATCACGTTGACCTGGAGCGAGACTCGCGTGGCTCCGGCCTCCAGCGAGTCGCGCAGCAGCGCGGTGACCGCGGTCAGCACCTCGTCGGCTTCCCCCTCGGCGGTGTTGCCGAAGGGGCCGACGTCCACCGCGTCCAGCTGGGCCTTCTGGATGACCTCGCGAGCGGCCACGGCATGGGCAGGGGCCTCTTCGAGATCGAAGGGCTCGGTCGTGAACTCCACTCTCAATCGCACGCGGCTCAAGCTACCCCGCAGTCCGGACTTTTCGGCAGTCGGTACTTGACAAGTACGACACCGGGCTTGCAGTCTTCCATCAGGCAGAAACTAACTTCCGCAATACGGAAGGAGCGCACACCCCTCATGGGATACACGGACCAGCGCTTCGATGTGAATCTTTCGATCCTCTTCACGGAACTCCCGCTCCTGGAGCGTCCCGCGGCAGCAGCCGCAGCGGGCTTCACGGCGGTCGAGCTGTGGTGGCCCTGGATCGAGACCCCCACCCCCGCCCAGGCGGAGCTCGACGCCCTCAAGAAGGCTCTTGAGGACGCCGGCACCCAGCTGGTGGGCTTGAACTTCTACGCCGGCCAGCTGCCGGGCCCGGACCGCGGTGCGGTTTCGGTTCCCGGTGAGGAGTCGGACCGCTTCAACGCCAACATCAACGTGGCCGCGGACTTCGCGGCCTCGGTCGGCTGCAAGGCGCTGAACGCCCTCTACGGCAACCGCGTCGAAGGCGTGGACCCCGCCGTCCAGGACGAGCTCGCCCTGAAGAACCTGGTCGTCGCGGCCCGGGCCGCGGACCGCGTCGGCGCGATCCTCCTGATCGAGACCCTCAACAAGCCCGAGTCGCCGCTCTACCCCCTGGTGAGCGCCCCGGCCGGCATCGAGGTAGTGGACAAGGTGAACGAGGCCACCGGTCTCGGCAACGCCAAGTTCCTGCTCGACCTGTATCACCTGGCGATGAACGATGAGGACCTCTCCGAGGTCATCGAAAAGTACGCCGCCAAGACCGGACACGTCCAGATCGCGGACAAGCCGGGACGAGGTGCCCCCGGCACCGGCGACCTGCCCCTCGAAGAGCTGCTCGACCAGCTCCAGAAGGCCGGTTACCAGGGCTTTGTCGGTCTCGAGTACAAGGCCGCCGACGCCGCCGCCTCCTTCGCATGGCTGCCGGCCGAGGCCCGCGCCGCGAAGTAAGCGGAGAAGTCCGGGCGAACAGCCAGGCAACACACGAACTTTTCGTACAAAGCATTAAGAGAAGGACCCTCATCATGAGCAACCTCCCCAAGATCGCGTGGATCGGTCTCGGAATCATGGGCTCCCCCATGGCCGAGAACCTCCTGAAGGCCGGCTACTCGGTCACCGGCTTCACGCTGGAGCAGGACAAGCTGGACCGCCTGGCCGCGGCCGGTGGCGCCACCGCCGGTTCGATCGCCGAGGCCGTCGCGGACGCCGACGTCGTCATCACGATGGTGCCCGCCTCCCCGCAGGTCGAGGCCATCTCCTACGGTGAGAACGGCATCCTCGAGAACGCGAAGTCCGGCGCGCTGATCATCGACATGTCGTCGATCACCCCGCAGACGTCCATCGACCTGGCGAAGAACGCCGCCACCAAGGGCATCCGCGTCATCGACGCCCCGGTGTCCGGCGGCGAGGCCGGCGCCATCGAGGCCGTCCTGTCGATCATGGTGGGTGGCGAGCAGGCCGACTTCGACGAGGCCCTGCCGGTCCTCGAGGCCCTCGGCAAGACCATCGTCCTGTGTGGCCCGCACGGCTCCGGCCAGACGGTCAAGGCCGCCAACCAGCTCATCGTCGCGGTGAACATCCAGGCGTGCGCCGAGGCCGTCGTCTTCCTCGAGAAGTCCGGCGTGAACCTCGAGGCCGCCCTGGACGTCCTCAACGGTGGTCTGGCCGGCTCCACGGTCCTGACCCGCAAGAAGGCCAACTTCCTGAACCGCGACTTCAAGCCCGGTTTCCGGATCGACCTGCACCACAAGGACATGGGCATCGTCACCGACGCCGCCCGCAACGTCGGTGCGGCCCTCCCGGTCGGCGCGGTCGTCGCCCAGCTGGTCGCCTCGCTGCGCGCCCAGGGTGACGGCGGCCTGGACCACTCCGCGCTGCTGCGCGCGGTCGAGCGCCTCTCCGGCGCCCAGATCTGAGCTTCGCTCTGATCAGCGGCCCGCTCGCCGGGCCGCGCCCCTCCCCGCTCGCGGGGACCTGAGTTTCCGGATGGTGCCGGTGCTGACACCTGTCCTGTCGCGCCCAAGCGCCGGCACCGTCCGGATCACCTCTCCTCCCTCTTTTTTTTCAACAAACTGTTGACGTCGAGTTCATGCCGAAATTAGGCTGTTCCGCATGACGGAAGACGATTTCCGTCAGCAGTTCCCCGTACGGAAGGTCACCATGTCGAAGCGCACGCTGACGACCGAGTCTGGCGCCCCGGTCGCCGACAACCAGAACTCCGCTACCGCCGGCGTCGGTGGCCCGCTCCTGGTCCAGGACCAGCAGCTCCTTGAGAAGCTTGCCCGCTTCAACCGTGAGCGCATCCCGGAGCGCGTGGTGCACGCCCGCGGCTCCGCCGCGTACGGCCACTTCGAGGTGACCGACGACGTCACCGCGTACACCAGCGCCGCGTTCCTGAACACGGTCGGCAAGAAGACCGAGACCTTCCTGCGGTTCTCCACCGTCGCCGACTCGCTGGGTGGCGCGGACGCGGTCCGCGACCCGCGCGGCTTCGCGCTGAAGTTCTACACCGAAGAGGGCAACTACGACCTCGTCGGCAACAACACCCCGGTGTTCTTCATCAAGGACCCGATCAAGTTCCCCGACTTCATCCACTCCCAGAAGCGCGACCCCTTCACGGGCAAGCAGGAGCCGGACAACGTCTGGGACTTCTGGGCGCACGCCCCCGAGGCGACGCACCAGATCACCTGGCTCATGGGTGACCGCGGCATCCCGGCGTCGTACCGTCACATGAACGGCTACGGCTCCCACACGTACCAGTGGACGAACGAGCAGGGCGAGGCCTTCTTCGTCAAGTACCACTTCAAGACGAACCAGGGCATCCGCTGCCTGTCGGGCGAGCAGGCCGCCGAGCTCGTCGGCTCGGACGCGAACTCGCACCAGACCGACCTGCTGCAGGCCATCGAGCGCGGTGTGAACCCCTCGTGGACCCTGTACGTGCAGATCATGCCCGCCGCCGAGGCCGCGGACTACCGCTTCAACCCGTTCGACCTCACCAAGGTGTGGCCGCACAGCGACTACCCGCTGCAGCGCGTGGGCCGTCTGGTCCTCGACCGCAACCCGGACAACGTCTTCGCCGAGGTCGAGCAGTCCGCCTTCTCCCCGAACAACTTCGTCCCGGGCATCACCGCCTCGCCGGACAAGATGCTCCAGGGCCGCCTCTTCGCGTACGCCGACGCCCAGCGCTACCGCCTCGGTGTGAACCACACCCTGATCCCGGTCAACGCCCCGAAGGCGACGAAGGCCGACAACTACGGCCGCGACGGCGTCATGGCGCTGCGCAACGGCTCGCGCCACGACAAGAACTACGAGCCCAACTCGTACCAGGGCCCGGCCGAGACCGGTCTGGCGCTCGGCGCCCCGAAGGCCGTCTCCGGCTACACGGGCACCCACGAGGCCCCGGCCCACACCAAGGACGACGACTTCTTCCAGGCCGGTGAGCTCTACCGCCTGATGTCCGAGGACGCCAAGCAGCGCCTGGTGGCGAACATCGCCGGCGGCCTGTCTCAGGTCACCCTCGAGGACGTCGTCGAGAAGAACCTGGCTCACTTCCACGCCGCGGACGCCGACTACGGCAAGCGCGTCGAGGAGGCCGTTCGCGCCCTGCGCGACGCCTGAGCCGCAAAGCTGTACCGGGAGCCTGACGGGAGGTCAGGTTCCGGGTGCTGAGCCCACACCGCGGACCCGGATGAGGGGTGGTACGCGGTGAGGGCGGACTGCGCCGGTCGATATGACCGGCGCCGCGTGAGGACCGTGGCGAGCGTGCGAGCCAGTGCGGTGGTAATGGGTTCCGAGGCCCGTCTCTTGACCTGAGGGAGACGAAGCCGGAGTTCTCGTCGCCCGCCCGCCACGGTCCCGGCAATCCTCCTCTGTATAGGGCCACGCACAGAGCCCCTATATAGAGGACAACCTCCCCCACCTTCTCCGCCCGGCGGTGCGAACGTCCTGTCGCGCCAGCCTCGTACCGTCGGGCGGTAACAGCAACACACACTCAAAGAGCCGAGTCACGGACGGTCCCGTGACTCGGCTCTTTGTCATGCCCGGGTGTCCCCTTGGGGGCGCTGGATAGGCTGAGGCCATGATTCGAGCTGTGGTTTTCGACGTCGGCGAGTGCCTGGTGGACGAGACGCGCGAGTACGGCACCTGGGCGGACTGGCTTGGGGTCCCCCGCCACACCTTCGCCGCGATGTTCGGTGCCGTGGTAACCCAGGGCCGCGACTACCGCGATGTGTTCGAGGGAATTCCGACCAGGGTTCGACCTGTACGCGCAGCGTGAGGCACGCGCCGCTGCCGGCCAGCCGGAGCACTTCGACGAGAGCGACCTCTATCCCGAGGTCCGACCCGCGCTGGCCCGGCTCCGCGGCGACGGGCTGTGGCTCGGCATCGCAGGAAACCAGACTGTGCGCGCCGGCGGGATCCTGCGTTCCCTCTTCTCGGACGACGTGGACCTCATCGGCACCTCGGACGACTGGGGTGCCAGCAAGCCCGACCCCGAGTTCTTCGTCCGCGTCGCGAAGGCCGTCCCCTTCGCTCCGGACGAGATCCTCTACGTGGGCGACCGCGTCGACAATGACATCCGACCGGCCGCCGCTGCCGGGATGCGCACCGCCCTGATCCGCCGCGGACCATGGGCCACCATCCAGTGGAACACCGACGTGGCCAAGGAACTGCCGACGCTGCGCGTCGACAGCCTCCTCGAACTCTCCAGCCTGATCGCGGACCTCAATTCGCAAGCACGCTGAGCGTCGCTCCCCAGCTGTACAGCCGGTCATCGAGGTCGCGGACGCAAGCCTCGTGCTGCCAGGGCACGAGCTCGCGCCGCACTTGCCGTACGCGCTCCATCCCTGTGGCGTACCAGTGCACTTCCAGCAGCTCCAGGGCCCGGACCGCGAACGCACAGGCTGCCTGTGGCCGGGCGGCCGCCGCTTCGACGGACGCAGTGGGTCTCACACTCGGCCTCGACCGCGTCCAGCCACGCCAAGAACTCGCCGCTGGCCGCGCCTCGCCGCGTGTAGGTGCGGGCTATCACCATGCGCTCCACCGCACCATCACGGTCACCTTGCCAACCCGGAATGGACGCCGTATGGCCGAGGATGGCCGCACCGAGCAGCGCGGCGTGCGCGCTGACCGCCGGGTGAAGCGTGGCGGGGGCGACCGTCCAGTACAGGCGGCGGTGCGAGCGAGTGACGGCGGTGTAGTCGGCGGCCGCACTCGCGGGCTGGATCGCATTGGGGGTTTGCATGGGCTGCGCCGGGGGTGTGCTCAGCTTCCGTCCCAGCCTACCGCCCGCCCCTGCCCCAGCTGTGGAGAATCCGAGGTCCTCGATGCTTGAGACACCCAGCAGCTCCACGAGGGCGCGCTGGCAATCCGGGTACGGCAGCGGCGGATTGTCGGACTCCCACCTCCGTACTTGCCGGACGCTTACGGTCAGGCCTCGGGCGGTGAGGCATCGACGAGATCCTGCTGAGAGCGGAACCCAGCCGCCTGTCGAGCCGCCCTGAGGCGCGTGTTGCCTAGCGGTCGGACCATCCCAACCTCCGTAGCTCACGACCGATCCCGCGCCCGACGGCCTCGCCCTGCTGACCGACCGGATGATCACCCACTGCAAGACCCTCGCGGTGGGCCTCGGCGAGATCCCGCCGGCTCAGCAATCCACACGGGTGGTTGGCGCCTTGCGGGACTGGTCCGATCTGGCGTCGTCAGACGCGGGGACGGATACCCGCTACGACGAGACCAGCAATCTCGCGTACGCCCGGATGCTGGCCCTGATCGCCAGGAACATGCTCAAAGCAATTCGCGAGCACCGGACGGCGAGGGGGCCAACAGCCGCCATCCGGAGCCATGACGCCCTTGTAGGCATGCACCAATCGGCCAGCGGTCGAGCCGCGGCCGGAGATGGCTGGAGCAGATGCGTCGCCGGGCAATGGACGCGTGCCGGGTAGCGGGACGCTTGCGGGACCTGGGGCCCGTAGAGGACGCGAAACGGCCCCCGTTCCTCCTGCGGGAGGGACGGGGGCCGCTGCGTGGTGTCAGACCAGCCTTGTGGCCTCAGACAGCCAGCTGGCGGATCGCGGTCGGGGCGTGGCCCGGCTCGGTCGCGAGCTCCTCGAACTCGGTGACGTCGCTCATGTCGACCGTCTTGCTCATCGAGATGTTGGTGATGCGCTCCAGGATGGCCTCGACGACGACCGGGACCTGGAACTCCTGGGCGAGCTTCTTGGCCTCCTCGAAGGCGGCGCCCAGCTCGTTCGGGTCGGTGACGCGGATCGCCTTGACGCCCAGGCCCTCGGCGACCTTGACGTGGTCGACGCCGTAGACGCCGATCTCCGGGGTGTTGATGTTCTCGAACTCGAGGTTGACCTCGAAGTTGATGCCCAGGCCGCCCTGCGCCTGACGGATCAGACCCAGGTAGGCGTTGTTCACGAGGACGTGGACGTAGGGGACCTTGTGCTGCGCGGCGACCGCGAGCTCCTCGATCATGAACTGGAAGTCGTAGTCGCCGGACAGCGCGACGATCGGGGTCTCCGGGTCCGCGGTGGCGGCACCGATCGCGGCCGGGATGGTCCAGCCGAGCGGGCCGGCCTGGCCGCAGTTGATCCAGTTGCGCGGCTTGTAGACGTGCAGCATCTGCGCACCGGCGATCTGGGACAGACCGATCGTGGTGACGTAGCGGGTCTCCGGGCCGAAGGCCTTGTTCATCTCCTCGTAGACGCGCTGCGGCTTCATGGGGATGTTGTCGAAGTGCGTACGGCGCAGCAGCGTGGCCTTGCGCTCCTGGGCGGAGGCGGCCCAGGCGCTGAAGTCGGGCAGCTTGCCCTCGGCCTTGAGCTCCTTCGCGATCTCGATGAAGAGCTCCAGGGCCGCCTTCGCGTCCGAGGCGATGCCGAAGTCCGGGGCGAAGATCTTGCCGATCTGGGTCGGCTCGATGTCGACGTGGACGAACTTGCGGCCCTTGGTGTAGGCCTCGAGGTTGTAACCGGTGTGACGGTTGGCCCAGCGGTTGCCGATGCCGAGGACGAAGTCCGACTCGAGGAACGTCGC
Organism: Streptomyces sp. ISL-43; assembly: GCF_018614195.1. GTDB lineage: Bacteria > Actinomycetota > Actinomycetes > Streptomycetales > Streptomycetaceae > Streptomyces. The sequence goes on from NZ_JAGGOT010000049.1 coordinate 30,044, forward strand.
GTTGCCGTAGCGGTGCGAGGTCTGGACACCGACCATGCCGGCGGCCAGCTCGTGGTCGTCCGGGATGGTGCCCCAGCCCATGAGGGTGGAGATGACCGGGACGCCGGTCAGCTCGGCGAACTCGACCAGCAGGTCGGAGGCGTCGGCGTTGATGATGCCGCCACCGGAGACGATGAGCGGACGCTCGGACTCCAGCAGGAACTGCAGGGCCTTGGCGGCCTGGGCGCGGGTGGCGCGCGGCTTGTAGACCGGCAGCGGCGCGTAGGTCTCGGGGTCGAACTCGATCTCGGTCAGCTGGACGTCGATCGGGAGGTCGATCAGGACCGGGCCCGGACGACCGGAGCGCATCAGGTGGAAGGCCTCCTGGAACACGCCCGGAACCTGGGCGGCCTCCAGGACGGTGGTGGCCTTCTTGGTGACCGGCTTGGCGATCGAGGCGATGTCGACGGCCTGGAAGTCCTCCTTGTGGAGCTTCGAGACCGGAGCCTGACCGGTAATGCACAGGATCGGGATCGAGTCCGCGATCGCGGAGTACAGGCCGGTGATCATGTCGGTACCGGCCGGGCCCGAGGTACCGATGCAGAGACCGATGTTGCCCGCCTTGGCGCGCGTGTAGCCCTCGGCCATGTGCGAAGCACCCTCGACGTGGCGAGCCAGCGTGTGCTTGATGCCCCCCACGTTCTTGAGCTCGCGGTAGAACGGGTTGATCGCAGCACCGGGGACGCCGAACGCTTGTTCGACACCCTCAAGCTTGAGGATCTCCACTGCAGCGGCGGCGGCTGTCATACGAGGCATCGAGTTCTCCTGCGGGTCTGGCGGTCAGGCTTTTCCGTAATCCGGAAGTTTTGTTCTGCTATACGGAACAAGCTAAGCGGCGACTTCGCACACGTCAAGGCGGTACGGCAGCCCGGAACCCACCAAAAGCCGCGTCTCGGTCGGTGAGTTGTACGAAAACCCAGGGGTCGACTGAAAAACGAGGGTCTGCCCGCCCCCGCGGTGGCAGGTGGTGGAGCATGGCCCTACGCACAGCGACGGAGGGGGTCCAGTTCCCATGGCGAATGCGGTACCGGTGCGCTGCCCGGCGTGCCTGCGCGAGAACGACTACGTCACGCCGGTCTTCCCCTGCGCCTGCGGGACCCCGGTCACCCCGCCGCTGGACCTGGCGGCGCCACCCCGGGAGCTGACCCACCGCACCTGGTCGGAGGCGTGGGTGACGGTGCGGTGCGCGGCCTGCGGGCGGGAGAGCGAGTGGCCGCATCCGGAGGTCGGGTGCGGGTCCTGCGGGACGGTGGTGCTGGTTCCGGTGCATCCGCCGGCTCCGGCGGTCGTCCGGACTCCGCCCCAGGCGCCCCAGACGTCCCAGACGTCCCAGGCGCAGCATCCGGCGGAGCCCGCGGGAGGGGACGTACGGACGGAGCCGCGCGCGGGGACGGAGCCGCGCGGGCGGGTTCCGGGGAGCCCCGGGAGCGCGCCCTCGCCCCAGGGTCCGGGCCAGGGTCAGGGCCAGGTTCCGGGTCAGGGTCAGGGTCCGGGTCCGGGTCCGGGCCAAAGCGGCCAGCCGGTGCCGCGCCCCGCCTTCCGCCCCGTGACCATCCGTACCGCCCGGGACGCGGTGGCCACGGCCGCGCTGTACCTGCGCTGGCTCGGCTTCCAGGACGTGCGCCAGCCCGACGGCCGGCCCATCCCCTCGGCGGCGGTGGACCTGCGGGCCCCGGGCCTGGTCGCCCAGGTGGACCCGACCACGGCGCCGGCCGGGGTGCGGGCGGTGGAGTGCGTCTGGCTGAACGGGCTCACGGCCTCCGCGACCAGCGTCTACTTCTCGCTCGCCGGGTACACGCAGGACGCGCGCACGCGCGCGGACGAGCTGGGGATACCCCTCTTCGTCATGGACCTCACGGGCATGCCGCAGCCGGTCAACGACCCGGCGGACGGACTCGTCGCCACAGGGGCCTAGGCTCGCGGACTATTACCTGCCTTTTTGCCGAGGAGAGCTTGATGAGCCTGTACGACATCCCGCTGACCACCCTGTCCGACGAGTCCACCAGCCTCGCCGCGTACAAGGGCAAGGCGATCCTGCTCGTGAACACCGCCTCGCAGTGCGGCCTCACCCCGCAGTACTCGGGTCTGGCCCGGCTGCAGTTCAAGTACGAGGAGAAGGGCTTCACGGTCATCGGCGTGCCCTGCAACCAGTTCGGCGGGCAGGAGCCGGGCAACGCCGACGACATCCAGACCTTCTGCGCGGCCGGCTTCGGCGTCACCTTCCCGATGCTGGAGAAGTCCGAGGTCAACGGCGAGAACCGGCACCCGCTGTACCAGGAGCTGGTGAAGACCCCGGACGCCGAGGGCGCGGCCGGGGACATCACCTGGAACTTCGAGAAGTTCCTGATCTCCCCCGCCGGCGAGGTCGTGGGCCGCTTCCGCCCGCGCACCGAGCCGGAGGCCCCCGAGGTCATCGCCGCGATCGAGGCGCTTCTCCCCGCCTCCGCGTAGCCCCCGCCGGTACGGGGCCGCGCGCGGCCCCGTACCGATCGAGGAGGCGGGCTCGGTCCGGCGCGGCCCGGCCCCTCATCCGCTCAGGCCAGCTCCGCCTCGTCGTACTCCCCGGCCGAGCCGGCCGCCGTGAGCTCCCGCAGCTCCACCCGGCGGATCTTCCCGGACACGGTCTTGGGGAGCTCGGCGAATTCGATGCGGCGGATCCTCTTGTACGGGGACAGCACCGCGCGGGAGTGCTCGAAGAGCACGCGGGCCGTTTCCGGCCCGGGCTGCCAGCCGGCGGCGAGCGTGACGTACGCCTTCGGGACGGCGAGGCGCAGCTCGTCCGGGGCGGGGACGACGGCGGCTTCGGCGACCGCCTCGTGTTCCAGCAGGGCGCTCTCCAGCTCGAACGGGCTGATCTTGTAGTCGGAGGCCTTGAAGACGTCGTCGGACCGGCCCACGTAGGTGAGGTACCCCTCCGCGTCCCGCGAGGCGATGTCGCCGGTGCGGTAGAGGCCGTCGGCCATGGCCTCGGCGGTGCGCTCCGGGTCGTCGCGGTAGCCGGTCATCACCCCGGCGGGGCGGGGTCCGAGAGCCACGCACAGCTCGCCCTCGTCGGGGGACTCCTTGCCGGTGACCGGGTCCAGCAGGACGATCTCGTAGCCGGGCGCGGGGCGGCCCATCGAGCCCGGTTTGACGGGCGCGCCGGGAAAATTGCCGGCCTGGAGGGTGGTCTCGGTCTGGCCGAAGCCGTCGCGGATGGTCACGCCCCACGCCTCGCGGACCTTCTCGATGACCTCCGGGTTGAGCGGCTCGCCGGCGGCCACGGCCTCGCGCGGCGGGGTGCGGAGCAGGGTGAGGTCGGACTGGATCAGCATCCGCCACACGGTGGGCGGGGCGCAGAAGGTGCTCACGCCGTGGCGGTCCATCTCGGCCATCAGCCGCTCGGGGTCGAAGCGCGTGTAGTTGTGGACGAAGACGGTGGCGCCGGCGTTCCACGGGGCGAAGAGGTTCGACCAGGCGTGCTTGGCCCATCCGGGCGAGGCGATGTTGAGGTGCACGTCGTCGGGGCGCAGCCCGAGCCAGTACATCGTGGAGAGGTGCCCGATCGGGTAAGAGGCGTGCGTGTGCTCGACGAGCTTGGGCCGGGCGGTGGTGCCGGAGGTGAAGTACAGAATCAGCGGGTCGGTGGCGAGGGTCTCCCCGTCCGGGGTGAAGTGGCAGTCGGTGTCGTAGAAGTCCTCCAGCCGCCGCCACCCGGTGGGCACCTCGATCCCGGCCGCGATCCGCGTGTACCCGCCGGGCACCTCGTCGAACTTGGCCGTGTCCTCGGCCCGCGCGATGACGTGGCGTACGCGGCCTCGCTCCACGCGGTCGCGGAGGTCGGCGGCGCCGAGCAGCGGCGTGGCGGGGATGACGACGGCGCGCAGCTTCATGGCGCCGAGCATCACCTCCCACAGTTCGCGCTGGTTGCCGAGCATGACCAGGATCCGGTCGCCGGCCTCGACGCCCTGGGCGCGCAGCCAGTTGGCGGCCGAGGCCGAGCGGACGCTCATCTCCCCGAAGGAGACGCCGCGGCTGGTGCCGTCCTCCTCGACGATCCGAAGGGCGTCGGTTCCGTTGCCGGTGGCGATGTGGTCGAACCAGTCCAGGGCCCAGTTGAAGCGTTCGGGGCGGGGCCAGACGAATCCGGCGCGGGCGGCCTCGTAGTCCTCGCGGCGCTCGAGGAGGAAATCTCGTGCCGCGAGGAACCGAGCGGTGGCGTCGGGGTTCGTGTACGGCGCGTGCGTCGTGTTCTCGGTCATGTCAGGCATCGTGCCGTGTCGGGTACGGGGGTCACCAGAGCGGCGTCAGCCGCTGATTGACCCGAAGCGGACGGAGCCGGTGCCGTGCTCCCCGTCTTCGGCCATGGCGGCGAGGAGGGCCTCCCCCTCGGCGACGATCTCCTCCTTGGACTCCTTGGACTCCTTGGACTTTTTGGATTCCCCGGAGGCGGTGGAGAAGAGCTCGACGGTGAGCGTGTCGCCGTCCAGCTTCCAGAGCCCGGAGAGGAATCCGTTGAGGAGCAGCGTGCAGTGGGCCTGGTTCCCGGACCAGGTGCGGCCCTTGAGCTCGGGCGCGACCACGCGGGCGCGGTCGGCGTGGGAGAGCAGCAGGTTGTCGAACTCGGGGAGGAAGCGCGGCGGCGCGGGCGTGTCGGCGTCGGGTCGGGGCGCGTCGGGCAGGTCGAAGAGCTCGACGCCGTTCTCGTCCTGGAAGACGGCCAGCCGGGGCCGCAGGCGCTCGAACGCTTCGCGCAGCCGGGTGAGGCCGGCCCAGGTCTGCATGTCCTTGACGGAGGCGGGCCCGAAGGCCCCGAGGTAGCGCAGGACGACGTCGTCGACGGACGCCGGGCCATCCCCGTGATCGTCGCCCACCCACTCCCGCAGGGTGGTGAGGCGTACTTGCCCGCTCTTGCCCCACACCCCGCGCGGGGTGACCTGGACGAGCGGCAGCCGGCAGCGCGCGGCGACGGACAGCGACTGCGGATCGGCGCCGGGCCACTCCTTGAGCAGCTCCTCGCGGATCTCCGCCATGGTGCGCGGCTCGGCCTCGACGAACACCCGTGCGCGCTCGGCCAGCTTGTCCAGGTCCACTCCGGCCAGGCCCTTGCGGAAGTAGTTGACCTCTCGGTCCCGGGCGGGCTGGACGAGCGGCCGCAGGGCGAGCGCGTCCTGGGCCGTGTGGGTGTGGATGGTGGACCTCATGGTGACGATCCGGACCACCTCCCGGGACTCCATCAGCGAGGCGAGCTCGGCGGGCCGGAAACCGGCGAGGCGGGCGTGGAGCTGGAAGTAGGGCGGCCTCACGTTCTGGGCCTGCAGCCCGAGCAGGTGCGCCACGGCGTCGGCCGCGGGCATCTCGGCACGGTTCAGGAGCAGCTGTCGGGCGAGCGTGGCACGGTTCAGCGAACGGGTATCGAGCACGGGATAAGTCGTCCTGGAGGCCATGACGACAAACTAGTACTCCTTGCGGACACCTTCTGTCCGCAACCCGGATACGGGCGCACTCGGAGGCCGCGGGGGGAGGGAGGAACGTCCCGGCGGAGGCGGCCATGGGTCCCCCTCGGGGGCGCGGGCGCGCGCCGGTGGCCCATTCACCCGGATATCCTGCCCCTTGCCCGTAAACAGCCGTTCGACCGGGGAGCTGACCTGCGATGTCGGAGCGACCAGACCGCCGCCCCTCGCCCTCGCCCTCGTCTTCGCCCTCTCCCCCACCCTCTCCCTCACCCTCTCCCTCACCTTCGCCCTCCGCGACTCCCCCGCCCGGGAAGCGGGCGGGATGGCTCCGCCCGGCCGCCCCCGCCTCCACTCCCCCGGCCACACCCCCGCGGGCCCCGAAGCCGGCGCCGCCGGCCCCCACTCCCGCCGACCACCGCAGCGTGATCGACTCCGCCGTCTACCGCGACGGCCTCCGCGTCGCCTCCCCCTCCACCCTCGCCGACACCTTCCGGCAGCTGCGCGAACAGCCCGACGGAATGGCCTGGATCGGGCTGCACCGCCCCACGGAAGCAGAACTCCACTCCCTGGCAGCGGAGTTCAACCTCCACCCCCTGTCCATCGAGGACGCCCTGGAGGCCCACCAGCGGCCCAAGCTGGAGCGCTACGGAGACACCCTCTTCGTCGTCCTGCGCGCCGCCCGCTACCTGGACGCACTGGAGGAGGTCGACTTCGGCGAGCTCCACATCTTCGTGGGACCGGACTTCCTGATCACGGTCCGCCACGGCGCGGCCCCGGACCTCTCGGCCGTCCGCCGCCGGATGGAGGAGTCACCCGAACTCCTCTCCCTCGGCCCGGAGGCCGCCCTGTACGCCATCCTCGACGCGGTGGTCGACGGCTACGCCCCGGTCGTCGAGGGCGTCCAGATCGACATGGACGAGATCGAGACCGAGGTCTTCAGCGGCGACCCGGAAGTCTCCCGCCGCATCTACGAACTCTCCCGCGAAATGGTCGAGTTCCAGCGCGCCACCCGCCCCCTGGTCGGCATGCTCCACAGCCTGATGGCCGGCTTCGCGAAGTACGGCACGGACGAGGAACTCCAGCGCTACCTCCGCGACGTGGCCGACCACGTCACCCACACCAGCGAACGCGTGGACGGCTTCCGTCAGGCCCTGACGGAAATCCTCACGGTCAACGCCACCCTGGTCTCCCAACAACAGAACGCAGAAATGCGCGCCTTGGCCGAGGCCGGCTTCGAACAGAACGAGGAGATCAAGAAGATCTCCTCCTGGGCGGCCATCTTGTTTGCACCCACACTCGTGGGGACCATCTACGGCATGAACTTCGAGGACATGCCGGAACTGAAGTGGGCGGGCGGCTACCCCTTCGCAATCCTGCTGATGGCAGTGGTCTGCGTGAGCCTGTACGTCATCTTCAAGAAGCGCGACTGGCTGTAGACCGCACACCAGCGCCGTTGATCAACTTAGCTCTTGCGAACTTCTAAGAGTGTCCTGCAGGGCCCCCTGGGGAGAATCTGGGGAGAATCCGCAGGGCGCCCATGGCAGGCACTCCCCCGCACCTTGGGGTTGGCCCTCCCGTACCGTCGGCGACCTTCGCCTGCACCCGGTTGCGGAGGGTAACGACAACGGGTGGCACAGCATCTGCTATGCCACCCGTTGTCCCGACCAGGTCTGTCCTGTCTCCCCCGACGACTAGGTTTTGTCTCCTTGGTCAGCGCCGGGTCCAGATGAGGATGCCCGCGAGGTGGAGTGCGGCCTGGTAGGCGATCGCGAGCTTGTCGGTTCGTGTGGCCAGGCCGCACCACTGTTTGAGGCGGTTGATGCACCGCTCGACGGTGTTCCGCTGCTTGTAGGCCTCCGCGTCGAAGGCGGGCGGACGGCCGCCGAGCCGGCCTCGCCGCAGGCGGTGGCCGACTTGGAGCGAGGAGCATCTCCCAGGTGCCATCGACGGCCCATCTGATCAGCCGCTTGTGAGCGGTCTGGAACGAGCCGAGCTCGTCGGGCAGGTCCCGCCAGGGCGAGTTGGTGCGGTACTTCCACGCGATGGCCTCGAGCGTCCTGCGGTGATCAGCCCACCGCCGTCCACGGACCGGATCGGCTGGCAGCGGCGCGATCCGGCCCCACATCGCATCGGTGATCACTAATCGGACAGACATATCCGATCAACTGACCAACCCATCAAAGAGACACGCGCCAGCCGGGAGACCCCGGCCGGCCGCTCCCGCGGGGCAGTCGGGGCCCTGGTCAGATCGTGACCCGACCGTGGGCGGTGGCGAACTCGACCGAGACCAGGCCCGGTTCCTCATCCTCGACCCAGGTGACGTCGATCTGGTCGAGGGGGTGGTCGGCCGGTTCGCCGAGGAATTCGGCGATGGAGGCGGCGTCGCCGGCGATGGAGACCCCGTGGATGGTGGTGGAGGTGCGCGGGTCGGCGCTCGGGCGTTCCTCGATGGGGACCGACCACTGAAGGAAATAGGGCAGTTGCGGGTCCTCCAGCAGTTCCAGCAGGCCGATCTGCTTCCACCTCAGGTCGAACCCGTCGGGGCGGACACGGTGGCCCTCGGCCGAGGTGCGGCCGAGGCGGGCCTCGACTGGGGCGATGTCGTCGACGGAGACCACCCAACCGAGCCAGCCGCCGCCCTCGGCGGCGCGGCGCGCGACCGCCTGGCCGAAGGGTGCACGGTCGGCGGCGGGGTGGTCGAGTGTGGTGACGACCTCGACGTAGGTGCCGCCACTCAGCGGGAGAATGAAATTGCGGGTGCCGAATCTCGGGTGCACGCCCCCGTCGACGAACCCGCCGCCGAGGGCCGATCCGATCCACTGGACGGTCGAGACGAAGCTGTCGCGGGCCACCGCATAGGACACGTGATCAAGTCGCACTGCGGCATCATCACCCGACAACCCGCACAAATCCCGACGCCACGCCCGCCGCCCCGGCCACGTCCGCCGTGGATTCAGCCGTGGAGCGGATCGATCATCGTCATCCCGGCGGGGGAGGCCCGGTCGAAGCCAGGCAGCAGCGCTGCCGCCTCGTCGAGGCCCACGACCCGCTCGATCAGCCGCTGCGGGGCGAGCGCTGCTGCCACAGGATTTCGATCCGGCATGCAGCACCATGCGCACGACACTTCCAAGAGACAGGCTCTAGCAACCGGCAGTCGTCCCACAACCCGGCCCGTAGAGCGTCGGTGTCCGACCCCCTGGCTAGTGCTGCTCCGCACAA
>NZ_JAGGOT010000050.1 GCF_018614195.1 Streptomyces sp. ISL-43
GCCGGGGCGGGGGCCGGGGCCGGGGTCGGGGTGCACCGACCCGGTGGCGCCGTCCCAGGCCGCGCCGGGGGCGCTGTCCCAGCCGGACGCGCCGTAGTGCTCGACACCGGGGGTGCCGGGCCGGTGCCCGGTGTCCCGGACGCCGGAGTGCTGCTCCGCCCCGGGGGCGCCGGATCCGGGCCCGGTGGCGGGGCTGTCGCCAGGGGCCGGGTGCGCCGGCCCGGTGGCGGCGTCCCAGCCCGTGCCGCGAGCCTCGGCGGCGGGGCCGGACGGGCCGGCGCCGGGCGCGCTCGAGCCGGCTTGGCGTCGGTGCTCCTCACCGGAGACGCCGTCCCGGCCGGCCGCGGGCCCGGCCGGGCGGGGGAGGAGCCCGCGCGGGTCCCCGCCGGTGCCCCGGCCCGTACCGGACGCGGCGTCGGGGTACGACCCGGACGCGGTGCCCGGCGCGGTCGAGGCGGCCGCGGCGGAAGTGCCACCGGGGTTCGGCGGCTGGGGCCGGGGGCCGCCCGGCAGGGCGAGGGCGAAGTGGCCCTCCAGGTCGGGGGTGAGCGGCAGGGGGGACGGCTGCGGTCCGACAGCCAGCCGGAGGGTGGATTCGCCGACCTGCAGCAGTGCCCCGGGCGCGAGGGCCACCCGGTCCGCGCCGACCGGCCAGCCGTCGAGCGTCGTGCCGTTCGTCGAGCCGAGGTCGGCCACCGCCACGCGCCCGTCGGGGAGCACCGTGACGGTGCAGTGCAGGCGCGAGACGTCGGGGTCGTCCAGCGGGACGTCCGCGTCGGCCGAGCGCCCGATCCGGATCGCCCCGGGGTGCAGCAGGTGCACCCCGCCCGCGTCCGGCCCGGCGACGACGTGCAGTTGCGGCCCGTCCCCTGTCTCGGCGTCCGCCAGCACGTGCGGGCCGGGCACGTTCAGCGAGAGGACCGCTCCGTCCACGAGCGGCGGCTCACCGAGCACGCTCCGCCCGGGGTCGAGCCGCTCCGTACCGGCGTACAGGACCACCGTGCCGCCGGTGTCGGGCCCGCCGACGGTCGCCGCGAGTCCGGAGGCCACAGCGGACAGCGCGGTGCCGGCGGGCGCGGTGACGAGCACGTCGCAGCCGGCCGGCGCGGAGCCCGTGCCGGAGGCGGTCGTGGAGGCGGCCAGGTGGCCGCTGCGCGACCCCGACCCGAGAACGGTCAGCCGGATCTGCATCGCCGTCAGCGGTCCCTTCTGCGCGGTGCGCGGTGTGTGCGCCCGGCAGGGAATCAACGGGACATGCCATGCGTGCCCGTCCGCCCCCACCCGGCACGGACGCGTCGTCCGGTCAGGTCTGCCCGGAAGGCGGGGCTCCCGTCCCGGCCGTTCCGTACGGATGCATCCTCGCACCTGTCGTACACGACACGCCCGCCGCCCACCGACAAGTGATCTTGATAGGTCACGGACCCGTACCGGACCTGCACCCGGACCGGTCGGACAAGGACAGCAGGGCGGGAAAATCGCCCCTGGCATACACCGCAAATCTCACCCTTCGCGCATATGTGCGGCAACCAACCTCCGGCGCCCGGCGTCTTCCCTCGGGACACCCCCTAGAGTGGGCCGGAAAACCCAATCGCCGAATCGACTACAGCAACCAACAGCAGGGAGCGCGTGACGTGCGGCCAGTCGGCAGCAAGTACCTGCTCGAGGAGCCGCTCGGGCGCGGCGCCACGGGCACCGTCTGGCGCGCCCGCCAGCGGGAGGCCGCCGGAGCGGAGGCGGCAGTCGCCGGCCACCCCGGCGAGACCGTGGCCATCAAGGTCCTCAAGGAGGAGCTGGCCCAGGACGCGGACATCGTCATGCGGTTCCTGCGCGAGCGCTCGGTCCTGCTGCGCCTGACGCACCCCAACATCGTCCGCACCCGCGACCTCGTCGTCGAGGGCGATCTGCTCGCGCTCGTCATGGACCTCGTCGACGGCCCGGACCTGCACAAGTACATCCGCGCGAACGGCCCCTTCACCCCGGTCGCCGCGAGCCTGCTGACCGCCCAGATCGCGGACGCGCTCGCCGCCAGCCACGCCGACGGCGTCGTCCACCGCGACCTGAAGCCCGCCAACGTGCTGCTCGACGAGCGCGACGGCCAGATGAAGCCGATGCTCACCGACTTCGGCATCGCGCGCCTGGCCGACTCCCCGGGCCTGACGCGCACGCACGAGTTCGTCGGCACCCCGGCCTACGTCGCCCCCGAGTCCGCCGAGGGCCGCCCGCAGACCTCGGCCGTCGACATCTACGGCGCCGGCATCCTGCTCTACGAACTCCTCACCGGCCGCCCGCCCTTCGCCGGCGGCACCGCGCTGGAGGTCCTGCACCGCCACCTCAGCGAGGACCCGCAGCGTCCGGCGAACGTGCCCGAGCCGCTGTGGACGGTCATCGAGCGCTGCCTGCGCAAGGAGCCGTACGAGCGCCCGAGCGCCGAGAGCCTGGCGCGCGGCCTGCGCGTCGTGGCCTCCGGAATCGGCGTGCACTCCACGGCCGCCGAGGTCGAGGCCGCGCTCGGCGTCGGCGCGCTGCTCGCGCCCGACCCCTCGCCCGCGCCGGTCCCCGAGACCCCGGGCTCCTCGGACGCCACGCAGGTGCTGCCCGGGAGCGCCGGGATCTCCCCGATGGGCGCCTACGACCCGAACGGCATGACCAGCGTGCTGCCGCCGGTCGGTGCGGCCGACGCCACGTCCGTGCTGCCGGGCACCGGCGGCCCGGGCGGTCCGGGTGCGGATCCGACCTCGGTGATGCCGCCCGTGCGGCAGCCGGACCAGCCGCACCCGTGGCAGTCGCAGATGCAGGCGGCCCGCGACCGCAACGAGCAGACGCAGATGCAGTACCTCGACCCGAGCGAGGACCCGCTGCGCCGCCGCCCGCAGCGGCAGGCACCTCCGCCGCAGCAGCAGCCGCCCCAGTACCGCCAGCCGCAGCAGCCTCCGCAGCAGCAGTACCGGCAGCCCCAGCCGCCGCAGCAGCAGTACCAGCAGCCGCAGCGGCCCCAGCCGTACCCGCAGCAGCAGTACGCGCCTCCGCCGCCGCAGCACTACCAGCCGCAGCAGCACCAGCCCCAGCAGCCTCAGGGGCAGCCCCAGTACCGCCAGCCCCAGCAGCAGCCCCCGCAGGGCCCGCCGCCCCGGCAGCCGGCCGAGCCCCGTCAGCCGCGCCGCCGCGGCGCGAATCCGGTGAAGATCCCGGGGCTGGGCTGCCTCAAGGGCTGCCTGGTCATGATCCTTGTGTTCTTCGTCGCGGGCTGGCTGATCTGGGAGCTGACCCCCCTCCAGGGGTGGGTCGGCACCGGCAGGGGCTGGTGGGACCAGGTGTGGACCTGGGGTTCGGACATCGTCGACTGGGTCGGCGCGATCGGCGACGCCACCGGAGGCGGCGCGAATCCCTGAGCCGATACCCACGCCGACGCCCGAACGGGGCCCGAATCGGGCCCCGTAGCGCTGACTTCGTGGATTTGTCGACTTCTGGGACGTGATTTCGCCCGCAGAAGTGAAGGTCGCCGCGATCCGTGGACTACAACCCCCACCCGGCCGCGTAGCTTTGGCACGTACGCCAGCCGCTGAGGGAGCAGTCGTGGCACGGAAGATCGGCAGCCGGTACACCGCGCACCAGATCCTGGGACGCGGCAGCGCGGGCACGGTATGGCTGGGTGAGGGCCCTGACGGGCCCGTCGCCGTCAAACTGCTGCGCGAGGACCTCGCGTCCGACCAGGAGCTCGTCGGACGGTTCGTCCAGGAGCGCAGCGCGCTCCTCGGCCTGGAGCACCCGCACGTCGTCTGCGTCCGCGACCTCGTCGTGGACGGCAACGACCTCGCCCTCGTCATGGACCTCGTCCGCGGTACGGACCTGCGCACGCGCCTCGACCGCGAGCGGCGGCTCGCCCCCGAGGCGGCCGTCGCGATCGTCGCGGACGTCGCGGACGCGCTGGCCGCCGCGCACGCCGCCGGGGTCGTCCACCGGGACGTCAAGCCGGAGAACGTCCTGCTCGACATGCAGGGCCCCCTCGGGCCGGGCGGCGCGCACCCCGCGCTGCTCACCGACTTCGGCGTGGCCAAGCTCATCGACACCCCGCGGCGGGCCACCGGCGGCCGCGCGTCGGCCCCCACCACCCGGATCATCGGAACGCCCGACTATCTGGCGCCGGAGATCGTGGAGGGACTGCCCCCGCGCGCGGCGGTCGACATCTACGCCCTGGCCACCGTCCTGTACGAGCTGCTGGCGGGCTTCACGCCCTTCGGCGGCGGGCACCCCGGTGCGGTCCTGCGCCGGCACGTGACGGAGACGGTCGTCCCGCTGCCCGGGATCCCCGACGAGCTGTGGCAGCTGATGGTCCAGTGCCTGGCGAAGGCCCCCGCCTCGCGGCTGCGCGCCTCGGAGCTCTCGCTGCGCCTGCGCGACCTGCTGCCGCTGCTGGCCGGGATGCCGCCGCTGGACGTGGACGAGCCGGACGAGCCCGAGCCGGCGGAGTTCCCGGAACCGGAGGCCGCCTCGGATCCGGTGCGGCGCCGGGGCGTGGTGCCGCTGGTCCCCGGCTCCTCGACGGACTCCAACCGGGACACGCACACCTCGATGCGGGTGCCGGGACCGGACGAGCTGGCGGGCGGCGCGCTCGGCACCGCCCGGGTCCCGCGGCCGGCCGGCGGCCACCGGCCGGGCGCGGCGCGGCACCGGGCGGAGGCCGCGCGCAAGCGCCGGCTGGCGCTGTCGGCCGGAGCCGTGGCCCTGGTCGCGGCCGTAGGCCTGGGCACGTGGTTCGCCGTGTCCGAGGGCGATGCCCCGGCGGCCCCCCAGGACAGCAAGCAGTCGGGCCGCACGCCGTAGCCCTGCGGGGTTGGGAGCGTGCGGCGCCGCTGCCGGGGACCAGCCCCCGGACCCCCGGGCCTCGAACGCCGGCGGGGCTGGGTTCGGGCCGCGACGGCTACGCGCCCACCAGTTCCGGATGCCAGCGCCGCGCCACCGCCGGGTGGGCGCGGACCCAGCCCTTCAGTTCGTTGCGGCCGTACTCCGCGTGCAGCGGGTTCGTCTCGTCGTGCGCGATGCCCGGCGCCGAGCGCAGGTAGTCGCCCGGGACCGTCTCCACCACCGCGTCCAGCCGCGGGTTGTAGAAGAACGGCACCGAGTAGCGCTCCACCGACCCCTGCGGGCTGACCACCCGGTGGTCGGTCGCCGTCAGGTAGCCCTCGGTCGCGATCTCCAGCAGCTCGCCCAGGTTGACCACGAACGCGCCCGGCAGCGGCGGCACGTTCAGGTACCCCCCGTCCCGGACCACCTGCAGCCCGCCCACCGAGTCCTGCAGCAGCAGGGTCAGGAAGCCGTAGTCCTTGTGGGCCCCGACCCCCTGGTCGGTGCCCGTCGGAGCGGATCCCGGGTAGCGGATCAGCTTCGTGTGCAGGTGGGGGCGGTCCGCGAAGGCCGCGTCGAAGAAGTCCGCGGGGGCCCCGATCGAGGCGAGCAGCTCCTGCAGCAGGCGGTGGGCGACCGCCGCGAGCCGGGACTGCCACCCCAGCACCGAGTCCCTCAGCTCGGGCAGCGCGGCCGGCCACTGGTTCGGCCCCTCCAGCCACAGGTACGCCGGGTCGTCCGGGCCCACCGTGGGCGCCGGCCGCTCCGCGCCCACGTCCAGCTGGTCGCGCCAGTCGGAGGCGCCGCCGGTCAGCTCGTGCCCGATGCGGGTGTAGCCGCGGAAGTGCGGGGAGTTCAGATTGCTCACGGCCAGCCGGTCGGCCTCCGGGAGCGCGAAGAAGGCCCTGGTCAGCTCAAGGATGCGGGCGGTCTCGGCGGTGCTCACCCCGTGCCCGGTGAGGTGCAGGAAGCCGGTGTCCCGGGCGGCCGCGTGCAATTGCTTGCGGAAGGAGTCGCGCAGCGCGGGGTCGTCGGCCTGGGAGAGGTCCAGCACCGGAAGGGAGGGCTGAGCGGGCTGCGACGGCTGACCGGGGTGAGGGGCCCGAGCGGGCTGATCGGGCTGGGAGGAGTGCGCGGACGGCATGACGGCTCCGTTTCGGATGTCACGGGGTCCTGTCCCCAGGGATGGCGGGGACCGCGGCCGGGGGAGGGGCCGCCGGCAGGGTTGGCGCCGGGACCGCGAGGGCCGCGTACAGGACCAAGTCGGATCGGGGTGGATCAGGCTTGGGGCAGGTCCGGCGGCAGACAACTCGTCGTCGTGACACGCATGTGGTCCACATGGCGGCGTTTGACGAGGAGGACGGTCATACGGTGAGCGTACGCCCGTACGACCCGCCACCAGTACGGGTGATTCGGCCTGGCCGGAGATCGGCCTCCGGGGACCGGCTACGCTGGACCCGTGGCAGTCGTCGATGTTTCCGAAGAGCTGAAGTCCCTCTCCTCGACCATGGGGTCGATCGAGGCCGTCCTGGACCTCGACAAGCTGAGGGCAGATATCGCCGTGCTCGAGGAGCAGGCCGCCGCGCCGTCCCTGTGGGACGACCCGGAGGCCGCTCAGAAGATCACGAGCAAGCTTTCGCACCTCCAGGCCGAGGTCCGCAAGACCGAGACCCTGCGCGGGCGCATCGACGATCTCTCGGTGCTGTTCGAGCTCGCCGAGGAAATGGACGACGCGGACACCCTCGCCGAGGCGGAGGTCGAGCTGGTCTCCGTGCGCAAGGCGCTGGAGGAGATGGAGGTCCGCACCCTGCTCTCCGGCGAGTACGCCGAGCGCGAGGCGCTGGTCAACATCCGTGCCGAGGCCGGCGGCGTGGACGCCTCCGACTTCGCCGAGCGCCTGCAGCGCATGTACCTGCGCTGGGCCGAGCGCCACGGCTACCCGACCGAGATCTACGAGACCTCGTACGCGGAAGAGGCCGGCATCAAGTCGACCACCTTCGTCGTCAAGGCCCCGTACGCCTACGGCACGCTCTCCGTCGAGCAGGGCACCCACCGGCTCGTCCGGATTTCGCCCTTCGACAACCAGGGCCGCCGCCAGACCTCCTTCGCGGGCGTCGAGGTGCTGCCGGTCGTCGAGTCCAGCGACCACGTCGAGATCGACGAGGGCGAGCTGCGCGTCGACGTGTACCGCGCCTCGGGCCCCGGCGGCCAGGGCGTCAACACGACCGACTCCGCGGTGCGCATCACGCACCTGCCGACCGGCATCGTCGTCTCCTGCCAGAACGAGCGCTCGCAGATCCAGAACAAGGCCAGCGCCATGAACGTCCTCCAGGCCAAGCTGCTCGAGCGGCGCCGCCAGGAGGAGAAGGACAAGATGGACGCCCTCAAGGACGGCGGCAGCTCCTGGGGCAACCAGATGCGGTCCTACGTCCTGCACCCGTACCAGATGGTCAAGGACCTCCGGACGGAGTTCGAGGTCGGCAACCCGCAGGCGGTCCTCGACGGCGAGATCGACGGCTTCCTGGAGGCCGGCATCCGCTGGCGCAAGCAGCAGGAGCAGACCGCTTAAGAACGCGTGAGGCCGCTCTCGAGGACCGGGAGCGGCACGGAAAGGGCCCGGACACCTGCGCGGTGTCCGGGCCCTTCCGTCGTGCGTTCGATCGGGACGTGGCGGCTGAGGAGCTACGCCGTCTGCTGGGCCACCAGTGCCAGCGCGGCCACCAGGATCACCAGCAGCGCGATGAGCGCCACCGGGTTCAGCCCGCCGGAGAAGGGGCCCTCCTGCTGGAGGCGCTCCCGGTTCGCCCGGCACACTCGGCACCGGCCTTGGCTCACGGGTCCGGCGCAGTTCGCGCACACGAGCCGGTCATATGTCATGCGCTCCTCCTTTCGTCCCCTCGGTTGTCAACGTCGGTGAGAACGACTCCGTTCCCCTACCACTGTGCCAGCTCCGGCGACATTCGGCGCGGCCCGTCCGGGCAATCGCGGTCGCCCACGTCCTGGACCAGGGGATATATCGGGCATCTCCGGACGCCGGGCCCACACCCCGCGCCTGTTCGCGTATGGTCACGCACACCTACTCCCGGCGACCGTGGTGCACCCGTGATCCGATTCGACAACGTCTCCAAGTCCTACCCGAAGCAGAGCCGTCCCGCACTCAGAGATGTCTCCCTGGACATCGCGAAGGGCGAGTTCGTCTTCCTGGTCGGCTCCTCCGGCTCCGGCAAGTCCACCTTCATGCGGCTCATCCTGCGCGAGGAGCGGGCGAGCCACGGCCAGGTGCACGTCCTGGGCAAGGACCTCGCCAGACTCTCCAACTGGAAGGTTCCGCACATGCGGCGCCAGCTGGGGACCGTCTTCCAGGACTTCCGGCTCCTGCCGAACAAGTCGGTGGCCGACAACGTGGCCTTCGCCCAGGAGGTCATCGGCAGGCCGCGCGGCGAGATCAAAAAGGCCGTCCCCCAGGTCCTCGAACTCGTCGGCCTCGGCGGCAAGGAGGACCGGATGCCCGGCGAGCTCTCCGGTGGTGAGCAGCAGCGCGTGGCCATCGCCCGCGCCTTCGTCAACCGGCCGGCGCTGCTGATCGCGGACGAGCCCACCGGCAACCTGGACCCCCAGACCTCCGTCGGGATCATGAAGCTGCTGGACCGGATCAACCGGACCGGCACCACCGTGATCATGGCGACCCACGACCAGCAGATCGTCGACCAGATGCGCAAGCGCGTCATCGAACTCGAGCAGGGCCGTCTCGTCCGCGACCAGTCGCGCGGCGTCTACGGCTACCAGCACTGAAAGGCTCCTGAGACGCGATGCGCGCCCAGTTCGTCATGTCGGAGATCGGGGTCGGTCTCCGCCGCAACCTGACCATGACCTTCGCGGTCATCATCTCCGTAGCCCTGTCGCTGGCCCTGTTCGGCGGCTCCCTGCTCATGCGCGACCAGGTGAGCAACATGAAGGGCTACTGGTACGACAAGGTCAATGTCTCGATCTACCTCTGCAACAAGAACGACGCCGAGGCCACCAACGGCGCGTCCTGCTCCAAGGGCGCGGTGACGCCGGAGCAGAAGCAGGCCCTGGAGACCGAGCTCAAGGGCATGGACCTCGTCGAGAACGTCACCTACGAGTCCTCCGACGAGGCCTTCAAGCACTACAAGGAGCAGTTCGGGCACACCGCCCTGGCCGCGTCCATCACCCCGGACCAGATGCCCGAGTCCTTCCGGGTGAAGCTCAAGCAGCCCGAGAAGTACAAGGTGATCACCACCTCCTTCTCCGGCCGCGACGGCGTCCAGTCGGTCGAGGACCAGCGCACCGTGCTGGACAACCTCTTCAGACTCCTCGGCTACCTCAACTGGGCCGCCCTCGGCATCATGCTGATCATGCTGATCGTGGCGCTGCTGCTGATCGTCAACACGGTGCGCGTCTCCGCCTTCAGCCGTCGGCGCGAGACCGGGATCATGCGGCTGGTGGGCGCCTCCAGCTTCTACATCCAGGTGCCGTTCATCATGGAGGCCGCCTTCGCCGGCCTCATCGGCGCCGTCTTCGCCTGCACGATGCTCGGCGCCGGCCAGTACTTCGTGATCGACCACGGCGCCGCGCTGCGCGACAAGATGGAGCTGATCAACTTCATCGGCTGGGACTCCGTCCTGACCAAGCTGCCGCTGGTGCTCGTCATCGGCGTGCTCATGCCCTCGCTGGCGGCCTTCGTCGCGTTGCGCAAGTACCTGAAGGTGTGACAAGCGCCCCGCGAGCGGTCCGGCCAACCAGCCGTACCGCCACGGGGCTTGTCCTAGACTCGGCGCCATGCCGGGTCTGCCCGCTTTCTGTCACCGGCCCCGCGACCTGCGTCGCGGGGCCGTCTTGACGTTGGCCTTCTTGGCGGCCGTCGGCGTCGGCGCGTGCACCGGCAGTTGGTACCCCGACCGGGGGGAGCCGGCCTCCTCGCTCCTGGTGGCCCGTACGGGGCCCTCCGTGCCCGCGCCGCGCCCGTCGGCGCACCGTGGGGCGGGCACCGCCGACCGGGACGCGGTGGCCCGCGCGGCCGCCGATGCCGCCGCCGACGGCAAGTCGGGCAAGAAGGCCGCCGAGGAGGTCGTCAGCCGCAGCGGGGACCGCTGGGGCGCGGTCTACGACCAGAGCGAGTACGAGGCCTTCGCCGACGACCTCGACGGCCGCTGGACCGGTGTCGGCCTGTGGGCCGGGCGGCTGCGCGACGGCCGCGTCGAGATCGACCGGGTCCAGCCCGCCGGCCCCGCCGCCCGGGCCGGACTGCGCGCCGGGGACCGGCTGCTGAGCATCGACGGGCAGGGCGTGACCGGGCTGCGGGTCGCCGAGGTGGTGGCCCTGCTGCGCGGCGCGGCCGGCACCCCCGTGGTACTGCACCTGAGCCGCGACGGCGTCGACCTCACCGTCACCGTGCGGCGCGAGGAGCTGCGCGCGGAGCCCGTGACCGTACGGGAGCTGCCGGGCGGCATCACGGTCATCAAGGTCGCCTCCTTCACCCGGGGCTCCGGTGAGCGCGTACGGTCCGCGGTCCGGGCCGCCCCGCCCGGCGGCGGGGTCATGCTCGACCTGCGGGGCAACACGGGAGGTCTGGTCACCGAGGCGGTGACGGCCGCCTCCGCCTTCCTGGACGGCGGGCTCGTGGCGACGTACGACGTACGCGGCGCCCAGCACGCCCTCTACGCGGCCCCGGGCGGGGACACGGCCCGGCCGCTGGTGGCGCTGATCGACGGCGGCACGATGAGCGCGGCCGAGCTGGTGACCGGCGCCCTCCAGGACCGGGGGCGGGCGGTGGCGGTCGGCACCCGCACCTTCGGCAAGGGCTCGGTGCAGATGCCGACGGAGCTCCCGGACGGTTCGGTGGCGGAGCTGACGGTGGGCACGTACCGCACTCCGGCGGGCCGCAGCCTGGACGGCGGGGGCATCACCCCGGACCTTTCGGCGGCGGACGGGGTCGAGGAACGGGCCCGTACGGTATTGAGTGGCCTCGGGGTGGGTCCTTAGTGCGAAAATGACCGCACTATGGCTAAGGAAACAGGGCGCAAGCTGATCGCCCAGAACAAGAAGGCGCGGCACGACTACACGATCATCGACACCTACGAGTGCGGTCTCGTGCTCACCGGTACCGAGGTCAAGTCCCTGCGCCAGGGCCGTGCCTCGCTGGTGGACGGCTTCGTGTCGGTGGAGAGCGGCGAGGCCTGGCTCTACAACGTGCACGTGCCGGAGTACAGCCAGGGCACCTGGACCAACCACAGCGCGCGGCGCAAGCGCAAGCTCCTCCTGCACCGCGAGGAGATCGACAAGCTGGAGTCGAAGACGGGGGAGACGGGCAACACGATCGTGCCGCTCGCCCTCTACTTCAAGGACGGCCGGGCGAAGATCGAGATCGCGCTGGCCAAGGGCAAGAAGGAGTACGACAAGCGCCAGGCCCTGCGGGAGAAGCAGGACACGCGCGAGACGAACCGGGTGATCTCGGCCGTGAAGCGCAAGGAGCGCGCCCAGCTTTAATCTCCTGGCACACCGTGGTCGACTTCGCGTACCATGGCGTCAGCACCACGCGCTCGCGGGTGGTGCCGGTAGAGCAGGACCCGGCTGGTCGGCAGGACAGCAGGAGCCAACTGAATAGTGTGAAACATGGGGATGATCGGTTTCGACAGCGGATGTTGATGTAGGGGAAGCGAGCCGAGAAAGCGGCAATGATCTCGTTAACCATATGTCGCAAACAATAATCGCCAACTCCAAGAGCGATAACTCCCGCTTCACCCTCGCTGCCTAATAACAGTGAGCTGAAGCCTCTGTGAGGAGCGTCAGCCCGGAAGTGGTCCCGGTCCGGATCCTGGCGTCAATTAGGGATCTAAACCTCTAACCCCGGTCACGGGGGGTAGGGGGAAACCAAACAGTGACTGAGCCCGTCGGAGACTTGTCCGTGTGATCTCCGGGGCTGAGAAAAGCGCAGCGGAATGCGCTCGGAGAAGCCCTACTTCTGCACCGTTGGACGCGGGTTCGATTCCCGCCATCTCCACTCATCCCATGTGGGCGAAGGCCCCCTGACCTGCGAAAACTTCGCGAGGTTGGGGGGCCTTCGCCATGCGGGAGCACGACGGGAGCACCACCCTTCAGGGAGTGCGACGGATGCGGTGGTGCGTCAGGTGCCCTGGTGTGGGGGCTGGTCGCCGTTGGCGGTGATGACCTCGATCCCGCAACGCGGCTTCTGAACGCCTCGTTTGATGCGAGCGTCCGCCGTCAGCAGGGGGGCACCCAGTGCCTCGGCGAGGGCGACGTATGTGGCGTCGTAGGCGGAGAGGTTGGCGTACAGCTTTCGGATCCGGGGGAGTAGCGGGCCCGTCTCGTGCCGCTGTAGGCGCAGCCCCTCGTAGGTCTTGAAGTGCTCGTCGAGGCTCATAGGGTCGATTTTGGCGCCGCGGGCCAAGCCAAGGAGGGCAGACGCGACCTCCGTGTCCAGGAGGTAGGGAGCGGCGAGAGTGTCTTCCTCGCCGATGCGTCGGCGGGCGGCGGCGCCACGGGAGCCCCTGTCCGTGAGGAACAGGACCAGGGCGGAGGAGTCCACGACGATCAACGGCCGCCCGCCCGTCCCGCGTCGATGGCGTCGAGGACGTCCTGGATGTCGATGTCCTCCGTGGCGTAGCGCTCGGCGCGGTCGGCCATCTCGCCGAGCGTGGGCTGGGTGGCGTCTTTGGTGACGAGGCTGAGTAGGTAGCTCTGGAGGGACTGCCCGGCCTCAGCGGCGCGGACCTTTATGCGGCGGGCGATGTCATCGGGGACTTCCCGGATCGTGAATGCAGTCATGACTGCATTTTATCGTCAATGCAGTCACTCTGCAGTCGCTCGGTGGAGGGTCGTCCGGTGCTCCCGGGGGCCTCTCGGGCGTGGCGCCCGCTGGGGCCGGGCGAAGGTCGGCGTGTTGTCTGACCGGCCCCGTCCCGAATGCCGGGCGGCCTGGCCCAGTACCGCCCTACCACCCGCACAATCCACTGAGCGCAACGCCTGACGACCGGAAGGAACCCGTGACCAGCACCTGGTGCGACCGATGCGAAATGCAGTGGTGCGACTGCCCCCGGGACGGATCCGTACGCCGCGACATCCCGGCCGGACCCGGTTCCGATACCGCCCGCAGCTTCCCCGCCTGGCCCGACATGCCGACCGCGCCAGAGCGGACGGTGATCATCAAGAGGGGCGGTAAGGCCCACCTGTACGGGGCCTGCCTCCACCTCGGGGAAAGCGTGATTGCCGCGCCGGACTTCGGGTGGATACCGGACGCGCCGCCGGGCCTGTGGCTGAGGATCGGCGAGGGTCATCCGATACGGGCGACGGCGGGGAACACGGCGTGTGTCACGGACTCCCGGTGCGGGCCATGCGGCGACGCCCGGACCTGACCCCGCATCCACATCCTGTTCGCGGCCGGTGGCTCCCGCATTCTCGGGAGCACCACAGAGAGCGCCAGCGACCACATCGGTCCTGGCGCTCTCAGGTATGCCCCCCTCTCGCTCTCACCCCAGCGCCTCGGACCCCGGCTACCTCGGCGACCGACGGGCCCTCGGGGGCACGCACCCCCGCTCGCCCATTTGGCAGGCATGGGGCGCGGCCTCGGGCTTGGACGAGATCGGGCCCGCTCCTCGGTCTGAGAGCGGGCCCGATGACGGGTCAGATGTCGAGCATGAGCCGAAGGTAGCGGCGCACCTCGTTCTTCTCCTTGTCGGTGACCACGCCGAGCGGGCTGCCGATCAGTCGCTGTTCCGAGATCGACCGGACATCCTCGGTGCGCGCCCAGGACGGCCGGTCCAGTCCCGATTCGCGGGAGGTGATGGGCACGTGGTGGTCCAGCCCGCGTGTTTTGGTGGTGAGGGGGACGACGATCGTCATGGGGATGGGGAACGCGGCGTGAGTGGGGGAGGCGACCACCAGCACGGGACGCCGTCCGGACTGTTCACTGCCGATGACGGGAGACAGGTCGGCGAACCAGACCTGCCAGGGCCGGGCGAGTCGGCTCACGCGCTGGTCTCCCACCGGTCACCAGCGAGTCCGTCACCGGCGACGCTTTCCCACTCGTTCATCTCGGCGAGGTAGTCGGCCCACGCTTCGGGGTCGGCTTGGAGGCGGGTGTACTGGTCCAGGATTCGCTGGCGTCTGTGGTCGTCCAGGAGGCGTTCCAGGGCGCTGGCCATGGTTCCGCCGATCTCGTCGGCGATGCGGCCGATCTGATCGCGGAGATCCATGGGGAGCTTCATGGTGGTAACCGCTGATGTCATACCGCGAGTATACCGACGCGTATCCCGCGCAGCTAGGGCAATGGTGGACTGGGTACTCCCGCATCAAGATCATCTGTACTCCCGGCGGGGGCACCACCCCGTCCAACTGGTGCTGTCCTTTGTCATGCGGTCGGTAGCGGTAGCGGGCCTTGAGGACCTTCACGTCTCCCTCAGGTCGTCGACCGTCCCGGTGACCGTGGTCGCGCCCTCGCGGTCGCGGGCGACCGCTTTGCCGGAAACTCGTACCGGAGCTGCCCTGCCGAGGAGAAAGGCGAGCAGCGCCGCCGCGGCCGGCAGGGCGTACGGGGCGGTCGTGCCCAGGTGGTCGATCGCGGCTCCGGCCGTCGCGGAGCCGGCGGCGATGCCCGCCAGGATGGCGGTGACGGCCAGGGTCATGCCCTCGTTGAGCCGGCCCGGCGGAATCACGGCGTGGATCCTGGACATGGCGGTGACCATGACCGGGGCCGTGGCCATGCCGGCCACCAGCAGGGCGACGGCCAGACCGGGGATCGAGCCCGTGGCCGCCGCCGCCCAGGGCAGTGCCATCGCCCCGGCCAGAGCGGCCAGGCAGGTCGGGAGCCCGCGGGGGCGGAGGGTTCCGTAGAGCAGGCCGGCCGCGCAGGAGCCCGCCGCCTGGAGGGCGAGGACCGGGCCCGAGAACGCGCCGAGGCCGTGGCCGCCGAGGTGGGCGACGGAGGTGATCTCAAGCGAGCCGAACATCGTGCCGAGGACGAAGAAGAGCGGCAGCAGCCACTTCAGGCTCCGCAGCGGGGAGCCGCCCCGGACCGCGGGCGCCGGCGGGGGCTCCGTGGCGCGGTGGGCCGTGAAGACCAGCATGCCGGTGAGGAGCAGCGCGGCGCCGGCGAGCGTGCCCGCCTCCGGGAAGACGGCGGTGCACAGGAACGCCGCGACCACCGGCCCGAGCATGTACGCCAGCTCGTCGGCGGCCTGCTCGAAGGACATCGCGGTGTGGTGCGCGGCGGGGTCGCCCTTCAACAGGTGGGTCCAGCGGGCGCGGGACATGCCGCCGATGTTGGGGGTGGTCGCGGTGGCGGCGTAGGAGGCGAAGAGGGTCCAGGCCGGGGCCTCGGTGCGGACGCACGCGACGAGGGAGAGCGAGCCGAGGACCGCGATCAGGGTGGCGGGTACGGCGATCCGGGCCTGCCCGTGCCGGTCGACCAGCCGGGCGGTCCAGGGCGCCACGAGCGCGGTGGCCGCCAGGCCGGCCGCCACGACCGCGCCGGCGAGGGCGTACGAGCCGCGCTGGCCCGCGATCATCATGACGGCGCTGATGCCGAACATGCCCATGGGGAGCCGGGCGATCAGGTTGCCGGTGGTGAAGCCGCGGGTGCCGGGGAGGGCGAACAGCCGCCGGTACGGGCCGGGTGCGCGGGCCGGCCTCGCCGGGCGGGCCGCGCGGGTCGCGTGCTCCGGCCGCGCCGGGGCGGGGGCGAGGACCAGGGTGGCGCCGGTGACGGCCATCAGCGGGGCGGGCCGGGCCGAAGCCGTGGGGCGGGCGGGGCGGGCAGGGGTGGCGGCGCGGGCGGGCAGCGGGGTGGCGGTGGGCATGTCCCCAAGGCTCGGGCCGGAGGGCGCCGGCGGTCCAACACCTGTTCGCGGCCGATTCACCGCTCTGCGTTGTCAGTCTCCGTTAGGCTCCCCGGGTGATGCCCCGAGACGTGGAACCCCGCCTGCTGCGCTCCTTCCTGGCCGTCGCCGAGGAACTGCACTTCACCCGCGCCGCCGCCCGCCTCTACGTCGCCCAGCAGGCCCTGAGCCGGGACGTGCGACGCCTCGAACACGCCCTGGGTTCGCCCCTGTTCGCCCGCACCACTCGAGCCGTCGAGCTCACCGCCGACGGTGAGCGGCTGCTGCCCCTGGCCCGCGGCGTCCTGCGCGCCCACGAGGAGCTGGCCGCCGCCTTCGCCGGGGACACCGCCGCCCGGCCGCTGCTCGTCGACCTCAACACCGACGGCCCCGGCACCGCGCGCACCGTCCTGGACCGGGCCCGCGAGCTCGCCCCCGACTGCGAGCTGATGGCCCGCTTCGAGTCCGGGCTCACCCACGCCGCCGCCGAGATCGCCGCCGGCCGCCTCGACGTCTCCTTCGGGTACGCCGACGGCCTCGACCCGGCGCTGCGGGCCCGCCTCGCGCAGACGCCCGTACGGTACGAGCCGCTCGCGGTGGTCCTGCCCGCCGGGCACGCGCTGGCCGCGCGGGAGTCCGTACCGCTGGACGCGCTCGCCGGGGAGACCGTGTACGCCGGGGCCGGCAATCCGCGGACCCTGGAGTGGACCGGGCTGGCGCGCGAGCTGTTCGCCGGGCGGGGGATCGAGCCGGCGCCGCCCGCGCCGGTGGCGATCGGCAAGGACGAGTTCCGCCGGGTCATGGCCAAGACCGGCAACCCGGTCCTGGCCACGGTGGACTTCACCGATTTGCCCGGCTGCGTCAAGCGCCCGCTGACCGGCCCGGTGCCGCTGTCGCCGCTCGCGATGGTGTGGCGCAAGGGGCTGCGCCACCCGGGGCTCGACGCGCTGCGCGCGGCGGCCGCCAGGCTCGCCGCCGAGCACGGCTGGCTGGAAGTGCCCCCGGACAGCTGGCTGCCCGCGCTCACAGTCGGCCCCGGCGGCGGGTGAGTGCATGGTTTCCCGCTGGTCATCAGGCGGGGACCGGGGCCGAAACGAGCCGTTCCTACGGTCGTCACCACGGACCAGACGCGACGCGATCGCAGCAGCTGTGGAGGCGTGTGATGACCAGTACGACCGCACCGCGCAAGGGGGGCCGCTGGATCGAGCAGTGGGACCCCGAGGACGAGACGTTCTGGAGGGAGACGGGCGAGAAGACAGCCCGCCGCAACCTGGTCTACTCCGTCCTCTCCGAGCACATCGGGTTCTCGATCTGGTCGCTGTGGTCGGTGATGGTGCTCTTCATGGGCCCGAAGTACGGGATCGACCCCGCCGGGAAGTTCTTCCTCATCGCCACCGCCACCTGCGTGGGCGCCCTCGTCCGCATCCCCTACACCTTCGCCGTGGCCCGCTTCGGCGGCCGGAACTGGACGGTCGTCAGCGCCCTGCTGCTGCTCGCGCCGACCATTGCCGCCTGGCTGGTGATGGAGCCCGGGACCTCGTACAACACGTTCCTGCTGGTGGCCGCGCTGACCGGCGTCGGCGGCGGGAACTTCGCCTCGTCCATGACGAACATCAACGCCTTCTTCCCGCTGCGCAAGAAGGGCTGGGCGCTCGGCCTCAACGCGGGCGGCGGCAACATCGGCGTCCCCGTCGTCCAGCTCGCCGCCCTGCTGGTCATCAGCACGGCAGGGGCCGGCCACCCGCGGCTGCTGCTCGGCGCCTACATCCCGCTGATCGTGATCGCGGCGGTGTTCGCCGCGCTGCGGATGGACAACCTGGCGCCCGTGCGCAACGACACCGGCGCCGTGCGGGAGGCGGTCCGCGACGCCCACACATGGATCATGTCGTTCCTCTACGTCGGCACCTTCGGGTCCTTCATCGGCTACAGCTTCGCCTTCGGGCTGGTGCTGCAGACGCAGTTCGGCCGCACCCCGCTCCAGGCGGCCTCGCTCACCTTCATCGGACCGCTGCTCGGCTCGCTGATCCGGCCGGTCGGCGGGGCCCTCGCGGACCGCTTCGGCGGGGCGTGGATCACGCTGGGCACCTTCGTGGCGATGGCGGCGGCGACCGGCGTGGTGATCCTGGCCTCCGTACGGGAGTCCCTGCCGGTGTTCCTGATCGGCTTCGTGGCCCTGTTCGTCCTCAGCGGGCTCGGCAACGGCTCCACCTACAAGATGATCCCCGGCATCTTCCAGGCGAAGGCCCTGGCCCGCGGCATGGGCGGCGAGGACGCGGCCGCGTACGGGCGGCGGCTGTCCGGCGCCTCCATGGGGCTCATCGGGGCGGTCGGCGCCCTCGGCGGGCTCGGCATCAACCTGGTCTTCCGGGAGGCCTTCCTCAGCTCCGGCTCGGGCACGGCGGCCTTCGTGACCTTCCTCGGCTTCTACGCGCTCTGCTGCGGCGTCACGTGGGCGGTATACCTTCGCCGGCCCGCCCGGACGATCATCCCTGCGGCCGGAGTGGAGGCGAAGCCGCAGCTCACCTCGGTGTAACGCGGCCGGAGCATCGGTTAACGGCACCGAAATACGCGTGAACCGAGCCTGATACGCCTCCAGGGCAGGCTCGGTTCACGCGAAGGCGCTGCCGGACCCGATCCGGCGAGGACGCCGGACCTGATCCGGCGGAGCTGCCGGACCCGATCCGGCCCGGATGCCGGACCCGACCACTGCGCGAGGCAGGTCACCATGTACGACACCCCCACCAGGCCGGCCCCCTCCCCAGCCGCCGGGCCGCTCGCGGGCTTCACCATCGGGGTCACCGCCGCCCGGCGGGCCGACGAGCTGATCGCCCTGCTGCGCCGCCGCGGGGCCAATGTGCTGCACGCGCCCGCCCTGCGGATCGTGCCGCTCGCCGACGACACCGAACTCCTCGCCGCCACCAAGGAGCTGATCGGCTGCGCGCCCGACGTGGTCGTGGCCACGACCGCCATCGGCTTCCGGGGCTGGATCGAGGCCGCCGACGGGTGGGGGCTCGGCGAGGAGCTCCTCGGGCGGCTGCGGGAGACCGAACTGCTGGCGCGCGGGCCCAAGGTCAAGGGCGCGATCCGGGCCGCCGGACTCGTGGAGACCTGGTCCCCGGGATCGGAGTCGCTCGCCGAGGTACTGGACCGGCTGCTGACGGCCGGGGTGGCCGGCCGGCGCATCGCCCTGCAGCTGCACGGGGAGCCGCTGCCCGGGTTCATCGAGGCGCTGCGGGCGGGCGGGGCCGAGGTGGTCGGCGTACCGGTGTACCGGTGGATGGCGCCCGAGGACCTCGGACCGCTGGACCGGCTGATCGACGCGGTGGCCGCCGGCGGGGTCGACGCGGTGAGCTTCACCTCCGCGCCTGCCGCCGCCTCACTGCTCTCGCGCGCGCAGGAGCGGGGCGTACGGGAATCCGTGCTGGTGGCGCTGACCGGCGGATCGGTGCTGTCGGCGTGCGTGGGCCCGGTGACGGCGGTGCCGCTGCAGGCGGAGGGGGTGGCCACGGTGCAGCCCGAGCGGTTCCGGCTGGGCCCGCTGGTGCAGCTGCTGTGCCAGGAACTCCCGGGCCGGGCGCGGGTGCTCCCGGTGGCGGGGCACCGGCTGGAACTGCGCGGCCACGCGGTACTCCTCGATGCCGAGCTGCGCCCGGTCCCGCCGGCCGGCATGGCCCTGCTGCGGGCCCTGGCTCGCCGGCCGGGCTGGGTGGTGGCCCGCTCCGAACTGCTGCGCGCCCTCCCGGGCGCGGGCCGCGACGAGCACGCGGTGGAAACGGCGATGGCCCGCCTGCGCGTGGCGCTGGGCGCGCCGAACCTGATCCAGACGGTCGTCAAGCGCGGCTACCGCCTCTCCCTTGACGCGGGCGCCTGCGCGGACTGACCCGGGTGCCCGCGCCGACCGGAGTCGGGCGGGCTCCGCGGCGTCCGCTAGTTTGCCCGGATGATCTTTGACGGGGTGGAGATGCGGGAGATCCGGACGGCGGACGCCGCCGGGCTCGCCGAGGTGCTGGAGCGGAACCGGGCGTACCTGGCCCCCTACGAGCCCCGGCGGCCCGAGGCCTTCTACACCGAGGCCGGGCAGCTGGCGCGGATCGAGGGGCTGCTCGCGGACCGCGACGGCGGGCGGGCGCGGCCGTACGTGCTCGTCGCGGACGGGCTGCCCGTCGGGGCGATCAGCCTCGTCTCCATCGTGCTCGGGCCGCTGTGCACCGGCGCCGTCGGCTACTGGATCGACCGGGACCGGGCGGGCAAGGGGCTGGCCACCGCCGCGCTCGAGGAGGTCTGCCGGATCGCCCGCGACGAGGTCGGACTGCACCGCGTCGACGCCGGGACCCTCGTCGACAACCTCGCCTCGCAGCGGGTCCTGGCCAAGGTGGGCTTCGAGCAGTACGGGCTCGCGCCCCGCTACCTGCACATCGACGGAGCCTGGCGGGACCACCGCCTCTTCCAGCGGATCCTCCACGACGACCCGCCCGCCCTCTAGCCGCCGGGGCGGGGGACGGGCACTCTGGGGGCACGCCCCGAGCGGGAGGCGGTGACGGGCATGTGGTTCGAATCCGGGCGGGTCTGCCTGGACCTGGTGGCCGCCTTCGAGCCCCGTGGGCGCGGCGAGGGGGCCGAGGGGATCCGGGACGCGGACGAGCTGCGGCTCTGGCTCGCCGGGGCCGGGCTTGTTCCCGGGCGGACGCCGCTCCCGCGCGTGGAGGCCGACTGGGTGCAGGCCTTCCGGCTGCTGCGCGCCGACGTCGAGAGCCTCGTACGCGCCGAGCTCGCCGGGACCGCGCCGCCGGCGCCCGCGCTGGCCCGGGTCAACGCGGCGGCCGCCGGTCCACCCCCGGGACTGTGTGCCGTACAGGACCAAGAAGGGCACCTCGTACGGGAGTTGTGCGGCGGGGTCGAATGCGCCGGGCTGCTCGCCGCCGTGGCCCGCGACGCCGTCGAACTGCTCACCGATCCCGCGGACCGCGCCCTGCTGCGGGCCTGCGAGGGCGACCGGTGCGCCCGCGTCTACCTCGACACCTCGCGCGGCCACCGGCGCCGCTGGTGCTCCAGCGAGCTGTGCGGGAACCGCGAGCGCGTGGCCCGCCACCGCCGCCGCGTACTCGAAGCCCGCCCCGGCTGACCCCCGCCCCCGGCGCCCGACGGACGTGATGTTCGTCTTGATCTGCGACCCGTCCCGGAACGGGCGTGCGCGCAGGGGCCCGTTCGCGTACGGTTGACGGTCGCCCATGCACGTCAGAAAGGGGCCTTGGTGGCCGCGCAGAATGCCGCTGTCGACAGCACGGCGGATTCCGTCCGCGATCGGGAGATCGCGGTCGAGCAGACGCATCTCGATCACGTGTACCGACGCCTTGAGGAGAAGATCCACGAGGCGGAGTTCCTGATGAACGACGCCGCCAAGCGTGGCCAGGTCGGCACGCCCGGCGCCCTCGCCGAGCGGGACGCACAGGTCTTCCGCGCCGGAATCCACCTCAACCGTCTCAACAACGAGTTCGAGGACTTCCTGTTCGGCCGCGTCGACCTGGTCCAGGGCAAGGACGGGGAGCGCGGCCCGGACGGCGCCTTCACCTCCGTCGACCCCGCCGACGACGCGATCCGCGCCGACCTCACGGCCGACATCGCCGAGACGCTCCACATCGGCCGCATCGGAGTCCTCGACTCCGACTACTCGCCGCTCGTCATCGACTGGCGCGCCCCCGCGGCCGCGCCGTTCTACCGTTCCACCCCCAAGGATCCGGGACGCGTCGTACGCCGCCGCGTCATCCGCTCCAAGGGCCGCAAGGTGCTCGGCGTCGAGGACGACCTGATGCGTCCCGAGGTCACCGCCTTCCTCGACGGGCGCGAGCTGCCCGTCATCGGCGACGGCGCCCTGATGGCCGCGCTCGGGCGGGCCCGCACCCACTCGATGCGGGACATCGTCTCCTCCATCCAGGCCGAGCAGGACCTCGTCATCCGGGCGCCCGCCGCCTCGGTGGCCGAGGTCTCGGGCGGACCCGGCACCGGCAAGACCGCCGTCGCCCTGCACCGCGCCGCCTACCTGCTCTACCAGGACCGGCGCCGCTACTCCGGCGGCATCCTCATCGTCTCCCCGACCCCGCTGCTCGTCGCGTACACCGAGGGCGTCCTGCCCTCCCTCGGCGAGGAGGGCCAGGTCGCCATCCGGGCGCTCGGCTCGCTCGTCGACGGGGCCGAGGCGACCACGTACGACGACCCGTCCACGGCCCGCGTCAAGGGCTCGTCCCGGATGCTGAAGGTGCTGCGCAAGGCCGTACGGGGCGCCCTGGAATTCGGCGGCCCCGGCGGGACGCCCGCCCCGGACCGGCTGCGCGTGGTGGCCTTCGGGCGCCGCCAGGAGCTGGAGGCCGCCGACCTCGACCGGATCCGGCAGAACGTCCTCGGCACCACCACCCCGGTCAACCTGCTGCGCCCGCGCGCCCGCAAGCTCCTGCTGGACGCCCTGTACTCCAAGTCCGGCGGGGCCGGCCGGCACAGCGACCCGGAGCTCGCCGCCGAGCTGCGCTCCGCCTTCGACGAGGACATCTCGACGGAGGACGCGTTCATCGAGTTCCTGAACGCCTGGTGGCCCGAGCTGACCCCGCGCGGGGTGCTCGCCTCCATGGCCGACGAGCGGCGCCTGTCGCGCTGGTCGCGCCGGGACCTCAACCCGCGCGAGACCCGCCAGCTGGCGCGCTCCCTGCGCCGGGTGGGCCCGGACGGCAAGGGCCCGCTGTCGGTGCACGACGTGGCACTGCTGGACGAGCTGCAGCAGCTGGTGGGCGCGCCCGCGCGGCCCAAGCGCAAGCGGCAGATGGACCCGCTGGACCAGCTGAGCGGGCTGGAGGAGCTGATGTCGACCCGCGAGGAGACCCAGTGGGAGCGGGCCGAGCGGCTCGCGGCGGAGCGCACCGAGTACGCGCACGTCATCGTCGACGAGGCGCAGGACCTGACGCCGATGCAGTGGCGGATGGTCGGCCGCCGGGGCCGGATGGGCACGTGGACGGTGGTCGGGGACCCGGCGCAGTCCTCGTGGACCGATCCGCAGGAGGCGGCGGCCGCGCGGGACGAGGCGCTGGGGTCGCGGCCGCGGCGGCGGTTCACCCTGACGGTGAACTACCGCAACCCGGCCGAGGTCGCGGAGGTCGCCTCCCGGGTGCTGAAGCTGGCGGCGCCGGGCACGGAGCCGCCGACGGCGGTGCGCTCCACGGGTCTTCAGCCGCGTTTCACGGCGGTGGCCGGGGAACTGCGGGACACCGTCCGGGAGGAGACCCGCAGGCTGCTGGAGCAGGTGGACGGCACGGTGGGCGTGGTCGTGGCCATGGACCGGCGGGTGGAGGCCGCGGGCTGGCTCGCGGAGCTGGGGGAGCGGGCGGTCGCGCTGGGCAGTCTGGAGGCGAAGGGTCTGGAGTACGACGCCACGGTGGTCGTCTCCCCGGCCGAGATCGCGGACGAGTCCCCGGCGGGCCTGCGCGTGCTCTACGTGGCCCTGACCCGCGCGACGCAGCAACTGACGGTGATCTCCACCGCCCGTGACACCCCGGACGCGGCGGGCGTGGCGGCCCTCCTGCGGCCTTAGCCCCCGGCCGGGGCGGAGCCCGGGGCCGGGGGGCGGTTCGCGAGTGTCCCCCGGCCCGCCCAGGGCTTCGTACGGCTTCGTGCGGTTTCGTACGGCCGAATGGTCGGCGGCCAAGGGCGTGGTCGGCCGAAACCGGCCGCCGGTAGGGGGATCACTTCCGGCGAACTTTTGTTAGCCTGGGTTACGGCACCGGCTCGATCCAAGCCCCCGGGCCCAACCTTCGTCGCTTAGAGCGACCTCTTGCCGCGAGGCGAGCATGGCGGGTCGGTGTCATAGACGTAAGAGAACAGGTCTGCCCCCTCTGCGGAAGTGGAGGGGGCGGACCTGTTTTGCGTGGCCGGAAAGGGTTCCGGGGCCTCTGCAAATCTCGTATGGTGGAAGTGTCTTTCCGAAATTTGTAGCTGGTTACCTTGTACCGGCTGGTAGGTGGGACGATCGGACAACAGGTCCTGCCCGTACCCGCCACGTTCTCGGCCGGCGCAGCGCGGGACTCTGTGTGCGTACAGAAAAACCAGGGACAGAAGAGGAACACGGCCATGGCAACGGCGCCCAGCGTCTCGTACTCGATGACGGTCCGCCTGGAAGTGCCCGCGAGCGGAACCGCGGTCTCCCAGCTCACCACCGCCGTGGAGTCCTCCGGTGGCTCGGTCACCGGCCTCGACGTGACCGCATCCGGCCACGAGAAGCTCCGGATCGACGTCACCATCGCCGCGACCTCCACGGCGCACGCCGACGAGATCGTCGAGAAGCTGCGCGGGATCGAGGGCGTCAGCCTCGGCAAGGTCTCCGACCGAACCTTCCTGATGCACCTCGGCGGCAAGATCGAGATGGCGTCCAAGCACCCCATCCGCAACCGCGACGACCTCTCGATGATCTACACCCCGGGCGTGGCCCGCGTGTGCATGGCGATCGCCGAGAACCCCGAGGACGCCCGCCGCCTGACCATCAAGCGCAACTCCGTCGCAGTCGTGACGGACGGCAGCGCCGTGCTGGGCCTCGGCAACATCGGCCCGATGGCCGCGCTGCCCGTCATGGAGGGCAAGGCGGCCCTCTTCAAGCGCTTCGCCGGCATCGACGCATGGCCGATCTGCCTGGACACCCAGGACCCGGACGAGATCGTTGCTGTCGTCAAGGCGATCGCCCCGGGCTTCGCCGGCATCAACCTGGAGGACATCTCCGCGCCGCGCTGCTTCGAGATCGAGGCCCGGCTGCGCGAGGCCCTCGACATCCCCGTCTTCCACGACGACCAGCACGGCACCGCCATCGTCGTCCTCGCCGCCCTCACCAACGCGCTGCGCGTGGTGGGCAAGGCAGTTGGCGACGTCAAGGTCGTCATGTCGGGCGCCGGCGCGGCCGGTACCGCGATCCTCAAGCTGCTCCTCGCGGCCGGTGTGAAGAACGTCGTCAGCGCCGACATCCACGGTGTCGTGCACGCGGACCGCCCCGACCTCGTCGACGCGGCGGCCGACTCCCCGCTGCGCTGGATCGCCGACAACACCAACCCCGAGGGCTACACGGGCACCCTGAAGGAGGCCGTGGTCGGCGCCGACGTGTTCATCGGCGTCTCGGCCCCGAACGTGCTCAACGGCGACGACGTGGCCGCCATGGCGGACGGCGCGATCGTGTTCGCGCTCGCGAACCCGGACCCGGAGGTGGACCCGGCTGTGGCCCGCCAGACCGCCGCCGTCGTGGCCACCGGCCGCTCCGACTTCCCGAACCAGATCAACAACGTGCTGGTCTTCCCGGGCGTCTTCCGGGGCCTGCTGGACGCCCAGTCGCGCACGGTGGACACCGGGATGATGCTGGCCGCGGCGAGCGCCCTGGCCGACGTGGTCGGCGAGGACGAGCTGAACGCGAACTACATCATCCCGTCGGTCTTCAACGACAAGGTCGCGGGCGCGGTCGCCGGCGCCGTCCGCAAGGCCGCCACGGCCGCTGTGACGGGCCCCACCTCCGTCTGATCCCCGGCGCGTCGCGGGATGCGGGCCCACCGGGCCGCCTCTAGGGTTGCGGGGATGCCGGCGGTCCGCATCCGCCGGAACCCCTCCTGGTGCGGACGGAGCGTCACCGCGGCGTGACTGTGGCGCTTTTCGTGTGACCCTGGCGGGTGCCGGATTGGCTTTCCCGCCGCTGGTGGGGGCAGGATGCGTAACCGGGCGAGAGGGTCTGACGACAGACCCGGGTCCGGGGACTGTCCTAGGGCCCTGGCAGCATCGGCTTCGATCTCACGCCTCTAAGGCAAGTTGAACACGGGAGTACAACATGAACCGCAGTGAGCTGGTGGCCGCTCTGTCCGAGCGCGCCGAGGTGACCCGCAAGGACGCCGACGCCGTTCTGGCCGCGCTCGCCGAGACCATCGGCGAGATTGTCGCCAAGGGCGACGAGAAGGTCACCATCCCCGGCTTCCTGACCTTCGAGCGCACCCACCGTGCCGCTCGCACCGCGCGCAACCCGCAGACCGGCGACCCCATCCAGATCCCGGCCGGCTACAGCGTGAAGGTCTCCGCGGGCTCCAAGCTCAAGGAAGCCGCCAAGGGCAAGTAGTCCGCCCTTGTGCCGGGGGCCGCAGCGGCCCCCGGGACGGCAGTAGTACGTAGTACGCGAGAGGCGGCCACCCGGCACCGGGTGGCCGCCTCTCCGCGCTCCCGGCGCCGGCGGTGGCCCCCGGGAGCCAGAACGCCCCCACAGGCCCCTCTACGGGGCCCTGGGGGCGTTCTGGGCCGGTCTGCGCCGGTCTACGTGGCCCGGCGGCCGGTGCGGTCCTCAGACGAGGTCGCCGCCCGGGAGCTCGACCTTGGCACCCAGCTCCACGAGCTTCTCCATGAAGTTCTCGTAGCCGCGGTTGATCAGGTCGATGCCGTGGACCCGCGAAGTGCCCTCGGCGGCGAGCGCCGCGATCAGGTACGAGAACCCGCCGCGCAGGTCGGGGATGACCAGGTCGGCGCCCTGGAGCTTGGTGGGCCCGGAGACGACCGCCGAGTGCAGGAAGTTGCGCTGGCCGAAGCGGCAGGCGCTGCCGCCCAGGCACTCGCGGTAGAGCTGGATGTGCGCGCCCATCTGGTTGAGCGCGGAGGTGAAGCCGAGGCGGGACTCGTAGACCGTCTCGTGGACGATCGAGAGGCCGGTGGCCTGGGTCAGCGCCACGACCAGCGGCTGCTGCCAGTCGGTCTGGAAGCCGGGGTGGACGTCGGTCTCCAGCGCGATGGCGTTGAGCGGGCCGCCCGGGTGCCAGAAGCGGATGCCGTCGTCGTCGATCTCGAAGGCGCCGCCGACCCGGCGGAAGGTGTTGAGGAAGGTCATCATCGAACGCTGCTGCGCGCCGCGCACGTAGATGTTTCCGCCGGTCGCCAGGGCCGCGGACGCCCAGGAGGCGGCCTCCAGGCGGTCCGGGAGCGCCTTGTGGTTGTAGCCGCTCAGGCGGTCCACACCGGTGATCCGGATGGTCCGGTCGGTGTCGACGGAGATGATGGCGCCCATCTTCTGCAGGACGCAGATGAGGTCCTCGATCTCCGGCTCCACGGCGGCGTTGCCGAGCTCGGTGACGCCCTCGGCCAGGACGGCCGTCAGCAGCACCTGCTCGGTCGAGCCGACCGACGGGTAGGGCAGGCGGATCTTGCAGCCGCGCAGCCGCTGCGGGGCCTCCAGGTACTGGCCGCCCTCGCGCTTCTCGATGGTCGCGCCGAACTGGCGCAGCACGTCGAAGTGGAAGTCGATCGGCCGGCCGCCGATGTCGCAGCCGCCCAGGCCCGGGATGAAGGCGTGGCCGAGGCGGTGCAGCAGCGGGCCGCAGAACAGGATCGGGATGCGCGAGGAGCCCGCGTGCGCGTCGATGTCGGCGACGTTGGCGCTCTCGACGTACGTGGGGTCGAGGACCAGCTCGCCCGGCTCGTCACCCGGGCGGACGGTCACCCCGTGCAGCTGGAGCAGTCCGCGCACGACCCGGACGTCACGGATGTCGGGAACGTTGCGCAGCCGGCTGGGCTCGCTGCCGAGCAGGGCCGCGACCATGGCCTTCGGTACGAGGTTCTTCGCGCCTCGGACACGGATCTCGCCCTCGAGCGGGGTTCCGCCGTGGACAAGCAGTACATCGTCACTGATGCCGGTCATGAATCTCGCGTTCCGGGAGGGGTGGGCAGGGGGCCAAGTCAAAAGGGTAAGGGGCACGACCCCCTTGTTCGTATGGCTGACGGGGCCGTAGGACTGTCATGAATTCGCCACAACACCCTGGGTGCCCGCCATGTGGCGGAGCGTCTCCTTCCGTCAGGTGTCCGGGCGGGCCGGGCGCGCGCGCCCCGCGCTGCCGCCGTGCGCCCTGAGCTGCGCAGGATCGGATCACCGCGTCGGCTCCCCCTCACGGGCGAATGTGCGAGACCATGTCGGCATGACCGAGGTGTCCTCCCTCACAGGGCGGCTGCTCGTGGCCACCCCCGCTCTCGCGGACCCGAATTTCGACCGCGCGGTGGTGCTGCTGCTCGACCACGACGAGCAGGGCTCGCTCGGCGTCGTCCTCAACCGGCCCACCCCGGTGGGCGTCGGTGACGTCCTGCTGCCCTGGGCGGCGCTGGCCGGCGCCCCCGGAGTGGTCTTCCAGGGCGGCCCGGTGGCGCTGGACTCCGCGCTGGGGCTGGCGGTCATCCCCGGCGAGGAGGGGCCGCTCGGGTGGCGCCGGGTGCACGGGGCGATCGGCCTGGTGGACCTGGAGGCCCCGCCGGAGCTCCTCGCCGCGGCGCTGGGGGGCCTGCGCATCTTCGCCGGGTACTCGGGCTGGGGCCCGGGTCAGCTGGAGGAGGAACTGGGCGGCGGCGCCTGGTACGTGGTGGAATCCGAGCCGGGCGACGTCTCCTTCCCGGATCCGGAACGGCTGTGGCGCGCGGTGCTGCGGCGCCAGCGCAGCGACCTGGCGATGGTGGCCACCTATCCGGACGACCCGTCGCTCAACTGACCCCGGCGGGGTTCAGTACGCTTGCTTTCATGAGCACTCTTGAGCCCGATCGCGGGACTGGTACGGGGACCCTCGTAGAGCCGACGCCGCAGGTGTCCCACGGCGACGGCGACCACGAGCGCTTCGCCCACTACGTCCAGAAGGACAAGATCATGGAGAGCGCGCTCGGGGGCACCCCCGTCGTCGCGCTCTGCGGCAAGGTCTGGGTGCCGGGCCGGGACCCGAAGAAGTACCCGGTCTGCCCCATGTGCAAGGAGATCTACGAGTCCATGGGCCCCGGCGGGGACAAGGACAAGGGCGGCAAGGACAAGTAGTCCGGCCCTCCCGAAGCGGGACGAAGGCCCTCGGTGCGCTGCTGTGCGTCCGGGGGCCTTTGCCGTGCCCGGAGGGCGGGTTAGGGTCGCCGCGTCAGCGCCATGTGAAACGTACGTTGCACATGTTGCAACGGTGGAGGAGTCAGGCCATGCCCGAGTTGATTCCGGAGCCGCGGTACGCGCGCTTCCTGCCCGACGGCGGCGCGTACGAGCTCACCGACCCGCTGCTCGACGCCGGACCCGGCACCGGGGGCACGGCCGGCTGGCTGCGCCGCGAGCTCGGCGCGGCCACCGGCTGGGCGCTCCCGGCCCCGGTCCGCGGGGAGGCGTACGGCGAGCGCCCGGTGATCCGGCTCGCGCTGCGCCCCGGGATCGCGCGGGACACCGGCGCCGAGTCCTACGAACTCCACGTCGCGCCCGGCCTCGTACTCCTGGAGGGAGCCGACGCGGCGGGCCTCTTCTACGCGGCGCAGACGCTGCGTCAGCTGCTCGGGGCCCACGCCTACCGGCGGGCGCCGCTGCCGGGGGCGGTGTGGCGGCTGCCGTACGGGGACATCGCCGACGGCCCCCGCTTCGGCTGGCGCGGCATGATGCTCGACGTCGCCCGCCACTTCACGCCCAAGGACGGCGTGCTGCGCCACATCGACCTGCTCGCCGCCCACAAGCTCAACGTGCTGCACCTGCACCTGACGGACGACCAGGGCTGGCGGGTCGAGATCCGGCGCTACCCGAAGCTGACCGAGGTCGGCGCGTGGCGGGCGCGCAGCCGGTGGGGGCACCGGGCCTCGCCGCTGTGGAACGAGACCCCGCACGGCGGCTTCTACACGCGTGACGACATCCGCGAGATCGTCGCGTACGCCGCCGAGCGGCACGTGCGGGTGGTGCCCGAGATCGACGTGCCGGGGCACTCCCAGGCCGCGATCGCCGCCTACCCGGAGCTGGGCAACACGGACGTGGTGGACACCGCCGCCCTGGAGGTGTGGGACGACTGGGGGATCAACGAGAACGTGCTCGCGCCCACGGAGGCCGTCCTGCGGTTCTACGAGGGGGTCTTCGAGGAGCTGCTGGAGCTGTTCCCGGTGGAGGTCTCGCCCTTCGTGCACGTGGGCGGGGACGAGTGCCCGAAGGGCCAGTGGCGGGCCTCGGCGGTGGCGCGGGAGCGGATCCGGGAGCTGGGGGTGGACGGCGAGGACGGGCTGCAGTCCTGGTTCATCCGGCACTTCGACGGCTGGCTCGCCGAGCGCGGGCGCCGGCTCATCGGATGGGACGAGATCCTGGAGGGCGGGCTGGCTCCCGGCGCGGCCGTCTCCTCCTGGCGCGGATACGCGGGCGGCATCGCCGCCGCCGAGGCGGGCCACGACGTGGTGATGTGCCCGGAGCAGCAGGTGTACCTGGACCACCGTCAGGCGGACGGCGGGGACGAGCCGATGCCCATCGGGTTCGTCCGCACTCTGGAGGATGTGTACCGGTTCGAGCCGGTTCCGCCGAAGTTGTCGCCAGAGGCCGCCGCCCAGGTGCTGGGCGCCCAGGCCAATGTGTGGACCGAGGTGATGGAGAACCAGAGCCGGGTCGACTACCAGGTGTTCCCGCGCCTCGCCGCCTTCGCCGAGGTGGTGTGGTCGAAGCTGCCGGAGCCGGAGCTGCGGGACTACGCGGACTTCGAGGCACGGATGGCGGCGCACTACCGGCGCCTGGACGCGCTCGGGGTCGACTACCGGCCGCCCGGCGGCCCGTTGCCGTGGCAGCGCAGGCCCGGAGTGCTCGGACGCCCGATCGAGGGAGCACCCCCGAACGTGTGACGAACCCCCCGTGCGGATGAGGCGGGGCCGCCGGACTCCGGCCGCCCCGCACGTCCGCCCGGCGGGTCCGCAGCGAGTGGCGCCTGCGTCCCGATACGGCCCCCGGCCCCGGCGCGGACCCTCGCGTCCGGTGCTCCGGAAGATGTGCCAGAGTTGCCACGTCCCGGCGGTGAGCACGTACCGTACGGCGGACAGGCGTGAGCGCCGGGACCGGGACATCGGGAAGGGGCAGCTGGGTTGACCACGCACGCACCGCAGGCACGGGATACGTCCCAGGGGCCCCGGGACGACCCGCAGGCGGGGAACGCGGCGCAGTCCGTGACGCTGCCGACCTCGCTCGACGAGGCCGTGGCGGCGCTCGCCGCCATGCCCGCCGCCGTCCCCGTGGCGGGCGGCACCGACCTCATGGCCGCCGTCAACGCGGGACTGCTGCGGCCCGCCGCCCTGGTGGGCCTCGGCCGGATCAACGAGATCCGCGGCTGGCAGTACCAGGACGGCCACGCGCTGCTCGGCGCCGGCCTCACGCACGCGAGGATGGGTCGGCCGGACTTCGCCGCCCTGATCCCGGCCCTGGCCGCCGCCGCACGCGCCGCCGGGCCCCCGCAGATCCGCAACGCCGGCACGCTGGGCGGCAACATCGCCACCGCCGCGCCGACGGGTGACGCGCTGCCCGTGCTGGCCGCGCTGGAAGCCGTGCTCGTCATCGTCGGGCCGGGCGGATCGCGCCGCGAGATCCCGGTCTCGCACCTGCTGGCAGGACGGGAGATGCTGCGCCCCGGGGAGCTGATCGGCTTCGTACGGGTGCCGCTGCTGCACGCGCCGCAGGTGTTCCTGAAGGCCACGGGCCGTACCGGCCCGGGGCGCGCGGTGGCGTCCGTGGGGCTCGTACTGGACCCCGCGCGCCGGGGCGTGCGGTGCGCGATCGGCGCGGTCGCCCCGATGCCGCTGCGCCCGCTGGAAGCCGAGCAGTGGGTGGCTTCGCTGATCGACTGGGACGGGGACCGCAGCCTCGCCCCCGAGGCGCTGGAAGCCTTCGGCGAGTACGTCGCGGCCGCGTGCGTACCCGACCAGGGGGAACCGGTGGCTCCCGGAGTACTGCATTTGCGGCGGACGGTGGCCGTGCTGGCACGGAGGGCCCTGGGGAGGGCACTGAGCTCATGAGTGAGAACGAGAACACGGGCCCCGCGTGGGGCTGGGAGCCGGTGCCGCACGGCGGCGAGTACGACTCCGACGCGACGGCCTTCGTGAAGTTGCCGCAGGACATGCTGGACGCGCTCGGCACCGGCGAGCCGCTGGCCGCGCCCGGGCACGGCTACGTGCCGCCGCCGATGATCGTGCCGCTGGGCACGGTCAGTACGGATCCTTCGGCCACGGGCACGTGGACGATTCCCGTGCAGTGGCCCGAGGCGGGCGCTGCGGCTCCGGCGGATACGGGCGCCGCGGCTTCCGCGGCCGCCGCGGCGCGGGCGCCGATCCCGGCGTCGGTGCCGATCCCCGCCTCGGTGGCGGCGGCGTTCGCCGAACCTGTCGCGGAGCCGGCCGAAGAGCCCGCCGGGGTGAACGCCGGCGGCGCGTACGGCGGGCGCGGCGGCGCGCACGATTCGTCGGAGACCGCCGAGTGGCGGTTCCCCGAGGCGGCCGCGAGCGACGTGTGGACCCCGGGAGGCACGGGCGACACCGGCAGCTTCGGGCAGCTCGCGGCGTCGGCCGACTGGAGCCAGGCCCCCGCGACCCTGCCGGGCGGGGCCGCGGCCCCGTGGGCGAGCCATCCGGACTTCGAGGGCGCGCGCGGGTACGCGGCGCGGCAGCCGGGCGCGGACGCGCTGGGCGGCCAGGGCGCCCCGGGGCCGGACGCGTTCGGTTCGGGCGCGCTGGGTCCGGACGCCCTGAGTTCCGGGGTACTGCCGGGTGCTGGTGCTCCCGGAGCCGGTGGCGGGCCGGTCGCGGCCGGTCAGGGGCGCGGACCGCGCGTGCTGGGCGGCCCGGGCGTCGGTACCCCGCTCCCGGTGGAGCACGCCGGGCCCGAAGGGGAGCCGGCCTACCCGGCCCCGCACGACATCGAAGCCGCCCACGGGGCGGCGCGGATCCCGGAGACGGGGGAGCGGCAGCATCCGGGGACGGAGGCCGAGGCCGAAGCCGTGCACGAGGCCGCCGTGCACGAGGCCGAAGCCGTGCACGAGGCCGCCGTGGACGAAGCCGTGCACGAGGCTGCCGTGGGCGGAGCCGTGGGCGGGCGGGCGGATGCGGAGGAGGCCGGGGACACGCGGACCCTCGGCGGAGCCGGGGCCGCGCTCGCACCGGGTGCGGACGACACCGACAGCGCTGTCGCAGGCGCCTCGGCGGAGCAGGCCGGAGGGGCCCCGGGCGAGGGGGCGACGTACGGGGAAGAAGACACCGAGCGGGCGGACGCCGCCGCCGTCGCCCATCACGAGCACCCGCCGGCCTCCTACGTCCTGCGCGTCAACGGCGCCGACCGCCCGGTCACCGGTGCGTGGATCGGCGAATCCCTCCTCTACGTGCTGCGCGAGCGCCTCGGCCTCGCCGGCGCCAAGGACGGCTGCTCGCAGGGCGAATGCGGCGCGTGCGCCGTGCAGGTCGACGGCCGGCTCGTCGCCTCCTGCCTCGTCCCGGCGGCGACGGCGGCGGGCAGCGAGGTCCGCACGGTGGAAGGTCTCGCGACCGACGGGGAACTGTCGGACGTGCAGCAGGCATTGTGCAGGTCGGGTGCGGTGCAGTGCGGGTTCTGCGTGCCCGGCATGGCCATGACGATCCACGACCTGCTGGAAGGCAACCACGCTCCCAGCGAGCTGGAGACCCGACAGGCCCTGTGCGGCAACCTCTGCCGCTGCTCGGGCTACTCGGGCGTCATCGACGCCGTGCGCGAGGTGGCCGCCGAGCGCGAGGCGGCGTCGGAGGCGGCCTCGGCCGCCTCGGCGGCCTCCGCCGAGGCGCGGATCCCGCACCAGGCACCGCCCGGTGAGGGCGGCATCCACGGAATCCCGGGCAACCCGGGCAACCAGGGCACCCCGGGCAACCAGGGAATGCACGGGCACGGCAACCAGCAGGGAGGCACGGCGTGAGCGCCCACGACGCGGCCACGGCATCGGCGGTCTCCGGAGTCTCCGGCCTCTCGGCGGCCGTCCCCGAGGGCACCGACCCCTCGGAACGGGAAGTCCCGCGCGGCATCGGCGCGTCCGTCCCGGCCACCGACACCCGCGCCAAGACCGAGGGCACCTTCCCCTACGCCGCCGACCTGTGGGCCGAGGGCCTCCTCTGGGCGGCCGTGCTGCGCTCCCCGCACGCCCACGCCCGCATCCTCTCCATCGACACCACGGCCGCCACCGAAATGCCCGGCGTGCGCGCCGTCGTCACCCACGCCGACGTCCCCGGCGCCACCACGCACGGCCGCCGCATCGCCGACCGGCCCGTCTTCGCGCACGACGTCGTCCGCCACCACGGCGAGCCCATCGCCGCCGTCGCCGCCGACCACCCGGACACCGCACGCCTCGCGGCCGCCGCGATCGCCGTCGAGTACGAGCTCCTCGACCCGGTCACCGACCCCGAACAGGCCTTCGGCGCCCCCGCCCTGCACCCCGACGGCAACCTGATCCGGCACATCCCGCTGCGCTACGGCGACCCCGAGGCCACCGGCGACGTCGTCGTCGAGGGCCTCTACCGCATCGGCCGCCAGGACCCCGCCCCCATCGGCGCCGAGGCCGGGCTGGCCGTGCCGCGCCCCGACGGCGGCGTGGAGATCTACACGGCCTCCACCGACCCGCACACCGACCGCGACCTCGCCGCCGCCTGCTTCGGACTCGAACCGGACCGCGTACGCGTCGTCGTCACCGGCGTCCCGGGCGCGACGGCCGACCGTGAGGACGCCGCGTTCCAGCTCCCGCTCGGCCTCCTCGCCCTGCGCACCGGCTGCCCGGTGAAGCTGGCCGCCACCCGCGAGGAGTCCTTCCTCGGCCACCCCCACCGCCACCCGACGCTGCTGCGCTACCGCCACCACGCGGACGCGGACGGCCGCCTGGTCAAGGTCGAGGCCCAGATCCTGATGGACGCCGGCGCCTACGCCGACGCCTCCTCGGAGTCCCTCGCGGCGGCGGTGGCCTTCGCCTGCGGCCCGTACGTCGTCCCGCACGCCTTCGTCGAGGGCTGGGCGGTCCGTACGAACAACCCGCCGTCGGGCCACGTACGCGGCGAAGGCGCCATGCAGGTCTGCGCGGCCTACGAGGGCCAGATGGACAAGCTCGCCGCCGCCCTCGGCATCGACGGCGCGGAACTGCGCCTGCGCAACGTCCTGGCCACCGGCGACCTGCTCCCCACCGGCCAGACGGTCACCTGCCCCGCCCCCGTCGCCGAGCTCCTGCGCGCGGTCCGCGACTACGACCTCCCGCCGCTCCCGAAGGACACCCCGGAGGAGGACTGGCTGCTCCCGGGCGGCCTGGAGGGCGCGGGCGAGCCGGGCGCGGTGCGGCGCGGAGTCGGGTACGGGGTCGGCATGGTCCACATGCTCGGCGCGGAGGGCACCGACGAGGTGTCCACGGCCACCGTGAAGATCGTCGGCGGTGCCGCGACGGTCATCTGCGCGGCCGTCGACACCGGCCAGGGCTTCTCCACGCTCGCCCGCCAGATCGTCCAGGAGACCCTGGGCGTCGACGAGGTCGTCACGGCCCCGGTCGACACCGACCAGCCCCCGGCCGGCCCGTCCGCCCACGGGCGCCACACGTGGGTGTCGGGGGGAGCGGTCGAGCGGGCCGCGAAGATGGTCCGCACCCAGCTCCTGCAGCCGATGGCCCACAAACTCGGCATGTCCACGGAGCTCCTGCAGATCGCGGACGGCCGGATCACGTCGTACGACGGCGCCTTCTCCACGACCGTCGCCGAGGCGATAGAGGGCAAGGAACTGTGGGCGACGGCCCAGTGCCGCCCCCACCCGACGGAACCGCTGGACGCGGACGGGCAGGGCGACGCCTTCGTCGGCCTCGCCTTCTGCGCGATCCGCGCGGTGGTGGACGTGGACATCGAACTGGGCTCGGTACGGGTGGTCGAACTCGCGGTCGCCCAGGACGTGGGCCGCATCCTCAACCCCCGCCAGCTGGAAGCCCGTATCGAAGCGGGCGTCATCCAGGGCGTCGGCGCGTCCCTGACGGAGAACCTCCGCACGGTCTCCGGCCTGATCCGCCACCCCGACCTGACCGGCTACGCCCTCCCCACCTCGCTGGACGCCCCGACGGTCCGCATCGTCAAACTCGTCGAGGAACGCGACGTGGTGGCCCCCTTCGGAGCCAAGCCGGCGAGCGCCGTCCCGGTGGTCACCGCCCCGGCGGCGGTCGCCTCGGCGGTCCGCGCGGCCACCGGGCGCCCGGTCAACAGGCTCCCGATCCGGCCGTCGGCGGCGGTGGCGGCGCCCAACTCGTAACCGTGTGACACCGATTGCGCCTGCAACCCGCAACTTGGGCCTTGTCGGACTCCCTCGCTAAAGTGACCGTGAACACCATCCTGAACGTGCGTGTGCGAACGCGTACGAACAGGGTGTGAACGGGGACGGGACGGGACGGGGAGTCCGGGAGGTCATCGTGGCAGTGGACTATGGTCCGGGCGCGTTAGGGCGGGACTTCGGGGTGGGCGTGGCCTCGCCGGCGAGGGTGAGCGCGCTGCGAGTCGAGTACGAGTCGCTGACGGAGTACAAGAAGCGGGTCGACGGCCTGCTGTCGAAGCTGAACGAATCCCCGGCGAGCGACAAAAAGCTCGCG
Organism: Streptomyces sp. ISL-43; assembly: GCF_018614195.1. Lineage (GTDB taxonomy): Bacteria > Actinomycetota > Actinomycetes > Streptomycetales > Streptomycetaceae > Streptomyces. The sequence goes on from NZ_JAGGOT010000050.1 coordinate 36,083, forward strand.
GACGGCACGCTCCCGGAGAACTCCCTCGGCGAGGGCTTCCCGGAGGCCAAGCGCCTGTTCACGGCGTACACGAACGTCCACACGCGGCTCCTGACGCTGTCCAAGGGCCTGGCGGACCAGATCGAGGGCCTGGGCATCGCGATCCAGACGGCCGGCCGGGGCTTCGGGGACGTGGACGAGGAGACGAAGCGTCGGATGGTGGCCATCAGTGAGCAGGCTAGGGCGAACTATGTTCCGGAGCGTGACCCGCTCGCAGTCCCGCCGCCGCACAGTTCGAGTTCGCAGGGAACTGGGCCGGGAGCTACCGATGGTGAGGGGTTCTGATGGCGACGAATTTCGAGAGTTACACGCACCAACAACTACTGGCCATGCTCGCCTCGGCCGATGCGGAGACCCTGAAGGCGCGCGGCGCCCAACTGACGGACGCCGCAGCGACCATCAAAGAGATCGGCGAAAGCCTCAAGGACCACCGGGTACCCGGCTGGGAGGGCGAGTCGTCCCAGGCCTTCCAGGACTGGGTCAGCCGGACGGGCAACGCGACGCTCCGCCTGAGCGAGTACAGCGCGGCGGGCGGCAAGCAGCTGACGCAGGCCGGCCAGGTCGTCATCGAGGTCAAGGCCAACATGCCCGCGTACGACACCGGGGCAGCCACCCACCTTGAGGCGGCCCGCGAGTTCCACAACGACCCGGACGCGCAGCGGATCGGCCAGCAGGCGTACTCGAAGCTGAGCGGTGAACGCCAGCAGGCGGTCCAGCAGATGACGAAGCTGGCGCAGGGGTATGAGGCGTCAGCGACCGGGATGGAAATGGCGGAGGTGCCGACGTTTCCGAAATTGCCAGAGACGTTTGTTCCGCAGGATAGGGATGGCGGCCAACAGTGGGAGCGTTCTGGAAGCGTTTTCACAGGGACCGTTGGAGCGGGCGGGTCGTCGTACGCACATGCGGCGGTGGGTCCCGATGGCTCATCGCATGACTTCGGTTCTACGTCCGGACCGGACGGTGCTTTGCCCGCAACGAGGGGGCCTGCACCGGGCCCCGTTTCGGTCCTCCCGGACCGCAACGTGGGTGTCGCTCTCGACAACGTCGCCACGCTGCCAGATAGGCCTCTGCCCACAACCACGGGTGTGCCCGGAGGCATGAGTCCGATCGGACCGGTCGGCGGCGGTACGGGTGTCGCCCCAGGCGAATTCGTCCCGCCCCTGGCACGTCCGCTCGGCGGCGCCATCGGTCCTGCAGGCCTCGTTCCTGGTGTAGCCATCCCTGGTACGAGCGGTCCCGGCGGGAAGGCCGGGGGCTTAGCCTTGATCCACCGAC
>NZ_JAGGOT010000051.1 GCF_018614195.1 Streptomyces sp. ISL-43
GCCCCGAATGCGGGCACACCACCAAGGAGAACCGGACCACACAGGACAAGTTCCACTGCATAGCCCGCGGCCACCTGGCGCACGCTGACACGGTGGGCGCCCTGAACGTTCTACGGGCCGGGCTGGTCCGTCGCGAGCCTCAACCGGCATAGCGAGAAGCCCCCTCATTTATGAGGGGGAGGAGTCACGTTTCCCTCCGTCCCCGAGCGCCCGGCCCGCGGTTACGCGTAGTACATGCTCGCGGCCCGCACCGTCGAGCCGACGCCTATCAGCACCATGACGCCGATGATGAGCATGCGGCGCTTGGCCTGCACGCGCGCCTTCTCGGCGGGTTCGAGGGTGCCGGGGGCCGCCACGGCCTTGCGCCACGAACCGGTGAGCTGCCAGACGAGCACGATGGCGACGACGCCGACGAGCAGGGCGCCCGTCACCTGGCCGACGGCGTAACTCTGCGAGGTTGTGTCCACGGACAGGGTGATCATGCCGAGCATCGTACGTACGCTCGTACGGCTCGCGGATCACGATCCGGCATCTTCGGCTCTCCTGACCGGTGTTGGCCCGCTTTCCCGCCCGAGGGCGAACGACTCGCGCTGCCGGCTATCGGCTGTGCCCGAAAATGCGCAGCAGGCGTTTCTCGGCTTCGCTTCGGACACCGGCATCGTCATCGCCTGCCAGGTCCCGCAGCTGGCCGATGAGGAGGTTCTCGCCTTCCTCGGTCCTCCAGTTGGGGTTGCCGTCCATCGCCGCACCGAGCTGGTCCGAAGTCGACGTGCTGTGCGCGCAGGACAGGGCGGCCAGGACCGCGCGGAGTCCGTCCCTGTCCCCTCGTGCCAGCAGAGCCTCGGCCGTCCTCTGGGTCACTCCGGTGTCCTGGGCGTCCAACAGCAGCCGGTGGAGGACATCGGCCACTCGCGGGATCTCCGCCGAAGCGGCGAGACGTTGCCCCGCGGCGCTCCTCACGGACCACAGAGGGGACTTCGCGTCCTCTGTCGCCTCAGCCGTCTCCCGGTCGGATAGGGGTGGTGGTGTCATGTGCCCAGCATGACGGTTGAGAGTCCGGTTGAGCCGGCATTTTCCACGCCGCCGTACGGGGGAGTGGCCCAGGACGGCGTCCGCCGCGCGCGGGCCCGGAACTCCTGCCTGCGCTTGCCCGTTCATGTAGGAAATCGGGCGTATTGTTCAAAGTGTGAATCATGGGTGCCGTGCGGAGCGGAGGATCGCCCTCACTCGCCTGTCCGGAAGGCCCGACCGGATGGGGGCGTGTGGTGGCCGGCAGCGGTGACAAGCCCGACCGCGCCGGGCTACTGGACGAGGTGCTGGCCGGCACGGTGCGCCGTACTGGGGCCTCCGCCGGGGCCCTCTACCTGCTGGACGAGGCCTCGCAAGTGCTGGGCCTCGCGGTGTTGTCCGGAGTGCCCGTCGAGGTGGTCTGGCCGTGGCGGCGGGTGCCATTGAGCGCGCCGGTCCCCGTGAGCGACGCGGTCCGCGAGAACCGTCTGGTGTGGGTGGGATCCCAGGCGGACCTGGCCCGCGCCTATCCGCGAGCCGCCGCGAGCCTGCCCTACCGATTCGCAGTCGCCGCGGCCCCTCTGCCGGGCAGGGGGCGGTGCTGGGGCGCGTTGCTCCTGTTGTGGCCCGCCAGTCATCCAGCCGACGCCACGCCCCGAGAGCAGAGCCACATCCGCTCCGCCGCCCGGCACATCGCCCGCGTCCTGGACGAGAGCCCCGTCGTGCCCGCCGTCCCCGAACAACCCCGCCTCATCCCGGTCGGCGCGGTCTCACGCACGCACGGCGGACTGTTGCCCCAGGCCGCCGCGGACTACCTCGAGCGCCTGCCCGAGGGGGCCATCGGCATGGACCTGGAGGGGCGGATCACCTTCCTGAGCACCGCGGCGGCATCACTGCTGGGCCTCGATGCCGGTCGGCTGCTGGGCACCCGCCCCTGGCAGTCCCTGCCCTGGCTGGACAACGGAATCGTCGAGGACCACTACCGCACCGCCGTCATCAGCCGCGACCCGGTCGCCTTCACCGCCCTTCGTCCCCCGGACACGCCGCTGCGTTTCCAGCTCTACCCGGACGCCAGCGGCATCAGCGTCCGCATCACGGGTGCCCCGACTCCCGATGACGGCCGTCCAGCGACCGCTCGGACGCCGCAGCCCGCCCGGCCCTTCTCCTCGGGAACCGCGCAGGTCTCCTCGGGAACCGCGCAGGCCGGACGGCTGTACCAGCTGGTCCACCTCGCGGCGGCCTTGACCGAGACCGTCGCCGTCCGCGACGTCGTCGAACTCGTCGCCGACCAGATCCTGCCCGCGTTCGGCGCCGACGGGCTGGTCCTGTCCGCCGCCGACGCGGGCCGCCTGAAGATCACCGGATCCCACGGCTACGACCGGGAGACCATCGACCGTCTCGACGGCCTCCCCCTGGACACCGACCTCACCCCCGCCGGACAGGTACTCGCCGACGGCACCCCGTCCTTCTTCGCCAGCCCCGACGAGATGGCCCGCCGCTACCCCAGGGCGCCGCAGATGAGCGGCAAGGAGGCGTGGGCCTTCCTCCCCCTGGTCATCTCCGGACGCCCCGTCGGATGCTGCATCCTTTCCTACGACCGGCCCCGCGACTTCAGCGCCGACGAACGCGCCGTCCTGACCTCCTTGGCAGGGCTGATCGCCCAGGCCCTGGACCGCGCCCGCCTCTACGACGCCACCCGCGACCTCGCCCACGGCCTCCAGCAGGCCCTCCTGCCGCGCAGCCTGCCGGCCCTGCCGGGACTGGAGACCGCCGCCCGCTACCTGCCCGCCAGCCACGGCCTGGAGATCGGCGGCGACTTCTACGACGTCATCCGCATCGACGCCACCACCGCGGCAGCCGTCATCGGCGACGTCCAAGGTCACAACGTCTCCGCCGCCGCCCTCATGGGCCAGGTGCGCACCGCCATCCACGCCACCGCGGGCGCCCCGCCCGACCAGGTGCTCACCCGCACCAACCGCGTGCTGGCCGATCTGGAAACCGACCTGCTCGTCTCCTGCCTCTACGCCCACATCGACCTCGTCCGCCACGAGATGGTCCTGGCCAGCGCGGGTCACCCACCGCCGCTCCTGCACCGGGCGGGCCGGCTGCCCGGCGTCGTGGCACTCGATCCCGGCCCCTTGCTCGGAGTCGACCCGGGCGTCGCCTATCCCGTCACCGTCCTGCCCCTCCGCCCCGGAACGACCCTCGCCTTCTACACCGACGGTCTGGTCGAAAGCCCCGGCACCGACCCCGACCGGATGGCCGGCGACCTTGCCCGCCTCCTGGCCGGGTACAGCGGGCAGTCCCTCGACCACGTCATGGACGCCCTGCTCCACCACGCCCGGCCCACCGCCCACTACACCGACGACATCGCCATGCTCCTGCTGCGCACCACCCCACCGCCGGCGTAGCGCGGCGTCGGGGCCGTGGTGTCCCTGATCGGCGTGGCGGTGAGTTCGGCGCCGGTAGCCGGTCATCATGAGGACGAGGAAGGAGATCTGCCATGCCGACGCAGGGACCCGCAGAGCAACCCACGACCGAACTCGACGCCCGCTACAGCTCCGCACTCCATCCCCGCCCGGGTGCCGCGGACGTCACCGCCACCGAGTGGGCCGAGGCCCAGCGGCAGCTGGAGGCCGCCGAGATCTTCTGGGTGTCCACGGTGCGGCCCGACGGCCGGCTGCACGTCACTCCCGTGATCGCCGCCTGGCACGACGGGGTGCTGTACTTCTCCACCGGCGTGGGCGAGCAGAAGGCGAGGAACCTCGCTCATGACGGGCACTGCGCGCTGACCACCGGAGGGAACTCGCTCACCGAAGGACTCGACCTCGTGGTCGAGGGCAAGGCGGAGCAGGTTGCCGATCCGGCGGTGCTGGAGGAAGTGATCGCGGCGTACGAGGCGAAGTACGGGCCGCACATCACCTCGCCGGAGGGCACCTTCCACGGGATCGGGGATGCGTTCCGCAAGGGCGACGTGGTGGTGTTCGCGGTGGCCCCGGCCACGGCCTACGGCTTCGGTCGGGACGACGGCGTCTACACCCATACCCAGTGGGCGTTCAGTGGCTGCGGGGGGCGTACATGATCACGGCCATGCCCGCGAGGCACACCACGGCGCCGATGACGTCGTAGCGGTCGGGGCGGTAGCCGTCGGCGACCATGCCCCAGGCGATCGACCCGGCGACGAAGATCCCGCCATAGGCGGCGAGGATGCGTCCGAAGTTGTCGTCGGACTGGAAGGTGGCCACTACCCCGTAGAGGCCGAGGGCGATGACGCCGGCGCCGATCCAGATCCAGCCCTTGTGTTCGCGGATGCCCTGCCAGACCAGCCAGGCGCCGCCGATCTCGAAGAGGGCGGCGACGACGAACAGGGCAACGGAACGAGCGACAGTCATACCGGCCGACCCTACTGGCGGCCCGCGCCGCTGTTCTTCAGCGGGTCCCCGGACCCCTTACAGTCGCACCCGCCCTCACCAGCGGTTTTCTGGCCCTGGTCCAGCTGGCGTCGCCGGCCTGCTCGGTGCGGATGTTGCAGACGACTTCGGAGCCGTAGCCGAGCTGGCAGGTGAAGTCGCCCACCGCGATGTCGCGCGTGCCGTTGAGGTAGCGGGTGTACCCCTGTGCGTCGCTGCCGTCCCAGGTGTGACGGCCCGTGCCCGCGTCGATGAACGCCGAATCGATGCTGAGCTTCTTGCTCCTGCCCCGGCCGATGTGGGTGCCGCCGGCCGTGGGTGACGACGTCGTCGACCGAGTAGCAGTGGCTGGCCGTGATGAGCCACTGGCGGCCGTCCAGGGGCTTTGCGTCGGGATGCCGCTGGTGCAGTTCGCTCGCCCGTTGACGCCCGCGGGCCCGAGCGCTGGTCACGCCTGGTCGTTCCCACGGCGGGCGGTCGGATCAGGGGGCCCAGGGCAATCGAACGGCCTCGATCTCCGAGTCGTCGAGGTGTGTCTGCGAGCCGCCCGGCCCGGACGTGCAGGTTGTCGAAGTCCTCGGCCCCTTGCCCCAACGGGCTGTAGTAGGCGAGGCAGCGGGTGTCCGGGCCCTGCGGGCTGTGCTCGATGAGGACCTCGACCAGTCGGTTCCAGTCGGCACGGTCCAGGCTGCCCTCGGACGGACCCGTGATGCCGACCGGCCAGCCGCCCGACGACCCGGTCCTGAGCGAGGGGAAGGAGGTGTAGCAGGGTAGCCGTCCCTCGGCGGCCACCGGATCTCCGGTCCGCCGGGCGAGCTCTGCCCAGCGCAGGCGGCGCCAGCGTGGTCCAGGGTGCTTGCCTGCGGACTTGGCGAATGTGTCCGAGGCGTCGGCGAAGCGAACGACCAGATCGTGCCGCGGTGGCCGCCGCTGATGATCAGGGCTCACACAGGCGTACGGCGAGGGCGGCGATGTCGTCGTCAAGGCGTCCTCTGCTGTAGCGGAGGAGATCGCGGTGAAGAGCCGTGAGCAGTTCGCGGGGCGGTGTCGGGGGCTGTCGACGCATCCAAGCCGCCAGCGGGAAGAACTCGCCGTCGCGGGCGCGGGCCTCGGCGATCCCGTCGGTATAGAGAAGCAGCAGGTCGTCGGGGGCGAAGTCGAAGGTGTCGACGCTGTACTGATCGCCGATCAGCTCAGCGAGGCTGAGCAGTGGCGATGGGGTGGCCGACTCGAGGACACGGAGCTTCCCGCGGTTCAGGAGCAGCGGCGGGGGGTGCCCGCAGTTGAGGATGTCGATACGTCTGCCCTCGTGCGGGATCTCGACGAGAAGGGCGGTGGCGAAGCGCTCCATCGGCCCCTCGGGGGGAAAGGCGGCGTTGTAACGGGTGCTGCTGGCGTCCAGCCTGCGTGCGACGTCGACCATGTCGATCTCGCCGTAGGCCGCCTCCCGGAAGGCGTTGACGATCGCCGCGGCCGCCCCCACTGCCGGCAGGCCCTTGCCCCGCACGTCACCGATGAGCAGCCTGACCCCGTACGGCGTGTCGACCACCTCGTAGAAATCCCCGCCGATGCGGGCCTCCGCCGCGGCCGCGAGATACAGCGACTCGATCTCGATGCCGCCGAGGCGGCGTGGCATGGGGCTCAGCACCACCTGCTGCGCCGCGTCGGCGACGAGCCGTACCTGGAAGAGCGTGCGCTCCCGCTGGAGCCGGACATGGCTTCCGTACGCGGCGGCCACGGTGACCGCGATGATCCCCGCGGCCGTCCACCACGTCCCCAGATCGGGGAAGACGAGGCTGAGTCCGATCATCAGGAAGAGGCAGACCGTCCCGAGCAGGACGGTGGGGAGCACCGGCCACATGGCGGCGGCGAGGGCCGGCGCCGCGGGCAGGAGGCGGCTGAAGGCCATTTCCGGCGGAGTGGTGTATGCCAGGCCGGCGATGACGACGGTCAGGATGACCGGCGACAGCCGCACAAGCCTTCCCGGGCTGGGGCGCCTGCGGAGCCGCGGCCGTCCGGACTCGATCACACTTCCCAGAATATGTGCAATGAGGGCATAGCGCTCTGACGAGAGTTGTGCGGCGGCGCGGACCCACCAGGCGCGGGGTGGCTTCAGCCGTGGCTTCCGGCACCGCGATCGGGTGCGCTCATGTCGCCCGTCGCGGGAGTGCCGTCGGCGAGCCCGTAGCGCAGGTACACGGTGCCCTTCGGGCTGGCTGCCGGCGGTTCGAGGAGGGTCACGTTCGTGGGCACCTCGCCGCCGTCGAAAACCTTCTTCCCGACGCCGAGCACGATCGGGTGCAGCCAGAGGTCGAGACGGTCGAAGAGCTTCTCTCGCAGGAGGGTCTGCACGAGGTTCAGGCTCCCGACGACCTTCACGTGCTCGTGCCGGTCACGGATCTCACGCACCGCGTCGGCGAGGTCCGGGCCGAGCTGCGTGGACCCGGCCCACGAGAGGTCGGGCCTGCCGCGGGAGGCCACGTACTTCGGGACGCTGTTGAAGAGCGTGGCGATCTCGTTGTCCTCGCCACCCTCTTGGTGGGGCCAGTAGGCGGCGAAGATGTCGTACGTCCGCCGGCCGAGGAGGAGGGCGTCCGTGCCCTCGTACGCGGCACCGACCTGCGCCCCGGCGACCTCGTCCAGCAGGGGCGCCTGCCAGCCGCCGAACGGGAACCCCACCGGGTCCTCGTCGGGGCCGCCGGGCGCCTGCCCGACGAGGTCGAGGGTCGCGAACAGCTCGATGTGGATGAGGCCCATGGCTTACTCCCGATGAGTCGGTTGTCTCCGTCAAGAGATAGACCTTCGCGCGCCCGCGGACTCATCGACGCGACGGAACCGGCTTCACCCAGTCGGGCGGAATGACCACCAGCCCGAAGTGAGCGGGTGACCCAGCCGGGGTCGCGCTGTTCGAATTTTGTTCGATACGCTGGTTGTATCTGGTCAGGGTGGCTGGAAAGGGGTGGTCGGTCGATCGGAGGTGGCCCGTGAGCGGCTGTGCGCACCTTCATGCCGCGAGCGGCTACTCGGCCCGCTACGGGGCCTCTCACCCATCCGACCTGGTGAAACGAGCCGCCGAGCGGGGGATCGGCATGCTCGCGCTCACCGACCGTGACACCGTCGCCGGAGCGGTCCGCTTCGCGAAGGCGGCCGTCGGGGCAGGGATCCGGCCGGTCTTCGGGGTCGATGTCGCCGTCGCTCCGTTCGGTTCCGCGGGTCGGGTCGACGCTCCGTTCGGTTCCGCAGGTCCCGTAGGTCCCGCAGGTCTCGGAGGTCCCAGTGGTCCATCCGGGCTCGGGGGCACCACCGGTCTCAAAGGTCCCGCCGGTCCCTCCGGCCCCCGGCGGACGCCCGTGCGGGGTGGGGCGTACGTTGCCGAGCCCGCTCTGCGGGTCACGCTCCTCGCGCGGGACGCGGGCGGTTGGGCCCGGTTGTGCCGGCTGGTCTCCGCCGCCCACGCGGACGCCGCCGGCGGGCCGCCGGTCGTGTCCCGGGCGGTGTTGGAGCGGTACGCGGGCCAGGGCCTGGTGGTCATGCTCGGACCGGTGTCCGAGCCCGTACGGGCCCTCGCGGCCGGCCGGCCCGACGTGGCCGAGCGGCTCCTCGCCCCCTGGCGGGAGATCGCGGGCCCGGACCTCCGGCTGGAGGTGCTCTGGTACGGGCTCTCCGGCACCGGGCCGGGCTCGCTGCGGCTGGCCGCCCGCACCCTCGCCCTGGCCGACCGGCTCGGTATCCCGGCGGTCCTCACCAACGCCGTCCGCTACGCCGATCCCGCCCAGCACCGCATCGCCGACGTCCTGGACGCGGCCCGGCTGCTGCGCCCGATCGACCGCCGCCGACTGGACTGCGGAGAGCGCTGGCTGAAGGGGCCGGCCGCGATGGCGGAGGCCGCCGAGCGGATCGCCGCCGCCGCGGGCTCGCACCCGGGCCCCGGCTCCGGCCGGGCGGCGGCGCTGCTCGCGGAGACCGCGCGTACGGCGGAGCTGTGCGCCGTCGACCCGGTGGCCGCCCTCGGCCTCGGTACCGGTCGGCCCGCCTTCCCCGAGCCGGAAGTGGTGGGCGCCGACCCCGGTCCGGGCGGCGCCGCGGCCCTGCTCCGCCGACGCTGCGAAGAGGGGATGTTCGCGCGCGGCCTGGATCGCGACCGGCGGGCGGTCGAGCGGCTGGAGTACGAGCTCGGCGTGATCGGGAAGCTGGGCTTCGAGTCCTACTTCCTGGCGGTCGCACAGGTCGTCGCGGACATCCGGTCCATGGGGATCCGGGTCGCCGCCCGGGGGTCCGGCGCCGGGAGCATGGTCAACCACGCGCTCTTCATCGCCACGGCCAACCCCCTCGAACACCATCTGCTGTTCGAGCGCTTCCTCAGCGTCCGCAGGGCCTCGCTCCCCGACATCGACCTCGACGTGGAATCGGCCCGCCGGCTGGAGGTCTACGACAGGATCATCGAACGGTTCGGCACCGAGCGGGTGGCCGTCGCCTCGATGCCGGAAACGTACCGGGCGCGCCACGCCCTGCGCGACACAGGCCTCGCCCTCGGCCTGGCCCCGCAGGTCGTGGACCGGATCGCGAAGTCCTTCCCGCACATCAGGGCCTGCGACATCCGCGACGCGCTGAACACGCTGCCGGAACTGAAGCAGCTCGCGAGCGAGGCCGACGGGTTCGGGCCGCTGTGGGAGCTCGCCGAGGGCCTGGACGCCCTGCCGCGCGGCTACGCCATGCACCCGTGCGGAGTGATCCTCTCCAACGCCTCCCTGCTCGACCGGCTGCCCGTGCAGCCCACCCCGGGCGGCCGGTACCCGATGGTCCAGGCGGACAAGGAGGACGTCGAGGACCTCGGCCTCGTCAAGCTGGACGTCCTGGGAGTGCGGATGCAGTCGGCGATGGCGCACGCCGTCGCCGAGATCCGCCGCACCACCGGGCGTCAGCTCGACCTCGACAACCCCGACCACGTCCGGCTGGACGACCCCGGCGCGTTCGAGCTCATCAGGCAGGCCCGGACCGTGGGCATGTTTCAACTGGAGAGCCCCGGCCAGCAAGACCTCGTAGGCCGGCTCCAGCCGCGCGGCGTCCAGGACGTCATCGCCGACATCAGCCTGTTCCGGCCGGGCCCGGTCAAGGGCGGCATGCCGGCCCTCTACATCGCGGCCCGCCACGGCGCCGCCCCCCGCTACCCCCACCCCGACCTGGAGCCCGTACTCGCCGACACCTACGGCGTGACCATCTGGCACGAGCAGATCATCGACATCTTCGCGGTGATGACCGGCTGCGACCGGGCGCTGGGCGAGATCGCGCGCCGCGCCCTCGCCGGCCCCGACCGGCTGCCCCGGGTGGAAGCGTGGTTCCGGCGGCAGGCGGGCGCCTGCGGCTACGGCACGGAGGTCCTCGACGAGGTCTGGGAGATCGTCGCGGCGTTCGGCGCGTACGGGTTCTGCCGCGCGCACGCCGTCGCCTTCGCCGTGCCCGCGCTCCAGTCCGCCTGGCTCAAGGCCCACCATCCCGCCGCCCTCTACGCCGGACTGCTGGAGCACGATCCCGGGATGTGGCCGCCCCGGGTGATCGTCTCCGACGCCCGCCGCCACGGCGTGCCCGTCCTCCCCGTGGACGTCAACCGCTCCGAGGCCGGCCACCGCGTCGAGCGGACGCCCGACGGTACGTGGGGGGTGCGGCTCTCGCTGTCGTCGGTGAAGGGGATCAGCGAGGAGCAGACCGCCCGGATCGCCGCCAACCGGCCGTACAGCGGCCTGCAGGACTTCTGGGAGCGGGCCCGCCCCGCGCTGCCGGTCGCCGAGCGCCTGATCCGGATCGGAGCCCTCGACACCCTGCGCGGGCCGCTCACCCGCCGCGACCTCCTCCTCCAGGTGTCCGAGCTCCACCGCCACACCCGGGCCCCCGCAGCCGACGGGCAACTGGCCCTCGGCGGCGAACTCGTCACCGCCGAACCGTCCGGCCTGCCGGAGATGACCAGCCGCGAGGCCCTCACCGCCGAGATCGACATCCTGTCCATCGACGTCTCCCAGCACCTGATGGACCACCACCACCGCCTGCTCCGCGAGATCGGCGCCACCGACTCCGCCCACCTGGCGACGATGAGCCCGGGCCGGCCGGTCCTCGTCGCGGGCGTCCGCGCGTCCACCCAGACGCCTCCGATCCCCTCGGGCAAGAGGATCATCTTCGTGACCCTGGAGGACGGCAGCGGGCTCGTCGACGTCGCGTTCTTCGAAGACAGCCACGACGCCTGCGCCCACACGGTCTTCCACTCCGGGCTGCTCCTGGTCCGGGGCACCGTCGAGGCCCGCGGCCCCCGCCGCACCGTCGTCGGCCACATGGCGTGGAACCTCGAGGAGATCGCGGCCGCGCGCCGGGACCACGGACCCGAAGCCGCCCTCGCCCTCCTCGGCCGCGCCGATCCCGCCCCCACCCCCGCCCAGGGCGCCGCCGCGGAACACGCCCCCGCCGACGGTACGAGGCGCACCCTCGCCAACGGCACCAGCGGAGCGCGCCTCCACCCGTACGCGGACCTCCAGCCCGCCGGCACCCGCGCAGCCGACCTCAAGTCCCTCGGCTACACCAGCCCCGGATCGGCGGGGTGATCACCACGAAGCAGATCCTCCACGCCCGGTTCCACTTCCCCCAGGCCGCCGACGCCGGCCTCTACGGGCAACTCCTCGACCTCGCCGCCGACATCACCCCCCGCGTCCAGCCGATCCCGCCCGACGCCGCCGACCTCGACATCACCGGATCCCTGCGCTACTGGCAGCGCGACGCCGAAGAGCTGGCCGCCCTCCTGCGGCTGCGCACCCTCGCCCTCCACGGCGTGCCGACGACCTGCGCCGTCGCGCCCAACCGCATGCTCGCGACGATGACGGCCGCCTCCACACCCCTCGGCGCCGCCACCGTCCTCGCCGAGGCCGAGGTCACCGCCTGGCTGCGGCCCCGCCCCGTCGCCGCCCTCTACGGAGTCGGCCCCGCCACCGCCGCCGCGCTGGCCACGTACGGACTGCACACCGTCGGAGACCTCGCCGACGCGCCCCTGCCCGCCCTGACCAGGATCTTCGGCTCGGCCACCGGCCGCTCCCTGCACGCCCGCGCCCACGGCGAGGACCTGCGCCCGGTCGACGCCCACCCCGTACCCAAGTCCCTCAGCGCAGGCCACGCCTTCGACGCCGACTGCCTCGACGCGGACCAGCACCACCGCGCCCTCCTCGGTCTCGCCCACCGGATCGGCGCCCGCCTGCGCGAAGAGGACCGGGCGGCCACCGGCCTCACCCTCACCGCCCGCTACGCCGACCGCACCACGTCCACCCGGACCCGGGCCCTGACCGAACCCACCAACCACACGCGCCCCCTGACCGGCGCCGCCTACGAGCTGTACGGGCTCCTCGGCCTCCAGCGCGCACGCGTACGCTCCTTCGACCTCCGCGCCGAGGCCCTGTGCCCCGCCTCCGAGGCCAGGAGGCAGCTCACCTTCGACACGGCCGATGACCAGGCGTTCGCCATCGAGGTCGCCGCCGACCGCGCCCGCGCCCGCTACGGCCCCGACGCCGTCAAACCGGCGACACTCGCCGGTGCGTGAATCGAGCCGGGCTCCGGGTGGAATCCGCCAATTCCCGCCGGTGGAGCGCCGGATGGCGCAGTGCGGGGATAACTTCCCCCAATGTCTTCGAACATACGGACGTCATACGCCACTTCGCCCAGCCGCCGGACCCTGCTGCGCACGGCCCTGGCGGGCACCGCGGCCGCCGGATCCGTCCTCGGTCTCGCCTCCGCCTTCCCGGCTTCCGCCTCCTCCGCCTCCTCCGTCTCAGCCGAAACGGCGGCTGCCGCCGAAACCGCGACTGCCGCCGAAACCGCCGGCGGCGGCCGCCCCGCCACCCCGGACGAGGCCCTCCGCCGCCTGACGGCCGGCAACCGGCGCTGGGCGGCGTACTGCCAGCAGCACCCGCACGAATCGCCTTCCGTACGCCTCCAGGTGGCCCGGGAGCAGCACCCCTTCGCGATCGTGCTGGGCTGTGTCGACTCCCGGGTGCCGCCGGAGCTCGTCTTCGACCAGGGGCTCGGCGACCTGCTGACCGTGCGCTCGGCGGGCGAGGTGCTGGACGAGGCGGTGCTCGGCAGCATCGTGTACGGCGTCATGGAGCTGGACGTGCCCCTGATCCTGGTCCTCGGCCACGAGTCGTGCGGGGCCGTCGGCGCCGCGGTCCACGCAGACGAGACGGGTACTCGACTGCCCGCACACATCCAGTACTTGGCCGATCAGATCCGGCCCTCCATCGACCGGGGCCAGCACGGCGAGGCGCGGATAGCCGCGACCATCGACGCCCACGCCCGCCGCACCCGGGCCCTGCTGGCGGCGGAGCCCGACATCGCCCGCAGGATCGCCACCGGCCGACTGGCCGTGACGGCCGCGCGCTACGACCTGCGCGACCAGAAGGTCCGCACGCTGCGCTAAGGGCCGTCCCTCAATCCCCGGCGGGCGATGGCCGCAGACCACCCGGTGTGGCGCCGGTACCGCTTGGACCGGTGATGGCCGCGTTGCCGCGCCGCGGGGTCGGCTTGTCTCGGGGCCCGGGCTCCGCGCCCCTTGTTTATCAAACGGGTCGACCCGTAAAGTATTGCCATGAATCCTTCTCCGTCCCCCAGGGGACGCCCCCGGGATCGCCGTACGCACGAGTCGATCGTCCATGCAGCCGCGGAGCTGGTTGCCGAGGCGGGTTATGCCGCGACGTCGATCGGGGCCGTGGCCGCACGGGCCGGTGTCGGCAAGGACACCATCTACCGACGGTGGTCGGGGAAGGCCGAGCTGGTCTACGAGGCGGTGTTCACCACTGTGGATGAGGCTCCGATACCGGACACCGGGACATTGGCCGGGGACTTGACGGTGCTCCTGCAAGGGCTGGTGGACGAATTCAGCACACCCGCGGGTGCCGCGGCGCTGCCCGGGCTCCTTGCCGACTTCGCCGCCGACCCCGTACTGCAAGCGCGCATCCGTACAGGCTTCCTGGCCCCGGCCAAGGAGCGCTTGGTGGACGTCTTCGACCGAGCCGCGCAGCGCGGCGAGATGCCGGCCGGCACTCCCGTGGATCTGGTGCTGGACATGCTCGCCGGAGCGGTGTTCTTCCACGTCGGTCTGGTCGGAGAACCCCCGACCCGCCGGCTGGCCGGCCGGCTGGCGGCAGTGGTGGTCAAGGGAATCGAGGTCCGATGAACGGCTGGCTTCTCGCAGCGGGTGTCACCGCGGCCGGCGTGGCCGGTGTTCACCTCATCGCCGGACATCGGGACCCGGTGCGGCCTCTCCTTGCCTCCGGGCTCGCAGATGTCCCCAAACGCACTCTGTACGCGGTGTGGCACCTGGTGAGCGCCGACCTGGTCCTTGCCGCGGCTGCGCTGATCTACCTGGCGATGGCGCACCACGGCTCGGGCACCGACCTGGTGGCACTGTTCGTGGCCGTGCATTTCATCGCGTACGCAGCGGTCTTCCTGGTCATCACCGTATCGGCCGGCTGGTCGAAGCGACTGCTCCGGCTGCCGCAGTGGATGCTGCTGCTGCCCGTCGCGATCATGAGCTGGCTCGGCACCCGGTGAGCGACGTCGAAGCCCAGACGCTGCTCGACCTCTTGACCCGGCCCCGGCCGGCCGGCCGGCGGGCTCGGAAAACCGCAGGCCGGCCCAGTGGAACGAACCCGGCAGGACCGAGAAACGAGCCGAAACCCTCACCGACCACGTCCGCTTGAAACAGCTGCGAGGTTGAGCAACCGCCGGAGGCGGCGGGGGCGGCCACCACGGCCGTTTTCGACGACACTTGCGGCAATCTGATGCAGATCGCGCACATGCGGACCGACCTGTGAACCGAATAAGAGTCCCGTCAAACAAAAACACCCCGGCCGATTGAGGCCGGGGTGTTTGTTTGTGTATATTTGATGTTTCGCATCTTCGCCAGGGCGAAGACGTGAAGAAGCTTATGGGGACACTGTATCGGGTCAGGAGTGGAATTGTCAACCGAGGAATTCCGGAATGAGCAGCAATTCATCACCTCTCTCTACGCGCGCCTCGACGACCTGCGTGACGAGGCCGAACGTGCCGTACAGGGCGCGCTCAGCGCGGCCGGCAGCGGGTTCCAGTCGCGACTGGAACGGGATGTCATGGTCGCCGAGCAGTCCGGTCTGCTTTCCGCTCTGAACACGGGCGAGAACGGTCTGTGTTTCGGCAGGCTCGAGTTCTCCGACGGCTCGGACCATCACATCGGCCGTATCGGAATCAGGCAGGACGACCGGGACCGAACACCCCTCGTACTCGACTGGCGGGCCGATGTGGCACGCCCGTTCTATCTCGCGACCGGGTATTCCCCCATGGGGCTGCGCCGACGCCGCCACATCACCACCCAGGGCCGCAGGGTCACGGCCCTGCACGACGAGATCCTCGACCTCGCCGACACCGAGCGCACCGGCCACGAGGGGGCGGACGCGGACGCGGTGCTGCTCTCCGCGCTCGACGCCGCGCGGACCGGCCGGATGCACGACATCGTGCGGACCATCCAGGCCGAGCAGGACCGCGTCATCCGCTCCACCCACCGCGGGATCCTGGTCGTGGAGGGCGGACCGGGCACCGGCAAGACCGTCGTTGCCCTGCACCGGGCCGCGTACCTCCTCTACGCGCACCGCGAGCTGCTCGCCAAGCGAGGCGTGCTGATCGTCGGGCCGAACCCGGCCTTCCTCGGCTACATCGCCGAGGTCCTCCCGGCCCTCGGCGAGACCGGGGTGCTGCTCGCCACCCCGGGCGAGCTGTTCCCGGGCGTCCGCGCGACCGGCCGCGACCGCCCCGGCGCCGCGACGGTCAAGGGAGGCGCGCGGATGGCCGGGATCCTCGCGCGCGTCGTGAGCGAGCGGCAGACACTGCCCGAGACCGTGCCCGCCGGCAGCGGCGAGGACGCCGACGTGGTCCCCGAACCGGCCCTGGAGATCGACCACGACGACTACGGGACGCTGCTGCTCGACCGGACCATGGCCCACGAGGCCCGGGACCGGGCCCGCGCCACCGGACTGCCGCACAACCTGGCGCGCCCGTACTTCGCCTTCCGGATCATCGACGCGCTCACCGAGCAACTCGCCGACAGGCTCGGCGCGGACCCCTACGGCGGCCCCAACCTGCTGGGACCGGACGACATCGCGCAGCTGGGCAAGGAGATCGCGACCAGCGCCGCGGTGCACGCCGCCATCGACACGCTGTGGCCGTCGCTCACGCCCCGGCGGCTGATCGCCGACTACCTCGCCGATCCCACGCATCTCCCCGAGCAGGAAGCCGAGTTGATCCGGCGCACGACGACGGGCGACGCGGACTGGACACCCGCGGACGTCCCGCTGCTCGACGAGGCCGCCGAGCTGCTCGGGGTCGACGACACCGCGCGGCGCGCCGCCGAGGAGCGCGAGCGCCTCGAACGCGTCGCGTACGCGCAGGGCGTCCTGGACCTGTCGGCCGGCTCGGAGAGCTACGAGTTCGAGGACATGGAGAACGAGTTCCTCGCGGCCCACGACATCATCGACGCGGAACGCATGGCCGAGCGGCAGGAGGAGGACGACCACCGCAGCGCGGCCGAACGGGCCGCCGCCGACCGGACCTGGGCCTTCGGACACGTCATCGTGGACGAGGCGCAGGAGCTGTCCGCCATGGCGTGGCGGCTCCTGATGAGGCGCTGCCCGACCCGTTCCATGACGTTGGTGGGCGACCCGGCCCAGACCGGCGACGAGGCAGGCTGCGGCTCGTGGCAGCAGATCCTGGCCCCCTATGTCGAGGACCGCTGGGAGCTGGTCCGCCTCGGCGTCAACTACCGCACCCCCGCCGAGATCATGGACGTCGCGGCCGCCGTGCTCCGGGCCCGCCACCCCGGCTTCGAGCCGCCGAGCTCGATCCGCTCCACAGGACGGCGGCCCTGGGTGACGCGGACGGACGACCTCGCCGCGGCGCTCGCCGAGGCGGTACGGGACCACGCCCCGGCCGAGGGCCGCCTCGCGGTGATCGCCCCGCGTCCGCTGCACGGGACGCTGGCGGCCGCGCTGCCCGGCGTACGGGTGGGGGAGGAGCCGGATCTCACCCGCCCGGTCGTCCTGCTGGATCCGCGCCAGGCCAAGGGGCTGGAGTTCGACACCGTGCTCGTCCTGGAACCGGCGGACCACGAGCCCAGCGATCTCTACGTGGCCCTGACGCGCGCCACCCAGACCCTGGGGGTGCTGCACACCGGCCGGCTTCCGCGGGGCCTGAGCGAACAGCCGTAGAGGGGCCCGCGGGTCACCGCGTGGCGGACCGGCCCCGGCCGGTCCGCCCGCCCCGGGGGCAGGGTGCGGCAGCCACCCGGGTGAGTTCCCAGCGGTCGCACCGCCACCGGGGCCCCCGGCCCGCTACAACCGGGGGCGTGATCAAGAACGTGATGACGCCCGCCTTGGCCGCTCTCGCGGTGAGCGTGCTCTCCGTGCCGCCGGCCCCGACCCCGGCCCCGACCCCGGCCCCGACCCCGGCCCCGACCCCGGCCCCGGCGCACGCGGCCGAAGTGGCGCCCCGCACCGGATTCGAGGCCTCGTACGGAGCGCGCTGGACCACCGAGCCCCAGGAGCGCGACCTCCTCGCCGCCATCGGCCGGCGCGGCGGGGGAGGCGCCGGAGCAGGGGCCACCGTCCAGCGCATCGGCACGAGCGTGCGGGGCCGCCCGCTGCACCTGGTGGGCGTGGGCCGCGGCCCCGTCACCGTTCTGCTGGTGTGCGGGCAGCACGGGGACGAACCGGCGGGGCGCGAGGCGTGCCTGACCACCGTGCGAGACCTCGCGTACGCCCGGGATCCGGCCGCCCGGCGGCTCCTGGAGCAGGCCACGTTCCTCGTCGTCCCGACCGTCAACCCGGACGGCCGGGCGGCCGGTACCCGGTCCAACGCGGACGGCACCGACGTCAACCGCGACCACCTCACCCTGGCCTCGCCGGAGGCCCGTGCCGTCGCCGCCGTGCTGCGCGACCACCGGCCGGAACTCGTGTACGACCTGCACGAGTACCGGTCGACACCGGGCACCTACGACAAGGACCTCTTCGACCTCTGGCCGCGCAACCTCAACACCGACCCCGGGGTGTACGCGCAGTCCCGCGTACTGTCCGGCGGCTACGTACGCGAGGCGGCGCGCGCGGCCGGCCACTCCACCGGCACCTACGGCATCCGGACCGACCCCGCCACCGGCCTCCCGGTCGCCCAGTCCGCGGGGGACGGCCAGGAGCGGATCCTGCGCAACATCGCGGGCGTCAAACACGCGGTCACCCTGCTGATCGAAAGCCGGGTGGAGGCGCCCGGCGGCACGATCGGCGACGCGGAGAGGGCCGACCCGGCCGTCAACCACCGCCGCCGCGTGAGCTCCCAACTCACCGGCCTGCGAGGCCTGTTCTCCTACCTGTCGGAGCGTACGGGCCACCTGGCGGCGGCCTCGGACGCCGCCCGCCGGGCCGGCCACCGGGACGCGGGACCCGTCCGGCTGGGCGGCGCGGACAACGCTCCCGCGGCCGAGGAGGAGGTCCTGACCGACCCGCCCTGCGGCTACCGCCTCACGCCCGCCCAGTACGCCGGGACCGGCAGCCGTCTCGGCCTCCACGGCGTACGCGTCGTACGAGCCGCGGACGGCGGCGCCTACGTTCCGCTGCGCCAGTCCCTGCGCGCACTCGTGCCGCTGCTCCTCGACGGCCGCGCCCGGTACCGGCTCACGGCGGGGGAGCCGGTACCGGGCTGCTGACGGGCCGTGACCCGGAGCACGAGCACGCTGGTCAGCCGGATGCGGTGGGCTATGTTGGGATCACGGAGCGGCACTACAGGGAGGACCGGCGGTGTCATCGGGTCAGCAGGCGCGCGCACAAGCGGCCGCGATCACGCCGAGCGGGCAGGCGGCCGGCCGCGAGCGCGCACCCTCCGACCGGGTCCGGGCGCTGTTCGACGGGCATCCGCTCTCCCCGGGCCAGCGGCGGATCGCCCAGTACCTCGTCGACCACCTCACCGAGGCGGCGTTCCTCTCGATCACCGAACTCGCCGAACGGGCCGGAGTGAGCCAGCCGTCCGTGACCCGGTTCGCGGCCGCCCTCGGGTTCAGCGGCTATCCGGCCCTGCGCGACGTGCTCCAGCCCATCGCGCTCAGCGCGGTGGCCGGCTCCCCGGACAGCCCCGAGCAGGCCCGTCGCAACGAGCTCCAGGCGGCCGTCGACGCCGAGATCGAGAACCTGCGCAACGTGCGCAGGCTGCTCGCGGACACCAACCAGGTGCTCGACATCGGCCGCGAGCTGGCCCGCTCGGTGCCGCTGACGGTGCTCGGGCTGCGGATCTCCGTCTCCCTGGCCGAGTACTTCGCGTACGCGGCCCGCCGCATCCACCCCGACGTGCGCCTGGTGACCGGCGGCGGCAGCGTGGCCTACGACGCGCTGCTGCAGGCCAGGGCGGCGGGCGGCAGCTGGGTACTGGCCTTCGCCATGCCCCGGCACGCCAAGGAGACCCTGGCGGCGCTGCGGGTCGCGCGCAGCGCGGGGCTGCGGATCGCTTTGATCACGGACGGCACGCTGGGGCCGCTGGTGGACGAGGCCGACGTGGCGTTGACGGCCGGTACCGGTTCGCGACTGGTCTTCGACTCCTACGCGGCGCCGGGCGTGCTGTCCGCCGCACTGCTCCAGGCGATGTCGGATGCCGACCCGGAGCGGACGCAGGCACGGCTCGAAAGCTATGAGCAGGCCGCTGACCAGCACGGATTCTTCCTCTAAAGAGGCCGTCGACGGCCTGAGGGGTGCCCGGCGAGAGCCGGCGGCGGGTCATATTCAGACTCGCTCCGGGCATGAATATTTTCATGCGCTTGCTTACTCAACGGTATATATGTTTACTGATGGCGGCGCGGGCATCCGTCAAGACGCCAGGGAGAACGACCCCACGTACTCCCAGAACAGACACCCGGTGTGACGCCCTCCTCCTCACGTCGCACCAGGTGTCCCGTCCGGCCTTCGGATCCCGCAGTGCCCCTGCGGCCTCGGCCAACCCCTGGGCCGAGGCCGCCCCCGGCACGTTCTCGATCGCAGTTCGACACCTTGTGGAAGCGGCAAGAATGTCTCAGACGACACTCACCACGCACAGCCCGGACTGGCCCTGTCAGGTCAAGCGCCCCGGGAGCCACGACTGGGAGCGCACGGCCACGCGATGGCTCCACGACCTGGTTCCGGCCCGCTACGCCGGCTACGCGACCTTGACCCGCAGCCCCGTACTCCTCGCACGCCATGCCCAGCTGCAGGTGCAGCACGAGATGCGCGCCGTACGCGTGGCCCTGGAGACCAGCCGCGCCGAACTCCCCGGCCTCGGGGTGGCCGAGGCGGTCATCGAGACCTCGATCAGGATGTACGCCGGGGAGCTGCGCCAGCTCGCCCGGCTGGCCCGTGCCGTCCGCCTCGTCGGCGACGCCCTCGCCCACGGCGCGGCCCGCGCGCGGTAGGGGCCGGGCGATCAGGACGCCCGGCGGCCCCGCCCGAGCGGGCCGAACGCGACAATCGCCATGCTGGTGACCGACTGGCCCGGTGCGCACCTCTTCAGCCAGGTTTGTCGGACGTGGCCCGGTCCGCCGTACCGGGACCGGTGGGGGACGCCGGTCCGTCGGGGCCGCGGGGCCGGGCGCCGCAGCGATCAGGCCAGCCGACGGCCGGGGCGGGGACCGGTGGTGAGTGCACCGAACTTGCCACCGTCACATCCGCCCCCTCGACGGCCGTCCGGCCGGACTTGTTGAGTCATGCCGTGGTTCGGCGCGATTCGCGAACCGAGTCGTCTGTCATCCCGTTTCGAGGAGACTTCATGCGCATGATTCGACCTGCCCTCGCCCTCGGCGCCACCGCCCTCGCGCTGGCGACGGCCGCCGCCGGACCGGTTTCGGCCGCCGAGCCGTCGCCCTTGCCGGCACCCAAGTCCCCCACGTTCTGCACGTACATCGTCGACACCGGCGAGGGCGGCTGCTTCGCGACCAAGGCCCAGGCCGCCGAACTGGGCGCGCGGGCCGACTACAAGGACCTCGGGCGGATCTGGAGCGACGCCAACTCCGGCGGCAGCGAGTTCACCTTCCGGGGGAGCGTCGGCTGCAACTGGCGCTACCCCGAGTTCAAAGACCTCGGCAAGTGGGGCTGGAACGACATCGTGAGCTCGGCCCAGGGCATCACCTGCCCGATCACCCTCTGGGAGCACAAGGACTTCCGCGGCGCCCACCAGACGTACTACGGCTACAACGCGTACGTCGGCGACGGCATGAACGACAAGGCCACCTCGGTCAGTTTCGACGTCCGCTGAACCGTCGCCGACGACACGTCGGCCCGCTGATCGGCTGATCCGCCGGGTCCGCCGGTCTCCGACCGTGGTGGGTGCGCCCCGCGTGCCGTCGCGCGCCCGCCGCGGCCCGGAGACCGGGAGATCCGGCCGTCGCTCAGCCGGCGGCGGTGACGCCGGTCAGCTGCTCCGCGATGACCTCGGCGGACGGGAACCTCATGCCGAGCGTCGAGACGTGCTTCCAGTGCAGGGTGCCGTCCGGCGCGATGACGAAGACGGCCCGCCGCAGGCCGATCACGGGCGCGGCGATGCCCAGGGCGCGGGCCACCTCCCGGTCGGTGTCGGCGAGCAGCGGCATCCGCAGACCGCGGGCCCGCGCGAAGGCCTCGTGGCTGTCGACGCCCTGCGGGCTGATGCCCCACACCTGGGCACCGCAGGCGCCGAGCGCCTCCAGCCCGTCGGAGTAGGAGCACAACTGCGCTGTGCACACGGGGGTGTTGTCGCCGGGGTAGAAGGCGAGAACGACCGGGTTCCCGCGCTGCTCGCCGAGCGAGTACCGCCCTCGTACGAAGGCGTCTTCGGTGAGCTGACCGCCGGGGAGCGAGAAATCGCCCACGGCGTCGCCCACGTCCGGGATTCGGGTCACGATGGCCGCACCTCTCTGTCGTCGAGGGGCGTACGGTACCCGGTCGCGCCCGCCGCGTCGCCGGCCGGAGGCTGCGGGCGGGCGGGCGCGGACGGCCCGGCGCGGTCCGGCTCAGCGGCGGTGCATCGTGTGCAGGGCTTCGAGGAGCACCTTGGGATCGTGGCCGCCCTTGTAGACCGGGGGCGGCTGCCGGTCCAGGTGCAGCAGCCGGGCCACGGCGGCCCAGGCGGTGCGCACCGAGTACTCGACGGTGAACACCACGTCGTCGGGGACCTCGGCGTACTGGCCGATGAAGGCCAGGTTGGTGGACCCCTCGGGGACGACCTCGGGCCGGTCGCCCGCCTTGCGGACCAGGAACTGGCTGGTGATGTACGGCATGAGGGCCGGCCGCACGACGGAGGACTCCAGGATCTGCTCGCTCTGCTCGAGGCGCAGGTGTCCGAGCACCTCGGTGAGGATCTCCCGGCCAGTGCACTCGGCCATGGTCTTGCCCACGTGGTCGCCGGCCTTGTCCGGGAACAGGGCGTAGCCCCACCAGACGTATGTGTCCTCGGGCTGCTCGTGGAAGTGCGGCTGGTGGTTGAGGACGATGGTGAGCAGCCAGCCGGAGTCCTTGAAGGTGATCAGCCCGCCCTTCCCGGCCTCGCTGCCGGAGAACTCCTCCATGGCCTTGAAGAAGGTCGGGTCCTGGGTGGTGACGGTGAAGGATCCCCAGGTGGAGTCCGCGACGGAGGAGACGAAGACCGAAGGGTCGCCCAGGCCGGGGCGCTTGGCCGCCAGGGTCTGCCACAGGCGCCACGAAGCGTCGGGGGCGGAGGCGTCCGGTACGGCGGGGCTGTCGGTGGAGCCGAGGGTCGAGTTCGCGGTCATCGAACCGTTGGTGACGAACACCAGGTCCTCGGGGGCGACGGGGATGCGCTCGGCGGCGCCGTCGCGCGTACAGGCGAGCGAGGTGACGGTGATGGCGTCGCCCTGGGCCAACTCCACATCGGTCACGGTGGTGTTCATCGAGAACACGACGCCGTTGCTCCGCAGCCAGGACTGGAGCGGGCGCACGATCGAGTCGTACTGGTTGAACCGGGTGCGGTAGATGCCCGACATGGTGTCGAAGGTCTTGAACAGGTGCGCGAACCGGTTGAGGTAGCGCCGGAACTCGATCGCCGAGTGCCAGGGCTCGAAGGCGAAGGTGGTGCACCACATGTACCAGAAGTTCGTGGTGAAGAACGCCGGGGCGAAGCAGTCGGAGATGCGCTTGCCGTCGAGGCGCGACTCGGGGGTGGCCACGCACGCGACCAGGTCGAGCCGGTCGCGCTCGGAGAACCCCATCGAGCGGGTGTCGACCCGGCGGCCGGCGGAGTCGACGAGGCGGGCCTTGTCGTTCCAGGCGAAGTCCTCGTGGAAGGCGAAGGTGTCCTCGGTGACCGAGGTACCCGGCGCGTCCAGGGAGGGGATGGAGCTCAGCAGGTCGTAGGTGCACTCGAAGTGCAGCTCGAACATCCGCCCGCCGCGCATGGTGTAGCCGTTCTCGGGGTCGCCCGCCGCGTCCAGGCTCCCGCCCGTGCGGTTCCGGGCCTCCAGGATCGTGATGTCCGAGCCCTCGAACCGGCCTTCCCTGATCAGCAGCGCCGCCGCCGACAGGGAAGCGATACCGGCACCCACCAGATAGGCCTTGGCCACGACGCGTCTCCGCTCACCGGGGTCCGCGCCGGCCCCGGTCGGCCGCGCGGTCACCCGGCCAGCCCACCACCCGCCACGGCCCGTCGCGACCGGGGGTGGGCCATTGGGCGGGTGGAGCGGGCGGAGCGGGTCCGGGGGAGCCCTCAGTACGGCCCTCCGCGGAAGTACACGGACCGTGCCGGGCGCGGGCGGTCGCCGCGTTCGTGCGCGGCGTCGGACCGGTCGGCGGGGGAGTGGCGCCGGGCCAGGGCGCGGAGCGCGTCCAGGCCGGCCAGGACCTCGGAGCGGTTGCCGGCGGTCTTCATCCAGGCGGGCAGCCGGGGGAACATCGCCCGGGTCGGGCTCCCGGTGCCGCGCTCGCGCAACCGGGCGCCGACGTAGGCGGCCAGCGCGTCTACGTGCTCCTCGTTGTAGGCCCACAGGACGCGGCCGGCGCAACGGGTCTGCAGCCACAGGGGCCGCCGGAAGAAGGGGTCCTCGGTGCCGCCGAGGACGGCGCCCCGCAGCCCGGCTCCCCGCACTTCGGCCTCCCACTCGGCGAGGGCGCCGCAAGGGGAGCAGGTCATGCGACGGGGCCGGAACAGCAGCTCGGTGTAGTAGGCGAGCTCGGGAAGACCGGGCCGGGGCGCGACCAGCGCGCAGCCGCCGCACCGCGGGCAGACCACGAGCATCCGCTCGGCGAAGCGGTCCAGGGCGAAGCCCGGGTCGCGGTGCCGGGACGGTTCGCTTCGCGGTTCGGAGTCCATGGCGGCACGATGCCAGGCCGGCGGGCGGTGACTCGCGGCGGGGTGGATCCGTCCCGCACCGCGACGGCAACACCGCCCGCTACCGCGGCCCAGGACCCGGACTTCGCCCACCCCGAAACCCCCGCCTGCCTGGGACGGGCGGCCGCCGCGCCGGCCGCCGACCCCACGTCATGGCGAAGTCCGGCCGGGCGCCGGCCACTTGGGGCTGTGCCGGGAGTACGGGTGTACCGACACCGACGGCACGCAGCCGGACTTCGCCGCCCACTGGGCCTGGAATCCGGAAGAGGAGTACGGGCCGCTCGGCGCCCCGCCGTGACTCCTGCCGGGGGCGGTTCATCCGCATGGTGAGATGCGTTGCCGCGGAGCGGCGGCCGCGTGCCAGACTCTGCCGCATGTCGCGCCAGCTGATTATTAGCGCCGGCGTGCCGGCCCCGAGCTGACCGCGATGCCCCCAGCAGCTCACCGCCCGCACGCAGACCTCTCGCATCCGCGAGGGGTCTTCTTGTTTTCCGGGACCACGCGCCCTCTCGCTCTGCGAACCTCTCAACCCGGTCGGCAAAGCCCCCGCCCCAGGACAGGAGCCCACCACTCATGACCCGCAGCGATGTTCTCCCCGCCGTCTCCGCCGTCTCAGCCGTCTCCGCCGTCCCCGCCGTGCGTACCGTGCGGGCCGGTGACCCCGCCTGTCACACGCTGACCGTCACCGTCCAGGACGGCGGACACGCCCTCACCCGCATCGCCGCGATGCTCAACAACCTCTCCGTCAGGGCGCTTTCCTTCAGGGCCTCCGAAGGCGGCGGCCTCGCGGTCTGCGAGATCGTCGTACCCGCCACCGACTCGCCGCGCGCCCAGGCCAAGCTGCTCCGCTGCGTGGAGGTCGTCGGCGTCACGGCCCGCCTGGCGTCGGACCTTCCGGTCGGCTGAACGGCCCCCGCCGTCCGGCGGCTCCGCTGGTCGACGCCTCTTCGAGCGGCTTACTTGACTGACCGTTCCAGTATCCCCTACAGTATCGAACGTGGCCAGGACCAAGGAATTCGATCCGGACGCCGCGCTGCAGTCAGCCCTGGAGCTGTTCTGGCAGCGCGGTTACGAAGCGACGTCGATGGCGGACCTCGTCGAGCGTCTCGGCATCGGACGTGCCAGCATCTACGCCACCTTCGGCAACAAGCACGAGCTGTACCTGAAGGCGCTGGACCGCTACAACGAGAACCGCGACCCGGTCCTGCTCCGCGAACTGTCCCAGCCGGGACCCGCGCTGCCGGCCGTGCGGGCGGTGGTACGCCGCTTCGCCGCCGAGGCGAGTTCCGGCAGCCGGCGGCTTACCGGCTGCTTCGTGACCAATACGGCCGCGGAGCTGGGGGCGGACGACCCGGTGGCGGCCCGCAGGGTCGAGGCGAGCTGGAACCACATCGAGACCCTGATCCACTCGGCGCTGGCCCGGGCCCACGCGCAGGGCGAACTGCCCGCGGACCGCGATCCGCGCGCACTGGCCCGGATGCTGCTGGTGCTCATGCAGGGCCTGCGGGTCGTCGGAAAGGTGTCGGACGACCCGGGCCGGGTGCGCGACGCGGCGGAGCAGGCCCTGGTGCTGCTCGACTGAATCGCACCTCCCTCCGGGAGGTTGTTTTATGGGGTCATTCTGGAATGTACGATCAAGTTTAGGGGGAGTCATGACCGTCACTCAAAGCGAGAACACCACGACCGGGCACACCACGACCGGGCATGCGGCGACCGCAGCCGCGGCGACCGGAGCGGCCGGACCTGCCACCGGCCCCGCCTTCGCGCTGCTCGGCACCGTTCAGATGTCACTGATCTTCGCGCTCACCTCGCTCGTGGTGCCGCTGCCCACGATCGGCCGAGAGTTCTCCCTGGCCCGCGACGACCTGATCCTCCTCAGCGCCGCCTACGGGCTGACCTTCGCCGGCCTCCTGCTCTTCGGCGGCCGGCTCGCCGACCGGTTCGGCGGCCGCCGCGTGCTGAGCGCCGGACTGCTCGTCTTCGCCGTCGCCTCCCTCGCCGCGCCGCTCGCCCAGGGGCCTGGGATCCTGCTCGCCGCCCGCTTCGCCCAAGGGGTGGGCGCCGCGCTCACCGCGCCCGCCGCCATGGCCGTACTGCGCGCCGTCTTCCCCCAGCCCGCCGCGTACGGGAGGGCGATGGCCACCTGGGGCGGCCTCTCGGTCCTCGGTGCGACCGCCGGGAACCTGCTCTCCGGGGTGATCTCCGCACTGGCCGGCTGGCGACTGTCCTTCGCCGTCCCGGTCGCGGTGGCCGTCACCGCCCTCGTCCTCGCCCCCCGGCTGCTGCCCGCCACCCCGGCGGGCGCGGGCCGCTCGCTGGACCTGCCGGGCGCACTGCTGGCCACCACCGGAATCAGCCTGGCCAGCTACGGCCTCGTCCTCACCGACGCCCACTCCTGGGGTTCGAGCACCGTCATGGTCTCCCTGCTCACCGCGGCCGCGCTCCTCCTGGCCTTCCCGCTCGTCGAGCGCCGGGCCCGGGACCCGCTGCTCCCGCTCGGATTCCTCCGCGACCGGCGCCGGGTCCTGGCCCTCTCCGCCATCGGCCTGACCGCGGCCGGTACGGCCACGACCTTCGTCCTCCTCTCGCTCCACCTCCAGCAGGACCTCGGCTGGTCGGCGCTGCGCACCTCCGCCGCCTTCGTCCCCTTCGCCGTGGTGCTGCTCGCCGCCGGCCGGGCGGCAGGCCCGCTCGTCGCCCGGTACGGGGCTCCGCTCGTCAGCACGGCCGGGCTCGTGACCGCGGCGGCCGGCCTCGCGCTCCTCGCGCTCACCGGTCTGGCCGCGGACATCCCGTACGCCTACGGCCTCCTCCCCGGCCTGGTCCTGTTGCCGGCCGGCGCCGCCGCGGCCTTCGCGGGCGCCGCGGTGGTGGCCACCGACGGGGTGGAGCCGCACCAGGCGGGACTCGCGGGCGGCGTCATGAACACCGCGATGGAACTCGGTCCGACGGTCGTCTTCGCCGCCGTGCTCGCCCTCGGCTCCGACACGATCTCGCTCGCGGTGTCGGCGGTCGCCTTCGCCGCCGTCGCCTTCCTCAACAGCCGGGTCAAGTAACCGGACACCGGGGCCGGCCCCCCACGGACCGGCCGCCGCGACCGGTGACCACCACGGTCACCGGTCACCGCTCAACAGCCACCGAACACCAGTCACCGAACAGGGGATCCACCACCATGTCCGCACGTTTCACCGGCAAGAGCGTCCTCGTCACCGGCGGGGGTTCCGGAATCGGACGGGCCGTCGCCCTCGCCTTCGCCGCCGAAGGGGCCTCGGTCGTCGTGGCGGGGCGCAGCGCCGCACCGCTCGACGAGACCGTCGCACTGATAGAGGAGGAGGGCGGCACCGCCGCCGCGGTGACCGCGGACGTGACCCGCTCCGAGGACGTACGGGCCTTGATCCGCAGCACCGTCGAACATTTCGGCAGCCTCGACGTCGCCGTGAACAACGCGGGCGTCTTCCGAGGCGGCGCGCCCGTCGCCGACCTCCCCGAGGAGGACTGGCGCACCCTCCTCGACGTCAACGTCACGGGTGTGCTGTTCAGCCTCCAGGCCGAAATCGCCCGGATGCGGGAGCAGCCCGCCGGCGGGGCGATCGTCAACGTCTCCTCGAACCTCGGCGCGCACGCCCGTATCCCGGGGGCGGCCGGCTACGTGGCCACCAAGGCGGCCGTCTCCGCCCTGACCCGGGCCGCGGCCTTGGACCACATCGCCGAGGGTGTCCGCATCAACGCGGTCAGCCCCGGTCCGTCCGCCACGTCGATGTCGCTGCGGCGGGGCGAGAGCGACGCCGATCGCGCCGCCCGGATGAAGGACGAATCGCCGCTGGGCCGGGTGTCCTCCACCGCCGAGGTCGCGGCGGCCGTGCTCTACCTGGCCTCATCGGACGCCGCCTCCGTGGTCGGCACCGACCTGGTGATCGACGGCGGCGTGGCGGCCTGAAGGCCCAGCGGCCCGGCACCCGGGGCCGTCCAGCGGGCGTGAGGCGCCGGAAACGGCTTCGGCCCCCTTGACGCCAGGGCGTCAAGGGGGCCGAACCATTCGTAGCGGGGACAGGATTTGAACCTGCGACCTCTGGGTTATGAGCCCAGCGAGCTACCGAGCTGCTCCACCCCGCGTCGTTGATGCCACTGTACGGGACGTCCGGCGGGCCTCCCGCCACTCGCGCCGGCGGGGGCCCGCCACCGCTCCGCAATATCTGTGCTCGCGAAGACAGAATTGAATACGGCGTGCGGTAAGAATTTCTGGGCCCGTGAAGGAGCGGCCTAATTTGCGGGCCCATCCGGATCGGGCGTGCTACTGTGGTTTCAGTTGCAGTTGTGGTTCCCAAAATTTCAGCACCCTCGCCGGCTCTTCACTGAGCGGCGCGAGTGTTCTAGTTTTTCCGGTGTTTTCCGGGCTGGGCAATCATTCGGCGACTCGAGATCCGTACAGTGCGGATCTCTGGGCTGTGCCCCGAAGGAGATTTACCATGGCTAATGGCACCGTGAAGTGGTTCAACGCGGAAAAGGGTTTCGGCTTCATCGAGCAGGAGGGCGGCGGTCCTGACGTCTTCGCCCACTACTCGAACATCGCCTCCCAGGGCTTCCGCGAGCTCCAGGAAGGCCAGAAGGTCAGCTTCGACATCGCGCAGGGCCAGAAGGGCCCGACCGCTGAGAACATCGTCACCGTCTGACGTTCAAGCGTAAACACGTAGCTGGGGCCCGCACCTTGGGGTGCGGGCCCCAGCTCGTTGCGTTTTCCCGGCTCCGCCGGCCTCACCCGGCCCGCGTGAGCGGCGCGACGGCGCAAGCCTTCGACGCGCCACCTCTGTTCGGCCGACGGATTCACTCCTCGGCTCCCCGCCCGCACGCGATCGCCCTTCACATCGGCGCGCAGTGCGGTGCCCCTTTCCTGACGGGCCGGTCGCAGTTCATTCCGGCTCCGCCATATCTGATTATTGCTCCGGCTCATTCTTGTGATTCGTCGTGCGGCTCGTATTCCGCTGCCGAGAATTCCTCGATGTGTGCCGTATCGAGGAAGGTTCTGCATGAACCGTACGACTCGCATGAATGACCGTTCTTCCCGCACCCGCACGGGCGGTGGCTCCTCCGGTTCCTACGGTGGCTCCTCCTCCGGCTCTTACGGCGGTTCCTCCTCCGGCTCTTACGGCGGCTCCTACGGCGGTTCCGCCGGGTCCGCCGGCCGAGGGAGCCGTTTCGGCTCGTCGGCCCCCAGCCGGTCCGGCGGCCCGAAGCGCTCCAGTGGTGGTTACGGTGGCGGTGGCGGCGGCCGCCGCTCCGCGCCGCAGGGCGAGTTCGCCCTGCCGGTGACCGTGGTCCCGGGGCTGCCCGCCGTCGAGGCGTTCGCCGACCTCGCCATGCCGGCCCAGCTGCTCACCGCGCTCACCGCCGAAGGCGTGACCACGCCGTTCCCGATCCAGGCCGCCACGCTGCCCAACACGCTCGCGGGCCGGGACGTCATGGGCCGCGGCCGCACCGGCTCCGGCAAGACCCTGGCCTTCGGCCTCGCGCTGCTGGCCCGTACGGCCGGCCAGAGCGCCGAGCCGGGTCGCCCGCTCGCGCTGATCCTCGTACCCACGCGTGAACTCGCGCAGCAGGTCACGACGGCGCTCACCCCCTATGCCCGCGCGGTGAAGCTGCGCATGGCCACCGTCGTCGGCGGCATGCCGATCCACCGGCAGGCCGGCGCGCTGCGCGCCGGGGCCGAGGTGGTCGTGGCCACGCCCGGCCGTCTGAAGGACCTCATCCAGCGGGGCGACTGCCGGCTGAACCAGGTCGCCATCACCGTCCTGGACGAGGCCGACCAGATGGCCGACATGGGGTTCATGCCCCAGGTCACCGCGCTGCTCGACCAGGTGCGTCCCGAGGGCCAGCGGATGCTGTTCTCCGCCACGCTCGACCGCAACGTCGACCTGCTGGTCCGCCGCTACCTGACCGACCCCGTCGTGCACTCCGTCGACCCCTCGGCCGGCGCCGTCACCACGATGGAGCACCACGTCCTGCACGTGCAGAGCTTCGACAAGCAGGCAGCCACGACCGAGATCGCCGCCCGAGAGGGCCGCGTGATCATGTTCCTGGACACCAAGCACGCCGTGGACCGGCTGACCGAGCACCTGCTGAGCAGCGGCGTGCGCGCCGCGGCCCTGCACGGCGGCAAGTCGCAGCCCCAGCGCACGCGTACGCTGGCGCAGTTCAAGACCGGGCACGTCAGCGTGCTGGTGGCCACCAACGTCGCCGCCCGGGGCATCCACGTCGACAACCTCGACCTCGTCGTCAACGTGGACCCGCCGACCGACCACAAGGACTACCTGCACCGCGGCGGCCGTACCGCCCGGGCCGGCGAGTCCGGCAGCGTGGTCACCCTGGTGCTGCCCAACCAGCGCCGTGAGATGACCCGTCTGATGGCCGCCGCCGGGATCACCCCGCAGACCACCCAGGTCCGCTCCGGCGAGGCCGAACTGAACCGGATCACCGGCGCTCAGGCACCGTCCGGCATCCCCGTCGTCATCACCGCGCCCGTCACCGAGCGCGCCAAGCGCTCGACCAGCTCCTCCCGGGGCCGGCGCAGCCGTCCCGCACAGGACCGGCGCAGCCGCACGGGCACGGCGCCCAGGGGTTCCGAGGGCCGTTCGGCCCTCGCCGCAGCCGCGTAGATCGCCCGGACAGTCCCCAGACCGGTTCTCTGCTACCTGTGAGGCATCATGCGCTGCGTCATCGCCCGCTTTCCGTTCGACCTGACCAAGAGCGGGGTCCTGGACTCGATGAAGGGCGTCAAGCCCGAACCCATCACGGGTGAGTCGGTGGTCATCGGCCGTCGCGTCTACCCCGTCAAGCAGGTGGGTGCCGTCATCACCCGCCAGGACCGCCGCGACTTCACCGCCGGTGAGGTGATCAGGGCCCTGAGCGCGCTGGGCTTCACCTGCCGCGTGCTCGCCCCGGAGCCCGCGCCCGCCGACGCCCTGACCCCGGTCCAGAAGGCGTCCGCGCTGCTCGGCGCCCCCACCGGCGCCTAAGCCCTGTCGTCGAAGTGGCGCCTGGCCCGCGACGCGGGCCTTACCAGCTCCACTTTGATGACACGCCTTAGGGCGTAGCGAACACCACGTACGGCCCCGAGGGCCCCGATCGGCAGCAGCCGACGGGGCCCTCGGTGCTGTGCGCGAACCGTTCCCGGCTATGCCCGGGTCCAGCGCGGGCCCGCCGGGGCGGGATCCGGTGGCGGCTCGGCTCCGTCCAGGCGCAGGCTGCGCAGCGTGGCGTCCGTCTCGCGCTGGAAGTGCGCGTAGGTGATCAGCCGTTCCCACAGCGGGTCCGGCCGGCCGGGAACGGTGGCGCCGCGGGCTTCCCACTCGCGGGCGAGCTGTTCGAAGAGGGCCGCCCCGCCGGCCGGGACGGCTCTGCCCGGCCCCGGCTGCTGCCGGGGGATGCCCCGGGCCGTCACGGCGGGGCTGCGCTCGGGTGCCCGGTGCCGGGCCGGGGACGGGGAGACGGCGTGTGGAGTACCCATGCCCGCCCCAACGATTCTGCGCGTCCACGGGCACGCTCCCGGCACCGCCGGACGCGGCCCGGACGGCGCCGCGGCGGGCGCGCACGGCCTCGTGGAGGGACCGCAGGGGAACGGGGCCCGGCAAATGGTGTTGAATTTCCCTCGGGGCCCTGGTGCCGTACGGCAGCAGGGCCCTCGACGCGTCCCCACAAACGAGGTGAAAGTGACACCAGAGAATTCGCTCGGCCGTCTCGACGACGACGATTATCCGGCCTACACCATGGGCCGGGCCGCCGAGATGCTCGGCACCACACCGGGCTTCCTTCGCGCGATCGGCGAAGCCCGGCTGATCACCCCGCTGCGCTCCGAGGGCGGCCACCGCCGTTACTCCCGCTACCAGTTGCGCATCGCGGCCCGCGCCAGGGAACTCGTCGACCAGGGGACGCCCATCGAGTCCGCCTGCCGCATCGTCATCCTCGAGGACCAGCTGGAGGAAGCCCAGCGGATCAACGCCGAGTACCGGCGGGCGGCGGGCGGCGACTCCGAGGCGTGAGTCAGCCGAGGCGGGTCGGTGAGGAGGCCGCCGGCGCCAGGACGCGGGGGGCGCCGGTGCCGTCGGCCGGAACGGTCCAGAGGTCGGTGGTGTCCACCGATCCCTCGGCGGGCAGGGCGTAGGCGAGGGTGCGGTCGTCGAGCCAGAGGGCCTGGTCGTCCACGCTGCGCTTCTCCGCGAGCGGCTGCTCGCGCAGGGTCCGCAGGTCCAGGACGTGCTCCCGCCACAGGGACGCGCCGCGCTGCACGCGCTTCTTGTACGCGACCCGGGTCTCGTCGGGGGACAGGGACGGGCACTCGACATTCTTGGCGAGGGTGGTGACGCTGCGCCGCGAGATCGAACCCCTCACCAGGTACGTCTGGCCGTTGGTGCCGAGCGTGGCGTAGAAGGTGTCGTCGTCCTTGGAGAACGTCACGCCCCAGAAGTTCACGTCCCCCGCGCTGTAGGGCCGGCCGTCCAGCTCGATGGCGAACTTCTCCAGGTCCGCTTCGAGCGTGCCGGTGCGGGTGTCCGCGATCGAGGTGCGGGTGGAGAAGAACGCGGCGCCGTAGGACTCTCCGGCGACGAAGACGGTCCAGGCGGCGAAGCGCCCGCTCGGGGAGACCCGGGCCCGGGAAGGGGTCCCCGCGAGGGGGAAGCTGCGCAGCGTACGCAGCTCCGAGTCGACGATGAGCGCCCGGTTGTCCTGGGCGAGCGCGCCGGGGGAGGAGCCGAGGCAGACGCCGGTGCCGGCCGCCGCGTGGAAGCGCCGGCACTTGAGGTCCGAGGCGGTCCGCCCGGCCTGGGGCGACTTGGCCGGTACCGAGACGAGGGCACCGCGGTGCGGTCCCTGCGCGCCGTTGAGGAAGGCCAGCCCGTCCTGCCGGTCGAGCGCGACCGGTCCCTCGGTCGCCGTCGGATCGCCCTCCCGGGTCTGCTCGGAGCGGGCGGCGGCGCGCACCACCATCGCGCCGGCCAGGCCGCCGAGGAGCAGCACGGCCAGGGCGAGTACGAGCAGCCGGCGTGAGCGGGTCATCGGGTTCCTCGGGGGCGTCGTGGGTGCGGGGTCCGGGTCCGGTCGGCAGCGCCGTCCGGGGCCGTGGGGCGGAGTACGAATCCGGCGACGGCCGCGCAGCAGCACAGGCCGGCCGCCGCGGCGGCGAGCGCCGGGCCCGACCCCAGAAGCGTCCACGCGCCGCCGAAGGCCAGCGAGCACCCGAAGCGGGACAGCGCCTGGCCGGTGCCGACGAGCGCGATTCCGGTCGCCCGCAGCTTCGCCGGGACGGTCGCGGCGACCGCGGCGGGCAGCACCCCGTCGGTGGCGGCGTAGAACATGCCGTGCAGCACGAGGACCAGGTAGGGCAGGGCGGGCCAGCCGGGGGCCCACAGGAGCAGTCCGTATCCGGCCAGCAGGAGTGCGTGCCCGGTCAGGAACACGGTGCGGCGGCCGATCCGGTCGGCGAGGGCGCCGGCCGGCACGGCCAGCAGCAGGAACACGGCGGCGGTGCCCAGGGGGAGGAGCGGGAACCACTGCTCGCCGATGCCGGTGCGGTCCTGGAGCAGCAGGTAGAGGAAGGCGTCGCTGACGGTCGTCAGGCCCAGCAGGGCGGCGCAGGCCGCCAGGGCGCGCAGCCGGGGCAGGCGCAGGAGGGCCAGGGCCTCGCGCACGTCGACCGCGGCCGGCTTCGGGGCGGCGGGGGCGGCGGAGTCGCCGGAGTCCGGTTGCGGGGGAGCGGCGGGGCGCGGGCGGGCCGGGGCGGGATTCCCGTCCGGGGCGGCGCCGGACGGGACGAACAGCACGAGCACCACGACGCCGAGTGCGGCGACGCAGGCACTCACCCCGAAGACGGCGTCGTACCCGTCGACGGTCAGGCTCAGGATGAAGAAGGCGGCGAGGGGGCCGAGCAGTGCGCCGGTGGTGTCCATGGCGCGGTGCACGCCGAAGGCGCGGCCTTGTGACTCGACAGGTGTGGAAAGGGAGATGAGCGCGTCGCGCGGGGCGGTGCGCAGGCCCTTGCCGGTGCGTTCCAGGGCGAGGACCACGCCCACCGGGCCGAGGCTGTGGGCGAGCAGCAGCAGAGGCTTGCACAGGGCGGACAGGCCGTAGCCGATGCCGGCGATCAGCTTGTGGTTGCGGATCCGGTCGGCGAGGTGGCCGCCGGTCAGCTGCACCAGTGCGCTGACCCCGTTGTACAGGCCGTCGAGCGCGCCGAAGCCCAGCGGGCTCAGGCCCAGTCCGGCGACCAGGTAGAGCGGCAGGACGGCGGTCACCATCTCGGAGGAGATGTCGGTGATCAGGCTGACCGAGCCCAACGCGAGGACGGCCGAGGCGACCGCGGGGGCCCGGACGGGGCTGCCGTCCGGTGCGGTCTTCGCGCCCCCCGGCGCGGAGCGGTCCGCGAGGTACATGCTCTCGAGCTCCCGGTGCAGACGGTCTGAGCCACTCGTACGTACGAATGGCACCCTAATGGTCGTACGGGCCAACTGGGCTTGGTACGGCCCGATCCGGCCGCGTACCGGGACTCAGCCCTGTCGGCTGCTCTCGTCGCGCAGCCAGGTGGAGAAGTCCCCGGTCCGGATGGCCTTGCGGGCGCCCCGGCGGGCCGCGAGGGCCGCCATCACGAACACGACGACCCCGGGGAGCAGCCGCGGCTGGTCGCGGAGCAGCGCGCGCAGGTCTCCCGTACCGGTGCGCGCGGACGGCACGGACGACGGCTGTCCGGAAGGCCGCGCGGCCTGGAAGCGCTCCAGCTCGGCGGACGAAGTCGCCGCCCGGACGCGCCGTTTGATCAGATCGGCCCAGGTGCGCGGCGGGTGCACCACGACCCGGGCCGCCTCGACCACGCTCCGCTCTCCCGGCGCGAAGGCGAGGGAGGCGGCCAGGTCGTCCGCCATCAGCGGAGGCAGGGCGGCGATCCGCGCGTGCCCCGGTTCGGACACCGCGATGACCCCGCGCCCGAACAGCCCCTCGCGGACGGCCGGGAGCCGCTGCCAGACCCGGTAGTACGCCCGGACCGGCCAGGCGCAGCCGGCCAGCGGGATGTCGCGCCCGGGGGCCGCGGCGAGCAGCCGCGGACTGTCGGCGAGGGCGCCGGCCAGGGCCCGCACGTCGGCGGCCCCGACTTCGACGTCGGCGTCCACGTACAGCCGGGGAAAGCCCCGGGCGTGCTCGTCACCGGCCCGAAGTGCCAGGTGTTTGGAGGGAGTCGGGATCTCCACCACGCGTACGCGGGGGCCGCGCGCGCCCGCCACCGCGGCGGTGTCGTCCGTACAGCCGTTGCACACCACGACGATGTCGGGCCCGGAGGCGGGGGCGTCGGCCAGGAGCGCGTCGAGGAGCCGGCCGATGACCCGGCCCTCGTTGTGGGCCGGGATCACGATGCTGGTCACCCCGGAAGTATGCATGGCCGAACGCCTGTACCGACCGATTCCTCCAACTCTCCCCGGGGGTACGCCCGGTGGTCTAGATTGAACGCAGCCGACCGGATTCGGCGTGCTTCGGCGACGCCATGATCCGATCGGAGCAGGGAAGTTGAGTTATCGGGGACGGGTACGGCGGCTTGGGGGAACAGGCCGCCTGCCCGGGGCCGGACCGGCGCGTGGGGTGCCGGACGGTCGGGGGGCGGAAGTACGTGGAACACGTACGGCATCGGTCGTGGGGGCCATCGCCGTCGGGCGGGTCGCACACGGGTCGCGCAGGCGGCCCGGCCTGCCGTCGACGGCACCCCCTTCCTTCGCACGCGTCCCGGCCATGGGTCGTCGACACGCCCGCGGGCGTGCGCGGAAGGAAAGGGAACGCTGTGAAGGACACCGCGAAGGACCTCGGGCGGGGCGCCGGAGCCGCAGGCGGGGGGCCGACGGAGCCGTTAGGCGTAGCCGTCGTCGGCGCGGGCTACTGGGGCCCCAACCTGGTCCGCAATTTCCAGTCCAGCCCGGGGTTCCGGCTGCGCTGGCTCTGCGATCTCAACGTCGACCGGGCCCGGCAGGTTCTCGGCGGCTACTCCACGGTCCAGGCGACCTCGGACTACGAGGCGGTCCTCGCGGACCCGGCCGTCGACGCCGTCGCCGTGGCCACCCCGGCCGGCACCCATCTCGACGTCGCGCTGGCGGCCCTGCGCGCCGGCAAGCACGTCCTGGTGGAGAAGCCCCTCGCCGCCACGTACGAGGACGGGCTGCGGCTGGTGACCGAGGCCGAGGAGCGCGGCCTGACCCTCATGTGCGACCACACCTACTGCTACACCCCGGCGGTGGCCCGCATCCGGGACATGGTCCGCTCCGGCGAACTCGGCGAGATCCAGTTCGTGGACTCGGTCAGGATCAACCTCGGGCTGGTCCAGAAGGACGTCGACGTCCTGTGGGACCTGGCTCCCCACGACCTCTCGGTCCTCGACTTCATCCTCCCGGAGAACGTCCGTCCGGTCGCCGTGGCCGCTCACGGCGCCGACCCGATAGGCGCCGGCCAGTCCTGCGTCGCCTATCTGACGCTCCAGCTGAACACCGGTGCCATCGCCCACGTGCACGTCAACTGGCTGTCCCCGGTGAAGGTCCGCACCACGATGGTCGGCGGCTCCAAGCGGACCCTGGTGTGGGACGACCTCAACCCCACCCAGCGCGTCGCGGTGTTCGACCGGGGCGTGGACCTGACGGCTCCGCAGGAGATCGGCGCGGACGAGCGCCGGGACATGCTCGTCTCCTACCGGACCGGCGACATGGTGGCGCCCGCGCTCGGCGAGAAGGAGGCCCTGCGCACCATGGTCGAGGAGTTCGCCTCCGCGATCAGGGCGGGGCGGCCGGCGCTGACCGACGGCCGGGCGGGCCTGCAGGTGCTCGACATCCTCGAAGCGGCTTCCCGGAGCCTGGAGTTCCGTGGCGCGGTCGTCGGACTGCGCACGGGGCGTTGACCGTCCACGAAGCCTTCGGGCCCGGCGCCGCGCGCGGTGCGGCGGCGGGCCCGACCGGTGACACCATGACCGACTCAGTAGGGGCAGGACGTTGAGCAGCGTACGAGGCAAGAGGATTCTGGTCACCGGCGGAGCGGGCACGATCGGCTCGCACCTGGTGGACCTGCTGGTGGACAACGGGGCGCGCGAGATCGTGGTGCTCGACAACTTCGTGCGGGGGCGCACCGCCAACCTGGCCCGCGCCCTGCCGAGCGGCGTGGTGGACCTGGTCGAGGGCGATATCCGGGACGTCGCCGCGGTGCGCAAGGCGACCGAGGGAGCCGACCTGGTCTTCCACCTGGCGGCGATCCGGATCACCCAGTGCGCGGAGGAACCGAGGCTGGCGAACGAGGTGATGGTCGACGGCACCTTCAACGTGCTGGAGGCCGCGGCGGCCGCCGGGGTGGGCAAGGTCATCGCCTCCTCCTCGGCCTCGGTGTACGGGATGGCGGAGTCCTTCCCGACCACCGAGCGCCACCACGCGTACAACAACGACACCTTCTACGGGGCGGCGAAGGCCTTCAACGAAGGCGTGCTGCGCAGCTTCCACGCCATGTACGGGCTGGACTACGTCGCGCTGCGCTACTTCAACGTGTACGGCCCCCGGATGGACATCCACGGGCTGTACACCGAGGTGCTGATCCGGTGGATGGAGCGGATCGCGGCGGGCGAGCCGCCGCTGATCCTCGGCGACGGCACCCAGACCATGGACTTCGTCCACGTCAGGGACATCGCGAGGGCCAACCTGCTCGCCGCCGAATCCGACCTGACCGACGAGGTGTTCAACGTCGCGAGCGGCTCGGAGACCAGCCTGCTCGACCTGGCGAACGGCCTGCTGGAGGCCATGGACGCCGAGGGGATGGTGGCGGAACACGGGCCGGCCCGCGCCGTGAACGGGGTGACCCGGCGGCTCGCGGACACCTCGGGAGCCACGGAGCGCCTCGGCTTCACGGCCGACATCGACCTGCGCGCGGGACTGCGGGACCTGGTGGACTGGTGGCGCGCCGAGCGCGCGGCGGACGCCGCCGCCGCCGCTTCGGGTGCCGGTGCCGGCGAGGTTCCCGCCGGGGAGGCCGGCCGATGAGCGCCGGGACCGCACCCGCCCAGGACGGGCCGGCCCGCATCCCGGTCATGATCCCGTGGCTCGGCGAGGACGAGGCGCGGGCGGCCGCCGACGCGGTCCTCTCCGGCTGGGTCGCCCAGGGCCCCAGGGTCGCGGAGTTCGAGCGGGCCTTCGCCGAGCGGGTGGGCGCCGAGCACGGCATCGCGGTGAGCTCGTGCACCACCGCCCTGCACCTGGCGCTGATCGCACTGGACCTCGGTCCGGGCGACGAGGTGGTCGTGCCCTCGCTGTCGTTCATCGCCACGGCCAACGCGGTGCGCTACGTGGGCGCCGACCCGGTGTTCGCGGACGTCGAGGAAGCCACCGGGAACCTGACCCCGGCCACCGTCGACGCGGTGCGCACCCCGCGCACGAAGGCGGTGCTCGCCGTCCACCAGGGCGGGGTCCCGGCGGACGTGCACGCCCTGCGCGAGGCCTGCGCCGACTGGGGTGTACCGCTGGTGGAGGACGCCGCCTGCGGCATCGGCGCGACCGTGGGGGGCAAGTCGGTCGGCCACGGCGCCCTGCTGGCCGCCTGGTCCTTCCACCCCCGCAAGGTGATCACCACCGGCGAGGGCGGCATGGTGACCACGGACGACGCCGAGTGGGCCCAGCGGCTGCGCCGGCTGCGCGAGCACGGCATGAACGTGTCCGCCGCGCAACGGCACGCGAGCAGCAAGCCGATCACCGAGAGCTATCTGGAGGTCGGCTACAACTACCGGATGACCGACATCCAGGCCGCGGTCGGCCTGGTGCAACTGGGCAAGCTGGACGCGATCGTGGCCCGCCGGCGCGAACTGGCCGCCCGCTACGAAGAGCTGCTCGCCGGGATCCCCGGCCTGCGCCCCGTCCGGGACCCCGGACACGGCGAGGGCAACTTCCAGTCGTACTGGGTGCTGCTGGCCGAGGACTTCCCGGTCGGCCGGGACGAACTGCTCGCGGTACTGGCCGAGGCCGGGATCTCCGCCCGGCGCGGGATCATGGCCTCGCACCTGGAGCCGGCGTACGCCGGGCACGGGGCGGCGGCGCTGCCGGTGACCGAACGGATCAGCCGCGACTCGCTGATCCTGCCGCTGTTCCACACGATGACCCGGGACCAGCAGGACCGGGTGGTGGCGGCGCTGCGCGGACAGGCCGGCGGATGAGCGGGGCGGGCGGGCCGGCCGGGCGGGCCGACGCGGTCGGTCAGGGCGGTCCGGCCGGTCAGAGCGGTCCGGACACCGCGGAACTGCTGATCGTCGGCGCGGGCGGCTTCGCCCGGGAGACCGCCCAGGCCGTACGGGACGCGGCCGCCGCGGACCGGCGGCTGGGCCGCGCCCCGCGCTGGCGGCTCGCCGGACACCTGGACGACGACCCGGCCCTGCACGGCCGGGACGTCGACGGCACGGCGGTGCTGGGCGGCTGCGACCTGGCGCACGGCATGCCGGCCGCCCGGGTGGTCGTCTGCGTCGGCAGCCCGCGCGACTACGCCGTACGGGCCCGCCTGGTGCGCCGCCTGGCCCTGCCCGAGAGCCGCTACGCGACGGTGGTGCACCCCACGGCGGCGGTCTCGGAGTCCTCCGTGCTCGGCGCGGGCTCGGTGCTGCTCGCGCACTGCGTGCTGACCGCGGCCGTACGGCTCGGGTCCCACGTGGCGGTGATGCCGCACGCGGTCCTCACCCACGACGACGCGGTCGGGGACTTCGCGACGCTCGCCTCGGGGGTCCGCCTCGGGGGCGGGGTACGGCTGGGCCGGGGGGCCTACGTGGGCGCGGGCGCGCTGGTGCGGGAGTACACCACGGTCGGTGCCTGGTCGCTGACCGGAATGGGAAGCACGGTCCTGACCGACGTGCCGCCCGGCGAGGTGTGGGCCGGAAGCCCGGCCCGCCGGCTGCGCGAGGCGGGGGGCCCGGCGCTCGACGAGCTGCGGGCCGATGAGTCGGAGACCGGCCGGAGGCCGGGGACACGGATGGGGAGCACAGCCGGATGAACCAGATACCGCTCGTCGACCTGAAAGCCGCGCACGCCGAGGTCGCGGAGGAGATACGCGCCGGATTCGACCGCGTGCTCGCCGGCACCGCCTTCATCGGCGGTGAGGAGGTCCGCGCCTTCGAGCGCGAGTACGCCGCCTTCGCCGGAGTCGGCCACTGCGTCGGCGTGGCCAACGGCACCGACGCACTGGAACTGGCCCTGCGCGCCAGCGGGGTGGGCGTCGGCGACGAGGTCGTGCTGCCGGCCAACACATTCGTCGCCACCGCCGGCGCCGTGGCCCGGATCGGCGCACGGCCGGTCCTCGTGGACTGCGTCCCCGACACCCTGCTGATCGACCCGCAGGCCGCGCTCGACGCCGTCGGCAAGGCCACCCGCGCGGTGGTCCCCGTCGACCTGTACGGGCAGTGCGCCGCCGCCGCGGAGCTGGCCGAGCGGCTGCCGTCGCACGTCAGGCTCGTCGAGGACGCCGCGCAGAGCCAGGGCGCCACCCGGGACGGCCGTTCCCCCGGCACGGGCGGGATCGCCGCGACCAGCTTCTACCCGGGCAAGAACCTGGGCGCGTACGGGGACGCCGGCGCGGTGGTGACCGACGACGAGGAGACCGCCGACCTCGTGCGCGCGCTGGCCAACCACGGCGGCGTCGCCAAGTACCGGCACGACGTGGCCGGCTTCAACAGCCGGCTGGACGGTCTGCAGGCCGTGGTGCTGCGCGCGAAGCTGGCCAGGCTGGCCGACGGCAACGCGGCCCGCAGGGCCGCCGCCGCCCGGTACGACGGGCTCCTGGGCGACCTGGCGGCCACCGGACGACTGACCCTGCCGGTCACGGCGCCGGGCAACGTCCACGTGTGGCACCTGTACGTGGTCCGGGTCCACGACGCCGACCGCGACGCGGTCGTCGGCAAGCTGAACGCGGAGGGGATCGGCGCCGGCGTGCACTATCCCTCCCCGGTCCACCTCACTCCGGCCTTCGGCCACCTCGGGCACGGCCGCGGGGACTTCCCGCACGCCGAGCAGGCCGCCGACCGGATGCTCTCCCTCCCGCTCTTCCCGCAGATCACTCCCGCGGAGCAGCA
The DNA here is from genome assembly GCF_018614195.1 of Streptomyces sp. ISL-43. Taxonomy (GTDB): domain Bacteria; phylum Actinomycetota; class Actinomycetes; order Streptomycetales; family Streptomycetaceae; genus Streptomyces. The sequence goes on from NZ_JAGGOT010000051.1 coordinate 40,894, forward strand.
GAGGGTCGTGGGCGCGCTCATCGACGCCCTGCGCTGACGCACTGTGCTGACGTAAAACACAAAGAGGTACAGATGAACAGACGGACAAGGTTGCTCCGGTACGGCCTCTTCACCGTGGTCTCGGCTCTGATGGCCACGGTCTTACCTCCGTTCGCGGTGGCCGACGCGGCGGACCCCTGCGGTCCCGGCACGAACGCGATCGTGTGCGAGAACTCCAAGCCGGGCACACCGATGTCCGACTGGTTCGCGCCCAGCGCCTACGGCGACATCAAGGGCTTCACCGCCCAGATGAGCGTCCAGGCGGGCGAGACCGTGCAGTTCAAGGTCCAGTCGCCGACCCCGTACAAGGTGTCGGTCTACCGGCTCGGCCACTACGGGGGTGACGGGGCCCGTCTGATGTCGACCGCCGCCCAGGCCGCCCAGAACTTCCCGGCGAACTTCCCGCAGGGAGGCAACCCGCTGAGCTGCACCACCAAGGCCTCCACCGGCCTGGTCGACTGCGGCAACTGGCCCGTCACCTCCACGTGGACAGTGCCCTCCGACGCCGTCTCCGGCCTCTACATGGCGAACTTCGACCAGGCCGACGGCAACGGCGTGATGCCCTACCCGTTCGTGGTCCGCAACGACTCCAGCCACTCCGACATCGTGGTGCAGACCAGCGACCAGACCTGGCAGGCGTACAACAACTACGGCGGCCAGGACCTGTACGACGGCGCCGGGCCCGCGCCCGACGGACGTGCGTACGAGGTCAGTTACAACCGGCCGATGGACATCGGCGGGGAGAACGGGATCTACGGGTCCGAGTACCAGATGATCTCCTGGCTGGAGCGCAACGGGTACGACGTCAGCTACATGTCCGGGATCGACATGTCGACCAAGGGCGCGACCCAGCTCCAGAACCACAAGGTGTTCATGTCCTCCGGGCACGACGAGTACTGGACCCAGGACCAGTTCACCAACGCCCTGAACGCACGTCACGCGGGCGTCAACCAGACGTACTTCGCGGGCAACGAGGTCTTCTGGAAGACCCGCCTCGCCCCCAGCATCGACGGGGCCAACACGGCCAACCGGACGCTGGTCTGCTACAAGGAGACCAAGCTCTCCTTCCCGCAGCCCAACGGCATCCCCGACCCGAGCGGGATCTGGACGGGCACCTTCATGGACCCGGCCAGCGCCACGAACGGGCGGCCCTTCCAGCCGCAGAACCAGGTGACCGGCTCGCTGTTCAGCGTGAACGGCTACCGCAGCGACGCCATCACCGTGCCCGGAGCCTTCGCCAAGATGCGGCTGTGGAGGAACACCACCGTCGCCAACCTGACCCCCTCCCAGACCGCCACCTTCCCCGTCGGCACGCTCGGCTACGAGTGGGACAGCGACGTGGAGGACGCGGCGCGCCCGGCCGGGCAGATCGCCCTGTCGTCCACCACGGTGGACATCAACGACGGCAAGTACCGCCTCGACTACGGGAACACCTACGGGAACGGGACCGCGACGCACAGCCTGGTCGCCTTCCGCGACCAGACCTCGCACGCCCTGGTCTTCGGCTCGGGCACCGTGCAGTGGTCCTGGGGCCTGACCAACATGCCGACGGGCAACCCGGACGACGCGGTGGTCACCGAGGACAAGCGGATGCAGCAGGCGACGGTGAACATCTTCGCCGACATGGGGGTCCAGCCCAAGTCCCTGCAGAGCAACCTGGTGGCGGCGAGCGCCTCCACCGACACCACCGGCCCGGTCATCACCGTGACCAGCCCCGCGGCGAACGCCACGGTGCCCGCGCTGCGGCCGGTGACCATCACGGGTACCTCTGCGGACAGCGGCGGCGGCGTCGTGGCCCGCGTGGAGGTCTCCACCGACGGCGGGACCACCTGGAAGGCGACCACCGGAATCGGGTCCTGGAGCTACAAGTGGACCCCGACCACGCCCGGACCCGTGCAGATCAAGGTCCGCGCGGTGGACGACAGCGTCAACATCGGCGCCACCACCACCGTGCCGCTGACCGTGGGACCCCAGCAGTGCCCCTGCACCGTCTGGCCGGCCGCCGCCGTACCGGGCACCGTCAACGCCGGTGACGGCAGCGCCGTCGAGCTCGGCGTGAAGATCCGCTCCTCGGTGCCCGGTTCGATCACGGGCGTCCGCTTCTACAAGTCCCCCGCCAACACCGGTACGCACACCGGCAGTCTGTGGAGCAGCTCGGGCCAGCGTCTGGCCACGGGCACCTTCACCAACGAGACGGCGTCCGGCTGGCAGCAGCTGAACTTCTCCTCGCCGGTTCCGGTCAAGGCCAACACCACCTACATCGCCTCCTACTTCGCCCCCAACGGCGGCTACTCCTTCGACACCACCTTCGCCTCGGCCGACGCGGGGCTGGCCCCGTTGACCGCGCTGAAGAGCGGTACCGACGGCGGCAACGGCGTGTACCGCTACAGCGGCACCGGCGGGTTCCCGGCCACGGCCTCGTCCGGCAGCAACTACTGGGTCGACGCGGTCCTGGACACCGCCACCGCGAGCACGACACCGCCCACGGTCACCGCGACCACGCCGCAGTCCGCGGCCACGGGCACCGCGATCACGGCAACGGTGAAGGCCACTTTCAGCGAGGGCGTCGACGCCGACACCCTCGTGTTCACCCTGAAGGACCCGGGCGGCGCCACCGTCCCGGGCAGCAAGGTCCTCAGCGCCTCGAACAGCGCCACCTTCACCCCGTCCACCGAACTGGTGCTGAACACCACCTACACGGCGTCGGTGCAGGCGGCCGACCTGTGGGGCAACACCATGGCCGCGCCGGTCACCTGGACCTTCACCACCAGCGCGAGCCCGCCGACGGTGAACTGCCCGTGCACCCTGTGGGGCCCGGCCACCGAACCGACCACCGCCAACGTCGGCGACGACACCAACTCCGTCGAACTGGGCACCCGCTTCCAGTCCACCGTCGGTGGCTACGTCACCGGCATCACCTTCTACAAGGGACCCGGCAACACCGGCACGCACACCGGCAGCCTCTGGTCGGACACCGGCACCCTCCTGGCCACCGGAACTTTCGGCAGCGAGACCCTGTCCGGCTGGCATCAGCTCCACTTCACCACACCCGTGGCCATCACGGCGGGTACCACCTACGTGGCCTCGTACCACGCGCCGAACGGCAAGTACTCTGTGGACGGCGGGTACTTCACGGCCGCGCACCGCTCCTATCCGCTGGTCGCGCCGGCCGACGGCAGCGGCGGCTCCAACGGCCTCTACAAGTACGGTGCGGGCACGGTCTTCCCGAACAACACCTTCGGATCGGTGAACTACTGGGTCGGCCCAGTCTTCACCACCACGGCGCCGTCCGGCCTCTCGGCCGGCTCCACGGAGGTGTCCGGCCAGTGAGCACGGTCAGCGTGGTGATCCCCTGCTACAAGTACGGCCGCTTCCTGGCCGACTGCGTCAAGAGCGTCCTGGACGAGCAGGAGGGCGTCGACGTACGGGTACTGATCATCGACGACGCGTCCCCCGACGACTCGGCGGAGGTCGCGCGCGCCCTGGCGGCCGCCGACCCCCGCATCGAGGTCCGGGTCCACGAACGCAACCGGGGTCACATCGCCACCTACAACGAGGGCTTGCTGGAGTGGGCCGACGGGGATTACGTGGCCCTGCTCTCGGCCGACGACCGGCTGGTCCCCGGCGCCCTGGTACGCGCCGCGGCCCTGCTGGACGCCCACCCGGAGGCCGGCTTCGCCTACGGCAGGCCGCTGCGGTTCCAGCACGGCGGGCCGCTTCCCGCGGCCCGCACCCGGAGCACCGGTTCGGTGGTCTACCCCGGGCGGTGGTGGCTGGAGCGGCGCTTCAGGGAGGGCACCGGGTGCATCACCTCGCCCGAAGTGGTCGTGCGCACCAGCCTCCAGCGCAAGGTCGGGGGCTACGACCCGGAGCTTCCGCACGCCGGCGACATCGAGATGTGGATGCGGCTCGCGGCCCACGCCGACGTGGGCTACGTCCGGGGGGCCGACCAGGCCTTCTACCGCGTCCACGGCAACAACATGTCCACCACGGACTTCGGCGGGCAGCTCGACGACCTGCGCCAGCGCCTCGTCGCCTTCGACTCCGTCCTGGAGAAGTGCGGCGGCCTGCTCCCCGAGGCAGCCGAGCTGTCGGCGGCGGCGCGCACGCGGCTGGCCCGGTACGCCCTGCGCAGGGCGTACCGCGCCTACGACCGGGGGCGCACCGGGGTGGTCCCGGTCGAGGACCTGGAGGCCTTCGCCGCCGAATGCAGGCCGGACTACAGCGAGCTCGCCGAGTACGCGGCGCTGCGCCGGCGCCGGCGGGTCGGAGCGCGCGTGATGCCGTACCTCCAGCCGCTGGTGCTCTCGGCCTTCGCGGACCGGGGGCGCGAGTGGCTCTGGTGGCAGTCCTGGAAACGTCGAGGGATTTGATGAATTTTCGGCACCATCCGCACCATCCGCACCATCGGCACGACCGCCCCGTCCCCGGGGCACACCCGGCCCGGCGGCCCGCTACCTCAGCGGGCCGCCGCGGCCGCGGGCGCACGGCCCTCGGCCGTCTCCCGCGGACCGGCGTCGGCGCCTTCGCGCCGGCGCCGGCCCCGGTGCTTCAGGAGCTGATCCGTCCACAGCGCGCACGCCACGCCGCCGACCGCGGCCAGCAGCGCCGTCCCGGCCAGGCCACGGCTCTTGGTACCGCTCTGCGCGACCGCCGTCGGCGGGACGAGGAGGGTCACGCTCATCCGCGCCGCCGCCGGGATCCGCTGCTCGGTCTGCATGTCCGAGAGGTGCTTGGTGTAGACCTCGACGACCTTCAGCACGGAACGGTCGGCCACGGCGGGGTCCACGTGCTCCGCCTGCACCTGGAGCGAGGGGATCAGATAGCGGGGGGTGACGCTGGTACCGCTGTTGCGCGGGATCATCCGGTACTTGCCCTCCACCCCCGCGGCGCGCAACTCGGCCGCGCCGCCAGGGGAGTCCAGCTGCTGCACCGCCGCGTAGGAGACGGCGGCGAGCGGCGGCTGCAGGTTGGCGAGCTGGTTCGGCTGGTTGCCGGTCACCGGCGGCTTGAGCACGACGATCGCCGAGCTCACGTACGTCTGGGTGGGGCGGAGCACCTGCAGGGCTCCGGCGGCCGCGAGCGCCGCCGCCAGGACCAGGACGTACCAGCGGCGGCGCAGCGTGCGGAACAACTCACCAGGCGACACAGGATTCCTTCCGTCGTGATCGATCTTCCCAGGACGCGGGTCGGCCCGCCATCGGTTCCCGGCCCTCATGGGGGGCGTTCGTGAACATCGGTGAGATAGGCGCGGTACTCAGGCGCCGCTGGTACGTGATGGCGCCCCTGACGGTCATGGGACTCCTCGCGGGTCTGCACCTGTACCAGTCGGTGCCCGTGTCCTACCAGTCGCAGAGCTCGGTGGCGCTCCTCGACTCCACGGCGGTCGCGGAGTTGGCCCCGGCCTTCGGCAACCCCATCTCGAACGCGGGCGGTTCGCTCGTCGTGACCGCCGACGTCCTCATCAGAACCCTGTCGGGAGCCGACGCGGCGCGGGACCTGCAGGGTTTGGGAGTCACCGACCCCTACACGGTCGGATTCGCCGCGAACACCTCCGGCCCGATGCTCACGTTGACGGTCACGGGCACCGACCGAGCCAAGGTGCTCAAAGAGACCAGCACGCTCACCGCCTTCGCCGGTGAGCAGCTCAACGCGCTCCAGGCGGCGGCCAAGGTACAACCCGCCTACTTCGTGCAGACCGCCCCGGTCGTGCTGCCGCAGACCCCGAAGCCACAGCTCAAGAGCCGTTACCAGCAGGTCCTGGCCGTCGTCATCGCCGGCCTGGTCGCCGGCTTCACCCTGTCCTTCGTCACCGAGAGCCTGCTGGGGTCCCTGCGCCGCCGCCGCGAGGCGGCCGAAGCCGCGGAAGCCGCCCGCACGGACGGGGCGGCCGGCGGGGCGAAGGCGCGCGTGCGCAGGCGCAACAGGGCCCGGCAGCTGGACGCCACCGCGCTGCTCACCGGCTATCTGGCGCTGGCCTTCTTCATCCCCTCGAACCTGACCCTCCCGGGCCTGGGAGGTGTGGGTACCCCGGCCAACGTGTTCGCGCTGCTGGGGCTGTTCTGGTACCTCGCGACCTGGCTGACCGGCCGGATCCGGCCGGCCCCCGGCACCCGGCTGCCCCGGGTCGCCATGTGGCTGCTGACCGTGTCGGTACTGGCCTCCTACCTCGCGAACGCCTCCAGGGGCAGCTCGCACAAGGAGGTACTGGGGGCCGACCGCGGCCTGATCGGGCTGCTCGTCTGGGTGTCGCTGGTGGTGCTGGTCTCGGCCGGCATCCAGGACCGGGCCCGCCTCGACGTACTGCTGCGGCGGGCCGTCGTGATGGGGGCGGTGGTGGCCGCCATCGGCTACTACGACTTCTTCACCGCGACGAACATCGCCGAAAAGATCAACATTCCCGGACTCCAGTCGAGCGTCGCCCAGATCACCACGCTGGACCGGGGGGCCTTCACCCGGCCCCGCTCGACGACGGCGCAGCCGCTGGAGTTCGGCGGCATGCTCGCCCTGCTGCTGCCCTTCGCCGTGCAGCAGGCCTTCGATCCGGTCCGCGCGCACCTGAGCCGTTGGCGCCGCTGGGCCCCGGTGGCACTGATGGGCGGCGCCCTGCCGCTGACCGTGTCGCGGACCTCCATCATCGGCGCGCTCATCGTGGTGCTGGTGATGGTGCCGCGGTGGAAGCCGCAGCGGCGCTGGACCACCTTCGGCCTGCTGCTGGGTTCCGTGGCCGTCTTCAAGGTCCTCGTGCCGGGGCTGATCGGCACGATCACCACCCTCTTCGCGTCCTTCCTGTCGAACTCCGACAGCAGCACCCAGGCCCGTACCGTCAAGTACAGCGCGATCGTGCCCTACTTGGAGGACCGCCCGCTGTTCGGGCGGGGCCTGGGTACCTTCACCCCGGACCTCTACTTCTTCACCGACAACCAGTACATGCTGACCCTCGCGGAAATGGGACTGCTGGGCCTGGTCGCGCTCTTCGCGCTGTTCCTCACCGGAATCCACCAGGGCGGCGCCGTCCGCCGCCTCGCCGCCTGCGAGTCCGACCGGGAGCTCGGCCAGGCCTTCTTCGCCTCGGCCCTCGTCGCCCTGGTCAGCGCCGCCACCTTCGACGCCCTCAGCTTCCCGATGTTCGCCGGGATGTTCTTCCTGACGATCGCCGCCGGAGGCAGTTACCTCGGCTTCATCCGGCGCGCCGCGCCGAAGCCCCGAACCGTGGAGTCCCCGTGCTTTCCAGTGGCCCAGCCTCCAGCCGCCCGCCCTCGCGCCGGCCGGTCCCGCCGCTCCGACCGGGTACAGCCGGTCCCGTAGCCGTCGTCGTCGTCACCTGGAACAGCGCCCGGGTGCTGCCCGAGTTCCTCGCCTCGCTGCCGGAGGGCATGGCCGGGCTCGACTGGCGCCTGGTCGTCGCCGACAACGACTCCTCCGATGACACCGTGGAGCTGCTCCGGTCACTCGCCCCGGAGGCGACGGTCGTCCAGACCGGCCGCAACGCCGGCTACGCGGCCGGGGTGAACGCGGCCCTGGAGGCCGCCGCAGGGTGGGAGGGCGGCTTCGGCACGGCGCTGGTGTGCAATCCGGACGTCCGGATGCGGCGGGGCTGCGCCGAACTCCTCGTCGAGGCGCTCGGCGCCCCCCTCGACGGGGGCGGCCGGGTCGGGATCAGCGTCCCCCTGCTCCACGAAGAGGACGGGACGCTCCACTACTCGCTGCGCCGTGAGTCGCGCGTGACGCGTGCCCTGGGCGAGGCCGTGATCGGCAACCGCCGGGCGGGGCGCTTCCCGCTGTGGAGCGAGCTGGTCACCGATCCGTCCGCGTACCGGCGGGCCACCGTCGCGGACTGGGCGACCGGTGCGCTGATGGCGCTCTCCCGGGAATGCCTGGACGCCTGCGGAGCCTGGGACGAATCGTTCTTCCTTTACTCGGAGGAGACCGAGTACTGCCTGCGGGCCGGCGACCTCGGCTTCGCCACCCGGCTGGAGCCCGCCGCCGCGGCCGTCCACCTCGGCGGGGACTCGCAGGTGTCACCGCGGCTGTGGACGCTGCTGACCCTCAACCGCGTACGGCTCTACGGGCGCCGGCACGGGGCGGCGGCCACCACCGCCTTCCGCGCGGCCGTGCTGCTGCGCGAGACCTCGCGCGCGGTCCTCGGCCGGCCCGCGAGCCGGGCGGCGGCGCGGGCCCTGGCCGGCCGGTCCGCGCTGCGCGCGACCCCGGGACCCTGATCCGGCCGCGTCACTCGAAGGGCACGGACCCCGTGGGCGCCGACCCGTCCCAGGCGGTGTAGAAGCTCTCCGGGTTGACCAGGTAGCGGACGGTGGGCCGGGGCACGTGGCGGACCTCGTGGCGGCGGCTGTAGCGGCGTACGAGCTCCCAGTCCTCGCGGGGCAGCACCTCGGGCGTTCGCCGCAGCCGGCTGAAGTACAGGGACCGGGTGCGGCGCGCCACGAAGGCGTTCGTGTCGAGGAAGGCCTCGTGGGCGGAGCGGCGGCGGTCGAACGGCACCGACAGCACGTCCCGTTCGCGGCCGTCGGGGAGCACCCTGCGCAGCGCGGTGTACACGGCGTCGGGCCCGCCGGCCGGCTCCAGTACCGCGAGGGCCTGCTCCAGGTGGTCGGGTTCCCACAGGTTGTCGTCGTCCAGGAAGGCGACGTACCGCGAACGGGTCAGCCGGATCCCGACATTGCGCACGACCCCGGCCGTGGCCGTGTTGCGAGCCAGCGACACCGCGAACAGCCTGGGATCCGAAGGCAGTTCGGGCAGTCCCGCGCCGTCGTCCACGACGATGACCACCTGGTCGGCCATCCTCTGCCCCAAGGCCGAGCGGACCGCCGCGCGCAGCGCCTCGGGGCGCCGGTGCGTGGCGATCACGGTGGCGACCAGAGCGGTCGGCGGCCGGCCGAGGAGAGCGGCCAGCCGGACGGTCTCGGCGTCCTCGAAACGGCGCAGCCGCACGGCGGAAGGGGCCAGCAGGAGCTTGTTCCTGGCCTCGAAGAGCACCAGCCAGCCGAAGGCCCGCTTGAGCAGCTCCCAGGGGGCCCGGGCGATGCGGCGCATGATGTCCTCTCGATCGTCAGGGGGCCGGTTCGGGTACGACGGGCCGGCCGTCGCTCATCCGGTTGCCGCGCCACACGTTGCCCGCGCCGCCCGAGTTCCAGGCGGCGACCGGCCCGTAGGTCCCGGCGGCGGGGTGGTACTGGGTGGAGAAGACGTTGTCCGTGACCTGGATGCCCGTGGCACCCGGGCCGCCGCCGTAGAGCGCGTACGCCCCGCCGGCCAGCCAGTTGCGGTCGACGACCACGTTGGAGACCACACCGGTGTCGGCGAACAGCCCGAGGGCCGCGCTGGCGCCCCGGTCGACCGGGACCGCGTTGAGCAGGGTGTTGTGGCGGATGGTCAGCCGGCCCTTGTTGCCGCCGCCGCTGATGACGGCGTCGGTGTGCTGCCACTCGCCGCCCTGGTTGCGGAAGGCGGCGATATCGTGCACGTAGTTGTCGTGCAGGTTGCCCTGGCCCATGGACAGGGCGTTGCCGAACACCGAGATGTCGCACCAGCCGACCTCGATCGAGCTGTCGCCCATGTTGGAGACCGCGTAGTCGACGCCCCCGTTGTCGGGGCCCTTGCCCGGTACCGCGGTGATCGTGGTGCGCAGGACCTTGAGGCCCTTGAATCCCGGGCGCAGGTTGACGCCCCACCAGTTCGCCGAGGTGATCTTGCTGTCGATGATGGTGACGTCGTCGGCGTAGATGTCCAGGGAACCGTGGATGTCCCAGCCCTTGATGACCGTGCCGTCGGTCTTCACGGACATGTTCCCGGTGTCGTGCCGCTCCAGCGCGATGCGCGGCCCGGTGGTGCGCGCGTCGGGGAACCCGCAGGCGCCCGGCGAGGAACACACGGGCGTTCCGGCGGGCGGCGCGCTGCTCGTCGGCGGGGGAGTGGCGGAGGGGGACGCGGCGGTGGCGGAAGGGCTGGGGGTGCCCGAAGCGGACGGGTCCGCGGAGGGCGCGGGCGTGGGGAGGGAGTCCGAGCCGGGACATTCGGGGGCGCTGGCCGGGCACGAGCCGGCCGAGGGCTCGCTGATGCCCGTCCGCTCCGCCTGGTAGAGGGCCAGTACGGCGACCAGCAGGATCCCGGCCGACAGCCAGGCCCATAACAGGCGCCTGCGGTGACGTGCCACGGTACTAACCCCCCGCCGTCGCGGTCGCGGGCGCGGTCCCGGCGGTCGGCGGGGAACCGCGCAGGAACCCGAGGCTGGGCAGCACGCACAGGGCGTAGCACAGGGCGCCGGCGGTCCCGGTCGCGAGCAGCGCGAGGACGCCGTCGCCCAGCAGCCGCGCCAGGACGAGGACCACGGCCGTCATCACGGCGCCGCCGAGGAAGGGCCAGGCGCAGGCCCGCGCCACGGTGGCCAGGCCGATGCCGCCCCGGTGCAGCGCGATGAGGAACACCGGCACCACGACGGCGCCGGCGACCAGGACGTGCCCCTGGGCCACTCCCACGATCCCGCCGGCCCCGGCGCCGATCACCAGGGCCGGGACCAGGATGACGAGCCACAGGCCCTGCACCCCGATGAGGGAGCGGCGCCGGCCGATGGCCACCAGGCAGTCGTAGGCCAGTTCGCAGCCGATCCGGACGAGGCCGAGCCCCATCAGCCAGGGCAGCGCGGCGGCCGCGGGCAGCCAGCGCTCCCCGTAGACGAGCCCGACGATCGGCGCGGACAGGGCGGCCAGCAGGACGCAGAGCGGCACGGTGCCCGTCATCACCACGCCCAGGGCGCGGCCGAACCCACTGGCCAGCGCCCCGGGTGTGTCGGCCAGCCGGGAGAACCCGGCGAAGGAGACGCGGCGGGCCGCCTCGGAGATGATCCGCACGGGCCAGCCGGAGATGTTGAAGGCGAGCACGTAGAAGCCGAGGGCCAGTTGGTCCAGGGCGGAGCCCACCACCATGGTGTCCACGTTGACGACGCCGAGGGCGAGCATGCTGGCCCCGGCCAGGGGGAGACCGAAGCGGAGCAGGGCCCGGGCCTGCTCCCGGTCCCAGCCGAACCTCAGGGTGCCGGGAGCGGCGAGGCAGCATCCGGCGAGCGCGGCCACGTTGCCGGCGACGGAGCCCCAGGCGAAGCTCATGGCGCCCCAGCCCTGGACGGCCAGCAGCAGGGTCACCGCGGTGCTGAGGACGAAGTTGAGGGCGTCGATGGCCATCCGGCGGCCCTGCGCGAACTCCCGGGTCAGGAAGCCCGCGGGCACCTGCGACAGCCCGTCCAGGACCACGCACACGCACATCACCCGCAGGACGCCGGAGGCCTCGGGCGAGCCGAGGACCCGGGCCACCGCTGGGGCCGCCGCGAACAGGACGGCGTACAGCAGGCAGCTGGAGGCGGCGCTCAGGGTGAGGACGGTCGGGGCGAAGCGGCGGGGGTCGCCCTCCCAGCGCACGATGGCCAGCGAGACGCCGAGCTCGTTCGCGGAGAGCAGGACCAGCAGGACCGTCTGGGCGATCCCGTAGACGCCCCAGGCCTCGGGGCCGAGGAAGAAGCGGGCGAGGATGATGCCGGTGACGAAGTTGCCGAGGCGCATGACCACGGTGTTGACCAGGCTCCACCGGGCGGCGGAGCCGACCTTGCGGCCCAGGGCTGGCCCCTCGGGCGGAGTCTGTACACCGGTTGCGGCGTCCGTCGAGGAGCCGGTCACGGTGATCCGGTGGAGCGGTACTTGGTGGACGGCAGGATTTTCAGGGCCATGGTCTGCGTGGGGTCCGCCGTACTGGAGGAGGCGTCGGGCGAGGTGTCGGCCGAGGCGCCGGGCGCGCGGTCGGACCGGGGGGCGTCGGGCGGGCCGTCGGACGGGGTGCTCTCGGGCACCGTGGTCTCGGAGGTGGGGGCGGGGGCTTCGGCCGCCGGCGGCCGGCGCCGGCCCGTAAAGCCGGGGCCGGCGGCCTTACGGCGGCGGGCCTCCACGAAGAAGGTGGCCACCAGGCTCAGTACGAAGCCCAGGGCGCCCGCCATGACCAGGTACTGGATCCGGGTCTTGGTCTGAGGTTCCGGCATCTGCGGCGGGACGATCGTCGCCATGCGGATCATGGCCTCCGGTGCGACCGACTGCTGGGACTGGAACTCCTGCAGCCGCTTCTCGGCGTAGGCGGTGAAGATCTGGTCCGACTTCAGGACGGCGTCCGGATCGGTCCCGGTGACGCTCAGCCACATGAAGGGCCCCTGGGCGTTGTCGGCGATCTTCGCCTCGTACGTCCCGGTGACTCCCTGGGCCTTGAGGTCGGCCTTGGAGTCGTCGGAGTTGAGGTTGCGGGCCAGGCCGTCGGCCATTCCGGTGAGCGAGGACTGGGTGCTCAGGAAGGGGTTGCCGTCGAAGGCCACCGTGGCCTTCTTCGAGTTCAGCAGGGTCACCGTGCTCTGCGACAGGTACTCCACCGGGACCAGCAGGTACACGCCGGCGGTCAGCGCGGCCGTGAGCAGCAGTCCGGGCACCAGCACGTACCAGCGCCTGCGCATGACCCGCCAGATCTCCGCGAGATCCATGGTCTTTCCCCCTCGCGGCGGCGTCGTGTCCTCCACGCGCCGCCGCCCTGTTCTGTGCGGTGATTACGGTTGTCGACGTGATGCGGTGTTGAAGTGATGCGGTGTTGAAGTGGTGCGGTCGTGCGGTATCGCGGTGGTGCGTCGGGCCGGGTCGCTACGGTGCTCCGGGCGCCCCGGACGGAACCAGATCGGTGGGCCGCGGCCGGGTCGCCCCGGTCCCGCCGTCCAGCAGGACCTCGGCGATGCGCTCGCTCGCGCGGCCGTCCCAGAGCTCGGGGCAGCGGGGCGCGGGCGGATCGTCGAGCACCCGGTTCACCGTGGCGGTGATGCGCTCCGGGTCGGTGCCCGCCAGGACGTTGGTGCCCTGCTCGACGGTGATGGGGCGCTCGGTGTTCTCCCGCAGGGTCACACAGGGCACGCCCAGGGCGGTGCTCTCCTCCTGGATGCCCCCGGAGTCGGTGAGGACCACACGGGCGGAGTCCTGCAGGGCGATGAAGTCGAGGTATCCGGCAGGCGGCACCAGGCGGATGCCGCCGGGGACCCCGATCTCGGCCAGCCGCTCGGCCGCCCGCGGGTGCACGGGCAGCAGCAGCGGGCAGCGATCGGCGATCTCGCCCAGGGCCTTCAGCAGGCCCCGCAGCGCGTCGGGATCGTCGACGTTGGCCGGCCGGTGCAGGGTGACCAGACCGTATCCGCCCCGGGTGAGCCCGTACCGGTGAAGGACGTCGGAGTCCCTGGCCCGCTCCAGGTTGGCGAACAGGGTGTCGATCATGACGTTGCCGACGACGTGGATCTGGTCCTCGCGGTACCCCTCCGCCCGCAGGTTCGCGGCCGCGTCGGGCGAGGGGGCCAGCAGGTAGTCGCTGACGCGGTCGGTGGCGACCCGGTTGACCTCCTCGGGCATGCTCCAGTCCCGGCTGCGCAATCCCGCCTCCACGTGGGCCAGCAGCGGGCCGGCCTTCGCGGTGACCAGCGCGCAGGCGAGCGTGGAGTTGATGTCTCCGACCACCACGACGGCGTCCGGGGCCAGTTCGTCGACCAGCGGCTCGAAGGCCGCCATCACCCGGCCGGTCTGCTGGGCGTGGCTGCCGGAGCCGGCTCCCAGGTAGCGGTCGGGGGAGCGCATGCCGAGGTCGCGGAAGAAGACGTCGTTCATGGACTCGTCGTAGTGCTGGCCGGTGTGGACGAGGACGACCTCGGCGCCGCGGCGCTCCAGCGCGTCCATCACCGGTTTGATCTTCATGTAGTTGGGCCGTGCCCCGGCCACGCAGATGATCCTCGTCATGGGTCAGAGCACCTCCACCTTGGGCCCGGACAGCCGGTTGCGGCAGTCCAGGATCAACGAGGCGTGCTCGGTGACCATCGCGTAGTCGAAGGAGTCGTGGTCCGTGAGCAGGACCACCACGTCGGCGGAGGTCAGCTCCTTGCGGGTCGGCTCGACCCGCGAGAGACGGGCGTCGACCGTGATGCCCTCCACCACGTGCGGGTCGGCCGCGCGCACCTTGGCGCCCATGTCGAGGAGCAGCTGCGCCACGCGCACGGCCGGCGACTCCCGGGCGTCGCCGGTGTTCTTCTTGTACGCCAGCCCGAGGATCAGGATCCGGGAGCCGTTGACCGAGCGGCGCTTGGCGTTGAGCGCGTCCATGACCCGGCGTGCGACGTACTCGGGCATGTGGCTGTTGATGTCGTTGGCCAGTTCGACGAAGCGGAAGTTCTGGCCGAGTTCGCGCTGCACCCGCCAGGACAGGTACGAGGGGTCGATCGGCAGGCAGTGCCCCCCCACCCCGGGGCCCGGGGTGAACTTCATGAAGCCGAACGGCTTACTGGCGGCGGCCTCGATGGTCTGCCACACGTCGATGTCGAGGTGGCGGGCGAACATGGCTATCTCGTTGACGAGGGCGATGTTCACGTGCCGGAAGGTGTTCTCCAGCAGTTTCGCGAGCTCGGCTTCCTTGGGCGAGCGCACCGGCACCGTCGTGTCGACGAGGCTCGCGTAGAAGGTCTCCACGGCCTTGAGGGACGAGGCGTTCACGCCGGAGACGACCTTGGGCGTCTGCTGGAAGCCCCAGACGGTGTTGCCGGGGTCGATGCGCTCCGGGCTGTAGCCCAGGTGGAAGTCGACGCCGGCGGTGAGTCCCGAGCCGTCCTCCAGGATCGGGCCGAACAGCTCCTCGGTGGTGCCCGGATAGGTGGTGGACTCCAGCACGACGGTGGCGCCCGGCCGCAGGAAGCGGGCCAGGGTGTGCGCCGACTCCTCGATGTAGCGCAGGTCGGGGGCGCCGTCCTGCAAGGGTGTCGGGACCGTGACGACCGCGACGTCGAAACCGCCGCAGTCGCGGGCGAGTTCGCTGGCCTGGTAGGTGCCGAGCTCCAGTGCCCGGCTCAGCCGTTCGGAGGAGACGTCCTCCACGTACGACTCGCCGGCGGCGAGGCTCTTGACCCGCCGCGCGTCCACGTCGTAACCGACCACTTGGTGGCCGACCTCGGCGGCCCTGATGGCCAGTGGAAGGCCGACGTAACCCTGTCCCACGACGACGACGCGCATCAGTGACTCCTGTTCGCGGAACGGGCAGACGGTGTACGGCGGATGAGTTCCCGGACCGTCATGAGGAGGAAGGCGGCATTGGTGGTGAGGTAGCGCTTGCCGAGGCGGCGCGGCTCCTGGAGGGTGCGGTAGAACCATTCGAGCCCCATCCGCTGCCAGACCAGGGGGGCCCGCTTGGTGATGCCGGCCAGGATGTCGAAGGATCCGCCGACACCGTGCACCACGTGGGTGCCGGTGCGCTTGCCGTAACCCGCGGTGAAGATCTCCTTCTTGGGGGAGGTCATGCCGAGGAACAGCAGCCGGGCACCGCTCGCGGCGACGGCGTCGGCGATCGCGCCCTGGTCGGAGTCCTCGAAGTAGCCGTTGCGGCTGCCCGCCACCCGCAGCGCCGGGAACTGCTCGGAGATCCGGCGGAGCATCAGCTCCAGGACCTCCTGCCGGGCGCCTAGCAGGTAGACGGGTACGTCCGCGGTCTCGGCGGCGGCCAGCAGCCGCATGAACAGGTCGATTCCCGCGACCCGTTCGGGCAGCCGGACACCGAGGACCCGGCCCGCCCACACCACGGCCTGGCCGTCGGCCAGGACGAGGTCGCAGCCGGCGACCGCCGCCGCGAGGCGGGGGTCGCGGCGCATGTTGACCAGCTTGGCGGCGTTGACCATGCCGATCTCGATCTGCTCACCGCGCCGCACCGCTTCGAGGCAGCGCCGCACTGTCTCGTCCATGGTCAGTGCGTCGAGCGCGACCCCGAAGAGGGTCTGTCTGTGATTCATTTCCCGAGCCCCCCGAGCCAGGCGTGCAGGAGCCAGCCGAACTCGTAGGGCCTGCACTCGCGGTCCACCGCCAGGGGACGGAAGAGCCGGTCGAGCGGTGCCAGCCGGGCCTGCGGGAGCACCCGGGTGGTGAGTCCTCGGGCGGCGCGGACGGCCTTGACGGGGTCGCCGCGGTACACCTTGCGCCAGGTGACCCCGTAGTCCTCGCGGATCATGGACTCGCGCGGGGTGCCGTCGGGCCCGGCGATCTCGGGCACCGCGGTCATCCACCGCAGACCCCTGCGGATCGCGGCGCCGAAGTCGGTGCCGCCCGCGTCGGCCAGGTCGAAGAGGGCGGTCGGAGCCATGGCGTGCTGGTGGACGCTGTAGACGGGGTAGCCCTCCACCACGCCGCCCGTGCGGGCGTCGTAGTGCCACCACCACTGTCCGCCGTCCCCCTGCAGAGCGCAGATGCGGGCGGCGCAGGCGTCGGCGGCGGCCAGGGCCCGCGGGTCCGAACCGCTCGCGTGCAGCCGGGCCAGTGCCTGGAGCGGATAGGTCTGGTCGGCGAAACAGGCCACGTGGGAGCGGTAGCCGGGGACCAGCCCCGGCCCGGTGGCGTGCGGGAACAGCGGGCTGTCGCCGATCCTGGCCGCCAGCAGCCGGTCGCGGGCGGCCGCCAGGCGGTACTCCACGTCCACTTCGGCGCGGGCGGCGGCGAGGGCGGAGAGCACCCAGGCCACCTCGACCGTGTACTGCGGCCGTCCGGGGACGTCCAGTACGGACACGCGCGCGAGGGCGTCCGCCAGCTTCGGGTGCCCCGTCTCGGCGGCGGCCCAGGCGATGAGCGCGGCGTCTCCGAGGTTCGTCACCGCGGGCAGCCGGTCCACCAGCAGTCCCGTGAACTCCCCGGCGGTGAGACCGCCGAACAGGGCCCGCTGGCGTTCCTCGGGAAGGTACCGCGCCCCCAGGGCGGTGATGGCCGCGTACCGGGTGCTCGTACCGCGCCGCTCCACGCGGCGGGCGCCGTCGGGCGTGACCGTCCCCACCCGGGTGAACACGAAGGTCTCCGCACCCGGCAGGTACATTTCGGGTAGCCCCGCCTCGGCCAGCGCGAGCAGCCGCTCGGCCAGCGCGTGCAGCGACGTGTCCGCGTCGGCAAGTGCTCCTAATCGATTGGTGATCACAGGGTCCCCACCCCGGATCCCCGTGTGCCGAGGCACACCCCGTATGTCCGAGCTGTTCGGCTCCAACACACCTACCCCCTCTGAATTGCTCCTCGGACAGACCCGGCGGTCGTCGTTCGGCGGAGGGGAGTGCGCATGACGGGGCTCGTGCCCGCGGTGTGATCCCCCCGATGGCATGAACCGCCCGTGGCCGCCGACTGGATCCCCCTCCAGTGACGTCCCGGACCTGAGCACGCGCGGACGGCGGCGCCGGGCGGGCGCTGTTGCGCCGGCCGTCACCTTGTCCGCGATGCCCTCGTCGTGTACAACCCCCCACTGAACACAGCCTGTTGCCTGCTCAGATCCCGTGTACAGGGACAAGGTATGCCCAAGGATGTTCGTTGATTGTGGTTTTGAGGAAATGCCGCAGACCTAAATTGCGGACGTTCCGTCAGGTCCGTTCGCTCAGCGTCCCGTCCGTCTCCTGGTGCAGCACGCCGGTGCGCGGACACTCCCACACGCCCGGCTCGCCCTCGCGCTCCACCAGGCGGACTCCGGCCCGGCCCACCCAGCCGATGCGGCGGGCCGGAACCCCCGCGACCAGTGCGAAGTCCGGCACGTCCCGGGAGACGACCGCGCCGGCCGCCACCAGTGCCCAGCGCCCCACGCGCACCCCCGCCACGCACACCGACCGGGCCCCGAGCGAGGCGCCCTCGGCCACCACGACCCCGGCCGCCTCCCAGTCGCCGCCGCGCTTCTGGCGTCCGTCGGGATCGACCGCCCGGGGGTAGAAGTCGTTGGTGAGCACCACGGCAGGGCCGATGAACACGCCGTCGCCGAGCACCGCCGGCTCGTACACGAGCGCGTAGTTCTGCAGCTTCACGTTGTCGCCGATCCGCACGCCGGGTCCGACGTACGCCCCGCGGCCCACGATGCAGTCCCGGCCGAGCCGCGCGTCCTCCCGTACCTGCGCCAGATCCCAGATCGTGGTCCCGTCCCCGAGTTCGGCCGTCTCGTCGACCTGGGAGGAGGGTTGAATGCGGACACTCACGGGGCGGTCCCCTTACGGCTCGCGAGGCGTTCGGATGCACGGCGTACTGACGTACGAAGGGAGCATATGCCCCACGGGCCGAGCCCACCCGGGAGATCAACCGACTGTCCATGAAGTGGACTTGAGAGATCCGGCGGTCCTCGGCGCTCCTCGGGGGCTCTCGGATGCCCGGATGTCGGCGTGCGGCCGGCTTAACGCCTCCCGATCGCTTCCTTAAGCGGAACCTAAGGCTCATGCATGCCGCCCCGAATCGATCAAATGTCCGTTTCGGGGCGGCTAGCGTACTGCCGCACCCCACCCCCCAGTCAGAGGCAGGAACGCGATGGGCAGCACGACCGGTCACCGGCGCAGGACGGGCAAGAAGGCGAAGGCCGTGGGCGCGGTCGCGGCGGCGGTGGTGATCGGCAGCGCCGCTCTGCTGTTCACCGGGACCGCGCAGGCCGCCGCCGTGGGAGCGGTGTACACCAAGTCCAGTTCCTGGAGCGGTGGTTACACCGGCAAGTACGTGATCACCAACAACACCGGGCAGACGCGGCAGGGGTGGACCCTGGAGTTCGACCTGCCCGTGGGTACGAAGATCGACTCCCTGTGGAACGGCATCCACACCGTCTCCGGGCGCCACGTCACCGTGAAGCCGGCCGAATGGAACGCGTCGCTCGCCGCCGGGGCTTCCGTCACCGTCGGCTTCGTGGCGAGCGGGCCCGCCGCCCCGGGCGCCCCGACGGGCTGCCGCATCGACGGGGCGAAGTGCTCGGCGGACCAGGGCACGACGCCCACGCCGGGCGGCCGCCCCACCACCGCTCCGACCCCGACGACGCCGACCTCGGCGAGCGCGAGCGCTCCGGCGCCGGGCACGCCCTCCGGGCAGCCGACCCGGACCCCGTCCCCGTCCGCACCCCCGACGCCACCTCCGGCGACCGGAACCCCGGCCGCCGGGGCGCGCTTCGCCCCGTACGTGGACACCTCCCTCTATCCCGCCTACGACCTCGCCGACACCGCGGCCAAGACCGGCGTGAAGGAGTTCCACCTCGCCTTCATCACCTCCGGCGGAGGCTGCGCCCCGCTGTGGGGCGGGGTCACCGACCTCGCGAGCGACAAGGTGGCCGCGCAGATCGGGGCCCTGCGGGCCGCGGGCGGGGACGTACGGGTCTCCTTCGGCGGCGCAGCCGGGCACGAACTGGCCCTGAACTGCGGATCCGTGAACGAGCTGGCCGCCGCGTACGGCAAGGTCGTCGACCAGTACCGGCTGACCAAGGTCGACTTCGACATCGAGGGCGCGGCCCTGCCCGACACCGCGGCCAACACCCGCCGCGCGCAGGCCATCGCCCTGCTGCAGAAGTCCCACCCGGGACTGGACGTGGCGTTCACCCTGCCCGTGATGCCGGAGGGCCTCACCCAGCCGGGCGTGGCGCTGCTGGCCGACGCGAAGAAGGCCGGCGTGCGGGTCGACGGCGTCAACATCATGGCGATGGACTACGGGCCCGCCTACAGCGGTGACATGGGGCAGTACGCGATCCAGGCCGCGACGGCCACGCAGGCACAGGTCAAGGCAGTGCTCGGACTGTCCGACGCGGCCGCCTGGAAGACGGTCGCCGTCACCCCGATGATCGGGGTCAACGACGTCGCGAGCGAGATCTTCACCGTCGCCGACGCGACCCGGCTCGTGGACTTCGCGCGGTCGAAGGGGATCGGCCGGCTGGCGATGTGGTCCGGGGCCCGCGACAAGCAGTGCCCGGCCGGAGCCGTCAACTACGCGGACGCGACGTGCAGTTCGATCCTCCAGCAGCCGCTCGCCTTCACGAAGGCGCTCGGCGCGCTCCGCTAGTGCCGGCCGGGCACGCGGAGGACGCGTGCCCGGCCGGCCGGTAGCGACCGCCGGCCGGGGGCCGGGTCCGGGATCAGTCCAGGGTCATGTGCAAGATGTGGTCGGGCCAGTCTCCTCCGTCCGGCTTGCAGGGCCACTGGATGACCTTGGCTCCGGCGCTGTGGCTGTTGCCGTCGACTCCGAGGCACTGGCCGCTGTTCAGGTTGACGAGGCGGTAGTCACCGCGCCCCGACCGGTCGACGAGCTTCCGGAAGTGGTCCTTCCACGGCCCGCACTCGAACTGGTTCGCCTGGACACCGGGCTGCTTGCTTGCCCCCGGTACCGCGAGGCACTGGTACCTGCCGTTGACGCTGAGGTTCTTGCTCACGACGCGTACGACGGGCCGGCCCTCGTACGTCCATGACTCGAACGTCCACCAGTGGTCGACCCCCACACGGGCGGGCAACCGGCCGGGACCGTCGGCCGCCGGCACGTGCCCGCTGGGCCGGTGACCAGGGTTCATTAGAGTGCCGGTATGACTCCGCAGCCCGCCGTTCCCGCCGTTCTCGCCACGACCGCCGTGGCCGTCGAGATCAAGAAGCCGGCTCCCGCCCACGTGGTGGCGGTCCTCGCCTTCGACGGCATGGCCCCCTTCGAGCTGGGCGTGGTGGTCGAGGTGTTCGGGCTCTCCCGCCCCGAGCTGGGGGACATCCCCTGGTACGAGCTGCGGGTCTGTTCGGCGGAGCCGGGGCGCGACCTGCGCGCGGTCGGCGGATTCACCCTCCGAGCCGAACACGGCCTCGACGTGCTCGCGGCCGCCGACACCGTGATCATTCCGGGAGTCTCCTCGGCGGGCGGTGCGATACCCCCGAAGCTCGTCGAGGCCCTGCTCGCGGCTCATGCCAGGGGCGCGCGCCTGGTCTCGATCTGTTCGGGGGCCTTCGCGCTCGCCGCGACCGGCCTGCTCGACGGCCGCCGCGCCACCACCCACTGGCGCTACGCCCGCACGCTCGCCGAGCGGCACCCCGGGATCGACGTCGACCCCGATGTCCTGTACGTCGACAACGGCGACGTGCTGACCAGCGCGGGCAGCGCCGCCGGCATCGACCTCTGCCTCTACCTGGTGCGCGGCGACCACGGCGCCGCCGTCGCGAACACCGTGGCCCGCCGCTTCGTCGTACCGCCCCACCGCGAGGGCGGGCAGGCCCAGTTCATCGAGGCGGCGGTCGGCGAGATGGGCCCCGACGCGGCGGACGACGGCATCACCCAGAGCATGACCTGGGCCATGCGGCGCCTGTACACCCCGCTCTCGGTACCCGCCCTGGCCCGCGAGGCCCGGATGTCCGAGCGGTCCTTCCTGCGTCATTTCACCCGTCGCAACGGCGTGAGCCCGATGCGCTGGGTCGTCTCCCAGCGGATCTCCGCGAGCCTCCCGCTGCTGGAGTCGGGCGAGGGCACGGTGGACGAGGTGGCCGCCGCCGTCGGTTTCGACTCGGCGGCGACGTTCCGCCACCACTTCACCCGGCAGATGCGCACGACGCCGACGTCGTACCGGAAGGCCTTCGTCAGGGTCGCCGCACGGCCGTGACGAACGCTTTCCGGGCGTTGACGGGCGTTGACGGGCATTGGCGGGCCCCGGCAGGCGTTGGCAGGCGTTGGCGGGATCTTGACGAACGGAGGCGTTCACGCCACTCGAAGCGTGCGGGCGCGGGACAGAGGATGGAGTCATCGCCGCAAGGGAAAACCACCCGGCCGGCGCTTCCGGCCCCGCACCACCCCACCCCGCACAAGGAGTACGCCGATGTCCGCCATCCTCGCGACCGCCCCCGCCGACACCCTCTCGACCGCCGCCTCCGCCGAGATCACCAGCGCCGTCCTGTCCGTCCCCGCCGCAGCCCCGGCCGACGCGGCCGCCCACTACGCCGCCCGGCTCGCCTTCGAGGCCGACGTCTCCGACGTCCGGGCCGACCTGCTCGCCGGTGTCCCGGGCATCGTCGTCATCGACTCCCGCAGCGTCGAATCCTGGGACCAGGGCCACATCCCCGGCGCGCTGCACATCCCGACGGCGCGGATCGCCGAGCTGGCACCGGCCCTGATCGACCCGGCCCTGACCGTGGTCACGTACTGCTGGGGCCCCGGCTGCAACGGCGCCACCCGCGCCGCACTCGCCTTCGCCCGCCTCGGCTACCAGGTGAAGGAGATGCTCGGCGGCTTCGAGTACTGGGTTCGCGAGGGCTTCGCCTACGAGACCGCCCAGGGCACCGACCAGCGCCGGGTCGACGACCTGACCGCGCCGCGCTCGGGCATCTCCTGCGCCTGCTGAATCCGCGGATGATGAGCCTCGGAGTTGCGGGTACGTCCGCGAAGCGCGGGCCCGCGTACGGCGACGGCGGCCTATCCGATGTCGACCACTCGGGCCCACGCGGGCGGCGAGTCCGGTACGTAGTCCGGGTCGTCCTCGTCCCACGAGTCGGCCGCCCGCCCCCGGGGGAAGAGGCCCACCACCGTCCGGCACGGTGGCCGGGTGTCCGGCCAGGGCGTCTGACCGTCGGTCAGGACCACGATGACGTCGGGGCGGGGCCCGGAGCGGAGCGCCTTGGTGAAGCCCGTGCGCAGGTCCGTACCCCCGCCACCCAGCAGGGGGATTCCCTCGGCGCGGCACAGCGGGTGCGCGATCCGGGCCGCCGCGTCGCACGGAACCACGGTGATCAGGTCCCGACGGCCGCCCACGGCACGGGAGATGGCGGCGACCTCGTGCAGCGCGCTGCCCAGTTCCGCGTCGCTGACCGACGCGGAAGTGTCGATGATCACGGAGACTCGGGGCGGCCGGCGCCGAAGGCTCGGCAGGACCACGCCGGGCAGCCCGGCCGAGCGCCGCGACGGCCGGCCGTAGGTGTAGTCCTCGCCCGCCCCCGAGCCCGACGTGGCCGCGCGCAGTGCCGCCCCCAGCAACTCCCGCCAGGGCTGCGGCGGGTGGAACGCCTCCTCCGCCCACCGCCGCCACCCCTTCGGGGCGTCGCCCGGCCGGCCGGTGATGCCCTGCGCCACCCGGAACCGGACCGCGTCACGTTCCTGCGCGCTGAGGCCGTACGCGCCCTCCGGTCCCAGGTCCCACTCGCGCTCCAGGCCGTCGGCGCCGCTGCCGCAGTCCAGCCAGGCCATGTGCTGCGTCTGCGGACCGAGCCCGAACATGCGCAGGTAGTCCTCCATGAGCAGCCCTTCGGGCAGCCCCACGGACTCCGGCGCCACGGCGCTTTCGGGCCGGACCAACCCGTGGCCGAACACGTCGTCGTTGATCTCGAAGTCGGCCGCGATGTTCATCCGCAGTCGTTGCCCCGGACCGTTCAGCCCGCGCGCCCGCGCGACCCGGTCACTGCGCCCGTGGTGGTCGCGCAGCAGGTGCGACACCTCGTGCACCCATACCGCGGCCAGTTCCTCCACCGGCGTCCGGTCCACGAACGCCGGGGACACGTAGCACCGCCAGTGCCGGTCGACGCCCATCGTCGGTACCCGCCGCGACTCCACGACGTGCAGGGCGAAGAGCGCCGTGGCCAAGTAGGGCCGGACCCGGACGGCGTGCAGGCGGGCGGCGAAGAGCTTGTCGAGGTCCAGCGCCCCCGTGTGCCCCGGCATCACCGTCCGCCCTGCGCGGAGGCCAGGGTCCGGGCCGCCGCCCGGTCGGCACGCCGGGACAGGGTCACGGCTCCGGCGAGCCGCTCGATCGACGCCGGCACGTCCCAGTCGTCGCGGCGCAGCGAGGCGAGCGTGGTCGCGGGGACGACCACCAGGTCGGGGGCTCCGGTCTCCATCGCCCGGACCAGGAGCGCCCACGCCGCATCCCAGCGGGATTTCTCCGGCCGTTCGCGGACCGCCGCCACCACACCGTCGAGCACGGCTTGGCGCAGGTCCCCCCGCTCGGGCAGTGCGGCGGCCGTCGGGTCGGCGAGGAGCAGCTCGGGATCCGGGAGGTCCATCCGGTCCAGGCAGGCCAGCAGCTCCAGTCCCGGACCGTCCCCTACGGTGCCCCTGACCAGCAGGGAAAGCACTTCGCGGGAGGAGCCGGCCGCGGTGGCGAAGGCGATCAGGCACAGCGCCATCTCCCAGCTCCGGGGCGACGGCCAGGGGCCGCCCCGACGGGCTTCACCACTGGGCAGCCGGTGGACGAGCTCGGGGCGGGCGGTGAGGAGCCCGCACACCGCGCGGCGGGCGAAGGCCACGGCCTCCGGCAGCCCCGTAGGGTCGAGCTGCGGCAGCGTCGCCCTGGGCCAGGTCCCGCCGAGGCCGCGTACGACGACACCGTGGTCGTGGGTCCATTGGAGGTGGACGAACCGGTTGGCCAGCGGAGGGCTGAGCTCCCAGCCGTCGGCCGCCGAGGAGCGCGGATTGGCGGCGGCGACGATCCGCACCTCGGGCGGCAGCCGCAGGGCGCCGATCCGCCGCTCCAGTACGAGGCGGAGCAGGGCGGCCTGGACGGCCGGCGGCGCGGTGGACAGCTCGTCCAGGAACAGCAGCCCCCGGCCGGCCCGCACGAGCCGCACCGCCCAGTCCGGCGGGGCCATCGGGACGCCCTGCTCCGCGGGATCGTCCCCGATGACGGGCAGGCCGGAGAAGTCGGACGGCTCGTGCACGCTGGCGATCACCGTGGTCAGGGGAAGGTCCAGGGAAGCGGCGAGCTGTGTCAGGGCCGCCGTCTTGCCGATGCCCGGCTCACCCCACAGGAGTACGGGCAGGTCCGCGGCCACGGCCAGGGTCAGGGCCTCCAGCTGTGTGTCCGGGCGGGGTTCGGTGGTCGCTTCGCGCAACAGGGCCAGCAACTCGCCGGAGACGTGGAGCCGGGCGGCGCCGGAGGTGTGGGCGGGGGACGGGTCGGAGGAGGTGCCGGTGGCGGCGAGGGGCGCGTGAAGAGTCATATGTGATCACCTGGGGGTTTCGTGGCACGCCGAACGGGCGTGGGGGAGGGCGGAGTTGCCGGGTAGCAGGAGGTGCCGGGTAGCAGGAGGTGCCGGGTCAGTGGCCGTGCGTGTGGCGCGGGTGCGAGCGGTGGTTGCGGGGACGTTCGGCGCCCGGGCGGATACGGCCCGGTCCGGGTCCGACCAGGCCCGCCCGGAACAGTCCGTAGGTGACCCGCCGCAGCGCGGCGTCCTCCAGCTCGTCCCGTAGCGGACCGTCGCGCAGCAGCGCTGCGGGGCCCAGCAGCTGTTCGACGAGGGCCAGCGCACCGGCGGTGTCGCCGTGGTCCAGGCGTTCGCGGACGCCGGCGAGGCAGTCGGGACGGCGGTGCGCCTCGTCGATGACCCGCAGGCAGGGAAGCGGAGTACCGGTCAGCGCGGCCAGCAGCTCCTCCCGCCGGATCTCGTCCGGGCCGTGGTCCAGCGGGACGAGCACCCCGTCGACCTGCCCGATGCGGTGCCGGGCTCCCCGGCACTCCACGAGGCGCGGTTGCCCGTCCCGGTCCGGGTGTCCGTCCGGCCCCGCCGGCGCATGGTCCGGTACGAGCGCGGAGGCGACGAGGGGGTGCAGCCGGTCGGGCTCGATCAGACCGGCGCGGAGCAGTTCCAGGTCGGGCGGTACCCAGGTCGCCGCGTAGGGCAGCACCGGCGGTGCGGCGCCGCCGCGGCCCGCGGACGGCGCCGTGATCCGCCATGCGGGCGGCCCGCTCACCTGTCCGGCCCGGTCGCCGTCCCGGTCCTCATCCCCGTCCCGGTCCCCGTCCGCGGACAGCACCAGGTCCAGCCGGTGCCGGGACCCGACCCGTACGGTGACGGTCCCGCCGGCCCGGCCCTCGGCGCGGAGCAGGATCCCCGCCTCGGCCCCCCACCGGTCGACGGCGCAGCCGCGCCCGAGGGGCACCATCCCCCGTGGATCGGGATCCGGGCTCGCCGCGGCACGGCCGTCGGCGGGCAGCCGGTCGGCCCCGGACCGGATCCGCAGTTCATCGCTCCCTCGGGCATCCCACAGGTGGCGGTGCAGGTCGAGGCGGAAGCGCCGGTCGGGACGGGGATGGGGATGCGGATGGAGGCCGGTGCCCGCCCTGGGGCGGGATCCGTCCCACAGCGCGAGGCTGATCCGCTGCCCGGCGTCCGCCCAAGCCGGCGGAGTCCGGGCCACGAGGTGCACCGGGTGCCCGCCGTCGGCCCCGGCGCCGTCGTACCGGGCGAGGGTGATGGTCAGCCCCGGGCGCAGCAGACCGTCCGGAGCGATCCTCGGCATGTGCCAGCGCAGCAGGTCGGGAGCGAGCCGGCGGAGATCGGCCCGGACGCGGGCCGCGAGTTCCAGGCCGTGGGTGCGCGCCACGGTACGGAGGTCGAGATCGACGTCGACGCGGGCGGCGGCGCAGGCCCCCGCCCAGTCCCCGGCGGAGCGGCGGGCGGTCGAAGTCTCGATCATGGACGGCGGCACGGCGAACTCGCGCACGCGCAGCCAGAGGAGAAGACGGGAGTCCCCGTTCGCGATCAAGGTGAGCATCAGCACTCACCTTGCGCGGACGGGACCCCCATTCCGTGAAGGCGGTAAGTAGTCATCGCCGAGACCGTATCGGGCCGGCGCTGGGGTCTGCCAGGTATTTTCTCGCTCACCACCGAAGCCGGCCGCGACGTCCCCGGCGGCCGCCGCCCGGCGCGGCCGCGGCGAAGCGTGCGGACACCGCGTCAGTAGCGGGTGCCCATGGCCGCGCGGACCTCCTCCAAGGTGGCCTCCGCGACCGCGTTGGCCCGCTCGTTGCCGGCCCGCACGAGCTTGCGTACGTAAGCCCTGTCCTCGGCGTACTGCGCGCGGCGCGAACGCAGCGGCGCCAAGCGGTCGTTGACCGCCTCGGTGACGGTCCGCTTCAGGGCCGCCGACCCGGCGTCGCCGATCTCCCGCGCGACCTCCTCCGGTTCCCGGTCCTGGCACAGCGCGGCGAGCAGGACCAGGCTGGACACCTCGGGCCGGCCGGCCGGGTCGTAGGTGATCCGGCGCACCGCGTCGGTCTTGGCGCCCTTGATCAGGCGCGCCGTCTCGTCCGCGGTGTCGGCCAACGCGATGGCATTGCCCCGGGACTTGCTCATCTTCGTCCCGTCGGTCCCCAGCAGCAGCGGGGCGGCGGACAGCAGTGCGTCGGGCTCCGGGAACACCGGACCCCCTTGCCCGTAGCGGTCGTTGAAGCGGCGGGCGACCGTGCGCGTGACCTCCAGGTGCGGCAGCTGGTCCTGTCCGACCGGCACGAGGTTCGCCTTGCAGAAGAGGATGTCGGCGGCCTGGTGCACGGGATAGGTGAACATCAGCCCGCTGACCGAGGCCTGCCGGGAGTGCGCGATCTCGTCCTTGACCGTCGGATTGCGGCGCAGCTCGGCGACCGAGACCAGGGACAGGAAGGGCAGCAGCAGCTGGTTCAGGGCGGGCAGCGCGCTGTGCGTGAAGATCGTGGAGCGCTCGGGGTCGATCCCCGCGGCCAGGTAGTCGAGGACAAGGTCCTCCACGTGCTCGGTCAGCCGCTGGGCCACGTCGCGGTCGGTGAGCACCTGGTAGTCCGCCACCACGACGTACGTGTCCACGCCCGCGTCCTGCAGCCGCACCCTGCCCTGGAGCGTCCCGAAGTAGTGGCCCAGGTGCAGCCGTCCGGTGGGCCGGTCCCCGGTCAGCACCCGGAAACGGCCGGGGGCCTCCTGGATCCGCAGCTCCAGCTCGGCGCTGCGCCGCTGCGCCATCGCCACATCGGCGTGCGTCTGGGTCTGGGTCTGCGCGGGGAGGGTATCGGGGGTCGTCATGTGCGGGTCTCCTGCCTGGAAGGGGGAGGACCGCCGCCCGGGGGCACCCGGGAGCACATGCGCCTCGGGCCGTCCGATCGACGGCCCGGTGGGTACGACTTGTCCGTGGCCGCTCCTACGGGGAGCGCCACCAGCACGGACGAGACGAAGCGGACATGCGTCGAGTCTAGCGGGCCCGGCCCGCCCAGGGCCGGGACTTTCGATCCTGAGCGGGTCCCGATGGTCCTCGAGGGCGGGGCAGGGCCGTCGGCGTGGCCCGCCGGGGCGTTCACCGCGGCGCGGAGAGGGCGGCGAGGTAGTCCGACAGGGCCGCCGCCGTGCCGGAGAGGGGGAACCGGGCGGCGAGGTACCCGTCCGGGCGTACGACGAAGCCGGTCGGGCCCTCGGGGCGGTAGAGCCGGGCGAACTCCCCGGCGGCGTCGAGGTATCCGGGAACGGCCGGGGTGTCGGGAGTGGCCGCCAGGTCGGGGCGGGCCGGCGCGGCCGGCGAAGTCGCCGTGGTCTCGCGGGCGAGGACGGCGAGCGTCTGCAGGGCGGGCCCGCGGGTCGGCCCGCCGGCGGTGCCCGCGGCACCGCCGCCCGCGGCCCGGGCCGCCTCGACGGCCCCGGCCGCCTCGGCCACGAGGGCGGTGCCGGCCGCGTACAGCAGCACCACGTGCGCCGTACGGCCGCGCAGGACGTCGAGGAGCCGCCACGGGTAGGCGGAGACGGACAGGGTCAATCCCGCGCAGTCCGGCGCGCGGTCGCCGGGCTGGGGCGCGAAAGGCGGCCCGTACGGGTCGGGCGCGAGCGGTCCGCCCCGGTAGCCGACGAGCAGTTGGGCCTCGCGGAGCCGCATGGTCATCGGGTCGTCGGGGTCGGCGTCCATGCCGTGCCTGGCGTGCCTGACGGTCCGGCCGACGACCTCCTCGCCGACCGGGCGGCGTTCGGCGTCGTAGCCGGCCAGCAGGGCGGGCCCGGCCTCTCCCCGGAGGACGAGGGCGAGCTTCCAGGCCAGGTTGCAGGCGTCCTGGATACCGGTGTTCATGCCCTGGGCGCCGGTGGGCGGGTGGATGTGGGCGGCATCGCCCGCGACGAAGACGCGCCCTTCGCAGTAGCGGTCGACGATGCGGTGGCTGATGCGGAAGACGGACGACCACCGCATCCGGGACAGGACGGTGGGCACGGGGGCGAGGCGGTCGGCGACGGCCTGGATGTGGGACAGCTCCGGGACGCGGCCGCCGGCCTCCAGCCCGTGGGCCACACCGTCGTCGGGTGCGGACGCCGGGTCCGGCGCCCGCGCGGAGAGCTCGGGCGACACCAGCATCGACATGCGGTAGCGGCCCTTGCCGGGCAGCGGGATGCAGACCAGCACGTCGTCGGGGGAACCGTCGACGCCCCGGCGGACGGACCGTACGGTGTATCCGGCCGGCAGGTCCCAGTCGGTCTCGACGTCGGCCAGCATGTACTCCTCGGCGAAGGCGTCGCCCTCGTAGGAGAGGCCCAGTCCCTTGCGCACGGCGCTGTGCGCTCCGTCGCAGCCGACCAGATAGCGGGCGCGCAGCTCCTCCTCGGCTCCGGAGGCGGTGAGCAGCCGTGCGGTGACGCCGTCCCGGTCCTGGGTGAACGACAGCAGTTCGGTGCCGCGTTCGATGGCGGTCCCCAGGGTGGCGACGTATTCCTCCAGGAGGCGCTCGGTCTCGTACTGGGGCAGTGCGGCGAACGAGTAGGGCACTTCGGGCGGCAGCGTGAGGTCGAGCCGCGCCTGCTCCCGGCCGTTGACGTAGAGCAGCTGCCCGCGCAGCGGAACGGCGGCCTCCAAGATGGTGCGGGCCAGGCCTATGCGGTCCCAGATCTCCAGGGTGCGCGGCTGGATGCCGACCGCCTTGGCGTAGGGAAGGCGGGCCGGCAGCCGGTCGACGAGACGGCACGGCACCGCGTGCCGGCGGAGCTCGGCGGCCGCGCTCAGCCCGACCGGACCGGCCCCCACGATCAGTACGTCGGTTGTGCGGGTGTGTGGCACAGGTGCCTCCCAGCGCCCGGCTCCGACTGGCCCCGTACTTCATGGTCGCCCGGAGGTGCGCGGGAGGCGACCCGGGACACCCGAACCCGGAAATAAATCGCTCCGTTTGTGAAAGAACGGTGAACCCGCTTGTGTCTCACTAAATCGAACCCCGGGTAGCGCATTCCAGATATGCCGTCGACCAATTTATTTGATCCCCGTACATCCTCCGATGTCCCGTATGTGCGACTTGCAGAACCGGGAGCCGATGATCATGATGGGCTTCGTAACGGCAGTGTGAATTAAAGGCTTCCTGAACGGCATTCCTGGGGGGAACATGCATGGTCGTCGATGTTCGTAAAATCGCTCGCGCCTATTTGTGCAGCGCCAATATGGAGATCGGGCCATCGGAACTCGGATTCGAGGCTTCCGAAATTCCGGAAGGCCTGGTCCGGAAGATAGCGAACCGTTTTCACGAACAAGCACACCGGCCCAACGACCCGGAGGTGCGCGCCCAGTACCTGCGGATGGCCGACGAGGCGCGGGCCCAGCTCTCCTGCATGACCGGCATGGGAGTGCGGGTCCGGATGTACCCGCACCCCGGGCAGCCCTACGGAACGGCCCGGGAGCTCTGCGAAGCCCTGGACTCGGGTGCGGACCTGTACGTCTACCCCACCGAGCACGGGCACGGCCCGGAGGGGTACGAGGACCCGGACAACCCGCTCCTGCTGCGGTCGAGCATCGGGATCGACGGCGTCCCGGCCCTGCACAACGACGTCCTGCGGGCCGCGCACGACTACTTCGGGCACTATCTGGTGCGGGCCCCGTTCAATCTCCGGGGCGAGCTCTCCGTGGCCTACGCGCACCTGCGGATGTTTTCCCCCGAGGTTCACGGCGCGGTCCTCAACGAGTTCGTCGGCCAGATCTCCTGGTTCTACTTCGGCCCGCACATCCTCCGGGAAGACGGTTCCGCTCCGCGTCGCGGCGACGAAGACTGGATCCATCCCGCAGAGCGCCCGTTCGCCGACCAGAAGGTCAATCTTATGCCTTCCGAATGGGTTGCCGAATTTCTTGAATGGGGCCGTGCGCAAAGCGCAGCACGCCATACCGTGAAACGTTGCGAGGAGTTGGTATGAGTCCGCGTCCGAGAATTCTCGACGGTGGCACGGCCACCGGTCTGCAAGCGGCCGGCATAGCCATCGCCGAACCCTGGCTCACCAGTGCGGCACTGCGGGACCGGGCCGGCACGGACGCCCTCGTGGGCGTGCACGCGGAGTTCCTGCGGACCGGCAGCGACATCCTCACCGCCAACACCTTCCGCACCAACACCAGGGCGCTGTCCCGCATGGGCGTCGCCGCGGCCGAGCATGCCGGCTACGTCCACCGGGCCGTGGACTGCGCGGTACGGGCCCGCCGGGAGGCCGGCGCCCCGCACGCCCTGGTCGCCGCGTCCGTCGCCCCCGTCGAGGACTGCTACACCCCCGCGCTCACCCCGGACCAGGACTCCCTGCGCCGCGAACACCGCTGGATGGCCGCGGTCCTGGCGGACTCGGAGGTCGACCTCGTGCTCGTCGAGACCCAGTGCACGCGCCGCGAGGCGGTCACCGCCGTCGAGGCCGCCGCCGAGCGCGGGCTGACGGCCTGGGTCAGCTTCGTCGTCACCGACGACGCGACGCTCCCCGGCGGCGACTCCCTCCGGGACGCGGCGCGGGCGTGCGTCGAGGCCGGCGCGAGCGCCGTGTCCGTCAACTGCCTGCCGCACGCGGCCGTTCCGCGCGCCGTGGAACTGCTCACCGGCCTCGGCGTGACCGTGGGCGTCTACCCGAACCTGGAGGACCGGGCGGCGCTCGACGAGTGGGAGCACAGCGCCCACGCGCTGCCCCCGGCACTGTCGCCCACCGCCTTCGCCGACCTGACGCACGGCTGGGCCGCGGAGTTCGGACTCGGCTTCGTCGGCGGCTGCTGCGGAACCGCGCCCGAGCACATCGCCGCCCTGGCCGCCAAGCACCTCGCGGGGGCGGCCTCGTGACATTCCTCGCGTGTGGTCCGGCGGATCACCTGGACTACGCTTCCCCAGGTGGGAAGGCCCTTGCCCAGGGGGAGCGGCGGGGTCGGGCATGCGTGAAAGCGGGAGGGACGGCGTGGTGACGCTCAGGGAGTACGGGTCCGTGGACGGCCTGTCCGAGGGGTACTGGAGCACCGCTCCCGAGGACCCGAGGACTTCGGCCGCGTGGCTCACGGCGAACCGGTGGCCCGAGGACGGCGTGCGCTTCCTGGAGGTCCCGGCCGCCGGCGCGGCCTGCGCGGTGCGCACCCAGGACGACCACGCCGGCTTCCCCCGGATGAACTGCACCGACATCGCGGCCGGTACGGGGCGGGAGGTGACGCAGCCGGAGGCCGAGCTCGAGAAGGCCCGCGCCGAGGGTCTGCGCCAGCTCAACGTGTGTGCCCTCGGGTACGGGCAGTCCGTCTTCCCCGTTCCCGTACCCGGGCCGGACGGCGCGCACGGTGCGGGCGGCGCGGGTTTCGACGCGGAAGCCCTGGTGACCGCTCTCCAGGAGCACGCGCGGGACGAGGGCCGGCTGCTCACCTTCCTCCACCTCGACGAGGCCGACCCGGTGCTGCCGGTCCTGCGCGCACGCGGCTGGCACGTGGGCGTCACCGACCGCTACTTCGGGATCGAGGACGTCGGCGAGGACGAGGGCGGCTACCTCGCCCGCTTCCCGGCGGACCGGCGCCGTCAGCTGCGCAAGGAGCTCGCCTCCCTCGACGCGGCCGGCGCCTCCGCCGAGATCCACCGGGGCGACACGGTGACCGACGAGGTCCAGCAGGAGGTCGCGCGGCTGGAGGCGTGCGCGGACGAGAAGCACGGCATCCCCGGCGACCCGGCCCGCCTGCTGCGCGTCAACGAACGGCTGCGCACCGCCTTCGGCCCCGGCTACGCCGTGGCGCTGGTCCGCGACCGCGACGGCCGGGCCGTCGCGAGCGCCACCCTGGTACTGGGCACCCGAGACGTCCTGCTGCGCATGGTGGGCCTCGGCCCGGGCAGCGAGGAGATCGGCGCGTACTTCCACGTCGCCTACCACCTGCCCATGCGGCTGGCCCGCGCCACGGGAGCCTCCCGGGTGCTGTTCGGCACCGGCAACGGGACTCCCAAACTGCGCAGGGGGGCCACGGCGAGGCCGCTGCTGAGCGCCGTACCGCCCGGGGCCGCCGCGCACGGAGCGCTGCTCCACCGTACGAACGGGGCCTTCACCGCCGGTCCCTGACCGCCGCAGCCCGCACCGCCGCGCAGGCCGCCGCCGCTTCGCGGATCCGCCCGCCCTCTTCGCCCTACCTCCCACGCCTGCCACGCCTGCCACGTCTGCCACGTCTGCCACGTCTGAAGGATTCGGATCGCCTTGAACACACGTCCCACCGTCCTCATCATCGGCATCGGACCGCTGCGTGAACGATTCTTCGCAGCGGCGGAGCGCAGGGGCGTCGACACGATCCTCGTGGACGAGACCGCTTACTCGCGCTACGACCGCCTGGCCACCGAGAACCACGCCTGGCGCCTGACGGACCACCAGGACCCGGGCCCCGACCTGCACCTGCTGGACTCGCTCGCCGGCCGGGTGGACGGCGTACTGGCCCTGACCGACTGGGGCACCCGGGTCGCCGCCCGGCTCGCCAAGGAGTGGGGCCTGCCCGGCGCCGGCCCGGCCGTCGCCCAGGACCTGGCCCACAAGGGCGACGTACGCCGGCGACTGGCCGGGACCGGGGCCGAACTGCCCTTCGTCCTGACCTCGGACGCCGAGGAGGCCGCCGAGCTCCTGCGTACGGCGCCGTCCGGCGAGGTCATAGTCAAGCCCGTGGACGGCGCGGCCAGCCTCGGCATCCGCCGGGTGTCCGACCCGGCGGAACTCGCCGCCGCGATCTCGGCCGTGATGAACACGACGGGCCGGCCGCAGGCCCTCGTCGAGCACTTCGTGCCCGGGCCCGAGGTGTCCCTGGAAGTCGTCGTCTCCGGCGGGCGCACCCTGTTCGTGGGAGTCACCGAGAAGACCTGCACCGCGCCGCCGTCGTTCGTGGAGACCCGGCACGTGATCGACCCGGCCGTCCAGGCCGAACTGGGCCCCTCGGCGACCGCCTTCGTCGAGAACGTGGTGGCCGCGCTGGACATCGACAGCGCCGTGCTGCACCTGGAGGCCAAGCGCGACGGAGACCGCTGGCACCTGATCGAGGCGGCCTTCCGCCCGGCAGGCGGGCTGATCAGCGACGTGCTGCTGCGGGCCACCGGGCTGGACCTGTACGACGCCGCGCTCTCGATCGCTCTCGGCGAGCAGGACCCCGCCCGCCCCAGGACCGACCGTGCGCCGCAGGTCGCGGCGGTGGAGTTCGTGGCGGCCACCGGCACCATCGCCGACGCCCCCACGATGGCGGGCGTCCGCGACGGCCTACCGCTCGTCTCGCACGCCGAGCGCCTGCTGCCCCCCGGTACGACCCTGAGCGCCGTCGACGCCAACTGGTGGCGGTCCGGCTACGTCCTGGGCAGCGGCCCGGACCGCGGCGAACTGCTCACGCAGCTCGCAGACGCCAACTCCCGGTTGCTCGACGTCCTCGGCCTGACCAAGGTGCCCGACGCGTGAGCGGGACCGAGCAGGGGCCGCTGCCCCGGCTCTTCGTGTGGGCGATGATCGTCGACGCGGTGGGCTCGGGGATGTTCATGCCGTTCGCGCTGCTGTACTTCGTCCGGGTCCAGGACCTGGGCGTCGGGACCGTCGGCACCGCGCTCACGGTGGCGAACCTGGCGCTGATCGCCGCGAGCGCACCCATGGGGCGCGTGGTGCAGACCTACGGCTCGATGCGCTCGCTCATCGTGGGCAACGCCGTGCGCACGCCGCTGTTCGTCCTCTACGCGGTGACCCTGCCCGCCCCCGCGGCGGTGTGCGCGCTGGTCCTGTCCGCCGTACTGGACAAGGTGGTCTGGGTCTCCCTCGGCGCCACCATCGCCGGGCTGGCGCGCGGACCCGAGGCCAGGCGTGCGTTCGGTACGGTCGGCTGGGCCCGGAACATCGGTCTGTGCCTGGGCTCCCTGGTCGGCGGCGTGCTGGCCTCGGCGCAGAGCGCGACCGGCCTGCGGGTGATCGTGCTGATCAACGCCGCCAGCTTCGCCGTCACCACACTCGTACTGCTGCGCCTGCGCGGCCAGGCGGGCGCGGCGGCCCCGGCCGCCCGCAAGGAGCAGGCGAAGGCCGACGGGGGTCTGCTGCAGGTCATGCGCCTGCCGGGCTTCGCGCTGCTGACAGCGGCCAAGACCTGTTTCACCGTGTGCGCCACCATCGTGTCGATGTTCACCGGCCTGTACCTCGTGGACCACGCCGGGCTGGACGGCTGGGCGGCGGGCACCGTGCTCGCCGTGAACGGCGGCCTTGTCGTGCTCTTCCAGCAGTCGCTGGTCAAACGCACCGCGGACCTCCCCGCCCCGCGGATGATGTTCCTCGGCGGCGCCCTGTACGCCGCGGCCGGCCTCGGCTTCGCACTGGTCGCCCCCTTGCGGGACGACCTGCTGCCGGCGCTCACCGTGGCCGCCGCGCTGGTCGCGATGACCGTCTACACGCTCGGCGAGATCGTGATCGCCCCGGCCAGCGACGGCTACGCCTCGGACCTCGCGGAGCCGGGCACGGAGGCCACCTGCATGTCGGTCTACCAGTCGTCCTGGTCCGTGGCCTCGGTGGCCGTCCCGGTCGCCGGATCCTGGCTGCTGGTCGCCTCGGCCTCCGGATTCTGGATCGTCTTCACGGCCGTGGCCCTGCTGGGGACCCTCCTCAGCGCCCTCCTCGCCCGCACCCGGACGCGGGAGCCGGCCCTGACCTGACCGCCCCGCCCGACCAGCCCGCCCTGGCCGGTCCAGCAGTTCGCCGTACCCTCCCGGATCGGAACCACCGCACAGTGATACGTCGCCGCACCCTCCTGCTCGGTTCGGCCTGCGCGCTCACCCTCGCCGTGGCGGCCGTGGCCGCCGCCGACGCGTACGTGGAGGGCAAGGTCGAGCGGCGGGTCTCCGAGGCCCTCGCCTGCCGCCTGGACACCGACAAGGGCGTCGACGCCGAACTGGAGGGCACCCTCGCCGGCCTCGGCGCGCTCACCGGCACGGTCGGCACGGTCCGCGTCACCGCCGGGGGAGTGCACCACCAGGGCACCGACTTCGACTTCGTGGCGACGCTGCGCGGCGTCTCCACCGACGGGCGCATCGACGGCGGGAGCGCCACGGCGACCGTGGCCTACGGGCAGCTGGCGGCGAAGTCGGGCGACGAGGGCCAGGGCATGGAACTGGGCACCGACGGCAGCCGCCTCACCGTCACCGGGGGAGCGGGCGGCCTGCCCGTGACGGTGGTGGCGGACCTGTCCACCACCGCGAACAGCGTCACCATCACCCCCGCGACGGTCAGCCTGCTGGGACGCCAGGTGCCGGTGGAGACCCTCTCCGCGATTCCCGGCGCCGCCCGGATCGCCGGCAAGCTGGAGCCGCGGACCGTCGAGATCCCCGATCTGCCCGAAGGAGCCCGCCTGACCGGCGCCCACGCGGGCGCCGCAGGCCTCGTACTCGACTTCGCGCTCTCACCCGGGGCCGCCTCCTCCCGCACGGCCTCCGCATGCGGCACGGCCTGACGACGTCAGGCGGCGGGCCGTACGCCGCCGGGCGCCCGGCCGCCGCCGCGCCGCGGGCCGGTCAGGAGATTCCGTACCACTGGCTGCCCCAGCCGGTGTTGATCGTGCTCGTGGACTGCTCGGCGAGGTTCAGGGTGGCCGGCAGGGACTTCTGGCCGGTCAGGATCGTGCTGTAGCGCAGGCTCGGCGGAGCCAGGCCCGCGTTCACGGAGATGCCGGCGCCCGTGGCCTTGAGGGTGAGGGCGTTGGTGGCCCAGCTGCCGTTGAGGAGGAGGGCGACGAAGTAGGTGCCGGGGGCGGCGGTGAACGGCTTGGCGAGGGGCAGCGGCTTGGCCACCGGCTCGGTCATCAGCTGCGGGGAGACGTCGGCGGTGGCGGCGAGCAGGGTGCCGCTCGCGTCGTAGACGCCGAGGTAGCAGTGGTCGAGCTGGGCGTTCGCGTCGATCCCGGCCAGTCCCAGCCAGATGTCGGACCAGGTGATCCGGTCGCGCAGGACGATCCGTACCAGGGTCACACGTCCGCCGACCCCGGCGGCCGTCTGGGCGGTGACGTGCCCCGCGTCGTTGGGGTCGCCGGTCCAGGCCAGCAGGTTCTGGTCCTGCGGCCGCGGGCCCTCGTACCCCGATCCGCCGCCGGACGGGGGCGCCGCGGGGCCCGTCGAGGCGGAAGCGGCGGCGCTGCCTGCCTTGTCGTCCGGGCTCCCGCCGGAGCCGGAACAGCCGGCCAGGAGGAGCACCCCCGCGAGCACGGCGGCAAGAGCGGTCGGGGCGGCGGTGGTACGGGTGCGCATGGTCCCCCCATGAGGTGCGGGTGTGGCAAAAAGCCATGGTCACACGGGCATCTTCGGTACCCGGGGCCGGATGCCGGCTGGGGACGGATACCCGCTCGTGGCCGGACACGGGCTTCCGGCCATGCGGTTTTGCATAAACATGTGTCCAGGTGCATACTCTTCCCATGTCTAAGGTTCTCACCTCTCTGCCCGTCGGCGAGCACGTCGGCATCGCCTTCTCCGGCGGCCTCGACACCTCCGTCGCGGTCGCGTGGATGCGCGACAAGGGTGCCGTCCCCTGCACCTACACCGCCGACATCGGCCAGTACGACGAGCCCGACATCGCCTCGGTGCCCGGCCGTGCGAAGGCCTACGGCGCCGAGATCGCGCGCCTGGTCGACTGCCGGGCGGCGCTCGTCGAGGAGGGCCTGGCCGCGCTCGCCTGCGGCGCGTTCCACATCCGCTCCGGCGGCCGCGCCTACTTCAACACCACGCCGCTCGGCCGCGCCGTCACCGGCACGCTGCTGGTGCGCGCGATGCTCGAGGACGGCGTCCAGATCTGGGGCGACGGATCGACCTTCAAGGGCAACGACATCGAGCGGTTCTACCGCTACGGGCTGCTCGCCAACCCCCACCTGCGCATCTACAAGCCGTGGCTCGACGCCGACTTCGTCACCGAGCTCGGCGGCCGCAAGGAGATGTCGGAGTGGCTGGTCGCCCACGACCTGCCGTACCGCGACAGCACCGAGAAGGCGTACTCGACCGACGCCAACATCTGGGGCGCCACCCACGAGGCCAAGACGCTGGAGCACCTCGACACCGGCGTGGAGACCGTGGAACCCATCATGGGCGTGCGGTTCTGGGACCCCTCGGTCGAGATCGCCACCGAGGACGTGACCATCGGCTTCGAGCAGGGCCGCCCGGTGACGATCAACGGCAAGGAGTTCGCCTCCGCCGTCGACCTGGTGATGGAGGCGAACGCGATCGGCGGCCGCCACGGCCTGGGCATGTCGGACCAGATCGAGAACCGGATCATCGAGGCCAAGAGCCGCGGCATCTACGAGGCGCCCGGCCTGGCGCTGCTGCACGCCGCGTACGAGCGCCTCGTCAACGCGATCCACAACGAGGACACCCTCGCCCAGTACCACAACGAGGGGCGTCGCCTCGGCCGGCTGATGTACGAGGGCCGCTGGCTGGACCCGCAGGCGCTGATGGTCCGCGAGTCCCTGCAGCGCTGGGTCGGCTCGGCGGTCACCGGTGAAGTGACCCTTCGGCTGCGGCGCGGCGAGGACTACTCGATCCTCAACACCACGGGCCCCGCGTTCAGCTACCACCCGGACAAGCTGTCGATGGAGCGCACCGAGGACTCGGCCTTCGGCCCGGTGGACCGGATCGGCCAGCTCACCATGCGCAACCTCGACATCGCCGACTCGCGCGCCAGGCTCGAGCAGTACGCCGGCCTCGGCATCGTCGGCACCGCCCACCCCGAGCTGGTCGGCATCGGCCAGGCGCCCGGCACCGGCCTGATCGGCGCCATGCCCGAGGGCGGCGCCGAGGCCATCGCCTCCCGGGGCGAGGTCTCCGGCGACGACGAGCTGCTGGACCGCGCCGCGATGGAGTTCGGCACCGACTGACCGGCGCGGGCTCGACCGCCCGGCCCGGCGGGCCGGTGCACCCGCCCACGGTGCGCCGGCCCGTTTTCAGTGGCGGGAAAACGTTCAGTAGTGTGCCCGCCATGACAAAGATCAAAAATATGATGACGGCTGCCACCGCCCTCATACTCGGCTCGGTCGTGTGCGCCGCCGCGCCCGGTGCCGCGGCCGCCGAGGCCGTACCGCTCGTGACCACGGGCGCGCTCTTCAACGACCCGAGCGACCCGGCCAAGCAGGACGTGATCTTCGGTCACCTCTCGCACCTGATCGACGGCGCCGTGCCCGGCTCCGACATCGAGATCTCTTCGTACGTCTTCGGGTCCGACTGGCTCGTGGGACGGCTGAACGCGGCGCACCTGCGCGGGGTCAACGTCGAGGTGCTGCTCGACAGCGAGAGCCTCAAGCACTACGCGGGCGGTCCGTCCTACACGAAGCTCGCCGAAGGCCTCGCGGTCACGACCCAGACCTCCGGGAACTCGTGGGTTCGCGTCTGTGGTGACCGGCAGGCCTGCCTGGCCAAGGATCCGAACCCGGGCGACACCGCCTACAGCAACAACCACAACAAGTTCTACCTCTTCTCCCGCACCACGGGCAGCGCCTCCGGAACCGTCCCGGTGGACAACGTCGTCGTGCAGACGTCGATGAACCAGACCGCGTGGGACCGCCAGAAGGCGTGGAACGACGCCCTGACCGTGGCGGGCAACAAGGAGCTGTACGACGCCTACTCCGGCTACTTCGGCCGGCTGACCGCCGCCCAGGCCGATCCGGCCCTGCAGGTCTCCGACCTGTCGACGGAGTACCAGGCGGGCAAGGCCAAGGCCTACTTCTTCCCCCGGTCCGCCTCGGACCCGATCCTCAACATCCTGAACACGGTGGACAATCCGGTCGAGGGCAGCGCCGCCTGCTACGGCAACACGGACGGCTTCGGCACGGCCGACGGCCGTACGGTGATCCGGATCGCCATGCACCAGATCACCCGCGTCGAGGTGGCGAAGAAGCTGTGGGAGCTGGACGAGGCCGGCTGCTACGTCGACATCGTCTACCGCCAGCTCGACAACACCGGGACCGCGATCGCCGACCAGCTGGCCAAGCCCACCAAGTTCGGCGGGATCTCGCTGCACCAGCTGAACGACGACGCGCAGGGCGGCACCTCCACCCACTCCAAGTACCTCCTGATCGAGGGCACTTACAAGGGGCTGAAGAACCAGAAGATCGTCTTCACGGGTAGTCACCCCTATACGAACATGGGGCTGACGACCAACGACGAGGCGCTCCTGAAGTACGACGACGCCGACGTGCACGACGCCTACCGGGAGAACTTCCGCACGCAGCGGACGGCCGCGGACCAGTAGGCACGGGCGCGGTCGGGCCGCCCCCCGTCCGCGCCCCCCGTCCGCGCCCCCCGTCCGCGCCTCCCGCGTCCGCGTCCGCCACCCCGGTTCAGCGGGCCGCGGGCGAGGAACCGCCCGCGACGGCCATCCGGGGTGAACCGGTGCCGTCCGTGGGGACGGTCCAGATGTCGCTGGGCCGTCCGTCCGCGCCCGGCAGCGCGTAGGCGACCGTGCCGTCGTCCAGCCAGGCCGCCTGGTCGTCCACGCTCCGTGTCTCCGCGAGCGCGGTCTCGGTCATGGTCCGCAGGTCGAGGACGTACAGCCGCCAGGGCGCGGACGGATCGTCGGACACCTTCTTCTTGAAGGCGATCCGGGTGTCGTCGGGCGACAGGGACGGGCATTCGACGTTCTGCCGCAGCGTCTTCGCCGACCAGTTCCCCATGTTCCCCTCGACGAGGTACGTGCGCCCCCTGGTGGACACGGTCGCGTAGAAGCGGTCGTCGTCGCGGGCGAAGCTCACCCCCCAGTAGTTGACGTCGGGGGCGTGGTAGCGCTCGCCGTCGATGGTGAGGGGGATCTCCTCCAGGGACTTGACGAGGTAGCCGCTGCGCAGGTCGAGGACGGCGGTCCTGGTGGAGAAGGCGGTGGTGGCGTAGGAGTCGCCGGTGGCGAACACCGTCCAGGCCAGCATCTGCCCGGAAGCGGACACCCGGGCCCGGGTCGGAACGCCCGGCACGGTGATCCGGCGCACCTCGCGCAGCCGCCGGTCGAGGACGATCGCGTACGTCTTCGGCAGCACCCCGGGCTCGGCGCGCAGGCACAGGGCGCTCTCCCCGGCGGTGTGGAACCGGTCGCAGGCGGGGCCGCCGGGGGTCGGGGCTCCCGCGGAGTCCGGCGGGACCGGCCGGTGCGCGACGCGTCCCGTGGCGGAGTCCCGGAAGTACAGGGCGGGTCCGTCGAGGGTGAAAGAGGCGTCCGCGGACGCGGAGCCCGGCCGGCCGTCCTGCCGGGCACCCGCGTGCAGCGCGTACCCGACGGATCCGCCCGTCAGCAGGAGCAGTGCGGCCGCCACGACGGCGGTACGGGCCCGGCGGCCGAGCGGGAGCGTGGGTCTGGGAAGCCTCGTGGTCATCCGGTCCGCCTCTCGGGGGTGTGGGTGTCCGGCGTTCGCCCGGAGGCCGGTGCGCCGGACGCGTCGCGGGGGAGCAGGGCCCGGCCGCCCGCCAGCGCGGCGAGCAGGACGGCGATGGCCGCCCACAGGGCGTGCGTCGGCCCCCACACCGTCCACGCGGCGCCGAAGCCCGCCGCGGCGAGCATCCGGGCCACCGCCTGGCCGGTCTGGAGCAGGGCGAGCCCGCCCGCCCTGCCCTCGGCCGGCAGCACCGGTCCGGCGAGGGCCATCAGCACCCCGTCGGTGCAGGCGTAGAAGACGCCGAGCAGCGCGAGGACGGGCACGAGGAGGAGGAGGGCCGGGCCGCCGGTCGGGGCGAGCAGGACGGCGTAGGCCCCGAGCAGCGCGAGGTGTCCGTACAGGAACGGCCGCCGCCGCCCGATCCGGTCCGCGAGCCGGCCCACGGGGACGGCGAGCAGAAGGTAGCCCGCCGCCGCGCCGAGCGGCAGCAGCGGGAACCAGCTCGCGGAGAGCCCCAGGCGGCGTTGGAGCAGGAGGTAGAGGAAGGCGTCGCCGATGGTGGCGGCACCGAGCAGGGCGGCGGCCGCGAGGATCCGCCGGAAGGCGGGATCGCGCAGTGCCGCGAACGTCGCGAACGGCTTGCGGGTGCGCGGTACCGGTGCCGGGGGCGGTACCGGGTGGCGCCCGGGAACGTAGAGGACCAGGAGCAGTACGCCGAGCAGCCCGACGCAGAAGCTGACGAAGAACACCGCGTCGTACGCGCCGGCGGTCGCCCAGAGCAGGGCGAAGGCGGCGAGCGGGCCGAGCAGGGCCCCGGCGGTGTCCATGGCCCGGTGCACGCCGAAGGACCGGCCCAGTGCGTCGGGGTGGCAGCTCAAGGTGATCAGGGCGTCGCGGGGGGCCGTGCGGATGCCCTTGCCGACCCGGTCGGCGGCCAGGGCCGCCGTGATCCCGGCGGCGCTGCCGCCCGCGAGCAGCAGGCCGAGCCGGGAACACGCCGACAGGGCGTAGCCGATCCCGGCGACCCGCTTGTAGCGGTGGCCGCGGTCGGCGAAGTGCCCGCCGAGGAGCCGGACGATCGAGGCGCCGCCGCCGAGCAGGCCGTCCAGGAATCCGAACTGGAGGGGTGAGAGACCGAGTCCGAGGACGAGGTAGAGCGGCAGCACCGCCGTGACCATCTCGGAGGAGATGTCGGTGACGAGACTGACCGTGCCGAGTGCCAGGACGGTGCCGGGAACGCGCCGGCCCTCCCCGTCGGAACGGGGTGGGACCGGCGTGTCCCGGCGGCCTGTGGTCGCCAGGTACATCAGTGGCAGGTGTACTTCGGGCTGGTGTCCTTGACGCTGCCGTCGGCGCCGACGTAGGTCCAGCTGTAACCGGAGTCGGTGAAGTCCATCTTCAGGACCCCGTATTGACCGCTGATCCGCTTCTGGCTGTTGGGCTGGACGTTCTCGATGTCGTAGGGCTCGGCGCCGCCCATGCCGCCGACGATCTCGGTGATCCCGTCGGCGACGGCCTTGCCGTTGGGGTCCTGGGGGGCGAACCGCTCGTAGTGGTGGTCGTGCCCGTTCAGCACGAGGTCGGCCTTGGCGCCGTACAGGATGTTCCAGACAGGCTTGCTGACCGGGTCGTTCCCGTGGCCGCCCGAGGAGTACAGCGGGTGGTGAAAGTAGGCGGCGACGCAGGACTTGGCGTTCGCGGCGAGGTCGGCCTTGAGCCAGTCGATCTGCGCCTTCTGGTCGAAGGAGTTGGAGTCCAGGGCGATGAAGTGCCAGTTGCCCTCGTCGAAGCTGTAGTAGCTCTTGCCCTGGGGGTAGGCGATGGCCCCGAAGTACGCCTTGTAGCCGGCGAGGGGTCCCGCGGGGTCATAGGTCTCGTGGTTGCCCGGCACCGGGCGCGTCTTGTCCTTGAAGGCGCCCCACGTCTTGTCGTAGTAGTTGCGGAAGTCGGAGATCCGGGCGTCGTCGTACTGGTTGTCGCCCATCGTCAGGTAGAACTTCGGGTTGATCTTCTGGGCCTGCGCGGCGGTCTTGGGGTGCGCGCAGGAGCTGTCGGACGCGGTGCACTGGGCGGCGATGTCGCCGGCGGCCACCACGGTGAAGGCGCCGGTCTGCGGGGGCTCCCCGCCGCCGAATGTGCCGTACACCTCGACCTCGTACAGCGAGTAGCCGTAGGAGGTGCCCCGGGCGGTCCCGTACACGCGCAGGTAGCGGCCCTTGCCGGACAGGGCGGTCCAGTCGTCGGTGCCGCCGTTCCCGGCGGTCTCGTTGGCGAGGCGGGTCCAGGTGGTGCCGTCGGCGGATATCTCGACGCGGTAGGTCTTGGCGTACGCGGCCTCCCAGTTGAGCCGCACACGGGTCACGTCGGCGGAGGCGCCGAGGTCGACGCGTATCCACTGCGGGTC
Source organism: Streptomyces sp. ISL-43 (assembly GCF_018614195.1). Taxonomy (GTDB): domain Bacteria; phylum Actinomycetota; class Actinomycetes; order Streptomycetales; family Streptomycetaceae; genus Streptomyces. The sequence continues at coordinate 84,445 of NZ_JAGGOT010000051.1, forward strand.
CTTGCCCTCCGCGCTCGCCCAACGGCTGGCCGGATCACCGTCGAAGGCCTTCTGGGGGCCGAGGGCCGACGTCTCGCTGGAGGACGCGGTGGCGGTCTTGCCGCGCGAGATCAGGGGGTCGGCGGCGGCGCCGGCCCGTTCGGGGTAGGCGAGCAACAGCCCGCCGACGAGGAGGAGTACGGCGGTGAGGACCACGCCCACCGTGCGGCGTGATGCGGTGACGTGGGGCGTACTTGGGGCGCTCAGGCGCATTCCTGACTCCCTGGCCTTGTGGGTGGCGAGAGCTGGCACGGGCACGTGACCCCGCGCCCCCGACCCGCCTGAGGGCAGCGGAGGACGGTGTCACAGCGGCCGGGTCAGAGCTCTCGCTGAGCGCGTCATGCCCAGGAGTTCGGGCACCGCGCCAAGCCGCCGAAGCGGGATGCTAGCAAACAGGAAACTTTCCTACTAGTCATCTGGAGCACCTCTGAGAAGGCGGAGAACGGTATCCGCCCAAGGGCCCGATGGCAGGCGGTGTGGGGGCCTTCGCCCCTTGAGGGCGATCGGCCGCCAGAGCCGGCGCCGGACTCAGCTCTCCTGCGCATGCGGGAGAGGGCCGGGGTGCTGTCGGTTCCCGCCGTCGAGGTCCCACGCCTCGATGTCCCGGTAGTGGATCGGTCCGGGGCCTCGGCCGATGTTGCTGCCGACCAGGTGCAGCCGTTCTGTCCGCCACTCGCGACCGGTGAACGCGGTGAGCCCGGCGGCGGCCTCCACGGCGGAGGCGGGATCGTTTCGGCGGGCGCGGGCCAGTGTGAGGTGGGGGCGCAGCGGCCGGTCCTCGAAGGGGATGCCGCACTCCTTGACCACGGCCCGCACGTCCGTGGCGAGCAGGTGCAGGCCTTCGAGGTCCCCGTCGATCCCGCTCCACAGCACCCGCTCGCCGAAGTGCCCGCCACCGCGCAGGGCCAGTCGTACGGGCCTGCGCGCCGCCGCGAGGTCCGCGAGCGGCGGCCGCAGCAGGGGAACGGCCGTGACCGGGAGCTCACCGAGGAACGCCAGGGTGATGTGCCAGTCCTCGATGCGGTTCCACCGCATGTGCGGGTACGCGTCGTAGGCGGGGCGGAGCGCTCGCGCCAGTTCGCCCTTCGCGTCGTCGGGCGGGGCGAGGGCGATGAAGACGCGAACGGTCGCGGGCTGGATCTGTTCGTTCACAGGAGACTTCGTACAGGGCTCAGGGTGGTCCCGTCACATTCGGCCGGTACGCGCGGTGCCGGCGCCGGGCTCAGGTGTAGTCCGCCGTGTCGTGCACGTCACCGAACCGGGGAAAGATCTTCTCCACGGTGAAGTCGTGCTCGTCGGCGGCGAACCCGGACATCGCGTCGGCGACGAACTCCAGCTCGTAGCCGTGATCGCTCGCGGCCCGCGCGGTGGACTCGACCCCCATCGTGGTGACCAGCCCGGCGAGCACCAGCGTGTCCACGCCGAGACCGCGCAACCGTTCGTCCAGGTCGGTGCCGTGGAACGCCCCGACGGTGCGCTTGACGATCACGACATCGCCCGGCTGTGCCAGGCCGTCGGCGAAGCCGCTGCCGGGCGGCTGCTCGGCCACGCCGGGCCGCTCCACCCGGACCAGCACCACCGGACGCCCGCTCGCCCGGAACACCTCGGCCAGCCGGCGGCAGCGTTCGAGTACCGCTTCACCGGAGTGCGGAGCGACCGGAAGGCCGATGACGCGGGGCATCAGGTCGATGAGGACCAGGGCGGAAGTCACGGAGATGATCATAGGACAGGACCGTCATCATGGGCAGGTGATGACGTGGTTCCGCTGCTAGAGGAGGTCTGGGGCAGCCCCCCGTGGAGACGCTTGCTGCGGTGCCCCGGCCCCCGTGCCGGTGGTGTGTGCCCGTGCGGGGGCCGGGGCCGAGCCGGGGCCCCGGGGTGGGTCAGGCGGTGGGGAAGTTGTCGGCGGTGCGGATGCGGTCGCGGATCCAGACGCCGGCCGGCTTGAGCGAAGTGGTGCCGGTCCACGGGCCGTTGCCGTCGCAGGTGCCCGTCTTGAAGACCGCTCCGGTGCGGTTGTCGTCGGAGAAGTTCCAGTTGGTCCAGCTGATCTTCTTGGCTGCCATCAGGTCGAGGTACTTCTGCGACATGGTGAAGTCGTTGCTGCCCTCACCCGCGTAGTTCTGCGTGCCGAACTCGGTGACGAACACCGGGATCCGGTCGGCGGCGCGGGAGAGGGTGTCCAGGTACTCCTCGCGGTGCGAGTAGGCGTAGAAGTGGAACGTGTACATGATGTTGGACGCGTTCACCTGGTTGTCGACGACCTCGTTCTCATCGCTGCCCTCGGAGACGCCGAAGGAGGACCAGGCGCGGGTGCCGACGATGACCGGGGCGTCGGAGTCTATGTTCCGGATGACCGGGATGATCTGCTCCGCGTAGCTCTTGATCTTGGACCAGCTCACCTCGCTGGGCTCGTTGGCGATCTCGTAGAAGATGTTGTTCTTGCCCTTGTGGCGGTTGGCGATCGCGGTGAAGAACGTCTTGGCCTTGGCCAGGTTGTAGTTGGGGTCGCCCGGATCGAGCATGTGCCAGTCGACGATCACGTACATGCCGCGGGCCGTCGCCTGCTCGATCAGCGAGTGGGCAAGGTCGGTGAACTTCTGCGGGTCGGTCTCGTAGCCGTCCTCCTGGACGTACGTCGAGACGCGCAGGACGTCGGCGTTCCAGTCCTTGGCGAGGGCGTCGAGCGACCCGCCGGTGAGGCACTGCGCGTACCACTGGGTGCCGTGGGTGCTCATGCCGCGCAACTGGACGGGCTTTCCGTACTTGTTGCAGAGCTTGGTGCCGCAGACCGTGAGCTGGCCGTTGATGGCGACCGGGGTGGTGCCCGGCACGGGCGGCGTGGATCCGGTGTCGATGGTGAGGTGATCGACGTTGGGGCCGCCGTTGGCGGTGGTGGCGGTGGCCCGGATGGTGTTGGTACCGGCCTTGAGGGTGGTGGTCAGCCCGGTCGTGGCCCAAGTGGTCCAGGCTCCGGTGCCGTTGAACGCCTTGTTCGGGGCGACGGAGGTTCCGTTGACCGTGATGGTCATGGGTCGGTTGGTCGTGGTGCCGTTGGCGTAGCGCAGGCTGACCGCGGCATCGCCGGCCTGCGCGGCATTGACCGTCCATTCGACGTAACTGCCGGTGGTGTTGTCGTAGTTGACGAAGCCGCTGCCCGTGTAGCCGGCGTGGTTGGACTCGGCGGCACCTTGCGAGACGACGGCGTTCTCCGCCTCCTGGACGACGGGGGCCGCCGAGGCCGTACCGGGCGCGGCGGTGAGGCCGACGAGCAGTGCGGTGACGAGAGTTCCGGCCGCACCGAGGGAGCGAAGCCGAATGCGTGGGGGTTTCAAGGTGTCTCCGTCCTGTTGACGATCGACTGTTCGTAAGGAAACTTTCCTAACGACATGGAATGGAATAGCAGCGTCCGGCCCGGCTGCACAAGGGTCTGTGCATGTAGTCCAGATATGTGGACGCTTGATTGATTCAGAGACACCCATTGACCAGCTGGATGCCTATCAGCACGATGTACCACGGCTACACCCCTCCCGCCCCCCACGAATGCCAGGAGGAACGTTGTCCGTACGATGGAGAGCCGTTGCGGCGCTCGGCGGCGCCACGGCCGTGCTGTGTGCCTCGGGCGTCGCGATCGGCGTCGCAGACACCCGGTCCGGCGATCAACAGCCCATTGCCGCGCCCGTGTTACTCGCCGGGCTCGACCTGTCCAAGACCAACCGCCGCACCCCGCTCACCGGCCTCTATGACTGGTCCAAGGTCGGATACAGGGGCGGCGCCGATCTGCCGGGCGCGGCCCAGACCACCCCGGACGAGGCCTGCCGGATCACCCCGGCCGAACTCGCCGCCCAGTACGGAGTGAAGCCCGGTGACGGGGTGGACGACTCGGCCGGACTCCAGGCCGCCATCGACCGCATCCGCACCGACTGCTCACCCGGCGCGAGCTACACCCAGCTCTCCCTGATCACCCTCCCGGCGGGCATCCTCGAGGTGTCCCGCCAGCTCTCCGTCGACGCCGACTACCTGACCCTGCGGGGAGCGGGCAGCGCCGCGGGTGGCACCCGGATCGTCTTCCGCCCCGACGCCGTCACCCGGTACGACGCCCTCACTCCCGACGGTTCGGACTGGGACGAGGACGGCATGACCTCCGGGTCCGCCAAAGGAGGCTGGATCTGGCCCGGGCGAGGCCTGTTCCGCGTGCAGTCGCGCGGGGTGCACGCGAGCTACGCCTCCGAGTACGCGGCGGCCCCCGCCAACCGCAAGGACCTCTTCGAGGGCACGGTCAACGTGCACTGGAAGGCCGGGCTGAAGCTGCGCGGCAAGACCGGGGACACCGGATTCGCGGCGCGCGCGGGGGACACCGTCGTCCCCCTCGCCTCCAGCGGCTCGCTCGACGCACTCGCCGTCGGCGGGCTGGTCAACATCCGCGCCGCCAACTCGCTGAAATTCTACGCCCAGCAGAACATCCAGCCGGGCGACGGCCCCCTGCAGAACATCCACATGCGCCAGCAGATCTTCACCGTCACCGCCGTGGACCCCACGAACCGCACGCTGACGCTGGACAAGCCTCTGGAGTACGACGTACCGGTCACCTCCACCTCCGACGGGTCCGCGCCGATCGAGGGCGCCGTCTACGACTCCAAGGCCGCACCCCTCGTGGATCCGGTGCTCGGCGTCGGCTTCGAGGACTTCGCGCTGACGCAGGAGATACCGGGCCTCGATCCGGCCGACGCCGTGCGCAACTACGGCAACATGGACCCCGCCCAGGAGATGCACGGCATCGTCTTCAAGTGGGCCGCCAACTCCTGGGTCCGCGGCATCAGGACGGAGATGACCGGCTCCCATCCGATCGTCACCGAGGAGGCCTACCACCTCCAGATCGTCGACAGCCGGCTCCACGGATCCTGGAACAAGGGCAAGGGCGGCAACGGCTACTTCCGCGGCTCCCGCGTCTGGGACTCGCTCTACGCCGGCAACACCTCCCGCGAGCTGCGCCACTTCGCCTTCCAGTGGTCGGCCTCCGGCAACGTCGTCATCGGCAACGACTTCGACTCCGACCTCAACCTGCACGGCGGCTGGGAGCGCAACAACCTCTTCGAGCTCAACAAGGTGACCGTGCCCTACGAGCACCGCTCCGCCAACTGCCGTTCCAACTGCGGGGAGGAGGGCGGCGGCGCCCCCGACGCCTCCACCTGGTTCCCCGTCTGGTGGGGCGCGGGAAAGAAGGCGGTGAAGTGGTCGGGATCCAGCGGACCGCGCAACGTCTTCTTCAACAACACCATGACGAAGCAGGCCACCGCGGGCGCGGCCTACACCCCGTACTACGCCGACCACCAGCGCGTCTACCAGTTCGGCTGGAACGGCAGCGGCAGCGGCAGTGGTGGCGGCGGCTGGCAGCACCTCGACGCGGGAGGTACGCCGATCGGCGACTGGGCCGGGCGCGAGCAGCTGGACTACTCGGGCGGCCACGGTGTCGACGCCACCCGTACGGACACGGGCGCTTCGCTCTTCCTCACGTCGGCCACCGGCGCAGACCCCTCACCCAGTCCGACGCCCACCTCGTCACCGAGCCCGACCCCGACCCCCACTGCGACACCGACCCCGACCCCGACTGCGACACCGACCAGCACCCCTGTGAGCTGCCTGTCGGCGCGGACCGTCCAGACCTCGGCCTGGAGCAGCGGCTACGGGATGGACGTGTTCATCAGGAACAACTGCACGGCCTCGGTCCCCGGTTGGCGGGTGGAGTTCGACCTGCCGGCCGGGACGAGCGTCTCCAGCCACTGGTCGGCCACCAAGACCCGGAGCGGGCAGCACTACACCTTCGCCAACGTCGCGTACAACCGTGACATCGCCCCCGGCGGCACCGCGAGCTTCGGCTTCAACGCGAGCGGACTCGGCCTGCCGCTCAACTGCAAGGTGAACGGGGTGCCGTGCGACGGCGTCCCGACGCCGACGCCGACCCCCACGCCAACCCCGACCCCGACACCCACCCCGACCCTGCCCCCGGGTCCCGTGGTCGACGTGGCGACCAGCGCCCAGCTGAAGAGCGCGCTCGCCGCGGCCGCGCCCGGCCAGACCATCCGCCTGGCGGCGGGGGAGTACCGGGGCTCCTTCGTGACGCAGCGGGCCGGGACCGCGGCCGAGCCGATCACGCTGACCGGCCCCCGCGGTGCCGTGCTCGTCAACGACGGCCCGTCCGGGGAGGCTCCGTCCTGTCCGGTGCCCACCGCGGGCTGGGACCCGGGGTACGGGCTCTGGCTGCACGGGGCCCCGTACTGGAACCTGACGGGCTTCACCGTCAAGGACTCCAAGAAGGGCGTGGTGCTGGACAACGCCCAGCACGTCACGATCGACGGGCTGTACGTCCACCACGTCGAGGAGGAGGGCGTCCACTTCCGGCGCTCCTCCGCCGACGGCGTGATCCGCAACTCCGTGATCGAGTACACCGGCCTGGTCCAGCCCGGCTACGGCGAGGGCGTGTACCTCGGCTCCGCCGGCTCCAACTGGGGTTGCCACGGCAACTCGGGCGGTGTGGACCGCTCCGACCGGGTGCTGGTGGAGAAGAACCGGATCGGACCGTACGTCGCCGCCGAGGCCGTCGACATCAAGGAGGGAACCTTCGGCGGGACGATCCGCGGCAACACCTTCGACGGTCGCGGGATCACCGGGCAGAACTCCGCCGACTCCTGGGTCGACGTCAAGGGCGTGGACTACCTGATCGAGGGCAACAAGGGCACCTTCGCCCCGCCCGGCACCTTCGCCAACGGCTACGAGACGCACAACCCGGGCACCACGCCCTCCTTCCCCAACGGCTGCGGCACGGTGTGGCGGAACAACACCTCCGACCTCGGCGGCGTCGGCGCGTACGCCGTCAAGGTCACCTCCGCTTCCCAGTGCGCGGGCCGGCCGAACGTGGTCCACGCGTCGAACACGGTCACGGGGGCGGTGAGCGGCCTGACCAACATCCCCGTGACCCCGTAGCGCGGCCGCTACCGGATGCCGTGCCTGCGGAGCGTGGTGGCGAGGGTGGTGGCGTGCGCCACCACCGCCTTCGCCACCCGCTCGACCTCCTTGTCGGTGGCCGCGCCCACCGGCATGGAGCAGCTGATGGCGTCGGTGGCCGGGATCCGGTAGTGGACCGGGGCGGACAGGCAGGCGACGCCCGGCGTGCCCTGCTCCCGCTCCAGGGCCCAGCCCCGGTCGCGCGCGCGGGCCAGTTCCTCGTGGAGGGCCGGGCGGTCGGTGACGGTTCCCGGGGTCAGGGCCTCAAGTCGCTTCGGCAGTACGGCGTCCACCTCCTCCGTGGTGAGCTCGGCGAGCAACGCCTGCCCCAGCGCGGTGACATGGGCCGGCAGCCTGCGGCCGACCCGGGAGATGGCCCGGACGCTGTCGCGGGCCTCGCGGCTCGCGAGGTAGAGGACGTACGCGTCGTCGCGGCGGGCGAAGTGGACGGTGTACCCCGTTTCGGCGCGCAAGTCCTCGATCACCTCGTGCGCGTACGGCAGCGCCGGATCGCGGTCCAGATACGCGGTGCCGGACAGCAGGGCGTGCGGCCCCACGCCGAAGGCGGAACCGCTCTCGTCGGCCTCGACCCACTTGAGTTCGCGCAGCGTTCGGATCAGCGCGTGCAGGCTGCTGCGCGGATAGCCCAGCCGCTCTTGCAGTTCGGAGACCGTGAGCCGGTCGGCGGAGGACGCGAGCGCCTCCAGGATGCGCACGGTCCGCTCGGCGGACTTCACGGTCGAGACGTCCGACGGGGCAGCGGGCATGTCCACCCTCCAGATCATTTCCGCATGAGTGTTGACCGGCATGGTAGCGGACGCTAACTTCCACTTGCAGAGCTGCCACATTCTCAGATCCTGTCCAGATATGTAGACGGGGATTCGATATCCGATGAATCGCAATCCAATGAATCGCAGAAGTGTGTTCCCCAGCGCCTCCACCGCCCTCGCGGCCTCACTCGCCGCCCTCCTCGCCCTGACCACCCTCACCGCCTGCGGCGACGCTGCCGGGCCCGCCGCCGGCGACGACAAGGCGCCCCTGAAGATCTGGGTCCGCAAGCCCCCGGGATCGCCCACCGAGAAGACCCACCAGGACCTCGCCGCCGCCTTCACCCGGGCGACCGGCATCGAGGCCGAAGTGAGCGCCCTGTTCGACGACTTCGAGACGAAGCTGCAGCAGGCGGCGGCGCAGAGGAAACTGCCGGACCTGATCGTCAACGACACCGCCCAGCTCGGCACCCTGGTCAAGCAGGGCCTCGTACGGGAGGTGGACAAGGGCGCAGTCAGGGGCGGGGACCAGCTCATACCCGCCTCCTGGGAGGCGGCGAAGGCGGCCGACGGCAAGTACTACGGAGTCCCCTTCTCCGCCCAGACCTTCGCCCTCTTCGTCCGCAAGGACTGGCGCGAGAAGTTGGGCATCGCGCCACCCGCCGACTGGGACCAACTCGACGCCCTCGCCACCGCCTTCACCACGAAGGACCCCGACGGCAACGGCAAGGCCGACACCTACGGCTACGTCATCCCCGGCACCACCAAACGCGGATACCTGGACTGGTACTTCTCCAGCTTCCTGTGGTCCGCCGGCGGCGACTACTTCACCGGCGGCGACGGCGAACACCTGAAGCCCGCGATCGACAGCCCCGCGGCCCTCGCGGCGGCCCGCCGACTCAAGGGCCAGTTCTGCGAGGACAAGAACGTCGTGCCGGGTGCGGTGACCGCCGAGACCACCCAGACCCACCCGCTCTTCGAGGCGGGCAAGGGCGGGATCTACCTCACCGGCCCCTACAACATGGCCCGCTTCGACAAAGCGCTCGGCGCCGACACGTACGAGGTCCTGGCACTCCCGGCCGGGCCGGGCGGCAAGAGCTCCGTGCTGGCCGAGGGCGAGAACGCGTACCTGATGGCCGGTTCGAAGAACCCCAAGGGCCAGCTCGCGTACGCCGAGTACCTGATCGGCGCCGAGGGCCAGAAGGCCGGCATGGCGGGCGACACCGCGGGCAACGTCGTACGGCTGCCCGTCAACGAGACGGTGGACCTGGCCTCCGTACGCACCGACAAGCGCTGGCTGGTCTTCGACAAGGTCTATCGCGACGCCGGCCGGTACTCGCCCGTGGTCAAGGAGTGGACCCCCTTCCGCCAGGCCTCCGCCGAGGCGCTCAACGGCATGGTCGCCGACTGCGGTTCCGACCCCGGGGCCATGCTCGCCAAGCTGGCCGAGTCCTTCTCCGCCGAGCTGAAGAAGCAGGGAGCGGGCTCCTGATGCGCTCGCCGAGGCGGCCGGGCGGCGGCGTGGCGGTGCTCACGCCCTGGCTGTTCCTCGCCCCGGCGCTGCTCCTCTTCGCGCTCTTCAAGTTCCTGCCGATGTGGCGGGCGGCCCGGATGAGCTTCCACGAGGTGCGGCCCTACCTGGGCGACCGGTGGGTCGGCGGGGCCAACTACCGGCAGGTCGTCACCGACGAGGCCTTCCTCGACGCGATCGGACACACCCTCGTCCTGGCCGTCGGCCAGACCGGCGGCTCGGTGGTCCTCGGCCTCGCGCTGGCGCTGCTGCTCGAAGGCACCGCCCGGCGGCTGTGGATCGTGCGGACCGCCGTCTTCCTGCCGACCGTGACCGCGATGGCCGTGGTCGCCGAGGTGTGGCGGATCCTCTACCACCCTGCCGCCGATGGAATCGTCAACACCCTGCTCGGCTGGTTCGGGGCGGCGCCCTCGCAGTTCCTGAACGGCCCCGACAGCGCCCTGTGGTCGGTCATGGCGGTCGGCGTCTGGCGCGGAGCACCGTACGACATGATGATCTTCATCGCGGCACTCGCGGGCGTCGACCGCACCCTCTACGAGGCCGCGGCGGCCGACGGCGCCGGGGTGCGCCGACGGGTGTGGCACGTGACGCTGCCCGCCCTGCGCCCGGCCTTCACGATCCTCCTCACCCTCGCCGCGATCCGCGGCCTGCGCGTCTTCACCGAGATCTTCCTGCTCACCAACGGCGGGCCCGACGGGTCCACCGAGGTGCTGATGACCCTCGTCTACAAACTCGGCCTGGAACGCGGCGAACTCGGCGTGGCCGCAGCCGGATCCATGGTCCTGCTCTGCGCCTCCGTCGCCCTGACCCTGGCCGTGCGCCTGGGCCGTCCCCGCACCGGAAAGGAGGCCCGATGAACCGCCTGGACACCGTGCCCGGACGGCAGGCGCGATGAGCCGCCTCGACACCGCGCTCGGTCTGGAGGACCGCCGCGGCGCCGTCGCCGTCACCGCGAAACTCCTGCTGTACGCCCTGCTGGTACTCGTCTTCGCGGGACCGCTGCTCGCCCTGCTCGCCAGCGCCTTCAACCGGACGACCGACCCCACCTCGCTGACCCTGCTGCCGACCCGCCCCACGCTCGCGAACTTCGAGGCAGCCTTCGACCGCGACGTGCTGCTCTACCTGCTCAACTCCTTCCTCGTCGTCGGCGGCGGACTGCTGCTCCAGATCGCCGTGAGCGTCTCCGCCGCCTACGCCCTGGCCCGCAAGCGGTTCCCGGGCCTGCGGCTCGTGCTCCTGCTGATCCTCAGCACGATGATGCTGCCCGAGGAGATCCTCGCGATCCCGCTCTCCCTGGTGCTGTCCGACCTCTCCCTCACCGGCAGCCTCTGGGGAATGATCGTCCCGGTCGGCGCCTGGGCGTTCTCCATCCTGGTCACCGCCGAGTTCATGAAGGAGATCCCCGTCGAACTGGAGGAGGCGGCCCGCCTCGACGGGGCCGGAGACCTCCGCGTCTTCTGGTCGGTGATCCTGCCCCTGTGCAGACCCGCCCTCGGCGTCATCGGCATCTTCGGCTTCACCATGATCTGGGACCAGTACATGCTCCCGCTCCTGGTCGCCACCGACGCCCGCCAGTTCACCCTCCCGCTCGCCCTGCGGACCCTGCGCGCCGACGAGGAGGTCGGCGTCGGCGTGCTGCTCGCGTCCGCGCTCCTCGCCCTGCTGCCCAGCGTGATCGCGTTCATCGTCATGCAGCGCCAGTTCGTTCGCGGACTCACCTCGGGCGCCGTCAAGGGCTGACAAGCCATCACCCATCGTTCCAAGCAAGGGGATTCCATGCGCCTGCACGGGCTGCTGTCCTTTCCACTGACCCCGTTCACCGCCGACGACAAGGTGGACCTGGCCGTCTTCGCCGCACACCTGGAGCAGCAGATCGACGCCGGACCCGCCGGGCTCTTCGTCGCCTGCGGCACCGGCGAGTTCACCGCCCTCTCCCAGGACGAGTACCGCGACGTGGTCGCCACCGCCGTCCGGGTCGCCGACGGCCGCCTCCCGGTCGTCGCCGGCTGCGGCGGCGGACCGCGCCTGGCCCGCGAGTTCGCGACCCTCGCCGCCGAGTGCGGCGCCGACGGACTGCTGCTGCTCCCGCCCTACCTCGTCTCCTCCACCCCCGCCGGGCTCGTGGAACACATCCGCTACGTCGCCGAGGCCACCGCGCTGTCCGTCACCGTCTACCAGCGGGCCAACGCCGTCCTCGACGCCGCCGCGGCCGTCGCCCTCCTCGACATCCCCACCGTCACCGGAGTCAAGGACGGCCTCGGCGACGTCGACGCGATGCTCCGCCTGGTCACCGCCGTCCGCACCAGCGGCCACCCGCGCGCCGAGGAGTTCGGCTTCCTGAACGGCCTGCCCACCGCCGAACTCTCCGTCCAGGCCTACGAGGCCATCGGCGTCGAGTGCTACTCCTCCGCCGTGCTCTGCTTCGCCGCCGACATCGCCACCGCCTTCCACCGCGCGGTACGCGCCGGGGACAAGGAAGCCGTCCGGACCCTGCTCGCCGCGTTCTACCTGCCCTTCGTCGCCCTGCGCGACGAAGCACCCGGCTACGCCGTCTCCCTGGTCAAGGCCGGCGCCCGGCTGGCGGGCCTGGACATGGGCCCCGTACGGCCGCCGCTCGTGGACGTCACCCCCCAGCACGAACAGCGCCTCGCCGACATCATCGCCCGCGGCCGCGCCGCCCTCGCCGGACTGGAGATCTGATGCGGGTGCGGGAAACCGTCCGGGAGGCGGTCGTCACGCCCGTCGCCTTCCCCGACCCGCCCTTGCTCAACTCCGCCGGCGTGCACCAGCCCTGGGCGCTGCGCGCCGTCATCGAACTCCGCTGCGGGGACGGGCTCGTGGGCCTGGGGGAGACGTACGGCGACTCCGCCCACCTGCGCCTGCTGCGAGCCGTGGCCCCGGCCCTCACCGGCCTCGACCCCTTCGACACCCACGGTCTGCTGCGCCGCGTCCGGGCCGTCCTCGGCGATGACACCGACACCCCCGACCGCCACGGCCTGACCGGCGGATCCAGCCCGCAGAAGACCACCCTGCGCGTGCTCAGCCCCTTCGAAGTGGCCTGCCTGGACCTGCAGGGACAGCTCATCGGGCGCCCGGTCACCGACCTCCTCGGCGGCAAGGTCCGCGGCGAAGTCCCCTACTCCGCCTACCTCTTCCACAAATGGGCCGCCCACCCCGGAGCGGACGCCGGCGAGGAGGCGTACGGCGAGGATCCCTACGGCGAGGCGCTCGACCCGGACGGCATCGTCGCCCAGGCCAAGCGTATGACCGACACCTACGGCTTCCGCTCCATCAAGCTCAAGGGCGGCGTGCTCCCGCCCGACCGGGAGGTCGAGACGATCCGCGCCCTGCGCGCCGCCTTCCCCGACCATCCGCTGCGCCTGGACCCCAATGCCGCCTGGACCGTGGAGACCTCGCGCCGGGTCGCCGCCGAGACGGAGGGACTCCTCGAATACCTGGAGGACCCGACCCCGGGCATCGACGGCATGGCCGAGGTGGCCCGCGGCGCACCCATGGCGCTCGCCACCAACATGGTCGTGGTCAGCCCGGACGACATCCCCCGGGGCTTCGCCGAGCGCTCCGTCGGCGTGGTCCTCGCCGACCACCACTACTGGGGCGGGCTGCGCCGCACCGCCGAACTCGCGGGGATCTGCCGGACGTTCGGCATCGGTGTCTCCATGCACTCCAACAGCCACCTCGGCATCAGCCTCGCCGCCATGACCCACCTAGGCGGCGCACTGCCCGAACTGTCCTACGCCGCGGACACCCACACCCCCTGGCAGTACGGGGTGGACGTCCTCACCGAACCGCTGCCGATCACCGACGGCTCCGTCGCCGTACCCGACCGCCCCGGCCTCGGGATCAGCCTCGACCCCGACGCGCTGGCCCGCCTCCACGAGAACTACCTGCGGTGCGGCATCCGGGACCGCGACGACACCGCCTACATGCGACGATTCGACCCCTCGTACCGGAAGAGGCGACCCCGCTGGTGAACACGCCCCCGAAGGCGGACACGCCCCCGCCCGCTCCGTCCGTCTCCGCCCACGCCTACCCCTGGGACGTCCTGGACGACCCCGCCTTCCCCGACCGGGTGCGGCAGGCGGGCCTGGACGCCGTCACCCTGGCCTTCGCCTACCACTCCACCCGCGCGGCCACCCCGCTCCACCCGCGCCGCCGCTTCGTCGGCGCCGCCCACTCCGCCCTCTACCGCCCCGTACGGCAGCGGGCGTGGACCGGCCGCCGCCTGGCGCCGGCCGCCGCCGGCTGGGCGCCCGGACCCGACCCGGCGGGCGCCGCCGTCGAAGCCCTCGCGGAGGCGGGGATCCCGGTCAACGCCTGGCTGGTGCTGGCCCACAACAGCCGCCTGGGGACCCTGTATCCGGAGCTCGCCGTCACCAACTGCTTCGACGAGTCCTACCCGTACGCGCTCTGCCCCGCTCAGGCGGAGGTACGGGAGTACTGTGCGACCCTCGCCGCCGAAGCCCTGCGGGGGCTGCCCCCCGGGGCGGTGCGCGGAGTGTCCCTGGAGTCCGCCGGCCAGCTGGGCGCCGTCCACCTCGGCTGTCACGAGAAGACCGACGGCGCCTATCCGGCCGGCGCGCTGCGCGCCCTGTCCGTGTGCTGCTGCGTCGCCTGCCGCGAGCGCTGGCGGGCGGCCGGGCTCGACCCCGAGGAGTCGGTGGCGCTGCTGCGCCGCTCGGCGGACACCGTCGGGCCGCCCCTCCCCGACGCGCTGGGAACCGTACTCCTCGCCGTCCGGCACACCGCCGCCGACGAGCTGCGCGGGCAGGTGCTGGCCGCCGTACGGGCGACCCTGCCCGGCGCGCCGGTCACCCTGCACGCCCACCCGGACCCCTGGGCCACCGGACCTTCCCCGGGCCTGACGGCCCGGGCCGCGAAGGAGGTGGACGCCCTCCTCGTGCCCTGCTGGCCGACCGGGCCCGACACCGCCGGCCTCGTCCGGCGGGCCGTTCCGCTCGGCCTGCCCGTCGACGCCTACGTCACCGCGCAACGCCCGGCGGAGCCACAGAAGTTGGGCGCCCACGTACGCCGGCTGCGGGCCGCCGGGGCAAGCCGGCTCAGCCTCTACCACCTCGGCCTGCTCCCATCGGAGCGGATGCCGCTACTGGCCGCCCTGGCAAAGGAGTTCCGCGCATGACCCGGCCCCGCACCGTGACCCAGTCCCGCACTGTGACCCAGCCCCGCACCCTCCTGCTCACCGGCGCCGCGGGAGGTGTCGCGGCCTTCCTGCGCGAGAGCCTCCCCGGCTACGGATACCGGCTGCGCCTCGCCGACCTGAAGCCGGTCGAGGGCGCCGAATCCCTCGTCTTCGACCTGCGCGACGCCGAGGCGGTGCGCGCGGCGGTGCGCGGCGTGGACGCCGTCGTCCACCTGGGCGGGATCTCTCTGGAGGACACCTTCGAGGCGGTCCTCGAAGCCAACATCCGGGGCACCTACCACCTCTACGAGGCCGTCCGGCAGGAAGGGATCCGCCGCGTCGTCTTCGCCGGCAGCAACCACGCCGTCGGCTACGTCCCACTGGCCGGCGGCGAGCCCATCGGCAGCGGGATCCCGGCCCGGCCGGACACCTACTACGGCCTGTCCAAGGCCTTCGGCGAGAACCTCGCCTCCCTCTACGCGGACAAGTACGGGGTCGAGACCGTCTCGATCCGGATCGGCTCCTGCTTCGCCGAGCCGCGTACCGTCCGCATGCTTTCCACCTGGCTCAGCCCGGCCGACTGCGCCCGCCTCGTGCACGCCGCCCTCACCGCCCCGGGAGTCGGCCACACCGTCGTCAACGGCATCAGCGCCAACACCCGTGCCTGGTGGGACCTCGGCGCCGCCCGCGCCCTCGGCTACGTCCCGCAGGACGACGCGGAGCCCTATGCCGAGGCCCTACTGGCCGCACACGGCCCCCTCGACCACCACCACCCCGACGCCCGCTTCGTCGGCGGCTCCTTCACCCGGACGGACCCGCACCGCTCCGAATGACACGCCAGGCCGGCTCATCTTCTTCTGGAGGCAGCAGGGCTCGCCGTAGCGCGGACCGGTGCCGGTGGCAGGTTGCGTCGGACGTGCCGGGTGCGCAGGACGGCGTACAGCGCGGCGGTGGCGACGCCGGCGGCGAACCAGGCGACGAGGATCACGGCGATCGTGCTGAGGAGGGCCATGAGAACTCCTCCGGGGTGAGACGACGGGGGCGAGCGGCACGGGGCCGCCGCCCGGAGAACGGGAGCCAGGGCGCTGCGGTTGCGGCCGTCGCGCCCTCGAAGCGGAGTGAACTCACCACCCTGCCTGTCGCGTTCCCGCTCCCGGTGCATCTCACACGCGCCGGGGGACACCGCTCAGCCCGGACGCGAGTCCCGTGAACCGCCTCCGGCCCCCGGTCCATCCCGCGTAGGCCGGCGGCGCCGACGGCCGGGCGAGCGGCCGGTCAGTGCGGAAGCTCGACCGACAGGACCGGGGAGAGCGCCCGGAGGAAGTCCGCCGCGTCGAACATCGCGCCGGCCGACGCCACGCCCGTGGCCCGCGTCCGCCCCGCCAGGATCCGCTGGACGGCCTCGACCACCAGCGGTGCGGTGATCGCGTAGATGTCCTGGCCACGGGCGCTCGCGCGCCGCTCCACGCCGCCCGCGCGGACCAGGACGTCGACGACGAAGACCTGGTTCGACCGGCCCAGCGCGTCGACCGGCTCCGGCGCCGGCGTGTCCTCCCCGGCCAGGTCCCGCGCGGCCTCGACGGCCATGTAGGTGCGGACCTCGGGCACCGCCAAGTGGCTGGGAACGGTGACGACATCGGCCATGGTGAACTCCGCGATCACCGCCCGCCGGCCCAGCGGCTCCGGGAAGAGCCAGTCCTGCTCCCGCGCCTTGTCGTCGTGGTACTGCAGCGCGCCGCCCGTGAACCGCACCCGACGGCCCGCCCGACGCTCATGGGACACCTCACCGGCCGTCCGGGTGCCCGGCGTGGGGTGCCAGCTGGTCAACCCGTAGGCGACGTGCACCTCGTCCGCGGCCGTCCACTCTCCCATCGCCGCGGTCACCAGCAGGTCGCCCAGGCCGCCGTAGAAGGCCATCGCCGGCACCACGGCCGTGCCCGACTTCCGGGCCGCTTCCGCGTGGTCGGCGAACGTCGCGACATTCGCCTCGATCTCCGCCGCGACGTCGAGGTACGGGATGCCCGCGCGCAGGGCCGCCTCGACGAGGGGGCCACCCGTCACCGCGAACGGTCCGGCGCAGTTGACGACCGCCGCCGCGCCGGCCAGGGCCCGGTCCAGCGAGGCGGCGTCGTCCACGGTGGCCGGCCGTACGACCACACCCGGCCACTGGGCCGCCAGCAACTCCAACTGGGCCGCGTTGCGGCCGGAGATGACGGTGGAAACCCCACGCCTCCGGAGTTCGGCGACGATGAAGCGGCCGGTGTGCCCCGTCGCCCCGTAAACCACCACTGCGGCCGTCGTGTTCATCGTTCTCCCCGTTCTCGATCCCTTGATGAGTCCAGTCTCGCCGCATGCGTGGCCTACCGTGATGGTCCGGAACGACATCACACGTACACTTTCGGACATGCCAACTGTCGCCCTGCCGGCCGTCGGACACCAGCTGCACTTCGAGCTGGCGGTGGCCTACGAAATCTTCGGCAACCCCCCGCCCGAAGCCGCGGAGGGCTGGTACGACGTACTGCTCTGCGGGCCGGGACCGGTGAAGGTCGGCCCGTTCACGGTCGAGCCCGACCACGGGCTGGAGCGCCTGGCCGACGCCGACACCGTGATCGTGCCCGCGTGCGCCGACATCGACGATCCGCTGCCGGCCGAGCTGGTCGAAGCGGTGCGCGCCGCCCACGAGGCGGGGGCCCGGGTCGCCTCCCTGTGCACCGGTGCGTTCGTGCTCGGCGCCGCGGGCCTGCTGGACGGCCGACGGGCCACCACCCACTGGGCCCATGCCGCGGAGCTGAGCGCACGCCATCCGCTGGCCGAGGTCGACCCCGACGTGCTGTACACGGACAACGGGAGCGTGCTCACGGCCGCCGGGAAGGCCGCCGCCGTCGATCTCTGCCTCCACCTGATCCACCTCGACCACGGCGCCGCCATCGCCAACTCCGTGGCCCGCCGCCTCGTCATGCCGCCGCACCGGCCGGGCGGTCAGGCCCAGTTCGTGGCCACGCCGGTTCAGGCCGGCGGAGACCACGCGCTGGCCCACCTGCTCGCCTGGGTGCAGCAGCGGCTGGACCAGCCGCTGACCGTGAGCGACATGGCCCGGAAGGCGAACACGAGCCCGCGCCACCTCGGGCGGCAGTTCCGGTCGGTGCTCGGGCAGACTCCGCTCCAGTGGCTCCTGATCCAGCGGGTGCGTCGCGCCCAGGAACTGCTGGAGGCGACCGACGAGAGCATCGAGGCGGTCGCCCGCGCCACCGGCATGGGTACCGCCACGACGCTCCGCCGCCAGTTCAAGCGGACCGTGGGGGTCCCACCGGACACCTACCGGCGCTCGTTCCGCAGCGCGAGGCTCGCCTGACGAGTACGGGCGCGGGCCCGGGTACGGGTACGGCCCGGCCCGAAGTCGGGCCGGGCCGCGTAAGACGCTCCGTCACACCTGGTCGGGTGCCTGTGCCTGTACCGGTGCCTGTCCCGGTGCGGGGCCGGGCGCCGCGGCGGATGCGGGTGCCGGCGGGTACGTGGGGGCGATGGACGCGATCAGGGTCGCCGCGAGGTCCTCCTTGCGCATCCGCTGGTCGACGTAGAGCAGGGCGATGACCAACTGGGGGAAGCCGTACTGGAACAGCGCGCCGATCATGCCGCCCACCAGGAGGCAGACCGCGTACACGACGAATCCGAGGATGATCGCGCCGACATCCGGGCTGCTCTCGTTCGCGTCCGCCAGGTTCGGGAGGAGCGCGATCATGCCGACGAAGCCGAAGGGCATCTGGATGACGTAGCCCACCGCCGCCGCCACGACGTACGCGAGCATCGTGATGCCGAACACGCGCCACCAGCCGTCCTTGACCAGCTGGGAGGAGCGCCGCAGAGCCGCGACGGCGCCGAGCCCCTCGCACACCACGGCGGCGGGCGCGAGGCTGAACCGTGTCATGAGCCAGACCGACAGGGGCACGCAGACCAAGAGGCCCGGGAACAGCAGGAACAAGGCGGCCGGCGGGCCGGAACCGTCCGCGGACATGATGATCAGAGGGAAGAGGATCGCGTAGAGCAGGATCATCGGCCCGCCCGCGATCAGCCCGGTGAGCAACACGCTACCGAGCGCCGCGGGAAGCCGGGACCAACTGCGGCGCCACATGGCGCCGAAGGTCGTGGGGCGGCCGAGCACGGCCTCCTGGATGACGGCGGGACACAGGGCGCTGATCATCGCCGCGCTCGCCGTCATGGTGATCAGCAGGAGCACACCGGCCGGTACGAAGGCCAGGAACAGTGCCGCCACGTCCGAGCCGTCGGGCTCTTCCCCCGGCGCGAGGTCGAAGACGGCGGTGAACCGGCTCTGCGCCGCCGCGACGGAGATGCCGATCGCGGCCAGCACGAGCAGGAGTCCGACCCCCTGCACCGCGAGCATGATGCCGACCAGGGGCTTCCAGTAGCGGCGGAAGGCCGCGAACGCGCCGCTCAGTATCTCGCCCGTCCCGAGCGGCTGCAGGGGTATGACGCCCGGCTGCGGCGCGGCCGGCGGCATCCAGCCGCCTCCCCACTGCGGCATGGGCTGTCCCGGGTGCTGTCCCCATCCCGTGTTGTGCGACATCGCTGTACTCCCCCTCGAATGAAGGGACACGGTAACCCTTCGGGAGTCGCACCGCGGCATGGGCCCCCACGTGGGAAAACGCGAAGGCGCCCCGCATCGGTGTGATGGGGGCGCCTCGGTGGCGTGGGGTCAGGAAGCCACGATGTTCTCGGCCTGCGGGCCCTTCTGGCCCTGGGTGACGTCGAAGGTCACCTTCTGGCCTTCCTGGAGCTCGCGGAAGCCGGTGGCGGCGATGTTGCTGTAGTGGGCGAAGACGTCGGGACCGCCGCCGTCCTGCTCGATGAAGCCGAAGCCCTTTTCGGCGTTGAACCACTTCACGATGCCAGTCGCCATCGCTGTCTCCTTCTCGGGTGCGCCCGTGCTCACCCAAGGGTGTGCGTCGTGCGATATCGATTCTTGGTGGTGGCCGGCGGCCACCTGCGGATCACTGGGTTGCGGTGGTGGCGTGTCCGCCAGACCGGCCCCGAGCAGCCCGCATGACGGAAGGTACGAGGCCGGACACCCCCTGCGATACATGTATCTCGGCCAGCCACTCGATGGGATGGCTGAAAACCGACCCTGACAGGCTTGGTGTGCAGGCCGGGGGCCCGGTGAGGCGACGCGCGAGGTGCCCCTCATCGGATGGGTGGCTACGCGACCTCATGGAGGCGGAAGGTGTGCTGTTCTGGCCAATCTCATGGGCAGGATGGTCTGTTCTGATGCCCGTTGTGTTCACCGTCGGGACGGGGTGCCCGTATTTCGCCTGCTCAGGATGGTGTCTAGTACGCGTGTTCCACATTCGAAACTGCAGTGCGTTCCAGGCCATGATCGCCAGGTGATTCTTTTCTTCGGCCGTCATGAGTGATCAGCCTCCGTTCTCGACATTGTGAGTGCAGGGAGCCCAACGGGCGTCCCGCGCAGGGCGTCCGACTGCGCTGCCCACATCGAAGAGGTATCGACCACATGAGTGCATCCCGGAGGCCCGCATGAGTGACGACGACGTCCTCGGTGGCCTCTCGCTCCACGGCGAGGACCACGGCCCCGCCGCAGGGCAGGTGGACATGCCCCTGGACTTCGAGGCCTTCTACCTCGTCAACCAGGAGTTCTTCCACCTCTACGCCGAGATCCACCTCGGCAGCCGGGCGGTGGCCGAGGAGACCGTCCACCAGACGTTCCTGCAGATCCTGGGCAACTGGGACCGGCTCCTCCAGGAAGGAGACCTCGAACAGCAGACGCTGGCGGCACTGACCCGCCACGTCCGCGGCCAACTGCTCCGGGACAAGCGGCGCCCCGCCTTCATCAACGGGCCGATAGCCGACAAGCTCCGGACGATCCGCGGCGAACTGGAGCTCAGTGACAGCCCCGCGGGGCTCTACGAGGCGATGCTCGAACTCTCCTCGAAGCAGTTCAACGTCATCGTGTTGCGGCACATGCTCGGATACACCACCGCGCGCATCGCACGAGTCATGGGACTCGACCCCCGCACCGTCGACTACCACGGCCGCAAGGCCAAGGAGCGGCTGCGCAACCTGCTCGGCCTGCCCGCGACCCAGCCGACCACCACCGGCCGGAAGGAAGAAGCACAGTGACCACCCCCATCGACGAACTCCTCGACGACGCCCGGCTCCCGACTCCCGCCCGCTCCCACTTCGACGTCGGCGCCGCCCTGCGCCGGCTGGCCCGGGACGCCGCGAAGGCCCAGGCGCCCGCCCAGGACATCGAGCGCGCCGCCGAAGCCGCGCAGAGTCTGATCGTCGTCTCGCGCTGGCTGCTGAACCAGCCCAACGCCGCTCACCACGTGGACCGGCTGGCCAACAGCGCCAAGGACCTCGACATCGAGGGCGCCGCGGTCTTCGCCTGCCTGCTCCATCTCACGGGGCACCCCGAGAGCGCCCAGTTCTGGTGGCAGCTCGCCGCAGGGGCCGGGCACCGCGCGGCCGCGTACTGCCTGCACCTGCACCACCGCGCCCTCGGCGAGAGCCGGGAGGCCAAGCACTGGCGCCGCCAGGTCATGCAGGCTCCGATCGCGCCCTGGGACCTGACGGACACGTTCCTCGACGGCATCTGCACCTTCGCCCGGTACGTCGGCGCCAACGGATCCGAAGCCACCGGCCCCACCGGGGTCCTGGAGATGGAGGTCGACCGCCTCGCCGAGGACGGCGAGGACGCCTGCATCATCGTCCCGCGCCCCGACCGGCGACTCGCCGACCACCTGCTCGACTTCGCCCGGCGCTGACCCCACCCGCAACGACAGAGGAGCCCCGGCTCCGGCCCCCGGTTCCTACGCCTCCGGGCCGAAAAGGGCTCCTCATGTGACGACCCCCTGTGAAGAAGGCATCCACCGTGAACAATAGCCGCGCACACCGCGTGTGGCGCAAGGCCCGCGCCGCCCTGGTCCAGCTTCGCCGACTGCCCGCCTGGGCACACAGGCGCCGCCGCGCCGCCGCCGCGCATCTGTTCCGCGGCGTCTGCTACGGCATCGGCACCGCCCTCGTCGGCACCCTCACCCTCTGGCTCCAGAACCGCACCTGACCTCGTACGGCCGCCGCCGGACAGGCCCGCATGCCCTCACCGGGCGCGCGGGCCTGTCGCGTACCCGGGCCGCCCCTATACGTCCTCCCAGGCCATCGAGTTCATCCTCCAGCCGGCGGGCGTCCGCACGAACTGCGTGGTCTTGCGGCCGGAGCCCTCGAACCAATCACCGTCGAGGAAGCCGGACTTGCGGTACTCGCTGTACCGGTGCGCGATCGTGCCGAAGACCTCGGTCCGTTCGGAGACCTCCCATTCGGAGAACTCCGTCAGCGTCCCGTCCGTGAGGATCTTCTCCCGGGGCTCGACGAACGAGTCGAGGTCGTAGACCACGGGCTCGCCGCCGACGTTGCTGATGATCGTTCCTTGCGGAATGAACACCTCGTGCACAGCACGGAGGTTGGGCCGGCCGCCGCCGGTGTTGGTGAACGCGCCGAGGAAGGTGGTCATCAGCCGGTCGAGTTCGGCCTTGACCCCGGACGACACCGCCACTCCCGCCGGTTCTCCCGCCGGTGCGCCTTCGGCGGGTGGCCACTCCGCGGAGAGGACCGACCAGATCTCGCTGTCGTGTCGCACGCCCCGGTACGAGGAGCGCTGCCGCAGCACGCCGTCGCGGGTCATCCCGAGCCGGCGCGCGGCGTTGATGCTGCGGGTGTTGCCCGAAGCGACCCACCACTCGACCCGGCTCATCCCGCGGTCCTCGAAGGCCCAGGTGATCAATGCCCGGCAGGCGAGGGTCACCAGACCGCGGCCCTCACCCGCCGCCTCCAGCCAGCAGCCGATCTCGCAGACGCCGGCGGTGGCGTCGAACTGCGTGAACATGACGCCGCCGACCAGCGTGCCTTCCAGCCAGATCCCGTATATCCGGGCGCCGTCCTGGGCCTGCCTGTCGGCGTACCGCTGGAGGACGGCGGTGGCGGAGGTGAGGTCGGTACTGAACGTGGCCCAAGGTATCCACGGGTCCACCGAGGGTCGGGCTCGGTCGATGTGGGCAAGGAACTCCTGCGCGTGCCAGGGCTCCAGCGGGCGGAGCATGGCGTTGTCACCGATCGGCAGTGCGAACACGGATACCTCGATCCTCGGTCCGTAACAAACGTTCGGTATGTAAGGTAACAGCATGCCCCCCGCACCCGGAGACCGTGAAGCCCGCCGCGAGGACGTGTCCCAGGCGGTGTGGCACGTACTCGCCGACAAGGGGTTCGGCGGCCTGACCCTGCGAGCCGTCGCCGCCGCGATGAACGTCTCGACCGGGATGCTCATGCACTACTTCCCGACCAAGCGGGCCCTGATCGCGCACGCCCTGGACCTGCTGGAGAAGCGCACCGCCGAACGTCCCCGCCGCGAACGCCCCACCGAGGGCCTGGCCGCCGCACGAGCCGTGGTGCTCGACATCCTGCCGCTGACCCCGGACGACACCGCCCGCAACCGCATCTGGGTCAGCTCCTGGGATCTGGCCCTCGCCGACGACGGGCTGGCCGCCGACCAGGCCGACCGCTACACCCGGCTGCGCGCGGCGATCCGCCCTCACTTCGAGGCCGCTCGCGCCCTGGGCGAACTCCTCGAAACCGCCGACCCGGAGCAACTCGCGGCGACCACCGTCGCGTTCACCCACGGGCTCGTCGTCCAGGCCCTCTTCGACCCCGTCCGCTTCCCCGGAGACGTACAGATCGCCATGGTCGAAGAGTTCCTCGCTTCGATGACGCCGACGCGGCCGGACACCGGTGCCGGAGGGCCGGCATCCGAGCAGTAGGGCAGCTCTCCGCCGCCGTTGCGCAGCCCGGGCCCGCCTCGTCGGCCGCCGGGACGTCCCACGCCGTTCCGTGCCGTTCCGTGTCGCTACGCCTCGCCGGGAGCGCGCAGTTCGCCCGTCCGCGCCACGCTCGCGTACCAGCGCGCGCTCGACTTGGGCGTGCGCTCCAGGGTCTCGTAGTCGACGTGGACCGCTCCGAACCGCTTCGCGTACCCGTACGCCCACTCGAAGTTGTCGAGCAGCGACCAGAGGAAGTAGCCGCGCACGTCCACCCCGGCGGCGATCGCCCGGTGCACGGCGTCGAGGTGCGCGTGGACGTAGGCGGCGCGTTCCGGATCGTGGACCGTGCCGTCCGGGCCGATCTCGTCCTCGTACGCCGCACCGTTCTCGCTGATCACGAGCGGCAGGCCGGGATACCGGGCGGCGGTCCGGGTCAGCAGGTCGTACAGCGCGCCGGGATCCACCGGCCAGCCCATCGCCGTGCGCTCGCCCGCCGCCCGGTGGAAGGCGACGTCGTCCGCGCCGGGCCAGGGGGAGTGCTCGCTGTTGCCGTGGCCGTCGTCCTGGGGCTTCCGCGCACCCTTCGCCACGTGCGAGACGACCGTCGGGGTGTAGTAGTTGACGGCCAGCAGGTCCAGGGGCTGGTGGATCGTGGCGGTGTCGCCGTCCCGGACGAAGGACCAGTCGGTCAGGTGCGCGGTGTCCGCGAACAGGTCGTCGGGGTAGGCGCCCTCCAGCATCGGCCCCAGCCAGACCCGGTTGCCGACGGCGTCGATGCGGCGGGCCGCCTCCACGTCCTCGGGCGAGGGGGTCAGAGGGCGGACCTCGTGGAGGTTGAGGGAAACGGCGATCTGGCCGCCCGCGGGCAGCGCGGCCCGCAGGGCCTGGACGGCGAGGCCGTGGCCGACGTTGAGGTGATGGGCCGCGCGCAGGGCGGCGACCGGGCTGGTACGCCCCGGGGCGTGGACCCCGGAGCCGTAGCCGAGGAACGCGCTGCACCAGGGCTCGTTGAGCGTGATCCAGCGCTTCACCCGGTCTCCCAGGGCGTCCGCGACGAGGCCCGTGTACTCGGCGAACCGCTCGGCGGTCGAGCGCTCCGGCCAGCCGCCCGCGTCCTCCAGCTCCTGGGGCAGGTCCCAGTGGTAGAGGGTGAGGGCGGGCTCGATGCCGGCGGCGAGCAGTTCGTCGACGAGCCGGCGGTAGAAGTCCAGGCCCCGTTGGACGGCCGGGCCCCGGCCGGTCGGCTGGACCCGGGACCAGGAGACGGAGAACCGGTAGGCACCCAGGCCGAGTTCGGACATCAGTCGGACGTCGTCGCGGAACCGGTGGTAATGGTCCACCGCCACGTCACCGGTGTGGCCTTCGAAGACCTTGCCCGGGGTGTGCGAGAAGGTGTCCCAGATGGACGGCGTCCGGCCGTCCTCACGGGCGGCGCCCTCGATCTGGTATGCGGCGGTAGCCGTGCCCCACAGGAAATCGGACGGGAAAGAGCGGACGGCGGCGAGTGGCCGGGTATCGGACGCGGTCATAGGAGAGCGCTCCCAAGGCGAGTGCGGATGATGCGGTACGGACAGGGGGATGGGGTCAGGGACGTGGCCGGCCGGTCAGTTCTTGACGGCGCCGGCCGTGATGCCGCCCACGACGTGCTTGCCGAGTACGGCGAAGACCAGCAGCAGCGGCAGTGTGGATATGAGCGCGCCGGTCAGCACGACGGCCTGGTCGACCGTGTGGTTTCCCGCGCCGAGGCCGGCCAGGGCGACCTGCAGGGTGGGGTTCCCGTCGGGGGTCAGGGCGATGAACGGCCAGAAGAAGTCGTTCCAGGCCTGGACGAAGACGAGCATTCCCAGGACCGCCATCGCGGGCCTGGCCACCGGGAACACCACGTGCCAGATGATGCGCAGGCTGTGCGCGCCGTCCATCCGGGCCGCCTCCACCAGCTCCACCGGCAAGGCTTCGATCAGGTACTGGCGCATGAAGAACACGCCGAAGGCTGCGACCAGCGAGGGCAGGACGACCGACTGGAGCTGGTCGACCCAGCCCAGGTCGGTGATGATCTGGTAGAGCGGGATCACGCTGAGCTGCGGCGGGATCGTCATGGTCGCCACCACGAGCGCCAGCATGGCGCCCCGGCCCTTGAAGGGCAGCTTGGCGAAGGCGAAGCCGGCCAGGGTGGAGAACAGGACCGTGGACAGGGCCACGAGCCCGGCCACGATCGTCGTGTTGACCAGCGCCTCGCCCATGTCGACCTGGTTCCAGGCGAAGGCGAGGTTGTCGAAGAGCCGGGGGCCGGGCAGGAGCGGGGCCGGGGTCTTGACCACGCGCTCGCCCGTGTGGGAGGCGGCGACGAGGTTCCAGTACAGCGGGAACAGCGAGACCAGCGCGGCCAGCCCCAGCAGGACGTACGTCAGCGGTCCCGCGTGGTGCTGGCGGCCCGCCGACTGGCGAAAACGCCTGGGGCGCGGAGCCGCGGCGGTGGTGGCCGTCGTGGTCGTATCGAGTGTGCGGGCCATGAGCTCAGCTCCCCGGCTTCTTGCGCTTGCGGTTCGAGCGGGTGATCAGCGTCTGGACGCCGCCGATGAGCAGGAGGAGCAGCAGCATGACCCAGGCGATGGCGGAGGCCTGGCCCAGCGCGCCGGTCACCCACCCCTTCTCGTACATGAGCAGGCTCAGCGTCTGGAACTGGTTGCCGCTTCCGCCGCTGATGCCGACGCTGCCGCCGAAGAGCATCGGCTCGCCGAACAGCTGGGTCGCGCCGATGGTGGAGACGATGATCGTGAAGAGGATCGTCGGCCGGATGGAGGGGATGGTGACGCTGAGGAACTGGCGCCAGCGCGAAGCCCCGTCCAGTGCCGCGGCCTCGTACAGGTCCTGCGGTACGGCCTGCATCGCCGCCAGGTAGATCAGCGCGTTGTAGCCCGTCCAGCGCCACGTCACGATCGCCGAAATGGCTATCTGAGCAGGCCACTTGGAGGACTCCCAGGAGACCGGTTCGAAGCCGACCCAGCCCAGCGCCGTGTTGATCAGACCGTAGTCGGTGTTGAACAGCTGGGCGAAGACGAGCGTCGCGGCCGCGATCGAGGTGGCGTAGGGGGCGAGGACCGCGACGCGGAGGAACGCCCGGCCGCGGAGTTCGTAGTTGAGCAGATGTGCCAGGCCGAGGGCCATCAGCAGCTGGGGGACCGTCGAGATCGCACCGATGGTGAAGGTGTTGGCGAGCGCGTTCCAGAAGAACTCGCTGGTCGCCAGGGACGTGTAGTTCTCCAGGCCCTTCCACTGTGCGCTGCCCCCGAGCTCGACCCGGTGGAGCGAGAGCCAGCCCGTGTAGATCAGGGGGAAGAGGCCGAAGGCCGCGAAGGTGAGGAAGAAGGGGGCGACGAAGACGTAGGGGATCGCCTTGATGTCCAGGCGGTAGAGCGTGCTGCGCGGGCCGCCCCGGCCGGCGGCCCGCTGCTTGCGGGAGCCGGAGCCGGAGCCGGCGTCTGGGGGCTGTGCGGCCGGCGGCGGGGAGCCGTCGCTCGTCGCCCGTACGGAGGTGGCCACGGGGGCGTCCTTCCAGGTGGATGCGTGCGGTGGTGCGAACGGTGACGGCCCGCCGCCCGCGGGAGGCGGCGGGCCGTCACACTGCCCCCGCTACTGGTCGATCTTGTCGTCGACCAGCTTCTTGACGTTCTCCCAGGCCTTCGCCGGGTCGGTGCCGCGCTGCTCGATGTCGAGGATGCCGTTGTCGGTGAGGAACGTCTTCACCTGGCCGTCCCAGCGGCTGATCGGGGCGGGCGCGATACCGGCCGCGGCCTGCGAGTAGATCCTGCCGACCGGGGTGTCACCGAAGTACGGCAGCTTGGCGTCCTGGACCGTCGGGGAGCTGAGCGTGTCCTTGGAGGACGGGATGTTGCCGTTCACGCCGAAGACCTTGGCGTGCTGCGCCGGAGCGGTGAGCCAGGCGGCCAGCTCGGCCGCCTCCTTCGCGTGCTTGCCCGACTTCGGTACGGCGAGGAACGAGCCGCCCCAGTTCCCGGCCACGGGCGGCGCGGCGATGTCCCACTTGCCCTGGTTCTCCGGGCCCGCCTGGTCCTTGATGATGCCCGTCATCCAGCTCGGGCAGGCGACGGTGGCGAACTTCGAGTTCTTGAAGGCCGCGTTCCAGGTGCCCTTCTCGTCGAACTGGCGCAGCTTGGCTGTCAGTTCGCCGTTCGCCGCCGCCACGGCGGTGTCCCACGCCTTCTTCACGCCGGGACTGTTCTCGTAGTCCAGCTCGCCCTTCGTGTTGGCGTACTGCACCGGCTCGCTGGAGATCACGGCGTTGAACAGGCCGCTCGCGGAGTCGTGGAAAGAGGTCCCCTCCGGGGCGCTCTTCTTGTACGTCTCGCCGGTCTGGATGAACCTCGCCCAGTCGCCGGCCCAGAGCTTGGCGACCTCGGCGCGATCGGTCGGCAGCTTGGCCGCGGCGAACAGGTCCTTGTTGTAGCAGATGGCCATCGGGCCGATGTCCGTGCCGAGACCGATGACCTTGCCGTCGCCCGTGGTGGCCTGCTTGACCTTCCAGTCGAGGAACGCGCCGAGGTCCGCACCGCCCGTCTTGCCGAGGTCGGCCCACTTGTCCGCCATGGCGGGCCCGGTCGCCTCGGCGATGTAGCCCACCTCCAGGGCCTGGATGTCCGCGAGCCCGCTGTCGCGGGAGAGGCGCAGCTTGAGCGTGTCCCAGTACTTCTGGCCGTCGGCGACGTTCGATTCCTCGATCTTGATGTTCGGGTGGGCCTTCTCGTACTCGGCGTAGAGCTTGGCCCCGGTCGCGTCGTCGTAGCCGAAGGAACCGAAGGTACCGATCCGCAGCGTGATCTTCTCGCTGCCGGCCGCGCCGCTTTTGCCGCCGCTGTCGCCGTCGCTGCCGCAGCCGGTGAGCAAGGCCGTACCGGTCGCTACGACGGCGACCGCGGCGATCGCGGTGCGGCGTCCGCGTCTGCTGCTGGAAGTGCGCATTCCACTCTCCTCGTCCAAGGTGGTGCTCTTTGTGCGCCAGGCGGTCCGGCGGGCTGTTCGCGGCTCGGCGAGGGCCTGCCCGGACCCGATGTGAAGGTCGTTCTCAGGTACTGGGGTGGGAGCGCTCCCACGTCGTTGCCGGAAGGTTGCTGCTTGGCGGGTGCGGGTGTCAAGAGATGAACGCGAATTCATTACGTGAAGGTGTTCGCCGAGGGTCACGCACCCGTTCCTGGTGAGAGACCTGTCGGGTTGTGAACGCGGCCTTGGCGTCGGCGGGAGATCCTGGATAGTGTGGGAGCGCTCCCACCTATCGGATCGGCGTAACGTGTTCCGCGCGGGACGGGGGCGGGATCCACTGTCCTGCCTGATCAGCCGCGACCGGACCGGCGCCTACCGGCACGGGAGCGATGTCGCACGAGGGGAGTTCGAGAGTCGTGAGCGGACGGCAGAACGGCAGGCCCACGCTGGAAGAGGTCGCGGCCCTGGCCGGCGTCGGCCGGGGCACGGTCTCCCGGGTGATCAACGGCTCGCCACGGGTGAGCGACCAGGCCAGGGACGCCGTCGCCCGCGCCGTCGCCGAACTCGGGTACGTACCCAACCAGGCGGCCAGAGCGCTGGCCGGCAACCGGACCGACGCGGTCGCCCTCGTCATCCCGGAGACCGAGGCCAGGCTGTTCTCGGAGCCGTACTTCCTCGACCTGATCCGTGGGGTGAGCGCCGAACTCGCCGAAGCGGACAAGCAGTTGCTGCTCACCTTGGTCCGGACCGAGGCGGAGCGGCAGCGGTTCGAGAACTACCTGGCCGCCCAGCGGGTCGACGGAGTACTGCTGGCATCCGTCCACGGCGACGACCCGCTGCCCGATCGGATCGCGAAGCTGGGGCTGCCGGTCGTCATGAACGGACGGCGTTCCGAGGCCGAACCCGTCGACTACGTGGACTCCGACAACATCGGCGCGGGCCGGGCGGCCGTCGCCCACCTCGTGGCGCGGGGCAGGGGCAGGATCGCCACCATCAGCGGGCCGCTCGACATGTACGTGGCCCGCGCGCGTCTGGGCGGGTACCGCGCGGGGCTCGCCGAGGCGGGGATCGCGCCCGACGAGTCGCTCGTGGCGACCGCGGACTTCACCGAGGAGGGCGGCCGGCTGGCGATGCGCGAGCTCCTGGAGCGCGCACCGGGCCTGGACGCGGTCTTCGCCGCCTCCGACGTGATGGCGGCCGGCGCGCGCGGCGTGCTGCGCGAGGCCGGGCGCCGGGTCCCCGAGGACGTGGCCCTGGTCGGGGTCGACGACTCCACGGTGGCCCGTCTGATGGATCCGCCCCTGACGAGCGTGCGCCAGCCGATCGAGGAGATGGGCCGCACGATGACCCGGCTGCTGCTCCAGAAGATCGCCGAGATGTCCGGGGCGGAGCAGCGGGGCGGTTCCGCGGCGTCGGAGGAAGAGGACGAGGAGCAGCGCCGGGTCCTTCCGACGGAACTGATCGTGCGGGACTCCTCCTGAGGGGCATGGCCGGGAGCCGTACGGGACCGGAGGGCCCCGTACGGCTCCTTCCCGCGACCGTCAGTTCATCGTCGAGCCGATCGTCGTCGAACCGGTCGTCAGGAACGTCGTCGCCGGGAGCGACCCGTCGGACTTCCTGGCGCCGTACGCGCTGGTGGCGTCCTTGCCGAGGAAGGGCGGGGTCGCGATCCCAGAGTCCCAGTTGTTGGCCGCCGAGACGACCGAGGAGCCCCGCTTGGAGAGCCCCGAGCCGTTGCTCACGGCGAGGTTCCGGGCCAGCCGAGCCGCCCCGGTCGCGAAGTAGTAGCCCCACTTCCCGTTGGCGTAGGCGGTCGTACGGTTGAGGACGATGGCGCCCTTGTTGCTGTTCTCGGTGAATCCGTTGCCCGCGTTGTCCCAGGCCGCCGAGTTGTTGACGACATGGGCGACGACCTCGCCGTCGCCACCGAGCTTGTAGCCGTTGCCGTCTCCCGCGAAGGCGGAGTCGGACCAGCGGTTCTTGCCGTTTCCGTACGACCAGGTGTGTTCGATCGTCACGGGGCTGGACCAGGACCACAGGTCGATGCCGTCGTCGGAGTTGTTGGAGAGCCGTGCCCCGGTGATCAGGTTGCCGGTGCCCGAACCGAACTTGACGGCGAGTCCGTCGGCGTTCTCACCGTGGTTGGCCGCATCGTAATGGCCGTACGAGTCAAGGTTCCTGACGGTGTTGTTGTTCGTGTCGTCGCCCGTGAGCGTGAAGCCGGAGTCGCCGCCGTTGATCGTCTTGATGCCGGACCACTCGGTGCCGGTGCATGAGGTGCAGACGACGGCACTGTCGGGGGAGTTCTGGAACGTGATGCCGGAGACGGTCCAGTAGTCGGCGGTCAGTTTGAAGATCCAGGACCCGGCGGGCAGGTTCGAGCCGTCGATCTTCACCGTCTCGGAGCCGTAGGGCTGGAGCCGGATGCGGCTGCTCGCGGTGCCGTTGGCGGTGGACTGGAGGACGGCGGTCGGGTAGTAGGTGCCGCCGCGGACCTGGATGACCGTGCCGGGCGTGGCGTTCTTGATCGCGCTGGCGAGTTCGGTCGCGCCGGCGACGACGACGGTTGCGGCATGGGCGGGGGCGGCCAGCGCTCCGAGGCCGGCGGTGGTGGCGAGGAGGGACAGGGCGGTGAAAGCGCTGCGCTTGCTGCCGTTGCGAGACATGAGGTGCGGGTCCTCTCGTAGGTCAGGAACAGGCGGGCACGGGACGCCAGTCGGCGAGGTAGCGGTCTCTGGTCGCCGACTCGGCTTGTGACACGGTGAGTTGAGGGCGGTTCTGCGGGACGTCGATCGACGCACCCGGACCGGTGTTGCGGTACTCCGCGAAGCGCTGGGCCTGCCACGGATGGGCGTCCCGCATGTTCGCGTACGGCGCGGTGGCGTCGATGCCCGGACCGAGCACGCTGTCGCGGACGACGAGGGACGGCCAGGCGCTCGGGTCCGAGCCCGGGACCCAGGGCCGGGCCAGCTTGTAGAAGCCGTCCGGTGCCTCGCCGGTCACCCGGCAGCGGACGGCCAGGAGACCGTACTGGTTGGCGCGGGCGGTGGAGGGGGCGAAGACGAAGCCGTACGGGGCGCCCGCCAGATCGGGGCGGAGCAGCGTACGGAAGTGGCAGTGTTCGAAGACCGCGCGGGCCCTGCCGAAGACGAAGTCGACGTCGCCCTCGACGTAGCAGTGCGCGAAGTACTGGCGGGCGACGGTGGCCAACTCCATCGAGTCGGTGTAGAGGGTGTCCTGATGTCCGAGGAACCGGCAGTGGAAGAAGGCGGACCGGTCACCCTGGACCTTGAGCGCGACTGCCTGCGTGCCGGGATTCCCGGGGAGGTCGGTGCGCAGGAAGTCGTTCGCGAAGGTGATCCACTGCGCGGTGAATCCGTCCGCTTGGACGGTTGTGGTCGCCGAACCGGTCGTGCCGTAGGTGCCGCCGTCGGGCCGGGCCGTGCCGGCCGCGTTGTCGTACACGATGACGACGTCACGGGGGTTCTCGCTCGCGCCGACCCAGGTCATGGCGGTGCGGGCCGGGCTGACGGCGACGGTCTCCCGGTACGTGCCCGGAGCGAGGACCAGCGTCCGGCCGGGGCCGTCCGCCGCGTTCACCGCGGCCTGGACGGTGGTGTGGTCGCCGAGGCCGCCCGGGTGGACGTACAGGGTGCGCTCGGTGAGCCGGGCGGCCGGCGAACCGAACCGGCCGAACGGGCCGGCCCCGGCGAGGGCGGCGGCGGGAGGGGCGGCCAGGGCGAGCGCGAACGCCGCGCCGGCGCCGGCGGTGAGCAGGGAACGGCGGCCGAAGGCGGCTCGTGGATGGTGCGAGGGCATGGGGGAGCTCCTTCGCTGCTGAAAGGGGGGAGAGGGCGGCGGCCGGAAGGTCAGCGCGGTCGGCCCGCGCCCGCGCGGTGGTCGACGAGAGCGGGCACGGCCTGCGGCACGTCGACCCGGGTGCGCAGGGACGGCGTCCAGCCCGCGTCGGCGCGCAGGATCTCCCCGGGGAACTGTGCGTTGTGGACCGCGAGGAGGTCGACCCGCGCACCGTTGACGAGATTGCCCGCAGTGGTGACCGGGGCGTCCTTCCACTTCTTGAGGATCTTTCCGGCCTGGACGCCCTCGGCGACCGTGAAGGCGTTCTTCTCCGCGACGAGCTGGGACTCGATTCCGATGCCCAAGCTGTAGGAGTATGACGAACCGGGCACCACGAAGTGGTTGTTGTACGCGTCGACCTTGCCGAAGCGGACCCGCGGCGCCCTCTCGACGACGTTCTCGAAGAGGTTGTGATGGAGGGTGACGCGCAGCTTGCCGCGGTCGGTGGCGCCCGCGCTGTCGCTGTTGCCGATCATCAAGGTCTTGTCGTGGTCGGCGAAGACGTTCCAGGAGACGGTGACCAGGTCGGCGCCGCGCACGACGTCCAGCTCGCCGTCGTGTTGCTGGTAGCGCTCACCGTAGTACGAGGGCAGGGAACCGTCCGGGTGGGCTCCGTCGGTGAACGTGTTGTGGTCGATCCACACATGGGTGGAGCCGTACACGACCACGCTGTCGTACTCGGAGTTCCACGCCCCCGTAGCCCCGTCCGTCGGGTCCCACTGCGGGAAGCAGTCGAGCGGGCTCTCCACGGTCAGGTTGCGGACGACGACGTTGTCGACGCCTTGGAGCTGAAGGCTGCCGCCGGTGATGCCGGCATTCCTGCCGACACCGACGATCGTCGTGTTGGCGGGGACGTACGCCTTGATGGCCTTCCCCTGCGCCTTGGCGGAGGCGGCCCGCAGATCCTCCTGCTCCCCGCTGACCTCGGTGTCGTACCCCCAGACCGCGGGGTCGTAGGCGGCGAGGTACGCCTCGAAGCCGTACCCGGGAGCCTCGAAGGCCGCGCAGCCGGCGGCCGTGGCGTTCAGCGTTCCCAGGACCTTGACGATCCGCGGCTCGGTGCCCGCGACGGCGAGCGCCGCACGGAACTCATCCCAGGTGGTGACGGTGAAGACGCGGGAGCCATCGGCCGCGGCGCCGCCGTTGGTCCCCGTACCGTCCGACGCCCAGCCGTCACCGGCCGGGAGGACCTGGCGGGCGAGGTCGGGCGCGGCCGGCCCGGCGTGCGCGGCGGACGCGGGACCGGTGACGCTCAGGACGAGGGCGGCGGCGCCCACCGCCCATATCCGTGTGTGTCGCATGCTCAGCTCTCCTCGGAATCGGGCCAGGTGATCCATTGCGCGGGGACTTCCTCGTCGATGCGGCGGGTGTCGCCCGGTGCGAGGGCGCGGGTGCGCAGCAGTCCGGTGGCGACCAGCCGGGCCACGGCGATCGCGCCCGGCGGGTTGAAGTGGGTGTTGTCCTGCTCGGCCGCCGTCCAGTTGAAGTACGTCTTCGTGGTCTCCGGGCCGAGCCTCTGCCAGAGCGCCAAGGACAGCTCCTGGACGTCGATGAGGTCGACGCCCTCCTCCCGGGCCACCTGCCGCATCGCGGCCGGGTACTCCCCGTGGGTGCGAAGAGCGGTGCCGTCGGCGTCGAACCTGCGGCGCTCGACGGAGGTGGCGAGGACCGGCAGGGCCCCGTGCTCGCGCGCGCCGTCGACGTACCGGCACAGGTTGTCCTGATAGGAGGTCCAGGGTTCCGTGTAGCGCGTGGGGTCCGTGGCCTTCTGGTCGTTGTGGCCGAACTGGATCAGCAGGAGGTCTCCGGGCCGGATCACGTCCAGGATCGAGGTCAGCCGGCCTTCGTCGATGAAGCTTTTGGTGCTGCGGCCGTTGACCGCGTGGTTGGCGACCGGAACGTGCTTGTGCAGGAAGAAGGGCAGCGCCATGCCCCACCCGGTCTCCGGGGCGGCGTCGGCGTACTTCTGCGCGGCCGTGGAGTCGCCGGCGACGTAGAGGGTGCGCGTGCGCCCGCTTCCTCGGGGTGCGGCCGAGGCGCGGGACGCGGCCAGGGTGAGCGCGAGCCCCGTCCCGGCCGTGACCGCCCGGCGGCGGGTGAGGGTCATTTGTTCTGCGTCTTCCACTCGGCCTGCGCCGTGTTCAGCTGCTCGGCGAGGCTGTCCAGGAACTCCTTCGACGTGGACTTGCCGAGCAGGACCTTCT
Source organism: Streptomyces sp. ISL-43 (assembly GCF_018614195.1). GTDB lineage: Bacteria > Actinomycetota > Actinomycetes > Streptomycetales > Streptomycetaceae > Streptomyces. The sequence goes on from NZ_JAGGOT010000051.1 coordinate 118,839, forward strand.
GGAAGGCGGGCTCGTTGTCGGCTTTGGAGATGGTGTTCCAGTCGGGCAGGTAGTACGGCAGCTGCACGATCGTGGCCTTGCCGCTGAAGAGGGCCTCGGCGGCGAGCTTGGTCGGCTCGGCCTTCTGGATCCAGGGGTCCTGAGCCGCCTCGGTGTTGGCCGGGATCGCGCCCGCCGACTCGTTCCACTTGCTGTTGGAGGCGTGCGAGGCGGCGAACTCGATGAACTTCCAGGCCGCCGTCTTGTTCTTGCTCGACGAGAACAGGGCGAGACCGTCGACCGGGTGGGAGACCTGTACCCGGGTGCCGTCGTCGGTGGTCGGGTTCGGGATGCCGCGGAACTTCTCCGTACCGAGCGCCTTCACATGGTCCTTGTAGGAGCCCAGGTTGTGGCTCAGCATGCCGATCTCGCCGCTGTCCCACTGGGCGACCATCTTGGTGAAGTCGTTGTTGACGTCGGCCGCCGGGGTGTTGTTCTTGAACAGACCCACGTGCTTCTCCAACGCGGCAACGTTCTTGGGATCGTTGACCGTTGTCTTGTCGCCGTTCCAGAAGCTGGTGACACCGCTCTGGCCGTACATGGCGTCCAGCGCCTGGGCGATGGAGCCCGCACCGCCGCGGATGGTGTAGCCGAACTTGTTCGTGTCCTTCTGGGTCAGCTTGGCGGCCGCCTCGTAGAAAGCGGACCAGGTCTCGGGCGGCTGCAGGCCGGCCGCCTGGAACAGATCGGTGCGGTAATAGAGGACACCGTTGCTGGCGGAGGTGGGAACGGTGAAGAGCTTGCCCTGGCCCCCCGCCGACTTCACGCTCTCGACCATCCCCGCGTTGAGCTTGCCCTTGAGGGCGCTGCCGTCGACCCGGGCGTCGAGCGGCTCCAAGGTGTTCTGCACGGCGATCCCGGCGAGCATCGCCGCTCCGACGCCGCCGACGTCCGGCAGGCCGCCGCCCTGGATGGCCGTGTCGTACTTGGACTGGACCTCGGTCGAGGCGATCCCGACGTAGTTCACCTTGATCTCGGGGTTCTGCTTCTCGAAGTCCTCGATGATCGCCTTCCAGACGTCGGTGCGGACACCGCCGTTGTTGTCCCAGAAGGTGATCTCTCCCTTGCCCGAACCCTCGCCGCCCTTGTCGCCCGCCGCGCCGCTGCCGTCGTCCCCGCAGGCGGTGGCGGTCAGGGCGAGCACGGTGGTCAGGGCCAGGGCACAGACGGCTCTGCGCCGCCCTTCACGGAAGCTGGTCATCGTCGGCTCTCTTCTCTCGGGGTCTGTCGGGGTCTGTCGGGGACGTCGTGTGGTGTGGGGAGTGTGTTCAGGGGTGGTGCGGAACGCGGCGACCACGGTGCGGCTCATGCCGCGACCGCCTTGCGCACCAGCGCGGCGGCCTCTGCCCGCGCCAGATGTCCGTCGGCCACCACGGTGACGACCCGCCGCACGACGGTCGCTCCGGCCGCGACGGGCAGCCGCCGGTCATGGGCGAGGGAGGAACCCACGCCCGGGTACTCGGCGGCGCGCAGGAACCACGGATCGCGCCTCGTCTCCTCGCTCGCGCCGGCGAAGACCAGGGTCCAGCCCGGGCCGGCCAGCGCGACCCAGCCGGCACGGGAGCCGTGCACGGCCTCCTCGCCGTCCGCGTCCGCACTGAAGACGACCGGCGCCGCCGCCTCCTTGGGTGCGCGCCAGAAGAAGCCGCCGTAGGCCGCGCCCGGTCGTCCGTTGGTGGCCGGGCTGCCGATGGACAGGGCTTGGCCCGACACCTCGGTGAGCGAGAAGGCGAAGTCCAGGGCCCAGGCCGAGTCGCTCAGTACCGCCGTCGCCACGGTCCGGCGTTCGCGCAGGAGCACCCGGCCCCCGGCCGTCCAGCTCAGGTTCTCCACGAACCCGTCCGGTGCGCGGAGTGTGAAGCCGTCGTGCCGCTGCACGCCGTGGTTGTCGAGCTCGGTCGGCCCCCGGTCGCGTACGAAGGTGCGCCCGCCCCAGAAGTTGTGGCCCGCCACGTCGGGCACGGCCACGCCGACGCCGAGGTGGTGCGGGTGGTCCGCGGGCATCAGGTCGGTGACACGGACCCCTGCCAGGGTGGTGACGGGATGCAGGCAGGGCCGGGGGGAGTGGTCCCGTGCCATGTCCGCACCAGCGGTGTACCGGGCCACCGGGCGCCCGGCGCAGCGCAGGACGAGGGCCGCGTTCATCGGGCCTCCGCCCCGGCCGGCAGCGTCCAGGGGGCGCTGAGTTCGGAGTAGAGGCTGAGTGTGTGGGCACTCGTGTCGACGAGTGCGTCGATCCCGTCGACGACCCGGCGCGGCGTACCGCGGCCCGGCTCGGTGTGCCAGTACGCGTCCGGCAGCGCCACGGGGTCGGGTGCCAGCCGGATCGCCTCCACGACCCGCATGAACGCGCCGGTCTCCTCGGGCGGTACGCACAGGGCCTCGCCGTCGGTCACATGGCCGACGAGGTTCTCCAGCAGATCGGTCCGGCCGTGGACGGTCTCCTCCGGGCCGTGCCCGGCCCGCTGGAGCAGCACCCGGTCCTGGCGGTACCAGAAGGTGATGCGCCCCCGGCTGCCGTGGACCACCACGTACGGCTCGGAGTCCTTCTCGGCGCACAGGGTCGCCGCGACGGTGATCCGGCTGCCTGCCGTGGTCACGATCCGGACGCAGGAGGTGTCGTCGGACTCGATGGCGTTGGCACGCGTGAGCTCGGCCTCGATGTGCTCGACGTCCTCGGCCCGAGTGCTGCCGGCGAGGGCCAGCGCGGTGGCGACGGCATGGGCCAGCGGGTTGGTCAGGGCCCCGTCGACGACGTCGATGCCGTCCAGGCGCCGGTGGCCGGCCCAGGGCGCACGTCGGAAGTACGCCTCGTCACGGACCCAGGCGCCGGCCGCGCCGACGCCGAGGAGTTCGCCGATCTCGCCCTCCTCGATGAGCCGCCTGATGGCGGGAACAGCATGTGAGCCGAGGGACTGGAAGCCGATCTGGCAGGCCACACCGGCCGCCGCCACTGCGTCCGCCATCCGGCGGAACTCCGCGTACGACGGTGCCGGGGGCTTCTCCAGGAGGATGTGCGCGCCGTGGCCGGCGGCGGTCAGGGCCAGATCGGTGTGGGTCTGGATCGGCGTACAGAGCACGGCGATCCGGGCCCCGGTGGAGGCCATCAGCGAGTCGAAGTCCGAGGACTGCTCCGGGGCGCCGAACCCGTCCAGCTCATCGGCGTCGAGCGGCCGTAGCTCGCAGACGCCGGCGAGGCGGACCAGGCCGAGGTGTTCGAGCCTGCGGATGCCCCGCAGGTGCGAACGGCCGTGGCCGCGTGCACCCGCCAGGACCACGGGCAGTGGGGTGCGTACGGTACTCATCCCTTCACCGCCCCCGCGCTGAAGCCGGTGACCAGCCACTTCTGGATGAAGGCGAACACGATGACGACGGGCACCGCCGCGATCACGCCGCCCGCGGCGAGCGCACCCAGGTCGACGCTGTCCGCGCCCATGAGGGTGTTGAGGCCGACCGGAATGGTCTGCTTCTCCTGGCTGCTGAGGAACATCAGCGCGAAGAGGAAGTGGTTCCAGGCGTGGACGAAGGCGAAGGAGCCTACGGCGACCAGACCGGGCCGCAGGAGCGGCAGGACGACGATGCGGAACGCGCCGAAGCGGTTGCAGCCGTCCACCCAGGCGGCCTCCTCCAGGGAATAGGGCACGTTCTTGATGAAGCCGCTGATGAGGATCATGGACAAGGGGAGCTGGAAGACCGTCTCCGCGATGATGACGCTGCCCAGAGAGTTGATCATCCGCAGACTGGCGAAGGTCTGGAACAGCGGTACGAGCAACAGCGCGCCCGGGACGAACTGGGAGCACAGCAGGGCCAGCATGAAGCCCTTCTTGATCCGGAAGTCGAAGCGGGCCAGCGCATAGCCGCCGGTGAGCGCGATCACCGTGGTCATCACCAGGGTCGCGAGGCCGATGAGCAGACTGTTCTGGAAGTAGATGGCGAAGCTTCGCTCGGTCCACACCTTCGCGAAGTGCTCGGTGGTCATGGGCCACGGCACCAGTGATGTGGAGCCTGCCGGTCGGAGGGCGAAGAGCAGGATCCAGTAGAAGGGGATCAGGGTGAAGAGAAGATAGATGCCGAGCGGCAGGTAGATCTGCCACCGGGGGACCTCGTCCCAGGCGCGCCGCCGGTTCACTTGCTTTCGCCTCCGAACTTGCTCAGGCGCAGATAGACCATCGAGCAGAAGAGAAGGATCACGAACGCCACCGTCGTGAGCGCGGAGGCGTATCCGAAGTTGTGGGCGTCGACACTGGTGTTGGCGATGTAGAGGGGCAGCGTGGTCGTCTCGCCCGCGGGGCCGCCGCCGGTCAGGGTGTAGAGGAGATCCACGTTGTTGAACTCCCACACCGCCCGCAGCAGGGTGGACAGGATGATCGCGTCCCTGAGGTGCGGCAGCGTGATGTGGAGGAACTGCCGCAGCCGGCCCGCCCCGTCGACCTCGGCGGCCTCGTACAGGTCCTTCGGCACGGACTGGAGGTCGGCGAGGATGAGGATCGCGAAGAAGGGGACACCGCGCCACAGATCGGCGACGACCACCGCGGAGAAGACCGTGGACGTGTCGGACAGCCAGGACGTGCCGTACTCACCGATTCCCATGTCCGCGAGGTAACGGGTCATGCCCGTCTGGGAGTTGTAGATCAGCACCCAGATGGCTGAAGTCAGTACTCCGGAGACCGCCCACGGGGAGAACACCAGCGCCCGGCCCAAGGCGCGGCCCGCGAACGTCTGGTTGACGATCAGCGCGAGGGCCAGGCCGAACAGGAGCTGCAGGCTCACCTCGACGGCGACCCACTTCACACTGAACGTCAGCGTCCCCCAGAAGTGCGGGTCGTCGGTGAAGATGCGCACGAAGTTGTCCAAGCCGGCGAAGCCGTTCCGCCAGGGCTTGGTGGGGTTGTAGTCCTGAAAGCTGTAAGAGAAGACGCTGAGCACGGGATAGGCGATGAAGCCCAGCATCAGCAGCCCGGCGGGGGCGATCAGCAGGTACGGCAGTCGGCGGGGGGAGGCTCCCGTGCGGCGGCGACCGCGTACCTGGGGCGCCCGGGAGACCTGGGGGGCTTTCGGCGCCTGAGGGGGTCGGGTCACAGCTGAGGCCATGACGGTGGCTCCGTTCTCGGTATTTCGGACAGGCGGATTCGCCGGCCGCGCGAAGGGAATCAGCCCGCGTAGGGATCGGGAGTCGCCCCCGCCCGAGCCAGGAACTCGAAGTCGCATCCCGTGTCGGCCTGGGTGACGTGCTCGTTGTAGAGCGCCCCGTAGCCGCGCTCGTAGCGGACCGGCGGCGGGGTCCACTCCTCCCGCCGACGCGCCAACTCGTCCTCGGAAACGTGTAGATGGAGCGTGCGCGCCTCGACGTCGAGGGTGATCGTGTCGCCCGTGCGGACGAGGGCGAGCGGCCCGCCGACGTACGACTCGGGCGCGACGTGGAGCACACACGTGCCGTAACTCGTGCCGCTCATCCGGGCGTCGGAGATCCGGACCATGTCCCGTACGCCCTGTTCCAGCAGATGCCTGGGGATCGGCAGCATCCCGTACTCCGGCATCCCCGGTCCGCCCTTCGGCCCGGCGCCCCGCAACACGAGCACATGGTCCGCGGTGATCCCGAGCTCCGGGTCGTCGATGGTCCGCTGCATGGTGCGGTAGTCGTCGAAGACCACCGCACGACCTGTGTGCTTCAGCAAGTGCGGCTCGGCGGCGATGTGCTTGATGACCGCGCCGTCCGGGCAGAGGTTCCCGCGCAGCACCGCGACCCCGCCTTCGGGTGCGACCGCCCGTTCACGCTCCCGGATCACCTCGTCGTTGTGCACCCGAGCGCCGTCGAGCTGTTCCCGCAGCGTGTCGTGGGAGACGGTCGGCCGGTCGAGATGAAGCACGTCGGTGAGACGGGAGAGGAACCCGGGCATGCCGCCGGCGAAATGGAAGTCCTCCATGAGGAACCGCCCACCGGGGCGGAGATCGGCCAGCACCGGCACGGTCCGCGCGATGCGGTCGAAGTCGTCCAGGGTGAGCTTCACCCCTGAACGGCGGGCCATGGCGATCAGATGGATGACCGCGTTCGTCGACCCGCCGAGCGCCAGCACGGCGGCGACCGCGTCCTCGTACGCCTCCCGGCTCAGAATCCGGGACAACCGCCGATCCTGCCGTACGAGCTCCACGATCCGCATCCCGGAGGCGGCCGCCATCCGGTCGTGGCCCGAGTCGACCGCCGGGATCGAGGAGGCGCCCGGCACGGTCACGCCGAGGGTCTCGGCGGCGGCGGTGAGCGTGGAGGCCGTGCCCATGGTCATGCAGTGGCCGGGGGAGCGGGCCAGCCCGCTCTCCAGCTCGGCCATTTCGCAGTCCCCGATCAGGCCCGCCCGCTTGTCGTCCCAGTACTTCCACATGTCGGTGCCGGAACCGAGGGTCTCGCCCCGCCAGTGGCCCGGCAGCATCGGCCCGGCCGGCACGAAGACGGTCGGCAGATCCACCGAGGCAGCGCCCATCAGCAGGGCCGGGGTCGACTTGTCGCAGCCGCCGAGGAGAACCGCGCCGTCGACCGGGTAGGAGCGCAGCAGTTCTTCCGTCTCCATCGCGAGGAGGTTGCGGTAGAGCATCGGCGTCGGCTTCTGGAAGGTCTCGGAGAGGGTGGAGACCGGGAATTCGAGCGGGAAGCCACCGGCTTGCCACACGCCCCGCTTCACGGCCTGCGCGCGCTCCCGGAGATGAACGTGGCAGGGATTGATGTCGGACCAGGTGTTGAGGATCGCCACCACCGGCTTGCCCAGGTGCTCCTCGGGGAGGTAGCCGAGCTGGCGCGTGCGGGCGCGGTGGCTGAACGAGCGCAGTCCGTCCGTGCCGTACCACTGGTGGCTGCGCAGCTGGTCGGGTCGCCCGCTCATGCCTGCCATCCGGCGGCTATCGCGGCGACCTCGGCGCGTGCGGAAACGGGCAGCTCACGGCTGGGCGGGCGGATGTCGCGCCGGCACAGACCGAGTGAGGCGAGGGCCTCCTTGACGACGGTGACGTTGTCGGCGCTGCCGTTGGCTGCCCGCAGCTCCTCGAATCGGCGGATCAGCTCCCACACCTTCATGGCGGCCGGGTAGTCGCCGGCCCGCAGAGCGGACAGCATCTCCAGGGAGAGCGGGGGGCAGACGTTGACGAGGCCGGAGGTGAAGCCCGTCGCGCCTCCCGCGAAGTAGGAAGGGGCGTACGGTTCGGCGAGCCCCGCCACCCAGACGAAGCGGTCGAGCCCCGCGTCACGGGCGAAGCCGGCGAACCGGGCCGAGTCCGGAACGGCGTACTTCACCCCGACCACGTTCGGGCAGGCGTCGCCCAGCTCCGCGAGCCGCACTCCGCTCAGTTGCGGGTTGCGGATGTAGGGGACGATGCCGAGTTCGGGCACGGCCTCGGCGATTTCCCGGTGGTAGTCGACCCAGCCGTCTTCGGAGACGTACGGGTGCACGGGTTGGTGCACCATCAGCATCTGTGCTCCGCAGGCGCCTGCGTGCCGGGCGGCCGCGATCGCGGTCGGCACGTCGTGGCCCACGCCGACCAGGACCGTGGCGCGGCACCGCGCCTCCTCGATGGTCAACTCCGTTACGAGGCGGCGCTCTTCGGGCGTAAGGGCATAGAACTCGCCGGTGTTCCCGTTCGGAGTGAGCGTGCGCACGCCGCCGTCGATCAAACGGCGGAGCAGGGTGCGGTGCGCGTCGGTGTCCAGATCGCCCGCCGCGGTGAAGGGCGTCACGGGGATGGCCACGACGTCGGCGAGTGCGGTCCTCAGGGTCTCGAACGCCATGGTCACTCGCCGTCCTGGGGGAAGGCGCGCTGGACGAAGGAGGCGATGTGGTCGTGGAGGGCCCGGCCGGCCCGGTCCGCGTCCCCGGCGGTCGCGAGGCGCAGGATCTCCTCGTGTTCGGCGGCCTCGTGCTCCCAGGAGGGGACGGCGGCCCAGGCGACGGTGGAGACGAGAGCGGCCTGGTCGCGGACCTCGTCGAGCATCCGGCCGAGCAGGGGGTTGCCGCAGGGCAGGTAGAGGGCGCGGTGGAACTCGCGGTTGGCGAGGGAACGTTCGGCGGGGTCCTCGGCTCCGGCGGCCCGCCGCAGTGCCTCGCGCGCCGCGTCGAGCGGGGCGCGCGCGGCCACCGTGCGGCGGACCGCCTCGGGCTCCAGGAGCAGTCGTACGTCGTAGACCTCGCGGGCCATGTCGGCGTCCACCATGCGCACGGTGACGCCCTTGTACTGGCTCACCACCACGAGTCCGCTGCCGGCGAGGGTTTTGAGCGCCTCGCGGACCGGGGTCTTGGACACCCCGAAGTGAGCGGCGAGTTCCGTTTCGACGAGGGCCTGACCGGGGCTCAGGACCCCGGTGAGGATGTCGTGTTTGATCGCTTCCAGAACGAACTGGGTGCGGGACGGGATGGGGCTCGGAGCGAAGGCCATGACGCACTCTCAGATCTCGTGTATCGCGTCTCATATATGATGTACGAAGTGCAATGACGAGAAGCTAAGCGGCAGTTGGTGTTTCGTCAATGCTTCGCGCACGAGTCTTGGAAAGCGCTTACTGGGTGGTGGTCGTCAGTGCGGCCAGCGCGGCGGGTCGGTGCAGAACCGGCCGCCCAGGTACAGGTCGTCCGGGTCGCCCTCGTCCGGGAGTCCCTGCTCGGTGACGAGCCGCTCCGCGAACCGCTCCGAATCGTCACGCGGCTCGTAGCCGATGGCCCGGGCCGAGGAAAGGTCCCACCAGAGCCGGGTGTTGGCGGAGGAGCCGTACACGACGGTGTGCCCGACGTTCTCGGCGGTGAGCGCCGCGTGGAGGAGCCGTGCGCAGTCGGCGGGGCTCAGCCACAGTGACAGCATCCGGACCGAAGTCGGCTCGGGGAAGCAGGAGCCGACCCGCACCGATACGGTCTCGACCTCGTGGAGGTCCCAGTAGAGCTGGGCCAGGTCCTCGCCGAAGCACTTGGACAAGCCGTAGAAGCTGTCGGGCCGGCGCGGGGTGTCGACGGGGACCAGCGGGTCGTCTCCGCGCGGCCGCGGGGTGAAGCCGACGGCGTGGTTGCTGGAGGCGAAGACGATGCGGCGCACCCCCTCCTCGCGGGCGGCCTCGTAGAGGTGGTGCAGCCCGGTGACGTTGGCGGCCAGTACCTTCTCCAAGGTGGACTCCAGGGATATCCCGGCGAGATGAATGACCGCGTCGACGCCCCGGACGGCCTCCCGCAGCGCCTGGCGGTCGGCGAGGTCGGCGACGATCGCGTCCGGTGCGCCGTCGACCGGCACCAGGTCGAGCAGCCGGAGCTCGTATCCGTAGCCGGGCAACAGCTCCCGCATGAGGGTGCCGACACCCCCGGCCGCGCCGGTGAGCAGGACGGTGTGGGGCTTCTTGTGTGAGGTTTCCATGCGGAGAACGTAGTCACATATGTGAACGCTTGGGGGAGCGTTTCTAAAGATCGTCAACGGCGGGCGGATGCTTGACGATGTCGCGCACGCGTGCCTACTGTTCGCAACGCTCTTGACCATGGCCGGAGTTCACAGCTCTGAACAGTCTCGACTCCACGCACAGGCGGTGAGGTTCCGATGGTGACGGCGACCGGATACGCGTATCCCTGGGACTTCGTCGATGATCCGGCAGCCGCCGACCGGGCTCGCGAGGCCGGTGTGACGACCGTGGCCGTCGCGGCGAACTACCACCGCACCCGCGCCGCCACCCCGCTCCACCCGCGACACCGACTGGTGGACGCCGAACACGCCGCCTGCTACCTCCCGATCCGCCCCGCCGCCTGGCAGGGCATGAGACTGGTGCCGCGCGTTCCCGGCTGGACCGTCCCCGACTCCTTCGCCGTGGCCAGGAAGGCCATCGTGGCGGCGGGACTACGGGTCGCCGCATGGACCGTCCTCACCCACAACAGCGTGCTGGGGCATGACCATCCGGACCTCGTACGGCGCAACGCCTTCGACGAGCCGTACAAATACGCCCTGTGCCCGCAGGCGCCCCAGGTCGCCGACTACTGCGCGACCCTCGTGCACGAGGTCGCCCTCCTCGGCGAGGCCGACGGCCTGATCCTGGAGGCCGCCGGTCCGCTGGGAGTGGACCACGGCGGGCATCATGACAAGACCGAGTTCGCGCAGTGGACCCCCGTCCAGCGAGAGCTGCTCTCGCTGTGCTTCTGCGCCTCCTGCCGACGCGTCCAGCGGGCGGGGGGTCTCGACCCCGAACGCGTCGCGGCCCAGGTCCGTGCGGCCCTGGGACCGGCGCAGCCGCCGAAGAGCCCCGATGACGCCCTCGGGGCGCAGACGGCCTCCGTGCTGCGCGGGTGCGCCGACGCGAACGCTTCCGCTCTGCACACCCTCCTGGTCGCCGCCGCGCGTACCGCGGCGCCCGGCATCCGCATCACCGTGCACGGCTCGGCGTCCGCCTGGGCCACCGGGGCCTTCGCGCCCCTCGGGCCGACCGTGACCGAGGGCGTCGACGCGGTGGTCGCCAACTGCTGGGCGGCCGAGCCCGGGCCTCCCGCCGGAGGTCCGGTTGCCGCCCTCCGGCACCTGGCGCCACCCGCCACCACCGTCGGCGGCTACTTCCGTCCGGAAACCCTGCCCGCGACCGAGGAGGGCCTCGGCGCGCTGGCCGCCCGTTATGTGGCCGCGGGCCTCGGAGAGGCACACCTCTACCACCTGGGCCTGGTCCCGCGCGCGGGCCTCGACCGCTTGCGGGACTTCGTCACCGCCCTGCGGAGCGCGTGAGCCGTACGGACCCGGAGGTTCCGTACGGCTCCGCGTTCTCACGGGCGCTGGGTCACAGCGCCGGGTGGGCGTTCTTCAGGAGCTCCTGGAACTGGGCCGAGAACCACTGGCCCGAGAGCGGGGCGTTCGGGAGGGACCCCGACATGCTGTTGCCGTTGCGTGCGTTGCCCGTGTACGTCGGGTCGCACATCCGGTCGAAGCCCTTGCCCTCGTTGTTCGGGATCTCCTTGCTCGCCCCGTCCGACTCGCCCGGCGGCTTGATCCACACGTACGCGTCGATGCCCGCGGCCGGCGCCGCCTGCGGCCTCTCGCCGAGCCCGGCACCCGACTGGTTGCACCAGTTGCCGAGGTGGATGCGCCGGTCGTAGCGGCCGCCGTTGACGTACGTGTCGACGTTCGTCAGCGCGCCGGGTGCGGTCGGCCGGGCCGTGCCGCCCCAGCCGTTGCGGGAGGTGTCGATCAGCATGCCGAGGTTGGCGTCGAAGCCCAAGGAGACCAGCTTGGACCGCATGGCCTGGGCGTACGACAGCTCGTCCGTGTACCGGTTCCAGTCGACCCACTTCGACTGGCGCACGGACGTGCCGCCGACGGAGTCCTCGATCTTGAAGTGGTCTTCCTTCAGGGCACTGTAGTTGGCCGTGTTCACGATGAAGCCGTGCACCTTGGAGACGGTGGAGCCCTCGGCCGTGGCCGCCTGCTTGAACACGTCCGCGGAGGCGCCGAAGTTGTCGTCCCAGCCGAGCCAGCCGTGGTGGCCCGCGTCCACGTAGTTGTAGACGTTGGCGATCGAGCCCAGCTTGTTCAGCGCGTAGCCGACGCCCTTGATGTAGTTGCCGTTGGCCTTCATCACATCGCAGTTGGCGGTGACCGTCGGGCGTCCGGAGACGTTGGTGACCAGGTTCGGCAGCGAGTCGATCTCGACCGTGGTGACGATCCGGAGTCCCGCGTACTTGGAGTCGGCGAGGATCGCGGCGATCGGGTCGATGTACTGCGTCTTGTACTTGTCGATCTCGGTGGGGCCCAGCTCGCCGTTGGAGGCGAGCGCGGCGCAGTCGCGTCCCGGCAGGTTGTAGATCACCAGCTGCACCACGAGCTCGCCGCTGCCCTTCTGTGCCAGGGCCGCGTCGAGGTGGGCGCGCAGACCCATTCCGCCGCTCACTCCCTGGATCGCGGCGGTGCGGTCCAGCCAGACACCGGTGGGCTGGTTCGACACCTTGGTGCCGCCCGGCTCGGCGGCGGCCTTGGCGGACCACTCGGGGTTCACGTACACCTTGGCGCCGGCGTACGGGTTGTCGGCCTTGGCGCCCGTCGGCGGCGGGGTCGTCGGCGGCGTGGTGGGCGGTGTCGTCGGGGGAGTGGTCGGCGGCTGGGTCGGGTCGGTGGCGCCGTTGCAGGTCACGCCGTTGAGCTTGAAGGTCGCGGGGACGGCGTTCGTGCCGTTGTGCGAACCGTTGAACCCGAAGGACGTCGAACCGCCCGTGGCCAGGGACCCGTTGTAGGACATGCTCTTGGCGGTCACCGCGGCCCCGGACTGGGTGATGGTGGCGTTCCAGCCCTGGGTGACCTGCTGGCCGTTCGCGTAGGACCACTCCAGGGTCCAGGAGGCTACCGGGTCACCGGTGTTGGTGACGGTCACGTTGCTGCCGAAGCCGGTGTTCCACTGGTTCGTGATCTGGTACTCGACCTTGCAGCCGGCGGTGGCCGCGCCGGCGGTGGTGCCGAAGACGGTGGCGGTGGCGCCGGCGGCCGTGACGAGGCTGACGGCCGCCAGCAGGGCGGTGCGACTGGTCGTGCGGCTGGTCGTGCGAGGGGTTGTGCGGCTCATTTCGTGGGGGCCTTTCAGTTCAGGGCGCGCAGGCGGTCGCGCAGCCCGATGCCGAATGCGGTGGGTGTGCCGTCGTACGAGGTGATCAGGGCCGGTCCCGAGGAGCAGTTCCAGGTGTTCCAGGTCCAGCCGAGATACGAGAGGGCGCGGGCGTCGGACCACGCCATGACGCGGTCGATGAACGCGTGTCCGCAGGTGTTCTCGCCGATCTCGCCCGCCACCAGGGGGACCTGGGCGGCGACCGGGGCGAGAGTGCTGTCCCAACACGACTCGTTGGAACAGGTGTTGAAGTTGTAGACGTGCCAGGCCGCGGCCAGATTGCCCGTCGGGTCGGTGGGGGAGTGGGTGAGCCACTGGCTCAGGTCGTTGGAGTAGGCGATACCGGGGACGAGTACGACGTTGCGGGCGCCGGTCGCACGGACGGCGTCCATCAGGTCCTGCATGCCGGCGACCTCGTAGCCGATGCCGGGGCAGGCGCCGCCGTCGCGCCAGCAGGCCCAGGCCTGGGCGCTGGTGGAGGTCGCCCGGTCCGGATACGGCTCGTTGAACAGGTCGAAGACGACCCGACGGTCGTTCTTGAAGGTGTTCGCCACCGAGGTCCAGAACGCAGGGGTGTACTGGGCGTTCGGCATCGGCTTCTGGCAGGAGGCGTGCACGTCGGCGCACCCCGAGGAGTTGCCGGTGTACTGGCCGTACGTCCAGTGCAGTTCGACGACCGGGGTCATGCCGTGCGCGAGTACCCGGTCGACCAGGCCCTTGATCGCCTCGACGTAATTCGCGCCCCGGTACTCGGGCTTGATGTTGTCGAGGCCGAGCCAGCACTCCTCGTTGAGGGGGATGCGGACGGTGTTGGCCTTCCAGTCGGCGATGGCGCGTACCGAGGCGTCGTCGACGGGACCGTCGAAGATGCCGTGGCCCTGGACACACATGTACTCGGCCCCGGAGCGGTCCACACCGAGCAGGCGGCGGGTCGCGCCGTTCCGGTCGGTGAGGCGGTTGCCGGTGACGCCCAGTTCGGGCGCCCCGGGTGCGGGGTCGGGGGGAACGGTCGGGCCGGTGGGCGTGGGTGTCGGGCCCGTCGGCGAGGGCGTGGGCGTGGGCGTGGGGCCGGTGGGTGTCGGTGTCGGTGCCGTGGGTGTCGGATCCGGTCCGGGTCCCGGTCCGGTGTCGCAGGGTGCTCCGTTGAGCGTGAAGGAGCTGGGCGCCGTGTTGGCGCCCGACCACGAGGCGATGAAGCCGGCCGTCACGCTCGCGCCGGTGCCAAGGGCGGCGTTCCAGCTCTCGTTCGCGGCCGTGACGGCCGGCCCGGTCTGGGACCACTTGGCGCCCCAGCCCTGACTGACGGTCTGACCTGCCGGGAAGCCGAAGCCGAGGCTCCAGCCGTTCAGCACGGAGGTGTTGTTGGTGACGGTGACCGAACCCTGGAATCCGCCGGCCCACTGGCCGACGACCGAGTACTTCACCGTGCACGAGGGTGCGGCCGCGGCTCCTGAGGCCGTACCCAGGACGGCGAACGCGGAGCTCGCCATCACCAGCGCTGCCCCCGTGAGCAGCGCGGACGTACGTGGGGGGTGTCGCATGAGCGACTCCTTGCAGCGAGGGCGCGCTGTGACGGCGCGCCGACTGACGGAATCGCTCCCACTGGTTGGTGCCAGACCGTAGCGGCAACTGACGCCAAGCAAAAGAGGAGTTGAACAAATTCCTCGCAGGGTGCCTTCGACTCTTCACGCGTCTTGACGCCGTCGTGTCCCGTCTGCAGAGTGGGAGCGCTCCCACTGGTTCAGAGCTTGTGCTCATGCTCTTCGCAGGTCCCCGTCTCGCCGAGCAGAGAGGAGATCCATCCGCATGCCGAACCACCCACCAGCGACGCGCAGTCGACGCCTCGCCGATCCGCGATGGCAGGGACTTCAGCGGCTACGTCCGAGGTGAAGCCGGGCACATTCGGGACTGCGGCCTCTCTTCGCCGGCGACGCGGCCTGGCCGGAGCCTTGGTTGCCGGCGGGCAGGAAGCAGGGCCCGCCGTCCGGCCGGCTGCGTGCCGGGCCAGACGAACTCGCCGTCCGCTACGAAGGAACCGCGCGGGTCGCCGCCACCGGCGACGACTCGCTGCGTTCCCTCACTCGACGCGCTCCATGCACACCAGCTGATCCCTCTCGTCCCACGACTCGGTGATGGTGAAACCGAGCCGTTCGTAGAGGGCTATGGCGCTCGTCCGCCACTTCCACACCGACAGCCGCACAGTGCCGACGCCGCTCTCCGCGGAATGCGCGAGCGCGGCGCTGATCAGAGCGGAGGCGATTCCACGGCCCCGGAAGGCCGGGTCCGTCCAGAGCCTCTTGACCTCCGACTGCCCGCCGACGGGGGCGGTCACCACCAGGCAGCCCACCGCGGCGTCCCCGCTCAGCGCCACCAGCACGACGTCGCCGGTGAACGCGGTCCGCGGGTCCGAGACCTCTGCCCGATAGCGGTCCGGCAACCCGCTCACATCGGCAACGGCCGCGCCCTTCTCCGCCTCCGTCCGCAGGTGGTAGGCCGTCAACTACTCGGCCAACCCGTCCTCGGCGGCAAGGTTCCGACCTGGCCGGCGGACGATGGAGATCTCGCGTTGATCAGTCATGACGCCAGCGTCACACGGCCCGTGTCAGGCATCGAACGGCCCCTCGATCCAGCGGGGGATCACTCCGGGAGCGGGTTCAACCGGCCGCACCACATCGATGCCGTCGCGCAGTGCGAGGGTCTCGGGGTCGGCCCCCATGCGGGTGAGCAGCTCGAGGGGGCTCAGACCCCGTACGAAGGTCAGCGTGTACAAGGGGAAGTCGCCCACCCGGAACATCTCCAGGTCGCGTCCGGCGTGTGCACTCGTCATCGGACGCGATCCTGCCTCACCCAGCTGACACCCAGAGCCCGGTGGCAGGCGGACGGGCCCTCCGCGGTCCCGCCTGATGCCCGAGTCGCCCTCGCCCCGCGGAGTACGCTTCGCAGCGGGAGGGGGATCCGTGGAATCACTGGGGTACGCACTCGCCGCCGTGTTGTGGGGTGGTGTGGCCGTCGCCTTGCTGGTGGGGGCGAGTGTCGTGGTTATGGCTGTCCGGTGGCGCCGCAAGACCATCGCGGACATGGAACCGGCGGCGAAGCGCGAATCCGCGCAGCACTGACCAAGGGCCAGCCGTCCGCCACGGGACCGGCCAGACGCCCGAGCACGTCGGCGGAGAGACGCGACTGCAGGGCGATGCTGCGGGGCAGCCGTGTCCGCGCGCGTCTCGGGCGGTGCGGGCCGCCCGCCCGCCCGGCCCGGTTCGGCCAATCGGCTGGCTCTCGGTCCTGCCCGGCCGGGTGCCGGGACAGGGGGCCGACACCTCTTTAGGTTCTTTCGTGCCGACTACCCCCTCCGAAAGGTGGATCCATGCGTTCTGTTCGCTCCGCGCTCTCCGTCGTCGCCGCCGGTGTCATCGTCCTCGGTGGCGCCTCCGCCGCCGCTGCCGATGTGACCGTCTACGCTCCGTCCGAGAACTCGTACACCATCGTCTTCGGCGACTGGCTTCAGTTCGCCGGCGACGACGTGTTCAACGCGGGCCTCAACAACACGGTGGGATCCAACAACTGAGCACGGGCTGTCCAGTCCCCGGTCGCCGGGCAGCTACTGCCCGGCGACCGGAGCTCGGCCTTCCCCCTCCGGAGGGGTCAGCTCTCGCTGTCGTCGGTCCAGTTCTCTTCGCTGTCGGGGATCCGTCCGAACGGAGGGGGCGGACGCATGCCGTCGAAGCGGCCTCCCCTCGGACCCAATAGCTGCGGGCGTTCGGTGCGGGTGTTGCCGGAGGGCGGGTAGACCTGCAGGTGTCTGAGGAACTGCTGGGTGGCCGCCTCCACCACCTGCGGCAGGATCTGGCCGAGCGTCTCCATGTTGGCCACGCCGTTTGCGGCGGCCCGGGAGGCGGCCCGGCCCTGGCTCATCTTGACCGGCATCGTCTCTTCGAGCCGGTGGGCCAACTCGTTCTCCTTCGCGCGGCTCTGGTGGTCGTAGCGGTTCCACGGCACGACCACGTTGACCCACGGCCGGGACTCCTGGTCCAAAGCGGCGAGGCGCTGCCTGCGGTCCTCACTCTCCATCGCCCATCGGTCGACGATCAGGATCTCGGGCTCGGTCGGGGGCCGCTTGGGGTCGAAGTGCTCGGCCTCGTCGTCGAAGGAGCTGATCGTCACCTGGTAGTTGAGGTTCCTGACCATGTCCTCGGCCACATGGGCGACGGGTCGCTGTGAGACCGGGTGGTACGGGTTCCAGTCCAGGGCGCTGTCCCCGTAGTACTCGGGGCTGCGGCCCGCCGGCAGGTCGTGCCGGGTGGGTGCGGCGACGACGATGCGGAGCGAACGGGAAGTTCCCTGCCGGGCGGCGCCGAAGGCACTCGGCACTGTCCGGTAGTCCAGCGGACGCACCGGATCGAGCCTGGCGGTCTCGGCGACGCGGACGATCCGCCTGGCGAGCTCGTACACGGCTCTTTCGTACTGCTCGGCGTAGCCCCGCAGTTTGATCAGGCCGTACAGCCCGTCGGTGACGTACCGCTCTCCGAAGGCCTGGTGGTTGAACTGCAACCGCTCGGCCGGGCCCGGCAGTTGCTCGGGTGGAACCGGCACCCACAGGGCCGGCACGATGGCCTCGGCCGACCGGGCGCTCGCGGCCCCCTGATGGATGGCCCGCTGGGCGAAGGCGAACCACTCCTTCCCGCACATCTCGCTGGCGAAGTAGCGCGGCGAGAAGAGCGGGACGAAGGTGCGGCAGGTGGCGAGCGCCGAGCCGAGCCGTTCCGACCAGCCCTCACCACTGCGAATCTCCCGGTCCATGAAGCCCGCGTCGGCTCCCGCCGGCAGATCGGTGAGCGCCATGACATGGCTGCAGAGATCGCGGAAGAGCCGCTCCACCCACATGTCGGGATCGGGTCCTCCCGGCCCGAACCTCGGGGTGTGCGCATAGCTCAAGAAGAAGTACGGCGCGTCCCCTCGGCTGCTCCGGTGGTAGTCGAGGCTGCTCGGTCGCGGAGCGGTCGCGGCGGGAGGAACGGGGGCGGCCGGGCGCGGCGCGGGGGTCGCCGGGCGGGGTGCGGGCCGGATGTCGGGCCGTCGTTCGACGAGACGCTCCGCGTAGTGGGGCAGGCGCTCGCGCAGCAGGCGTACGTCGCGCACGCCGAGCGACGATCGGATGTGCTCGCGGACACCGTCGCGGAAGCGCAGCGTGGTCGTTTCACCGGCGGTGACGCGGAGCAGCCCGCCCACGAGGACCTCGGCGATGTCGGACGTACTGGCTCCCGGCTCGAAGGTCCTTGCCATCTCCTGGAGTTGTGGGAGATCGAGCTCCTCGTAGGCCGCGCACAAGACCGTCAGCCGTGCTGCTTTGGGGGATGCCATCAGCAGGCAGGCATCGGTCAAGGAATCCGCTGCGTAAGGGAATTCGTCCGGTGGGGATGGATTCCAGACCGAGGGGCCCGGCACCAGCAGGGCGTCGCAGCCCCCGGCCGACTGCGCTGTGAGCGTCCGCGCCCAGTGGCCCAGGGCATGGCTGGTCAGGGACATCACCGGCAGGGGGAGCCACGAGGGTGCGCCCGGTGCACCCGGCCGCCCGCCTGGTCCGCCCGGTCCGCTGTCCGGCAAGGCGTTCAGGAGGGGCGGAGGCCGGAAGGGGAGGTCGGCGTTGCTCGTCGCCGGCAACAGGGGCGGCGTGACCCGTACCGCGGGGAGATCGAGCCCTACGTGGCGCCAGAGTTTCGGAGGGAGCGGGTTGATCAGCGCGGTGGGGAACCGGTCCAGGAGCGCGTGCAGCTCCTGCCACCACGCCGGACCGCGCCACACGGGGGAGGCGCAGTCCGAGACCAGGATCAGCAGCCGGTTCGCATCCGTGCCGGCCGTGCCGGCCGGGCCGGCCGCGTCCAGGACTCCCGAGCCCGCTGCCGAGGGGAGGTCGCTGATCTGGACGCTGCGAAACACCCCGACCCCGATCAGGGCCCGGGCGAACGCGTCGAGATCGTCGTGCCACACCGCCATGGTCGGCGACCGGTCGATCAGGATCTCGGCGTGGATCCCGGGCCGCGTCATGTCGCCTCCGGGCCCGTGCTGTTGGAAGGGCCTCAAGGCATCGGCCATCCGGGTCGCGGTGTCGGCGAGAGCGGCTCGGCCGGTCATACGGTCTCCGTGCTCGTGCTCGTACTCGTGCTCATGCCCGACACCCTGAACCGGTTGCAGAACGTCAGCCATTCCTGGTTGTCCCAGACCAGCCGTAGCACGGCGATGTCCTTGGCCGAGCCGCCGCTCCACTCGCACCGGTAGGTGTCCAGGAGGCTGTCGGGCAGAGTGCGCCAGTGCTCGTCCAGCTGTTCCCGCAGGGGCGGTGCGAAGTCGTCGGCGCCGTGCGGCCACATCAGTACGGGTGTGTAGGCGAGCAGCAGGTCCAGCAGACCATCCGTGTCCGCGGTGGGGCGGTGGACGAGTCCGATGGCGCCCGCGCCGTACTGCCCTCGGGCAAGGCGGGCGCCCAATGCCTTCGGATCGGCCGTCTCCTGCGCCGACAGCCAGTCCAGCGGCGCGGACGCGGCGGTGTGGCCGGCGATGGCCGTCCAACGGGCACTGACCGCCGCCTCGGTGAGCCTCAGCAGTCGGGACGGCGCCAGGCGCTCGCTCCAGTGCATGACCACATCGTGGTGGACCCCGAGCAGCAGGGCGGATCCGGATTCCTCAGGGCGCCAGGTGGCCAGCAAGGCACTGGGAGCCGCCACGTGGATGCGAATCAGGGGAAGTTGAAGCTTCTCGGCCTCGGTGCGGGCCCACAGCACGGCGCTCTCGAGCGCGCCCTCCACGCTCTCGCGGTCGATGGGCCGCTCCGTCTCCGGAAGGCAGCTGAACGTGCTGCGTTCGAAGATCTCGCCGTCCAGGAGAAGCCAGGTTTCCAGCGATTCCGGCCAGGCCCCCGCCACCGACGCGTGGAGGCTCGTGACCAAGGACAGCCGCTGCTCGGCGTGTTGCCGCCGGGCGTACTCGACGGCGTCGTTGAGCTCCTGCCGGGCCTTGATCTCCTCGGCCCATTTGCCCAGTTCGGGATCCTGATCGCTCCGGCCGGCCGCACGGGCGAGGAGGAGTACGAACCGCGTGACCCACGACCGGCAGTCCTTGTAGGCGACGGGATGATCGAAGACCAGGTAGTCGAGTACGGCCACATCGCTGTCGCACGCTGCGGCAGGACCTGCGGGAAGCCGTCGCTCGCCCGCGAGCAGGGAGCTGAGCGCGCGGCGGATGCCCGGGGTCGTCAGGTCCGAGCCGACCCACGCGCGCAGGAACTCCACCGTGCGGACCGCCACGTACAGATTGTCCGCGGCCTCCATCGCCCGGTCCCAGACGCTGTCCGGCTCCGCCGGCCGCCCTTCCTCCAGCCTGCGCAGGAGGGCCCGTACGGCCTCTGTCCCGTGTGTCCTCGGAACGGGTTCGGGCGGGTTGAGCCCGCCCAGCGCGGAGGCGAGCTCCTCGGCCGCGAAGGGTCCGCTGAGGATGCCGGGCGACGAACCGCGGTACCGGAGGTTGCGGGCGATCCAGAGCGGTTTGCCGGCATGGGGGTCACCGTTGTGGTGCGTGTCGGTGACGTCCTGGCCCTTCACGCGCCTGCGCAGCTCTTGCGCGACACGGGTCACCGACAGGTCTCCCTCGTCCACGGGGACGCCGGAGCGCAGCAGCGCGGTGAGTTCCCTGGAGAGCGTCAGGTCGTACGCGGGCTGGCTCGTGGAGGACGCCATGAGGAGCGACATGCGCGTGCGGCCGTTGCGGCTGCCGGCCGTCAGCTGGGCCGCCGCCGGCAGCGCCCCCGCCGCGTGGCAGGTGTCCACGATGCCGATCAGCCCGGCCACACCGTGGTGGTCCACGGCCATGGTGACCAGGGCACTCACGTCCACGGCTCCCCGGCGCACCTCCTCGGCCGAGTCGGCCGCCATCAGATGGAGCGTTCCGGTCTGACCGACGACGAAGCCGTGCCCGAGCATGGCGAGTACCAGTACCGCGTTGCGCTCGGCGGCGTGCTCGACCGCCCG
The DNA here is from genome assembly GCF_018614195.1 of Streptomyces sp. ISL-43. Lineage (GTDB taxonomy): Bacteria > Actinomycetota > Actinomycetes > Streptomycetales > Streptomycetaceae > Streptomyces. The sequence goes on from NZ_JAGGOT010000051.1 coordinate 139,473, forward strand.
CTCCACCAGACCCCGGACGCGCTCGCTGGTCAGTCCGTCCCCGACGAAGAGCGACCCGCCATCGGGAAGGCCGGGGGAACAGCCGCCCAGCGCGGCGTCCCTGAGCACCTTGTCGAGCTCGTACGCGGCCGGTTCGAGGGAGCCCAGCCGCGGCATGGACGCGCAGTGCGGTGCGACGACCAGCACGTGTCTGCGGGAGTCCGGCTCGACCATCACCGCGTCCCCGCCGCGCTGTCGCGCAGCGCCGCGGCGATGGGCCCCGCCACCGCCGGCTGGGCGAGGTACTTCTGCGCCGGGTGCACCCACACGCCGTCGGAGTCCACGCGTCGGCTCACGGGGACCACCCCGGCCGCGTTGGGCGCCACGTCCGCTTCCAGACGCGGCCGTACGGCGATCAGGTCGTCGCGGTCCCAGAAGTTCAGCCAGCTCCGCACCCCGGCGGGCGTCGCCGGCGGGCGGGGCCTCAGGTGCGGCCAGACGGCCGCACGCATGGAGATGGGGGAGCCGAGCGTGACGAACAGCGGTACCTCCCCGGTGAATTCGTGCAGCGCTTCCATCGCCACGACCGTTCCGAGGGAGTGCGCGACGACCACGCTCGGGCCGTCCCCGAGCGCGTCGCACACCCTCGCTCTGATCCGCTCGTCCAGGCTCCCGCCCGCCGACTCCCGCTCACCGCGGGCGAGATACCGGGCCACCTGGGCCAGGTCGCGCACCATGAGCTTGGGGGCGACCCACGTCCCGACGGAGCGCCACGGCCTCAGCTCCAGCAGCGTGGTGGCCACGTCAAGTGCCTTGCGCAGGATCTCACCGCTGCCCTGCTGCCCGCCCTGTCGCGCCGTCTGGGCCTGGGCGTGCTCCAGGATGCGCAACTCGGCGCGCCTGCGCTCGGGATCGGTCTCCTGCCCGTTCTCCGCGACCAGCGACGCCACCACATCACCGAGCAGCCCGGCAAGGATCTCCGCCTCCGGCCCGCTCGGACTCCACGCGCCCTCACCCTGCGCCCGGGGGTCGGCGAAGAGGTCCCCGTAGTAGACGAACGACGTGCCGCCCGAGACATCCGCCAACAGCCGCTCCGCTCGGTCGCCATGACCGGCGGCACGCATCCCGTCCGCCAGGCCGGCGGACCATTGCCCGAGCTCCCCAGCGGGGTCGCGGGGGCCGCCGATGCCGTGAACGAACACCACACGTGCAGCCATCGCAACCTCCCCGTTGCCGCGACCACTCCGACCGTCACGACGTCACGCAGCCAATGCCCTTTTATCACAGGAGACTTGATGCGTGTCGTCTGAACGAAATACCCATCGGCTGGAGTAAGGTTCCCGGGCCGACTCGGTCGGACCACACGACACCACACCGAGGACAGGCCTTGACCCCGTACTCCCTGGCGTTCTACCTGGACGTCGTCACCACCGGCACCGTGCTCGGCCTGGGCTCCACGGACTCACCCGACCGCGTCACCGAGGTCCTCGGGGAGGACTTCGGTGAGAACGCGTTCGACCAGGGCATGTGCCGTGACTACGGCCTCGCCGAGTTCTACTGGGACCGGGCTTCCGTCGACCACCCCTGGTCGGGCCACCACTTCACCCTGAAGGTGTACCGGCTCGCGTACCGGGACCGCACCCTCGTCGACGGCGTGTTCCGCGCCCGGTACGGACGGTTCACGCCCAGGCTCCGGTTCGAGAAGCTGCGACGCCTTCTGGAACGGCGTGGGGTCCCCTTGCTGGAGATCCCGGAAATCCCGGCGAACGCCCCGTACTTCCGTACTTTCTGGCAGCCCGATTCCCACGTGGCCGTCTCCGTCATCGGCACCTACGGCGAGTACAGCACGCCGGACAATCTCCGCGTCGGCGACGTCTACGGCATCCAGGCCCCGATGGCTCCCGAGGAAGTGGAGTGGCGGAGGGCGCGGGTCGGATAGCTCGCGGGCGGGTCGAGAACGGTCTCGCGAGGGCCGCCGGCCCGCGTACCCAGGCGAGTTGAGTACGACGACTCATGCCGGGCCGGCCGTCCCCCGCCACTCTGGGGACACGAAGTGCGCACACACCGGAGGTCCCGTGATCAGCCACATCGCCGCCACCCTGGCCCCGGTGTTCGGCCGGATGACCGTCACGGCGGACGCGGCGGGCCCGATCGTGGGCGGGACCATCCTGGTCGCCAACCACACCAGCCTGGCCGACCCGGTCGTCGTGGTCGCCGCGCTGCGCCGCCTCGGAGTCGACCCGGTGGTCATGGCCGCGGCCGGGCTGTGGCGGGTCCCGGTGCTCGGGGGCGCGCTCGCCCGCGAAGGGCACATCCCGGTCCGCCGGGGCACGGCCCGCGCGGCGGAGGCCCTCGATGCCGCCGCCGAGGCCCTGGCGGCGGGGCGGTGCGTGCTGATGTACGGGGAGGGCGGGATCCCCGTGCGCCGGGACTCGGGGGAGGCCGCGCCTCTGCCCTTCCGCAGCGGCCTGGCCCGCCTCGCCCGGACCACGGGCGCGCCCGTCCGCCCGATCGGCCAGGCGGGCGCCCGCCGCATCAGCTCCGGGACGGCGGCCAAGCAGATCGCCGGAGTCCTGACGGCCCCGGCCCGCCGCCCGCGCGTCCACGTCCACGTCGGCGCGGCCGTCTCCCTGCCGGAGCACGTCGCGGACGCGACGGCCGTGGCCCACGGCGCGGTCACCTCGGCCTGGCGCACCGCGGTGACCAGCCTCGCCGCGTGAAACGGTCAGAGCCAGACGCCGTCGCCCAGGACGGCGTCGGCGTGCCGGACGTTGTCCGTGCTGCCGTCCGCCTCCCCGTCGGCGAAGTCCTGTCCCCAGCCGCTCCGCATCGCGACGATGGCGCCGTTGGGCCAGCAGCCGTGGCAAGTCCCCAACGGGGCACGGGACTCGGCGGGAGCGGCGGCCGGGGCCGCCTGCGCGGACAGGCCCATGAGGGCGGCGGAGAAGGCGAGCGCGATGGCCGTGCGGGCGAAGGGGGTCGTCGTCATACGGGGATACTCGCAGGCCGCGAGCCTGGAAGACATGGTTCAGCGCACGGGAGTGGCGACGAGCGCTCGGTTGGCGTCGCCAGTCCCATCGAGGGTGACGGTCCCGCGCGGTCGTCAGGCGCGAGCGTCGGCCGACACGGAGGCCGTGGTGGCGACAGCGAGCGCCGCCGTGTACCCGGGTGGGGCCGGCAGGTCGGTCAAGGTCCAGCCGGGGACCGCGGCCGGGGTCCGTGCGGAACTGACGTACGGCTCGGCCAGACCGCGCGCCAGGCCCACACCGGTGGCCTTGAGGCAGGCCTCCTTGCGGGACCACACCCGGCCCGTCGCTGCCGGCCGGTCCGCCTCCGGGAGCGCGGTCAGCTCCGCGGTCTCCGCCGGGTGCAGGGCGGCCAGTACGTCGGCCACCGCGGCCGGGGTCGAAATCGCCTGCACGTCTACGCCGACCGGCACCCCCGCGAAGGCGAAGTAGGCCATGTCGTCGCTGTGCGAGAGGGAGAAGTGCGGGGCGGCGCCGTCCACGGCGGGCCGGCCGTGCGGGCCGCCACAGCACGGGCACGTGTCGCGGACCAGCACCACGTCCGCCGGCGCCAGCCCGAGGTAGCCGCCGAGCAGCACCCGAAGCCCCACGTGCGAGGCCAGGTAGCGCCGCCGGTCGCCCTCCCGCAGCAGCCGGCCGGCCCGGTCCCGCTCGGCGGCGTCGAGCATCGGCAGGGCCTCGGCGACCGGGTACCCGCCGACGACGTCCGAAGTGGCGGCCAGGGCCCACACCGCCACATCCGAGTCCGCGGACAGCGCGCCGATCCGCGGCGCGCTGCTGCCGAGCCGGTTCACGTACGTACCCACGTCGATGAGGGTAGACGAGCCGGATGGCCCCGACCCCGTGCGGCCGGCGCGGGCGTACTGCATGCGGCGTATCCGGTGGCTTGACGGCACAGCACGGACCGACCTGTGCGCCCCACCCGTCCTTGCGGAATGCGCTCACCGGCTTCACCCGGACCGCAACCGAATCTGCCGACCGACACCGCATCACGTTCATCGCACGTGCACACCTTGCCGCACGGGCAGCGAGGGAGTACCTGTACGGCGTAGCCCGCATCCGCCGCGGCGCGGCTCGACCTGCGCACCGTGACCGTCGCGGATCCGGTGTGGCACCACCACGTAGGGGAGCGAGGCCGCCTTCGGCTCCGGGTCACGTGTCACGCCAACGCGGGGGTGAAGCCGCCCATTCGTCGGCCAGGGGAGGACGCATCATGCCTATGCCACGGCGGAATCAGGCCTGGATCTGGACAGGACGAATTCTCGCCGCACTCGTCCTTGCCGCGCTCGCCGCGTACCTCGTCACCAGCGGACTGGACAAGGCGGACAAAGTCAGCAGCGCCATCAGTCTGTTGATCGCCTTGGCTGCTCTGCTCGCTCCGTACCTGCTGCCTACTCGGGCACCGTCCCAGCCTCAGTCGCCTCACCTGCCTCAGCCTCAGCCGCCCCAGTCGGTCGAGCAAGCAGGTAACGGCGTGACCAACGTGAGCCGGTCCCAGGGGGTGCAGATCAACCAGCAGGGCGGCGGCACCCAGAACAACACCTTCGGCGGACCCTCATGACGGGCGTGTCCGGCCACGGCAACCGCACAGGGGATGCCGCCGGCGGCCAAGGGGTACAGATCAACCACGGGAGCGGCAACACCCAGAACACCACTATCTACAACACTGCTTCACCGTCGCTCGTGCCGGCGATGCACCAGCTGCCACGCGCGCTCGCCGACTTCACTGGTCGGACGGCGCCGCTGAACGAGCTGGAACAGTTCTTCGGACGCGGCCACGGCCACGGCCACGGAATCGAAGATGCTCCTCCGATCCTTCTCGTATACGGGATGGGCGGCGTGGGGAAGACGACTCTTGCCGTACATCTGGCCCACAGGATCAAATCCGCATTCCCGGACGCGCAGTTGATGGTTGCTCTCGGCGGGAGCGACATCGCCACCACGACTTCGAATGCGGCCCTTGACCATCTCATGAGGTCCTTGGGCCTCGACCCGAGCAGGGCGCCCCAGGACTTCGATGGGAAGGTCGCCCTCTACCGATCGCTTCTGGTTGATCGCAGGGCACTCATCGTGCTCGACGATGCAAGCCGTGCCGAGCAAGTCGAGCCGCTTTTGCCGGCGAGTGCGGCTTGCGCAGCAATCATTACCAGCCGATCGGCCTTGCCCGGTCTCGATGGGGTTGAGCGGTACCCCTTGCCGGTGCTTTTGGAAGACGAAGGGATCGGCCTGCTCGCCCGCTTGGTGGGCGATCGTGTGCACAGAGATCTCGATGCATCACGTCGAGTCGTCGATCTGTGTGCCGGGCTGCCCTTGGCATTGCGCATCGCAGGTGCTTCCATGACGACACCGGCCAGGGTTCAGCTACCCATCTCGTCGTTGCTCCAACAGCTCAAAGGTGAAGATCGTCGTCTGGATCGGCTGACAGACGGGCGAAGGGCCGTACGCGCAACATTTGCTGCGAGTCACAGGGCTCTGTCTCCGGAGGCGTCCAGGGTTTTCGGATTACTCGGATTGTTGAGGATTCCCGTGCTCTGCCTCGGAATGATTGCCGAACTCAGCGGTGGAGGGCGAGATGAGGTGGAGAGCTCTCTGGCGGAGTTGGTGGACGCTCAGCTTCTCCAAGTTGTCGGCGATCGATATAAATTGCATGATCTCGTTCGTCTCCTTGCCGTCGAATGCAGCGAAGGAGTCGAAACCGATGAGCGTTCCGTCTCGCTTCGGCGCGCCTTCGATTGGTATCTGGGTCAAACCAGAACCATGGGCGCGCGTCTGTACCCAGGGCGAGCCGACCTCTGCGAGGAGGCCGGCGGTTGGGCTCAAGCGAGGTTCGCGGACTTGGAGGGCGAGGCAACCGGCTGGGAGTCGCCGGTGCGGCTTGCGACACGCTGGTTCGAGGCCGAGCAGCAGTCGCTGGTCGCCGTCGTGAAGCAATGTTATGCCTCCGGGCTGGACGAAACATGTTGGAGACTCACCGAAAGCCTCGTCCCGTTCTTCGAGCTCCAGTCGCTATGGAGCGAGTGGAGGGAAACCCACTCGATCGCCTTCATGGCTGTAGCTCGGTCCGGCGATTCCAGAGCGGAGGCGAGGTCCCTGAGGAATCTCGCTTTGTTGGAGCATGTGCAGGGGCATTGGGATAAGGCGATCTCGGCGTTCGAGCGGTGCATTCTTATTTTTCGGGGCTCGAATGACGTACACGAGACGGCGGTTACTCTTGCGCGCCTAGGAAAGACGCACAGGGATAGGGGCGGCTGGGATTCGGCATTGAACTCCTACGACGTGGCACTGCCGATTCTCCGAGAGTATGGGGATCGCTGGTGGGAGGCCTCAGTCCTTTCCGGTATGGGGGACATAGCGATGGACCGGAGCCGATGGAAAGAGGGGGCGAGGTGCGCCAATCTTGCCCTTTCGATCTTTCGTGAACTGGGTGATCGCAGATCCGAGGGTTTCGCTTTGGTGAGTCTCGGGATCATGAACAGATACCGGGGACTGCCCGGTGAAGCGATCTCATGCTTCGAATCCGGCATCTCCATACTGCGAGACGCTGGTGACAAGTGGTGGGAGATGACGGCAAACGTCAGTCTCGGCATGGCCTATTGTCAGCAAGGCCGCCTCGATCATGCGCATCGGGTGTTCGATGATTGTCTTGGCTTTTTTGAAGCGTTGCACGCAAGTTGGTGGCAGGCCTTGACGATACTCGGCATCGGTGACGTGCATTTGGGTCGTGGGCAATGGGATGATGCCATGTCATGCTTTGACGAATCGCTGCCGATATTCGAGCGTTTCGGTGACCAGTGGTGGGTAGCGGTGACGATGGTCAGTGCAGGTCGATGCCATATGGGCGCGGAGCGTCCGCAGGAAGCGATCGACGTGCTGGCCGGAAGTGTCGATATATTCGATCGGATTGATGCTGAATGGTGGCGTGCGGTATCTCTGTGCGAACTCTCCAAGGTGCACGCCGCGCAGGGTAGTACGAGGCTGGCGGTAAGTCATTTGCGAGAAGCTGTCGGCATATTCAGGGATTACGAAGACCACCTGCGTGAGGAGGCGGGCGAGCAAAGTCTCGCAAGCCTCCTGAGGGCCGCAGATGATTGACGGGCCGCGGGACCGGCTCGCCTCGCGACCGGGGTGGCTCAGGCCTAGGCTGGTCTTGTTGCCTGAGGTCCTCGGACGACAGGAGAGCATGCCGTGAAGTCAACCCACATCCGGCTGCGCCGGGCCTGCGTGGCCGCAGCCGCCGTAGGTGTGCTCGTCGCCCCGGCGGTCGCGGGCTCCGCGTACGGAGCGGGCGCTCCGGCACTCTCCGCTCCCGCCGCCCCCTCCCCGGACACCGACACGGAGTTCCCGCAGCTCACCCCGGCCGTCGCGGCGCAACTGGACGAGGCCGTGCGCCAGGTCATGAGTGAGACGAAGGTGCCGGGTGTGACCGTGGGGCTGTGGGCCCCCGGTAAGGGGAGTTACCTGAAGTCCTTCGGCGTGGCGGACAAGGCGACGGGTGCTCCCATGGAGGCGGGGCTCCACGTGCGCATCGGCAGCGAGACCAAGACGTTCACGGTGACCGCCCTCCTCCAGCAGGTGGACAAGGGGAAGATCGGTCTGGACGACCCCATCGGCAAGTACATCTCAGGCGTTCCGAACGGGGACCGCATCACCCTGCGCCAATTGGCGGGCATGCGCAGCGGGCTCTTCAACTTCAGCTTGGACGAGGACTTCATCAAGAAGCTCCAAGCCGATCCGGAACAGTCCTTCGCGCCACAGCAGTTGCTCGACTACTCCTTCGAGCACCCGGTGCAGTTCGAGCCGGGAGCGGAGTTCGACTACTCCAACACCAACCTGATCCTGCTCGGCCTGGTGGTGGAGAAGGTCACCGGCCGGCCGCTCCACGAGGTCATCAAGCAGGACGTCCTGGAGCCGGCCGGGCTCCGGAGCACCATCTTCCCCACGAGTGCGGACATGTTGGATCCGTACGCACACGGCTACACCGACCAGACAGCCTCGGGCAAGACCGAGGACTCGACCCACTGGAACCCCTCCTGGGCCTGGGCTGCCGGCGCGATGATCTCCGACCTACAGGACTTGCGCAGCTGGGCCCGCACCCTCGCCACCGGCACACTGCTGACGCCCGCGACCCAGGCCGAGCGCCTGAAGACCACCCCGATGGACATCCCCGGTGACGGCTACGGGCTGGGCATCTTCAACATTCAGGGCTGGATCGGCCACAACGGCTCGATCCCCGGCTACGAGGTCCTGCCCGTCCACCTCCCCGAGGCGCAGGCGACGATGGTCATCGTCCTCAACACCGACAGCCAGACCGACGGCCAGGAGCCCAGCACGCTCTTCGGCGAGGCGGTCACCAGCATCGTGACCCCCGATCACGTATACCCCGGCCGCAAGCCGCTGGCACCCACAAGCGACTGACGGCCGCAGGGTGGACGCGGGCTCGTCGGAACGCCCTACGGCAGGCGGGAGCCGGGCCGCGACCGCATTTCGGTCGCGGCCCGGCGGATGTCCTCGGACCGCTCGGCGTCGTCGAGCAGCCCGAGGAGCACCATCAGCGCACGGGCCTCGTCGTTGCTGACCAGCTTCAGGCGCGGTTCGGTCACTCCGTCGAGGAGTACGTCCAGCAGTTCCCCGGTCTCGTCCTCGTCCATACCGGGAACAACGCTGGAGGAGCCCGCATGTCACCCCGGCTGACACGGATCCGCGGATCCCCCCTCAGGACGTCGTCAGGATGACGAGTTGCCGGGTCGCGCGGGTCATCGCGACGTAGCGGTCGACGGCTCCTTCGATGCCCTCGCCGAACGTCTCCGGGTCGATGAGGACGACCAGGTCGAACTCGAGCCCCTTCGTCAGTTCCGGCGTCAGCGACCGGACGCGGGATGTCGTCCGGAACCTGCCGTCGTCGATGTCACCCGTGCCGATGACACAGGCGATTCCCTCGGCGTGTGCAGCGAGCCAGGTGTCCAGGATCGAGTCCAGATCCGCCACCGATCCGTGGACGACGGGGATGCCGTTGCTGCGGATGGAGGTCGGCACGTTGGCGTCCGGGAGCGCCGCGCGGATGACCAGCTCGGCTTCCGCCATCACCTCTTCCGGCGTACGGTAGTTGATGCTCAGGGAAGCCACGTCGATCCGGTCGAGCCCGACCCGCTCGAGCCGTTCCCGCCACGACTCCGTGAACCCGTGCCGGGCCTGGGCGCGGTCACCGACGATGGTGAAGCTCCGGGACGGGCAGCGGAGCAGCAGCATCTGCCACTCGGCGTCGGTCAGCTCCTGCGCCTCGTCCACGATGACGTGCGCGAACGGTCCGGCGAGCAGATCCGGTTCGGTTCCGGGCAGCGCGCTCTCGTCGATCAGGGTGTCCTGCATGTCGCGGCCGCGCAGCATCCCCACCGCGCCTTCGCTCTCGTCGATCAGGACGTTCTGCAGCATGCCGTCGATGGCGTCGGCCCTGCGCGCGCGTTCGGCGGCGACGGAGGCCTCGTTGCGGCGCTTGCGCAGTGACGCCTCCGCGTCGCCGAGCCGCTGGCGTGCCGCGTCCAGGAGCGGCAGGTCGGACACCGTCCAGGCCTGGGCGTCCTCGCGCTGCAGGGTGCGGACCTCGTCGGGGCCGAGCCAGGGAGCGCACTTGCGCAGGTACGCGGGTACCGACCACAGGTCTCCGACGAGGTCACCGGCTTCGAGCATCGGCCACGCACCGTTGAGGGTGGCGATCAGTTCCCGGTCCTGCAGCAAGGACCTCCGGAGCAGCTCGGGCGAGACCTCGCTGTCGTCCTTGTCCATCAGGATCGTGAGCAGTTCCTCCCGGATCTGGTCACGCGCCTCGTTGTGCGGAGTGCCCGGTTCCACCGCTTCGAACGCAGCCGCCCAATCGTCGGCGCTCAGCCAGATGTCGGACCAGTGGCTCGAGACCGTCATCCCCTTGGTGGGCGGCTCCTCGTAGATGGCGACGGCCGCCTCGATCGCCTTCACCAGGTCCGCGGACGACTTCAGCAGGGCCACGTCCGGGTCGGGCTCGATCGCTGCCACGGCTCCCTCGGTGACGAGATCGCGCAAGGTGCAGGTCTGCACGCCCTCCTCGCCGAGGCTGGGCAGGACATCGGCGACGTAGGCCAAGTAGGGCTGGTGCGGACCGACGAACAGCACGCCGCCGCGACGGTGGCCGAGACGGGGGTCGGAGTAGAGGAGGTGGGCGGCGCGGTGCAGGGCGACGACGGTCTTGCCCGTACCCGGGCCGCCGTCGACGACGAGTGCGCCCCGGGATCCCGCCCGGATGACGGCGTCCTGGTCGGACTGGATGGTGGCGAGCACGTCGCGCATCCGGGCCGACCGGTTGCCGCCCAGGCTGGCGATGAAGGCGGACTGGTCGTCGAGAGCGGCGTGCCCGTCGAGTCCGTCGCTGGTGAACACCTCGTCCCAGTAGTCGCTGATCCGGCCGCGGTTCCAGCGGTACCTGCGGCGGCTCGCCAGACCCATCGGGTTGGCGTGGGTCGCGGCGAAGAACGGCTCGGCCGCGGGGGAGCGCCAGTCGAGCAGCAGTCGGCGCCCCTCGCTGTCGGTGAGGCCGAGGCGTCCGATGTACACGGGCTCGGAGCTGTCCGCAGGGACGGTGTGGCCCAGGCACAGGTCCAGACCGAAGCGACGCAAGGTGCGCAGGCGACCGGTCAGACGGTGGATCTCGATGTCCCGGTCCATCGCCTCCCGGCCGATGCCGCCGGGCGCCTTGCGCGCGGCCTCGAGGCGGTCGGACAGTTCGGCGATCGTCTGCTCGAGGCTCTCCGATATGGCCGCGAAGTGCCGATCGTCGGCGTCGATCAGCGCCGGGTCGGCCTTGGGGGAGAGGTGGTCGGGAAGGTCGAAGGCGCTGGTGGTCAAGGGGTTCATGTCATCAGCCCCGATCCGAGGTCGCTGACGCCACGGCCGGCGGCGCGCACACCCGCCGCGTCCCGGTGCCGAGTGCTCGTACCCGCGATGCGCTTCCCCCCACTGACTCGACGTCACCGCACGACCCATGAACCGACAACAGCACACGCACTTCGTGAATCTCCCATTTCTGCAGCTTCTGGCTTCGGTCCGCGATTCTGCCCGACGGCCGGGGCCTTGCCGCAAGCCCCCCAGTGCGTTATAAATTGAGAGTGGCAAGGAGTGGGTATTCCTTTTTGCCTTCCTCGTCCGCTCTGGACGGACAAGCCCTTCCGCGCATCGGCGACGCACCGCGTACAGCGATTTCGCCGGCCTCACGAGCACGCCTGCTGCGACTGTCCGTCAGGACAGCGGCAGCCTCCATTCCGCGGTTTGACGTGCGTGGGTACGGATACTCACCGCGGCCGGGCGGGCCCGCCGGGTTCACAGGCCGGCGGTCCGCCGCGGATGGGCGCGGCGCTGCTGGGAGAGGTCGACGGGGTGCGACAGCGGGAGCCGCTGCCTACGCGCAGGAAGCGCACAGCCCGCGGTAGGTGACCTCGACCCCGGACACCGTGAAGCCGAACCGTTCCCCGTCCGGGAGGTCGGCCAGCGGGTCACCGCTCGGGTGGACGTCGCGGATCAGGCCGCAGCCGGAACAGACCAAGTGCTGGTGCGGGTGGTGGGCGTTGGGATCGTAGCGTTTCGCCCGGCCGTCGGAGGTGACCTCCAAGACCTCGCCGAGGGAGACCATTTCGCCCAGGGCGTTGTAGACCGTGGCCCGGGAGATCTCCGGCAGCCGCTCCACCGCGCGGGCGTGCACCTCGTCGGCCGTGAGGTGCACGTGGTCGCCGTCGAGCACCTGCGCGACGACGCGCCTCTGCGATGTCATCCGCCAGCCGCGCCCTCGCAGCCGTTCCAGCAGGTCACTCATATCGGCTCAACCTTTCAGGTTCGGTGGGACATCGCGGAACTACCGACGGACGTCCGGGATCCGACTGGATGTGGCCTTGGTGTCTTTCTTGACTTGGATTCTGTCCATCGTAGGATCGGATTCGTTGACAGCCAAGGGACAGGAAGACTCCAGAGCAGCGGGAGACTGGATGTGACCGACCTCGGCGCCGGTAAGTCCCGCCAAGCCGGGGCCCGTTACCCGGGCCCCGCGCCCAGAATGTTCCACCGCATGCAGTTCCTGATCACCGAGGCCGCCTGGTCCGGTCCGGAAGGATTCCCATGTCTGAGAACCATGATGCAATCGTCGTAGACGCGAAGGCGGAGGGCGCGGGGGGTTGCCCGGTCGCGCACGAGCGCGCCCCGCACCCGACCCAGGGCGGCGGAAACCGCCAGTGGTGGCCCGAGCGGCTCAACCTGAAGATCCTTGCCAAGAACCCCGCCGTGGCCAACCCCCTCGGCCAGGACTTCGACTACGCCGAGGCGTTCAAAACGCTCGACCTCCCGGCGGTCAAACAGGACATCGCGCAGATACTGACCACCTCGCAGGACTGGTGGCCCGCCGACTTCGGCCACTACGGCCCGTTCATGATCCGCATGGCCTGGCACAGCGCGGGCACCTACCGGATCAGCGACGGCCGCGGTGGCGCCGGGGCCGGCCAGCAGCGCTTCGCGCCCCTCAACAGCTGGCCGGACAACGGCAACCTCGACAAGGCCCGCCGCCTGCTGTGGCCGGTGAAGAAGAAGTACGGCCAGAGCCTCTCGTGGGCCGACCTCATGATCCTCACCGGCAACGTCGCCCTGGAGCAGATGGGCTTCGAGACCTTCGGCTTCGGCGGCGGCCGCGCGGACGTCTGGGAGCCCGACGAGGACGTCTACTGGGGCCCCGAGACCACCTGGCTCGACGACGAGCGCTACACCGGCGAACGTGAGCTGGAGAGCCCCCTCGGCGCCGTCCAGATGGGCCTCATCTACGTCAACCCCGAGGGCCCGAACGGCACTCCGGACCCGATCGCCGCCGCTCGCGACATCCGCGAGACGTTCCGCCGGATGGCGATGAACGACGAGGAGACCGTCGCCCTGATCGCGGGCGGCCACACCTTCGGCAAGACCCACGGCGCGGGCCCGGCGGAAAGCGTCGGCGACGACCCCGAGGCCGCCCCGATCGAGGCGCAGGGCCTCGGCTGGGCCAACTCCTTCGGCACCGGCAAGGGCGGTGACGCGATCACCAGTGGGCTCGAGGGAATCTGGACGAACACCCCGACCGAGTGGGACAACACCTTCTTCGACATCCTGTTCGGCTACGAGTGGGAGCTGTTCAAGAGCCCCGCCGGCGCCCACCAGTGGCGGCCGAAGGACGGCGCCGGTGCGGGCACCGTGCCCGACGCCCACGACGCGTCGAAGAGCCACGCCCCGACGATGCTCACGACCGACCTCTCGCTGCGCTTCGACCCGGCCTACGAGCAGATCTCGCGGCGTTTCCACGAGAACCCCGCCGACTTCGCGGACGCCTTCGCCCGCGCGTGGTTCAAGCTGACCCACCGCGACATGGGTCCCGCGGTGCGCTACCTCGGCCCCGAGGTCCCGGCCGAGACGCTGCTGTGGCAGGACCCCCTGCCCGCGGTGACCCACGAGCTCGTCGACGCCGCGGACGTGGCCTCCCTCAAGAGGGAGATCCTCGGCCAGGGCCTGTCGGCGTCCCAGCTCGTGTCCACGGCGTGGGCGTCGGCCTCGTCCTTCCGCGGCAGCGACAAGCGCGGCGGTGCCAACGGCGCGCGCATCCGCCTCCAGCCGCAGATCGGCTGGGAGGTCAACGAGCCCGACGAGCTGGCGACGGTGCTGCGGTCCCTGGAGGGCGTCCGGGAGTCCTTCAACTCGGCCCGCGCCGGCGGCAAGCAGATCTCGCTGGCCGACCTGGTGGTACTGGCCGGCGCCGCGGGCGTCGAGCAGGCCGCGAAGGACGCCGGCTTCGACGTGGAGGTCCCCTTCACACCGGGCCGTGTGGACGCCTCGCAGGAGCAGACCGACGCGGAGTCGTTCGCCGCGCTCGAGCCGACCGCCGACGGCTTCCGCAACTACCTCGGCAAGGGCAACCGCCTGCCGGCCGAGTACCTGCTGCTCGACAAGGCGAACCTGCTGAACCTGAGCGCCCCCGAGATGACGGTCCTCGTCGGCGGCCTGCGCGTCCTGGGCGCGAACCACCAGCAGTCGCAGCTCGGCGTCCTCACCACGACCCCCGGGTCCCTGACCAACGACTTCTTCGTCAACCTGCTCGACCTGGGCACGACGTGGAAGGCGACGTCCGAGGACGCGAACACCTTCGAGGCCCGCGACTGCGCCACCGGCGAGGTCAAGTGGACCGGCAGCCGCGCCGACCTCGTCTTCGGGTCGAACTCGGAGCTGCGCGCGCTCGCCGAGGTCTACGCGAGCGACGACGCGAAGGGGAAGTTCGTCAAGGACTTCGTCGCCGCCTGGGACAAGGTGATGAACCTGGACCGGTTCGACCTCGTCTGATCACGCAGTCCGGGCCGGCCGACACCGGCCGGCCCGGACGGCCGTAGGCGTTTCCCGTGTGGCGGTTCTTCGTGGTCTTCGTGTTCTTCGTGTATATCGGACACGTGAACGACGAAGGCCGGCTCGCTCTGGAACTCCTGCACCGACTCGACCGGCTGCCGGGCCCGCGGCACATGGAGTTCCCCGACGGATTCGACAATCAACGGGCCAAGGACCGGGCCACAGCCCTGTCCGAGCGTCTGGAGCGCGATTTCGGAAGTCCTTGCCCTGTCGGCGGCATGCAGGACGCCGCTGCCTACTTCACCGTCAGTGTCCCGCCGGAGGTGACGGAAGCCCGGTGGCCCATCCGAGTCTGGTTGAGCAACCACGGCGATCTCGCCTCGATCTCTCCGCCCTCCGGTTTCCCCGACCGCGTGTCCGCCGGCCTCACCGAAGGCACCGTCGCCGAGGCGGACGGCCTCCGCCTGGAAGCAGCGCTGTCCGACTTGGAGTACGTACGCGTCCCGCACCACCTCTTGAAGCGTGACTACGACGGCGCCCACACCGACTGGGCATGGGTGGGCAACCCCAATTGGTGGATCCGCTTCTTCTACCACCTCTGAACCCGGGTCCTGCATACTTGCGACTCGGACCCCTCTCCCCCTTGAGAAGAAGTACCTGTGGACGCCAGGATCAACCGGATCCGAACCAAGCTCTCCATGCTCCCGGACGCGGAGAAGGCCGTACTCGGCCCCGTGCTGACCGAGGCGCAGATCTCGGAATTCGAGGACACGCACGGTGTCCGGCTGCCCGAGGAATTCCGCCGCTTCCTCACCCGGATCGGGCACGGCGGATACGGTCCCACCTACGGGCTGCTGCCGATGGAGAAGTGGACCGGACAGCCCGGCACGGCACGGCTCGCCGAACCCTTCCCGATCGTCCCCGACCTGGACGTCCCCACCGGCCCGGATGACCGGGGAGACCTCACGGGCTCGTTCCCCGGCACCATCGAGGTCGTCTACCGGGGCTGCAGCGACTCCACGCTGCTCGTCGTCACAGGCCCCGGGCGCGGGCGCCTGGTCGAGGCCAACGGCGAGGGGTTCTTCGCTCCCCGCTTCCACGCCGACCCCGATTTCCTTTCCTGGTACGAGCGGTGGCTCGACTTCGTACTGACCGGACACCACAACCTCAACTGGTTCGCCGACCAGATGGCCGGCAGCGAGGTCCAGCTCGTGGCCACACTCCTCGGCGACGAACTTCCGGCCAGGCGGCGAGCCGCCGCCTACACGTTCATCACCCACCCGGAGCCGAGCGTCGACCTGCCCGGGCGACTGCTGCGGGCGCTGACCACGGAGCCCCACCCGGCTGTCCGCGAAACGATCCTCCGCGCCCTGGCCGCCCAGGGAGAACACGGCCGGGACCTGCTCACCCGCGCCCTCACCGATCCGGTCCCCGGCGTCCGCGCCCTCGCGGCCATCCTGATGACGACGCGCACGCCGCAGGCGTGGCACCTCCCGCCCCGGCTACGGGAGGTGCTCGGCCGACACCTGGCGAACGAGACGGACGACTCGGTACGCGACGCCATTTCACGGACACTCGATCTGACGTGAGGCTCCGCCCGGGCCTCGACCCGTGTCCGACCCGGGGCCGGGGCCGGGAGTCGCAGGCGCCGCGCCGACGCACGGGCTACGCTGCGGCGATGCGGATCCGCCCTTCTTACATGGATGCGCTGACGGCCGTCGCGCAGACCGGTGTCGCCGTACTGCTGGGCCGGGAGGCCGTACAGCAGGGCTGGCCGGAGCTCGACCTCGCGGGATTCCTCCTGGTGGGGCTGGTCAACGTGCCGGGCGCCGTCCGGACGAAGGCGCCCGTCGCGGTCTGCCTCTTCGTGCAGCTGGCGTGGTTCGTGTACGTCACCGCCGGCTACTGGCCCGTGGTGAACTGCCTCGGTCCCATGCTCACCGTGTACACGGTGGCCGCCCTCTGCCCGCCTCGGACCTCGCTCGCGTGCGCCGCGCTGATGAGCGCCATCTGGATCTACGGCGGACTCCTGGGGCACGGGCCCGGCGGCGGCTCCATGGCCGCCGTCGTCGCCCAGGCCGTCGTCTTCCCGGCGCTGCTGTGGCGGTTCGGGCTGGTCGCCCGGCGCGCGGCCGATCTGGCCCGGCAACTGCGCCTGGAGCGGGACGAACGGGCCCGACGGGAGGTCGCCGAGGAACGCGGCCGGATAGCAAGGGAATTGCACGACATCGTGGCCCATCACATGTCCGTCATCTCGGTGCAGGCGGGTCTGGCCCGCTTCGTCTTCTCCTCCGCGCCCGCCACCGCGACGGCAGCCCTGCGCACCATCGAGGACACCAGCTCCGAAGCACTCGACGAACTGCGCCGGATGCTGAGCCTGTTGCGGGCCGGCGAGCCCGAGGACCGGGCGGGTGGAGCGGAGGCGACCGGGCCCGGCTGGGCCGGGACGGGGGACCGTGACGCGCCGATGCCGGGACTGTCCCGGCTGGCGGAGATGGCCGAGCGGGTCCGGGCGGTCGGGGTGCCGGTCGAGCTGCGGGTCACGGGGGAACCGAGGGCGCTGGCCCCGGGGGTGGAGCTGTGCGCCTACCGGGTGGTCCAGGAGGCCCTCACCAACGTGCTCAAGCACGCCCGGCACGCCAGCGTGACCGTCGAACTCGACTACCGGCCCTCGCACATCGGCGTCACGGTCACCGACGACGGCGCGGGAGGGGGAGGAGGACCGGAAGGGGACGTGGCCAAAGTGCCGCCGGGGGGCGGGCACGGGCTGATCGGCATGCGCGAGCGGGCCAGGCTCTACGGGGGAACCATCGGCATCGGCCCCCGCAGCGAGGGCGGGTACGCCGTGTGCCTCACTCTGCCGACTTCCGCACGGACCGTACCGCGGGGGGACGATCGACCGGAATGACCGCCCCGCCCCACGCGGGGGTACGGGGCGCCGACGTACTCCGGCGGCGCCGGCCGGGAAACGGGAGGCGAGTACTCCGGTGCCGACGGGACATTTTCCCGCGTATGACGGTGCCGACTTGTCGACGGCCCTTTCCTGTACGGCGGAGCAGTTGCGAAGGGCCGTGGTCCACGCCGACGCCAAGCTGCCCCCCGGCATCGCCGTCGACCCCGGTGCGGCCGACTGATCGGCACGCCGGGCAGTGCGCAGACCCCTCGCCCGTGGGACTGGACGGGGGAATGACCGGCGCCGGGCGGGCGCGGGGTGGTGTCGGGGCGGGGGAGTCGCTGCGGGTGAGGTGAGGATCGGGGCATGGGCTTCGTACCGCCGGTCCTCTTCGCGCTGTTCGCGGCGCTCAGCAACGCGCTCGCGACGGTCCTCCAGCGGCGGGCGGCGCTCACCGTGCCGCAGAGCGACGGCTTCCGGTTCGGACTCGTCCTCGACCTGATGCGGCGGCCGCTGTGGATCGGCGGGATCCTGGCGGTGATCGCGGCAGGCGTCGGACAGGCCGCCGCGCTCGCCACGGGCGCGCTGGCCCTCGTACAGCCCTTGTTCGTAATGGAGTTGCCGCTCGCGCTGCTGATCGCCTCGCTCGTGGCGCGCAGCCGACTGCCCGGCGCGCTCTGGCTCGCGGTGGTGGGAGTGGTGGCCGGGCTCGGGATCGTACTGGTGGCCGCCTCGCCGGCCGGGAACCGTACGCACGTCCCGCTCGACCGGTGGGTCCTGGCACTGGCGGCCTGCGCGGCGGCGGTGGCCGTACTGGCCGCGGTCGGACTGCGACGGCCGCCCGGCCGGATGCGGGCCGGATGTCTCGGCGCGGCCACCGCCGTCTGCTACGCGCTCACGGCCGCTCTGATGAAGTCGGCCATGCACGTACTCGACGAGGAGGGCATCGGCGGATTCCTGAGGACGTGGGAGACGTACGCCTTCGCCGCGAGCGGCATCTGCGCCCTGCTGCTCCTCGAACACGCCATGCAGGGGGGCCCGCTGGTCGCCTCGCAGCCCGCGCTGACCCTCGGCGACGCGGGCGTGAGCGTCGCGCTGGGGGTGCTGCTGTACGAGGAACACCTGCGGACGCACTGGTGGTTGGTCCCCCAGCTGCTCGGCCTGGTCCTGATCGGCGCCGGAGTACTCGCCCTGGCGCGCGGCGGCGAGGGGGCCGAGCCCGGCGCGCCGTGAGCGCCGCGTGGACGACCCGGTGGTTTCGCCGGCGCCGTTCTACGGGTGGTAGAGCGCTCGGGCACGCGCGGAGTCGACCGGCCCGTCCTGGGGCAGGTGCAGGAAGTGGTCCAGCTGCCATGCCTGCGCACTGCCTGCCTGGCGGTTGGTGGTGGCCACCCACGGCGGGTAGACGCGGAAGGCGCGCTTCCCGCCGGCGTCGTTCGCCGAGACGACACCGTGCCGGCGGAGCGCGTCCATGGGGAAGACGAACTGGCCGAAGCGGTGCTGGTCGCGGCTGCTGATGACGAAGAGGTCGACGGCGTCCGCGGTGTCGAAGGGCTGGATGGGTCCGGTCGCGGACCTCTTCCATACGGTGACGAACTGTCCGGCCTTCGCCGGGGTCGTCCTGGCCGCGCGGAACCGGACGGAGAGGCCGTCAAGGGTGAAGGTGTGGGCGGCGTACTCGGCGCTCTCCGCCTCGGGGACCGGCTGCGAACAGCTGAACCCGCAGGGGTCGTAGACGAGCGCCTTCGCCGCCAGGAGATCGCTGTGGACCGGGGCGGTATCCGACCAGGGTGTGGGGCCGGCGGGGTGGAGGCCGGTCGCGTGCTCGTCCTTCGTCGTCATTGGTTCACCCTGTCACGGTGCCTGGGGTGCGGTGTTCACCCTGCCCCCGCTCCAGCCGGGCGAGAGCGGGCCTTCGGACGTCCCGGCCGTCCGAAGGCCTTGCCGTCGTACGGGTACGCGTGCCCCGGTGTCTCAGGAGGCGGGCGTGAACTTCGCCGCGGCGGGCGCCGTCGAGGCCTCCTTCACCACCTTCATGCCGCCCGGGACCGTCGCGTCGGGCTTCATGATCACGCTCTGCCGGGTCGAGGGGGCCTTGGGGTCCGAGAAGTCGTGGGTGATGCCGAAGCCGTTGTCGTAGGACTTCAGGCTCAGCAGCGCCTTGCGGATGCCCTCGCGGGTCAGGTCCTTGTCGGCGCAGGCCTTCTTCAGCACCTCCCCGAAGAGCGAGCCGGCGGTGAATCCGGCCACGACGCCGTTGTCGAGACCGGCATCCGGGTACTCCGCCTTGTACGCGGCGGCGAGCGCGGCCGGACCCGCCTCGGTGGAGCCGATCGGCAGGGCCGAGGAGGCGACGTAGTAGTCCTTCTGCAGTGCCGCGCCGGCCGGGGTGGCCAACAGCTGGGGCGAGAAGGCCGAGTTGTTGCCGACGAACGGTACGTTCCACCCCCCGGCCGCGGCGACCCCGACGAGCGAGGCGGCCTGGCGGGGGCCGGCGCTGACGACCACGGCCTTGACCCCGGCCTGCTTGAGTGCGGCGACCTGGGCCGTCATGTCGTTGTCGGTCGGCTTGATCTTCTGTTCGACGATGGTCAGCCCGGCTTCCTTGGCCGCGTGCTTGGCCCCGGTGAGCGCGTTCTCGCCGTAGTCGCCCTCGAAGTAGACGTGCCCGACCTTGTCGCCCGAGGCGATCCGCTTCTGGTCGAGCAGGAAGCCGATGGCGTTGACGGTCTCGATGTCGTACGTCGCGCCCACCGTACGGATGTACGGACTGCCCAGCAGCGAGGCGGACCAGGCCTGCGGGATGACCAGGCCCTTGTCCTGGCCGTCGATCCGCTGCTCGACGGCGGCGACGAACGGCGATCCGATGAACTGGGTGAAGCCCAGCACCGTGGGCTCCAGCTCGGTGTAGGCGGCGAGGGCCTTCTGGGGGTCGTAGCCGTGGTCGCGCACGGTCAGCTCGATCGTGCGGCCGCAGATGCCGCCGGCCGCGTTCGCCTGCTTGACCCAGAGCTGCTGCGCCTGGGTGACGCTCTTGCCGAGCGAGGCGTAGACACCGGTCATGTCGGTGAGCGCGCCGAGCCGGATGACCGTGTCGCTCACCCCGGCTCCGGCCTTCACGCCGCCGGCCGCGGGCTTGTCACCGGCATCGGTCTTGGCCTTGCCGCTGCACCCGGCGGCGCCGGTCAGGACGAGTGCGGCCGCCAGGGCCGCGGTACCGAGCCTTCTTGTGTTCACGTGCGCTCCTTCGGGAGTGTGGACCGGGTCCGGACGATCCGGGTGGTGCCGCCGATGCGGGCGAGGCCGCCGGGGAGGAACAGGACGACCACGACGACGGCCGCGCCGTAGAGGTAGCGGGAGGCCTCGCCCGGGGAGACCCCGCCGGTCCCGGGCGCGGACACCAACGGGAGGCTGTCGCTGTACCGGGCGAGGAGCTGGGGCAGCAGGGAGACGAAGACCGCGCCGACCACGGCGCCCGCGACCGTGCCGAGGCCGCCGATGACGATCATGGCGAGGTACTCCAGGGACAGGACCATGCCGAAGTAGTCCGGCACGGTGCGCTGGAAGACCAGGGCGAGCAGTACGCCGGCCAGCCCCGCGTACATCGACGACAGGACGAAGACGGCGGCCCGGGTCCGGGCGACCGGCACTCCCATCACCCCCGCGGCGATGCGGTGGTCGCGCAGGGCGTTCATGGCACGGCCGGGCCGGCCGCGCAGGATCCCGCGCGCGAACAGGGAGCCGGCGAGGAGGGCGGCGAGGGCGACGTACCAGAGCTTCTCGGCGGACTGGAAGGGGACGGCGGCGATGACGGTCTCGGTGTCGTCGAAGGTGAGGCCGAAGAGGGACAGCGGCTCCACGGCGCGACCGTTGAAGCCGCCGGTGAGGCTGGTGGCGTTGAAGAGCAGGTGCTGGCCGATGAAGATCAGCGCGAGGGTCGCGATGCCGAGGTACGCGCCGCTCAGCCGGCCCGCGATCGGGCTGAAGAGACCGCCCGCCGCCCCGGCGACGGCGACGGCGAGGATCGCGGCGAGCCAGCTGGGCAGGCCGAGCCCGACGAGCGTGTGGCCGCCGGCCGTGCTCCCGTCCCCGGCGAGCGCGCAGTAGCCGTACGCGCCCACGGCGAGGAAGAAGGCGTGGCCCATGGACAGTTGACCCGTGGCTCCGGTCAGCAGGTTGAGCCCGATGGCACCGATGGCGGCGGCCATGGCGAAGAGCCCGGCCTGCAGCCAGAACCGGTCGAGGTAGAAGGGCAGCGCGAGCAGCACCGCGCCCGCGGCCGCCGCCGCCACCGTCCGGGTCCGGGTGCGGAGCCACCCGGGCCGGACGGTCCTCCCGGCAACGGCGCCCGGCGGGCGCGAGTTCCCCGCCGCACGACTCGGGGGAGTGGGTGTGGGTGTGGGTGTGGGTGTGCGGGCCGGGTCCTCGGCGTGCCCGGCGGGGCTCCGGGTGTCAGACACGGGCGAGCTCCTTCGTACCGAAGAGTCCGGCCGGACGGACCAGGAGGACTGCGACCATGACCACGTACGGCGCGAGGTCGCCGATGCCCCGGCCGAGGAAGGCCAGCTGGCCCTGGTAGCCGGTGGCCAGCGCCTCGGTGACTCCGACGATCAGTCCGCCGGCCAGAGCGCCGGTGGTGGAGTCGAGGCCGCCGAGGATCGCCGCCGGGAAGGCCTTGAGCGCGGCCAAGGAGGTGGCACGCTCCAGGCCTGGCGTCGGGAAGACCGTCAGGAAGAGCGCGGCGACGGCGGCCAGCGCCCCGGCCACCGCCCAGGCGGCGAGCGAGACCCGCCCCAGGCGCACGCCCATCAGCGCGGCGGTCTCGGGCCGTTCGGCGGCGGCGCGCATCGCCACCCCCCAGGAGGTGTGGCGGAACACGAGCAGGAAGACGGTGATCAGCAGGCCGGCGGCCAGGATGGCGGCGATCCGGGTCTGTGCCAGGGTGACGGGGCCGAGATGGACGACGCGGTCGCCCCACGGGTCGCCGAGCGGCAGCACGTCGGTGCCGATGCGCCGGGTGAGGTCGGTGATGAGGAGGATGTCGACGCCGATGGTGACGATGGCCAGCACGCTCTGGTCCTGGCCCCGGTAGCGCCGCATCACCAGGAACTCGATGGCCGCCCCGACCGCGGCGGCCGCGAGGGTGCCGACCGCGAGGGCGGGCCAGAACCCGAGCTCCTCGTGCAGGGTCGCGGTGACGTACCCGCCGGCCAGCAGCAGGGAGGCGTGGGCGAAGTTGACCACCTCGGTGGCCTTGAAGATGATCACGAAGCCGAGGGCGATCAGCGCGTAGACGGTACCCATCGAGATTCCGCCGATGAGCAGTTCGAGGAAAGTGATCACGCGGCCGGGTCCTCCTCTCCGAGGTACGCGCGGATCACCGCGGGATCGTTCTGCACCTGCGCGGGAGTCCCGCCGCCGATGCGCCTGCCGAAGTCGAGTACGGTCACCGCGTCCGCGAGCCGCATCACCACCCCCATGTCGTGTTCGACCAGGACGATCGAGATGCCGAGGCCGTCCCGGACGCCCGCGATGACGGCGGCGGTGCGGCGGCGCTCGTCCGCGGTCATGCCGGCGACGGGTTCGTCGAGGAGGAGCAGCCGGGGCTCCATGCACAGGGCCCGGGCGAGCTCGACGAGCTTCTGCTTTCCGTACGGGAGGGAGCCCGCCGGGGCCCCGAGATCACCCTCCAGACCGACGAACTCGGCGATCTCCCGGACGCGTTCGCGGTGCAGGCGGTCCTCGCGGGCGGCGGCGGGCAGCCGCAGTCCGGCGGCCAGGAACCCGGACCGCATCAGCCGGTGGCGGCCCAGGAGCAGGCTGTCGGCGACGGTGGTGTGAGGGGGGAGCGCCAGGTTCTGGAAGGTGCGGGCGATGCCCAGGGCCGCGACGTCGTGCGGCGCCAGGCCGGTGAGCTCGGCGGTTCCGAAGCGGACCCTGCCGCCGGTGGCCCGGTAGACCCCGGAGAGCACGTTGAAGCAGGTCGACTTGCCCGCCCCGTTGGGTCCGATGACGGCGTGGACGCTGCCGGGGTCCACGGTGAAGGAGACACCGTCGAGTGCGGTCAGGCCCGCGAAGCGGACGGTGACGTCGGTGACGGCGAGCGGCGGGGGAGGGGATGGGGAAGGCGGCGGGGAAGGGGAAGGCGGCGGGGGAGGCGACCAGGACGCGGTCACGCGGACCACCTGCGCAGCTCGCGGGGCGCCCCGGCCGGCGCCCGCACCGGTGCTGCCTCGTCGGTGATGCCGAGATAGCGGCGGCGGACCTCGTCGGAGGCGGCCAGCTCGGTGGCCGGGCCGTCGAGGGTGACCTCGCCGACCTCCAGGACGTAGGCGTGGGAGGAGAGGCGCAGGGCCAGGGCCGCGTTCTGCTCGACGAGGAGCACCGAGGTGCCGGAGGCGTTGATCTCGGTGACGGTCTTCGCGATGGAGGCGGCCATCTTGGGGGCCAGCCCGAGGGTGGGCTCGTCGAGGAGCAGCAGACGGGGGCGGGCCATCAGCGCCCGGCCCAGGGCGAGCATCTGCTGCTCGCCGCCGGACAGCAGGCCGGCGCGCTGCCGGGACCGCTCTGCCAGTACGGGGAACAGCTCGTGCACCCGGCCGAGGGAGCGAGCCACGTCCGCGCGGGACCCAGAACGGGCGCCCAGCGCCCCGCAGCGGAGGTTGTCCGCGACGGTCATCCGCGTGAACACCTGCCGTCCCTCGGGGACTTGCACCACGCCGGCGGCGACCACCCGGTCCGGGCCGAGCCCGTCCAGCGGCCGGCCGTCGAAGCTGATGGTCCCGTCCGTCACGGCGCCCCGGTGGAACGCGAGCGTCCGGGACACCGCGCGCAGCAGCGTCGACTTTCCGGCGCCGTTCCCGCCGAGTACGACGACCACCGCGCCGGCGGGCACGTCGAGCGATACGGACCGCAGCGCCCGGACCGGTCCGTAGCCGGCGGACAGCGCACGCACCTGTAGCGAAGCCACGTCCTCTCCCTTCTCTGGGCGGCCTTGTGCTGGCGCACACCCCAGCACCGGGCCGGGCCCGCGTCCACGGGCCGATGCGGAATCGCTGCCGATGACCAGCTGCGGACGGAGTGCGTTGTGCAAACGCACAGACCTGCTGCGCGGGCCGCTGACGGGGGCCGGGGCGGATGGCATCCTCGGCGGCCATGGGCGGACGCAGAACGCGCACGGAACAGGAATGGTCGGTCCTGCTGTCGGCCGCGGACGTGCTGATCGGCAGCATCTCCGGACTCACCGACCAGCTCATCGAGGACCTGGCGAAACACTCGCCGCTCTTCGACCTGGCCGTACCCCGCGACGAGCACTGGCAGCAGGTCAGCGAGGCCATGCACTACGGGATCGAGGCGTTCGCCGCGCGCCGGTCCGCACCGCGCAAGGACCTCCTGTACGCCGAGGAGCTGGGCCGCAGGCGGGCCGAGCAGGGACTTCCGCTGGGCCTGCTGCTGTACGCGTACCGCAGGGCGGGCCGCCTCACCTGGGACGCCCTGCTGGACATCGTCACCGAGAAGGATCCGGAGGCGCTGCCCGTGCTGGCGCGCGCCGCCGGTGCCATGTGGGCGGGCATCGAACAGCAGGCGACCGCGACGGCCGAGGCCTATCGGACGGCGGAGCTGGAGATGCGGCGGCGCAGCGACGAGCGGGTGCAGGCCTTGCTGGACGCCCTGCTGGAGGGAGACGCCACGCCCGGGCTGGCCGCCCGGACGGCGCTCGCCCTGGACCTGCCGGAGCAGGGGAGGTACGCGGTGGTGGTGCTGCCGGCGGACCGGGGCGACGAGGTGCACCGCGTGGTGGCGGCGCGCGGGATGCGGCTGTTCTGGCGGATGCGCACGGAACGGGAGCTGGCGGTCGTGGCCTTGGGCGACTGCTCGCCTGCCGACCTGGCGACTGAGCTCGCGGACCGCTGCCCGGGACCGGGGGGAATCAGCCCGGCCGTGGACGGGCTGGCCGAGCTGGGCCGGGCGCGGCGGCTGGCGGAGACGGCGCTGCGCACCTGCGGGCAGGACGAGCGGGTGCTGGTGCAGCTGGCCGACCGGCTGCCGACGGCCCTGGTGGTCCGTCAGCCGGAGCTCTCGGCCGAGCTGGTCCTGTCGGTGCTGGGCCCCTTGCTGGAGCTGGATCCGGCGGACAGGGCGATGCTGCTCGAGACCCTGGACGCCTGGCTGGCCGCGGAGGGCTCGGCGGGCCGTGCGGCCGTCCGCCTGTACTGCCACCGCAACACGGTTTTCAACCGCCTGCGCCGACTGGAGCACTTGACCTCGCGCTCGCTGTCCCGGCCCCGTGATCTGATCGCGCTGACCCTGGCCCGGGACGCCTACAGGCTGTCGGGAGGCTGACCGGGCCCGGTCCGCCACGACCGGGAGCCCCTGGCAGCCGGCCGGCGGCCCGAGACGGCGAATTCAGGTCATGTACATGTCGACCAGCAGGGGCATGGGGTCACTTAGGTTAGCCTGCCCTTATGATTTCCATATCTTTGGCCGCCGAGGCCGGTTACGCCGTGCCCCCGCTGTGGCGCATCCTCACCAAGGCCGGCTACTTCATCGGCCTTTCCGGAGCCATCGGCGCCACCGTGACCTACGCGGCGTCGATCCGCCCCGCCCTGCGCGCACCGGAGAACGACCGCGGTGACGTCGGTGTCATAAGACGAAGAACGGCCGGGTACCTCGCCTGGGCGGGCGTGGTGCTGCTGGTCGCGGGCTACTTCCAGCTCGCCGGCCGCGTGGCCCGGGCCGGCAAGGGCATGCCGTTCGGTGAGGCCCTCGCGCCGGGGCTGATCTGGGACTTCCTCCGCGCGCCGGCGGCGAAGGGGGCCTGGATCGCGCAGGGCACGATCTACCTGGTCCAGAACCTCGTGCTGGTCCTCGCGTCCGCCGTCCTGATCTCGCTGTTCCTTCCCCGTGCGCGCCGGCGCCTCGACGCCCTCGCGCTGACCGCCCTGCCCCTGACGCTCGCGGTGACGCTGGTCGCCGCGGTCCCGGCAACCAAGCCGAAGGACGCGGACAAGTGGCTGGACCTCGTGTTCAGCCAGACGCACATCGTCAGCGGCGTGGTCTGGGCCGGCGGCCTGACCCTCCTCGCCACCCTCGCCGGCGCACGCGGCCGCCTGAGCCAGGACGCGGGCGCCCTGTGGGCGGACGTCTGGGGCCGCTTCGCCTTCGTCGCCCTGACCTGTGTCGGCGCGGTGTTCACCTCCGGCCTGTGGCTGAGCTGGAAGCACGTCGGCTCCGTCAGCCAGCTCTGGACGACGACCTACGGACTCTTCCTGCTCGTCAAGATCCTGCTGGTCCTCGGCATGGTCACGGCCGGCGGCGTCAATCAGTTCTGGCTGATGCCCCGTATCGCCCGGGCCCGCCGCGACGACGCCACGTCCTCCCTCCTGCGCCTGACCCTGGGACACTTCCCGAAGGTGGTCTGGGGCGAGGTGGCCCTCGGGATCGCCGTCCTGGCGATCGTCCCCTTCCTCGGCGGCTCGGCCCGCTCCGAGGCGGGCAGCCCCTCGGTCGTGTCGAGCGGCAGCGTCTTCGCGATGGGCGCCGTCCTCGTACTCGCCCTCGCCGCTTCGCTGTACATCACGGTCAGGACCTCCGACGCGCTCGCGCGACGTACGGCTCCGGCGGTGTCGTGACACCGGCGGGTCGTTGCCGAACAGGGCTCAGCTGCCGGCGCCGAGCCGATCGCGCTGGATCCGGTGCGCGAGGGAGCGGCGCACGGACGCCGGTGCGGTGGTGGTCGCCTCCGACGGAAGGTCGAGACCGCGGCTGATCTCGTCGTACGCGGCCTGGCAACCGGTGGGCAGGACCGCCCGGTGCAGCCTCAGGTCCTCTTCGACGAGACGCCGCAGCTCGTCGACGTTCTGCGGCGTGAAACGCTTCTTCCCCCGGGTGAGGGCGTTGACGTAGCGGGTGCAGCGGGCCGTTTCCTGACAGGCCTCGGAGATCTCCTCGGCGAGGCCCCACAGGCGTCCTTCGAGCCAGGGGGCGTCGTACTGGCCGAGGGAGAGCCCCATCGGAGGCTCCGGGGCATCGGTCTTGTGCTTCGCCACCTGTTTGGACACGGCGGGCTGGCTCATGTCGGTGAGCTGCGCGATGCGTTCCTGCGTCCAGCCGAGGCCCACGAACACTTTGATCATCTCGGCGCGCAGCTTTCGCATCTCCTCGCCCGCGCGGATGACCTCGTTCATGCCGGCGAGCATCCGCCCGGCCTGTTCCTCGGTCAGCGTCTCGGGGATCCGGTACGTACTCTCTTCGGCTGCCACAACCCAGTTATATCCCAGAGCGTCCTGTCCGCATAACCGAGTTGTATAACTCGGTTATGGCTGGCAGGATCCACCCCATGCCTACTTTCTCCGCAGCTGACGGAACCCAGCTCGCCTACCGTGTGACCGGTGACGGCGACCCGCTCGTCTGCATCCCCGGAGGCCCTGCGGACTCCGCGTACCTCGGCGATCTCGGCGGCCTGTCCGCGCACCGTCGGCTGATCGTCCTGGACCTTCGCGGCACCGGCCGTTCCGCGATTCCCGAAGACACCTCCTCATACCGCTGCGATCGCCTGGTCGAAGACGTCGAGGCGCTACGCGTGCACCTCGGACTGCCCCGGATGGACCTGCTCGGCCACTCCGCCGGGTCGAACATCGCGACGCAGTACGCGGCCCGGTACCCGCGGAACGTCGGCAAGCTCGCTCTCATCGGCCCCAGCGCCCGGGCCGTCGGTGTGGCGGTCAGCGGGGAGACCCGACGGGAGCTCGCCCGGCTTCGAAGGGAGGAGCCGTGGTTCCCGGCGGCGTTCGCCGCCCTGGAGGCGATCACCGAGGGAACGGGCAGCGACTGGGAAGCCATCGCCCCCTTCTTCTGGGGCCGGTGGGACGCGGCGGCCCAGGAACATCAGAAAGCCGGCCGGCCGAGCAACCAGGAGGCCGTCGCCCTCTTCGCGGCCGAGGGTGCCTTCGACCCGGAAACCACTCGGGCGGCGCTCGCCGCCTTCGGAGCGCCCGTTCTTCTGCTCACCGGGGACGTCGACTTGAACAGCCCGCCCGCGATGATGGCCGAGCTCGCGGAGGTCTTCCCTCACGTCACGCTCGCGGTGCAACCGGGGGCGGGCCACTATCCGTGGCTCGACGACGCCGAGCCGTTCGTGGCGGCCACGACGGCGTTCCTCGCGGCATGACGTGACGCGCCCGCTGGTGTCCGAAGTGACAGGGCGGGGCCGGCCGTGATCACCAGACGACGATCCCGCCACCCTCGGCTTTGGTCATGCCACGTCCAACGAATTGCCGGCCGGGTCGAGCAGCAGCTTCGCGGCCACCGCCGCCCCATCGGCGCGGATCCTGCCGGCCACGGCCTTCGCTTGTGCCCGGGTCTCGGGGGTGAGGGCCGTCCTGAGCGCGGCCGACAGGGACTCGAAGGTCGGGGTCGGACCGTCGTGTGCGGTGCCGATGCCCAGGTCGGACACCCGGCGGGCCCAATAGGGCTGGTCCACGAACTGGGGTACCGCCACCTGGGGCGCACCTGCCCGGGCGGCCGTCGTCGTGGTGCCCGCGCCGCCGTGGTGCACGACGGCGGCCACCCGGCCGAACAGTGCCTGCTGGTTGACCTCGCCGACCGCGAAGCAGTCGTCCTTGTCATCGATCAGCGCCAGGTCGGCCCAGCCCTGGGACACGAGTACGCGACGCCCCTGCGCGCGGACCGCCTCGATGGCCACCTGGGCGACGTCCTTCGAGGCGCCCATCGGCATGCTGCCGAAGCCCACGTACACGGGTGGCGCGCCGGCGTCCAGGAACTCCACCAACTCGGCGGGCAGCGGGCGTTCGTCCGGCAGGATCCACGCGCCGGTCTGCACGACGTCGAGGTCCGACGGCTCCTGCCACGGGTCCAGGACCGGGTCCGTCGCCAGCCACGGCCGGCCGGTCAGGACGTGGTCGCGGACGTTGTCCACCGGCGGCAGTCCGATCGAGGCCCGGTGGGTGTTGAACACCACCCCGAACACCGCGTTCATGGTCTCGATGTCCAGGTCCCACAGCACCCGGTTGTCGGTCACGTCCGGCGGCAGGGGGTGGCCCGGGTACGGATGCGGAGGGTGGTGCGGCGACGGCAGGACGGCCGGCTGGAGTGCCGCGTACACGTAGCGGATGCCCAGCTTGTCGGCTACCGACCGCGCGCCGGCCGCGGACGGGAACAGCCCGGTCGCCACCAGCACATCACAGTCCTCGGCGGCCGCGGAGAGCGCGTCGAAATACGCGGCGATGATCTCGGCTACGCGCCTGGGAAAGTCCGCCGGCGACGGCCGCGCAGCCCCGGTCACCATCGGGCGCACCGCCGGGCCGGCCTGCACCAGCGGTACGCCGACACCGGCCAACAGTGCCGCGAACTCCTCGTCCGGCGGCGCGCACACCTGTACCTCCGCGCCGAGTTCCCGCAACCGCACGGCGAGTCCCGCCATCGGTTCGACATCCCCGCGCGATCCGCACGTCGACAACAACACACGCATGAAGTGACTCTCGTTTCCGTGGATTCCGGCTTCGATCGCCGATTCTGCGGGACGACCCGGGTCTTGCGGCAAGCCCCCCGGTGGGCTATATCTTGATCATGGAACAGGGTGGATGCTCCCCGTTCCTTCATCATCCGCGGGGTACGGACCACGTCCTCGCGAAGGTCCCGCCCAGGCAGTCGTCGAGGGCGCCCAGGTCGGCGCCGAAGTAGCCGCCCGGGCCGCGCGCGGACGGGCGCCAAGCGCTGACGGTGATCCACAGCGGCAGCTGGGCGAACGGCGAGCCCCGGCCATCCTGTACATCCAGGACGGCTTCCCCCAGATCCAGCGCCCACAGGGTCTTCGCCGACAGCGCCCGCCGCAGCTCGTCACTTAAGCCCTGGGGCGGGGACAGCGTCCCCGCGGCCCGATCAGCGGCCATCGCCCGCTCCGCGCACGGGCTCCTGCCCGGTGCCGCGGCAATCCGGGCAGTCCATTCCGAGACCGCACTCCATGCACCTCCGGCTGTGCGTGCGGCCCTCGGCGCCGGCGCCCGCTTCGAAGCCGTCGCGCATTGCCTTGAGGACGGGACGCCCCCCGAAGGCCTGACGCGGCTCGGTGCGCCAGCCCGCCGCTACGAACGCGTCGTTGGCGGCTGCGGCACCGGTCTCGTACGGAGTGTCGGGCAGGAACAGGGACAGCGAGAACCGCTTGCCCATCGCTCCGCCCACGCTGTACCGGTCGTCGGTCCGCTCCTTGACGCGCGGTTCGACGCCGGGCGCGACGGATGCCGCGACGGCCCGCACCTCCTGGCGCAGCCAGTTCACCGCCCGCTCGAACTTCGCGGCCCCGCCCTCGATTTCCCCGCTCATGGCGACCTTCCGCTCCCACTCTACGAACCTGCGCGAGCCCGGCGACTATGCTGATCATCCTTTCCGGCCGTGAGGGGGAGCATGATCGACGTCGACGGGTATCTGGCCGTGCTGGGGGTGGCCCGGCCGGCGGCCCCGACCATCGAGGCGCTGTGGGCACTGCACCGGGCGCAGGTGGAGCGGGTCGCCTACGAGAACCTCGACATCCATCTGGGGCGGCCGACGGGCATCGGCGCCGCGGAATCCGTGGCCCGGATCACGCGCGGGCGCGGCGGCTACTGCTTTCACCTCAACGGGGCCTTCGGCGCGCTGCTGACGGCCCTCGGCTACGACGTCACCCTGCACCGGGCCGGGGTGCAGGGCACCCCCGAGGCCCCCGCGGGCGCGGCCGGCGACCATCTCGCGCTCACCGTGCGGCTCGACGGCGAGCGGTGGCTGGTCGACACCGGACTCGCCGGCGGAATGCACGAGCCGCTGCCGCTGCGCGAAGGAAGCTACACCCAGGGGCCGTTCACCTACGCGATGGCTCCGTCGGTGGCGGTGCCCGGCGGCTGGCGGTTCACCCATGACCCCCGCGGCGCGTTCACGGCGATGGACTTCGCGCCGGACCCCGTGGAGCTGTCCTCGTTCGCCTCGGAGCACAACCGGCTGTCCACCTCCCCCGAGTCCGGCTTCGTCCGGGTCCTCACCGCCCAGCTCCGCGGCGCCAAGGGCGTGGACGTGCTGCGCGGCTGTGTGCTGCGCCGGATCGACGCCGGGGGCACGGACGAGCGGACCATCGACTCGGCCGACGACTGGTACGACGTACTGGCCGGCGTGTTCCGGTTGGACCTGACCGACGTCGACGCCCCCACGCGGGCGGAGCTGTGGCACCGCGTCCACACGGCGCACCAGGAGTGGGAGGCCGAGGGGCGGCAGTGAGGGGTGCCGGGAGTCGAGCGCGACCAGCCGGTCCACACCCGCCCGCGCCCGGGAGACCCTAGCTCTGCGGGACGTCCTTGACGAACACGATGCCGTCGCTGTCCGCCAAGTGGGCCGGGTCGAGCGGGGCGTAGCCGAACCAGGGGGACACGCGGGGCGCGGGCCGGGGGTCGTCGAGGGCGGTGGCCAGCCGCCGGGCGTCGATGACGTAGCGGTCCTCCGGGAGCGCGTACAGGAGTCCTTCGACGGTGTCCGGCGGCGGCGCGTCCACTCCCTGGTGCCGGATCGTGCCGAGGGCCGTGGCCACGAAGGCGTACTCCTCGCCGAGCTGGGCGCTCACCAGCGCACCGGCGCTCCACCACTCCAGTGGCATCCCGCCCATCCGCATCGTGCTCTTCTCCCGTTGGAGATGGGAGTTGTGGGCGTGGACGAGTGCCGGGCCCCGAGCGGCGACGGCGAGGAGGTTGTGGGCCATCATCTGGTCCCGCAGGCCCACCAGCCGGGTCATGCGGGCCGGTGAGGCGTCGGCCATCCAGTGGTGGTAGCGCAGCAGACCGGTCGCTGTGCGCCCGTACAGGCGTGCCCGGTCCCGGTCGTCGGGCGAGGTCTCCGTGATCAGGTGCGGCGTCTGCGCGTCCAGCAGCGCCACCAGATCGTCGGCGAGCAGCCGCAGCCGACCGGCCTCTGCCGACTGCCCCACGGACTGGGCCGGGTCCATCATCGCGGCGGGACGGGTCCACCGGTCGTCGGTGCCGAGCAGGCGGTCGAGGGTTTCCGCGGTGCAGGGGAGCAGGCCCGCGTCCACCCGGGCAGAGAGGCAGCCGTGGAGTGCGGTGAGGGCCTGCCGGGGGCTCGCGGCGCCGGTGATCTCCAACGGGCCGTCGAAACCGGCGAAGCGGAGTCGCTCGGACGCGGGCCGGCCGTCGTTGTAGGCGCGCATCCAGCGCACGAGTTCGCGGTTGGCCGCGGAGGTGCCCCAGCCGTGGCTGAATCCGTGCTCCATGACCTCGTCGAGGGTGCCCGTACCCGAGGTGACGTAGTCGTCCACGACCAGGCCCGCCATGCAGTCGCTCTCGATCGCGATCGTCCGGTAGCCCTCCTGCTCGACGAGCTGCCGGAAGAGTTCGTTGCGCAGGTCGAGCAGCGTGTCCTCGCCGTGGGTGGGCTCGCCCAGGGCGAGCAGCCGCGGCCGGGCCGGGAGCAGTCCCATGACGGCGGCAGCCTCGACGGCATGGACGGAGTCCTTGATGTCAGTAGCCATGCCTTCAACGCTATCGTTGAACCTTCGGTTGAAACTTTTGCGCGATATCGGCGGGAAAATGGGGAAGAACCTTCAAACCGGAGATCGGCTCAGGCCGATCGACCTCGCACGCGGCCACGGTCTGTCCACGCAGGCCATCAGGAACTACGAGGAGGCCGGCATCCTTCCGGCCGCCGGGCGCACGTCGCACGGCTACCGCACCTACACGCCGCTCCACGCGCTGGCTCTGGGCGCGTTCCTCGCGCTGCTCCCCGGCCACGGCCACCAGAGGTCGACGTCGATCATGCGGGCGGTGAACGAGGGCGAGATCGATGAGGCCTTGCGCCTCATCGACGAGGGCCACGCCCAGCTCCTCGACGACCGGCGGACGCTCCAGGCCGTGGAGAGCGCCCTCCGCGACCTGGAACCCGCCGCCGCGTCCGGGCCCGACGCGGAGTCCTCGCCCGGCGGCACGTTCATCGGACCGCTGGCAGGGCAGCTCGGGATCCGGTCCGCGACGCTGCGCAAGTGGGAGCGTGCCGGGCTGGTGAGGCCGCGCCGCGATCCGCGGACCGGATACCGCGTCTTCGACGAGGCCGACGTACGGGACGCCCGGCTCGCCCACCAGCTCCGGCGGGGCGGCTACCTGCTGGAGCAGATCGCCCCCCTGATCGCCCAGGTGCGGGCGGCCGGCGGGCGGGAGCCGCTGGAGGCCGCCCTCGGCGACTGGCGTGGCCGGCTGTCCGCCCGCGGGCGCGCGATGCTGACCGGGGCCGCCGGGCTGGAGGCCTACCTCCGCGAACGCGGGTCCCGCGTCTCCCCTTGAGGCAGGAGCCGCCGCTTGACCTGAAGTCCGGTTGAGGTCCTACCGTCGATCACGTTGATCACCACCTGACGACAGGGGACGATTCGTGAACCGCGATACCGGAGCCACATTCGACCGGGCACTCGTACTGGGCCCGGGAGGCCTGGTCGGCACGGCATGGATGACCGGGTTGGCCGCCGGACTGCGCCGCGGCGGGGTGGATCTCGGCGGAGCCGACCTGACCGTCGGAACGTCGGCAGGTGCGATAGTCGGCGCGCTGTTGGCCACCGGCCAGGACCTCGACCGGCTCGCCGCCCCGGCACACCAGCCGAGTCCGGCGGCCGCCCGGCACAAGGTGGACGCCGCCGTGATGGGTGCCGTTTTCGCCGTACTGGGAGAAGCAGGGCTGGAACCCGGGGAGGCCCGGCGCCGAGTCGGCCGCATCGCCCTCGACCACGCCGACTCCGACCCCGATTCCGACTCCGATGGCGAGCAGGCGCTGCTCGCCGGGCGGGGAGCCCTGATCGGCTCGAACGCCTGGCCGCCGGAACGGCAGTTGCTGATCACCGCGGTGGACGCGGTCACGGGTGAGCCCGTGGTGTGGGACCGCACGAGCGGCGTTCCGCTGGTGCGCGCGGTGGCTGCGAGCAGCACCTTCCCCGGAGCGGAGCCGCCTGTCACCATCCAGGGGCGGCGGTACATGGACGGCGCTCTGCGCTCGGGGGCGAACGCGGATCTCGCGGCCGGGGCCCGCAGGCTGGTCGTCATCGAGCCGCTGGCGCACCTGTTTCCGCGCGAGGCGCTCGAGCAGCAACTGGCCGCCGTCGGGGCGCAGACCGTCGTGACCGTCGGCCCCGACCCGGATGCGGTGCGGGCCTTCGGCTCCGACCTGTACGACCGGGCGAACTGGGAGCCGGCGTACCGGGCGGGTCTTGACCAGGCGACCGCCACCGCCGAACGGCTCCGTACCGTGTGGAAGACGGCGTCCGGCACGGCCTGACCGCCGGCCGAGCAGCGCTCGCGATCAGGTGCGGACGGGGAGATCCGCCCCTGGTCGTCGGTGCGCTCAAGCAGCGTGTTCGGCCAGGGCCGCGTCGACCGCCGCCTCGGCGTGCAGGCGGGCGGTGGGGAAGACCGGTACGGGGCTGTCCTCGGGGCCGATCAGGAGCTCGATCTCGGTGCACCCCAGGATGACGCCCTCAGCGCCCTCGGCGACGAGGTCTTCGACGACCCGCCGGTAAGCCGCACGCGACTGGTCGCGGACGACGCCGAGGCAGAGCTCTTCGTAGATCACCCGGTGCACGAGTGCCCGTCCGTCGGGATCCGGGACCCGGACGTCGAGCCCGCCCGCCGCGAGGCGGCCCCGGTAGAAGTCCTGCTCCATGGTGAAAGCGGTGCCCAGCAGCCCCACCCGGCGCAGTCCCGCGGCGCGGACGGCGGCTGCCGTGGCGTCAGCGAGGTGGAGCAGCGGCACCGAGGTCGCCGCCTCGACGTGGTCCGCGACCTTGTGCATGGTGTTGGTGCAGATGAGCAGTAGATCCGCTCCGGCCGCCTCCAGCGACCGGGCGGCGCCGGCCAGGACCTGGCCGGCCTCCTCCCAGCGGCCCTGGACCTGCAACTGCTCGATCTCCGCGAAGTCCACGGAGTAGAGCACGCAGCGAGCGGAGTGGAGCCCGCCGAGCCGCTCGCGCGTCCGCTCGTTGAGGATCCGGTAGTACTCGGCCGTCGACTCCCAGCTCATTCCGCCGATCAGCCCGATGGTCTTCATGCTCGTGTCCACACTCCTGATCCACGTACGTCACTGCCGACATCAACATAAGGGCAGACGTGGAATTGCCGCAAATGTATAAGTAATGCTTTGATGTCCTGCCTTGGAGACCGGCCATCACCGCTTGCCCGGTCGGCGCGGCCCGACGCGGACCACTTGCTCAGCGCCGCGGAGGAAACGGCGGGCAGCGAAGCGCAGTTCACCCACTCCAGGCGTGCGGGGCTACGAGGCCACCGTCAGCCGGGTGACGGTGCCCCGCCGGCGGGCGGGGTCGGCTGTTGGCCGAGTTCGCCGAGGACCTGGTCGAAGGGCCGGCGGAGGGCCACGGCGAGGGGCCGGGAGTCCGTGCGAGCGTAGGCGGCCAGGTTGTTCCGGGCGGCGGTCACGGCGGGGCGGGGGTCCTCTCCGGACAGGGTGTCCTCGATGGCCCGCGCGGTGAGCGAGGCCAGTTCGGGGAGCCGGCGACGGGCCCTGGCGAGGTCGGGAGCGAGGTCCTCCCGGCCGGAGAGTGCGGCGACTTCCCTTGCCAGGGTGGTCAGATGGGCGCTGAGCCTGTCGGCGGTGGCGATGTTCCGGGCCTGGAGCCGTACGGTGTCGCGCTGATGGCGGAGTAGGGGGTTGAACCGCATGGCGCGTTCGGCCTCGCGGGCGCGGGCGGCACTCGTGTGGACCGCTTCGGCGTGGGAGTTGACCCGGTCGAGGTTGTCGAGGGCGGCGGACGGTCCGGCGTCCAAGGCCACTACGGTGCCGGTGAGGGCACGGGTCAGGCGCGCACCGCAGTCGTCGGCGATGCCTGTCAGGGCCCGGTGGGGGTCGGGCGGCCACAGCAGCGGGGCGAGCAGGATGGTCACCGCCGCCCCCTCCGCGGTCTCCCAGACGCGGTCCAGTGCGTAGGCGTCGGGCGAGGTGTTGGCGAAGACCAGCAGTGATGACGCCGCCACCTGGATGTTCAGCCCACCACCGGCCCGCACGATCATTCCGACGCCCAGCCCCAGGGCCACCACCAGCGCCAGCGTGGCGGTCGAGGGGCGCAGGACGTTCAGGACGGCGATCCCGATCAGCACGCCCGCCACCACGCCCATGGCCCGCTGGAGCGATGTGCCCAGGGCCGTCATCGGATCGCCGCGCAGGGCCACCAGCGGGACGATCGCCGCGAACACCGGTGGCTGGTCGGCTCCCAGCCACAGCGCGACCTGCCAGGCGACGGCGGCGGTGACCACGATGCGGGCCGCTGCCGGGCCTTCGGTTCGCGCGAGTTCCCGAGCCCGGCGGGCTCGTTGTGCCCGGGAGTCAGCGAGATCGGTCATCCGAGCCCTTCGGTGTCGCGTCCGTGCTCGCCCGTCGGACGCCGGCCGAGCCCGTGCCCGCCGGACCCATCGGATCCGGCGGACGGTCCCGGTGGATCCGCGAGGAGCCCCGAGTGCCCTGACACGGCCGTGACCGACCAGCACAGCGTGCAGCGCCCGAGCGATCCAGCGCGTCCATTACGCCGAATGCGGCATGTCACACCGGCCGGCGTGTCCGACGGGAGACGCAGGTCACATCCGTCCGTGTCACAGGGGGCCGGGCTGCCTCGTCTCAGGGGGTGTAGCCATTGACGACCACGAAGGAGCACACCATGGACGCGCGACTGAACTACTTCGCCAGCCCGACCATCGGCAAGGCCTTCAAGCACCTCATGGCGGCGGGCAAGGCGATCAAGGAATCGACCCTGCCGGCCGCGACACAAGAGCTGGTGGCGCTGCGCGTGAGCCAGATCAACGGCTGCGCCATGTGCATCGACATGCACACCAAGGAGGCCGCCGCGGCCGGCGAGAGCCCGGTACGCCTGCACTTGGTGGCGGCGTGGCGCGAGGCCACGGTCTTCACCGAGGCCGAGCGCGCAGCGCTGGAGTTCGCGCAGGAGGCGACCCGCGTAGCGGACGCGGCCGGCGGGGTCGGTGACGAGGTGTGGGCGCGGGCCGGCAAGCACTACGACGAGGAGCAGCTCACCGCCCTGGCGGTCCTGGTCTCCTTCATGAACATGGCGAACCGGTTGAACGTCATCGCCCGGCAGCCGGCCGGCAACTACGAGGCCGGGCAGCTGCACTGAACGGCACCGACAACGGCCGGGGGGCCCGGCTGCGGGCCCTGGGCCGCCGGCTCGGGAGCGTTACTCTGGCCCCCCGACGGTCCAGATGATCATCAGATTGCGCCTGTGCTGACGAGTACGGCCAGGCGGGACGGCATCAGTGGGAGGGATTCGGCGTGAGCAAGGTCGAGGAGTTCGAGGAACTGCGGCCGCTGCTGTTCTCGATCGCCTATCGGATTCTGGGCAGTGTGGGCGAGGCCGAGGACGCGGTGCAGGAGACATGGCTGCGCTTCGACGGCTCGGCGACCCGGCCCACGTCGGCCAAGGCCTTCCTGTCGGCCACGGTGACGCGGATCTCGATCGACGTACTGCGTTCCGCGCGGGTGCGGCGCGAGGAGTACGTCGGGCAGTGGTTGCCCGAGCCGCTGCTGAGCGATCCCTATCAGGATCCTGCGCGGTCGGTGGAGCTGGCCGACTCGGTGTCGATGGCGGCGCTGCTGCTGCTGGAGCGGCTCAGCCCGCTGGAGCGGTCGGTGTTCGTGCTGCGGGAGGTGTTCGCCTTCGGGTTCGACGACGTCGCCGCGGCGGTGGGGCGTTCGGAGGCGGCGTGCCGGCAGCTGCTGGTGCGGGCGCGCCGGCACATGGAGGCCGGACGGCCGCGGTTCGAGGCGGACCGTCAGGAGCGTCAGGAACTGGCGACCCGGTTCTTCGACGCGCTGAAGGACGGCGACGTGGGCGGGCTGCAGGATCTGCTGGCCGCCGATGTGCAGTTCGTCGGGGACAGCGGCGGCAAGGCCCCGCAGCTGGCCAAGGCCGTCATGGGCGCGAAGAACGTGGCCCGGGTGCTGGGCGCGG
The DNA here is from genome assembly GCF_018614195.1 of Streptomyces sp. ISL-43. Taxonomy (GTDB): domain Bacteria; phylum Actinomycetota; class Actinomycetes; order Streptomycetales; family Streptomycetaceae; genus Streptomyces. The sequence goes on from NZ_JAGGOT010000051.1 coordinate 177,736, forward strand.
TCTTCCCCTGGCTCATCCGGATCGACGTGTCGTTCGAGCCGCACGAGGTCAACGGCCAGCCCGGCGCGATCTTCCGCGACCGGGACGGCAAGGTGCTCCACACCCTGGTCCTCGACGTGCTCGACGGGCAGATCCAGACCATCCGCGCAGTGCTCAACCCCGACAAGCTCGGCCACATCGGGCCGGTCGGCGACGCCTGGGCCGTCAAGCACGAGCTGCAGCGGGCGCGTCGGCAGTCGAACTGACCACGGCGCGGAGCGTCAGTCGACGATGAACAGCCGGGCACCGTCCCGGGTGCTGGAGCGGTGCGACCGAGTGTCGTCGCCCACCTGGTAGCTGCTGCCGGCCGTGAGCGTGACGCTCTCGCCGCCGGCCAGTTCGGTGGTGAGCGTTCCTTCGAGGACCAGGAGGATATGACCCCGGTCGCACCAGTGGTCGGCGAGGTAGCCAGGGGTGTAGTCGACCATCCGCACGCGCAGGGACCCGAACTCGCGGGTGCGCCACGTGGCGGTGCCCGTCTCGCCCGGGTGCTCGGTGGCCTCGACCTGAGACCAGTCGGTGGTCCCGAAAGGTATGTTGATCATGTCCATTCACGGAGCCTACCGCCCGGCCCCGTCCGGTGGTGGGGCGCCCCGGGCCGGGGCCATGGTTCTCCGGACCCCCGCGTACCCTCGTCCCCGTGCCAGCCTCGCGCCCTCATCACGTCGCCGTCCTCGTCCTCGAAGGGGCGAAGCCCCTCGACGTCGGCATCCCCGCGCAGGTGTTCACGACCCGCGCGAGCATGCCGTACGAGGTACGGGTGTGCGGCGCCGGGCCCGGGCTCGTGACCGGGGGTGACGGTCTGTCGTACTCCGTCGCCCACGGCCTCGAAGCGCTCGCCTGGGCCGACACCGTCTTCGTCCCCGGATACCGCCACCCGGACCGCGAGGACCCGCCGCGGGCCGTCGTCGACGCACTCGTCGCCGCCCACGACCGGGGTGCGCGGCTCGCGGCCATCTCCACGGGGGCCTTCGCGCTCGCCGCCACCGGCCTGCTCGACGGCAAGCGCGCCACGACGCACTGGCACTACGCGCGGGCGCTCGCCGCGAAGTGGCCGCAGGTCCGTGTCGACGAGAACGTCCTGTTCGTCGACGAGGGCAGCGTGCTGACGTCGGCCGGCGCCGCCTCGGGCATCGACCTGTGCCTGCACATCCTGCGCACCGACGTCGGGGTGGCCGCGTCGAACCACACGGCCCGGCGGCTGGTCGCGGCCCCGTACCGCAGCGGCGGCCAAGCGCAGTACGTGCCGCGCAGCGTGCCCGAGCCGCTCGGCGAGCGGTTCGCCGCCACCCGCGAGTGGGCGCTGCACCGGCTCGGCGAGCCCCTCACCCTGGAGGTGCTCGCCCGGCACGCGGCGGTATCGCCGCGCACGTTCTCGCGGCGCTTCGCCGAGGACACCGGGTACACGCCGATGCAGTGGGTGATGCGGGCCCGCATCGACGTGGCCCGCGAACTGCTGGAGCGTTCCGAGCGGAGCGTCGAGCAGATCGCCGCGGACGTCGGCCTCGGTACCGGCGCGAACCTGCGGCTGCACTTCCAGCACATCCTGCGCACCACGCCGAGCGAGTACCGGCGCACTTTCGCCCAGGGCGAGTGACCCGATGGCCCCGCGGCCCGCATAGCCCCCAGCCCGCCGCCGCGTGGCGCGATCCTTGCGGACAGTGGCGATCGCGCCGCTGTCATCGGCGGCCGCCGCACGCGAACCTGGTGGCGAACCCCAAGGGACAGGGAGCCACACCATGACGCGTATCGCCATCAACGGATTCGGCCGCATCGGACGCAACGTGCTGCGCGCGCTGCTCGAACGCGACAGCGACCTCGAGATCGTCGCGATCAACGACCTCACCGAGCCGGCCACCCTCGCGCGCCTGCTCGCCTACGACACGACGTCCGGCCGGCTCGGCCGTCCGGTGACCGTCGACGGGGACGTCCTCGTCGTCGACGGCCGCCGCATCAAGGTGCTCGCCGAGCGCGAACCGGCGCAGCTTCCCTGGGCCGAGCTCGGCGTCGACGTCGTGCTCGAGGCGACCGGCCGCTTCGCCTCGGCCAAGGCCGCCCGCGCCCACATTGACGCGGGTGCCAAGAAGGTGCTGGTCAGCGCGCCGGCGGACGGGGCCGACATCACGCTCGCGTTCGGGGTGAACAGCGACGCGTACGACCCGGACCTGCACACGATCGTCTCGAACGCCTCCTGCACGACCAACGCGCTCGCTCCGCTGGCCGCGGTGCTCGACGAGCTCGCGGGCATCGAGCACGGCTTCATGACGACGGTGCACGCCTACACGCAGGAGCAGAACCTGCAGGACGGTCCGCACCGCGACGCCCGCCGCGCCCGCGCCGCCGCCGTCAACATCGTGCCGACCACGACGGGCGCCGCCAAGGCGATCGGCCTCGTGCTGCCGAACCTCGAGGGCAAGCTCTCGGGCGACTCGATCCGCGTCCCGGTTCCGGTCGGTTCGATCGTCGAGCTCAACACCACCGTCGCCCGCGACGTGACGCGCGAGGACGTGCTGGAGGCGTACCGCGTCGCGGCGCAGGGGCCGCTCGCCGGCGTGCTCGAGTACTCGGACGACCCGCTCGTGTCGTCCGACATCACGGGCAACCCCGCCTCGTCGATCTTCGACTCGGCCCTCACCCGCGTCGAAGGCCGCCACATCAAGGTGGTCGCCTGGTACGACAACGAGTGGGGCTTCTCGAACCGCGTGATCGACACGCTCGAGCTCATCGCCGCCCGCTGACCGCAGGGCGCGACGTCATGAACGGTGTCCCCGTTCCGGCACTCTCCGCGGTGGCGCGCTGACCTCGCGGCGCTCCGGATCGTGCACGGGTCTCCCGGTACCGGCCAGTCCGCCGGTACCGGGAGTTCGCGTTTCCACGAACCGGAAGCCGTCCTCGCAGGAGGCCGGTGGGCACGCTCGGCCGGACTCGGCGACGGCCGGCCGTACGCGGACCCACCGAGGGGTGATCATGACCCTCCGGGGCAGCCGCACTACGTGACCACCATCGGGGCCGAAGCGCGCTGGGCGGCTGCAGCCGCCCGACGGGCACCCCCGAAGGCGGCACACCGGGATGTGACGAGCCGCAGGCGAAGGTGAGGCGCGATTCCCATGCGATTCCTAGACCGACGACAGGCCGGCCGGCAGCTCGCCGCCAGACTGGAAGAGGTGTGCGCGGCCCAGAGCTGGCCCGATCCGATCGTGCTGGGCCTTCCGCGCGGGGGCGTCCCCGTCGCCGCCGAGGTCGCCCGGGCTCTCGACGCCCCGCTGGACGTGCTCGTCGTCCGCAAGATCGGCATGCCCGGCGAGCCGGAAGTGGGAATCGGCGCCATCGCGGGCGAGGACCCGCCCCTGTTCGACGGGCGGGCGCTGCAGATGCTGGGCCTCAGCCCGGATGACCTGCGCTCCGACGTGGCCCGGGAACGGGCCGAACTGCACCGCCGCGAGGACCTCTACCGCCGTGGCCGCCCCGCACCTGACCTGCGCGGTCGCACGGTGATCCTGGTCGACGACGGACTGGCGACGGGAGTCACCGCCCGAGCCGCCTTGCGCCGCGTCCGCGCCGAGCACCCGGCCGTGCTCGTCCTCGCGGTACCGGTGTGCGCCGAGGATGCCGCGGGGGAGCTGAGCCGGGACAGCGACCGGGTCGTCTGCCTCCAGCCCCACCGGAACCTGCACGCCGTCGGTGTCTGGTACGACGACTTCCGCCAAGTCTCCGACCAGGAGGTGATCGACATCCTGGAGCACCAGCACGCGGTCGGCTGACCCGGTCGGTCTTCCCCGACGGCCACACGACCACGCACGGAGGCGGGTAGGACCATGTCCCGGCCGGTGAAGGCGAAGCAGCTGCTGGAGGAGTACGGGCGGACCCATGCGGAGGAAGCGGGCATCCGGCTGCGGAACACACCTGCGCCGCTGTACCAGCTGCTGACGCTCTGCGTGCTCTTCTCGGTGCCCATCAAGGCCGACATCGCGGTGGCCGCGGCCCGCGAGCTGTTCGGGGCCGGGATGCGCACACCGCGGGCGATGGCCGCGTCGTCGTGGCAGGACCGGGTGGACGCGCTCGGCCGCGCGCACTACCGCCGCTACGACGAGAGCACGGCCACCGCGCTCGGAGCCGGTGCCGAACTCCTTGTCGACCGGTACCGCGGAGACCTGCGGCGGCTGCGTGAGGAGGCCGACGGGGACCCGGACCGCATCCGCGAACTGCTTCAGGAGCTCCCGCGGATCGGGCCGGTGGGAGCGGACATCTTCTGCCGGGAGGCCCAGGGCGTGTGGCCCGAGCTGCGCCCGGCGTTCGACGGCCGGGCCCGCCACGGCGCCGCCGAACTCGGGCTGCCGAAGACCCCCGAGGGCCTGGCGCGTCTGGTCTCCGCCGAAGACCTGCCGAGGCTGGCGGCAGCCCTGGTCCGGGTCGAACTCACCAGGGGGGCCGTCGACGAGCTGCGCCACGCCGGCTGAGACCACGGATGGCGCGGGCCGGGGGCACCGGACGCCCGGCAGAACGTCGGACGCTCAGCTCCCTTTACGCCTCGCGGCTCCCTCTACGCCTCGCGGCCGCTGCCGCGGCCCGGCGGCACCACCGGATGGCGAGCAGCAGCAGGCAGACCAGGGTCGGGACCCAGACGGCGGCGAAGGCCCAGATCAGTGTGGGGGAGGTGGTGGCGACGGCGCGCAGGAACAGGGCCGCGCAGACGATTCCGAGCAGACACGTGCACAGCCCGAGCCCGTGATGGTGGGACCAGCCCAGGGGAGAGGTCCAAGGTCTGACGCCGCGGCGCAGGGTGCGCAGCCGGCGGTCGAGGAGTTGGTCGGCGCGCAGGTCCTTCTCGATGCCATCGAGGATCATGCGCTCCTGCCGAGAGAGCTCAGGGCCGTCCATTCCGAGGCCCCCTGTCCTACTGAGATTGCCTTCGCCGTCTCAGGGACGGCTACCCGCGCTGCGGCCCCGCAAGCATGGGGCCGCGGCTCGGCCGGGAGGCCCCCTCTTCCTTCCGTCCCCGGGACTACGGCCCCGCGATGCGGGTAGGCGCACAGCACCTCGTCCACCGGCCCGCGGCCACGGCGAGCAGAGGAGACCGACCGAGGAGGGATGCCGTCATGGACACCAGAGGTCCGACTCTCCGTGTGGCGGTGGGCGTGACGGCGGCACTCGGGAACAAGCGTGACCCGGCGCGGTCGGCTCTGGGCCTGCGCGGCGTGGTGTTCGACGTCGACGGGGTCCTGACCGATTCGGTGGGCATCCATGCGGCCGCGTGGAAGGCCGCCCTCGATCCGTGCCTCGAAGCCATGCCGGCTGCCAGGCTCGCCGCGTGGCAGCGCCACCCGTTCGACGAGTTCAAGGACTACCTGAGCCTGGTCGACGGAAAGCCCGGATTCGACGGGGCGCTCGCATTCCTGAGCTCCCGGGGCCTGCGCCTGCCGGAGGGCCGGCCGGGCGACGGCCCGGGCTGCGCCACGGTGTGGGCGCTCGCCGCGGCCAAGGAGGCGGCGTTCCTCGCCACGGTGAGTGAGCGCCGGGTCGAAGCCTTCCCGGACGTGGAGCCCGCACTGTCCGCACTGCACGCCTGGGGAGTGGCGTGCGCCGCGGTCTCGGTCTGCAGGGACGCGAGCGACATGCTGACCGCGTCCGCGATCCGGGGCCTGTTCGACACGGTCGTGGACGGCACCGAGGCGGATCGGCTGAGTCTTGCGGGCACACCGGATCCGGCACTGTTCCTCGAGGGTGCGAGGCGGCTGCACGTCCCGCCCGCCCAGGCCGTGGTGGCGGAAGACTCGCCCGCCGGGGCCGAGGCCGGCATGCGCGGGGGTTTCGCCCTGGTGGCGGGAATCAACCGGTCCTCTTCGCACGAGCTGGCGGCGCGCCTGTACACGCACGGTGCCGATGTCGTGGTCCGAGATCTGGCCGGAATGCTGCGGGCCGCGGTCGGACGGTGGGAAGGGCCGTGATCGCCACCGGATCCGCATGGCTTATGCCGTGCGGACGCGGGTAGCCGCACCGTAGGAGCGGTTCACAACGGCAGGAGGAGCCATGACCCGGCGAGTCCACGAGGTGATGACCGAGCATCCGGTGGCCATCGAAAAGCTGACGTCCCTGGCCGAGGCGGCGAGGGTGATGCGTGATGCCGACATCGGGGACGTCCTTGTCGTCGACGAGGGCCGCCTGTGCGGCGTCCTCACCGACCGGGACCTCGTCATCCGCGCCATCGCCGAGAACAAGGATCCCGCCGATACCACCGTGTACGCCGTCTGCAGCACCGAGACCGTCACCGTCGGACCGGACGACGGCGTCGACCATGCCGTGGACATCATGCGCCGCAACGCGCTGCGGCGCCTGCCCGTGCAAACCGAGGACGGTGAGCTCGTCGGTATCGTCACCCTCGGTGATCTCGCTGTCGAACAGGATCCGGGATCGGCCCTCGCGGCGATCTCGGCCGCGGAGCCCGACAACTGACACCCGGCCGCTCGGCCGCTCGGCGGAGGTGGTTCCCCATGAATACGCCGGTACCACTGATCTCCACCACGAGCGGCCGGCTGCTGGTTCCCGCTGAGCAGGTCACGTCCCTGCTGCGGCGTCTCGTCGTCAGCTGGCTGCACTCCGTGTACGAGGGTGGGGCGGAGCTCGATCCGGCGACGACCCTCGGCCTGGCCAAGGTGACGCTGGAGCTCGCCGACCAGATCGACGCGGAATGCATCGCCTTCCTGCCGGTCCGCGGCGAGGGAGTCGAGGGCGTCGAGTGACGGTCCGGCTCCGCCGGCGTGCGCCGTAGCCGCCGCGGTCATTTCCAGGCGAGGCGCAGGTCGTCCTGGTTCGCGGCGAGCCACGTGGCGAAGTCCTGGAGGGCGGGGTTGAGTTCGCGTACGGCGGCCAGGTCGCGAGCGACGGTGAACTGGTGCTCGCAGTCCGCGTAGTACTGGAACATGTTCCCCGCCTCCTCGGCGCCCGGGAAGCCCTGGGCGCGGAACGCGTCCGGGGACATCGGGTGGTATTCCACCGGTTCACCGACCGCTTCGGTGAGCGCGGCGGCCATGTCGGCGAGCTTGAGGTGTTCGCCGGCGATGCTGACGGTGGCGGCGATGAGGTCGGTTCCGCGCTCGAAGACCGCCAGCGCGGTCTTGCCGACATCGTCCACGGCGATGCCGGAGAGCTTGCTGTCCCCCATGGGGAAGGACAGCCGCAGGACGCCGTTCTCGTCGCGCTGCGGGCCGAAGGAGCTGCTCAGGTTCTCCCAGGGGAACGTGGCCCGCAGGAAGGTCGTCGGTACGGCCGCCTCGGTGAAGAAGTGATCGGCCTCGGCCTTGGCGTCGAACTGCGGGACCTTGTAGTGCTCCTGGAGCGTGGGCATCCGGTCGTCGTCGAGGGGGATGCACGCGCGGGTGTCCTCCAGCGTGGACCAGATCGCGTGCTGCACCCCGGCGTGCGAGGCGGCCCGGGCCAGCGCCTGCGCCTGGGACTTCTCCCGCTCCGCCGACATGTGCTCCCAGAAGTTGGTGACCAGGTACGCGCCGTACGCATGTTCGAATGCCGGCGCCAGGGAGCCCTCGTCGTCCATGTCGGCCCGGACCACTTCCGCCCCGAGCCGTTCCAGCTCCCGCGCAGGATCGGAGTCCGGGTGGCGGGTGATGGCCCGGACGGTGAATTCACCGTCCCGGTCGGCCAGGATCGCCCGTACCAGGGAGCCGCCCTGCCGGTCGGTCGCACCGAACACCGTTATGACGCGCTTCGCAGCCATGTCCTCACCTCACATACGTTCCCGATTCGAGCTGGAGCTCCTCCCGCGGACCGGGGCTCGCCCCGGCGCCCGGGGCCGTCGCACCGTGCGAGTGGTTCATCTCGGCTCCCCGTCGCGGCTGTCCTCGTCGACGTTCTCGGCGTCGACGACGTCCTCACCATGGTCCTCGTCCTGCGGCCGGCGCGCCCCCGGTCCGGCTCCGCCGCCCGAATCCTGCGTACCTGGGCGTAGAGATAGGCCGGAACGGTGACGACGGCGTCCGTGACGTCCTCGCCCAGGTACGCCTCGGCGTCGCGCTTCAGCTCAGGACGGCGGATGACCCGGCGGCGCGAGGCCAGGGTGAGCCGCGGCGCGGTTCAGGCTGGTGTCGCCAGGAGCTCCTCCGCCGCCAGCACGGCCTCGTGCGCGGTGGGGCGGTCCATGAGGACGCACAGCGTGTAGGCCGCGTCGTCCATGGCTCGCAGGGCGCCAGGGTCCGAGGGGGTGGCTGCCAGGCGTGCCTGGCAGCCACGAAGGCGCGAGAGGACCTCTTCGGCCCGTGTGCGGCTCGGCAGGACTCCGGTCCGTGCCGTCTTCGGCCGCAGCGGGGTCCGCGCAGCCCTGATGGCGTGGCGCAGGGCTCGTTCCAGCCGCACCGGCACCGGCGTACCGCCAGGTCCGGCGGTCATCGCCGCCGCCATGTCCAGCACGTTCACGTTGGCGAGGTCGGCGGCCGTTGCCAGGATCCGTTCCGCGTCGCGGACGGAGCACGGTGTCGTGGCCATCAGCATCCCCACGGCCAACGCGGCCGTCGGCCGCGCGAGAAGGGGTCTGCCCGGAGAGCCCTGGACATCGGCTGTGTGAGACATGGAGATTCCTTCGATCCAAGGCCGCAGGGAGCGATCGGGCGTGGGCGGGTACGGAAGGTATGCCCCCGTCCCGGCGCCCGGCACACCCCATCCGGGGAGCCCCGACCGCGGTCCGCGTGGGGTGCCCGCATGGGGGCCGGCCGCAGCGGCGGGCGAGGTGTTTCGCGGACGTCCTGTCCGTAGTAAGGATGCGCGCCCCGCTCACCGCTTCCGTTGCGCTTCTCCCCCGTCCCCTTCGTCCTGTGGACTCGTCCAGTGCTTGCGCCCGGTCCGCGGGTCCGGCGTGCGACTCGGCCGGTCGAGGCGACTGGCCTCGTCCGTGTCGGCGGCGTCCGTCCGTCGTTCGTCGCGGCGCGGGTCGCGCCGCGCTTTGGACCGGGAGCCGTGTCCGTCTGCCGGAGGTACGCCTCCGGCACCGCCCTGCTCGTCCATGGCCGCCTCCTCGTCTCCTCGTCCTTCTCGGGAGTCTCTGTGGCGGCTGCCCTTCCTCCGGCGGGGGAAACACGCCCGACGCCGCTGGGCCGCACCTCGCGTGGGGCGGCGGCTGCCGGTCAGGTGCGGACGGCCTCGAGGTCAAGGGCGCGTGCGCGTTCGGCGCGGCCTTCGATCAGGTGACGGAAGCCGGCCAAGGCGTAGCGCTCGCCGGTCGAGGAGCCGGGCCCGGGGATACCGGCGACGGCGGCCATGAGCTGCTGGGGTTGCGCCTGCCAGCCGACGGCCAGGACGCGCAGGCCGAGGCATTCGGCGCGCCGGTGCAGGTCCAGGAGGAGGAGCAGGCCGGTGGTATCCATGCACGGCACGTGGTGCAGGTCGACCATCAGGACGGCGATGTCGGCGGTGATGTCCCGCAAGGCCTGGTGCAGCGCCGGTGCGGCGGCGGCGTCCAGGTTTCCGATGAAACTGATCAGTACGGTATTTCCGCGGCGCTCGGTCTCGGTGGTGAACGTAGCGGTCACGGTGCCCCTCTCTGTCACGGCCCGGCCGGGGTCCCGGGTCTGAGGCTCCCTATCCTCGCTCGGGCCATGGCCAGGCCGCGGTACGGCACGCCAGGAACGGGCGCGGGCCGTGACCTCGGGAGATCGAACTGGCGAGCGGGTCCGTGCGTCGGCCGCCCGCCGCGGGCCGGCCCCGCGACTGCCCGTGAGGCAGCCGCACGCCATGCCCGGGCAACGGGGGAGGGTGTCGGGTGCCGACGGGGCACGACGTGGGTGCGTCCTCTCGGGGACTGCCGAACGCACCCGACGTCTTGCACCAATGTGCCCGACGCCGCACGGCCGGCCCGTCATGCGCGGCCGTCAGGAGCCGATCGATACCGCACCGGACGCGGGCCCGGACCCGGCGGCGGACGCGGGCGGGTGCCCGGCGCGACACGTACCCCGGTCGACTGGCCACGACCTTGCCGAGCGCCCCTGACGACGGCCGGAGGCGCCATCACGGGTCTCGCCGCCCAACTTTCCCAAAGAATTTCTGCAAAAATACTTTTGGAAAGTCTATGAGGCGTTCTACCCTCCCGTCATGGTCAGCGAAGAGCAGCAACGCGTACTCGATCCCGAGCGGGACGCACCAGCCCTGAAGGCCCTTACGCACCCTCTGCGTATCCGGCTGCTCGGGATGCTGCGGCTGGACGGACCGGCCACCGCGAGCGAACTGGCGGTCAGGACCGGGGAGTCGTCCGCCTCCACCAGCTATCACCTGCGGGTGCTGGCGAAGTACGCGTTCGTCGTCGAGGCCGAGAACCGTGACGGGCGGGAGCGCCGCTGGCAGGCGGTGCACTCCGTGACCTCCTGGAGCAACAAGGCCATGGAGGCCACACCGGGCAGCCGCGCCTGGGTCAGCCTGTCGCGCAGGGCTCAGATCGAGCACCTGGAGGCCTCCCTCGTCCGGCACGAGGCCGACCTAGCCGACGGGCGGCTCGGCCGGGAGTGGGTGGAGCCCTCCGGAATCAGCGACCTGATGCCCCGTCTGACCCCCGAGTCACTCACCGAACTCTGGGAAGTGATCGACCGGAAACTGCGGGAACTGACCACCCGCGATGCGGAGGATCCGCGCGCCGCGCACGTCATGCTCCTCACCGCCGGGCTGCCACTGGCCCCACGCGACGCCGGCGCGGAACCGGAAACCTCCACCCCCGCGGCGACGGAAGCGGAGGACGCCTCGTGACCGGGCCGCTGGACATACGCACCGCACGCCGCCGCTACGTCACGGTCTGCGCCCTGTTCTGGCTGCCGCTGGGACTGACCATCGCACCCCTGATCCTGCTGTTCACCGAGCGCGGCATGGCCATGACGGCCATCGCGGGCTTCTTCGCCGCGCACTCCCTCACCGCCGCCGCTCTGGAACTGCCCACCGGAGGACTGTCCGACGTCCTGGGGCGCCGCGCCGTCCTGGCCGCCGCCGGCCTCCTGAACCTGACCGCCCTGACCCTCGTCGGCCTGGGCACGACCGGCTGGCTGCTCGGACTCGGCATGGCTCTCATGGGAGCAGGCCGTGCCCTGTCCAGCGGGCCGGCCGAAGCCTGGTACGTCGACACCGTCCACGCGCACTCCGGCCCGGACACCGAACTGCGCACCGGACTGGCCCGCGGCTCCTCCGCGACATCCGCCGCGCTCGCCGCGGGTACCCTGCTCGGCGGCGCCCTTCCCTGGTTGCTCGGCCTCGGCCCCGACCTCGGCGCCCGCCTGAGCGAAGCGACTTCCGGACTGGTGCTGCCCCTTTCCGCCCCGCCGCTCCTGGGCGCGGCCGTCGAGATCGCCTTCGTGCTCTACGTCTTGACCGCCCTACGGGAGCCGCCCCGGCCGACGGCCACCCTGCGCGACGTACTCCGAGGCATCCCGGGCACCGTCGCGGACGGACTGCGCCTGGGCGCACGCGACGCGCTGGTCCGCCGGATCCTCCTCAGCGCGGGGGCCGCCGGCAGCGCCCTCGCCGCGATCGAACTGCTCACACCGGGCCGTGCCGCGGCGCTCACCGGTGCGTCCGGGTCGGGCGCGGTGCTCTTCGCCGCACTCGCCTGCGCCGGATTCGTCTGCTCCGCCATCGGCGGCCACCTCGCACCACTGACCGCCCGGCTCGCGGGAAGCGGCGAGCGCGCCGTCATGATGAGCCTCGGCACCAGCGCGAGCGGCCTGCTGCTGCTCGGCGCCACCGCGGCCGCCGCGGGAGCGGGCTCCATGATCCTCGCGGTCATCGGCTACGGCCTGGTCTACCTCGGCCTCGGCGCGGCGGGACCGAGTGAGAACGACATCCTGCACCGCCGCGTCCCCAGCGCGGGCCGGGCCACCGCACTGTCGGTGCAGTCCCTCACCCTGCAACTGACGGGAGCCGCCACCGGCCTGATCGTCAGTCTCCTGCCGGCAGGCCCGCTGCCCTGGCTGCTGGGAGGCGCCGTACTGCTCGCGGGAGCCCTCCTGTGGATGCACCGCGGCGGACCCATACCCCCGGATCCCGCGGACACGCCCGCACCACACACCGCGTCGTCCTCCCCGATCACCGTTGCCTCCGATCCCCCTCGTCACCACGCCGGTCAATAGCCTTCGCTCGCGGCGAGCGAAGGCCCGCCTTCCGGGGGAGGCGGGCCGGCGCGTACCGCGTGGGGGGTGCCTGGTCGGTGTCGGGCGGGGTGGGTCAGGGGCAGGTGACCAGGAGGACGGAGACGGCCGTGCAGGTGGCGGTCGCGCTGTCGTTGAGCGGGTTGGGGTCGCCCGGCGCGGACACCGTACGGGTGCCGGTGACCGAGATCTTGCCCAGGGAGAGCAGGTGCAGCGGTACGCGGAACGTCTTGGCGGAACTGCTGCCGGTGGCGATGGTGCCGTAGACGCAGGTCACGGTGGTCCCGCTGCTGGTGCATCCCGGGGACAGGCCGGTGGCGGACGAGCCCGGCGGCAGGCCGGCGGTGAGCGTGGCCGAGGTGACCGTGCCGGGGCCGGTGTTGCGGGCGGTCAGGGTGTAGGTGAGGTAGGGGACCAGCAGGCTCAGATTCGGCTGGGCCGTCAGGTCGACGTCGATGTCGGCGGGCGGGACCTGGTACGTGTACCGGCCCGCGCCGACCGCGGCGCTGGTGCCGCCGGGCGTGGTGACCTGGACGTCGACGGGGCCCGCGGCATGGGCGGGTGCGGTGGCGGTGCACGTGGTGGGGGTGCAGGAGAGGCCGGTCGCCGGGTTGCCGGGGCCGAAGGTGAGCGCGGTGGCGCCGCTCAGGCCGGTGCCGTTGACCGTGACGACGGCGCCGCCGTCCGTCGTGCCGGCGGACGGGCTGAGCGAGGTCACCACCGGCACCGGAATGTAGGAGTACCGGCCGGCGGGGGAGAGGGCGCTGCTGCCGCCGGGGGTCGTGGCCTGGACGTCGACCGTCCCGGTTCCGGCCGGTGAGGTGGCCGTGCACGAGGTCGTGGTGCAGGTGACGTTGGTGGCGGGGTTGCCCGGGCCGAAGGTGATGGTGGCGCCCGCAAGACCGGTGCCCGTGACCGTCACCACCGTGCCGCCGGCCGCGACTCCGGTGTCAGGGCCGATGCCGGTGACCGTGGGTGCGTTCCGGGTGAAGGCGAACACGATCCGGCCGTCTCCGGTGTTGGCCCCTTCGGTCAGGGTGACGGGGGAGCCGGGTACCGTCCCGGAGACCAGGCTGGATCCTCCGCCTCCGCCTCCGCCGCCACCACCGGTGGCGCCGTATCTGCCGCCGGCTCCGCCACGGCCGCCGCCGCCGTACCCGGCTCCGCCGCGCCCGCCGGCGCCCGTCGGACTGAAAACGCCCTGGGCGGCGGCGCCGCCGGGACCGTTCGGGTAGGCGCCCGGGGAACCGTTCGGGCCCTCGTTGTCCGCGCCGGGCCCTCCGATTCCGGGGGTCCCGCCGGCGATGTCGGTGCCCGGGCCTCCGCCCGTACCGCCCTGGGCGTCGGGGACCATGCCGTTGCCGTCGGCGCCCGCGCCGCCGCTGTCACCGCCGGCCGCCCCCCGGTAGGCGGGGGAGCCGATGCCCGGACCGCCCGCTCCGCCGCCCGAACCGGCGGTCAACAGGGGCGCGTTGGTGGCGGTGGTCACCGCTACCAGGGCCCCGCCGAACCCGGGCACGCCGAACTGCGTGCTCGCGGCGGCGTTGGCGCCACGTCTGCCGACGGTGACGTTGAACGTCTGCCCGGGCGTGGCGGGGACGGTCGCGACGAGGTGCGCGCCCTTGCCGCCCGAAGTGCCGTCCCCGGAGTTCCCGCCGCCGGCGCCGTCGAGGGTCACCACACCGCTCGAGACGCCGTCGGGCACGGTGACGCTGCCGGTACCGCCCGCCGAGCAGGTGATCGTGGTGGTGGCACCCGCCACGACCGGGGCGGCGCACACCCCGTCCGCCGACGCCGAAGTCGCCAGTACGGTCAGGCCGCCCGCGGCCAGCGTGGACGACGCGGCCACCGCCAGCAGCCGGTAGCGCCACCGGGTGCGCGGCCCGTGTAACACAGCAGTCGAAGACATCGAAGTCTCCCCCTCTCGCCTCCGCCCGGCAGTGGCCGGAGGCGAAAACTCCTGGGAAGCCGCGGCCGGACGCTCCAGTACGGCGAACCGGAGCGCGCCGCTTCGTACGACGGCCCGTCCGTTCGCCGGTATCCCAGGACTCGTCGGAAGGGCAACGGCCCGGTCATACCGGCGGAAGCATCGCAGCGAGCGGCGCGTGGCGGGCGGCGAATGCCGGATCGTCGTGCCGAACATGCCGGGAAACGCCGAACCGGCCACCGCGGTCGTACGAATGTCCGAGCGGAGGCGAGCCGCCGGGCGTGTTCCCGATGGTCGTCGGCCCGACCGCGAGTTCCCCGCCGCCGGGTCCGCGACCCTCGAACGGCCGCGTCGTCAGGTCGCGGGGTCGAGGAGGTGGGGGTCGTTGTTGCGGACGCTGTTGACGGCCGTGGATACCGCGGTCACCGTGAGGCGGCCGTCGGCGGGGGTGTGGAGGAGGGCGCGGAGGTCCGTCGTGTCCTGGTGGGACGGGTCGAGCCAGGCCTCGTAGTCGCCCGGGTCGAGGGCGAGGGGCATCCGCGGGTGGATGCGGCCGGCCGCGTCGGTGGCTTCGGTGGTGATGATCGTGGCCGTGGTGAGCCAGGCCGCCGGGTCGTCCTGGTCGGCGACGGCCGGGTCGCGCCAGAACTCGTACAGTCCGGCCATCGCCATCACGGAGCCGCCTTCGGGCTGGATGAAGTACGGCTGCTTGTAGGCCTTGGCCGATGCGGTGGCCGGCACGGCGACCCACTCGTAGAAGCCGTCCGCGGGCAGCAGGCACCGGCGTTTGGCCAGGGCTCGCCGGAAAGCCGGCTTCTCGTGGACGGTCTCCACCCTCGCGTTGATCATCCGCGATCCCACCGACGGGTCCTTGGCCCAGGACGGCACCAGCCCCCACCGGATCGGGCGCAGCCGCCGCTGGAGCTCGCCGGTGTCCCGGGCGGCGCGTTCCAGGACCGCCCACACCTCGTCGGTGGGCGCGACGTTCCACGAGGGTCCGAGGACGCGCTCTGGGTCGAGCAGGGCGTCGAAGATGCCCGCGAGGTCTTTCGGTGCCCGGGAGGAGGCGTATCGGCCGCACATGCTCTCCACTCTCGCACCCTTCCCGCGCCAGGTCGGGCTGAGCGCGCCGGTCCGGGTCGCCGCCGGCCTCGTCAGGTCCGCGAGCGGTGCGGAGTACGGAGACGGACAGGGAGAGGGACATCGGGGACGGACATCGGGGACGGACATGGGCGGGAGGCGACGTGGCGGGGCGGCGCGCGGCCACGGCGCGGGGCATGGTGGTGGCCATGGACGTGGACGCGGTGATCTTCGAGTTGTACGGGCTGAAGCCGGTGGAGTTCACCGCGGCCCGCGACGCGTACGTGGCCCGGGCCCGCCGGGAGAAGGACAACGACGCGGCGGCGGCGATCGGACGGCTGCGCAAACCGAGGCTGGCCGTGTGGGCGGCGAACCTGCTGGCCCGGACCCATCCCGACCAGGCCGAGGCGCTGCTGCGCCTCGGCACGGAGCTGCGCCGTGCCCACCGGGAGCTGGACGGCGCGCAGCTGCGAGCGCTGACGCACGAGCAGCACCGGGTGATCGGTACGCTGCGCCGGGAGACGGTACAGCTCGCGGCCGGGGCGGGAGAGCCGCTCCGGGAGACGGTGATGTGGGAGATCGAGCAGCTCTTCCGCTGGGTGCTGGCCGATGAGGACGCGGCCCTCCAGTGGGCGGCCGGCCGCATGGTGAAGGCGCCGACCGGGGCGGTCGGGTTCGACGGCCTGGAGCCGGCCCCGGGCGCCGCACCCCCGCCTGCCGCTCCGGCATCCCACCGCTCGTCCGCCGCACCCCCGCCTGACGCTCCCGCACCACGCCGCACGGATGCCGCTGCCGCGCAGGCGGCGGACGACCACGAGGACCAGGTGGCCCGGCGGGCCGCCGAGAAGCGCCGGGCCCGGCTGGCAGCCGCCCGCGAACAAGCCGACGCCTCGGAGGAACTGCGACGCGCTGAGGAGCGCCTCGCCGAGGCGGCAGCAGCCCGGGACCGGGCCGAGGGCGACGCGGCCGCGCTGCGCGACGAACTCACCACCCTGCGGCAACGGGTGGAAGAAGCCCAGCGAGCGGCGCGGGAAGCGAAGCGCCTCCACCGCCAGGCCGGCCAGGAGCGGGCCAAGGCCCTGCGGGCGGTGGAGAGCGCTGCGCGTCGGCTCGAGGAGCTGGACCGGGGCGAGGACTGAAGCGCGCGGAACCCGGCCGGAGTGCTGCTCGGCCCCGAGGCCTTCCAGTGCTGCGACAGGCTAGACGGGTCGTGCCCGACTGGAGACGGTGACGTCGTCGACCCGCATCGGGTGGCCCGGTTCGGTGTCCGGGCCCGGGGCGGCGCCGTCGGCGAGGGGGAGGCTGCCGCCGATGGCGACGTTGAGGATCAGGAACAGTCCGTGGTCCACCGCCCGTTTCCAGGTCTCGGGGTCCATCCGGGACGCGGCCACCCGGTGGTGCACGCGGCCGTCCAGGTACCAGCGCACCTCCTCGGCGCCGGGGGAGAGGTCGACCTCGACGGCGTAGGAGTGGAATCCCGAGCGGCAGCCGTCGCACGGCTGCGGGCCCGAGCTCAGGCCCGCCGGTTCCTGGCAGGGGCCGCCCTGGAGGATCCCGCAGTGCATGGTCGCGAAGACGCTGTCCCGGCCGTTGACGGACTCCATGACATCGAGTTCCCCGACGCCGGGCCAGCCCGTGTACCCGTCGCGCAGCGGCGCCCCGAGGGTCCAGAACGCCGGCCAGTAGCCCGCCGCCTTCGCGCCCGTCACGCCGGGCAGCGCGATCGAGGCCTCGATGCGCAGCGTCCCGCCGGGGGGCGGTGCGAAGTCGGAGCGCCTGGTCTCGATGCGTCCCGAACTCCACCGGCCGTCCGTGCGGGTGGGGACGATCTCCAGCACTCCCTTGCCGTCGAGACGGACGTTCTCGCTCGCGTCGGTCATGGTCTCGACCTCGCCGGTGCCCCACTGGGGTGCGGGGCAGCCCGGGTAGCAAGTGCCGATGTCGTGAATCCAGTTGACGGCGGAAGGACGGCTGCCCGCGGGGCCGTCGAAGTCGTCCCGCAGCATCCGGGTCCACCCCGCCGCCCCGGGCGTCCCGGAGGCGGTCACAGCGGGCAGCGCCCCGGATTCGGTGAGCAGCCGCTCGAGCCGGGGGGTCAGGACGACGGCCGCGACATTGGTCAGGTGGGCGTCGTCCCGGTAGAGCAGGATGCGGTCCAGTACCGCCGGGCAGGTCGGGCCGTCACCCGGGCACAGGACCGGGTTCACGCTGACGCCGAGTACGCCGGGCAGCGCGCCGGAGGCGATCCGCCGCGCCAGCGGATCGGGCTGCTGGGAGTTCGTACGGCTGAACGCGCAGGCGGCGGGCGATTCGGGGCTGCCGGAGACACAGGCGGGGACGTCCGTGCCGGGCACGGGAGTGTCCTCGATGTAGACGATCGGTGCGCCGATCTCCCGCAGCGCCTCGAGGGTCTTCTCCCAGCCGGCGGCCGGCAGTTCGGGGTCCGCGGTGTAGCGGTTGAGCGAGGCGATCACGATGAGGCGGGGTGTGGGCTGGTGCCGCAGCCGGTCCAGGGTGTCGGCCCGCCACGTGTCGCACTCCCGGTAGGCGCGGCCGAGTTGGGGGCTGTCCACGGCCAGTTGTGGCAGCGGGCAGCCCTGCTTCACCAACTCCTGGAGCGCCCAGCCACGTTGCGAGGCCATGGCCAGCATCGCGGAGAACCACTGGCCGGCGTGCGAGTCGCCGAGCAGCACGATCCGGTCCGGGCTGTCCACCGCGCCGAACAGGCAGTCCGGGCTGCGGGTCACGGCAGGGGCGACCTCGCAGGCCCCGTCCGGCGGGAAGTCCTTGCGTGCCTGGGCGGGGCCGGGTACGACGGGGCCGTCGCCCAGCGGCGCCCCCGCGGTCCGGGCGAGCAGGTGCGGGCCGGAGGCGGCGCCCGGGGGAAGGCCGTTCAGCTCGACCGGCGTGGCCGGACCCAGCAGGTTCAGCGTGGTGGTGCCCACCACGAGCGCGAGCACGACGGGCAGCACGACGGCCGTGACACCCACCGACAGGCCACGGCGCGGGAGTTCGGAGACGGTGCGGCTGCGGCGCAGCGGCTGCTCGACCCAGCGCATGGTGGCGTAGGCGGGCAGTACGGCGCCCAGTGTGAGCGCTGCCTTCGCCGGCCAGCCCTGGGTGCCGAAACGGGCCTCGGCGAGGACGAGCACCGGCCAGTGCCACAGGTAGAGGTTGTAGGAGAGCCGCCCCACCGCCCGGGGCGCCCGGCCCGCCAGCAGCCGGCCGACTCCGTAGGCACCCATCGCGCTGTGCTCGCCCCGGCCGGGTATCGCGGCGAGGATGACGGCAGCGGTGGCCAGGGTCGGCACGAGGGCCGCGTAGCCGGGGTAGGGGGTGGAGGTGCCGTACGACACGGCGCACCAGACGATCGCCGCGCCCCCGGCCCACCCGCACAGCAGCCGCAGCGGCCTGGGACCGCGCATGAGGTGCCAGGGCAGCAGGGCGAGGAGCGCGCCGACGCCGAACTGCCAGACGCGCGAAGGCGTCGCGAGGTAGGCGAGCGAGGCGGAGTGGTCCGTCCAGCGCAGGGACAGTGCGAACGACCCGAGGACCAGCGGTACGGCGGCCAGTGCCACGGCGGAGCGTACGGCACGGCCACGGCGCACCGCCCGGGCCGCGCCGAGCACGATCAAGGCGAGCATCGGTGCCCAGAGGAGGTAGAACTGCTCCTCGACGGCGAGGGACCAGAAGTGCAGCAGCGGGCTCTGGTCGTGTCCGGCGGCGAGGTAGTCGGTCTGCTGGGCGATGAACCGCCAGTTGGCGGCGGAGAGGGCCGCCGCGACGACGTCCTGCTCCAGGCCGGCGCGGCGCAACGGTACGGTCAGCCAGGCTCCGGCCATGGCCACCGCGCCGAGCACGACGGCGGCGGACGGCAGGAGCCTTCGCGCCCGCCGGGAGAAGAAGTCCAGGAGCCGGATCCGCCCCGTGGTGACCGCCTCCCGGACGAGGAGGCCGGTGATGAGGTAGCCGGAGACGACGAAGAACACGTCCACGCCGACGAAGCCGCCCGCGAGCCCCGGAATCCCGGCGTGGAAGGCGAGGACCGCGAGGACGGCGACGGCGCGCAGTCCCTCGATGTCGGGCCGGAAGGCGGACCGGTGCGGGCTGGGTCCGGACTCGCCGCCGGAGCGCGACGGGGACGTCGGGGGACCGGGCGGCGGGGTGCTGTCGCGCCCTCGGTTGCGGCGCGCGCCGGGCGCCATGGGGAACGGCATGTTTGTGAAGCCTTTCAACTCAGCCAGGGAAGCATGGGGTTGACCCACCCGGATGCCAGCAGGCCGGTGAGCAGGAGGATCGCCGAGGCCGCGAGGGTTTCGGGCCAGCGGCGGGGCAGCACGCCGCTGCGGGGGCGCGGGAACGCCCGTACACCGGTGCGCCGGCGGACGGCGGCCGGAGCCGGGTCGACCCCGTCAGTGGTGTCCGTACGCTCGGAGGACGCCGCCGGGCGGAACTCGGTGATCAGGTCGCGGATCAGCGGACCATTGATGTGGCACTGCACCAGGAAGTAGAGGAGCAGGCCCCAGTTGGGCTCCCAGCCGTTGCGTGCCACGGCCAGCGCGAGACCCGCGGCGGCCGCGCCGTTGGAGAGGACGAGCCAGAGCAGCGAGACGCCCACCACCTGGCGGGCCATCCCGCCGCGGGAGGCTGAGCTCCGGGTGCCGGTGGGCACCCAGTCGGCGCTGCGGCCGCGCAGTGTGTGCAGGAACGCGGTGGCGGCGGCGACGCTCGTCAGGACGTTCGCCCGGATCACCTCCACCCGCCAGCGGGTCCGGCTGATCCGCGGCAGCAGCACGTGCCAGAGCCATAGCGGGGCGAGCAACGGCAGGACGTGCCAGGGCCGGATGTCGTCCGGGTACCAGAACATCATCACCAGGGGCGGCAGCGGAGCCGCGAAGGTGTTCACGGCGGCGGCCAGGTAGCCGACGACGCCCTCGTAGAAGCACAGTCGCATCCGCCAGGGCGCGCCCATCCGCCGCAGTACCGGGGTGCCGAGCAGGTGGAGGTTGCCCATCGCCCACCGGTACTGCTGGTTGACGAAGGAGGTGACTTCGTCGGGGGAGGTGCCCTTGGCGACCAACACCGGTACGTACAGGGTGCGGAACCCCTGTTCGTGCAGGGCGAGTCCGGTGTACAGGTCCTCGCTGTGGTCGAGGCGGGCGAAGCCGCCGGCCAGGTCGATGGCGCTGCGCCGGTAGACGGCGTTGCTGCCGCAGCAGATGGCGGCGTCGCTCGCGTCCCGGGACGGCTGGATCCAGCGGAAGAACCACTCCTGGGCGGAGCCCGCGGCCCGCTGGATCCAGCCCATGGTCTCGTCGGTGTCGAAGCACTGCGGGCTCTGCACGATGCCGACGGCGGGGTCGGACAAGTACGGGACGAGATGGCGCAGGAAGTCCGCCCGGGGTGCGAAGTCGGCGTCGAGGATGGCGATGAACTCGGCGCCGCTCAGGGTCAGCGCGTGGTTGAGGTTGCCGGCTTTCTTCAGGTGTCCCCGGTCCGGGCGTACGACGTACTCGTAGCCGTACGAGGCGGCCAGCGCGGCGACTTCGGGCCGGTCGGCGTCGTCCAGGACCCAAGTGGTCAGTGCGCCGGGCCAGTCGACGGCCGCGACGGCGCGGTAGGCGTTGGCCAGGACGGGGAGCGGTTCGCCGCAGGTCGGCAAGTACAGGTCCACGTCGGGTAGTCGGGCGGGCTGCCAGGCGTGTACGAGTACTTCGTGCGAGGGCCGGGTCAGCCGGCGCTGGCGCAGGCTGTTCACCGAGGAGAGGGCGAGGGCGACGACGTTGAGCCCGAGGACGGCGAGGAAGGCCCACAGGGCCGGGGTCCGCAGCGCGAAGGTGAACATGGTCGCCGCGGTGAAGACGAAGGCGAGCGAGGTGCTGATGAGGACCCAGCGTCGTTGCGGGCCGAAGTACCAGTAGAGCTCTTCGTCAGAAGGCGGTTGCGGAAGATGATGAAAGGTCATAAAGTCCCCCACGGCTGTTTTATGCGTCCGTGTCAGGTGGCCACCATAGCGCCAAAGGTATAGACCATTTGTTGCGGGACGGCCAACAGGCCGAATGAGCCACGGGATTGGCGCGTCTCATGTGGTCCAGACCTCTTGAGCGCCCATTCGACCGGCCGTGCCCCGTCCCGCCGGGAAGACGCAGGTCACGTGGGGGTGAACGGACCTGAAAGACTTGCGTGACCGGGCCGCGAACCACCACGAGACGTCGCGGCGACGCCATGGAGCGGGGCTCGTCACCGCTCACTTGACCCGCTATCGATGGCCCGGGTCTTCACGGGCCACGGTTCGCTTCGGCGCCCCGGGCAGCGCCGCCCCGGATCACGGCCTCGCCGCGCTCTGCGACAAGAGCGGACCGGGAAGGCGGAGGACGCTACCGGGTGTATCTGCGGATGCGGTAGCGCAGCCCGGACGTCGAGGACCGCCAGCCGCCGTCTTCGGTGAGACTCCACGTGGCGTCCGGTACCGGGGCGTAGGTATCGCCGTTCACGGGCGAGTCGACCTCGGTCACCGACAGCATCGCGGCGTGGGCCAGGGCCGCCCGGTAGATTTCACCGCCACCGATCACCCATGCCTCGGCAGGGACGGCTGCGCCCGGTTCCGGCGACTCGGCCGCGAGCTCCAGCGCGTGGGCGATGGACCCGGCACGCTCCGCGCCCTCGGCCGCCCACTGTGGGTCGCGCGTCACCACGATGTTGCGCCTGCCGGACAGCGGACGGAATCGTGGAGGCAGCGAATCCCACGTCTTGCGCCCCATCACCACGGGGTGGCCGAGGGTGGTCGCCTTGAAATGCGCCAGGTCCTCAGGCAGTCGCCACGGAATCGCGTTGTCCGCGCCGATCACACCGTCGGTGGTCTGCGCCCAGATCAGCCCGATGTTCATACCGCGACCGGAGCCTTGATGGCGGGGTGGTGCTGGTAGCCGAGGATTTCCACATCGGAGTAGGCGTAATCGAAGAGAGAGTCGGCTTGACGCAGACGCAGTCCGGGGAACTCGAACGGGGTGCGCGAGAGCTGCTCGGTCACCTGCTCGGTGTGGTTGTCGTAGATGTGGCAGTCGCCGCCGGTCCAGATGAAGTCGCCCGGCTCGAGGCCGACCTGCTGCGCCACCATGTGGGTGAGCAGGGCGTAGCTGGCGATGTTGAACGGGACACCGAGGAACAGGTCCGCGCTGCGCTGGTACAGCTGGCAGGAGAGCTTGCCGTCGGCGACGTAGAACTGGAAGAAGGCGTGACACGGCGCGAGCGCCATCGCGGGCAGTTCGGCGACGTTCCAGGCCGAGACGATCATCCGGCGGGAGTCCGGGTCGCGGCGCAGCGTGTCGAGGACCTCGCTGATCTGGTCGATGTGGCTGCCGTCCGGGGTGGGCCAGGAGCGCCACTGCACACCGTAGACCGGGCCGAGCTCGCCGTCCGCGTCCGCCCACTCGTCCCAGATGGTGACGCCGTGCTCGTGCAGCCAGCCGACGTTCGAGTCGCCGCGCAGGAACCACAGCAGCTCGTACACGATGGACTTGAGGTGCACCTTCTTGGTGGTGACCAGCGGGAACCCCTGCGAGAGGTCGTAGCGCAGTTGGTGCCCGAAGACACTCCGGGTGCCCGTGCCCGTCCGGTCGGCTTTGGCCGTCCCGGAAGTGAGCACCAAACGCAACAAGTCTTCGTACTGAGTATCCGCCACAGCCGTCGAGTCTACTGGGCTGCGGGTACGGCACCGTGACCCCGCCTTCGTGCGTACGTGACCGCGCTCCGTGACCGCGCTCCGTGACCGCGCTCCGTGACCGCGCACCGCGCTGGGCCGGTCCCCCTTCCACGGGCCGTCGCGCCCGCAGGCCGGTGGCGTGTTCGGCACCATCGCGGAGCTGCTCCCCCGGCTCGGCGCGATCGTCATCGAGCCGGGCAGGGCCGGAGTCGTGTGCCGGGCGCAAGAGCACGCACACCCTCCGGCGGACATGCGAGACGCGCCATCGTCATCGAGATGACCCGCGAGGCCTCGAGGCCGCTCTCACGGGGGCGCGTCAGCCCTGACGGGCAAGACGCCGGTGCGCCGTGCGATCGATCGCCGCTGCCTTGTCGCTCGCGACGCGGGAGCCGTCGCCGCCGGGGCGGCGACGGCTCCCGTAGGAGAAACGGGTGTCAGGGGCAGCTGATGCGGATGTCGCCCGTGTCGGTGGTGCAGGTGTCGGTGCCGCTGCCTCCGTTGGCAGTGTCGTTGCCGGAGACGCCGTCGGTGGTGGTGAGGCGGTCGTTGCCGTAGTAGCCGGTCAGGGTGTCGTTGCCCGGACCGCCGTTCATCGTGTCGTCGCCGAAGCCGCCGTCGAGGTTGTCGTTGCCGTAGCCGCCGTGCACGGTGTCGTTGCCGTAGCTCGCGCGCACGGTGTCGTTGCCGCCGAGGGCGCAGATCACGTCGTTGCCGTATCCGCCGTTCAGGGTGTCCGCGCCGCTGGTCCCGATGATCGTGCAGCCGCGGGCGTTGTTCACCGGGGTGGTCGCGGTGGCCGTGTTGTCGGAGGTCGCCGGGTCCGGCTGGGCGGCGCTGACGTTGACCGTGTTCGTGACCGTTCCGGTGGCCCTGGGCTCGGTCGTCACGCTGACCGTCGCGCTCGCACCCGGCGCCAGGGAGCCGAGGGCGCAGTTGGCCCCCGTCGCGGTGGTCGTACAGGTGCCTTGCGAGGGAGCGGCCGAGACGAGGGTCACGCCGGCTCCGGAGAGGGTGTCCGACAGCGTGACGCCGGTCGCGGTGGCGGTGGAGCTCGCGGAGTTGGAGACCGTCACCACGTACGAGGCGCGGTCGCCGATGCTCACGGCGGTCGTACCGGTCTTCGTCACCGACAGGTTCGCGCTCGGCGGCTGGGGCGGGGTCTCGTCGCCGCCCTGGTAGCGGGCGAGGGCGAAGGCGAAGCCCGCCCCGTAGCCGGCCGCGACGATCTTGCCGTCCGGCTGTACGAGCACCCCGCGGGCCTCGTCGAAGTCCCCGAAGCCGGTGACCACGAAGCCGTCGCCGCCGAAACCGGTGTCCACGGTGCCGTTGGTGTTGAAGCGGGCCAGGCCGAAGTCGTTGGCCTCGGAGCTGTTCGGGTCGTCAGCCCGGCCGGCGAGGACGATCTTGCCGTTCTGCTGGAGCGCCATGGCGTACGCGATCCCACCGTCGCCGGGGAAGCCGACCGAGGTGCGCCCGCCGGTGCCGAAACCGCTGTCGGGGCTGCCGTCGGCGTTGTAGCGCAGCAGGGCGAAGCCGGCGCCTCCGGAACCCGCGGCGAGGATCTTGCCGTCCGGCTGCACCGCCACGGCGTTGCCGAACTCGGTGCCGCCGAAGTCCGCGGTCACCATGCCGTCACCGCTGAAGGTCGTGTCGAGGCTGCCGTTGGGCAGGTAGCGGGCCACGCCGATGTCGAAGGCGGTGTTGCCCACGTAACCGACCGAGACGATCTTGCCGTCCGGCTGGAGTGCCATGCCGCGGGCGATGCCGCCGCTGTCCTGCGGCGAGGTGGGCGTGAAGCCCGCGACCACCGCCCCGTCGCCACCGAGACCGGGGTCCAGGTTCCCGTTGGTGTCGAGGCGTACCAGCGCGAAGCCGCCACCTCCGCCCTTGCCCGCGGCGATGATCTTGCCGTCGGGCTGCACCGCCACGTCGGCGCCGTCCGCGGACCCGCCGAACTCCTCGACCCGTCGCAGGCCGCCGTCGCCGAAACCGGTGTCCAGACTGCCGTCCGTGTTGTAGCGGGCCACGGAGAAGAAGCAGCAGCCACCGCCCTCCTCCGCGATCACCTCGGTGGTGCCCGCCACGACGA
This sequence comes from Streptomyces sp. ISL-43, assembly GCF_018614195.1. Classification (GTDB taxonomy): domain Bacteria; phylum Actinomycetota; class Actinomycetes; order Streptomycetales; family Streptomycetaceae; genus Streptomyces. The sequence goes on from NZ_JAGGOT010000051.1 coordinate 202,698, forward strand.
TCTTCCCGTCCGAGGGCTGGATCGCCACCGCGTTGGCCGCGTGGGCGCCGCCGCCGAAGTCGCTGGTCACCGTACCGTCACCGCCGAAGGCGGTGTCCAGGCTGCCGTCGGTGTCGTAGCGGCCGAGGGCGAAGCCGGCCTCGCTCAGGCCCACCACGACCAGCTTGCCGTCGGCCTGCCGCGCGATGTCGTGACCTTCCGCGTAACCGCCGATGGCAGTGGTCACCCGGCCGTCGGGCCCGAAGCCGGGATCCAGATCGCCGGGGGCGGCCAGCGCGGTGCCGGGCAGCGCCAGTACGAGCGCCAGACCGAGCGCGGCGGCCGACACCCCGGCCCTCCTGCCCGGCCTGCGGCGCCCTTCGGCTGGTCTCGGATGTGCGTGGATCATAGGCGTACGGACCTCCGGTCTTCGCGGCGTGCGGGGAGCAGCGCACAGCTTCGTACCGGAGCCACCCACGGCCCGGAGAGCCGTGCCGTACTGCGCCCACTGGACCCAGGGGAACCACCCCGGCGGGGGAGCGCGCGGGGCGAGCGCGCTCTGGGCGGCGGTCCGCGCGCGGCGGGCCGGTGGGTGCGGAGTACCTCGAGGCTGTCGGGCGAGCTGACGTGACGTCGGGATCAGGGACGGGCCGGGCCGGGCCGGGCTGTCAGATCACGTCCCAGGGGATGTCGGCCCAGGCGGTGTCGAGAGCATTTCCCAAAGCGCCGTCGTCGTCGGTGAATGTCACCTTGTCGATACTGGCCAGCGGTTGGCTGGGGCAGTGGGAATTGGTTGCCGCGGCAGCCCGCATCGCCGGAAGGTCGTCCGCGGTCAGACGCCTCGTCGACCAGGGCGTCCCGATCCGCGTCAAGCCACCCTGCAGCAACTGCATGGTGATGCCCGGCAGGACGTCGGCCTGGGGCCATACGACCTGCTGCCCGTCCCAGAACGCGACGTTCCACACCGATCCCTCAAGAAGGCCCCCGTCGCGCCCCATGAACAGGACGTCGTCGAATCCGGCCGCTTGGGCCTGGCGCCGCTGATAGGTGAGCCCCATCGTCGCGGCGTGCTTGAGGTGCGGCAGCTCGCGTTCGTACGTCGCCGTGCGCACCCGCAGTGCCGGTCGCGGCGCATCGCCAACGGGGTCGGACACGGACACCATGACATCGGTCTCCGCTTCGGGCGCGCCGACGTCAGGTACGACGGTCACCCTCACCGATGCGTCCCGCACCTCGCCGAGCGCGTGCCGGATCAACTCCCGAATCCTGCCGTCGTCGCTCTCGACGCCCTCGCCGAAGAGCGCGAGCGACCCTCCCTCCAGCCTCCGCAGGTGCAGGTCGAGGCCACGGACCGACCCTTCGCGCACCTGCATCGAAGTGAAGTGCCCGTAGTTCCACGTGGCGACTCGGTGCAGGTCCGCGACCTCTGGGGGCCGGCCGTTGATCTCTATGTTCAGCACCCGGGTCATGCTGTCACAGCGCGACCCGAACAAGATCGACAGGGGGCGCGGGACGGCGCCGGCCCTCGCACCGGATGTCCCTTCGATGAGTTACGCCGACACGGTACTGGGCGTGGGACCGCCGGCGTCTGGTCGAGGTGCGAACCGTCGTCGGTGACGCCGGCGGTCCCGCCAGGATCCACCTGCGGCACGCCAGCGGCCGGATCACCGAACGCGACCCCCACGCGGTGGCACGGGTCCTGGTGATCCACGACAACGTCAACGACGACTCGGCGAAGCTTCGCCTGCGCTTGGACCGCAGACGGCTCGCCGGGCGTCCGGGCCGTCCCCCCAAGCTCACGGAGTGGCGCGAGACGTGTCCAAGAGCCGACGTCAAGGGCAGGAACGCCCGGTGGGGCATGCCGGGAATCCCCGACTGACACAAGCCCCCGGCAAGATCCGAAAGAGACGGCCTGGGTGTAGTGGATCCACGGCTCCGCCGTGCACCCGGCGCAGCAGAGGACGCGGGGTTCCTGGCGCGGGAGCCGTGGCAGGCAGCGACCAAGGACCGCCTGGGCGCCGCCGCGGCCGCGCTGGTGGAGCCCGGATCGCGGGGGCTGCTGGACGCGGGGACCGCGACGGTGCACGTTGCCGGGCACCTGGCGGCCCGGGCCCCGCTGACGGTCGCCGTGCTGAGCCTTCAGGCCACGGTGTGCCTGGCCGACCGGGATCACCGCCGCGGAACCTGATCGTTCGATCGTTTTGATCGGTCTTGATCTACTCTATTGACCCGAGGCGGCCATTCGATCAATATCCCCGCATGACCCTTCCCGGACTGCCCCCCGAAGACCGCGAGTCGAGCCCGTACACCGGCTACACCCGCGCGCACTGGGAGGCGGTCGCCGACGGGCTGCTGCACGCGGCCTGGCGGTGGGCCACGCCGCGCGGGGCCCTGCTCGACCTGCCGGGACGGCCTTCCGCCTCCGGAGTGCGCTCGGACGGGCTCGAAGGGTACGCGCGCACGTTCCTCGCCGCGGCGTTCCGCGTCGCGGGCGCCGGCGGCGAGGACCCGCACGGCTGGCTGGAGCGGTACGCGGACGGGCTGGCGGCGGGGACCAGGACTCCGGGCCGTGACGACGCGGAGTCCTGGCCGGTCATCCGCGATCTGCACGTCCAGGGCCAGCCGATGGTCGAGTCGGCCTCCGTTGCCCTCGGGCTCCGGCTTACCCGGCCGTGGTTGTGGGACCGCCTCGACAGCGCGGTGCGGGACCGGGCGGAGGAGTGGCTGCGAGGCGCGATGCGCCATGTGCCGGCCCCCAACAACTGGTACCTCTTCCCGTACACCGTGGCCGGATTCCTGGAATCGGTGGGCCGCGCGGACGCGGAGACGGCCCGGGTCCGCCGCCGCGCCTGCGACCTGCTGGAGGGCTGGTACGCGGGCCAGGGCTGGTACGCCGACGGCGACGGCCGCGCCTTCGACCACTACAACGGCTGGGCGCTGCACCTGTACCCGGTGCTCGACGGTCATCTCGCCGACCCCTCGGACCGGGTGGCGGCCCCGCACGGCGACCGGCTGCGGGCACACCTGGACGGCTACTCCCTGCTCTTCGGGGCGGACGGGGCGCCGATCCACTTCGGACGCTCCCTCACCTACCGGTTCGCCGCCGCGTCCGCCGTCGGCCTGGGCTCGGTCACGGGCAACACCCCTCTCGGCCCCGGCACTTCGCGCCGCCTGATCAGCGGATCGCTGCGTTACTTCCTCGACCGCGGCGCCGTCGGCGGCGACGGGCTGCTCAGCCTCGGCTGGCACGGACCGCACGAAGCGACGCTTCAGCCCTACTCCGGTCCCGCGTCGCCCTATTGGGCGTCGAAGGCATTCGTCTGCCTGCTGGCGCCGGCGACGCATCCGCTGTGGACGGCCACCGAGGAACCCGCACCCAGCGAGGTGTCGGACCGAGCGCTCGGGCTGCCCGCGCCGGGCCTGTTGATCCAGACGACCCGCGCCGACGGGATCGTACGCCTGCACAACCACGGCAGCGACCACGTGGTGCCCGACGAGGCCGAGTCGGCGGCGGCGCAGGACCCGCTCTACGCCCGCCAGGCCTACTCCACCCGCACCGGCCCCACCGCGCGCGGCAACACCCCCGACAACCACCTCGCCGTGGTCGTGGCAGGTGATCGCAGTGCCCGGCGCCGCATCCACCCCCGCGGTGCCGGGGGCGGCGATGGCTGGGGCTGGGCCGCGTCCTGGCACCGGCCGGTCTTCCCGGGCGGCACGCCCACGGTCCCGGGCCTGCGCGTGGAGAGCGTCACCGTCGTCCGGGGCCGCCACGAACTGCGCGTACACCGGGTTCACGGAGCTCCGCACGGCGCCCGCGTCGAACAGACCGGCTGGGCCACGGGCCCCGGGGAGCCGCTGCGTTCAGGGCTCCACCCGCTGCACGGATGGGGCGCCCTGGACGAAGTCAGGGCGCCTGCCGGGACCGCCTTCACACCGTGGGCCCGAATGCCGCGCCTTGTCGCCGAGGCACGGGGAACGTCCCTCTACGCGGCGTTGGCCACGCTCACCGGCGAGCCGGAGCCGGCTCCCCTCTCGGAGGCGGCCACCGTGGTGAGGGCGGACACCGATACGGTCGAGGTGCGGTGGGCGGACGACGGATCGCTGACCCGGATCGCCTTCGAGCCCTTCGCGGTGGAGCACCTGCCCCGCGCCGAAGCAGCCTGACCGACCCGACGAGGTGAACTCAGCTTTCCGCGACTGCCGACTCGAGCAGGGACAGGGTCCGGTTGTCCGCGTCCACGTCCGCGCGGACACCGAGGGGCATCGGCAGGTTCGGCGAGGTGTGGCCGAAGTCGACTTGGGCGAGGACAGGGATGTCCCGCTGCGCCAGGACGTCGAGAACGACCTCGCGCAGACCGACCCGCTCTCCGCCCGCCTCGTAGGGCGTGACGTCACGCGGGAGGCCGACCACCATGCCCGCGATCCGGTCCAGCACGCCGGACAGCCGCAGGGTGTGCAGGTCGGTCCAGATCCGCGTGACCGGCCGCTCCACCTCCTCCCAGAACAGGACGGCTCCGTCGAACCGTTCGGCCGGCAGCGCGAACGGCGTCGCCTGCAGTTGGACCAGGCGGTTCAACAGGCCGCCGACCAGGGGTCCCTGCGCACGGCCCGGCTGCCAGGTCTCCCAAGTACCCCGCGCCGGCAGCACGCCTGGCGCCTCGTCCTTGGTGAGCACACGGGTGTAGAGGTCGACGAGCTCGCTGCGACGGGCCTCGTCGCCCAGCGTGTACCAGTCGCTGCCGAATCCGTGGGTGGCGATGTCGGCGTGGAAGCCGACGAGACCGGTCTTGGCGTGCAACGCCATGTGCAGCAGCGAGATGTCGCTGTAGCCGAGGATCGGCTTCGGGTCTGCCCGGACCGCGTCCAGGTCGATCAGATCGAGATAGCCGATCGTCGTCTGACCACCGGTGTGAGCGACGATGGCCCGCACCTCCGGATCCCGGAGCAGGGCATTGAGCTCGGCAGCCTGTTCCGCCGGAGCGCCCGACGCCCACCAGCGGCTCCGCGCCGGGTCGACCATCGGGCTGACCCGCACACGGAAACCCATCCGCTCCAATATCGCCACACCGCGGGCGAGGAGCGGCTCCTCACCCGGCTCGAGCCGGCCCGAGGGGGCGGCGACCACGACGAGGTCGCCGAAACGCAGCGCGCGCGGACGAAGGACCGTAGACATAAAACCTCCTGGTTGATCGACAACGGCGGACAACCGCGCCGGCATCGCCGCTATTCCGCCTCCTCGATCAACCGACGGGTCACTCGACACCGGCGACGGCGTGGATCTCGGCCGGGTCCTGACCGGCCCGCCCGAGCCGCTGGTCCACCGAGGTCCGTGGCTCGCCGAGCGTGCCCGCCTCCGTTCCCGCGTCCTTCATGCAGGTGCGCCAGGAGTCCTGCGCCGCGAGGTAACGAGGGTCGGCCCGGGCCTTGTCGACCACGGCGTCGCCCAGGACCTGGAAGGTGTTGTAGAGCTTGTAGTGCTCCGGCCCGAAGAGCCGGGACTTGGCGTCGCTGACGCAGGAGTCCGAGTGGTAGTAGAACTGCCGCTCCATCGGCATCCGCAGATCCACGCGGTGGGCCGGGGTGCCCAGCAGAGCGTCCTTCCAGCTGTCGTTCGCGCTCTCGCCGGCGTTGGCGTCCGCCGGCGGTTTCACGGCCAGCGCGGTGCTGGTGATCCCGTACCCGTCGTCGACCGCCTGCGCGACGGTGAGCAGCCCGTACGGATTGATGTCGGCGACGCGGTTTCCGGTGGCCGGCGGCTGGGGGTGGTAGGTGAAGCCCCGTCGCTCCATGCAGGCGGTGACGAGGCCCTCCTCCGCCGTGTGCGGGGCCGCGCGCTGCGGCTCGGAGTAGTAGGTGACGCCCTGGAAGGGGCGGCGCTCGCGGCCGGCGCGACGGCCGCCGCGCCGAGGGCCACTCCTGCCGCCATGCCGAGGGCGACGAGCGATCGCTTGAAGTTCATGACTTGGTCTCCGTCTCTCATGGACCGGTGTTCCGGTACGCCTTGAGGCTGTCGGAGACGGCCAACCGGCGACCAACGCGAGACCAACGAGGGCCCGTTGGCGGGCCGGCGAGACGCGGCTGACAGCGCCGGCGGTGGAGCCGCGAGCGCCCTACCCGATGTTCGGGAGGCCTGTCGCGCCACTGTCCGGGCGGCCGGTGCGGCGCAGGGTGGCGGGTGTGGTCCCGTACCAGCGCTGGACCGCCCGGCGCAGGGCACGGGCATCGGCGTAACCGCTCCGGGTGGCTACCGATTCGACGCTGAGGTCCGTGCCGTGCAGCAGCCGCGTGACGTGGTCTCGACGTACGGTTTCGACCTCGTGGCTCCACGTCGTGCCGTGTTCGTCCAGGCGGCGCTGGAGGGTTCGCGGGCTGACGGTCATGCGCCCCGCCACCGCGGACAGCGTGGGCGTGGTCTCGTCGTGGGCGGAGGCCAGGGCGGTACGGAAGAGGTCCAGCCAGTTGTGCAGCGGGATCGCCGTGGCGAGGGTCTGGTCGGCGTGTCTTCTGAGAACGGTCGACAGGCCGGGTTGGGCGTGTGGTGTCGGGGTGTTCAGGTCGGAGGCGAGGAAGGTGATCGAGCTGGCCGGCGCTTCGAACTCGATGCCGCGGGTGCCGTACAGCTCGGTCAGGGCGTGGTGCCGGCGGGGCGCCTTGGCGGCCAGGGAGACGCGGAGGGGAATGAGGCGCTGTCGCGCGGCTTCGCTGAGCCGGCGCTGGTACAGGCCGAGCGCGTAGGCGCGGATGGCGCACGCGGCCTCGTAGGTCAGATCGGCCTCGTTGACATGGCTGATGGTGACGTGTTCGCCGTCCTCGGTGATCCGGAGGTTGTCCGTACCGATGTCGGCGACGGTGGCGAAGTAGGCCGAGGCGTCCCGGATCCCTTCGAGCGGTGTGGGCGCGGAGGTGATCAGGTAGTCCCAGACCCCGAGGCTGCCGATGCTCGACTGCTGTGCCAGCAGCACGGACATCTCGGTCCAGGGCGCGTGGACTGTCGTGAGTTCCGCGATGCGGATGCTCGTGGCCGCGGGGGTGCGGCACAGGTCGTCGTTGAGGTGCTCGGGAGCCAGCCCCAGCAGGTGCGCGTATCCGTGCGGGGGTATGCCGAGCAGCCGCGCGACGTTGACGCTCAGACGGGTGAGGGCGGAGGAGGTTGTCCCCTGATGTGCATGCGAGACCACAGGGGCAGAGCATAGACCAGCACGAATTACCAGGTCATCGTCGGGGTTTGGCGCCTGGTGTCCCCATCATGGCGTGGAAGGTCCGCCTGTGGCGTGGTCGGTCCCCTTGCTGGCGCGTGCTGTCAGGGGCCGGGCGATCTTCTCGGCCATAGCGTGGTGATCATCGCGCACGGTGCGGACGGCGGGATGCGGTGAAGGCCGTGTCGGTCGTGTCAGTCGTGACCCCGTGGAACGGGGTCATCTCCGGCGCGGAGCACGGGAGGTCCCGACCGGATCGCAGCCCCCCCACGGGGGTGGGGGGCCTCAGGATCCTGTGAAACGGGGTCACCTCCTGTGCTCCGCGCGGGAGGTTGCGGCCGGAGTGGAGCTGGGGCGCCGAAGGCATGGCCTGCGCTTCTCAGCTGACCAGTCCGGTTCGGCACCTCGACTTCCTCACCCGGAACCCGGTCCCCACCATCGCCGCCATCCGTCGCGCCCCTGCCTCCTGGCACGAGCCGATCTGCCGCTGGGCGTGCCACGTCATGAGCGAGGGCACGTCGACGCGGGGACGGCAGGCTCAGCCGCGGCGGCATTCACCTGTACGGGAACCGGCCACCCGAATGCGTACGGGCGGCCGGGCCGCCCCGGGGCGGCCCGCGGGGCAGGTGGAGCAGTCCGGCTGCACATGGCGCGCCGCCATGGTGGGATCGGCGAGGTGAAGGATCCCTTTGGCTGTGACGAGCTGGCTCTCCTGGCGTGCTCCGGGACCACGGACCGGGCGGCGGCGCGCCGCGCTGTCGCTTCACGCGCCGCCGACCCCGGAGATCTGGCGCTGCTGCTGGACATACTCGGCCTGGCGCCCGAAGACGACCCGGCACACGATCCGGGCAGGCCGGGTCCCTCCCGGAGGTGACGCAGGTGCACCGGAGCCGCCGCGGTCGGTCGTGAGGCCCCGGCGGCGCTGGGAGAACGACTCAGTAGGCATGTCCCGCATGTGCGAGCGCCTGCTTCAGCAGTACGCCCTGTCCGCCCGGCATCTCGCTCTGCACGGCTTGGGAGGCTGCTTCCTCCGGGCTGAACCAGACCAGGTCCAGCGCGTCCTGCCGGGGCCGGCAGTCGCCGGACACCGGCACGATGTAGGCGAGGGACACCGCGTGCTGGCGCGGGTCGTGGTACGAGGTGATGCCCGCCGTGGGGAAGTACTCGGCGACCGTGAAGGGCTGCAGGGAGGCGGGGACGCGGGGCAGGGCCACCGGGCCGAGGTCCTTCTCCAGGTTGCGCAGCAGCGCGTCACGGACCCGCTCGTGGTGCAGGACGCGGCCGGACACCAGGGTTCGGCTGACCGTTCCGTCCGGACCGATGCGCAGCAGTAGCCCGATGCTGGTGACTTCGCCGCTGTGGTCCACGCGCACGGGCACGGCCTCCACGTACAGGATCGGCATCCGTGCCCTGGCCAGTTCCAGCTCATCCGTGGTCAGCCAGCCGGGCGTGGTCTCGGTCGTGTCAGACATTGCTTGATCATACTTTCCGGGTGTGGCGGCCGCCAGGATCCACGGGCCGAATCCGATACGCGCATGCGTCCAGTGGTGCCCCACGGAGTGGCCGAACTGCCTGGCCGGACCACAGAGCGGTGGGCATGCGGGCGCGGCGGCCGAGACGGACATCGCCCACGGGTCAAGGGTCAGAGGCTCGTGAGCAGGTCGTCGAGTGGCGCCGGTACGCGGTCGGGGTCGAGGGCCTCGACGAGGACGCGGCCGTAGCGGATCTTGCGCCCCTTCTTCGTGCCGAGGAAGCGCCGCAGCTGCTGCTGTGCGGTGCGGCCCTGCTGTGCGGGCTGGCGCATGAAGGTCTGGAGGGCGCGTATGTCGCCCTCCGCCCGGACGAGCTCCTCCACCCGTGTCACGCCCAGCGCGCGGATGAGCTCTTCTTCCAGATCGGCCGCGCAGACGAAGAACCCGTGCTGTGCCGCACCGGCCCGTTCCAAGCCGCGGTCGTAGTAGCCGCGCTCCGCCTCATCGCACAGTCCCGTGAGGCGCAGACCCAGGCCGGGTGGCCCGAGGAGGCCGGCGAAACGTCCGACGCTCATCGCGCCGCCCATCGGCAGGACGCAGACTCCTTCGGCCGCCAGGTTCCGGCCGCGGCTCGCGGCCAGCGCGTCGACCGCCGCGGCGTCGCTCGGCCCTTCGAGCAGGACGACGGCCCGGACGGGCAGCCGTGCGGCCAGCTCGTGCGCGGGCCCGCCGGGGCCACCGGCGGCCCAGGCGGTCACCGTCTCCCGGAACGCCCCCATGTCGGCCATGAGAGGAGTCTCCGCCTTTTCCGGCTGCCACGGTAAGGAATATTCCCCGGCGCGTCGATCGGCGGTGGGCATCGGGCCCGGCGGTCCGGAGCAAGGAGGAAGCTGCCGCAAGGTGCAGTCCGCCCCCGCCGTTCCAAGAGGTCGGACGTACGGCAGATGGCGGACGGAACTTGTGGAGCCGCCTCCCCGTCAGCACGCTTGCCCCATGCTCTCAGCCGCCCCCGATCCGATCCGCTCTCCTGTGACAGCCCGGCCGGCCGGCTCCCGTCGGGCACTGGTGGCGGGGTCCGTCGGCAACTTCATCGAGTGGTACGAGTTCGGCGTCTACGGCTACTTCGCCACCGTCATCGCGGCGCACTTCTTCACCCCCGAGGGCGGCAGCGACGTGGAGGCGCTCGTCAAGACGTACGCGTCGTTCGCCCTCGCGTTCTTCTTCCGGCCCGTCGGGGCGGCCGTGTTCGGGCGCCTCGGTGACCGGATCGGCCGACGGCCGACGCTCGTCCTGGTCATCTGCCTGATGACCGGCGCCACGACGCTCATCGGCGCGCTGCCGACGTACGAGTCCATCGGTGCTGCCGCACCGTGGCTGCTGACGCTGCTGCGGATCCTGCAAGGGCTGTCGGCGGGCGGGGAGTTCGGGGGAGCGGTGTCGCTCATGACGGAGTGCGCGCCCCCCGGCCGCCGCGGGCGGTACGGGGCGTGGCAGTCGTTCACGGTGTCGCTCGGCCTGCTCGCGGGCGCCGGCATGGCGGCGCTCCTGGCGACCGTACTGACCACCTCGCAGCTGAACGGGTGGGGCTGGCGGGTGCCCTTCCTGCTGACGCTGCCGCTCGGATTCGTCGCGCTGTGGCTGCGGTTGCGCCTGGACGAAACACCCGCCTTCGCGTCGGCCGTCGGCGAGAGCGGCGAACCCGTGCGCCGGCCGCCCGCCGGAGAGACGGTCAGGGCGGTCGCGCTGGGCGCCGGGCGGCTCATGGGGTGGTCGGCGGCCGGCTACACCTTCCTGGTGGTGCTGCCCTCGTACCTCCAGAGCACGCTGAACGCGACGTTCCAGCAGGCGCTGGTCGCGACCGTCCTGGCGAACCTCGGGTTCGCGGCGTCGATCCTGCCGGCCGGCACGGTGAGCGACCGGATCGGGCGGCGGCCGGTGATGCTGGCCGGAGCGCTGCTGGTCGCCGTGCTCGCGCTGCCGCTCCTGCACCTGGTGCAGGACACCGGTGCGCCGGTGTACGCGAAGGGGGCGGCGCTCTTCGCGGCGGGGGCCGCCGTCGGGCTGATGGCGGGGCCCGGGCCCGCGATGCTGGCCGAGATGTTCCCGACCACGGTGCGCTACACGGGGCTCGGGCTGGCGTACGCGCTGTCCAACGCCGTGTTCTCCGGCTGTGCGGGGCTGATCATCACCGAGGTCGTCGAGTGGACCGGGGACGTCGACGTTCCCGCGTACTACGCCGCGGCCGCCTGCGCGGTCAGCGCCGTCGCGCTGCTGACGCTGCGTGGCGACGACCACGAGCGGGCGCTGCGGTGAGCGCCCTGCGGGTGGTCGGGCTGATGTCCGGCACGTCGTACGACGCCATCGACGCGGCTGCCGCCGACCTGGCTCTGGACGGGGACACGCTGGTGCTCACGCCGCTGGGCATGATCAGCACGGTGTACGGCGACGATCTGCGGGCGGAGCTGGCCGGGGCACTGCCGCCCGCCGGGACGGATCTGGCCACGGTGTGCCGGCTCGACACGCGCATCGGACAGGCATTCGCCGAGGCGGCGGTCCGGGCCGACCTCGAACTGTGCGACGGACGCGCCGACTTGATGGCCTCGCACGGGCAGACCGTCTACCACTGGGCCGAGGCCGGCCGGGTGCACGGCACGCTCCAGATCGGCGAGCCGGCCTGGATCGCCGAGGCGACCGGCCGCCCCGTCGTCTCCGGCTTCCGTACGCGGGATGTGGCCGCCGGGGGTCAGGGCGCGCCCCTGGTGAGCGTCGTCGACGTCATGTGGCTGCGGGGGCGGCCGGGGGTGCCCGTGGCGCTCAACCTGGGCGGAATCGGGAACGTGACGGTGGTTCCGGACGGGGTGGGTGGTGGCGAACCGCTCGCCTTCGATACCGGGCCCGCCAATGCGCTGATCGACGCGGCGGTACGGGAGCTGGCAGGGCGCGACGCCTTGGGCGGGGCGTACTCCATGGACGTGGACGGCGCGCTCGCCGCACGGGGAAGCGTGCATCCGCGGCTGCTGCGACAGCTGTTGGACGAGCCGTACTACGGCATGCCGGCGCCGAAGACGACGGGCAAGGAACTGTTCCACCTGCCCTATCTGCGTGCGGCGCTGGGCGTGTGCGGGCCGCTGTCCGCCGAGGACGTCGTCGCCACCCTGACCCGGCTCACGGCGCGGACCGTCGCCGACGCCGTACGGCCCTTCGGGGCGACGGAAGTGATCGCGTCGGGCGGCGGGACCCGCAACCCGGTACTGATGCGGTGGCTGCGGGAGGAGCTCGCCGGATCCGACGGAGGCGTACCACTGCGGACGTCGGACGAGCTGGGACTGCCGTCGGGCACGAAGGAGGCGTACGCCTTCGCCGTCCTGGGCTGGCTCACCGCGCACGGTCTGCCCGGCACGGTCCCTTCCTGTACCGGTGCCGGGCGCGCGAGCGTCCTCGGCTCGGTCACGCCCGGCGGAGCGGGCCTGCGCCTGCCGGAGCCGCTGCCGACGGCGCCCACGCGCCTGACCGTTCGCGTCACGCCCGCCCCGATGTGAGGAGGGCGCGAGATCGGGCCGCGTCCGGCCGTGTACGCGCGGTGCGCGGGCCACGGGTGTCCCGAAGCGGACCCGGACGATCGAACATACGATGGGCGGAACCGGGTGCGGGCGGCTCCCCGCGCCGCCAGCCCAGGCCGCTCGGGGCGGGGAGGCGTATGGCAGAGGTCGCCGACACAGCGCGGACCGTCATCCTGACCGTGGACGACGACCCGGGAGTGTCCCGTGCCATCGCCCGTGACCTGCGGCGCCGCTACGGCTCCGGGTACCGGATCGTGCGCGCCGAGTCCGGCGAGTCCGCGCTTCAGGCGCTGCGCGAGCTGAAGCTGCGGGGCGACCTGGTGGCCGTGATCCTCGCCGACTACCGCATGCCGCAGATGAACGGCATCGAGTTCCTCGAACAGGCCCTGCACGTGTACCCGGGCGCGCGGCGCGTGCTGCTGACCGCGTATGCCGACACCAACGCGGCGATCGACGCGATCAACGTCGTCGACCTCGACCACTACCTGCTCAAGCCGTGGGACCCGCCGGAGGAGAAGCTCTACCCGGTCCTGGACGACCTGCTGGCGGCCTGGCGCTCCAGCGACTACCGGCCGGTACCCGCCACCAAGGTGGTCGGGCACCGCTGGTCGGCGCGTTCATCGAGCGTGCGGGAGTTCCTGGCCCGCAACCAGGTGCCGTACCGCTGGTACTCCTGCGACGAGCCGGAGGGACAGCGACTGCTGGAGGCGGCCGGGGCCGACGGACACCGGCTTCTCCGACGGCTCGGCGATCGCCGCGCACAGCGTCATCCTGGCCACCGGAGTGTCCTACCGGCAGCTCCGGGCGCCGGGCTGCGACGACCTGACCGGCTGCGGGGTGTACTACGGCTCCTCGCTCACCGAGGCGTCCGCCTGCCTGGAGCAGGACGTGTACATCGTCGGCGGCGCCAACTCCGCCGGACAGGCGGCGATGTATCTGGCGCGGGGCGCGAAGTCGGTGACCCTGCTGGTGCGCGGGGAGTCCCTGACCGCGTCGATGTCGTACTACCTGATCCAGCAGATCGAGGCGGCGCCGAACATCACGGTGCGGCCCCGGACCGTCGTCGAGGCGGCGCACGGCGACGGGCACCTGGAGCAGCTCACGCTGCGGGACGTGCGGAGCGGTGCGACCGAACTCGTCGACACCCAGTGGATGTTCGTCTTCATCGGCGCGGCCCCGCTGACCGACTGGCTGGACGGTACGGTGCTGCGCGACGAGCACGGCTTCATCCTGGCAGGGCCCGACCTCACCCCGGACGGACGGCCGCCCGCCGAATGGGAGCTGGACCGCCCGCCCTACCACCTGGAGACCAACATTCCCGGCGTGTTCGTGGCGGGCGACGCGCGCGCCCGGTCGGCGAAGCGCGTCGCGTCCGCCGTCGGAGAGGGAGCCATGGCAGTGATGCTCGTCCACCGGTATCTGGAGCAGTCGTGACCGGGCAGGTCATGCCCTGCAGCCCGCAGGAGATCGCTTCGCTGTTCCTGTTCGAGAAGCTCTCCCCGGAGCAGCTCGGGCGGCTGTGCGCCGAGGGGCGGACGGAGCGTTTCGAAGCCGGTCCCGTGTACACCGAGGGAGACCCGGCGACCTGCTTCTACGTGATGATCGAGGGCACCGTCGTACTGTCCCGCCGGGTCGGCGGCGACGACGTGGAGGTGGGCCGGACCTCGCAGCGCGGGGTGTACGCGGGGGCCATGCAGGCCTACCTGGGCGACCGCGTGCCGCAGACGTACAACAACTCGATGCGGGTCACCGAGCCGACACGGTTCTTCGTGCTGCCCGCGCAGTCCTTCGCGGACGTCATGCGGGAATGGTTCCCGATGGCCGCGCACCTGCTGGAGGGGCTCTTCTTCGGATCGAGGAGCACCCAGCAGGCCATCGGACAGCGTGAGCGGCTGCTGGCCCTCGGCTCGTTGTCCGCCGGGCTCACCCACGAACTCAACAACCCGGCCGCGGCGGCGGTCCGGGCCACCGCGGCGCTGCGCGAACGCGTGGGCAAGATGCGGCACAAGCTGGCCCACATCGCCCAGGGCAACTACTCGCGCGAGGCACTCGCCGACCTCATCGAGATCCAGGAACGCACCGCCGAACGCGTCGCCAAGGCACCGGTGTTGAGCCCTCTGGAGGCGTCCGACCGGGAGGACGAGCTCGCCGACTGGCTCGAGGACCACGGCATCGCCGAAGGCTGGCGGATCGCACCGACCTTCGTCCAGGCCGGCCTGGACACGGACTGGCTGGAGCACGTCGCCGCGACCGTGGCCGAGGACCTCCTGCCGGGGGCCATCGGCTGGCTCAACTACACGGTCGAGACCGAACTGCTGATGGACGAGATCGACGACTCCACCACCCGTATCTCCCACCTCGTGGACGCCGCCAAGCAGTACTCGCAGCTCGACCGGGCCCCGCACCGGGTCGTCGACGTCCACGAGCTCCTCGACAGCACCCTGCTCATGCTCTCGGGCAAGATCGGCCCCAGGATCCAGGTGGTCAAGGAGTACGACCGCTCCGTGCCGGACGTGCCCGCGTACCCGGCGGAACTCAACCAGGTGTGGACCAACCTCATCGACAACGCCGTCTCCGCCATCGGGAGCACGGGCCGCGACGGCACGCTGACGGTCCGCACCGCACGGGAGGGAGACCGGCTGCTGGTCGAGTTCCGGGGCACCGGGCCCGGTATCCCGGCGGACATCCGCAGCCGCATCTTCGATCCCTTCTTCACCACCAAGCCGGTCGGCGAGGGCACCGGTCTCGGCCTGGACATCTCCTGGAGGATCGTCGTCAGCAAGCACCACGGGAGCCTCCAGGTCGAGTCCGCACCGGGCGACACCCGTTTCCAGGTACTGCTGCCGCTGACCGCCCCGGATACCGATACCGATACCGATACGGATACCGAGCCCGGAAACGAGAGCACCGAGGAGTCCGTATGACCGGCATCGACGGAGTCGACCCGAGCGCCCCGCCCACCGGCACCGGCTGCGTCGAGTGCGACGCGGCGGGCGGCTGGTGGTTCCACCTGCGGCGCTGCGCCCAGTGCGGCCACATCGGCTGCTGCGACTCCTCGCCCGCCCAGCACGCCACCGCCCACTGGAACTCCACCGGCCATCCCCTGGTGCAGAGCCCCGAACCGGGCGAGGACTGGTTCTGGGACTACGCCGGCAACGAGCTGTACGAGTCCGGACCCGAGCTGACACCGCCGGCCGGCCACCCGGCCGACCAGCCGGCGCCGGGACCGTCCGGCCGGGTCCCGCAGGACTGGGCGCGGCTGCTGCACGGCTGACCGGGCCCAGCCGAGGGCAGCCCCGGAGCCGACCAGGTCAGGAAGTGCTGCCGCGGAAGGCCGTGGCCCGCACGCTGGTGCCGCACAGTGCGAAGTTCCCGCCGTCGTCGGGCGCCAGCTGGAGCCCGCCCCGTCCCACGCCCAGCACCATCGAGGGCGCCACGGTCGGCTCGGCGCCGGAGGAGCAGTACCCGCCTGCCTCGCCCAGCACCGGGGCGAAGGTGAGCTGAGTCCAGGCCCGGCCGCCGACCGGCAGATGCACGGCGCGCGCCTGGCCCTGACGGACCACGTTCAGGGGCTTGTGGCGGTCCGGCGAGCCCTGACCGGCGAGGGCCACGGTGGGGTATCCCTTCAGGACGCACGCCTTCGGACCGTCGTTGATCAGGGAGATCCGGACCTGGCCGGTCCCGATCCGCTGAGCGCTGTCCGCGATGAGCTGCTCGCTCGTACAGGAGGGCACGGCGCCCGCCCGCTCCCCGGCCGTCTCCTGCGCCGCCGCGGCCGTACCCACGGCCGACAGCAGGCCGAAGGTCACGGCACCCACCACGAGCCGAAGAGCCGGGGCCCAGGCCGCGCCGCCTCGCGTTGCGCCCGTCATGGAGTCTCCTCACGGTTCGCGGGAATCCCGCTCACTCCGGCCGCGCATCCCCGACGCGCGGGCCCTTTTACCCGGCGCCTTGGGGTGCGTCAAGTCCCGAATGTCCGGAACGTGACCGGGGTGTGCCCGCCGGGGCTTACTTATGGAGCGGAAAGGCTTCACCGGAAACGGAACGAGGCAACAGGGCAGAGACGGAAGACCTCCTCCCGGAGGCTTCCTCCTCTCCCCGATATCACCGCACCGTCCCGAATCCCCGGGGCACCTCAATTGTTCATCACCTAGGAGACCATCATGAACCGCAAGATTCGTTTCGCGACGCTGGCCGCTTCCATTGCTGTGATCGGTGGAGGGATCGTCCTTCCGGCCTCCGTGGCGACGGCGGCTCCGATGCCCGGCCACGTGGCCACGGCCCTCCCGACCGACGGAGGCAAGGGCGGCGCAGGCGGTAAGGGCGGCGCCGGCGAGGTCGGCGGCGGCGGCGGCTCCGGCGGTGCCGGTGGGGCCAGCGTCAAGGGCAAGGGCGGCGACGGCGGCGTCGGCGGCGACGGCGGCTTCGGTTGGAGGACCGGTGGCGGCGGTGGCGGCGGCGGTGGCGGCGGCGAGGGCAAGGTCGGCGGCAACGGCGGCGGCGGCGGCAACGGCGGCATCGGCGTCTTCGAGCAGGGCGGCGACGCCGGAGCCGGCGGTGGCGGCGGTGACGGCAGGGACAAGGGCGGCAACGGCGGCAACGGCGGCCGTGGCGGCGACAGCCTGAACGACGGTGGCGCCGGCGGCGCGGCCGGTGACGGCGGCAACGGCAAGATCGGCGGCGCCGGTGGTGACGGCGGGCCCGGAGGCCTCGGCCTCGGGTTCAAGTTCCCCTTCTAAGCGCCGGATCCGGCTCGACGGGGTGGAGGCCTTCAGGGCCTCCACCCCCACCTCCCACCCCCTTCTCATCCCCCCACCCCCCTTGATCACGGCAACGGAGAAATCCCATGTTCACGACTTCCTGGCAGCGTCCGCTCATCCTGGCGGCGGTCTCCCTGGCCTTCGTCACCGGTACGGCGTGTGCCGCGCAAGCGTCGGAGCACCCCACCT
>NZ_JAGGOT010000052.1 GCF_018614195.1 Streptomyces sp. ISL-43
CTTCCGCGGAGCAGCACTAGTGCTGTGACCGGGAACGTTCACCGTGTTCGGAGTTGGGTGTGGCTCCTTTGCAGGGACTGCGGGGACCAGGGTGCACGGCAGGCTCCGTCGGGTACGGAACAACTCCGGGGGGCGGCTGGCGGGTGAGAGTGGCTGTCGCCGTGACGGACGCGGCGGGCATGCCTGGGGCCGTCGCCGCGCCCGCGCCCTTCAGCTCCCCGCCGCCACCCGCCGTACCACCGCCAGCGCCTCGCGCACTGCCCCCGGGATGTCCGTCACCGGGAAGCGCGCCTGGCGCACCACGCGTTCGCGGTCCACCACCAGCACCGCCCGCTTCAGCCGCAGTGCCTGCCCGGCGCGGAACACTGGTAGCCGCAAAGCGGCCGCGAGGCGCAGGTCGACGTCTGAGAGCAGGGTGAAGGGGATGCCCTCCTCGACCGCGAACACCCGCTGCTCGTCCGGGCGTTGAGTACTCACGCCGCGCACCTCGGCGCCCGCCGAGCGGAAGTCGTCGTACACGTCCCGGAACAGCCGGTTTTCCAGCGTGCAGCCGATGGCACCCGGGATGTCGGCCCAGCCGTCCGGCAACGGGCCCGGGCGACCGGCTGCCGGGTAGCAGAACAGGACGGTGGCCGCAGTCTCGGCCACCGGGTCCAGCGGCTCACCGCCCCGGTGCCCCGGCAGTTCGAGGCGCGGCAGCCACTCGCCCACCAGGCCCGCCACCCGCAGCGCCTCCGCACTCTCCTCGTCAGCCGTGCCGCTCAGCGAGCCGTCGCCGAGCAGCCAGCGGTCCGCCCAGTCCTGCATCGAGAGCAGCACGGGCAGCAGCCCCCGCCCGCTCTCCGTCAGCCGGTACTCGTACCGCACCGGGCCACTCTGATACGGAACCTTCTCCAAGACCTCCGCCTCCACCAGGTGCGCAAGGCGTTCGGTCAGCACCTTCCGGGAGATCCCCAACTCCTCCTGAAGCGCGTCGAACCGGTGGTGCCCGCGTGCGGTCTCCCGAACCAGGAGCAGGCTCCACCAGTCGCCGACCACCGCCGCCGCCTGCGCGATCGCGCAGGCGGCGTCCCGCTCGGGCACCGACCTGACCATGGGTCTCCTGTCTTGCGGATACAACGTCCGGTCTTCGAAACCATCTTGCGCCATGTGGTCAGTTCCGGATAGAAACTGAATCGCAACCAAGTAAGTTCCCATATGAGACTCACTGAAGGGTGGGCGTCGCATGAGCGAGACGCCGACGGTCCCGGAGCACGATCGCCGCAGCACCCACCATGCGACCTCGCCTCCGGCCGTCTTCTGGCGCTACTGGGCCGCGGCCACCGTCAGCAACGCGGGCACCGCCGTCACCGCCCTCGCTCTACCCCTGGTCGCCCTCACAGTCCTCGACGCCACCGCGCTCCAGGCCGCCCTGCTCGCCGCCGCCGGACAGATCTCCTGGCTGTTGCTCAGCCTCCCGGCCGGAGTGATCGCCCAGCGCGTCCCGCTCCGCCGCCTCCAGGTCACCCTCGATCTCGTACGGTTCGCCGCCGTCGGATCCCTCCCGCTCGCCTGGTGGCTTGACCGGCTCACCTACCCGCACCTGTTGCTCGCCGCTCTGGTCACCGGCGCCGCGACCGTACTCTTCGACATCGGCAACTCGACCTTTCTGCCCGCCATCGTCCCGGACCGGCAGCTCGCAGCCCGCAACAGCCTGATGTCCGGCACGCACGCTGTCACCGAGACCGGAGGGCCCTCCGGGGGCGGCCTCCTCGTGTACGCCGCGGGCCCGGTCGGCGCGCTCCTCGTGGACGCGGCCAGCTACCTGCTCTCAGCCGTTCTGCTGCGTACCCTTCCCGAGCGCCGTCCCGCCGCCCGCACCGGCGACGGCGCCCTCCGGCTGATCCGCGAGGGCTGGACGTACGTGACGCGGCACCCAGTGATGCTGCCCTGCATGCTCTGGGCTACCGCCACCAACTTCGTCTGCGCCGCCCTGGTCGCCCTCACACCCCTCTACCTGGTCCGTGAGGCCGGGCTGACGCCCGTACAACTCGGCATGGTGCTCGCCATGGACGGAGTCGGCGCGCTCGCCGGATCCGCCGTGGCGGTCCGACTGACCCGGCGGTTCGGCACCGCCCGGGGGCTGGTCGGGACCGCGCTGGCCGGCGGCGCTGCCGCCCTGCTGCCCCCGCTGACCACGTCCGCAGCCGACGCATACTGGTTCGCCCTGGGCAACGCCGGCTTCGCCTTCGGCGTCGTCATCGGGTCGATCACCACCCGCACCCACCGCCAGACCGAGTCCCCGCCTGAGCTCCTCTCCCGTGTCATGGCCACCGTCCGCTTCGTCTCCTGGGGCGCCCAGCCGCTCGGCGCCCTCACCGCCGGCCTGCTCGCCACGTACGCGGGGACGCACGCGGCCCTGTGGACGGTGTGCACGGCCGCGCTCCTGCCGCCGCTGTACCTGCTCGCGGTCCCGGTGGGCCGCCGCCGGGACTTCGCCTGACACGGACTCCCCAGGCTGGGAGGGAGCCCGCCCCCTCTCATCGCTGCCACAGCAACACAAAGGGCCATGAAAATCGCCGAGACGAGCCTGGAACCGGACGCGGACGGCGACGAGGAGAACGAGGCCAGGGGCAGGGCACTACCGCGTCCATGAAAGCTCTGACCGGGACGGATATACCCTCGCGGCTTGACCATCACAGTCCCCGAAGAAGAGCTACACCCTTCGGAGTTCGGGCTCATCTTGGCGAGCCCGTGTGGACCGATCAGTCAGAAACAGCTGCTTGCCAGCTCCACGAGGCGCGGCGGGGGCGGTCATCCAGCTCGCCGCGGCCGGTGCACCAGAGGAGGACCTGGGCCGGGTCGCCGGGCGGGGCGTGGGGAAAGAGACGGTGGAGGACCTTCGTGGACAACGGCGCTGGTGGCAGCCACGGCACGCTCAGCCCTTGGGTGATGTCGTAGGTGTGCAGGAGGACTTCGGCGACACCCATCGCCGCGAAACCCGTCCGGTCGCATGGCCCCCAGTGCCACGCCCGCAGCCCGGGATCGGCTGTGACCAGAGCACTGCTGAGCAGTCCTGCGCAGGCGGTGACCACCTGGAGCACCTCGCGCGGGGCGGTACCTGGGCGGACGGCCAGGTCGAAGGGGAAGTAGGCCCCGGTGGGGCGGCCGGCCACCTGCCCGGCGTAGGCCAGCAGGTCGTGCGCGATGTGGGCGGCCGTTGTCCAGCAGCTCCACTCCAACGAACCCGCCGGCACCGACCAGTCCTGCGTGTCGTGTGTGCCGAGTACCCCCGCCATCTCGGCCACGGCCTTGTCGACGTCTTGGTTGTCCAGGTAGTGCATCCCGAGATGCTAATGCTGTGGCCCGGGGATCGTGGTCAGGCTGCCGAGTCTGCGAGGGGCCGTCCGCCCCAGCGGATGCCTCTCTCGCTGCGGATGCGGGCGCGTTCTTTGCGCTGGGCGGCCAGGACATCGGGGTGACGGGCGTTCACGTTGCGCCAGCGCAAGTAGGCGTGCAGCTCGCGCGTCTGGACGGTGTGGTTCGGGTGGTTGGAGTTCGCCAGGGTGAACTGCCGCAGAGGCCCGAAGTGCGCTTCTATCGGGTTTGCCCAGGAGGCGTTGGTCGGGGTGAAGCACAGCTCGACCTTGTTCTTCTTCGCCCAGGTACGGATCTTGGCTCCTTTGTGGGCGGAGAGGTTGTCCATGATCACGTAGATCGGGGCGCCGTCAGGCCGGGCGGCACGGATCGATTTCAGTGCGGCCAGGGACTGGGCGCCGCCCTTGTGGCGACGGTTGACGCCCCACACAGTGTCGTCACCGACCGAGTAACAGCCGTGGAAGTAAGTGACCCCGTGGGTTCGGTGGTAGGTCGCCGGGACCCGGTCGGGGCGGCCCGGTTTGGCCCAGCAGGAGCCGCCGGTGGGGCGGATACCCAGCGGCCCGAACTCGTCGAAGGCGAAGACCCGGTCGTGGAGGTACTCAAGGACGTGCTCGATCCGGTCGAGTTTGGCATCGCGGTCGGGGTCGGTGGACTCCTTCCACGTTTTCGTGCGCTGGAAGGTGATCCCGTGGCGGGCGAGCAGGCAGCGCAGGGCCTCGCGGCTGATACGGATCGTCCGGCCGTGGACGCGTCGCAGGTAGCCGGCGAGTTTACGGATCGACCAGCGGGTGAAGGGCTGGCCGAGCTTGGTCGGGCGGGTGGTGGCCGTCGCCACGACGAAGTCCTCGTCATCCGGGCTGAGCTGGCGGGGACGGCCTCCCGCCCACCGAGGGTCCAGGCAGGCCAGACCGATCTCGTTGAACCGGTGGATCACGTCGCGCACGGTGTCCTCGTCCGCCTGGACCAAGCGGGCGATGACGGGGACGTTGTTCCCGCCGGCCGAGGCCAGCAGCATCATCGCCCGTCGGTAGCGCACCGTGCTGGTGCTGCCCCGCCGTACGATCCGCTGCAGCTTCTGCCCCTCCTGATCGGTCAGTCTGCGGACCTTGACCGGTTGTGCCACCAAGCCTCCCCACGCCGGTGGGACGTCACCGCGACATCCAACCGGCACCAGCCTGCCCCGCCACCACGACCAGCAACCCGGTGAACCTTCCCGGTCACAGCACTAGCAAGAATTCCTGTCGGTCGGTGGCGTTCTCTTCCTCGTTGGCGAAGTCCACGACGGCCTGGAGTGACTCGGGGAGGGTGGGTGACGCGGTCGGAGTGGGAGGGGTCGGCGTGGCCGCGGTGGGGCTGGGGGCGGGACCCGCACCGGTCGTGGCGCTGGGGCCGGTGGTCGGGGTTCTGGAAGAAGCGGCCGGTTCGCACGCGGAGAGCGCCAGGACGGCGGCTATGACGGTAAGTGCGCTGCTGGAGCGCTTTCTGGTGTGCGGGGTGGCCATGCGGATCTCCTGGTCTGCGTGTGGGAGCGGGGCTAAATTACACAAAGTGTTGAAAGTGTGATGCGCCGATCATGGGTTGAGATGGGCACGACGAAGGCCCCCGCCGGGATCACGGGGGCCGTGTCCGGTATGTGGCTTCGTTGCGTGCGCTACGCCCGGTTCGCTGCCCGCTCGCAGGGGCACGGTTCGGTGTACGGGCTGCCGTCCGCGTTGAGGACCGGACCGGCGAGGCGCCAGTGGGAGCCTTCGCAGACTCTGCGGGCGTGGCAGGGGCACGACGGGCACTCGTCCGGCGCCGGCCGTGCCCAGTGGAAGCCGTCGGCCCCGCCGAGATCCATTCGCCGTCGCCGGCGACCCGCCGGCCGGGCACCACACAGCCGGTGGTGAAGTCGACGACCTCGGAGCCGGCCACTGTGTAGCCCTGGCCGGGGGCAATGCGGCGGGGGTTGGCGGCCTGCTTTAGCGGCGGCCCGGCCCGTGTCGGTGAGCGCGTACGTGTTGCACTCCTTGACCGTCGAACTCGACCCGGTCGAACTGCTCGCGCCACTGCTCCAGGTCCGCGAACGCGGCCTGACGGTCGGGGGACTCGGAGGCCGAACCGACGTACTCGACCGCGCGGGCCCACATCCGGGCCAGGATCTTCTCGCCCTTGCCGGGGCGTGAACGGTCGATGTACTGGTAGTGCCTGCCGAGCTTGACTCCGGGGCAGAACATGACGCGCAGCCAGGCCGCCTCACTCCACCCGCGCGACACCGCGTTGACGGCGGGGCGGATGCTCAGGCGCCACTTAGCGTCCCGGGGTATCCCGCCTGGTCTCCGCCGGCGTCCAAACGACAGTCGTATGGACGCTGCGTCCCAACGCGTGACGCGGACGGCGCGCGCCGTCGAGTGAGGGCGCGCGCCGAGTGTGACGGCGGGCCGCAAGGCACGACGGGGCCCGGCCGGTCCCGCTAGAGTCCCTCCCACGACGGACGGAGGGGGTCCCGTGACAGGCCGAGCCAAGATCAGCATCAGCCTCGACGCCGAGCTCGTGGTGGAGGTGATGGTCCTCGCTGGCGTGGGGTCTCCCCAGGACGCCGTGGAGGCCGTCGTACGCGACTACATCGCGCGCGGCCACCGCACCGAGGTCCGGGTCCAGCGCCAGGACGAGCCCCGGCGGGACGCCGACATCGTGCAGCAGCCGCCGCAGGGCTGAACCTCGGCGGTGCGGTGGCGCGCCTGAGGCGGGCCCGCGCGGCTCGCGGCGCACAGTGGCCTGAGGGAGCGGTCCGGCGCGGGCCGCTCCCGCCGCCCCGCCGCCGATGCCCGCGCCTCAGGGAGCGCCCCGTGAGCGAGGCCGTGTCCAGACGCCGTGCCTTGAGCCTCCTCGGAGCGGTGGGCGCCGCCCTCGGCGCGGCCGGCTGCGTACCGGCGCCGCCGCCCGGCACGCGGCCCCGTAAGGCCGCCGCTGCCGCCGCGCCTCGGGCCGGCGCCGCCGCGCGGATCGACGCCCTCCTGGAACGGCTCACCCTGGAGGAGAAGACCGTCCTGCTGCACGGCGGACCGGACCCGGCCCCGCTCGGCCAGGCCGGCTATGTGCCCGGCATCCCGCACCTGGGCATCCCGGAGCTGCGCCTCGCGGACGGACCGGCCGGGGTACGCGTCGCCGAACGGGCCACCGCGCTGCCCGCGCCCGTCCTGCTCGCCTCCGCCTTCGACCCGGCGCTGGCCCGGGAGTACGGCCGGGTCATCGGCCGCGAGGGCCGCGCGCTCGGCCAGGACGTCCTGCTCTCGCCGATGGCCAACCTCATCCGCACCCCGTACGCCGGGCGGAACTTCGAGACCTTCTCGGAGGACCCGAAGCTCACGGCCGACCTCGTCGGCGAGGTCGTCCGCGGCATCCAGGACGAGGGACTCATCGCCGCCGTCAAGCACTTCGCGCTCAACAACCAGGAGAAGGGCCGCGACACGGTCGATGTGGTCGCGACCGAACAGACCCTCCACGAGACGGAGCTACGCGGCTTCGAGGCCGCGGTGGCCGCCGGCGCGGGCGCGGTGATGGGCGCCTACAACAAGGTCAACGGCGTCTACGCCTGCGAGAACAAACCGCTCCTGGACGAACTGCTGCGCGGGCGCTGGGGGTTCGACGGCTGGGTGATGTCCGACCGGGACGCCGCCCACAGCACCGTCGCCTCGATCGGCGCCGGACTCGACATGGAGATGCCGGGCGGCACCCACTACGGCGCCCCGTTGCGCGAGGCCGTGCGCGGCGGCTCCGTCCACGAGAGCGCCGTGGACCTCGCGGTCCGCCGGATCCTGGTCACGATGGACCGCTTCGGGCTGCTCGCCGAGCACCCCGCCGCCCGGCCGGCCCGGGACGCGGCGGCCGGGGCCAAGGTCGCCCGCCAGGTGGCCGTGGCGGGCGCGGTCCTGCTCCGCAACGAGTACGCGACGCTGCCGCTGACGGGAGCCGCGGCCCGCTCGGTCGCCGTCATCGGCCCGACCGGGCGGACCCCCTTCGTCAGTGGCGGCGGCAGCGCCCACGTGGTCCCGGCCGCGGCCGCCGGCCCCCTCGCCGCGATCCGGCAGCGGGCCGGGAAGGGCTCCACGGTGAGCTACGCGCTCGGCGAGGACCTGTACGGGCGCCCGCTCCCGGTGAAACTGCTGGCCCCCGGCACCGCCCTCGACGACCGCGGCGTGGAGCCCGGACGCACCTGGACCTACGAGGGGGCCTTCCGGCTGGCGGCCGACGACGAGTGGACCCTGCTGATCCACTACACCGGGAAGCGGCCGAGCGTCCGGCTCGACGGGGAGGAGCTGTTCCCCGTGCGGCAGGGCGTGGCCGAGCACTTCGCCGGCGGACTCCTCGGCAGTGCGCCCGACGGGCTCACCGTGCGCCGGCACACGCTCGCGCTCAAGGCGGGCGAGCACCGGCTCGCCGTCAGCGCCGAAGGAGGGCCGAAGGGACAGCGGCTGCGGCTGCGGCACACCACGAAGGCCACCCGGGCCGCCGACCTCGCCGAGGCGGTGAAGGCCGCCAAGGAGGCCCGCAGCGTGGTGCTGTTCGCCTACGAGGACGCCACCGAGGGCAGCGACCGCACCTCGCTGGGGCTCCCGGGCGGCCAGGCCGCGCTGATCCAGGCGGTAGCCGCCGCCAACCCGCGCACCACGGTGGTGCTCAACACCTCCTCCAGTACGACGATGCCGTGGCTGCCCCGTACCGGAGCGGTCCTCCAGATGTACTACCCGGGCCAGGAGGGCGCCGGCGCCACCGCCGACGTGCTCTTCGGCGACGTGGACCCCGGCGGCCGCCTCACCCAGACCTTCCCGGCCGACGAGCGAGTGACCCCGGTCGGCGCGGAGCTGATGCGCTACCCGGGGGTGGGCGGGCGGCAGGAGTATTCCGAGGGCGTCCACGTCGGCCACCGCTGGTACGACGCGCAGCGGGTGGCCCCGCTGTTCCCCTTCGGGCACGGGCTCTCGTACACGACCTGGGAGTACGACAAGCTCGTGGTCCGGCCCGGCGCAGACCATGGACGGCGCGGCGGGCTGCGCGTGGAGTTCACCGTCCGCAACACCGGACGCCGCACGGGCACCGAGGTGGCCCAGGTCTACGTGGGCCCGTCCCCGGACCTGAAACTGGACCAGCCGGTGCGGGCGCTGGCCGGCTACCGGCGGCTCACCCTCGCGCCCGGCCGGGCACAGCGGGTCGTCATGGACATCGACGCGCGCACGCTGTCGTCCTGGGACCCGGAGCGGGACGCGTGGGTGGTGGGAACCGGCCGTCGCGGTGTGTTCGCGGGCCGTTCCTCGCGCGAACTGCCGCTGAGGGCAAAGGCTGTGGTGGCGACCGGATAGGCTGCCCGTTCGGCCTGTCACAGGGGGCGGGCCGGGCGAAGACTCTGGAGGACGTACCGGTGCACATCCAGGAATGGCTGGAGACGATTCCGGCGGTCAGCATCTACCTCCTGGTGGGGCTCGTCATCGGACTGGAAAGCCTCGGGATCCCGCTGCCGGGGGAGATCGTCCTGGTCAGCTCGGCGCTCCTGGCCTCACAGCAGGGGCACATCGACCCCGTGGTGCTGGGCATCTGCGCGACGACCGGGGCGATCGTGGGCGACTCGATCGGCTACGCGATCGGGCGCAGGGGCGGCAAACCGCTGCTGGAGCGGCTGGGACGGCGCTTCCCCAAGCACTTCGGGCCGGACCAGGTGGCCCTCGCGGAGCGCTCCTTCGAGAAGTGGGGCATGTGGGCCGTCTTCTTCGGGCGGTTCGTGGCGCTGCTGCGGATCTTCGCGGGGCCGCTGGCGGGCGTACTGCACATGCCCTACTGGCGGTTCCTGGTCGCCAACGTCCTCGGCGGGATCCTGTGGGCGGGCGGCACGACGGCGGTGATCTACTCGATCGGGATCGTCGCCGAGCCGTGGCTGAAGGGATTCTCCTGGGTGGCGCTCGCGCTGGCGCTGCTCTTCGGACTCGGGGTGACGGTGGTCGTGCGCGGGCGGATGAAGAAGGCGTCGGAGGCGGCGCGCGCCGAGGCCGCGTCTTCGTCTTCGTCTTCGGCTTCGGAGCCTGATTCCGCTTCGGCCGCTCCGGCCGTGCTCGCCGACTGAGAACTCTTCCCCCGCCCCCTGTGGGAGGGCGGGGGAGGGACCGTCACGCGTCCGGGGCCACCGAGGCTCGGTGCTGCTTGGCCAGCTCGGTGTACATGAGGGCGTTGACCTTGATGCCCTCGCGCTCCTCCGCGGTCAGCTCGCGCCGCACCTTCGCCGGGACCCCGGCGACCAGCGAGCCGGGCGGGACCACCATGCCCTGCGGGACCAGCGCCTGGGCCGCCACCAGCGAGCCGGCACCGATCACCGCACCGTTCAGGACGGTGGCGCCCATGCCGATCAGGCAGTCGTCCTCGACCGTGCAGCCGTGCACGACGGCGTTGTGGCCGATGGAGACGCGCTCGCCGATGGAGACCGGGAAGCCGGGGTCCACGTGCACGGTGCAGTTGTCCTGCACGTTGCTGTCGGCGCCGAGGGTGATCGGACCGCAGTCCGCGCGGAGCACGGCCGAGTACCAGATGCTCGCGCCCGCGGCCAGGGTGACGTCGCCGACCACGACGGAGGTGGGAGCGGTGAACGCCGTGGGGTCGATCTCGGGGTTCTTCCCGCCGACACCCGCCACGAGTGCCTGGGCCGCCTGCTGCGTCATGTGTTCTCTTCCTCTGTCGTACGTCGTGTCGCGCTACGGGCACCGTAGGGCACGCCACCCCCGGGCCCGGAGATGGGGTGAAGATCACGGCGCGGTCCGGGCATCCGGCGCGCTACGGTGACCGGGTGGCGAAGAACCAGAACACGTTCTCATCTCTGACGGCCCTGCGCCGTCGGCTCGCCGGCCGCGCCGTCCACGCGGGCTGGCGCTGGATGCAGCGGGCCGGCGCGGTGACCGCGCAGACCCCGGGAGGGCTGCGCTTCGGCGCGATCGGGCACGGCACTCGGCTCGCCTTCCCGCAGGGCACCGTCTTCGGCGAACCCTGGATCCGGCTCGGCGACCACTGCATCATCGGTGAACAGGTCACGCTCACCGCCGGGATGATGCCGGACCTCGACCTCGGCGCCGAGCCGATGCTCGTGCTCGGCAACGGCGTGGTCATCGGCCGGGACAGCCACGTCATCGCCGACACCCGGATCACCATCGGCAACGACACCTTCTGCGGTCCCGGGGTGTACATCACCTCCACCAACCACAGCTACGACGATCCGCACGAGCCCGTCGGCAGGCAGTGGCCGCGCAGCGCGCCGGTGGAGATCGGCCCGGGCTGCTGGCTGGGCACGGGCGCGGTGATCCTGCCCGGGGCGCGGCTGGGCCGCAACGTCGTGGTGGCCGCGGGGGCCGTCGTACGGGGCGAGGTGCCGGACCACGCCGTGGTGGCGGGGGCGCCGGCGCGGATAGTGCGCCGCTGGGAGCCCGAGACGGGCTGGCAGCCGCCCCTGCGCACCCCGGCGCCGGTGCCGATCCCCGACGGGGTGACGCCGGAGCAGCTCCGCGCGCTGGCGGACCTGACGGAAACGGAGTGAATCCCGAGTTGCGCCCCGGGCTCCGCCCCGTGCTCCGGTCGGACGCGACCTCGGCCGCCGCCGGACTCGTCCTGCGGCCGTGGGGCGACGCGGACGCCGAAGCGCTGGTCGAGGCGCACCGGGACCCGGCGATGCGGCACTGGCTGACGCGGCACGTCGACGGAGTCGAGGACGCGCGGCGGTGGCTGGAGGAGCAGCGCCTCGGCTGGGAGAGCGGAGACCGGCTGGGTTTCGCCGTGTACGAGGCCCCGCGCGAAGGCTCGTACGAGGGTCCGCTGGTCGCCGGCGTGGCGCTGAAGCGGACCGGCGCAGGCCCGGCCCCGGTGGAGGCCGGCTACTGGACGGCGGCGCCCGCCCGGGGCCGCGGGGTCGCCTCCAGGGCCCTCGAAACCGTCACGGCCTGGGCGTTCGAGGCCTTCGCGGCCGAGGGGCTGGAGCGGATCGAGCTGCTGCACCAGGTGGACAACGCGGCGTCCTGCCGGGTCGCGGAGAAGACCGGCTTCGGCTTCGACCGCATCCTGCCCGCGACCGCTTCCTGGCCCCTGGACGGCCACCTGCACGTCAGGCGCGCGCCGGCCCGGCGGGCTCGGACCGGGCCTGAGGGTGCCGCGGGCACGACCTAGCCCGCCGCGAGCAGGACCGTGCCCGCCAGGGCCAGGCCCGCGCCCGCCGCCTGGACGGTGCGCAGCCGTTCCTTGAGGACGGCGAAGGCGGCCAGCGCGGTGATCACCGGGTAGAGCGAGGAGAGCACGGCGGCCACCGTGACCGGGCCGTGCTGGGCGGCGATGGAGTACGTGCCGTTCGCCGCGACGTCGGCGAGCCCGACGAAGGCGAGCGCCGGCAGCAGCCCCCACAGGAGCCGCAGTCCGCCCGTGCCCGCCGGGAGGGCCGGGGTGCCGCGCCGGGTCCGGACCCAGAGGGCGGCGCCGCCGACCGCGACGTTGGTGACGCGCTGTACGAAGAGCGCGAGGAACAGGCCGGGGACGGTGGAGGAGGCGGGGGCGATCAGGGCCATCACGGCGCCGAAGCCGAAGGCCGCGACGAGGGTGAGGACGACCGCCTGCCGCTGTACGGGGGCGCCGCGCAGCTCCGGTCCGCCGGCGAGGACGATGCCCGCGACGGCCACCGCGATGCCGGCGAACTGGCCGAGGCCTGGCCGTTCGCCGAGCAGCAGCCCGGCGCTCACCGGTACCACCACGCCGAGGGAGCCGAGCGGGGAGACCACGCCCATCGGGCCGAGGGCGAGCGCCTTGTAGAAGCTGAGCATCGCGACGGGCCCCACCAGGCCCGCTCCCACCGCGAACCAGAGCTGCGGCCCGGCCTCCCGCCAGGCACCCGTGCCCAGCACCACCGCGCCGAGCGCGGCGACGGCGAGGACCTGGGAGGCGACCACCACGGTGAGGGCCGGTATCCGGCGGGTGAGCAGCCCGCCGCCGAAGTCGGCGAGGCCCCAGAGGACGGCCGTGGCCAGGGCGAACAGGGCGGTCATGGCAGGCCTCGCAGTACAGTGCGTTGAACGGTGGAGTACACGGTGGAGTACGGCGCACGATAGTTCAGCCTATTGGACCCTGTCATCTAAAATATTGGACGCAACGGTGTCGGACCTCGAACAGCTCACCCAGGCGCTCGCCCGCAACCTCAAGCGCTGGCGCGGGGAGCGCGGATTCACCCTGGAGGCCCTCGCGGCCCGTGCGGGGGTGAGCCGCGGCATGATCATCCAGATCGAGCAGGCCCGTACGAACCCCAGCGTCGGCACGACGGTCAAGCTGGCCGACGCGCTCGGCGTCAGCATCACCACGCTGCTCGACTACGACCGCGGCCCCCGGGTGCAGGTGGTGCTGCCGGGTCAGGGGGTCCGGATGTGGTCCACCGAGGGCGGCAGTGGCGCGAGCATGCTGCTCGGCGACGACCGGCGCGGGCCGGTGGAGATGTGGACCTACCGCCTGGAGCCCGGCGAGGGCACCGCCTCGGACCCGCACCCCTCCGGCACCTTCGAGATGCTGCACGTCACGGCGGGGGAACTGACGCTGGTGGTCGGCGACGAGAAGTACGCCGTACCGGCCGGCGGGGCCGTCTCCTTCGAGGCGGACGCCCCGCACGCCTACCGCAACGAGGGTCCGGGCCCGATGGAGATGACGATGGCGGTCTCCATCCCCCCGGTGGCCACCCACGCGTGATTCAGAGTGCCGGGATCTCGATCGCCGGGCAGCGGTCCATGACCATGTCCAGTCCGGCCGCGCGGGCGCGGTCGTAGGCGGCCTCGTCGATCACGTTCAGCTGGAACCAGACCGCCTCCGCCCCCTTCGCGACGGCCTCGTCGGCGACGGTGCCGGCCAGGGCGCTGTTCACGAAGACGTCCACCACGTCCACCTTGAACGGGATCGCCTCCAGCGACGGGTACCCCTGCTCGCCGTGGACCGTCTCGGCCTTGGGGTGCACGGGGACCACGCGCTTGCCGTAGCGCTGGAGCACCCGGGCCACGCGGTAGGCGGCCCGGTCCTCGTTGTTGGACAGGCCCACCACGGCCCAGGTGTCGCCGAGCTCGGTGAGGACCTTGCGGATGGTTGCCGGATCGCCGTACACGTGTGCCGCCTCCTGCTGTTTCGCTTGCCTGCCGACTGCTGCCAGGTCGATCAACAGAAAAGAGGCATGTCCGATTCCCCGTAGGGTGGACGGGTGAAGGCAGACCAGTACGTGACGGTGGCCCGCGAGGGCGTGCACGAGTCGGAGATCAACCGCTCGCGGTTCCTGTGCTCGCTCGCGCCCGCCGCGACCGAGCGGGAGGCGCGGGAGTTCGTCGCCCGCGTCCGCAAGGAGCACCCGACCGCCACGCACAACTGCTACGCCTACGTCATCGGCGCCGACGCCTCCGTCCAGAAGGCCAGCGACGACGGCGAGCCCGGCGGCACCGCCGGGGTCCCGATGCTGCAGATGCTGACGCGCCGGGACATCCGCTACGCCGTCGCCGTCGTCACCCGCTACTACGGCGGTGTGAAGCTCGGAGCCGGCGGGCTCATCCGCGCCTACGGGGGAGTCGTCGGCGAAGCCCTCGACGCGCTCGGCACCGTCACCCGCCACCGCTACCGGCTGGCCACCGTCACCGTCGACCACCAGCGGGCCGGCAAGACCCAGAACGACCTGCGCTCCACCGGCCGGACCGTGCTGGACGTGCGCTACGGGGCCGCCGTGGAGATCGAGATCGCCCTCCCCGAAGCCGATCTGCCCGCCTTCGAGGCCTGGCTCGCCGACAGCACCGCCGGCAGCGCCACCCTCACCCCGGGCGGGGAGACCTACGCGCCCTGAGCCCCCGAGGCGGCCCGTGGGACGCCGGGGAAGCGTTAGCGTAGAGGGGTTCGGGGTTCATTCGGCAGGGGGAGACGGTATGCGCGGCGGGGCCGGCGAGTGAAGTTCCTGCACACCTCCGACTGGCACCTGGGGCGGTCCTTCCACCGAGTGAACCTGCTCGGCGCCCAAGCCGCCTTCATCGACCACCTCGTGGAGACCGTCCGCGAGCACGAGGTCGACGCCGTCCTCGTCGCCGGTGACATCTACGACCGGGCCGTGCCCCCGCTGCCCGCCGTCGCCCTGTACGACCAGGCCCTGCACCGGCTCGCCGACCTCGGCGTACCCACCGTGATGATCTCCGGGAACCACGACTCCGCGCGCCGCCTCGGTGTCGGGGCCGGGCTGATCGGCCGGGCCGGGATCCACTTGAGGACCGACCCCGCCGGGTGCGCCGACCCCGTGGTGCTGGCCGACGTACACGGTGACGTGGCGCTGTACGGGCTGCCGTACCTGGAGCCCGCGCTGGTCAAGGACGACTTCGGCGCCGGCAAGGTGAGCCACGAGGCCGTCCTGGGCGCGGCCATGGACCGGATCCGGGCCGACCTGGCCGGCCGCGCGCCCGGAACCCGCTCGATCGTCCTCGCCCACGCCTTCGTCACCGGCGGGCAGGCCAGCGACAGCGAGCGCGACATCGCCGTCGGCGGGGTCGAGGCCGTGCCCGCCTCCGTCTTCGACGGGGTCGATTACGCCGCCCTCGGCCACCTCCACGGCTGCCAGACGATCAACGAACGGGTCCGCTACTCCGGTTCCCCGCTCGCCTACTCCTTCTCCGAGACCGGCCACCGCAAGACCATGTGGCTCGTCGAGCTGGGCGCGGAAGGGGAGATCGCCGGCGCCGAGCGCCTCGACACCCCCGTCCCGCGCGGCCTCGCCCGGGTCCGGGGACCGCTGGAGGAGCTGCTCTCCGAAGGCGCCTACGCCGCGTACGAGGACTGCTGGCTGGAGGCCACCCTCACCGACCCCGTCCGGCCCGAGGACCCCATGGCCCGGCTCGCCGCCCGCTTCCCGCACACCCTCAGCCTCGCCTTCGACCCCGAGGGCCGCGCGCAGGACGGCCCGGGCAGCTACGCGCAGCGCCTCAAGGGCCGCAGCGACCAGGAGATCGCGGAGGACTTCGTCACCCACGTGCGCGGCGGCGGCGGTTTCGCGGACGAGGACGAACGGGCGGTGCTCCAGGGCGCCTTCGACGACGTACGGGTGGACGACGGCCGGCAGGAGACCCACCGATGAGGCTGCACCGGCTGCGGATCACCGCCTTCGGACCCTTCGCCGAACCGCAGGAGATCGACTTCGACGCCCTCTCCGGCGCCGGGATCTTCCTGCTGCACGGCCCCACCGGCGCGGGCAAGACCTCCGTCCTGGACGCCGTCTGCTACGCCCTCTACGGCTCGGTCCCCGGCTCCCGGCAGGCCCCCGGCACCAGCCTGCGCAGCGACCACGCGGCCGCCGACACCCCGACCGAGGTCACCCTCGAACTCACCGCCGGCGGACGCCGCCTGGAGATCACCCGGCGCCCCGAGCAGGACCGGCCCAAGAAGCGCGGCACCGGCACCACGAAGGACAAGGCACAGAGCGGGCTGCGCGAGTACGACGGGGAACGCTGGCGCGCCCTCAGCCGTTCCCACCAGGAGATCGGCGAGGAGATCGAGCAGCTGCTCGGCATGAGCCGCGAGCAGTTCTGCCAGGTCGTGCTCTTGCCCCAGGGGGAGTTCGCGCGCTTCCTGCGGGCCGACGAGGTGGCGCGGGGCCGGCTGCTGGGCAGGCTCTTCGACACCCGGCGCTTCGCCGCCGTCGAAACCCTGCTCGGCGAGCGCCGCCGGACCGCCGAGGCCAAGGTCCGCACCGGGGACGAGCGGGTGCTGCACACCGCCCAGCGCCTCGCCCAGGCCGCCGGGGACGCCGCCGACCTGCGGGCCTGGCCGCTGCCCCGGCACCAGCCGGGCGACCCCGGGCTCGCCGGAGCCGTCCGCGCCTGGGCGGCCGTCGCGCGCTGCTCCGCCCGTGAGCGGCTCACCGTCGCCGAGTACGCCCTCGCCGCCGTCGAGGGGCGCCACGCCGCCGCCCGGCGGGCCGCCGAGGACGCGCGCGAGCTCGACCGGCTGCAACGCCGGCACGCCGAGACCACCCGCCGGGCGGCCCTGCTCGCCGAGGCCGCTCCGGAGCGGGAGCGGGTGCGCGCCCTGCTCGACCGGGCCCGGCGCGGAGCCCTCGTCGCCCCCGCCCTGGAGCTGCGCGGAGCCGCCGCCGGCGCCCACATGGCCGCCGCGCACGCGGAGTCGGTGGCCCGCGCCGAGCTGCCCCCGCAGCTCGCCGAGGCGGGCGCCGAGCAGCTGGCCGCCGTCGAACAGCGGCTGCGCGAGGACCTGGGAGCCCTCGGAGCCGCCCGCCGCGCCGAGCAGCGCAGCGCCGAGATCGGCCGCGAACGGGCCAACCTGGAAAGGGAATCCCGGGCCGCCGAGGAGCAGCAGCAGGAGACCGCCGAGTGGTTCGGCCGCTGGGAGGCCACCCGGGCCGAACTGGCCGGGCGCGTGGACGCCGCCCAGCAGGCCGCGACCCTGGCCGAGCAGCTCGCCGGTAAACTGGAGCCCGCCCGGCTGCACCTGCACGCCGCCCAGCGCCGCGACGCCTTCGACGCCGACGCCGAGCGGGCCGGGGGCGAACTGCTCACCGCGCGCGAGGAGTCGACCGCCGCCCGAGAGGACTGGCTGGAGCTCAAGGAGACCCGGCTGCGCGGGATCGCCGCCGAACTGGCCGCCGCCCTGGTCGAGGGCGCGCCGTGCGCGGTGTGCGGAGCCGAGGAGCACCCCGATCCCGCCCGCCCGGCCCCCGGTCACGTCGACCGGGCCGCCGAGGACGCGGCCCACGCCCGCTTCGAGCAGGCCGAGGAGCGCAGGGCCGGCGTCGAGCGCAGGCTGGCCGCCCTGCGGGAGGCCCGCACCGAGGCCGCTGCCGCCGCCGGTGACGCCACCACCGCCGAACTCCGGGAACTCACCGCCGACCTGAGCACCCGTCACGCCGAGGCCCACGCCGCGGCCGCCGGACTGCACACCGCCCGAGAGCGGCTCGCCCGCGCCGAGCGGGAGCACGCCGTGCGCAGCTCCGAGCGGCTGGAGGCGGAGGTCCGGGCCGGCGCGCGGGCCTCGCGCCGGGAGGGCCTCGACCGGGAACAGGCCTCGCTGGAGGCGGAGCTGGCCCTGGTACGGGCGGACGCGCCCAGCGTCGCGGCCCGCGCCGGGGTCCTGGAGGACCGGGTCCGCATGGTCGCCGCGGCCGCCGCCTCGCTGCGCCGGGCCGAAGCCACCGCCGCCCGGCTGAAGGAGGCCGACGGCCAGCTGGCCGACGCCGCCTTCAAGGCCGGCTTCGACACCACCGAGGAGGCGGCCGACGCCGTGCTCCCGGAGTACGAACGCACCGCGCTGCAACGCCGGATGGACGCCTGGCAGGCGGAGGAGGCCATGCTCGCCGACCGCCTCGGCGAGAGCGACACCGCCGCGGCGGCGGTCCTGCCCCCGGCCGCGCCGGAGGAGGCCGAGGCGTACGCGGCCCAGGCCGCCGCGAAGCTTCGTACGGCCGGATCCGCCGTGGACGCGGCCCGCGTGCGGTGCAAGGACCTCGACGGGCTCTCCCGCCAGGCCGAGCAGGAGCTGCGGGCCCTGGGCCCGCTGCGCGAGGCGTACGACCGGGTGGCCCGGCTCGCCGGTCTCACCGCGGGCACCTCCGCCGACAACGAGCGCAAGATGCGGCTGGAGGCGTACGTGCTGGCGGCCCGGCTGGAGCAGGTCGCCGCCGCCGCGACGGTACGGCTCCTGCGGATGTCGGGCGGCCGCTACACCCTCGTCCACTCCGACGCCAAGGCGAGCGGACGCGGGCGTTCGGGGCTCGGGCTGCACGTGGTCGACGCCTGGACGGGCAGCGAGCGGGACACCGCGACCCTGTCCGGCGGCGAGACCTTCTTCGCCTCGCTCGCGCTCGCGCTGGGCCTGGCCGACGTGGTCACCGACGAGGCGGGCGGCATGCGGCTCGACACCCTCTTCATCGACGAGGGCTTCGGCAGCCTGGACGACCAGGCGCTGGACGAGGTCCTCGACGTACTGGACTCACTGCGCGAACGCGACCGCAGCGTCGGCATCGTGAGCCACGTCGCCGATCTGCGGACCCGGGTGCAGGCCCAGCTGGAGATCGTCAAGCAGCGCGGCGGATCGGTCGTGCGCCACCGCGCGGCCGCCGGGACGCACTGAATCCCGGTCGCGGGGGACATCCGGACGTGCGGATGCGTGGACGTGCGGACATCCGGACGTGTGGACGTGTGGACGTGTGGACGTGTGGACGTGCGGACGTGTGGACGTGCGGACGGACCGGCGGCTCCCGTGTGAAGCCGGCCGGTCCGTCCGTCTGCCGCGCACGGGCCGACGTGGTGCTGATCAGAGCTTCGACAGCTCGTCCACCAGGTCGTCCAGGCCCAGCGAACCCTGGGACAGCGCCGCCATGTGCCACGCCTTCAGGTCGAAGGAGTCGCCGTGCGCGGCACGCGCGTTGTCGCGGCCCAGCAGCCAGGCGCGCTCGCCCAGCTTGTAGCCGATCGCCTGGCCCGGCATCGAGAGGTAGCGGGTCAGCTCGCTCTCGACGAAGTCCGCCGGCCGGCCGCTGTGCAGGCCGAAGAACTCCTGGGCCAGGTCCACCGTCCAGTGCTCGCCCGGGTGGAACGGCGAGTCCGCCGGGATCTCCAGGCCCAGGTGCATGCCGATGTCCACGATGACCCGTGTGGCGCGCATCATCTGGGCATCCAGGTAACCGAGCCGCTGCTCGGCGTCCTTGAGGTAGCCCAGCTCGTCCATCAGCCGTTCCGCGTACAGCGCCCAGCCCTCGGCGTTGGCGCTGACGAGGCCCACGCTGGCCTGGTAGCGGGAGAGCTGGTCCGCGACGTGCGTCCACTGCGCCAGCTGGAGGTGGTGGCCCGGAACGCCCTCGTGGTACCAGGTGGAGACCAGGTCGTAGACGGGGAAGCGGGTCTGGCCCATCGTCGGCAGCCAGGTGCGCCCCGGACGGGAGAAGTCCTCCGACGGGTTGGTGTAGTACGGGGCCGCCGCGCCGCCCGGCGGGGCGATCCGCGACTCCACCCGCTTGACCCGCTCGGCCAGCTCGAAGTGGGTGCCGTCGAGGTTCTCGATGGCCTCGTCCATGAGGCCCTGCAGCCAGGCCTGGACCTCGTCCACGCCCTCGATGTGGGTGCCGTGCTCGTCCAGGTGGCGCAGCGCGTCCCAGGGACCGGCGCCCGGCAGGATCTTGGCCGCCTCCTCCTTCATCTCCGCGAGCAGCCGGTGGTACTCCGACCAGCCGTAGGCGTACGCCTCGTCCAGGTCGAGGTCCGTGCCGTTGAAGTAGCGCGACCAGCGGGCGTAGCGCTCGCGGCCCACCGGGTCGGGCTGCCCCTGGACCGCGGGGGCGTACACGTCGCGCATCCAGTCGCGCAGTTCCACGACGGCGGCGGTCGCGGCGGCGGCCGCCTCGTCGAGCTCGGCGCGCAGCGCCTGCGGGCCGCCGGCGGCGAACTCGGCGAAGAAGCCGCCGGTGGCGTCGCCCTCGGTGCCGGGCCCGCCGGGCTCGCCGGCCCAGCCGGTGAGCTGCTCGACGAAGGTGGCGGTGGGGCGCGGGCTTCCGTACAGGCCGCGGTCCAGGCCGAGCGCGAGACACTCGCGGTAGCCGGCGTAGGCGGCCGGGACGGCGCGCAGCCGCTCGGCGATGGCGGCCCAGTCCTCGTCCGTGTCGGCCGGGGTCAGGGTGAAGACCTCCCGGACCGCGTGCGCGGGGGAGTGGATGTTGCTGACCGCGCGCAGATCCTCGTCGGCTTCGTGGACCGCGAGTTCGGCGCTGAGGCGCTCGCGCAGCAGGCGGGCGCAGCGGCGCTCGACATCGCTGTCGGCGCCCGGCTGCCGCTCGGCGGCGTCGAGGAGGGCGAGCGTGGCGCGGGAGAGCTCGGCGGCCGCCGCACGACCCGCAGGAGAGAGGTCCGGGAGCTTGCCGGAGCTTTCGGCGATACCGAGGTAGGTGCCCGTGATCGGGTCGATGGCGATGAGCTCGTCGACGTAGGCGTCGGCGACCTGGCGGGGCAGCCGTGCGGAACCGTTGCTGGTGAGGATGTCTGACATGTGGACATCTTCTTACGCGGAACGGGTCCGCGTCATCACCAACCAGCCCTCAGCCTGCTGACGTAGGGGGGAGCAGGGGGGTCGGTCCCACTCCTGGACGATCAACCCGGTCTTGACGCGGGCGACTTCCCGGCGCGGGGTGAATGCGTCGAGGACCAGCCGCAGGAGCTCGCCGGGATCGGAAACGGTCACCTGTACGAGGTGGTCGTCGGGGCCGCCCAGGTGGAGGACCGCCCGCGACGCGGGGAGCGAGCGGACCGCCCGAAGGGGCCGCGACCGCGCCGGTTGCGGTTCGCGGCCGGCGGGTCCTGCACCCGCCGGCCGCGCACCTGCTGCTACGAGGGCTCTCGACGCTGCCCGTACCGGCCCGGGCGGCCTCCACGAGCGTGGAGGCGGACCTGGAGCTCAGTGCTGGGTACGGGGCTGGGTACGGGGCTGCGTGCTCGGCAGACCGTGTGTCTCGCGCGGGAGGTCGTACGGAAGCCGGGAGCTGACCGGGGTCGCGTCCAGCCTGGCCGTGATCACCAAGGTGCCCTCCTCGATCTGATAGTCGAGGGGGAGGCCGAGACCGCGCATCGCGGCGACCATGCCGGTGTTCGAGGCCTGGGTGACGGCGTACACGCTGTCGCACCCGGCCTCGACGGCCATGCCGATCAGCCGGCCCAGCAGCTCGGTGCCGATGCCGCGGCGCTGCCAGTCGTCCTCGATGAGCAGCGCCACCTCGGTCTCGTCGCCGTCCCAGAGCAGGTGGCCCAGGGCGACGAGCTTGCCGGACGCGGTGGTCGCGGCGAGGGTGCGCCCGAAGCGCGGGCTCAGCAGGTGGCCGAGGTAGCGGTCGGCGTCGGCGACGGGGCCGTGGTAGCGCAGGCCGAGCGTGCGCTCCGAGCAGCGGTCGTGCATCGCGCGGGCGGCGGCCTTGTCCGAGCCGTCGGCGCGGCGGACCGTGATCTCGTTGCCCTCGGGCAGGGTCAGTACGTCCTGGCTGCGCGGCACGCGCGGTCCGAGCCGGGCGTCGAGCTCGACGAGCGCGCGGGCCCGGGCGAACTCGGTCGGGGTGAAGGGCAGGTAGGGCCGCTCGATGGTGATCGCACCGCCGGACGGGTCGCGCAGCCGCATGGCCGTGGCCTCCAGGACCCCCTCGACCGGAGCGTCGGCGCCGGCGTTGGGCCGGCCGGAGAGGGTGGTCGCCGGGATCGAGTGGATGGTGCAGCGGCCGAGCAGCTGGCGCAGCGCGAGCGGCAGCTCGGCGGCGTCCAGTGCGGTGCGGGTGGCCAGGCCCAGGACGCGGGTCGGGGTGTCGACGAGGTCGTGGGCATCGGCCCGCTCGATCCAGGTGCTGTGGCCGCCGGCGTCGGCGATGGCCCGGGCGAGGTCGCCGGAGGGCAGCTGCTGCGGGGCGCGCAGCAGGAACTCGTCCACCGTGCCGCCCTCGGGGAGCGGGTGCGTCTGGAGGGTCAGGATGTCGACGCTGCTGCGGGCGAGGGCCGTGCAGATCGCGGCGAGGCTGCCGGGCTGGTCGCGCACGGTGGTCCGCATCCGCCACAGGGAGGTGGTGAGCGCGGTGTCGGCGGGCGCGGCCTCGGAGTGCGCGGTGGCCCCGGCGTCGGGCCGCGCCGCGCCCGGATGGGCGGGCGCGGCGTCCGCGGGAGGCGGCGCATGGCTGTGGCGCCGTGCCCACCAGGTGTGGAACGCCGCCGTGACCAGGAGAGCGACGGCCGAGGCGACGAGCAGGACCGGGCCGCGCGGACCGTGCACGACGAGGTTCGCGATGCCGTCGGCCACGGCGACGGCGCAGAAGAGGGCGGCGAGTTCGACGACGTCCCGGCGCCAGTGGTGGCGGTGGGAACGCTGGGCAGGGGCAGAAATACGCTCAGTCATGCAGACCACTGTGACGCAGGGGTGTTGCGTGATCACGAACGATCTGTGACCGACTGGTTAAGGATCGATCTGGCCGATTTCGCGCCGTTTTCCGGCT
Organism: Streptomyces sp. ISL-43; assembly: GCF_018614195.1. Taxonomy (GTDB): domain Bacteria; phylum Actinomycetota; class Actinomycetes; order Streptomycetales; family Streptomycetaceae; genus Streptomyces. The sequence goes on from NZ_JAGGOT010000052.1 coordinate 22,376, forward strand.
GATTTCAGATGGCCGGGGTGGGGGGCGTGGTCGTGGCCGGGGCCGGGGGCATGGGCATGGGCGAGGCGGGGGGCGTGGGCGGTTTCGGGATCATCCGCTACTGCCCCACCCGTCCGGGCCGGAGCGTCCGCGTGAGGAGGACGCCCCCGCCCTGGGCGCCGCAGCCGCACGGTGAGCTCCCCGCCGTCTCCGTCGATCTCCACCTCGCCGTAGTACGGCGGGTTCTCGGACGGCGACATGCTGGCGAAGGGCGCGGACTGGCCGAGTGGGGCGCCGGGATCGCCCTGGGCGACGGCCTCCAAGACCAAGCGCATCGCAGCGGTCCGGGAGACCGCAACACACTGCCGAGCCTACGACGCGAGCACCGGCAACATGATCCCGGCCACCGTCGAAGAGTCATTCGAGGCGTGGGCGGCCCGGGGACGGGCCACGCTCATAGAGCAGGTCCCGGGTGAGCGCTGGATGGTCCACGTCCACCAGAACCGGTTTTCCCTCCTGAACGTAGAGGCCCCCGAGGCCGTCGCCGAGGAGATCCCCACACCGCCGGCGAAAGCTGCGGCGGGGGTCGGGCCTGGACGCCACACGCCACACGCCACACGCCACACGCCGGGACACCGTCACCCCGCCCATCGCTCCGACCCGCTTGTATCTCGCTTATGTCGACCGTCGGTTCGGGCCGCTGCGGGTGCTCCCGGACGTTGAGGGCGCCACGATCACCCCGCGTGCGCAGCGCGGTTGGCGGGATGTCGTGATCGATGGGGACGGCGAGGGCGAGGGCGAGCGGTACGCGCTCACGTGGTCCCCGCAGATCGTGACCGAGGCCGGGGGCGGCGACCGCTGGTGTGTGCGGGGCGGCCCCGGCTTCATCCGGCTCGTGCGCTCCACCACCGACCAGGCGTCGATTGGCCCCTCTTCGGTGGTTCTATCGGGTTTATGGTCAACACGATCGGGTGCGCCGATGTCGAGGTCGTCGCCGACACCGCCGGCTTCTCCCAGGAGGTTCGCGCGGCGATCGAACGCGCCCCGGACAGGCTTGATGTCGAGCTGCGCCCGAGTGCTCAGAGGTTCCGGGCGAGAGTGCGGGAGCTGCTGCGGGCCCTGTCGGTAAACGTCGGCCTGAGCGCCGCCTGCACTCACCTCTCCCAGGAAGCCGTATGCCGCTCCCGCGCCACCACCGCGAGCGCCTCCCGCAGCTCCTGTGCACCGCGGCCGCGCGTCTTGAGGGCATGGCAGTTGGGACACAGCGCGATCATGTTGACCGGGAAGTCTTCACCGTCGTGCTGGAGATCGTGGACGTGGTCCACGTCGAGGATCGCCTCACCGGTCTCAGTGACCCCGCGAAACCCCGGACTTGTGCACCGAGGGTTCTCGCACCGGCCTTCGCTGCGCAGCATCACCAGCTCCCGCGCACGGTCGGAACGCTGCCTGCGGGTGCTGCTGACGCGCGTGGTGGCGGCGGCCCGGCCCGCCAGGTGCACCAGTTCGTCCACGCCCGCCCGGTAGGAGTTCACCCGGGAGCCGGATCCGGTGCTGTCGGGGGTGCCGCCGGCGTGCCCCGTCGCTGCACGGTGTTGTCCGTCGACGGCGACGATCAGGCTGGTGCGGGCCGCCGCTGTACGGTGTTCGCCGTCGACGGCAACGATCAGACCGGTGCGGGGTTCCGGAGGCTGGGCCTGCTGGGGGATGTCTCCGACCGCTGCGTTCTCGGTGCGTTCCTGGATGAACTGCTGCATCCGCTCGATGCCTTGGACGGTCCACTTCCGTACGGCGGCGCTGTACGCCCTCCTGGTGGAGGGGCCGGTGGTGTTCGCCAGAGACAGCACCAGTTCTCGGGGATTCCACCCCAGCATGCCGTTCAAGCCCTGCATGGTGTCTCCGGGCCGTGCCGCCTCGAATGCGGCTCGCCCGGCGGGGGAGTCGTCAAAGGACATGAATATGACCGGCTGCCCCCAATAGGTGGTGATCTTGTCGTGCGGGTCATGTGGGAGGGGCACCCCCTCCACCTTGCTGCTGCCGACCGTCAGGCGCAGTTGCCCGAAGGGGTAGCTACGGATGACGGTTCCTCCCGGGTTGTCGATCACACCGAGGGGATTGACGGCTCGCAGGAAGGCGAGGCGTACGGATGCCGTGGGGGCCATGTCGGTTTTCCTTTTCCGGTACGTCGCGGGCGAGTGGGCACAGCAGCGCCCCGCCGGTCGCGTGGTGCCCGGCGGGGCGCTGGCGTTCTCCGTCGGCCGGTTAGAGGCCGGTGGTGTCGATCTCGATGTTGAACGGCTCCGGGAGCCTGATGGGCTCGCCGAACGGGTGGGGTCCGTCTGAGGTGGCGTAGCCCTCGTGGACGGGCTCGGAGGAGAGGGTCCACGTGCCGTCGATGCGGTCTACGAGGAGGTAGAGCGGTACGCCGAACTGCCCGTAGCGGCGGCGCTTCTTGACCCGGTCGTCAGCCGCGTTGGACTCCGAGGTCACCTCGACTACCAGGAGCGCCTCATCCACCGTGAGGGACTTGGCGCCCTTGGCGATGGCCTGCGGGATGATCGCGATGTCGGGCAGGTACCAGTTCTCGGTACCCGGGAGGTCGAGGTTCCCCGACCCCTTGATGCATTTCAGCTCTCGGGCCCTGCGGGCGAGGCCGTCGCGGATCAGGTCCACGGTGTTCTCATGATCCCAGGTGGGAGCCATGATCTCGAATTCCCCCTCGATGAGCTGCGCGCGCACGCCGCTCTCGTTGAGTCGCTGGACGGCAAACTTGAGCGATGCCTCCCGGTCGACGGGGAGGTACTCGCGGTGCCGGTGCTGAGCGGACATCGTGGGTGCTCCCAAGGGGTCTACGCGGCGGGTACCGGTCGGGGGAATGTATGCCTGCCGGGGACGGGGCGTGGGTCCGCCGGCATGTTGATGATCGCGGTGATCGCGGTGTTGATCGCGGTGATCGCCGCGGCGAGGAGGCGGTGGACCCAGGGCGGTACCGGCCTGCCGGCGCAGTTGAATACGGCGGTCGGGGGCGGGTCGAAGCTGTGCAAGGTGGGGTTCCTCTCGTCCACCGCCCACGGTACCCGGCGCCTGTGACAGCGGCTTCGGATCCGGGGCGGTGGAGTGTTACGCGGCGAGGTTGTCGGCGGCGGCGGTGAGGACGAGCCGGTAGTGGACCTGCCGGCCGGGCGGGAGTCCGCGCAGCGTGGTGGTTCCGGTGAAGTCGGTGCCGGGACCGAGCAGCGGGCCGCGGTGGCGGCGGACGGCGTAGCGGAACGACTCGCTCGGGGAGGTCTCGACGTACATCCGCGCGGGGTGGTCGGAGCGCGTCCAGGCGGTGGCCGAGTGGGTGGTGATCTCGCCGGACTGGACGCCCCAGAGGGCGTTCGGGCGGCCCGAGCGCACGAAGGCGGGGGCCGCCGCCGCGTGAGCCGGCGCGCTGAAGGCGCCGGAGAGGGTGGTGGACAGGGAGGGGCCCACCGGAACGGCGAGGGATCCGCCGAGCAGGGAGCGCCGGGTGTGCGGCAAGGGTGCCATCGGTGCGTCACCAGAGGCCGGCGGGGACGGGCCGGACCAGTGCGCGGCCGTACACCGGCCGCACACCGGTCCGTCCACGTCGCGCACGCGAACCGTGCGTGAACACTGATGGGTACCGGTGGTCACCGGTACCGGTCCGTCAACTGGTCAACTGGTCAATGGGTCACTGGGGCAACGGCTCACTGGGTCAACAGGTCACTGGGCGCGGCGGATTGTGTCCAGGATGACCCGCGCGACCAGCGCCGGGTCGTCGTGCATCGGGACGTGACCGCAGCCGGGGAGCCGGACCAGGCGTGCGCCGGGGATGGTGCGCTTGGCGCGTATGCCCTGGCGGCGCAGGAGCAGCCGGTCGCGGCTGCCCCAGGCGATGGTGACCGGCAGGCCGGGCAGATCGTCGGTGAACCGCACGGAACCGCCCGCGGCCAGGGTCTCCTCGAATCCGGTGGCGTCGCGCAGGGCCAGGGTCTCGGCGACCACGGCATCGGGGGAACGGCGGCCCGGGCGCGCGTAGATGGTGCTGGTCAGCGCCGTGCGACCGGCGGCGCTGCGCGAGAGCCGCTCCACGGCCGAGCGGGGCAGCGCGGTGGCGCCGGCGCGCATCGCGCGGAGCGCGGCGAAGGCGTAGCGGCGCTCGCCTTCCGTCCAGAAGCCGGCCGGGGACAGGGCGGTGACCGAGCGGACCATCCGGGCGCGGCCCATCTCGAGCGCGAGCAGCCCGCCGAGGGAGTTGCCGGCGACGTGAGGGCGCTCGACACCGAGCGCGGCACAGAGCGCGCCGAGCGCCGGGGCGACGGTGCCGAGATCGTACGGAACCCCGTGCGGCAGGGGCTCCGAGGCCCCGAAGCCGGGCAGGTCGACGGCGATCACGTCGTAAGCGGCGGCCAGGACGTCGGTCACCGGGTGCCAGGCCTGGAGGTGGTGGCCGATGCCGTGGAGGAGGAGGAGGGGCTCGCCCGCGCCCTTGCGCTCGTAGGCGGCGGTGGTGGTGCGGGGGCCCAGCGGCGAATCGATCGTGAAGGAGACCGTGGCGGTCATGCTGCTCCTCGTCGGTGTCGGGCGGCGCGTGTGAGACAGGTTGTCAGGAGTGTCTCCCGCCATCATTACCGTCCGGTAGCCCCCGACGTCGGGACTTCGCCTTTTCCTGCCCCTCGCGAACATCCCGTGAACGGCTTGCCGCATATGCCCGATCTGCCCGACAAAGGGGCGAGGATTGGTCTTGACCAAGGGGGTGCGCCGTCCTATCGTCGCAGGGATAGTGCAGGAACCTTTAATAAACAAAGGCGCGGAACTGCCGCTGGAACACGGCGATTGCAGCGATTGCAGGAGGAGTCAGGGTGGGGACCACGCAGCTCGAATCGGTGCCGGAACCGAAGTACTGGCACCTCAAGACCGTCCTCAGCGAGGCGCTCGACCAGGACTTCGCGGTGGGCGAGATCCTGCCCAACGAGCGTGACCTCGCCGCCCGCTTCGGCGTTGCCCGGGCGACCCTGCGCCAGGCCCTGGAGCAGCTGGAGCTCGAAGGCCGCCTGCAGCGCCGCCGTGGAGTCGGCACCACCGTCGCCCCGCCCCGCGTGGGCGTCTCCGTCGGCAACGCGCAGCACAGCTGGCCCGGCGAGAGCGTCGACGGCTGGGAGCCCGTGGACGCGGTGGAGGCCGCGCCGGCCGCCGCCGTCCTGAAGCTGCTGGGCACCGCCGCCGGCGAGATGGTCCTCGCCGTGCGCCGGACCCGTGTCGAGCAGGGGCAGGTCGTCGCCGCCGAGATGCTGTACGTTCCGGCCTCCTCGGTGCCCGGCCTCTCCGCGATCGACGCCCCGGCCGGCCCGGCGCGCGCCCGCGCCGTCATGCGCGAGCTGCAGCGGCTCCCCCTCGACGGGCAGGACCGCTCGGTGGAGCTCGGCTCCGCCCGCGCCGACGACGCGAAGGAACTGGACCGCCTGCCCGGCGCCCCGGTCCTCCTGGTCACCACCCGCTACTTCACGGCGGAGGGCACGGCGGCCGTCTCGGTGGCCACCTACCGCGCGGACACCTGCCGCCTCACCTTCGGCGACTCGGGCGACGTTCAGATAACCCACGACGCCCGCGTGGCATCCTGACCGGCTGACCGGCTGACCGGCTGACCGGCTGACCGGCTGACCGGCTGACCGGCTGACCGGCTGACCGGCTGACCGGCTGACCGGCTGACCGGCGACCCCGGCCCGCCGCGACGGCGGCCCGCTCGGCGGTGGCCGGTCCGATGGTGGCTCCGCTTGGCGGTTGGCCGGTCCGATGGTGGCCCACTTGGCGGCCACGGACCCCCGCCCGCCGCTACGGCGGCCCGCCGGGCGGTGTCCGGTCCGGCGGTGGCCGGTCCGATGGAGGCCCGCCTGGCGGCTGCTGAACTCTGCCCGCCGCGACGGCGGCCCGCCGGGACGGTGGCCTGTCTCGTGGCGGCCCGCCTGGCAGCCACTGACCCCGGCCCGCCGCGGCGGTAGCCCGCCGGACGGTGGCCGGTCCGATGGTGGCCGGCCTGGTGGCGGCCGGTTCCCCGCCTGAGCCGAGAGCCGACGCGGCGCGCTCGGGTACGGGCATGCGCGCAGTCCCGGCCCGCCGCGGTCTGGCCGTTCCTTCCGGACGAAGTCCGGCCGAGGCCCGGTCGTCGAACGTCCAGGCCCTGTCCCCTCAGAGCTCCGGATCTCCGCTCGACGCGCCGCCGACTGCTGCGGGAGCTCACGAACGGACGCCGCACTCCCTTCTGCGGGAGCGGACGAGCAGGCCGCCGCCGTCGGCTGCGGGGAGCGGGCGAACTCGGGTCGCACTCGTCCTGCGCGGGAGGGAAGGGCCGACGCCGCATGCATGTCCTCCGCCGGGGCCCGCGATTCGACGTCACGCTCGCCCCGCCCCAGGTCGGCCCCCCCCAGGCTGGACCCCGCCCCCAGGCCGACCCGCTCCCGTCCCTGCTTGGCCCCGCCCCCTTGCTTGTCGCCGGCCCGGCGCAGGCCGCGCAGTGGGCCCGTGCCGAGCCAGAGAAGCAGGGGTTGAACCGGGGCCGGAGGGGGCGCGCCGGGCCGATGTCAGCTGAGGGCGGCGAGGGCCGCCGGGGCGGTAGGGGGCACCCCCGGGGGACCCGGGCCCATGCCAGGGCCGCGGCCTGAGCAGCGGGCCGCGCCGCAATCCGTGACGCCCCGCAGGGGATCCGCACTCGCCGGGACTCCGAACCACCCCGCAGGGAATCAGCGGCGGCGCGCCGTGACGGTCTTCTCCACGGCGAACAGCTCTTCCTCCACGTGGTCCAGCGCCAACCTCAGCGCTCCCGTGGCCACCGCCGCCTCGCCCAGCAGGGACAGCGCCACGCGCGGCGGGCGCAGACAGTACCGCTCCAGTTCACGGCGCAGGGGGTCCAGCACGCCGTCCATCCCCGCCGCCCAGCCGCCCACCACGACCAGCTCCGGATCCATCGCCAGGACCAGCGCCGCCACGTCGTGGACCAACCGCTGGATGAACCTCTCCACCGCGGCCACCGCCCGTTCGTCTCCGCGCTTGGCCATCGCGAAGACCTCGGCCACCGCCCGCTCGTCCAGGGGGTGCAGCGGTTCACCGGTCGTCGACAGCAGCCTCTCGGGCGTGACCTCGCGCCCCAGCAGGTGCAGCGCGCCGATCTCACCGGCCGCCCCGCCGAAGCCGCGGTGCAGGCGGCCGCTGATCAGAGAGCCCGCGCCGGGGCTGAGTCCAGCCATCACGAAGACCATGTCGTCGGTGTCCGTCGCCGCGCCCTTCCAGTGCTCGGCGACCGCCGCGGCGTTGGCGTCGTTCTCCACCTGGACGGGACAGCGGAAGGAGCGTCGCAGCCGTTCGCCGAGGGGCAGTCCGGTCCAGCCGGGCAGGGCCGTACCGAGACGGACGGTGCCGTCCGCCTCGACGATGCCGGGGCTGCCCACGCCGACCGCCCGCAGGGAGTCCCTGGGTACGCCGGCCTTGCGCAGCAGGTCGGCCACCGCGCTGCGGACCCGGTCCAGCCGTTCGTCGGCGGACGCCGTCTCGGCGACCTCCTTGGTGCCGGCGCCGATGACCCGCCCGTCCAGGCCGGACAGCAGCACCGCGATCCGGTGCGAGCCGATCTCCACACCGAGCAAATGCCCCGCTTCCGCGCGGAACCGGAACCGTCTCGCGGGCCGGCCCTGGCGCCGAGCGCCTTCCTCCGCGCCGGCCTCGACGACGAGCCCCGTGCCGATGAGCCCCTCGACGACGCCCTCGACGGTCGGCCGGGAAAGCCCGGTCACCCGAGTGAGGTCGGTGAGGGTCGGCGATTCGGCCGCGCGCAGTGCGCGCAGCACGACGGCGGAGTTGATCCGCCGGAGCAGAGAGGGGTCCCCGCCGGTCAGCTGCCCCAACGTGATTCCTCCCAGCTAGCGAGCTTGTCAGCCGGATCGTACTGCGGACCCGGTGCAACGGCGAGAAGCAGCCCCCCATCGGCCGGAATCCGCCCTTCCTCCCGTGCGGCTTCTCGGGACTCAGGCGGGGGCGACGAACCCCGACTCGTAAGCGGTGATCACGGCCTGGGTCCGGTCCCGTGCGCCCAGCTTCGCCAGGATCGCGCTCACGTGGGATTTCACCGTCTCCGTACCGACGATCAGCTCGCGCGCGATCTCGATGTTGGTCAGGCCCTTCGCCATCAGCCGCAGGACGGCCTCCTCGCGCTCGGTCAGGGCAGCCCGCTCCAGTGCCTTGCGTGCCTTCCGGTTCCCGTACTCGGCCGCGAGCGCCCGTACCGCCGCGGGGAACAGCAGCGTCTCTCCCTCCGCCACCAGCCGAACCGCGTGCACGATCTCCGACGGGCGGGCCCGCTTCAGGAGGAACCCGTCCGCGCCGGCCCGCAGTGCCTGGTAGACGTACTCGTCGTTCTCGAAGGTCGTGACCACGAGGATCTTCGGCGGCGAGTCCACGCTCCGCAGGACCGCCTTGGTCGCCTCGATCCCGTCGAGCAGCGGCATCCGCACGTCCATCGCCACGACATCCGGGCGCAGTTGCCGCACGAGGGGGACCACCGAGGCGCCGTCGGCGGCCTCGCCGACCACCTCGATGTCGGGCTGGGCGTCCAGGACGGCGCGCAAACCCGCGCGCACCAGTGGTTCGTCGTCGACGAGCAGTACGGTAACCGGCATCCGGTCAGCGTATTCGCTTCAGCGGCAGCCGCGCGCGTACCCTCCAACCCCCCTTGTGCAGTCCGGTCTCGACATCCCCGCCGAGCAGTGCGGCCCGCTCCCGCATGCCCCGCAGCCCGCTGCCGCTGCCGGCCATCACGGTGGGCCGGTCCGGCAGCGGATTCGTCACCTCCAGGTCCAGCCGGTCGGCGACCATGCCGATCCGGACCCGCACCGGCACGGGGCCGCAGTGCCGCAGCACGTTGGTGAGCGCCTCCTGGAGGATCCGGTACCCCTCCTGGGCGACCGGGCCCGGCAACTGTTCGAGGGGTCCGATCAGTTCCGCGTCGACGCTGGCGCCGGAGGCCCGCGCCGATTCGAGGAGCCGGTCCGCCTCCGCCAGCGTCGGCCGCTGGGACGGCCGCTGACCGGACTCCCGCAGGACGAGCAGGACCCGCTCCAGGTCCTCCAGCGCGGCCCGGCCCGTCTCCTCGATCGCGTTCAGCGCGCGGTCGGTGAACTCCGGGTCACCCGCCGCCCGGGCGGCTCCTGCCTGGACGACCGCAACGGTCAGCGCGTGGCCGATCGAATCGTGCAACTCCCGTGCGATGCGGGTGCGCTCCAGCAGCTGTTCGGTACGCGTCTCCAGGGCGGTGAGCCGCTCCGCCGCCGAAGGGCCCAGCAGCCGGCGGGCGATGACGGTGACCAGCTCGCCGAGCAGGACCACGACGACGAGCAGCACCACCAGGGGCACCGGAGCCAGCAGCCACGCCGCCCAGGGCGAGGGAGCGAAGGGCATGACGTTGTCCTTCGTGACCGTCCCGCCGAGCGCGGTGATGACGAGCTCGACCGTCAAGACGGGCAGCCACACGCTTGCGAACATGGTGGCCAGCGCGAGCACGAGCCGTATCTCCAGCCACAGCAGCGTCCGCCAGCGGTCTCCCCACCGCTTGGACGCGACCGTGCTGAAGCTTCCGCCCTCGGTGTCCTGGTCGTGGGGCGCCAGCAGGAACTGGGCCTGGAGCCCTTCGGCCAGCCGCATCCAGGGCAGCAGCCCCAGCGGTATGACGAGGAGCAGCGGCATCCACGGAGCCTCCGGCCCTATGAACATCCACACGGCCAGCATGAGCATGGGCACGCACAGGTGCACCCAGCGTGAGTAGGTCACGGGTCGAAGAGCGGCGCGGAACAGTCGGTACATCCCCTCATCGTGGCAGGCCACGGCAGCGTGGCGTCTCCCCCACGTGGGGGAGAGGGAACCCTCGCTTGGGGGAGGAAGAGGGGTGGGGCCGGCAGCGAACCTTGAGGCATGAACAGCATCGAGATCCGAGAACTGACCAAGGAGTTCGGCCGTACCCGGGCCGTGGACCACCTCACCTTCGATGTCATGCCCGGCCGCGTCACCGGTTTCCTCGGGCCCAACGGCGCCGGGAAGTCCACCACGATGCGGCTGCTGCTGGGGCTGGACCGGATCACCTCCGGGACCGCCACCATCGGTGGCCGGCGGTTCACCGAACTTCCCGACCCCCTCCACCAGGTGGGCGCCCTGCTCGACGCGCAGTCGGCGCACGGTGGCCGTACGGCCAGGGACCACCTGTGCTTCCTCGCGGCGGCCAACCGCATCCCGATGAGCCGCGTGGAAGCGGTCCTGGAGCAGGCGGGGATAGCCGCGGCGGCCAAGCGGCGGATCAAGACCTTCTCACTGGGCATGCGTCAGCGCCTCGGCATAGCGGCCGCGCTGCTCGCGGACCCCGGTGTGCTGCTCCTGGACGAGCCGACCAACGGGCTCGACCCCGAGGGCATCATCTGGATCCGCGAGCTCATGCGCGCCCTGGCCGCCGAGGGGCGTACGGTCCTCGTCTCAAGCCACCTGATGACCGAAACCGCCGCCCTCGCCGACCACCTCGTCGTACTCGGGCAGGGCAGGCTGCTGGCCGACACCTCGATGGAGGACTTCATCGACGCCCGCAGCAGCCCGAGGGTGAGGCTGCGCACGACCGACCCGATCCGGCTCCGCTCGGCCCTCGTCCGGGACGGACTCGAGCTGGTCACCGCCGAGGGCGGGCGGTGGACCGTGGAGGGCATACAAGCCGAGCAGCTCGGTGCCATGGCTGCCCGCGAAGGCATCCCGATGCTGGAACTGGTCGACGAGCGGGCCTCGCTGGAGCAGGCCTACCTCGATCTGACCGCCGAACACGCCCAGTTCGCCGCCACCCGCTGACGCACCCTACAAGGAGGCTTCCTCATGAGCACCGCTCTGCCCACCGTCCCCGTCCTGCACTCGGAATGGATCAAGATACGGTCCCTGCGCGGCACCTTCGGTGCGCTGATAGCCCTGTTCGTCGCCACCGCGGGAATCCAGACGCTGACGGCCGCGCTGATCGGCGAGGCGGAGGCCGGCAGCATGGGGGACGATCCGCTCCTCGCGGCCTTCTACGGAGTCAACTTCGGCCAGATAGCCGCCTTCGCATTCGGCGCGACGGCGCTGTCCTCCGAATTCCACAACGGAGCCCTGCGCACGTCGTTGACCGCGGTGCCCAGCCGCGCGCGGTTCTACCTGTCGAAGATGGCCGTGGTGGGTGGACTCGTCTTCCTGGCCGGCCAGCTCGCCGGCCTGGCCACCTTCATCGGCGGGCAGGCGTTCATGGGCGCTTACGCGCTGGAGCTGGGGAGCCTGGGTACCTACCGTGCGATCTTCGGATGCGGGCTGTACCTCACGCTGATGGCCCTGCTGGCCGCGGGGCTGACCGCTGTGCTGCGCAGTGCGACGGCAGTCCTGAGCCTGCTCATACCCCTCGTTCTGATGGTGTCGTTCGTGCTCGGCGCTGCCTCCGAGGGCGTCGCCCGGTTCCTGCCCGACCGCGCGGGTCAGATGATCATGCGGATGGAGTCGGCGGACGGCCTCGGTCCGTGGACCGGTATCGGGGTCCTGGCCCTGTGGGCACTGGTCGCGGTGGCCGGCGGATGGCTGGCGGTGCGGCGCCGGGACGCCTGACGCCGAGCCCGCCGCCGCGGGCTCCCGGATCGCCCGAGCGGCAGCGCCGTCCGGGACCGCCTGAAGTGCGTACGGCCGGCCGCGGCGGGCGAGCGGTGGTCACTGCTCGGCGATGAGGGCGGGGAGTTCGCGCATGTGGTGGAAGACGGTGGTGCCCGGACCTTCGAGCTGGTCGGCGCGGGTGAGCCCGCCGGCGTAGCCGAAGGCCCGCATACCGGCGGCCCGGGCCGCCTGGACGCCGGGCCTGCTGTCCTCGACGACCACACAAGCGGCGGGGTCGACGCCCATCCGCCGGGCGGCGTGCAGGAACAGGTCCGGGGCCGGCTTTCCGCGGGAGACCTCGGTGGCGCTGTGGATGCGGCCCTCGAACCGCTCGTAGAGGCCGGTGCGGCCGAGGGTGTGGCGCATCTTCTCGTGCGAGCCGCTGGAGGCGACACAAGTGGGCAGGCCGATCGCGTCGAGCGCCTCGGGCAGCCCCTCGACGGGGGACAATCCGGCGTCCACGGCCTCCCGGTGGAGCTCTTCGAACCGCCGCGACCAGTGGGCGGCCGTCTCCTGGCCGAGCCGGACGGCGATCTGTTCGCGGATGGAGGCATGGGAGCGGCCGATGAAGCGGTCGACGACCTCCTCCTCGGTCAGCGGCCAGCCGAGTTCCGCTCCCAGGGTGACCTGGACACGGGCGGCGATCCGTTCGCTGTCGACCAGCACCCCGTCGCAGTCGAATATCACGAGTTCAATCGGCTTGATCATCCAGGGAGCATAGAAGGCTCCATGATCACGCGGCGACGGTCACCCGCGCCCGCCGGGGATCAGGGGACAGCCCTTAGCTCGGCCCGGTGCATTCGGCGGCCGCGCGGAGGCGGGCGTATTCGTGGGACATGGATTCGGCGGTCCAGTGGGCGTTGAGGCCGCTGGGGTTGGGCAGTGCCCAGATACGAGTGGCACCGATGGTGCGGTCCTGGGGGCCGATCCGGGCCTTCCGCTCGCCGAAGGCGGTGCGGTAGGCCGTGACTCCTACCACGGCCAGCCATTGGGGGCGTAGGAGTTCGACCTTGGCGGTCAGGATGCGGCCGCCCTCGCGGAACTCCTCGGCGCTCAGCTCGTCGGCGCGGGCGGTGGCCCGGGCCACGACGTTGGTGATGCCGAGCCGGTAGGTCAGCAACTCCTCCTGCTCCGCCGGGGCCAGGCGGCGAGAGGTGAAACCGGACAGGTGCAGGACCGGCCAGAAGCGGTTGCCGGGGCGGGCGAAGTGGTGGCCCGTCGCGGCGGAGAGGAGACCCGGGTTGATGCCGCAGAAGAGGACACGAAGACCGCCCGCGACCACGTCCGGGAGGACGCGGTCGCGGGCGGCGTTCAGCTCGTCGGGAGTCAGAGGATCGACCCCGGGGTGTAGCCCGCGGCCTCCGGGTGCTCCTTGGTGATCGCTTCGATGCGCGAGACCACCACGGCGACCTGGTCGCCCGCGGCGCCGGTGAAGGACAGCTTGTCGGCCATCAGGGCGTCGAGCTGGGCCCGGTCCAGCGGCATCCGCTCGTCGGCGGCCAGCTTGTCGAGCAGCTCGTTGCGCTCGGCGCCCTGCTCGCGCATGGCGAGGGCGGAGGCCACCGCGTGCTCCTTGATGACCTCGTGGGCGGCCTCGCGGCCCACCCCGGCCCGCACGGCGCCCATGAGGACCTTCGTGGTGGCCAGGAAGGGGAGGTAGCGGTCCAGCTCGCGGGCCACGACGGCCGGGAAGGCGCCGAACTCGTCGAGGACCGTCAGGAACGTCTCCATCAGGCCGTCGAGCGCGAAGAACGCGTCGGGCAGGGCGACCCGGCGGACCACGGAGCAGGAGACGTCGCCCTCGTTCCACTGGTCGCCGGCCAGCTCGCCGGTCATCGACGCGTAGCCGCGCAGGATGACCATCAGGCCGTTCACGCGCTCGCAGGAGCGGGTGTTCATCTTGTGCGGCATCGCGGAGGAGCCGACCTGACCGGGCTTGAAGCCCTCGGTGACCAGTTCGTGGCCGGCCATCAGGCGGATCGTCTTGGCGATCGACGACGGGGCGGCGGCCAGCTGCACCAGGGCGGTGACCACGTCGTAGTCGAGCGAGCGCGGGTAGACCTGGCCGACGGAGGTGAAGGCCTGGCCGAAGCCGAGGTGGGCGGCGATCCGCTGCTCGAGGTCGGCGAGCTTCGAGGTGTCGCCGCCCAGCAGGTCGAGCATGTCCTGCGAGGTGCCGACGGGGCCCTTGATGCCGCGCAGCGGGTAGCGGCCCAGCAGGTCTTCCAGGCGCCCGTAGGCGACGAGCAGCTCGTCGGCGGCCGTGGCGAAGCGCTTGCCCAGGGTCGTCGCCTGCGCGGCGACGTTGTGGGAGCGGCCGGCCATGACCAGCTCGGCGTGCTCGCCGGCCAGCTTGCCCAGGCGGGCGAGGACGGCGACCGTGCGGTCGCGGGCCAGTTCCAGCGAGAGCCGGATCTGGAGCTGCTCGACGTTCTCGGTGAGGTCGCGGGAGGTCATGCCCTTGTGGACGTGCTCGTGGCCGGCGAGGGCGTTGAACTCCTCGATGCGGGCCTTCACGTCGTGCCGGGTGACCTTCTCGCGCTCCGAGATGGAAGCGAGGTCGACGGTCTCCAGGACGCGTTCGTAGTCGGCGAGGGCCTCGTCCGGGACCTCGATACCGAGGTCCTTCTGAGCGCGGAGCACGGCGAGCCACAGCCGCCGCTCCAGCGTCACCTTGTACTCGGGGGACCACAGGACGGCGAGCTCCGCGGAGGCGTAGCGGCCGGCCAGGACATTGGGGATGCGGGGCTTGGCAGTCACGTGGAGGGAGCATACCGGCTATCCGTGCTGGTCCCGAAGCGTCCACTACGTCCATGAGCTGCCTGATCAGAGGTACGCGATCCACCCCCACGCTCACCGTCTGTGAGACGTGTGTGAGACGGGGCGGCCCCGGGACGGTGACGCAAACACCGACCCAGGGCCTTGATCCGAATCCTTCTGATCAAGGAGTCCAGACCCATGCATGACCGTACCGCCCTGCCCGACGCGGACACCCGCGTCCTGCTCCAGCAGATCGCCGCACGACTCCTCGCCGAGCGCCCCGCGCACCCGATGCGCGAGGGCACCCGCACCGCGCTCGCCCTGACCTTCGCCACCCGCCGGCACGGCCACGGCACCGACCGGGCCGCCCGGGCTGAGGAACTCCTCCTCGCCTTCGCGCCGGCCGTCGAGGCCGGGCTGACCCGCCAGCAGTACGCGCAGCAGCTCCACGACGCCGCGGGCGGTGCCCGATGACGACGACCGACTACAGCCCCCTGGGCGACCCGGAGGACGACGGTGGCCGGTGGGTTCCCCCGCTGGACTTCGCCCTCGACCGGGCCCGCGACACCCTCGCCCAGCAGCAGGCCGCGAACATCTACGACAACCGGGCCATGCTCGGCGCCGCCGTGCACCTGGAGATCGCCCTCCACGACCTGCTCGCCGCGCTCGACAAGAAGGCCGGCCAGTGACCGGGGCCCGCACGGTCACCGTGCACACCCTCGACCACGGCCCGGTCACCGTGCCCGAGCCCGTGTGGTGCACCGGGCACCCGGACAACCTGCCGGTGGAGTACCGAGACGACGTCCACCACACCGGGCCCGAGCACATCGTTGACTACGACGCGCAGGCCGTCCTGTCCGCCGAGCTCGTCGCGTTCCCGTTCGGCCGCCACCCGGTGCCGCCGAGCGTCTACGTGGAGATCCTCGTCCCGGCGGCCACGCTGGACCTGGCCGCCCTCGACGGGCTCGCCGTGATCCTGACCGAGCAGGCGGCCGAGCTCCGTCGCCTGGCGGTCCGCCTGGCCGCGCTCCGTGCGGGAGGTGCGTGGTGAGCACCCCTCCGAAGGCCGGGAAGAGCCTGTCCGTCCGGATCGACGGGACTCTGTCCGACGACCTCGCCACGATCATGCGGACCGGTATGACGGCGTCGGACGCGGTCCGCTACGCAGTCGCGTTCCTCGCGCACGGGTACTCCTGGGTGTGGGAGTCCGGGCTCTACCCGGACGGCGTTCCACCTCGGTGTATGGCGTTCCGGGTGCCCTCGTATGACGGGCCCGCGGTCGCGTCCGACGGACGTATGACAGGCCCTCCACACGCCGGGTAGCAGCCGGTGGTGCTCGCTGCGTTCTTCGCTGTCGCGGCGGGTGGTTCAAGCCGTTCTGCGGCCACGGGCCCCGAGGTTCTGCAACAAAGTGCACAAGGCCCCCGCGGCGTGGATTTACGAACACGTCGCGGGGGCCTCGCGTTGTCTCGGCCGGTCCGCCCCGCGCCGCCGCGGTGACGGACAGGCCGAGAGTCATCCGATGCCGCGATGGCAACTGGGCTTGTGAACCGTCGCACCGCCCTCCGGGCCGCCAAGAGGTAGCGGCTTCTCACCACAGTTCGGGCACCCTCGAGGCGGGCCGGTCCAGCGGCCGGATGGGTACGTCGGTGACGTCGTGGTCATTCCTCGTCCTCCGGATTCGGACAGGACCACACCTCGACGTCGAGGACGTGCACGCCCTGCCGGCCGCGGATGGTGCCGCGCGAGACTGCGCCGGTGGTGAGCAGGCGGCCGCAGGCGACACAGGCCCGGCCGAGGTGCTGACCGTGCGAGAGCTCAGACACCGACGCGGGGAGGGGCCGCCGATGGCACGGTACGGCAGCGGCCTCCATGGCTTCTGCCAGCGTGCAGCGGGGGGTCAGGTCGCGCTGCTCGCGGCACGGAGCGCACGCGTACAGCAGGACGGGCGGGCCGGAGTCCGTTCTCCCGAACTGAATCGGAAGGGCGGTCTCTGAAGGGCCCATGTGCCAGTGGCACCACTGGACCGGGCTGGGGATGGTGGCGCTCGCGGCGCTCGCTTCTGTCGCCATGACCAGCACGTTAGGAAGCCAGCTGCAGCCCCGTCCTGGCGGTTGCGCCGGATTGCGCGAGCCTGCGGGCGGGTTGGCGCCGGTTGCTCACACGGGCGCGATCAGGTGCCTCGCGCGGGCGATGAGGCGGTGAGCCTGGGGCCCGTACGCAGCTGCCTCATTGAGGCCATCCCACACCCGCCCGTACAGGGCGAGGTCATCAGGCGAGTCGAAGGACAGCTCAGTGTTGATCGTCTCGACGATGACGCGCTCCTCGTCGAAGATCCAAAAGCCGTGCTTCGGGGTCAGTTCCAAGGGAGCGCCGAGGGGGACGATGCCAAGCTCGACCGTGCTCATGCCGATCAGCCCGACGAGGCGGTCGAGTTGGCCGGCCATGACCGTGCGCGGGCACACGAGCGCGTGGAGAGCGCCCTCCCACACCAGGACCCGGAAGAGCCTGCCCGCCTCGTACAGCACCTCTTGGCGGCGCATGCGGGCGGCAACTGCGGCCTCGGTGTCGCGCGGGGACTGCATCAGCAGGGCATTCTTCGCGAACAGGTGCCGGGCGTAGTCAGGGGTCTGGAACAGGCCCGGGATCACGGTGGCTTCGTAGCCGCGCATCGTCGCGGTTTGCTGGTACTCGACGACGTACCGGTCCTGTACGGGCCGGTTGCCCGCGGCGAGCTGGCGACGCCATGAGCGCTGCTGCGATTCGAGGCCCCGCAGGCGGCTCGTGAGGTCTCCAGCCTGCTCGGGCATTCCGGCCGCGGCTGCCCATGCGGCGAGGTCGTCGGCGGTGGCGGTCTGCTTGCCGTTCTCCAGCCGGGACACCTTCGAGCGTTGCCAGCCGAGGAGGGCGGCGAAGTCTTTGCCGTTCGCGCCGGCCTCGGCGCGCAGCTCCCGAAGGCGCGCGCCGAGGGCCACCCTGGCGCTCTGAAAGTCCGTGCTCACACGGACGAACGTACCTGCGCCCACGCCTCGGCAGTAGGGGCAGCGAGGGGCCAGGCCCGGTCTCGGGCCCGGCATGCGGCGAGCACTTCCGCCGGGTCGTCGATGACCTCCACTCCCGTTGTGACGTCCTGCTCGTCGATGTGCAGGCGCACCAGGGTGCGGGAGTCGAACAGCCACAGGTCGTAGTCGGGCAGCTCCAGCCGCACGGCCTCGGACCGAGCCAGTACCCGGATGTCCTCCCCTGCGGCTTCGTTGGCGGCGGCGGCCGCCATGAGGAACCGCTGTCCGTCGGTCGGTGGCTCGTCGATGATCCGGACGCGGGAGAACCGTGCGCCCTGCTCGACCTTCTCCCGGACGTTGACGTTCCAGGGGTGCTCGGGCTGCGGGTCGGGCTCGACGCCGCGCATGAACGCCTGGAATCGGGCGCCGGCTCGGTCGGTGGCGTAGCCCCGGCGGGTCTCCAGCCGGAACGCGGTGTGCTGGAACTCGGCGAACAGATGGGCGATGTCCTCGAAGGGCACCAGGCCGGGCACGGTCACTCCTTCGGGGCGAAGCGGGTGAGCAGGTCGCGCGGGATGACGACGAACGTCTCGTGCTCGCCGACGTCGCGCAGCTGCGCGAGGTGCTCGGGGTCGGTCAGGACGTCGCCCTGGACGACGATGTCGCCGGTCTCGACGACCTCGTACAGGGTGGGGCAGTTCCCGTACTCGGACGTGGTGCCGATGAACCGCAGAGTCATGGCGGGGCTCCGTTCAGGCTGAGTGGGAGACCAGCATGCGACGAACGGCACCGCTGCGGGGGCCGGTTGCGCGAGATTGTGCGCCCGACCGCCGAGACGCTTCTTTGCGCGCAACGCGGCACGGTTCAGGAGCGCAGCGTGATTCGGGCGGCCTCGGCTCCGTGGGCCCTCTCGTCGTCCGTCAGCGGCCGTACGGCGGTCGTTCCGACCCAGTAGCTACCCCCGTCGGCGCCGCCGCGCTCGTTCCACTGCCAGGCCTCCACGCCGCCCTGTATCGATGCGAAGCCGATCAGGGCCAGGGCGTCGTAGCGGGACAGCAGCGGAAGCGGAGCGGCGGTCACCGGCCAGCTTATGAGGACATCGGACATCGTGCCGTCCGTGTCGACGATGTGGAGGGTCCACGCTCCGTTGGGGTTGTCCGTGGTGCTGCACACCACAGCTGCGGTGTACGGGGTGCCGTCGTGCTTGATCTCCATCGGGGTCTCCTATCGTGAGCCGAATACGGTCTCGACCGTGCCGCCGGTCTTCTGGACGATGCCGCGAATGAGCTCCCGCATCTCCTGCGGGCCAGCCAGCTCGACGACGATCCGTGTGGGAGCCGCACCCCCGGACCTGCCTCCGCCGCTGGCGCCGAGGGCCATCCCCGGCATAGCCCCGGCGAGCATCATCGATTCGGTGGCCTGGCCAACTGCCCCCAGCTGACTGCTGATGCCGTTGGCGAAGGCCTCGCCAAGCGCCCGGCCGGAGTAGAGCGTCCACCCCTTCCCGGAGAAGGGGCCTTCCTTGGCCGGCGAGAAGGGGAAGAAGTTCCGCGCGGCTGAGACAACGCCAGACGCGGCATCTTTCACCCTGCCCACCTGCGACTTGATGCCGTCGATGAAGCCGCGGATCAGTGACGCGCCGGAGTTCCACAGGACGTGGCCGAGGTCGCCGAGAGCGCCCGCGGCCTGGGAGGGGATTTCCCGGATCCTGGCAATGGCCTCGTCGCGCTTCTGCCGCACGCCCTGGTTGAAGCGGCCGCCAGCCTCCTGAATGCGCCCCCACAGCACGGGCGCCAGGCTGGCGAGCGCCGCACCCGCCCGGGCGGGCAGTTCGACGAGCAGCCGGACGAACGAGTCGACGGCACCCTGAACCATGAGCTTCGCGGCCGCCCAGGCCCCGGAGAAGTCGCCCTGGAGCAGGGCCACGACGGCTTGGAGCCCGGGCATGACGACGGTGTTGATGACGTTGCCGAGTTCGCCCGCGAAGACGCCGGCGAGCTTGGACACCCAGCCCATGACGGTGATGAGCAGGGGCGTCATCTTCGTCAGGACGTTCGCGACCAGGATGATCAGCTGTGCGATGACCGGAGCCAGTGCTACGAGGAGCTGAGCGAACATTCCGGCGAGCTGGGCGATGAGCGGTGCGAACGCGGTCATCTGGGCCGAGATGATCGGCATGACGGCCTGTACGAGCACCATCAGGGCATCCACGATGGGCTGGATGACCGGGATGAGCGCGGCCAGGATCGGCTCCAGCGCCGACATCAGGATCCCGGCGAGTTGGGCCACCACCGGGGCCAGCGCCTTGAAGATGCCAGCGACCAGCCCGAGGAGGGGCGTCAGTGCGGGCAGGAGCTGCGCCACGAGCGACCCGATGACCGGGAGCAGCGGGGCCACCGCGTCCAGCAACGAGCCCACGGCCTGCGCAGCGACCTCAAGGACCGGCCCCAGTGCCGCGATGATCTGCCCGAGTAGCGGGCCGAGGAGCTGGATGATCCGCTGGATGGGCGGGCCCAGCGCGGTGAAGACCGGGGCGATGGCACGCAGGGCCTGCGCGAGGAGCGGGGCAAGCGTCTTCCCGAGCGTCGCCATCGTCTCGAAGACGGCCCGCATGCCTGCCTGTACGCCGGGGCTGGCGAACGCGGTGGCCAGGGCGCCCGACACGTCCCGCAGGACACCCAGCATGCCGCCACCGGACGCCTGCGCGGCCTTGAAGACGCTCCCCAGGATGGAGAAGACGTTCCCGGCCACCTCGCCGATCTGCTTGATGACGACGATGGCCTGATCGATGGCCCTGGTCATCGCGCCCGACTCGAACGCCTTCGAGATCTTCTCGGAGATGTTGTCCGCGCCGTTGCCTGCGGCGTCAGTGATGCGACGGAACGCGGGGGCGGCCGCGGCACCAACCTGGGTGAAACCGAGCATGAGTTGCGAGGGGATCCGTGACAGATTGGTCAGGCCGTCCGTGGCGCCCTTCAGGGCCTGACCGAGGACACCGGACTTAGACATTCCGATCGCAGTGTTCCCGATGTTCTTGCCCATGAGGTTCAGGGCGCCCGCAGCGTCGAACAGTCCGGCCCGCAGCACCGGCAGGGTGTGCTGCCCCATGCCCTTCAGGACCCCGTCCAGGCCGCTGAACAGACGCTGCTGCACGCCCTGTTGCAGCTCCTTGAAGGCGGGGGCAAAGCTCTTCACGACCCGCGCGAAAGCCTGCGCGGACGGCGCGAGGTTCTTGATGGCCTCCTCGAACGCGGCCGGGTTGCTGGGATCCATGGCGGCCTTGACGGCGTCCCCGACACCCTTCATGCCGAGCTTCATCGCCTGCGTGGCCAGCACCACCGCAAACATGCCCGTCGCTGCGACACCGGCCGCCGGGGCGATCTGTCCGATCGCGGCGGCGAGGCCCGCGGCGGCCGGCACAGCGGTCCCGAACATCGCGGCGATCTTCCCGACGCTGAGCACCGCACCGCCGAGGCCTCCGAGGGCGCCCACGATGCCCGAGAGATTCAGGCGGAAGCGGTGGCCCTCACGCCCCGCCTCGGCGAACCCCATGCTGATGCGCTCGGCTAGGCCCGCGAAGGTCCCGTCAAGGCGCCTGAGGCGGCCCTCGGCGTCCTGCTGAAAGCCGCGCATCTGGAGTTCGGCTGAGGCCAGACCTCGGCGCATGCCGCTGTCGTCCGCGTTGATGTTGGCGACGAGCTCGCCGATGGTCAGCGCCATCCGGGGTCCTCACCGATTGCCTGAGGCAACCATTAGTCGAAGAGAAAGCCCGCCTCTCCGAGGCGGGCAGGGGTCAGGCGGCACCAGTAGCGTGCAGGGCCGACTGCGGGTCGATCGGGTGATACGTCGCGCCAATCGGCGCCCGTCGTGTGGCCACCGCGTGAGCCTGTTCCTTGCGGTCCATCTGGGCCCACTGCTCCGTGGTGAACCGCCACTCCGCGGCCAGCGCGGGAGCGGCCTTCAGGACCCGGCCAAGGGTGCCGTCTGGGTGGCCGAATGCCTCGATCACCGACGACTCCGGGACGTCTCGCAGCCCCGTTCCGAGCCGTACAGCAGCGGCGATCAGCTCGGCCGCAGATAGGTACACGGCACTCGCATCGGGCCTGCTGACGCTCACGCCGTCGGCGCTGCGGCTGAGCCCGTACGCGGACACCGGAACCTGCGCGCCGGCTTGGGTGAGTTCGAAGTCGAGGTCCCGGATCGCGTTGCTGATGCCGCGGATCTGCTCGTTGCGGGGCAGAGCAACGGCCACCAGCGCGGCAACGGCCTCAGAGACGACACGAACGGCGTCAACGAGCGCATCCCGGTCTGCGTCCTCCGCGATGACGCGGGCCTGACCCGCCAATTGCTGCGCCCGCGCCTTACGGTCCGCCTCCTCGGCGGCCGTGAGCTTGCGCTGCGCGGCAGTGACACGCAGCTGCGCAAAGTCGGAGAGCTGCTGGGCTTCGGCGAGCTTCTGCGCGGTGACCCTGGAGTCTCCCTCCCGCGCACGCTCAGTCAGCGCCTCGACCAGTTCCTGAGCCTCGGCCTGCTCCTGGCGAACAGCGGCGGCGGCTTCGCGTGCGGCGGCGGGGGTGAGGGCGTCCTCGATGGTGGTCATCGATGCTCCTGTTCTGCGCCCGCGCGGGCGGCGTTGAGAACGCGTTGGGCCACGATGGCCCTACGGGATTCGGGGAGGGCGTCCCATGCGGGGGTGCCGTACAGCTTTGCGTCGGCGTCGATGCCAGCCACGAGGCTGGAGTCCTGCGGGCCGCGGGTCTGCTGGTCGAGGGCGGCCGCTACGGCGGCCTGCAATGCGGGGCGTTGGACGGTCACAGCGGCCTCCTACGGCCAGTAGTTGCGGAGGGGTTCGCCCGGCTGCGCGGCGTCCTGCAAAGTGACGGACTGGCTTCGCGGGTAGGTGCGGGTCTCCATGTCCTGCATGCGGGCGACCGCGGTTGTGTACGCGCCTGGGGCCCCGTCGGGGGCCGCCTCGATGGTGTAGCCGGCGGAGGTGAAGTAGGGGAGGTGCCGGTCGTTGTCGGCTACGTAGGCCTCGCCACGGATGAACCACACCGGTGCGGGTGAGGTGATGGCGTGCGGGCCGTGCACGACGGCCCCGGCGGGTGCTGTCACCTTCTTCATGCCGCGTCCCCTTTCCTGTAGGCCTCCAGCGAGGCCGCGTCTACGAGCCAGACCGGGCCGGCGCGGCGGGCCCGCAGCCGGCCCGACCGGGCCAGGCGCCGCGCGTACTCGGGGCTGCACTCCAGGAGTGCGGCGGCCTGCTGCGCGGTTAGTTCCACCGTGGCAGGAGCGACGGCAGGGGTTCCGGCGGCGGAACTGGCCTGCTGGTGCTGCTCGTCGGCCGCGTGCAGGGCGTACAGCAGGCGACGGACGGCCGGGGAGACCTCGCCCCCGTCGGCCCGTACACGGGCGGTCAGGTCTCGCACGAGGGCCCGGAGGACTTCACCGGCCACTGCGGCGGGCACCAGGACCGCGCCGTCGGGGCGGACGAGGCGGCCGAACCCCTCAGGCTGCGTCGTCACCGTTCTGCCCCTGCTGCTCGCGGCGCCGCTGCCGCTCGTCGAGGCGGGCCAGCAGGCGGGCGGCCCGCTCGTCGCCACGACGGGCGGCCGGGCGGAGCGTCGCCCGCATCTTGTCCTCGGCGGCCTTGAGCACGCGCTTGTTCCGGGCGCTAGAACTCTCTGCCGCCTCCAAGTCGCCGGCCAGGCGGCCGAGGTGCTCGGCGGCCTCGGCGACGATCGAGGACAGGGCCGGCATGAGGTTGGGGTCGTGCTTCACCGCCTCCTTGTGGAGGCGTGCAGCGGCCCGGCGGAAGCGGGCGTTGGCCTGGTCCAGCTCGGGCCGTCCGGGGTACGGGACGGGTCTTTCGGGGGTGTTAGGCACGGCGGGGTCCTCTCGTACATGTACGGGGGTGTTGTGCGCGAGGGGCAAGGAACCGGTTCAGCGGCGGAAGGTGTCCGGCACGCGGGCGGCCCGAGCAAGGTCGGGGGCTGCGGGGAGGGTGCCGGCCAGTACGGGGCATCCGTCGTCGTGTTCGATGCCGGCGTGCAGGTCGTTGCCGTTGGTTGCGAGGTGGGTGACTTCGCCGGTGCAGTGGCCGCATTGGTAGTTGCTGACCATGCGGGCGATGAGGTGTTTGTCGCCTGCGACGAACGTGCTGTGAGCGATGGGCATGAGGTCCTCCGGTCTGGGTCTCACGTCTCCCCCCCCTCTAAGGGGGGTGGGATTCGTGAGGGTTGGGCGTGTGAGGTGCGTGAGGGTCCGCGTGAGGCTCTGAGCTGGGAATCTCCTCTCGGCGTGAGGCTGTGTGAGGGGCGCGTGAGGGGTCACGCGAATCGGGGTGCGTGAGGCCCTGCGTGAGGGGTCAGGCGAGGTCCGCGCGACCGAGGTAATAGCGGGCGGGCTCGCCTGCGGTCTGGGAGTCGACTCGTGTCAGGTGCCCGGAGCGGGTGAGCTTGTCGAGCTTTCGGCGGGCCTTCTCGCGCTGCGCCGGGGTGACCTTCTTCGTCTCGAAGATGGCCTCGGCTGCGGCCATCGCGGTGACCCCGTGAACGCCGCCGCGCCGCGCCATGTCGAGGAGGTCCGCCGCGTGCTGGACGTCCGTCGTGCCGGCCTCGTGGTCGTGGACGAGGTGGAACGGGCCCACCTCGTCCATCGGCTGCTTGAGGTGGCGGAAGGAGACGAGCGGGTCGCCTGCCTCGCCCCAGAGGAGGACCACGGATCCGGCACCCGAGGTGATCCAGGTGGATCCGTAGATGTCGGCCATGGTGTTGGGGGCGGCGCCGTTGGGGCCGCGCTTGATGACGTGGTGGTTCTCCAGGACCTGTACGCCCTCGGCCAAGGCCTTCTGTCGGGCCCGGTTGTAGCCGGCGCCGACGGCGTCGTCGGAGAGGCCGATCGCGGCGTCCTTGATGCTGTCGATGACCACGGTGTCGGCCTTGGCCTTCTCGCACATCGCGGCCAGGATCTCCGGGCGCTTCGCGAGGTCGAAGGGCGGCGGCCCTTCCCAGACGACGAGGTGGTCGTTCAGGTACGCAGGATCGTCACGGCCGAAGATGCGCGCGCCCGCCCGGCGGGTCTGTGACGGCCTGTCCATGGCCAGCAGCAGCACGACCTTGCCCGGTGCTACGGGGAACCCCAACACGTTCTGTTGGAGCCCCAGGCGGGCCCGGATGAGCTGGTGCGCGAGCGTCGTCTTGCCGACGCCCTGCGGCGCGGCGATGAGCAGGGCCTCGCCCTCGGCCCACAGAACGTCTCCACCTGCACCCCACACGGCCGGCGGGGTGGCCGGGACGTCGTGGAAGAACGCGCCACCGCGCTTGAAGGACGTGACCGCGGCGCCCGGGGGTTCCTCGGCGGGCTCGGGCTCCGGCTCCCTGAGAGTGAAGGAGGTCCGCGTCCGGTCGTGCTGCGGCGGCGTCTCGTCGCGGGGCTCGGGTACGAGCAGCCCGGTGAAGTCGTTCCGGGCGTCCGCGCGGGCCACAGGCGGCCACGGCTGGCGGGGCTGTGCCATGCCGGCGCGGAGCCCGGATTCGATGGTGGCGAGCGCGCGGCCTTCGGGGTGGTTGCCCGCTCGGGCTGCGGCGAGGAGGTCCTCGCGGGCCTCGCCCTCGGTGAGGGCTCCGGCGCCGACGAGGGTGCCGAGGCTGAACGCGGCCGTGTTGATCGCGGTGTTCTGCTCGCCGTTGGCGGCCCGGGTGATCGCGTCGCACTCCGCCTGCACGACCTTGCGCGTGTAGACGTCGTGCCGGTCGGCCGGGATGACGATGTCCGTCGTGGGCCCGGCCGGGGCGGAGGCGCGCGCTTGGAGCGCTTCGAGGAGCCACGCGGGCGCCGCAACGGGCGGCTGATCGGGGTTCTCCAGGGTGTAGACGACGCCCGTCGCGTGGACGGAGCCGAGGGCGATCACGTAAGCGTTCCCGGCACGGACGTCCCCGTCGAACTTGCCTTTCAGGGCGCCGAGTCCGTTGCCGAGCTTGGCCTCGGCCGGGGCCCAGTAGTAGTCGTGGTGGCCTTTCGCAGTGTGTACCCGCATGGTGGGCGTGTGCTCGTACCCGAGGCCTTTGGCGGTGTCCTCCAGCGCCCCGGGGCGATCGCTGTCCATGACGAGCAGCTGCTCGCCGTTCGGGCCGGAGCACCCGCCAACGTAGACACCGACGTTGCGGGGCGGCCCGGAGAACAGCCGGCGCACCTCCTGCTCGTCGCGGAGCGGCGTCTTCGTGAACGGTTCGGCCGGGTGCTTCCCTCGGTCGGTGCAGGTGGCCGGGTTGTGGCCTTGGCCGATGCCCGCGCAGCGCTCGGCGCCCGGGTGGTCGGCCGCGAACACCTTGAACTGCCGCTGCGCGAGCCAGAGCGCGCCCGCGAGGGGCGTCTCGGCTACGGCCTGCGGGTCAATGGCGTGCGTGGTCAACGTGCTGCTCCGTCTTCTCCGTCGCGATCTCCTCTGCTAGGGCGAGGACATCCGCGGCCCAGTTCCGGGCGGCCGTGCGTACGGCGCGGGCGGAGGGCTGGTCTTCGAGTGAGGCTCGGATCGATCCGAGGGTGAGTTCGCGGCGGGCGCGTTCGGCGCGGGCGCGGATCAAGAACTCTTCGGTGTACGGGGCCGGGGGCCAGGCGCCGCCGGGCACGCCCGAGGGCCCCGCCACATCTGCGGCGGGGCGATCGGTCGTGCGGGTCGTCGTCACCGACCGGCCTCGGCGGCGGCCACCAGGGCCTCGACGGCGTCGAGGTGGGCCCGCAGCTCGGCGATCCGGCCGCGGGCTTCGGCTGGGGTGAGGTCCTCGTCCAGGAGGCCGATCTTCACGCCGTTGCCCCAGTCGATGACGTTGACGGGCAGGACTTCGCGGCCGTAGACGTCCGTGCAGGTCGCCGAGGTGCAGGCGCTCATGTGCTCGTCGTGGCGGCCGGTCTCGACGCACCAGCTGTGCACGTCACACGGCGTCTTCGGGGCCGTGGGCGTCTTCATCTTTTCGAGGATGGCGAGGACGTCGGCGAGGACGGCGGGGGAGTCTCCGGCCTTGCGGATCTCGCGGGCCACGGTGTCGAGGAAGGACCGGTAGTTCTCGTCCTGGCCTTCCTTGGCCTTTTCGAGGCCGTCCAGGACGCGGACGGCGCGGGCGGTCAGGGTCGGGGACGCCGGCGGAAGGTCCGCGAGGAGGGGAAGGGTCTTGCCGGTCGGCTCCGTGACAGTGGCGAGCGCGGTGGTGGAGGTGCGTGTCATAGTGGTGCCATCCGTTCTGTGTTGAAGCCTCGGGGTCCGTGTCCAAGCGGGGGCCTCGGGGCTTCGGCGTGTACGGGATTGGATAGGCCCTCAGCGCGGGATCACGTGGTGCGTCAACACCGCGCCCCTGCTGGGGGCCGCTTTCATGCGGCTTCGAGCAGCCGCACCAGCGAGGCCGTAACGACCCGCTTAGATCCGAAGTCGAGGACCCGTACGGGCGCTTCGTTCCGCTGGATCAGGGCGTAGAGCATGCTGCGAGAGATCCCGAGGGCACGAGCGGCCCGGGCCACGTCCACCGTGGCCGGCCAAGCGCGAACCTCATCAAGGGTGGGGGCCACCACCAGAGCGGCAGCGGGCATAGCTTCCTCCAGTGACTGGAAGGTCTGGCGTTCCCTGTCTGTCCACAGCTTCCACCCCCGTCCGTCCGCATGTCAAGTGTTGCCTGCCGGTCCAGAGTCATGTCATGCTGTGCCTACCATCAATAGGAGGAGACACCCGGTGCAGATCGAGAAGGTGATCGGCGGCAATATGCGTCGCATCCGCGAGCAGTGCGGCCTGTCTCAGACCGATCTCGGGGCGGCGCTGGGCCAGCACATCGGCCGAAGCTGGAGCCGGCAGGCTGTATCCGCGGCCGAGCAGGGGCGACGTTCGTTCACCGCCGCTGACTTGCTGGGTCTGTCGCTGACCCTGGACGTCTCGGTGCCCGAACTCTTCTTCCTCGCAGACTGGCGTAGTGAGGGGCGCGTGCAGCTGGGGGAGGGGGCGGAGATCGGGGCGGACGCCTACCGGGAGCGCATCCTGCATGAACTTGACGCCTCGAATTCGGCGCAGCTGATGATCAAGGCTGATGTGCAGGAACTGGGGGCCGCTGTCGTCAAGATGCGCGAGCAGCACGCCAAGGCTGGCGCGGCACTTGCTGGCCTGGAGGTGGGCCTTGTGTACGCGGCGAAGGTGGCCCAGCTCATGACGGAGGCAGAGGCGGCCGCACTGACTTCCGAGATGGAACGGCTGGACGCCGACGGCAAGTAGGCCACGGGGAGCCTGGGAGGGGGAGTCATGGCTGAGATCAAGAAGGTCGTCCTACAGAGCGGGAAGACTCGGTACCGGACCGTGGTCGACGCCGGCCACGACGAGACCGGCAAGCGTATTCAGCTCACCATCACCCGGGACACCATCACCGAGGTTAAGAACGAGCGGGCCCGGGTCCAGGCGGAACGGGCGTCCGGCACGTTCATCGCCCCGAACAAAATCACCCTTACTGAGTGGCTGGACCAGTGGCTGGAGTACAAGCGGCGCGACGTCGAGGAGACGACGATCCGCACGTACCGGCTCGCCCTGATCCACGTCTACGACCGGCTCGGCGGCATCCGTCTCCAGGAACTCACCGAGGACCACGTACGCGACTTCGTCGACGAGGTCATCGCCACGGGCCGGCGCAAGGGCGGCCAGCCCGGTACCCGCCTTGCCGTGTCGACGGTCGAGGGGATCCTGACCCGTCTCCGTGAGGCCCTCGGCCGTGCCGTGGTCCGCCGGATGGTCGGCGTGAACGTCGCCTCCGAGGTGCGGCCCTCGCTCGCGGACAAGAAGACCGACAAGCGGGAGCGCACCCGGGCCAAGCCCTGGAGCGTGGACGAGGTGCAGGCGTTCCTCCAGGGCACCCTGGAGGAGCGGTTGTTCGCTCCGCTGCTGCTGTCCCTGATGGGCCTCCGGCCGGCCGAGGTCTGCGGCATGAAGTGGGCGGACATCGACCTGGAGGCGGGGCTCCTCAGCATCACTCAGACCCGCACGATGATGGGCAACCACACGGTGCTGGAGAAGGACACCAAGACCGCGGCCGGCGAGCGGGCCTTGCCCCTGCCTCGGTGGCCCTGGGCGGCCCTCAAGGCGCTCCGGGCCCGGCAGGATGAGGAGAAGGAAGCCGCGGGCGACGGGTACACCGACACGGGGTACGTCGCCGTCAACGAACTCGGGATCCCGCTGAACACCCGCCAGTTCCGGGAGTACGCCTACGGGCTGATGGAAGCTGCGGGCCTGCGGAGGGTCCGGCTGTACGACGCCCGCCACTCGACCTTGAAGGCCATCGCGCTGAGCGGCGTCCCGGACGTCATCCTCGCCGCGTGGGCCGGCCATACCAATGCGGCGCTCACGAAGCGTAAGTACGTGTCCATCGAAGCCGAGGACATGCGAGCGGCCGCGGATGCCCTGGACGTCTTCTACGGAGGTGAACTCACAGCCCTAGCGTGAGAAATTGTGAGAGATGATCTCCCTGAGATCTCTCCCTAAGTCTCTGATCAGGCAAAACAGCTTGTGGCGTAGAACAGTGGAGGGATTCTACTTGGGCCGCCGCTGTGTGTTTACGCAGGTAGGGGCCCCACCCGGGATTGTGGCTTGCTACGAGAGCCGGCGGGGGAGCGCCGGGCCCCGGGAGGCCTACGGGAGCCGCTCGCCGGCCGCGGCCCCGTACGGCAGCAGCTCCGGGCGCTTGGACGGGAGGCCGTCCCCGCTGGAGCGGCCCGTCAGGCGGCGGCCGACCCACGGCAGCAGGTGCTGTCGCGCGAAGCTGAGGTCCTGCGCCCGGCGCACGGCCCAGCCCGGCGGGACGGCCGCGGGCAGCTCGGCGCGCCAGTCCTCCTCGGCCGGCAGGCCCAGCGCCTGCCAGACGGCCTCCGCGACCCTGCGGTGGCCCTCCGCCGTCAGGTGCAGCCGGTCCACGTCCCACATCCGGGGATCGGCGAGCACGGAGGCCCCGTACAGGTCCACCACGACGGCGCCGTGCCGCGCGGCGAGCTCCTCGACGATGACGAAGACCTCCTCCATGCGCGGGCGGAAACGATCCATCACGGGCCCGTCGCGCCCCGGGGAGCGCATCAGGACCAGCGTCCCGCAGGCGGGAGCCAACAGGCCGACGGCCTCCTCCAGGTGTCCGCGGACCCGGCCCATGTCGACCTTGGGCCGCAGGGCGTCGTTCAGCCCGCCGACCAGAGTCACCACGTCGGCGCCCATCGCGGCGGCCGCCGGCGCCTGCTCCTCGGCGATCTGCCCGATGAGCTTGCCGCGGACCGCGAGGTTCGCGTAGCGGAAGCCGGGCTCGCGCGCGGCCAGGCGGTCGGCCAGCAGATCGGCCCAGCCCCGGTAGGAGCCGTCCGGGAGCAGGTCCGACATGCCCTCGGTGAAGGAGTCGCCGACCGCGACGAAACTGGTGTAAGACGCATTCATCTCCATGGCGGGAGCGATGCTACCGCGCGGTACGCCTGCCCCGCAGGCGGGACCGGCGTACCGGGGAGACGCAGGCCGGACTTGGGCCCTGTCGTCGAAGTGGTGCCTGGCCCGCAGCGCCCGCCGCGGGCCTTACCGGCTCCGCTTCGACGACATGGCCTATGCCGAGGCCGGCCTGCCGAACAGCTCCCGCAGAACGTCCTCCATCGTGACCAGACCCGTCATGGCGCCGTCGGGGCCGAGTACCGCCGCCAGGTGCGTACGGCTGCGCCGCATCGCGGTCAGCACGTCGTCCAGCGGGGTCTCCGCCCGCACCTGGGCGATCGGCCGCAGCGCGGAGACCGGGAACGGCTCGTCCCGCTCCGCCACGTCCAGGGCGTCCTTGACGTGCAGGTATCCCAGGATCCGGTGCTGTGCGTCGATCACCGGGAAACGGGAGTACCCCGACGCCGCCGACAGCTGCTCGAGCCCGGCCGGCGTGATGCCCTCCCGGGCCGGAACGACCCGGTCCGCCGGCAGCACCACATCGGTCACCGGCCGCCGCCCCAGCTCCAGGGCGTCGTGCAGCCGCTCGCTCGCCCGGTCGTCGATGAGCCCCGCGTCACTGGAGTCCTTGACGATCCGGGCCAGCTCGTCGTCCGAGAAGGTCGCCCCGACCTCGTCCCTGACCTCCACCCGCAGCAGCCGCAGCAGGGCGCTGGCGAAGGCGTTGATCGCGAAGATCACCGGCCTCAGCGCCCGCGTCAGGGTCACCAGCGGCGGGCCCAGCAGCAGCGCGGTCCGCACGGGTTCGGCCAGCGCCACGTTCTTCGGCAGCATCTCGCCGAAGAGCATGTGCAGGTACGTGGCCAGCGCCAGCGCCACCACGAAGGAGATCGCGTGCGTCAGCCCGCCCGGCACCCCGAAGAAGTCGAAGGCGGGGGTCAGCAGGTGCGCGATGGCCGGCTCGGCCACCACACCCAGCACCAGGGTGCACAGCGTGATGCCCAGCTGGGCCGCCGCCATCAGCGCCGACACGTGTTCCAGGCCCCACAGCACGGCGCGCGCCCTGCGGTCGCCGCTCTCGGCATACGGTTCGATCTGGCTGCGCCGGACCGAGATCAGCGCGAACTCCGCGCCGACGAAGAAGGCGTTGACGACCAGGGTCGCCAGGCCGATCAGCAACTGGACGACGGTCATCGGGTCTCCTCCGCACCATGGCCACCGGTGGGCTCGACCGGCACGTGCAGCAGCACCCGCGCGGCCCGCCGCCCACTCGCGTCCACCACGTCCAGACGCCAGCCGTCGAGGTCCAGGCTGTCGCCGACCACCGGGATCCGCCCCAGTTGGGTCGCTATCAGTCCGGCCAGGGTCTCGTACGGGCCGTCGGGCACGCGCAGTCCGATCCGCTGGAGCTGGTCGGTGCGCGCGGAGCCGTCCGCGGAGTACAGCGCGCGCCCGGAGGCGTCCTCCCCGGCCGAGGCCAGATCGGGGGTCTCGTGCGGGTCGTGCTCGTCGCGGACCTCGCCGACGACCTCCTCGACGATGTCCTCCAGCGTGGCCACACCGGCCGTGCCGCCGTACTCGTCGATGACGACGGCCATCGTCTGCTTGCCGGACAGCCGGTCCAGCAGCCGGTCCACGGTGAGCGACTCCGGTACGAGGAGCGGTTCGCGCAGCAGCTGCGACACCGGGTGGCGGTGCCGCTCCTCGGCGGGCAGCGCCAGTACGTCCTTGATGTGGACGGTGCCGACGACGGTGTCGAGGCTGCCCCGGTAGACGGGGAAGCGGGACAGGCCCGTGGCGAGCGTCGCGTTGGCCACGTCCTCGGCGGTGGTCTGCACGTCGAGGGCGGTGACCTGGACGCGCGGGGTCATGACGTTCTCCGCGGTCAGGTCGGCGAGGTTCAAGGTCCGCACGAACAGCTCGGCGGTGTCCTTCTCCAGGGCGCCCGCCCTCGCGGAGTGCCGGGCGAGGGCCACCAGCTCCTGCGGGGTGCGCGCGGAGGCGAGCTCCTCGGTGGGTTCCAGGCCGAACCGGCGGACCATGTGGTTCGCCGTGGTGTTCAGATGGCTGATCAGGGGCTTGAAGGAGCGGCTGAAGACCCGCTGCGTCGTGGCGACGCGCTTGGCGACGGCCAGCGGTGAGGAGATCGCCCAGTTCTTGGGCACGAGCTCGCCGACGACCATCAGGACGACGGTCGACAGCACGGTGCCGAGGACGAGGGCGGTGGAGGACGCGGCGCCGGCGGACAGTCCCATGGCCTTGAAGGGGCCCTTGAGCAGGGCGGCGATCGAGGGCTTGGAGATCATGCCGATGACCAGGCCGGTCACGGTGATGCCCAGCTGGGCGCCGGACAGCTGGAAGGTCAGGCTGCGGACGGCGGCCATGGCGCTGTCGGCGCCGCGCTCGCCGCGCTCGACGGCCCGCTCCAGCTCGCTGCGCTCGATGGTGGTCAGCGAGAACTCGGCCGCGACGAAGATTCCGCAGACGACACAGAGCAGCAGGGCCAGGAGAAGCAGGAGCACTTCGGTCATCGGTCGGTCACCTCCGTCCCATGATCGGCCAGGAGGAGGCGTGTCGCGCGATGTCGCGTACCGGAATGAAGGGGGCTGGGAGGCTCGCCCATGGGCGGACGCTCACACCTTTCGTTTCGAGGTGAACCGTTGGCTACATGGTAAAGGAAGGGCAAAGGGATCGGATCATCCTTTTGGCGGAGCGAACCGTGCGTGATGGGATCCGCCCATGAACGATCTTCGTATCGAACCCGCCGCGGCGGCCGACCTCGCCACCGTCCTCGACTTCTGGAAGGCGGCCGCCGAGGGCACGAGTATCAGTGACGACCTCGACGGCGTCGAGCGCCTCCACGCCCGCGACCCGCAGGCGCTGCTGCTCGCCCGCCGGGGCGGCGAACTGGTGGGCACGGTCATAGCCGGGTTCGACGGCTGGCGGTGCCACCTGTACCGGCTCGCGGTGCACCCGGACCACCGCCGCCAGGGGATCGGGTCGATGCTGCTGGCCGCCGCCGAGGAGCGGTTCGCGGCGCTCGGCGGGCGGCGCTCCGACGCGATGGTGCTCAACCGGAACGAGCGCGGGCAGCGGGCGTGGGAGGCCGCCGGCTACCACCCCGAGGACCACTGGACACGCTGGGTCAAGCCGCTGGACGGGTGACCCCGCCCCCCGGCCCCGCCTACGCCGGCCAGCTGGTCAGGAAGGAGCCGGCGGACCAGGTGCCCGCCAGGGGCGCGGCCAGCCAGGAGGGGGCCGCCGCGCGGAAGGCGGCCGGGTCCCACGAGCCCGCGCCCGAGGGGATCGCGCCCAGGAGGGGGAGGGCGGAGACCGAGGGCAGGTCGGCCAGGTTGCACCGGGCCGCCAGGCCGGGGTCGGCGGGCCAGCTGCCGATCACCACGCCGAGAGCGTCGAGCTCCCGGGCCCGGAGGGCTTCCGCGGTCAGGGCCGTGGAGTTCAGCGTGCCCAGACCCGCCGGCGCCACGATCAGGGTCGGAGCGCCGAGGAGCCGGGCGGCGTCGGCCAGGGTGTTGCCGGCCTCGTCGAAGCGGACCAGCAGACCCCCCGCACCCTCGACCAGGACCAGGTCGTGGGAGCGGGCGAGGCGCTGCGCGGCTTCCGCGATCCGCGCGGGGGAGAGCGTCGCCAGGCCCGCGCGGCGGGCTGCCGTGTCCGGGGCCAACGGCTCGGGGTAGCGGGCCAGTTCCACCGCGGTGACGGCGGAGCCGGCCAGCCGGACGGCTTCCGCGGCGTCCCCGGGCTCGTCCGGGCCGACCCCCGTCTGGGCCGGCTTGAGGACGGCCACCGAGCGGCCGGCGGCGAGCGCCGCCGCCGCGACGGCCGAGGTCACGACCGTCTTGCCGATCTCCGTGCCCGTGCCCGAGATGACGAGTACCGAGGGGGCGGGCACGTCAGGCCTCCTTCGCGGCCGCGACGACGCCGCGGCAGATGCGGGCAAGGTCGCCGTCGCCGGTGACGAACGGCGGCATCGTGTAGATCAGGTCCCGGAACGGGCGCAGCCAGACGCCTTCCCGGACCGCCGCCCGGGTGGCGCTCGACATGTCGACTTGGTGATCGAGCTGGATCACGCCGATCGCGCCCAGGACGCGGACGTCCTTGACCCCGGGCAGGGAGGCCGCCGGGGTCAGGCCTTCGAGGAGGCCCGCCTCTATGCGCTTGACCTCGCGCTGCCAATCCTGGCCGAGGAGCAGGTCGATCGAGGCCAGCGCCACCGCCGTGGCGAGCGGGTTGCCCATGAAGGTCGGTCCGTGGGCCAGGACGGGGACTTCGCCCCGGGAGATGCCGTCCGCCACCCGCGCCGTGCAGAGGGTGGCCGAGAGGGTGAGGTACCCGCCGGTCAGCGACTTGCCCAGGCACATCACGTCCGGGGTGATCCCCGCGTGGTCCGCCGCGAACAGCGCGCCCGTGCGGCCGAAGCCGGTGGCGATCTCGTCGAGGATCAGCAGGACGCCGAACTCGTCGCACAGCTCGCGCAGGACGCGGAGGTAGCCCGGGTTGTGGAAGCGCATGCCCCCCGCGCCCTGGACCACCGGTTCCACGATGACCGCTGCCAGCTCGTCCGCGTGCGCCTCGACCAGGGAGCGCAGGTGGGCGACGTAGGCGGGGTCGACCGGTGCGCCGAACCCGCTCGGCGGGGCGTCCGCGAAGAGCTGGCGCGGCAGGACGCCCGACCACAGCTCGTGCATGCCGCCCTCGGGGTCGCAGACGGCCATCGGCTGCCAGGTGTCCCCGTGGTAGCCGCCGCGCCAGGTGAGCAGGCGGGTCTTCGCGGGGCGGCCGACCGACCGCCAGTACTGGAGGCACATCTTGACCGCGACCTCGACCGAGACCGAGCCCGAGTCGGCGAGGAAGACGTGTTCCAGGCCGGCCGGGGTGATCTCGACGAGCTTCGCGGCGAGCCGGACGGCGGGCTCGTGGGTGAGCCCGCCGAACATCACGTGCGCCATGCGGCCGAGCTGGCCGGTCACCGCCTCGTTGAGGGCGGGGTGGTTGTACCCGTGGATCGCCGACCACCACGAGGACATGCCGTCGACCAGCTCGTCCTGGCCCTCGGAAGGCTCGGCGAGCCGCAGCCGGACCCCCGAGGCGGACGCGACGACCAGCGGATCCTGCCGCCCGGGCATCGGTCCGTAGGGGTGCCAGACGTGCTGCCGGTCCAGCGCGAGCAGTTCGGCGGCCGGCAGCACGTCGGGCGAGTGGCGCTGATCAGGCATTGGGGGCGAGATCCGTTCCCGCGCCGCGGCGGCGCACGGCCACCAGTCCGGGCCGGACGTCGCCCGCCTCCGCCTGGGCCGGTACGGGGGCCTCGTGCTCGGCGTGCCCCGAGCAGCCGCCGCACGCCGAGCCGCAGCCGGCCTGGTCCGCCGGATCGGAGGATCCGCAGACCGAGGCGCCGCCGCCCTGGGAGCCGCAGCCCCCGGTGGCCGCCCCGACCTCGGAGCGGTGCGCGGGGAGGGTCGACGTACCGGCGCCCTCCACCTCGAAACCGGCGTCCGCGATCATGTCGAGGTCGGCCTGTCCGGCCTGGCCCTCGCTGGTCAGGTAGTCGCCCAGGAAGATGGAGTTGACCAGGTGCAGGGCGAGGGGCTGCATGGTGCGCAGGTGCACCTCGCGGCCGCCCGCGAGGCGGACCTCGACGTCGGGGCAGACGAAGCGGACCATCGCGAGGATGCGCAGGGCGCGCTGCGGGGTGAGGTTCCACTCCTCGGCCAGCGGGGTGCCCTCGAAGGGGATCAGGAAGTTGACCGGCACCGAGTCGGGGTCCAGCTCGCGCAGCGAGTAGACGACGTCGACGAGGTCCTCGTCGCTCTCGCCCATGCCCGCGATCAGGCCGGAGCAGGCCGACAGGCCGGCGGCGTGCGCCTTCTGCACCGTGTCGACCCGGTCCGCGTAGGTGTGGGTCTTGGTGATCTGGCCGTACGTGGCCTCGGAGGTGTTGAGGTTGTGGTTGTAGGCGTCCGCGCCCGCGTCCTTGAGGCGCTCCGCCTGGCCGTCCGACAGCAGGCCGAGGCAGGCGCACACCTCGACGCCCTCGTTCTGCTCCTTGATGGCCTCGATGGTCTTGCCGACGCGGTCCACGTCCCGGTCCGTCGGACCGCGCCCGCTCGCCACCAGGCAGACCCGCTTCGCCCCGCCGGCGACGCCGGCGGCCGCGGCCTGGGAGGCCTCTTCGGGTTTCAGCCACGTGTACTTGAGGATCTCGGCCTTCGACCCCAGCCGCTGGGAGCAGTACGAGCAGTCCTCGGGACAGAGCCCCGATTTCAGGTTGACCAGGTAGTTCAGCTTGACCCGACGCCCGAACCACTGGCGGCGCACCTTGCCGGCCGCGGCCACCACGTCGAGCAGTTCGTCGTCAGAGGTCGCCAGCACGGCGAGTGCCTCTTCGCGGGTCGGCAGCTCGCGCCGCAGCCCCTTGTCCACGAGGGTGTTCAGCAGGTCCATGACGCCGATCCTGGACCACGTGACCACTCCCGGCCAAGGAGGGATCGAACAACATGGCCGGAACGGAGTGTGTGTATCGCCACACCTGGCACTCGAGTCACGGCGGCTAGGGTCGGGCAGGTCTGTGGACTGCCGACAAACGCGAGGACCGCCGATGCCCCAGAACACCCCCGCCCCCGTGGACGTCTTCTCCTGGATCGACGACGCGGAGCGGGCCCGGGAACAGGCCGGACTCGTCCGGACGCTGCGTCCGCGCCCGGCCTCCTCGCCGCTCCTCGATCTCGCGAGCAACGACTACCTCGGGCTGTCCCGGCACCCCGAGACCGTCCGGGGTGCGCGGGAGGCGGCCGAGCGGTGGGGCGCCGGGGCCACCGGATCGCGTCTGGTCACCGGGACGACCGAGCTGCACGCGGAGCTGGAGCGCGAGCTGGCCGCCTTCTGCGGGTTCGAGGCCGCGCTCGTGCTCTCTTCCGGATACGCGGCCAACCTCGCCGCCGTCACCGCGCTCAGCGGCCGGGGCACGCTGGTCGTCTCCGACGCGGGCAACCACGCCTCGATCGTGGACGGCTGCCGGCTCTCGCGCGCCGAGACCGCCGTCGTTCCGCACTCCGACCCCGACACGGCCGCGAAGACGCTCGCCGCCCACGAGGGCCGGGCGCTGCTGGTCACCGACTCGGTGTTCTCGGTCGACGGCGACGCCGCTCCGCTCGCCGGCTACGCCGAGGTCTGCCGGACCGCCGGCGCGGCCCTGCTCGTGGACGACGCGCACGGGCTCGGCGTCCTCGGCGAGGGCGGCCGGGGCGCGCTGCACGCCGCCGGGCTCGCGGGCGCGCCCGGGGTGGTCGCGACCATGACCCTCTCGAAGTCCCTGGGCAGCCAGGGCGGGGCCGTGCTCGGCCCGGCCAAGGTGATCCGGCACCTGGTCAACACGGCCCGGACCTTCATCTTCGACACCGGGCTCGCCCCGGCCGCGACGGGCGCGGCGCTGGCCGCCCTGCGCCTGCTCCAGCGGGAGCCGGAGCGCGCCGACCGGGCCCGCCAGGTGGCCGCCGACCTGTACGGGCGGCTCACCGCGTCCGGCCTGACCGCGGCCCGGCCGGACGCGGCCGTGGTGTCGGTACGGGCCCCGTCGGCTTCGGCGGCACTGCGCTGGGCCGCCGACTGCCGCGAGGCAGGTCTGTCCGTGGGGTGCTTCCGTCCGCCGTCGGTGCCGGACGGCATCTCCCGGCTGCGGCTGACCGCGCGGGCCGATCTCACGGGGGACGAGATCGGCCGTGCCGTGGAGACGATCCTGAGGACCGCTCCGGCCGGAGCCGCGGACCGCTAGTGCCACGGACCGCTGGACGGAGCCACGGGCGCGGGTGCGCCCGTACCGTCCGTCCCCGGGTGCCTAGGCGCCCACGTCCGCTCGCACGCAGACGAGGAAGCCTTCCCAGGCCGGCCCGGTGACGAGCACGGCCGGGCCGTCCGTCCGTTTGGAATCGCGGACGGCCAGCAGGCCGCCGCCGAGGACGGCCGTTTCGACGCAGTTGTTCATTCCGGTACTGCGGCTGCTCCGCAGCCATCGCGCGCTGTTCAGAAGTCCGCCGGTGGATAAGGGGGTTGCGGACACGGGGGTGCCTCCTTACGCGTCGTCAGCGAGGGCGCTGATCAGATCCGACGAGTCGCGGGGCGGGAGGGCGTGCGCCTGGATCGTGCGGAACGCGGCGCTGTACGCCTCTAGGTCTTCCTTCCGCTCCAGATAGAGGCTACTCGTCAAATGGTCGAGTACCACCACATCCAGATCGGCGATGTTCGGAAATGAGAAAATAACGAACGGTCCGGTCAGGCCGAGATGTCCTCCCACGCTGAACGGCAATACCTGCAAACGCACTTGGGGCAGCCGGGACGCCTCCACGAGATACCGCAGCTGCTGCGCCATCACCCCCGGCCCGCCGATCTTCCGCCGCAGCACCGCCTCGTCCAGCACGGCGCTCAGCTCCAGCGGCGGATCCGCCCGCAGTACGCACTGACGCGCCAGCCGTACGTCGACCAGCGCGTCGACCTTCGGCTCCGGCAGCCCGCCCAGCGCGGCCCGGGTCACCGCGCGTGCGTACTCCGGAGTCTGCAACAGCCCGGGCACCACGGAGAGTTCGACCGTGCGGGCGGAGCGCGCTCCGGCCTCCAGGCTGATGAAGTCCCGGTACTCCTGCGGCAACAGGCCCCGGTAGTCGTGCCACCATTCGCGGCCGCGTCCGGTCTCGGCTCCCGGGGCGGGGCCGGCCGCCGAGACCGAGAGGGCTTCCAGCAGAGCGCGCTGCTGTGGACGCACGACGTCCCCGTAGGCGTCGAGCAGCAGCCGGATGTCCTCCACCTTGACGCCGCTGCGCCCCGTCTCGATGCGGCTGATCTTCGACTGGTGCCATCCCACGAGCCGGGCCGCCTCACCGCTGGTGAGTCCGGACCGGTCGCGAAGGGCACGCAGTTCCTCGCCGAGCTTGCGTCGGCGCACCGCGGGACCCTGCTGCACACCCGCCTCCTTCCACCGGCACAGCTCGCACCAGTCTGCCGTCCAAATACGCTCTTCCGTAGCAGAGTTCACTGCATCGAGCGACAGATATATGCATATCTTGGGGGATCGGCAGAAACGACGGGACTATGGGTGGCACTCTGGCGTCCAGCACAGATCCGGGGCGATTCGCCCCGGTGGGAAAGGGACCGTCGCCATGGCAGATCACCAGGAAGCATCCGTCACTCTGCCGAGCGATCCCGCCTCGGTCGCGACCGCCCGGCGATACGTCGCGCAGGTGCTGGACGGGTGGGGACTGACCGAGGGGACCGATGCAGCCGACAGCGTCCGGCTGATCGTCTCGGAGCTCGCCACCAACGCCGTGCAGCACACTTTCGGCCAGTCGCCCGCCTTCACCGTGGACATCCGCCTGGAGCGTGAGGAGTGGCTCCGCATCGGGGTCACCGACAGCCACCCGCGCTGGCCCAAGCGGCTCCCGGCCGCCGTCCAGCAGGACAACGGCCGGGGGATGGTCATCATCCGCTGGCTCACGGCGGAAGCGGGCGGCCGGCTCTCGGTCAGTCCGACCGAGGACGGCGGCAAGACCGTGTGGGTCGCCCTGCCCTGGGCCGTCGGAGCCGGAACGCCGGCGAAGAGCGCCACCGGCTGCTGAACCGGGCCCCGGCCTGCCGGGGCGCGGACCTCAAGCGGGGTTGCGTTCCTCCGCGCTGCGCTCGATGCACAGCTCGTTGCCCTCCGGGTCGGCGAGGACCACCCAGCCCAGGACGCCGTCCTCCGAGCGCCGGTCGTCCACGATCTTCGCGCCGAGTCCTACCAGGCGCTCGACGGTCTCGTCCCGCGTGCCGGTGGGCGGCTGGATGTCCAAGTGGACCCGGTTCTTGACGGTCTTGGCGTCCGGCACGCGGATGAACAGCAGTCCGGGCACACCGGGCTGCCCCGGCTCGAGCAGGATCTCGTCGTCACCTTCGACGTCGTCGGGGTGGATCGGGAAGCCGGTGACCGCAGACCAGAACTCGGCGATCTTGTACGGGTCGTGGGCGTCGAAGGTGATGTGTCGGACGGGGTTGACGAACATATGACTCCTCGCTGGGTGTTCTGTGAGTCCATGCGTATACGGAAGCAGGCCTGGCGGGCAACCGAGTTGAACCGGGTACCTGCTCGAAACGTGGGTTAACCCAACGGAAAAACACGGCACTTAGCGTGGCGGCCACGTTCGACCATCAATGATCACCCATGACCCGGCAAAGCTGCGGTGGTCGGGACGGAAAGCCTTTCTCTGCGTTGGGGCAAGACACGCTTGGCTCGGATATGCGCAGGTCAACACAGCGTTGACGACCCGTAGGGTCGGCTCGGCCCGATGCCGGTCATGTCCTGGAAGCTTGGTGATTCGAGTGCAACTGACCCCCCACGAGCAGGAGAGACTGCTCATCCACGTGGCCGCCGACGTGGCCGAGAAGCGCAAGGCGCGCGGCGTCCTCCTCAACCACCCCGAGGCGATCGCCCTGATCACCGCGCACATCCTCGAAGGCGCCCGCGACGGGCGGACCGTGTCCCAACTGATGTCCTCCGGGCGGACCGTGCTCACCCGCGCCGAGGTCATGGAGGGGATACCCGAGATGATCCACGACGTCCAGGTCGAGGCGACCTTCCCGGACGGCACCAAGCTCGTCACCGTCCACGACCCGATCGTCTGAGAGTGGGTATCCGCATGATCCCCGGCGAAATCGCCTACGGGGACGGGCCGGTGCGCCTCAACGCAGGCCGGACCGTCACCCGTCTCACCGTGCTCAACGCCGCCGACCGGCCCGTCCAGGTCGGCTCGCACTACCACTTCGCGGAAGCCAACCCCGGCCTCGACTTCGACCGGGCCGCCGCCCACGGGCTGCGGCTCGACATCGCCGCCGGCACCGCGGTCCGCTTCGAGCCGGGCATCCCGGTCGCCGTGGACCTCGTACCGCTGGGCGGGCTGCGCGTCGTGCCCGGCCTGCGCGGACAGACCGGGGGACCGCTCGATGGCTGAGATATCGCGCCGGGTGTACGCCGACCTCTTCGGGCCCACCACCGGTGACCGCATCCGCCTCGCCGACACCGACCTCTTCGTGGAGATCGAGCGGGACCTCGCCGGCGGCCCAGGCCTGGCCGGGGACGAGGCGGTCTTCGGCGGCGGCAAGGTCATCCGCGAATCCATGGGCCAGGCCCGCACCACCCGGGCCGAGGGTGCCGCCGACACGGTCGTCACCGGCGTCGTGATCCTCGACCACTGGGGCATCGTCAAGGCCGACCTCGGCATCCGCGACGGCCGGATCTGCGGCATCGGCAAGGCAGGCAACCCGGACACCATGGACGGGGTGGATCCGGCACTCGTCATAGGCCCCGAGACCGAGATCATCGCGGGCAACGGGAAGATCGTCACCGCCGGCGCCATCGACGCCCACGTGCACTTCATCTCGCCGACGATCATCGACGAGGCCCTGGCCTGCGGCACCACCACCCTCGTCGGCGGCGGCACCGGGCCCGCCGAGGGCACCAAGGCCACCACCGTCACCCCCGGACCCTGGCATCTGGCCCGCATGTTCGCCGCGCTGGAGGCGCACCCCGTCAACATCGGCCTGCTCGGCAAGGGCAACACCATGTCCCGCGAGGGCATGTACTCCCAACTGCGCGGCGGAGCACTCGGCTTCAAGCTGCACGAGGACTGGGGAACCACCCCCGCCGTCATCGACGCGTGCCTCACCGTCTGCGAGGAGACCGGCGCCCAGGCCGCCATCCACACCGACACCCTCAACGAGGCCGGGTTCGTCGCCGACACGCTCGCCGCCATCTCGGGGCGGACCATCCACTCGTACCACACCGAAGGCGCGGGCGGCGGGCACGCCCCCGACATCATCACCGTGGTCTCCGAGCCGAACATCCTGCCCAGCTCCACCAACCCGACCAGGCCGCACACCGTCAACACCGTCGAGGAACACCTCGACATGCTGATGGTCTGCCACCACCTCAACCCCGCCGTACCCGAGGACCTCGCCTTCGCCGAGTCCCGGATCCGGCCCTCCACGATCGCCGCCGAGGACGTCCTGCACGATCTCGGCGCCATCTCGATCATCTCCTCCGACTCCCAGGCCATGGGCCGGGTCGGAGAGGTGGTCCTGCGCACCTGGCAGACCGCCCACGTGATGAAGAAGCGGCGCGGCTTCCTGCCCGGGGACGGCCCCGCCGACAACCACCGGGTCCGCCGCTACGTCGCCAAGTACACGATCAACCCCGCCGTGGCCCAAGGCCTGGCCCGCGAGATCGGCTCCGTGGAGACCGGCAAACTCGCCGACCTGGTGCTGTGGAACCCCGCCTTCTTCGGGGTCAAGCCCGAACTCGTCATCAAGGGCGGCCAGATCGCCTACGCGCAGATGGGCGATGCCAACGCTTCCATCCCCACCCCGCAGCCGGTGCTGCCCCGCCCGATGTTCGGGGCCCTCGGGCGGGCGCCCGGCCTCAACTCGGTCAACTTCACCTCGCAGGCCGCCCTCGACGACGCACTGCCCGAACGGCTCGGACTCGGCAAGGAGTTCGTCGCGATCGAGAGCACCCGCAAGGTGACCAAGGCGGACATGCGCAACAACGACGCCATGCCGAGGGTTGAGGTCGACGCCGACACCTTCACCGTCACCATCGACGGAGAAGTGGTGGAACCGGCACCGGCGACGGAACTGCCCATGGCCCAGCGCTATTTCCTCTTCTGATGGAAGGGGCCTCTTCTGATGGGCACGCGCCGATGAGCATCGCCGCCCTCCTCGTCCTCGCCGACGGACGCTTCCCTGCCGGAGGCCACGCGCACTCCGGCGGGGCCGAAGCCGCCTGCGAAGCGGGCCGGATCCACGACGCCGCCACCCTGGAGGAGTTCTGCCGGGGCCGGCTGCACACCGCCGGGCTCGTCGCGGCCGCCCTCGCCGCGGCCGCCGCCCTCGGGATCGACCCGGCAGCCCTCGACGAGGCCGCCGACGCCCGGACCCCGGTTCCTGCGCTGCGCACCGCCGGGCGAAGGCTCGGCCGACAGCTGATGCGGGCCGCCCGGGCCACCTGGCCCGCCGCCGAACTCGACGCGCTGGCCGCGGCGTTCCCGCGCGGGGCACACCAGCCCGTGGTGCTCGGAGTCACGGCCAGGGCGGCCGGGCTCGGGGCGCGGGAGGCCGCGCAGGTGGCGGCGTACGAGAGCGTGAGCGGGCCGGCGACCGCCACCGTACGGCTGCTCGGGCTGGACCCCTTCGAGGCGAGCGGGGTCCTGGCCCGGCTCGCCCCCGCGCTCGACTCCGTCGCCGCGGAGGCTCAGCGGTGCGCCCTGCGAGCCCGCCTGGACGGACCGGGGGCCCTGCCCGCGGCCTCCTCGCCCCTGCTGGACATCGCGGCGCAGGCCCATGCCGACTGGCCGGTACGCCTCTTCGCCTCCTGAACCGCCGCAGAGCGGCCGCCGCCGGAGCAGTCACCCCAAAACCGAAACCCCCAGAGCAGAAACCGCCGCAAGATCCACCACCCGTGGCCGCGCCCGGTCCGCTTCCCGAGTACCCCCAAGGAGACTCCATGCACCTCGACCACGGCGTGACCTTCCCGCACCGCCACACCCACAGCGCCGAGCCCCTACGGCCGGACGGCACCCGCCGCGCCCTGCGCATCGGCCTCGGCGGCCCCGTCGGCTCCGGCAAGACCGCCACCGTCGCCGCCCTCTGCCGGACCCTGCGCGCCGAGCTGTCCATGGCCGTCGTCACCAACGACATCTACACCCGCGAGGACGCTGAGTTCCTGCTCCGCGAGGCCGTCCTGCCACCCGAGCGGATCAGTGCCGTCGAGACCGGAGCCTGCCCCCACACCGCCATCCGCGACGACATCTCCGCCAACCTGGAGGCCGTGGAGGAACTGGAGGAGGCCTTCCGGGAGAGCGGCCCGCTCGACCTGATCCTCGTCGAGTCCGGTGGCGACAACCTCACCGCCACCTTCTCCCGGGGCCTGGTCGACGCCCAGATCTTCGTCATCGACGTGGCCGGCGGCGACGACATCCCGCGCAAGGGCGGCCCCGGCGTCACCACCGCCGACCTCCTCGTCGTCAACAAGACCGACCTCGCCCCCCACGTCGGCTCCGACCTGGACCGGATGGCCCGCGACGCCGCCGAGCAGCGCGGCGCACTGCCCGTCGCCTTCCAGTCCCTGCGCGGCGGGGACGGCGTGGCCCCGGTGGCGGCCTGGGTGCGCGAGCGGATCGCCGCCTGGGCCGCCGCATGAGCCCTACGGGGATCAGCGCGGCCCCCGCCGGCCCTCCGGCGACGGCTCCGGCGACGGCTCCGGCGACGGCTCCGGCGACGGGCGGCCCCGCCGGACTGCGCGCCACCGCCCGGATCCGTGCCGCGGCCGACGGGCGCGGCTCCACCGCCCTGCCGCTGCTC
Organism: Streptomyces sp. ISL-43; assembly: GCF_018614195.1. Classification (GTDB taxonomy): domain Bacteria; phylum Actinomycetota; class Actinomycetes; order Streptomycetales; family Streptomycetaceae; genus Streptomyces. The sequence continues at coordinate 66,623 of NZ_JAGGOT010000052.1, forward strand.
GCCGGTGAGGGACCGCTCGCCCTGCGCCGCATCCGGGGCGAGGGAGCCGAGGCCGGGGTCATGCTGGTCGGCGCCATGAGCGCGCCCCTCGGCGGCGACCACCTCACGGTCGAAGCCGAGGCGGGTCCCGGCGCCCGGCTGGTGCTGCGCTCGGCGGCGGCCACCCTGGCGCTGCCCGGCCGCCGTGGTGAGCCCGCGCGGTACGACGTACGGCTCGCCCTGGCGGCCGGGGCGGCGGTGCGCTGGCTGCCGGAGCAGCTCGTGTGCGTGCGCGGCAGCGACCTGCGGGTGCTGACCCGCGCCGAACTCGCCCCCACCGCCCGCCTCGTGCTGCGCGAGGAGCAGGTACTGGGCCGCAGCGCAGAGGCCCCGGGCCTGCTGCGCAGCCGCCTCACCGTGACCCGGGAGGGGCGGCCGCTGCTGGACCAGGAACTGGCCTGCGGCCCCGGCGCGCCCGACGGCTGGGACGGCCCGGCGGGGCTCGCGGGCCATCGGGCGGTCGGTCAGCTCCTGGTGGTGGACCCGCGGTTCGCGGCCACCCCGCCCGAGGCCCGGATGCTGGGGGAGTTCGCGTCGGCCACCCCGCTGGCGGGGCCGGCGGTGCTGGTCACGGCCCTGGCCCCGGACGCCCTGCGGCTGCGCGAACTGCTCGACGAGGCCTGCCGCACCTACGGTTGGTGACGCCAGGTCGGGGGAGGCCGAACCCGGGACGAAGCAGGCACCGCTCAGCGGTACACCCACTTCCGGATATCGGGTTGGCAAAGAACGGGTCCGAGCTCTGTCGCCCGCTCCTGGTCAGGCGGAAGTATCCCCCTGCACGCCGACGAAACCCGACCCGCAAGAACCAAGCCGCCCATGGCGGCAGACGACGCAGGGGGAACAACCACGTGATACGCAACGCGGCGCTGGGGAGCGCCGCAACACTGATCACCGGCACGCTGGCGGCGAGCCTGCTGCTCGCCCCGTCCGCGTCGGCCTCGCAGACCTTCCCGTCCGGCCGTGACAACGGTATCGCCGAGGCGATCGGCACGCAGATCGCCGCCGCCCGCGCGGCGCGCAGCGGGATCGACTGGAAGGACTGTCCGGCCGACTGGGGCTACGCCCCGCCCATCCAGTGCGGCTACGTGAAGGTGCCGCTGGACTACAGCAAGCCGTTCGGCAAGACGATCGACCTCGCGCTCGACCGCGCCGTCAGCACCGGCACCAAGGAGGAGCGTCAGGGCGCGCTCATCTACAACCCCGGCGGTCCCGGCGGCTCCGGCATGCGCTTCCCGCGCCGCGTCACGACCAAGAGCCCGCTGTGGGTCAACACCGCGAAGGCGTACGACTTCGTGGGCTTCGACCCGCGCGGCGTCGGCCACTCCGCGCCGATCTCCTGCATCGACCCGCAGGAGTACGTCAAGGCGCCCAAGGCCGACCCCGTCCCGGACAGTGAGGCCGACAAGCGCGCCCAGCGCAAGCTGGCGGCCGAGTACGCGGACGGCTGCAAGGAGCGCAGCGGCGAGATGCTGCCGTTCATGACCACGCCGAACATCGCGCGTGACCTGGACGTCATCCGTGCGGCGCTCGGCGAGCAGAAGCTGAACTTCCTCGGCGTCTCCTACGGCACCTACATCGGCGGGGTCTACGCGACCCTGTTCCCGGACCACGTGCGCCGCATGATCGTCGACAGCGTGGTCGACCCGGACCGCGACAACATCTGGTACGAGGCCAACCTCGGCCAGGACGTCGCCTTCCAGACCCGCTGGAACGACTGGCAGGACTGGGTCGCCAAGAACGACGCCGTCTTCCACATCGGCGACACCCGCGCCAAGGTCGAGGCCAAGTGGCTGGAGCTGCGCGCCAAGGCCAAGGCCAACCCGCTCGGCGGGGTCGTCGGCCCGGCCGAGCTCATCGGCTTCTTCCAGGGAGCCCCGTACTACGACTCCTCCTGGGTGCCCGTCGCCCAGACCTGGAGCGCGTACCTGGCCGGTGACGAGCAGGCGCTGATCGATGCCATCGCCCCGGACATGGGCGACATCCAGGGCAACATCGCCTCGGAGAACGGCAACGCCGTCTACACCGCCGTCGAGTGCGCCGACGCCAAGTGGCCGACCAGCTGGTCCAAGTGGGACCGGGACAACAGCAAGCTGCACGCCAAGTACCCGTTCCTGACCTGGTCCAACGCGTGGATGAACCTGCCCTGCGCGACCTGGAAGTCCAAGCAGAGCAACCCGATCGAGGTCGCCGTCGGCCCCAAGCGCGGTCTGCCGCCGGTCCTGATCGTCCAGTCCGAGCGTGACGCGGCCACGCCGTACAAGGGCGGGGTCTCCCTGCACAAGCGCCTCGCCGGCTCGCGACTGATCACCGAGCAGAACGCCGGCTCGCACGGTGTCACCAACCTGGTGAACCCCTGCGTCAACACCCGGGTGGACACCTACCTGCTCACGGGGAAGGTCGACGCCCAGGACGTGACGTGCGCTCCGCACGCCGCTCCGGTGGCGCCGGCCCCGGTCGCCGCGAAGTCCCTCGGCCAGGCTCCGGCCGACGCCCTGCGGGCGGCCGACGAGCTTCCGGCCATCCGCTAGGCCCACGTGTGCGGCACCGCGCCGCACACGGCACGGGAGGAGGCTCAGCGCGACCTGCGCCGGGCCTTCTTCCGTGCTTCCTCTTCCTCGGCCTTGACCTCGCCCGCGTACCGGTCCACGTACTCCTGGCCGGACAGCGCGAGGATCTCGTACATGATCTCGTCGGTGACGGCCCGCAGCACGGACCGCTCGCCCTCCATCCCCTCGTACCGGGAGAAGTCCAGCGGCCGCCCGAAGCGGATCGTGACCCGGCGGACGCTGGGGATCTTCTGGCCGGGAGGCTGGATCTCGAAGGTGCCGACCATCGCGCACGGTACGACGGGCACTCTCGCGCCCAGCGCCATGGCGGCCACCCCCACCTTGCCCTTGTACAGCCGCCCGTCGTGCGAGCGGGTGCCCTCCGGGTAGATGCCGAGCAGCTCGCCCTCGGCCAGGACCCCGAGGCCCTCGCGGAGCGCGGCCTGACCCGCGTCCTTGCCGGAGCGGTCCACCGGGATCTGCCCGGCGCTGCGGAAGAAGGCCGCGGTGAGCCGCCCCTTCAGGCCGGGCCCGGTGAAGTACTCGGCCTTGGCGAGGAAGGTGATGCGCCGCTTGAGGATCGCCGGCATCAGGAAATGGTCGGAGAAGGACAGATGATTACCCGCGACGATCGCGGCCCCCTCTGCCGGGATGTTCTCCAGACCTTCGATCCGGGGCCGGAACAGCAGCCGCAGCAGCGGCCCCAGGATCACGTGCTTGAGCAAGTGGTAGAACACCAGGCCGCTCCCGTCGACATCCCGTTGTCACGGACATCTTACGGATGGTCAGGCCCGGGGGCGTCGTGCGGTCAGACGCTGCGCGAAGCCGCCATTCCGGCGGTCAGCAGCCCCAGCACGACCCAGCCGAACCACAGCCAGCCGTTACTGCCGAGAGCCACCGAGTACGTAGCGATCGCCACCAGAGCGGCGAAGGTCATCACTGCCATCGCCTTCACGGATCCGGTCATACCCCATGGTGGCGCGCGAAGGGGGTCCAGCGCTACTGGCCACGCGCCTGAAGCGAGGCGAGATACGCGTTGTACGCCGCCAGCTCCTGGTCCCCGCTGCGGTCCTCCGCCCGGTCGGAGCGCTTCGCGGCCCGCTGCTCCGAGTGGTACCACTGGTAGACCAGCGCGATCAGCACCAGCACCGAGGGGATCTCGCTGAAGGCCCAGGCGATGCCGCCGCCCCACTGCTGGTCGAGCAGCGGGTCGATGGCCAGGGAGGCCGGCGGGTTCGCGTAGGTCTTGACCATCGGCTCGCTCGCCATCATCAGCGCGATGCCGAAGAAGGCGTGGAAGGGCATCCCGGCGAACAGCTCCAGCATGCGCATCACGTAGCCGGGGCGGTGCGGGCCCGGGTCCACGCCCATGATCGGCCAGAAGAAGAAGAGGCCGACGGCGAGGAAGTGCACCATCATCGCGATGTGCCCGGTCGTCGACCCCATCAGGAAGTCGAAGAGCGGGGTGAAGTACAGGCCGTACAGGCTCGCGATGAACATCGGGATGGTGAACACCGGATGGGTGACCACCTTCATGTAGCGGCTGTGCAGCAGCATCAGCAGCAGCTCGCGCGGCCCCTTGTGGCCGCGGGCGGCCGGCGCCAGCGCGCGCAGCGCCAGCGTCACGGGCGCGCCCAGCAGCAGCAGGATCGGGCTGAGCATGCTGATCACCATGTGCTGGACCATGTGCACGCTGAACATGACCATGCCGTAGTCGTTCAGCTTGGTGCACATCACCAGGGCCACGCTCAGCACGCCGATGGTGAAGGCGACGGTCCGGCCGACCGGCCAGGAGTCCCCGCGCCGGCGCAGCCGCAGCACGCCCCACGCGTACAGGGCGAGACCCGCGAGCGAGCCGATCAGGAAGAAGGCGTCGAAGGAGAATTCCAGCCCGCGCCCGAGGGTGAAGGGCGGCAGGTCCATGTTCATGTCCATGCCGTCGTGCGCGAGGTAACTCAATCTCTTCACTCCCTTGACCTGTGGTGCCCCACCACAGTAATGCCGCCCCCGGACGGGAAATCGTCCGGGGGCGTCCATTACAGGAAAGACACGTAGAAGGGGGGAAAGATCACAGAACGTTCTGCGCCTCGGAGTACCGCTCGGCCGGAACGGTCTTCAGGGTCTGCACCGCCTCGGCGAGCGGCACCATCTCGATGTCCGTGCCGCGCAGCGCCGTCAGCATCCCGAACTGGCCGCGGTGCGCCGCCTCCACCGCGTGCCAGCCGAAGCGGGTCGCGAGGACCCGGTCGTACGCGGTGGGCGTGCCGCCGCGCTGGACGTGGCCCAGGATGACCGGCCGGGCCTCCTTGCCGAGCCGGTCCTCCAGCTCGACGGCGAGCCGGTTGCCGATGCCGGCGAACCGCTCGTGCCCGTACATGTCGGTGCCGCCCTCCTCCAGGGCCATCGAGCTGCCCTCGGCGGGCTTGGCGCCCTCGGCGACCACGACGATCGCGAACCGCTTGCCCTGCGAGAAGCGCTCGCCGACGATCGCTGTCAGCTCCTCGATGTCGAAGGGGCGCTCCGGTACGACGATCGCGTGCGCGCCGGCCGCCATGCCCGAGTGCAGGGCGATCCAGCCGGTGTGGCGGCCCATGACCTCCACCACCATCACGCGCTGGTGGGACTCGGCAGTGGTCTTCAGCCGGTCCAGCGCCTCGGTGGCGACGCCGACGGCGGTGTCGAAGCCGAAGGTGACGTCGGTCGAGGCGATGTCGTTGTCGATGGTCTTCGGGACGCCGACGATCGGCAGGCCGCCCTGCGAGAGCAGGTTGGCGGCCTTCAGGGTGCCCTCGCCGCCGATCGGGATGATGGCGTCCAGGCCGAGATCGGCGACGTGGCCGCGGGCCCGCTCCACGCCGTCGCGCAGATGGGCGGGCTGGACCCGGGAGGAGCCCAGGATCGTTCCGCCGCGGGCCAGGATGCCGCTCACGGCGTCCAGGTCGAGCTTGCGGTAATCGCACTCCAGCAGACCGCGCCAGCCGTCGTGGAAGCCGATGACCTCGTCCCCGTGGTCGACGACGGCGCGGTGCACGACGGAGCGGATGACGGCATTGAGGCCGGGGCAGTCGCCTCCGGAAGTGAGCACACCTATGCGCATGGCAGGAAGGACCTTTGCAACGTGGGCCGACGACCGGACCACGTCGTCCGGTTGGAACTACCCTGCACCCTACAAGTCGATCCCCGGTGGACTGAACCATCCTCCACATGCTGGTCAGCTCAGTCGTACGAAAAGACGTCGGCCCGGATCCCCTCGGGGAATCCGGGCCGGACGGCAGGCGTCGCGCGGGTTACGCGGGCTGGGTCGCCGCCGCGATCCGCTCGGCGCGCAGCGCCTCGTACCAGCGGTCGTCTATGGGCGGCAGCGCGTTCACGTCGAGGGCCAGTTTCAGCAGCAGGTCCGCGATCTGCGGGTTGCGCGCCATCACGGGACCGTGCATGTACGTGCCGAACACCGTGTCGTTGTACGCGCCTTCGGTGCCGTCTCCGGTGCCGTTGCCGCGCCCCATCGTGACCCGGGCGAACGGCTTCGCCGTCGGGCCGAGGTGCGTGATGCCCTGGTGGTTCTCGAAGCCGGTGAGCTGCGGCAGGCCGAGCTGCGGGTCGATGTCCGCGAGGACGTCGCCGACGCACCGCTCGCCCTCGCCGCGCACGGTCACCACGTCCAGCAGGCCGAGGCCCTCCTGGCGCTGGCCGACGTCGTTGACGAACTCCTGGCCCAGGATCTGGTACCCGGCGCAGACGGAGAAGACGATCGCCCCGTTCGAGACGGCACGCTCCAGACCGCCGTCGCGCAGGAGCCGCTCCGCGGCCAGGCGCTGCGGCCGGTCCTCGCCGCCGCCGATCAGGTAGATGTCGCCCGAGGTGGGGATCGGCTGGTCGCTGCGCACGTCCACGCGCTGCACGTCCAGGCCGCGCCGCCGGGCCCGGCGCTCCACGACGAGGGCGTTGCCCTGGTCTCCGTACGTGCTGAGCAGGTCGGGGTAGACCCACACCAGACGCAGGCTGTTGTCGCTCATGCTCTTGTCCTCTGCGGTTCTGACGGGGGGCTAGTTGCCGACGCGGCGGCGCACGTCCTGGAAGGCGGTGTAGTTGGCGATCAGCTCGATCTGTCCGGGCGGCGCCAGCTGCACGGCCTCGTCGAGGGTCTCGCACACCCGGAAGTCCAGGCCAGCGACCTCGAGGCGGACCGCGAGGTCCAGCTTGCGGTCGCCGATCACGAAGATCGGGTGGCCGGCCAGGCGCGGGTAGTCCACGTCCCACAGCCAGGAGGTGTCGGTGCCGTCCGCGCCGCGCGCGTTCACCGACAGGATGACCGGGGTCGGCGGCGGGTCGATCAGCGAGAACGTCTCGAGCCAGCCCGCCGGGTTCTTCGCGAGCAGCAGGCGCAGTTCGCGGCCCTGGAAGCTCACCACGTCGTAGCGTCCGGCGACGGCCTGCACCTGGTACATCCGCTCCAGCGCGACCTGCGGCGGAACGCCGAAGACGGCGGCCACGGCGGCCGAGGTGGCGGCGTTCGCCTTGTTGGCGCGGCCCGGCAGCTGGAGGTTGATCGGCCAGGCGCTGCCGTGCGGGTCGAGCACGTGGTCGCCGGAGAGCACCCAACTGGGGGTGGGACGCCGGAAACCGCACTCGCCGCAGTACCAGTCGTCGCCCGGACGCTGCATGACGCCACCGCAGGAGGGGCACGACCAGGCGTCGTCCTTCCACTCCTGGCCGGCCGCGACCCACACCACGTTCTGCGAGGACGAGGCGGCCCAGACGATCAGCGGGTCGTCCGCGTTCGCGACGAGGACGGCCTTGGAGCCCGAGAGGCCCTCGCGCCACTTCTCCGCGAGCATGCGGGTCTCGGCGGCGCGGTCCAGCTGGTCGCGGGAGAGGTTGAGCAGGGCGATCACCTTGGGGGTGACGTCCCGGGCCACTCCGGCCAGGTACTTCTCGTCCACCTCGATGACGCCGTAACGGGCGTCCGAGCCGCCCGCCAGGGCGGAGGTGATGCCCGCCGGCATGTTCGCGCCCAGCGCGTTGGAGACGACCGGACCGCTGGCCCGCAGGGCCTCCGCGATCAGCCGGGTCGTCGTGGTCTTGCCGTTCGTCGCCGAGACGAGGACGACGTCGAGATGCTGCGCCAGCGCGCCGAGAAGATCGGGGTCGAGCTTGAGCGCGACCTTGCCTCCGATCACCGATCCGCTTCCGCGTCCCGCGGCCCGCGACACCGCCGCCGCGGCCTTGCCCGCCGTCACGGCCAGCTTGGCCCGCGGCGAAAGCGGCTCTGTGTTGCCTGCCATCGTCCCTTGTCCTCCTTGCGTCGGTCGCCCCCAGCCTATCCAGTACCTGCCCGCGCCCCGACCGCGGCGCCCCCGGTCGGGCGAAGATCTCCTCATATAGTCGCCCGTCGTACCCTTACGGCCATGCGACAGCGCCCTCTCCCCGGTACCTCCGGCATCGTCCGCACCATGAGCCTGCTGGGCGACCCGGTGCTCCACTCGGCCTGTGCCGAGGTCACCGAGTTCGGCCCGGCTCTCGACCGGCTCATCGAGGACATGTTCGCCACGATGTACGCCGCCCAGGGCGTCGGCCTCGCCGCGAACCAGATCGGCGTCGGGCAGCGGGTGTTCGTCTACGACTGCCCCGACGACGAGGACGTCCGCCACGTCGGGCACATCGTCAACCCGCGCCTGGTGAGCGCCGACGGGGACGAGTTCGCCGGCCCCGAGGGATGCCTGTCCCTGCCGGGGCTGGAGGCGCCCACGGTCCGCTTCGACGAGGCCGTCGTCGAGGGCGTCACCTCGGACGGGGCGCCGGTACGGGTGTCCGGGACCGGCTTCTTCGCCCGCTGCCTCCAGCACGAGTGCGACCACCTGGCCGGGACCGTCTACGCGGAGCGCGTGACGGGGCTGCGGGCGCGCACGCTGCGGCGCCGGATCCGCAAGACGGACTGGGGCGCCGCCGGGATCCACGCGCTGGCGGAGTGAGCCCGGCGGGCCTCAGAAGCCGGGGCCGTCCTCGCGGTTGCCGGCCGTGGCCAGGCGGCCCCACAGCAGATCGGTGAGGCCGCTGACGAGTTCGGCGCGTTCGCAGGGGCGCTCGCCGAGCCACCAGTCGCCCGCCGCGTGCATCATGCCGACGATGCCGTGGCCCCACACGCGGGACAGGCGCTCGCCGCCGGGGCCGAGGTCGACGCGCTCGCCGATCACCTGCGCCAGCTCCTCGCCGAGGCGGCGCAGCAGCGGGGCCGAGTGCAGGCCGACGTCGAAGCCGCGCTCGACGGCCTGGGAGTCCTCGGCCGGGTGCATGAGGAAGCGGTAGACCTGCGGCCGCGCCTCGATGGCGGCGAGATAGGTGTCGAGGGTGGCCTCCACCCGGCTGCGCCGCTCGGCGGGGGCGTCGAGCGCCGCGCGCAGCGAGTCGAGGAGGGCGTCCGTGTGCCGGACGGCGAGCGCCTGGTAGAGGCCGGCCTTGTCGCCGAAGTGCCGGTAGAGGATCGGCTTGGTGATGCCGGCCTCGGCCGCGATGGCGTTCATGGACGCCTTGGGGCCGTCCCTGAGCACGACCCGGTCGGCCGCCTCCAGCAGCTCGCGCCGCCGGCGCTCTGCCGCTCCCGGCTCGCCCGTCTGCTGTGTGGTCTCCATGACGTGTCTCACTCCCCGCCCTTGCGATGTCCTGACGCCCACGCAACGTAACACTCCGCACACCCTGGCGATCTCATCGGAGGCCCGCATCGGTGCTGCTTGACAGTGCTTACCGGCCGGTAACAGACTGTGTCGCTGTTCGGGTTACCGGCAGTAACCATCTGCACGAAAGCTGGAGGGGACATGGCGGAGTTCACCATGGAGCTGAACGACGACCAGAAGCAGGTGCGGGACTGGATCCACGGCTTCGCCGCCGACGTGATCCGTCCCGCGGCCGCGGAATGGGACGAGCGCGAAGAGACTCCGTGGCCCGTCATCCAGGAGGCCGCCAAGGTCGGGATCTACTCGCTCGACTTCTACGCCCAGCAGTTCTTCGACCCCACCGGCCTCGGCATCCCGATGGCCATGGAGGAGCTGTTCTGGGGCGACGCGGGCATCGCGCTGTCCATCGTCGGCACCGGGCTGGCCGCCATCGGCGTCGTCGCCAACGGCACCGAGGAGCAGATAGGCACCTGGATCCCGCAGATGTACGGGACCCCCGACGACGTCAAGGTCGCCGCCTTCTGCTCCTCCGAGCCCGACGCCGGCTCCGACGTCGGCTCGATGCGCACCCGCGCCGTCTACGACCGGGCCAAGGACGAGTGGGTGCTCAACGGCACCAAGACCTGGGCGACCAACGGCGGCATCGCCAACGTCCACATCGTCGTGGCCGTCGTCGACCCCGAGCTCGGCACCAAGGGCCACGCCTCCTTCATCGTGCCGCCGAACACCCCCGGCCTGTCCCAGGGCCAGAAGTTCAAGAAGCACGGCATCCGCGCCTCCCACACCGCCGAGGTGGTCCTGGAGGACGTGCGCGTGCCCGGGTCCTGCCTGCTCGGCGGCAAGGAGAAGCTCGACGAGCGCCTCGCGCGGGCCCACGAGCGGGCCAAGGCGGGCGGCGGCGAGCGCGTGAAGAACGCGGCCATGGCCACCTTCGAGGCCTCCCGGCCGGCCGTCGGCGCCATGGCGGTCGGTACGGCGCGCGCCGCGTACGAGGTGGCGCTGGACTACGCGAAGACCCGTACGCAGTTCGGCCGGCCGATCATCGACAACCAGGGCGTCGCCTTCCAGCTCGCCGACATGCGCACCTCCATCGACGCGGCCCGGCTGATGGTGTGGCGGGCCTCGTGGATGGCGGTCGCGGGCAAGCCCTTCACCTCGGCGGAGGGCTCGATGTCGAAGCTGTTCGCGAGCGAGGTCGCCAAGAAGGTCACCGCCCAGGCCGTGCAGATCCTGGGCGGCAACGGCTTCACCCGCGAGTACCCGGTGGAGCGCATGCACCGCGACAGCGCGATCTACACGATCTTCGAGGGCACCAGCGAGATCCAGCGCCTGGTGATCGCCCGGACGATCTCCGGCATGCCGATCCGCTAGAGCGGGGCTTGAACGGGGAAAGGCCCCCGGGCCGCCGCGAAGGCGGGCCGGGGGCCTTTCGCGCGGCCGGGGACGGCCCCGCCGTGCCGTTCAGGGGCGCAGGAGGGCGTCCAGGGCGCGGGCGAAGAGGAAGCGGGCCGCCGCGGCGACCAGGGGGTCGAAGAGGCGGCCCAGGCCGCGCACGCGCAGTTCCTCACGCCACTCCACCTCGCAGCCGCCGGCGGGTGCGGGGCGGACCTCGATCTCCGCCCGGCCCGTGACCGCGCGACCGTGTTTGACCAGCCTGACCAGCCCCGTGGAGACGCCTTCCGGGGGTTGCCAGACGGTGACTTCCATCGGATCGTCGAAAGTGATCCTGCCCACGCCCGTGCGCGCCGTGAAGCGCGTTCCGACGCGCGTCGGAGGATCCGTCTCGATGATCGTCCGCGTGAGCGGAACCTCGGCGCCGTGGCGTTCCCAGTCAGTAAGCCTCAGCCACGCCCGCGCGGGGGTGAGGCGCGTTCGGCGAATGATCCGGATAGCGGGCATGAGCGCATCGTAATCGGGCATACACACCCTGAACTGGGCGGCGAATATGGCTTCCGCCCAGGGGTGGCGATCAGCAATACTCACCGCCACTGTGGATCGCGGATTCGACCGGGTGACCACCGGCCCTCCCGCCCCACTCTGCGAGGAGGTGCGCCATGTGCTCCCACCAGCCCCCCTGCCCGACCGCCGAAAGCGCCGACCACGACGCCGCACGCACCGTGGCCTTCCACCCTGAACAAGGCTGGAATCTGCTCTGCAACGGAGCCGTGGTCTTCGACGATACCGGCGAACTGCTCCCCGACGGCCGCACGGTGGAACCCCGCCGCCCGGCCCTGGTCTGAGCGAGGAGGCAGCATGCGCCAGCAGCTGATCCGCAAGCCCGTTCCCAAGCCCGCACCCCGAGACCTGGATCTGCGCACACCGTCGGGCAGGCCCCTCCCGTACTGACGGGAGCCCAGGAGTCACGGCGGGTCCCACCGGCGGCTTCCTCAGCCGGTGGGCGCTGCCGAGCCGGCCAGGAAGGCGCTCTCGTACGCCGCGTCGCCGATCGCCGCCCTGGCCTGGCGCTCGCCCTCGTCGCGCAGTGCCGTCAGCGAGGGTGAGCCCATCTGAGGCCGGCCCACCGTGCGCCACCAGGCGTGCCCGGTGCCCAGCAGGCGCGCCGCCAGCTCGCCGTCGCCCATGGCCGCCACCGCAGCCGCCAGCAGGTCGAGGCCCAGCGCGATCCCGAAGCGGTCGCCCAGCAGCCGCTTGCCCGACAGCATCGCCCGCACGTGCCGGGTCGCCTCCCCGTGGTGGCCGAGCCCGAAGGCCGCGACGGCCAGGACGTAGTCCGCGTAGGCCCGCAGCCAGCGCTCACCCAGCTCCTCGCACGCCTCGCGCAGGCCCCGAGCCTCCAGCTCGGCCTCCTCGAAGCGCCCGAGGTCGCACAGGGCGTAGCTGGTGGCCAGCCGGCACAGCAGCCAGCCCGCGCCGGTCGGCCGCCCGCCGTGGCCCCCCCGTGCCCGGGGGCCGGCGAGCGCGAGCGCCGTAACGGGATCGCCCGGCATCAGCACCGCCACCGCGTGCAGGTACGCCGCGCGCAGCTCCGGCTCCGGGTCGGCCAGCGAGGCCGCCGCGGCCGTGCACCGCTCGCCGAGCTCCCCGGCCGTGTCCAGGTCGCCCTGGAGCAGGGCCGTGAGTCCCAGCGCCCACAGGGCCTGGGCGTGCGCGGCTCCCACGTGCGGGGCGCCGTGCAGGGCCCGTTCCAGGAAGGCCCGGCCCTCGTGGACGTGCCCGCACGAGAACCAGAAGAACCACAGGCGGCCGGTCGTTTCGAGGGCCGCCGCGGGGTCCGAGCCGAGCAGGTGCTCCAGGGCGGTACGCAGCTGCGCGTGCTCGGTGGTCATCCTGCGGTACCAGTCCACCTGGCCGGGCCCCAGCCAGCCCCGGTCGGCGGCGTGCGCGAGCGCGGCGTACCAGTGGGCGTGCCGGTCGGCGAGGATCCGTACCTCCCCGAGCTCCGCCAGCCAGTCCTGGCCGTACTCGCGGATCGTGTCCAGCAGCCGGTAGCGGGCGCCCGTGCCCCGCTCGTGCGTGCACCGGACGACCGACTTCGAGACCAGTCCCTTGAGCACCCGCTCCACCCGGGTCGCGGGCAGCGGGCCGCCCGAGCAGACCGCGCGCGCCGCGGCGGCGTCGAAGTCCCCCGTGAACACCGAGAGCCGTGCCCACAGCAGCCGTTCGAGAGGCTCGCACAGCTCGTGGCTCCATCCGATCGCGGTCCGCATGGTCTGGTGCCGGGGCAGCCGCGCGGCAGCGGGGTCCGCCAGCAGGTCGAAGCTGATGTCGAGCCGCTGCGCCATCTGCTCCAGGGTCCACAGCCGCGTCCGGGCGCCGGCCAGTTCGAGGGCGAGCGGGATGCCGTCCAGGCGGCGGCAGACCTCGGCGGCCACGGCCACCCGGTCAGGGTCGGCGAAGGTGGCGTCGGCGTACGGGGAGGCGGCCAGGGCGCGGGTCCGGAAGAGGGCGAGGGCGTCGCTGTCGGGCCCGTCGCAGGGCAGCGGATTGACCTCGACCACGTTCTCGCCGGGGCAGCCGAGCGGCTCACGGGAGGTGATCAGTACCGTCAACCCGGGCGCGGACTGCAGGAGTTCGCCCACGAGGTGCCGGCAGGCGGACACCAGGTGCTCGCAGGTGTCGAGGACGAGCAGCAGCTCCCTGTCGGCCATCCAGGCGCACAGTTCCTCGTCGAGGGGGCGCCGGGACCGGTGGGCGAGGCCGACGGCGTGCGCGACGGTCGCGGTGAGCAACTCGGCGTCGCGCAGCGGGGAGAGGGGCACCCACCAGACGCCGTCGCGCCGGCGCTGGCGGGGATCCGCGGCGGCGCGCAGGGCCAGCCTGGACTTGCCCACGCCGCCGACGCCCGTGAGGGTCACGAGCCGCTGCTCACGCAGCATGTCGTACAGGAGGCCGAGTTCACGCTCGCGGCCCACGAAGCTCGCCGTCTCCGGCGGCAGGTTTCCCGGCACGGCGCCAGAGTCTGGCTCAGGGGCGCCGCCCGCGGGATCTGGCTGATTGTTGTTGACCGAGTACTCACCGAACACGAATGTATTGTGCGTGATCTTCTTTCTGCGCAGTGCCGTTCGGGGCAGATCGAAGGGACGGATTCCGGTCGGCGGGATGCGGCGGACCGGGGCTCAGGCCGCGAGCGTGACGCGCCGCTCGGCGGAGAAGGCTCCCCAGTTGCCGTCGGGCAGCCGCGCCCGGAGCTTCACCGTCCACACCGTGCCGGGCGGTTCGGCGACCGTGAGCCGGTGCTCCGCCCGGCCGGCCGGGACCGCTCCCGCGCCGAACTGGATGACGGTGGTGGGGCGGCCGTTGACGTAGAGCTCGTACTCGCTGGTCTCCCGGCCGGTCTGCGGGGCGGTCCATGACAGGGTGACCGCGCCGGGCGAGGCGGTCGCCGTGAACTCGGCGGGAGCGGTGTTCGGGCGCTGCCCGGGCCCGGCCGGGGTCGTCACGTCCACCGCGGGTCCGTCCGGGGAGGAGTTGTCCGCGCCGTCGCGGGCCCGGACGGTGAAGGTGTAGACGGTGTCGGGCTGAAGGCCCTCCAGGGTGGTTCCGGTGCTGCCCGGGCCGGCCGTGTGGATCCGGGCGTCGCCCTGGTAGACGTCGTACGCGGTGACGCCGGAGTCGTCGGTGGCCGGCCCCCAGGTCAGTTCCGCGGAGGTGGGTCCGAGCGCGCGGCCGGCCGTGCCCGTCGGGGCCGTCGGGGCCCGGTGGTCCTCGGCCTCGGCGGCGGGCGTGGTCGCCGATACGGCCGCGGTGGGCGCGGAGGTGTTCCCGGCGGTGTCCCGGGCCCGGACCGTGAAACCGTAGGCGGTCTGCGGGGTGAGGCCGGTGATGTCCACCATCGTCTTGTCGGCGGGGAGTTCGCGGACGAGGTGGTCCGACTGGAAGACCAGGAACGCGGCCACCTCGTCGGCGGGCGCGGGCGACTGCCACATGACGTGGACCGAAGTGGCGCTGCCGGCCTGGGCGGTGAGCCCGCCGGGGGCCGGCGGGGGCGTGGTGTCGGCCGAGGAGCACGCCGTCAGGGCGGTCGCCGCGAGGGTCAGGGCCAGGGTGAGCGCCGCCCGCCCGGCGGAGGGCCGCAGGAGGTGGCGTACGGGGTGCGGCGCGGGGCTTGGTGCGGGGTCGTGCACGGCGGGCGCCCTCTTCTTCCGGCTCCTCGGAAAGGTCTAGACATATATGGCATGCGGCGAGGCGGCCGGGCAAGACCCGCGCGGACCCTTCTCGTCGATGTGACCCGATTCGCGTCCTTCTGTTCCCGTCCGGCTCCGTCGCGAGCTCGCGGGTGCGAACGGACGGCCCGCCGGGACGAGATCTTCAAGGACCGAGCACCGGTCACGGACGGTCAACACCCGTTTGGCGGACGCGCGTTTGCCTCGAAGGACCCTCCTCCTGCGCCAACATGGCGCCGCGTAAGGAGGTGTTCCGATGGTGATCTCCCTCTCCGTCGTCGTCCTGCTCCTCGTCCTCGCGTGGATCTTCCTGCGCGGCGGCGGCCTCAAGCTGTCCCACGCGATCGTCTGCGTCCTGCTCGGCTTCTACCTCGCGAGCAGCAGCCTGGCGACGACCATCCACAACGGCGTCTCGGCCACGGCGAACGTGGTCGGCGGCTTCACGCCCTGAGGGCTGTCCGGTAATCCCCGGCGGCAACCCGCGCACGGTGATCGACTGTTGCGCCTTCGTGAATCATCCGGCTCCTCCATGGACTCCTCGGGCAGTGCGATCTAGCGTCTGGCGGCGGCGCGATGTCATACGCGATGTCAACAAAGCTGAAGACAAAGGAGGAAGTCCGGATGTTCCGAAGAGCGCTGAACTGCGCCGTGGTGCCGGCCCTCGTCGCCTTCGCGGCGATGCACGGGGTCGCCCCGGCCGCCGCCGGGGAGATACCCCTGGCCCCGGGCCACCGCCTGGTCGGCCACTACGACGGCGGGCCCGCCGCCGCCGTCCCGCTGCCCGGCGAGGCCCCGCCGCAGCACCCCTTCCTCGCGCCCAACGGCCGCAGCGGCATGCACTCCGACGCGGCCGGCAGCGCCACCTCGCCCTGGTCCGGGCCGCTCGGCAAGAACCCGCGGGTGACCAGCGAGAGGATCGCCGCCCTCGGCGGGGAATGCGCCACCGCCACCTTCGACTCGGCCGGCCGGCTGGTCACCGTGTGCGGAACCTTCGGCGGTTTCAAGGTCAAGCTCCTCGAGCCCCGTACGCTCGCCACGCTCGCGGAGTACCAGCTCCCGCAGCGCTCCTCGACGGTCCAGGCGATCACCTCGCTGGACTTCTCGAAGATCTTCAAGGACACCTCGGGCGGCGCCTACTTCTACCTGGACGACCAGGACCGCGCGGTGCTGGCCGACTCCCGCCAGCACATCCTGCGCCTCTCCCACGTCCGCGCCCCGGACGGCGGCTGGAAATTCGAGGTCGACGACGACTGGGACCTCACCGGCCAGGTGCCGCACGACTGCGTCGACTGGACCAACCTGTGGCCCACCGGCACCTGCGACCCCGTCACCTCGGTGATGCCCGACTGGGAAGGCCGCGTCTGGTGGGTCACCCGGCAGGGCCGCGTCGGCACCGTGGACCCGGCCACCTCGGTCATCCGCTCGATCCGGCTGGCCGGCGAGGAGATCCAGAACTCCTTCTCCGTCGCCGAGGACGGCGTCTCCATCGTCACCGACCACGCGCTCTACAGCTTCCGCGCCGCCGCCGACGGCACTCCCGTCGCCCAGTGGCGCCAGACGTACGACCGGGGTACGGGGACCAAGCCCGGCTCGGTGAACCAGGGTTCGGGCACCGCCCCGGACCTCTTCGGCGACGGCTACGTCGCGATCACCGACAACGCCGACGACCGGATGAACGTCCTGGTCTACAAGCGGGGCGTGGACGTCCCCGACGGTCAGCGCCTGGTGTGCAGGGTCCCGGTCTTCGGATCGGGTGCCTCGACCACCGACAACTCCCTGATCACCTGGGGCAACAGCATCGTCGTGGAGAACAACTACGGCTATGAGAACGTCACTTCGCTGCTCCTGGGCAAGTCGGTCGTCGGCGGCGTCAGCCGGATCGACGTCCGCGCCGACGGCAGCGGCTGCGACACGGTCTGGCAGAGCGCGATCCGCTCGCCGTCCGTCGTCCCGAAGCTCTCGACCGCGAACGGGCTGCTCTACTTCTACGAGAAGGAGCCCAGCGCCTGGGGGATCGACGCCTGGTACCTCACGGCGGTCGACTTCCGCACCGGCGAGCGCCGCTGGCGGCAGCTGACCGGCACGGGCCCGCTGTACGACAACAACTGGGCCCCGATCACCCTCGGCCCCGACGGGACCGCCTACATCGGCGTCTTCAACGGCATCGTCGCGGTCCGCGACGGCGGCTGAGCCGCTGCCGGGGGAGGGCTCCGGTGCCCCGCCTCAGCGCATCCGCTCGATGGCCACCATCGCCGCGTCGTCGCCCAGCCGGCCGGCGGAGGAGTGCGCGAGCAGGTCCGCGCGCAGGTGGCGCAGGAGTGCGTCCGGGCCGTCGCCGGGCCAGTCCGCGGCCCGCTCCGGCAGCGGGTAGAAGGCGCCCGAGGCGTCGCGCGCCTCGATGACGCCGTCCGTGTACAGGAGCACGACGTCGCCCGGCTCGAAGGGGAAGGACTGTGCGGAGAAGCCGGTGTCCACGAACTCCGAGAGGCCCAGCGGCGGCGCCGGGTGGTCCACCTGCAGGGGTACGACGCCGCCCCCGCGCAGCAGCAGCGGCGGCGGGTGCCCGCAGCTGACGACCCGCAGGCACGGTTCCCCGTCGGGTACGTCGAACACGGCCGCGGTGGTGAAGCCCTCCTCGGGCCGCCCGGGGCCGTCCGCGGCCCGGTCGGGGTCGGCGGCCACCGCGGCCTCCAGATGGGCCACCAGTCCCGGCAGGTCGGCCGCCAGGTGGGCGGCGGCCCGGAACGCGCCGAGGACGATCGCGGCGTCCCCGACCGCCTCCAGCCCCTTGCCGCGGACGTCACCGATGATCAGCCGGGTGCTGTCGGAGGTGCGGGCGGCGGCGTAGAGGTCGCCGCCGATCTGGGCTTCCGCCTCGGCGGCCAGGTACACGCAGGCGACGCGCAGCGGGCCCATCCGGTCGCGCAGCGGTCGTAGGACCACCTGCTGTGCGGCGACCGCCACGGAGCGCAGCCGGGTCAGCTGTTCCTCGTGGACCTCGCGCAGATGTGCGAAGAAGGTGACGAATATCGAGATCAGCACCAGCGCGATGATCTGAAAGGTGTGGTTGAGGTCCGTGAGGGAGGTGCGCGCGATGGCCACCCCCACCTGCGCGAGCACGGCCACGGCGCCCACGAGCCCGGTCGTGCGGGGCCCGGCGAAGGAGGCGGTCAGGGCCGGCGCGGCGATCAGGAACGGGCCCAGGTGGACCTCCGGCGGCGCCAGTAAGTCCACGACCGTGACGAGGGCGATCAGCGCGAAGGGGACCGACAGGAGCACCGCCCGCGATTCCCGGAGCCGGCGGGTGGGCGGGTGCGGCGTCGAGGGGTCCATGCCTCCTGCATACACCGCGCACGGCCGGGCGGCACCCGCTCCGGCGTGGGGCCGGGGCGGGTGCCGCCCGGGTGGGACTCAGGGTGCCGGGGGCGTCAGCTCACCTGGAGGGTGACGTCGTCCACGACGAAGGACGTCTGGAGGGAGGGGTCCTCCACGCCCTGGAACTTCAGCGTGACCGTCTGGCCGGCGAACTGGGAGACGTTGTAGGTCTTGAGCTGGTAGCCGGAGGCCGCGTTCACGTTGGACAGGGTCTCCAGCGTCTGGCCGCCCACCGAGACCGTGAATTTGTCGTAGACGGTGTTCTCGGTCTCGTCGGTGTCGATGTGCAGGTAGAAGCCGAGCTGGTAGGTGGTGCAGCCGGTCGGGATGGTCACCGACTGCGACGCGCTGTCCGTGTGGGTCTGGCCGTAGCCGTCCAGCCAGGCCTTGTACGAGCCCCCGTGCGGGGTCTGGCCGGCCTGGTTGGTGATGACGCCCGAGGTGGCCGTCCACGGGCTGCTGCCGCTCTCGAAGCCGCCGTTGGCGATGAGCTGGCGCGGGGTGCAGGTGCCGCCGCCGCCCCCGACGGTCAGGGTGTAGGTGGTGGCGTGGCTGACCGTGCCGGTGCCGGTGACGGTCAGGGTGTACGTGCCGGGCGCGGCGCCGGCGCCGACCTGCACGGAGAGCGTGGAGGAGCTGCCCGACTGGACGGAGGTGGGGCTGAGCGTCGCCGTCACGCCGGCGGGGGCGCCGGAGACCGACAGGGCGACGTTCTGGGCGGCGCCGCTCACGGTGGCGGTGTTGACGGTGGAGGTGACGCTGCCGCCCGGGTTCGCGCTGCCCGCGGCCGGGGAGGTGCTGATCGAGAAGTCCTGCGCCGGGGTGGTCCCGCCGACGGCCTGGTTCCAGATCGTGTAGGCGACACCGTCGGCGCTGCGGTCCAGGACCGTCGGGCTGATGTTGCTCGTGGTGTCGCAGGACCTGTGGTAGCAGGGGTCGTACGCCGCGTTCGCGGTGCCGCCCCACTTCGTGGCCTGCGCGGAGGTCTTGCTGGCGCTGGCACCGGCCGCGTAGCCGGAGGTGGGGATGCCGCCCTGCTGGAAGGAGTAGTCGTCACTGCGGCCCTGGCCCTCGGTGTTCTCCTCGGGGGCGAGGTTCAGCGAGGTCCAGTAGGCCTTGAGCGGCGCGGCGGCGGTGGAGTTGACGTTGTTGATGAAGTAGCCGCCGTTGGTCGAGCCGACCATGTCGAAGTTGTAGTAGGCCTTGATGGCCGACTTCTGCGTGCTGCTGAGCTGGTTGACGTAGAACTCGGAGCCGTTGAGGCCCTGCTCCTCGTCGGTCCACCAGGCGAAGCGGACGTGCTTGGTCATCGTCGGGTTCTTCTGGGCGAGGACCAGCGCGTTCTCCAGCAGGGTCGCGGAGCCCGAGCCGTTGTCGTTGATGCCCGGGCCGGCCGAGACGCTGTCGAGGTGCGAACCGAACATGATCGTCTGGTCGGCGGGGCCGCCGGGCCAGTCCGCGATCAGGTTGTTCGACGGGTAGGTGCACGAGGTGCAGTTCTGCTCGGTGACCGTGTAGCCGGCGGCCTGCAGCTTGCCCTTGACGTACGCCACCGACTGGGTGTAGCCGGCGCTGCCCGCACGGCGGTTGCCGCCGTTCTGCGAGGCGATCGTGTTCAGCTGGGTCAGGTGCGCCTGGACGGCGGCCACGTCGATGTTCGGCGCGCCGGGGGTGGGCGTGGTGCCGCCGACGGTCAGCGAGTAGTCGACGGTGTGCGAGAGGGTGGTGCCCTGGCCCTTGACGACGACCGTGGACGGCCCGGGAGCCGCGTTGGCCGAGGCGGAGAGGGTCAGCGTCGAGGACTGGCCGGCCGTCACGGTGGCCGGGTCGAAGGAGGCGGTTACCCCGGCCGGCAGGCCGGACGCGGTGAGGGTCACCTGCTGGGCCGTGCCGGTGGAGACCGCGGTGGCCACGGTGGTGGTCACCGAGGCGCCCTGCTGGACGGTGCCCGCGGCCGGGTTCAGCGCGAGCGAGAAGTCGTTGTTCTGGCCGCTCGGGGTACAGGTCGGGTCAGCGGACTGCGCGGGCACGCTGATGGCGTCCCAGGCGGCCTTGGTCTTGTTGAACAGGTTGCAGGTGGTGGGGTCCAGCGACTTGGCGGAACTCAGCGTCGCCGTCCGGTACTTCTTGTAGGACATGCTGGAGGTCTTCAGCAGCATGCCGCCGTAGAAGATCTTGCCGGCGTTCTGTACGCCCACACCGGTCAGCGTGGACTGGTTGCAGGTGCTGCTGTTGGGCTTGCCGCCGCCCGGGCTGGTGCCCTCGGCGAGCAGGTAGAACCAGTGGTTCAGCGGGCCGGCCGCGGCGTGCACCTCGGTACCCGGTATGGAGGAGCTGTAGCAGGCCGGGTCGTTGTTGACGGCCGCCGGGTTGTACATGTTGCGGATCGGGCCACTGCCCACGAGGTTGATCACCTCGCCGACGAGGTAGTCCGGGGTGTCGTACGGGGACGGCTGGTTGATGTAGGCCTCGGTCAGCGCGCCGAAGATGTCACCGGTGGCCTCGCCGAGCCCGGCCTCCTGGCCGCTGGTCCCGCCGGGGGTGTTGGAGTCGATGGCGTGCCCGTACTCGTGGGCCACCACGTCCACCGAGGCGATCCACTCGTTGGCCTGGTTGTGCCCGATGGTCACCGAGCTGCCGTCCCAGTACGCGTTCAGGTCGCCGAGGCCGACCTTGCCCGGGAAGCTGCGGCCGCTGCCGTTGACGCCGTTGCGGCCGAGCCACTGGCTCAGCATGTCCCACTGCTTCTGCGCGGCGAACATAAGGTCCGTGCAACCGGTTTCCTTGGAGGTCGGGTTGCCGGTGCCCCAGGAGTCCGAGGACTTCGAGAAGACGGTGCCGGAGCTGTAGTCGGCGCAGCTCAGACCGGTGCGGTTCGGGTCGCGCAGGGAGTACGTGGAACCGGACGCGGTGGTGTCGATGGTCAGCGGGTTCGGGCCGTTCCACTTGCTGTTGCCGCTGCCCGCGACCACCTCGTCGAACCGGTCGACGACCTTGCCGGTACGGGCGTCCACGAACACGTGGAGCTTGCTGGGAGCCGTACCGGTCCGGCCGATGAGCACGGTCTCCCAGGACAGCACCGGCTTGTCGTCCTTGAGCTTGACGACGAGCCGGCTGCTCTGCACCTGGTCCGTCTTGACCAGCTCGCCCCGCGAGGTGGCCTCGGCGGCCTTGGCGCTCACGGTCGGGGTGGTCGCCACGTCGATCACCGTCGAGGAGGCCGACTGGAGTGCGCGGACCCGCCCTTCGCCGTCGGCGAGGACGACCGCGTCGCCGCCGACGACCGGCAGGCCGCGGTAGCTGCGCTCGTAGGCGACCGAGTACAGGTCCTGCACCCAGGGGGTGACGAGGCGCCGGTCGTACTGCTGCTCGGGAGAGTTGACCAGGGTGTCGAGGCCGCTGCGCACGGCGGCGTCCGCCGCGGCGACCGCCCGTTCGGCGGACTTGCTCTGGCCGGGTGCGGGATCCGCCTGCTGCGTGGCGGAGGCCGTGCCGGCCAGCGTGCCCGCGAGGCCCGTGGTCAGCACCATGGCCGCGATGGCGGCCATCCATCTGGTGGGCTGCAAGAGTCCACTCCGATCGTATGTGGGGGGTGGGGAGGAGAGAGCGGAGTTCTGGCTTTCGCGGCTGAGTATGGACGTGTCCATGACGAGATCGGGACATCTCTGCGTGCATAAGACCGGCGTTATGGTGTCGTCGCATGACGCTGCGTAAGCTGCCGGAATGCAGCTGGAGTTGAGACATCTGCAAGCCGTCTGCCAGATAGCGGAAACGGGCAGCCTGGGTGGTGCGGCGCGGAGGCTGGGGGTCTCGCAGCCGGCGCTCTCCGCCCAGCTGCGCAGGATCGAGCGGGTCACCGGCGGCGAACTCTTCGTCCGGGGCCGGCGCGGGGTCGAGCCCACCCCCCTGGGCCAGTTCGTCCTCGCCAAGGCGCGCCGGGTGCTCAGCGAGATGGACGACCTGGGCGCCGAGACGCGGGCCCGGACGGTGGGCGCCCCGCTGCGCCTGGGCTGCATCCTGCTCGTGCTGATCGACGGACTGATCGCGCAGCAGGACCTGGTCCTGTCCGGCCGGGAGATCACCGTGGACCTGGAGGACTCGGTGACGGCCCTGGTGCGCATGCTCGGCGCCGGCCGCTACGACGTCATTGTGTACGGCGAGGTCAACGACCACGAGGTGCCGCTGCCCGCGGGAGTGCTGGCCAGGACCCTGGTCCCCAAGGAGCCGTTCTGCATCCGGATGTCCGCACGCCACCCGCTGGCCCGGCTGGAGGCGCTGGACCTCGCCGACCTCGCCGGCGACCCGTGGATGACGCTGGTGGAGGACGACGACGGCGGCCCCGAGGCGCTGATCGAGGCCTGCGCCAAAGCCGGCTTCGCCCCCTCGCTGCGTTACCGGATCACCGACCGCATGATGCAGTACGACCTGATCTCCGCCGGCCGCGCCGTCTCCCTCTGCCAGCCCACCGCGCCCGCCGTGGCGGGCACGGTGATCCGCCCCCTGATCGGCGCCCCCATCATGGGGCGGATCCGCCTCGCCTGGAACCGCTCGACGGTCTCGGCCCGGCAGGCGGACCTCTTCTACCGCTCGGCGGCCTGCGCGTACCTGGCCAACGTGGACAACAACCCCTTCCACCGGGCCTGGTGGGACGAGCATCCGGAGGTCCACCCGGCCCTGGACTGACCGCACGCCGTCCGGGCCGCCGGCACGGGCTCCCGCGCGGGGACCCGAGGGGTGATCAGCTGGGCCGGACGAGTGCGGCCACGTGGTCGGTGACCATGTCGAGGATCTCGGCCGCGGCCTTGTCGTCGCCGAGGACGAGGAAGTTCAGCGTCACCCCGTCCGTCATGGCCGCCAGGTAGCGGGCCAGCACGCTCACCGGAACGCTCAGCTCGAACGGCGTGACCCGGCGCAGCTCCTCGATCAGCTCGGCGTAGGTCTCGCAGTACAACTCGTACTGCCGGCGCGCCAGATGCCCGAACTCGGGCTGGCGCAGCGCGTACTGGGTGAGCTCGTAGGTGAGCATGTGCGCGCCGGGGCTGGCCGCCACGTGGTCCCAGTAGGCCTGGAAGCCCGCCCGGATGGTCTCCCGCAGCGTCGCCTTGGGCTGGATCGCCGCCTTCACGATCGTGACGTAGTGGGCGGTGATCGTCTCGATGACCGACTCCAGAAGCGCCTGCTTGGAGTCGAAGCAGTAGTGGAAGACGCTCAGGGACACGCCCGCCTCGGCGGCGATGGACCGGGTCGTGGTACGCGGCACGCCGTCGCGGGCCATCGCGCGGATCGCCGCCTCCGTCAGCTGCGTACGCCGGTCGGTCAACGGCATCCGTGCCATGTACGGGTCCCCCTTCGCTCTGGTGCCGCCCCGAAGGGTGTCCGGGAGCCGGCCGGCTCCCGGACACCCCTTCGGCGCCGTCAGCTGCTGTATACGCCGACTTCGTACAGGGAGTAACCCCATTGGGTGCCGCGTCCCGTTCCGTGGACGCGTACGTACCGGGCCGGGACCCCCGCGAACCGCGCCGTGTCCAGGCCGCCGTCACCGGTGGTCGTGGACCAGGCCGTCTGCCAGGCCGCCCCGTCCGTGGAGACCTCGACGCGGTACGACTTGCCGTACGCGCGCTCCCAGTCGAGCGTGACCCGCTTGACCAGGTTCTCGGAACCGAGGTCGAACTGGATCCACTGGTCGTCGCTCCAGTCGCTCGCCCAGCGGCTGCCCTTGTCGCCGTCCACGGCCTGGCCGGGCGCGTAGCTGACGAACGGGTTCCACTCCGAGGCGCTCGCGGAGGCGGCCGTGCGCGACGCGAGGTTCACTCCGGCCCTGTGCTGCTCGGAGGAGCCCCAGGTGCGCAGGTAGGACTCGGCGCCCTTGAACAGGTCGTCCACCACGCCCTGCCCGCCGACCAGCCGGATGTCCTCGATCCAGTCCGGCACCAGGCCGTAGTGCGAGGCGCCGTCGGTGTTGAGGTCCCACGTGCGCTGGCCGGTGGTCTGCTTGTCGATGACGGACCCGCCGTCGGTGCTGCGGAACGGGTACGTGACCGGGTTCGGCGCGCCCGCGCCGCGCGGGCCGGGCCAGCCGCCGACGCCGTTCATGTCGGTGCCGTAGCCGTAGCCGACGTTGTACTTCTCACGCAGCGCGTCCGTCCGCTTGGCCTCCGCGCTGAACCCCTCGGAGCCGCTCATGTACTGGGCGGCGAAACCGCCGAGCTTGTAGAGCCGCTCGGTCCAGCCGAGGTCCATCCAGCTGTGCGAGGAGATCACGCCCGGGTACGACTCGGACTCGAGGATGTCGAAGGCCTGGCCGGCCGCCTTCACGCTCATGTGGTCGATCTCGAGCATCATCTTGCGCTTCATCATGCCGCGCACCGCGTAGTCACCGAGCTCGGTGAGCCCTCGGGTGTTGCACTGGGCGCCCGAGGCGTACGAGGGCACCGTGACACCGGCCGGCAGCTCCTTCTCCGCCGAGGCCGCCGGGGCCAGGCCGATGGGGTTGTCGTGCTGCGGGCCCGCGCACTGCTCGGTCTTCCAGAAGGTGCCGGTCGACAGGAACTGCCCGACGTTGATGGCCGTTCCCAGCGCGCCCTCGTCGAAGCGGACCCCGCACAGGGCGTTGTCGAACTTGTGGCACAGGAACATGCTGCGCACGCCGAGCCCGTACAGCTCGTCGAGGCCGCGGTCGATGTCCTGCTTGCTGCACTGCGAGATGTCCAGGATCTGCTTGCAGCCGAAGGGCTCGGAGGTCTCGACGCCGAGGACCACGGCCAGCTTGCCCTGCTTGACGACCTCGCGGGCCTGCGCGGAGTCGGTGACGATGCGGAACCACCCCTTGCCGGGGCCGCCGTACATCTTGTCGACGAAGGCCTGCATGTCGTAGCTCTTCTTCGCCTCCAGACGGATGGCGGTCATCTCGTCGCAGCTGCGGTCCTTGAAGAAGTAGACCGAGCAGATCACGCCGTTGGTGACGAGGTCGTTGACGAGGACGCGCTGGCCGCCGCGCCAGGCGCGCTCGATCCAGGCGTAGTAGTTCTGCTGGTGGGTCAGCGAGTCGTGGGCGGGCCAGTCCTTGAAGGTGGGCCAGCCGTCGGGGTCGTGCTTGCCGTCACCGCCCTTGGTGACGAAGTCGAAGATCGCCAGGCTGCCGTCGGGGTAGTGCTCGGGGCAGTCCTTGAGCGCGTCGGCCACCCCGAGGTCGGAGAACGGCTTGCCGCAGATCAGCCGGCCGCCGAAGCCCTCGTTGGACATGATGTGGTCGTGGGCGTCCACGAAGCCCCGTACGTTCCCCTGGGCGTCGGTGCCCTTGAAGGGCTCGCCGGTCACGTTGATCTGGGAATCGGGCGCGGGCCTGGCGGAGGGGTTCCACCAGCCGTCGTCGGCGGCGGCGCCCGGGACGGGGCCGAGCGCCATGGCCAGCAGGCCGAAGAGCATCGACAGTATCGCGATCGGCCTGGCCGGTCCGCGCCTTCGCTGTGGTGGTGGTTGCGTCTCTCGGCTCATGGCCACTGTTCACGTCCTCGGTCGGCACGGGGCGCGGTCGAGGACACAGTCCACCCGGGGCGTGATCGGCCCTGGCGCCTGGTTGTCATGTCCCGCGCAAGCATTGCGTCGAGAATCGCTACTGCCGGGTACAGAGTCAAGAGTCCGGGTCAGATGACCTGATGGATCGTCACCCTACGCCCCCCGGCCGCCGTCCGGACCTCTTTCGACGCGATGGACGAGACCGGTGATCCGCTCGGCGAGCAGGGGCCACAGCGCGCGCGGCAAGTTGTGGCCCATGCCGTCGACCACCAGCAGCTCGGCACCCGGGACGGCCGTGGCCGTCGCGCGTCCCCCGCTGACGTCGCACATCGGGTCGTCGGCGCCGTGGATCACCAAAGTGGGCACGTCAACGCTCCGGAGCAGCGGCGTCCGGTCTCCCGAGGCGAGGGAGGCGACGGCCTGGCGGACGACGCCGGGCGGGTCGTAGGACCGGTCGTAGGCGCGCCCGGCGCGCGCGGCCGCCTCGGCCTCGTCGAACGCGAAGCCCGGGGACCCGGCAGTCCGCGAGATGCGGACCGTCCGGTCCACCACGTCCTGGCGGGTCACGGCCGGCGGACCGCCGAAGGCGCCGAGCATCTCGGGCCGGGCCTGCCCGACCGAGGTGTCGCCCGTCGTGGACATCACCGAAGGCAGCGACCGGACCCGGCGGGGGTGCTCGATCGCGGCGGTCTGCGCGATCGCACCGCCCAGCGAGCCGCCGACCAGGTGCGCGCTCTGCCATCCGAGGACGTCGAGCAGGCCGACGGTGTCGGCCGCCATGTCGGACAGCGTGTAGGACGCGGACGAGGTGTCGCCGGTACGCGCGGTGCCGCGCGAGCGGCCGCGCCGGATCAGCGGGCCGTCGCGGAACGGGCGTAGCGCCCCGGGGTGGTGCCCACTATGCGCTTGAAGTGCCGGGTGAAGTGGGATTGGTCGTAGAAGCCCGCCGCGACCGCCGCCTCGGCCGGCGGCCGGCCGTCGAGGAGCAGCCGGCGGGCCAGGGCGACCCGGCGCGAGACGACGTACTGGTGCGGGGCGATGCCGAAGGTGCCGCTGAAGGCGCGCACCAGGTGGGCGGGGTGCGCCTGGAGCAGGCCGGCCGCCTCCTCCAGGGAGACGCCCTCGACCGTCCGTTCGTCGAGGAGCTCGCGCAGGCTCCGGGCGACGCCGGTGCCGGGCGGTGCGGCGGGCGCGTCCGGGAGGATCAGGCCGGGCCGCAGGAGGGTGCGCAGCCGGTCGCTGATCAGGGCCAGGCGGCTCTCCGCCTCGAACTCGTCGCCCGGGGTCGCCAGGACCTGGTGGAGGTGGCCGACGCGGCTGCGCAGGACGGGATCGGCGAGATCGGGCCCGTCCACGGCGGCCCCGATGAAACGTTCGTCCAGCTGCGTCGTGTCGAGGTAGAGCACGCGCTTGCGGAAGCCGTGCGGGGTGGCGGACGAACCGTTGTGCGGGACCCGCGGCGGGAGCAGGCTCACGGTGTCGCGCGGGGTGCCGCGCTCGTGGCGGTCCAGGTCGTAGCGGATGACTCCGTCGTCGACGATCAGCACGGTCCAGGCGTCGTGGACGTGCATGGGGTAGGCGTGCGCGGTGAAGTGGGCGTGGAAGACCTCGACCACACCCGCGACTTGGGGGCGCCAGGCGGATACCTCCTGCTGGGGCTTCACGCAAAGAACGTACAAGATCGAGAAAGGGCGCGCCCGGCAGTCTCATGCCATGGACGACGAGAAGAAGAACTGCATCGACGCGGCCGGCGGGGCCGCGCAGGCGGACGTGGACGCGCCCGTCCGCTTCGACACCAAGATCGCGGTATTGCTGCGCGACGACCTCGAGACCTGGCAGCGGCTGAACGTGACCGCTTTCCTCGTCAGCGGGCTCGGTACGCGGTCCCCCGAGGTGGTCGGCGATCCGTACGCGGACGCCGACGGGACCGCCTACCTGCCGATGTTCCGTCAGCCCGTACTGGTCTTCGAGGGTGGGAGGGAAACGGTGACGGCGGCGCACGAGCGGGCGGTGCGGCGCGGACTGCCGGCCGCGGTGTTCACGTCGGACCTCTTCGCCACGGGCGACGACCGGGCCAACCGGGCGGCCGTGGCGGCGGTGGGCAGGGACCGGCTCGACCTGGTCGGGATCGCCGTGTACGGGGCGCGCAACGCGGTGGACAAGGTGCTCAAGGGCGCCCGCATGCACTCCTGAACGCGGTGGCGCGGCGGGGGCGCGCGGGGGCGGCGCAGGCCGCGACGCGCCCCCGTGCGTCGGACCGCGTTCCCGGGCCGCTTCGGCTGACCGGCCCCGGCCCCGGCCCCGGCCCGGCGGCCGGTACGCAGGGCCTCAGGGCCTCAGGGGATCCGCCACTGCTGGGCCTTGTTCCCGGACACGCAGGCGACCACCGTCAGCTGGTTGCCGGCGCCGTTGGACGTCAGGCAGCCGCCCTGGAAGTGGATGTCCTTGATGTAGTGGGCGCCCGAGGTCGGGGCCGTCTCCAGGTTCCACCACACGTCCCCGGAGAAGTCGCCGGAGAGCTCGACGCGAACGGTCTCGTTGAATTGCGTCAGCGCCCGGCTCATCGCGCGGCCGGACGTGCCGCAGGCCTTGAGGGTGTCGTAGTTGCTCTTCTCGTGCACCCAGCCGAAGGCCGTGGTGCCGCCCATGACCACCTTGGCGCCCCCCTCGGGGCTGCCGGTGCTCAGACCGATCTTGAGGCCGTTGCCGACGTTGGTGATGGCGCCCCAGCTCGCACCGCCGCAGCCCTTCGGCGGGGTGGTGCTGCCGCTGCCCGAGCCGCCGTTGCCCCCGCCGCCGGGGGAGGAGGCCCCGCCGGGCGTGCTCGCGCCCCCGGTCGGTCCCGTACTGGTCCGCCCGTCGGCGCCGGCGGAACCGCCCGCGCCCTGCGTCGTGTTGGACGCCGGAGGGGGCGCGGCGCCGCCGCCCTGCCCGCCGGGGTTCCCGCCCGGGTCCGCTCCCGGGTCCGCTCCCGGCAGCGGGGCCGAGGCGCCGGGCGACGCCTCGCCCGGGGTCCCGGAGGGGGACGCGCCGGGGCTCTGGCTCCCGCCGCCCGAAACCGGGGCGGACACCGACGCGGACGGCTGCCGTCCCGCCGTCGGCACGTCGGACTCCCGGCCCCTGGGGTCGATGTAGAGGACGGTGACGGCCACCGAGGTCGTGACCGTCACGGTGACCGCGATCGGTACGGCGATGTTGGCGGGGACGCGCAGCCACCTCGGCCAGTTCCGCCGCGGCTCACCGGCGGCCGTCGGCGCCGCTGCCACCGCGTGCAAGGCCGGGCCGGGCCGGGGGACGGTCGGTCCCGCCGGCGCGTCGAGCTCGCCGAGCGGTCGGCCGGCCGCGGCGCGCCGCGCCGCCGCCGCCATCACCGAGGCGTCGGCGTACCGCTCCTCGGGCTGCTTGGCCAGGGCCCGGGCGACGAAGGCGCGCACCGGCGCCGGGAACTCCTCGGGAAGGGCCGGGACCGGCTCCCTGATGTGCTTGAGCGCGATCTCGACGACAGACTCGCCGGTGAACGGCGGCTCGCCGGTGAGCAGTTCGTAACAGACCACGCCCATGGAGTACAGATCGGACGCCGCGACGGCACCGAGACCCTCCGCCTGCTCGGGGGCCATGTAGAGCGCCGTACCGAGCACCGCGTGCGAGTCGGTGATCCCGATGCTGGCCGCGCTGGAACGGGCGATGCCGAAATCGGTGACCGTCACCCGGCCGTCGTCGCCGAGCATCAGGTTCGACGGCTTGATGTCGCGGTGCGTCACGCCCCGCAGGTGCGCGGCGTGCAGCGCGTCCAGGGCCTGCCCGGCGATGTCGAGCACCTGTTCGGCGGGGAGCGGCCCGGCCGTCGCGCGGACCTCGTTGAGCGGCCGCCCGTCGATGAGCTCCATGACGATGTACGCGATCATCTCGCCGGATTCGATCCGGCTCTCGCCGTAGTCGTGCACGTCGACGATGCCCGGGTGGCTGAGCGAGGCGAGGACCATGGCCTCCCGGCGGAAGCGCGCCGCGAAGCCTATGTCGTCGAGCAGCGCCGGCAGCAGCACCTTCACCGCGACCTGCCGTCTGAGCACGCCGTCGTCGGCGCGCCAGACCTCGCCCATGCCACCCCCGCCGATCCGCTCGGCCAGTGTGTACCGGTCCCCGAGGACCGTCCCCCGTCCCCACATGTGCGCCCCTTGCCATCCCTGCTTGTTGGTGGTCAGCCAAAGTCGGTCGGGATGAGGGTACTTGGTGCCTGCACGAGCCCCGGGTGCGCCTCGTCACACAGGGCCGCCGGGGAGTCGGCCGGGCGTCGCGCGGAGGCCGCGGAGTTCTTCCGTAACCCTGTGGCCTCCTTACCGTTCCTTCCCGGCCACGCGCAAGTCTTCTACGGGAAAATCCTTGCCGGCGCACTAGACTGACGGGCTGTTTGGCGCCGGACCGGAACAACCTGGGCAAACCCGGGCTCCGCCGGCGACCCGGACGTTTCCGGGAGCGAGACACGAGGGCCGATGTCAGCCACACCTGAGCGCGGTGAACTCACTCTGCTCGACGACGGGAGCGTGATCGACGGGACCGTGCTCGCCGGCGGTGAGGGGTTCGAGGAGCCCGGCAAGTCCGCCCGGTTCTCCGCCGGGCCCGCCGCCCCGCCGCGCACCCTCGTCGACGTCTTCGAGGCCTCCGTACGGGCGTACCCCGACGACCTCGCCCTGGACGACGGCACCGCACGGCTGACCTACCGGGCGCTTGCCGCGGAGGTCGAGCGCCGGCGGCGCGCCCTCGCGGCCGCCGGGGTGGGGCTCGGCGACCGGGTCGGCGTACGCGTGCCGTCCGGGACCAACGAGCTGTACGTGGCCGTCCTCGCCGTGCTCGCCGCGGGCGCGGCCTACGTTCCGGTCGATGCCGAGGACCCGGACGAGCGGGCCGAACTGGTCTTCGGCGAGGCCCGGGTGCGGGCCGTGCTGGGCGCGGGAGCGCGCATCGACGTCACCGGTCTCGGGGATGTTCCCGCATCCGCCGCGCGGCCCGGCCCCGGGCACGACGCGTGGATCATCTTCACCTCCGGCTCCACCGGCAAGCCCAAAGGTGTCGCCGTCAGCCACCGGAGCGCCGCCGCCTTCGTGGACGCCGAGGCAGCCCTGTTCCTCGCGGAGGAGCCGATCGGACCCGGCGACCGGGTCATGGCCGGACTGTCCGTCGCCTTCGACGCCTCCTGCGAGGAGATGTGGCTCGCCTGGCGCTACGGCGCCTGCCTCGTGCCCGTCCCGCGCTCCCAGGTCCGCAGCGGCGCCGACCTCGGCCCCTGGCTGGTGGAACAGGAGATCACGGTGGTCTCCACCGTGCCGACCCTGGCCGCGCTGTGGGAGCCCGAGGCCCTGGGCGAGGTCCGGCTGCTGATCTTCGGCGGCGAGGCCTGCCCGCCCGAGCTGACCCAGCGCCTGGTCACCGAGGGCCGCGAGGTCTGGAACACCTACGGCCCCACCGAGGCCACCGTCGTCGCCTGCGCCGCCCTGCTGACCGGCGAGGAGCCGATCCGGATCGGGCTCCCGCTGAACGGCTGGGAACTGGCCGTGGTCGACGAGGCCGGTGAGCCGGTGCCGATGGGCGGCAGCGGCCAGCTCGTCATCGGCGGCGTCGGCCTCGCCCGCTACCTCGACCCGGACAAGGACGCCGAGAAGTACGCCCCGCTGGAATCGCTCGGCTGGCAGCGCGCCTACCGCAGCGGCGACCTCGTCCGCGCCGAACCGGAGGGACTGGTCTTCCTCGGCCGCGGCGACGAGCAGATCAAGCTCGGCGGCCGCCGCATCGAACTGGGCGAGGTCGACGCCGCACTGCAGGCTCTGCCCGGGGTCGCCGGCGCGGCCGCCGCCGTACGCACGGCCCGCGGCGGCAACCAGCTCCTCGTCGGCTACCTGGTCACCCAGGAGGGCTGGGACCACGCGGCGGCGGTGACGCGGCTGCGCGCCGAGCTGCCCGCGGCCCTCGTCCCCCTGCTCGCACCCGTCGACGAGCTGCCCACCCGCACCTCGGGCAAGGTGGACCGCGACGCACTGCCCTGGCCGCTGCCGGAACTGGAGACCACCGGCCCCGCCGAGCAGCTGTACGGAACCGAGGCCTGGCTCGCCGAGCAGTGGAGCGAGACCCTCGGAGTGGCCGTCACCCACGCCGCCGACGACTTCTTCACGATCGGCGGCGGCAGCCTCGCCGCCGCCCAGCTCACCACCCGGCTGCGCACCCGCTACCCGAGCGCGGCCGTACTCGACATCTACCAGCAGCCCACCCTGCGCAAGCTGGCCCGGCACCTGGAGAAGTCCGCACAGGACGACGGCGCGACCCGGACCGTCGCGCCCGTTCCGCTCCGGACCCAAGTGGTCCAGTCACTGCTGCTGCTCCCGCTGTTCACCCTGGTCGGCCTGCGCTGGACCGTGGCGCTGCTGGCCCTGGGCAACGTACTCCACCGGTTCGGGGCCTACCCGTGGGCGCCGGCCGCCTCCTGGTGGCTCGTCGCCGCCGGCGCGGCCCTGCTCTTCAGCCCGCCGGGCCGCCTCGCGATCGCGGCCGGCGGCGCACGCCTGCTGCTGCGCGGGGTGAAAGCCGGACGCCACCCGCGCGGCGGCAGCGTGCACCTGAGGCTGTGGACGGCCGAGCGGCTGGCCGAGTACGCCGGCGCGACCTCGCTCACCGGCTCCTGGCTGGAGCGCTACGCACGGGCCCTCGGCGCGAAGGTCGGCCCCGAGGTGGACCTGCACTCGCTGCCTCCGGTCACCGGCATGCTCAAGCTCGGCCGCGGCTGCGCCGTGGAGTCCGAGGTCGACCTCTCCGGGCACTGGCTGGACGGCGACCGCCTGGAAATCGGCCCGGTCAAAGTCGGCGCGGGCGCCGTGGTCGGCACCCGCAGCATCCTCTTCCCCGGCGCTCGGGTCGGCAAGCGGGCCGAGGTGGCCCCCGGCTCCGCGGTCGTCGGACAGGTGCCGACCGGCCAGCGCTGGGCCGGTGCGCCCGCTGTCAAACTCGGCAAGGCCAAGCGGAACTGGCCGAAGGAGCGCCCGCCGCGAGGGCTCCCCTGGCGGGCGGCCTACGGGGCGGCGGGCTTCGGCCTCACGGCCCTGCCCGTGCTCGCCACCCTGCCCGCGCTGCTCGTGGTGAGCCGGTTCGTGCCCGCCGACGCCGGGCTCGCCCACGCCCTGCGCGGAGCGCTGCTCGCCGTGGTCCCCGGGGCGCTCGCCTTCGGGTTCGCGTACGCGCTGCTCCTGCTGGCCTCCGTGCGCCTGCTCAGCCTCGGGCTGCGCACGGGAGTCCATCCGACGCACAGCCGGGTCGGCTGGCAGGCCTGGACGGTCACCCAGCTGATGGACCTGTCCCGGGAAACGCTCTTCCCCCTGTACGCGGGGCTGATCACACCGGTGTGGCTGCGGCTGCTCGGCATGAAGATCGGCCGGGGCGCGGAGGTCTCCACCGTGCTCGCGCTGCCGAGCCTCACCACCGTGGGCGAAGGCGCGTTCCTCGCCGACGACACCCTGACCGCCCCCTACGAACTGGGCGGCGGCTGGATGCGGATCGGACACTCCGAGATCGGCCGCCGGGCTTTCCTCGGCAACTCCGGAATGACCGCGCCGGGCCGCACGGTGCCGGAAGGAGGGCTGGTCGGCGTCCTGTCCGCCACCCCGAAGAAGGCCAAGAAGGGCAGCTCGTACCTGGGCCTGCCGCCGGTCCGGCTCCCGCGCTCCGCCGCGGACGCCGACCAGAGCCGGACGTACGATCCGCCCGTGCGCCTGTTGTGGGCGCGGGGTCTGGTCGAGCTGTGCCGGCTCGTCCCGGTGTTCTGCTCGGCCGCGCTGGCCGTACTGACCGTGGCGGCGCTCTGCGCGCTGACCGGGGCGGACGGGCCGGGGACCGTGGGAACCGCGCTGCTGTCCGGTGCGGTCCTGCTCGCCGGCGGCGCGGCCGCGTGCGGGGTCGCGGTGGCCGCGAAGTGGCTGCTGGTCGGCCGGCACCGGGTGGGGGAGCACCCCCTGTGGAGCGGCTTCGTGTGGCGCAACGAACTGGCCGACACCTTCGTCGAGGTGCTGGCCGTACCGTGGCTGGCCGGATCGGTGCCCGGTACGCCGCTGCTGGCCCTGTGGCTGCGCGCCCTCGGGGCCCGGATCGGCCGGGGCGTGTGGTGCGAGAGCTACTGGCTGCCCGAGACGGACCTCGTGGTCCTCGGCGACGCGGTCAGCGTGAACCGGGGCTGTGTACTGCAGACACACCTCTTCCACGACCGGATCTTGAGGACGGATACTGTGGTCCTCGGCGAGGGCGCCACCCTGGGACCGGGCGGAATCGTCCTGCCCGGGAGCACGGTCGGGGCCCGCAGCACGCTGGGTCCCGCCTCGCTCGTCATGGCCGGGGAATCCGTCCCCGCCGACACCCGCTGGCTGGGCAACCCGATCGAGGCCTGGCGGTCCTGAAGGGCGGCCCGGGCACGCCGCCCGAAAGAGTCCCGGTTCCGGCACGTCGTACGAACACGCACAGCGCAGGGAGCGGAAGCGGCAGTGAGCGGCCAGAGGACATCGGCACCGGACCCGTACTTTCCGGCCAACGGCGACCCCCGCTACCGCGTGCACCGGTACGAACTCGCCCTGGAGTACCGCCCCGGCCCCAACCGGCTGGCCGGGACGGCGCGGCTCAGCGCGATCGCCGGGCGGGCACCGCTCACCGAGTTCGACCTGAACCTGGCCGAGTTCAAAGTGGGCCGGATCCTGGTGAACGGCCGGGCGCCGCACTACACCCACCGGGGCGGCAAGCTCCGCGTCCGGCCGGCCAAGCCGCTGCCCGCCGGCGCCGCCTTCACCGTCGAGGTCCACTGGGCGGGCAACCCCAAGCCGGTGCGCAGCCCCTGGGGCGGCCTCGGCTGGGAGGAACTGACCGACGGCGCGCTCGTCGCCAGCCAGCCGGTCGGCGCGCCCTCCTGGTACCCCTGCAACGACCGGCCCGCCGACAAGGCCTCGTACCACCTCTCGGTCAACACACCGTCCGCCTACACGGTGGTGGCCGGCGGCCGGCTGCTCACGAGGACGACGAAGGCCAGCACGACCACCTGGGTCTACGAGCAGTCCGCGCCGACCTCCAGCTACCTGGTCGGCCTGTCCATCGGCATGTACCAGACGGTGCTGCTCGGCGACCCGGGGCTCGGCGGGGTTCCGCAGAGTGCCCACGTGCCGGCGCACCTGCTGCCGCTGTTCTCCCGCGACTTCGCCCGGCAGCCCGCCATGATGCAGCTGTTCGAGGAGCTGTTCGGGCCCTATCCCCTCGGGGAGTACGCCGTCGTCGTCGCCGACGAGGAACTGGACGTCCCGGTGGAGGCCCAGGGCCTCTCACTGTTCGGCGCCAATCACGTGGACGGCGTACGCGGCTCGGAGCGCCTGATCGCACACGAGCTCGCGCACCAGTGGTTCGGCAACAGCGTCACCATCGCCGACTGGCGGCACATCTGGCTGAACGAGGGCTTCGCGAAGTACGCCGAATGGCTCTGGTCGGAGCGTTCCGGCGGCCGCGGCGCGCACGAGCTCGCCGCCACCGCACACCGGTTGCTGGCCTCGCAGCCGCAGGACCTGCGGCTGGCGGACCCGGGCCGCAAGCTGATGTTCGACGACCGCCTCTACCAGCGCGGGGGCCTCGCCGTGCACGCGATCCGGCGTGCCCTGGGCGACGAGGCGTTCTTCCGGATGCTGCGCGACTGGGCGGCCGTCCACCGCCACGGCGTGGTGACCACCGCCGGCTTCACCGCCCACGTGGCCCGCTACGCGGCCGAGCCGCTGGACGACCTGTTCACGGCGTGGCTCTACGAGCCCGCCCTCCCGCCGCTGCCCGCGTAGGGGCGTGGAGCCCGGGGCCGGACGGCCCCGAGGTGCTCCGCGCGCCGTCAGCCGAGCTTGGCCACCACGATGCGGGCCAGGTCCTGGGTGATGGCGGCCAGGCGCCCGTACGTCCGGTCGTCCTCCCGGGCGACGTTCACGTCGTAGCCGACCGTGAACACCACGTTGTCGACGCGGACCGTGGTCTCGACCAGGGGGTGGGGGCCGGGGAACTTGACCACCGTGACGGCCTTGTCGCCGAGGCCCGCCGGGTGCGCGGTGGACTGGGGGAGGGCGACGGCCGAATCGTCCTCCAGTCTGAGATAGCGGTCGGCCGTTTCCGCCGCGCTCCTGCCGAACACGGGCCGGTGCAGCCGCGAGGTGAGCATCACGTTCGGCGCCGCCGCGCTCGGTGTGCCCTCGCTCCACCAGCACGTGCTCGAGTCGAGGTGGCTCGCGCTGCCTTCGTCGCCGCGACCGCGCGCGTCGGGTACGAGGGCGGAGAGGTCCTGCTCGTCCAGCAGCTCGCAGGCGGGCGCGATCGACTCGCGGACCCGCCCGAGCAGGGCCGGATCCGGCAGGCTCTCGATGCCGGTCCACACGGCTCCCGCGCCGAGGACGAGCACGAGCATCGTCGCGGCCCTCGCCACGGGCCGCACGGCCGGGCCGGCCCACGGGTGCCCCGCCCCGGCCCCCGCCCCGGCCGGCGCCGATCCCGGCGCCCGCTGATCGGCAGCGCCGGCGAGGCGGTCCTGGAGCCTGGCGTGCCGGAACCGGTAGGTGGCGCCGAACTGGCGGAGAACTCCCAGGCGATGGGCGTCGTCGAGGAACTCGACCAGCTTCCAGGGGATCCGCCCGTACGCCCACGGCCGCACCCGCGCGGCGGTGTAAGCGGCCCAAGCCGACATCGACACCCCGGTCGCGGCCAGGGCAGCGGCCGATACGCCGCCCGTCACGGCCCACTCCAGGTGGCCGACGGACTCGTGGCCCCCGTTCGCCTCCCACTGCGCCAGCGCGGCCATGGGGAAGAGTACGAGCCCGGCCGCTCTCAGGACCGCGCCGCCGCCCGTCAGGATGTTGACGAGCCCGAGCGACGTCAGTGTCGCGAGCCTGTCCCTGTTCAGCACCTGTGCGGGGCTGCCGCCCGCCGTGGTGGTCTTGAGGCCGGGGTGCAGCAGCGCGCTGAGCGCGAAGGCGCAGCAGAAGAGCACGAGGAGGAGCGGGTACTCCATCACCCGGAACCAGAGGAGGGCCGCAACCAGGGCCACCGCCGCGCCGAGCAGGAAGCGGGGCACCGACTCGGGGCGCCGGAAGTACCGGGGGGAGGGCTCCGTCCCCCGCGAGGCGAGCGTCAGGTCGGCGACCGACACCAGACACAGCAGCCCGAACCACACCCAGACCGGCAACTCCACGCCGGCCAAGGACTTCCGCTGGTCGAAGAGCCACCACATGACCGCCGTCGCGGCCCCCAGCGCGGCCGCCCAGCCGAGAGCCCGTGCCTTCTCGGCGGCCCTCGGGTTCAACCGCCACCACGCCAGCTCCTGGGTTCCCTGAGAGTCCAGCTGCCGGGCGAGGAAGGCCAGCCACCGGGTCGACCGCTCGGGCCGGCCGACGACCGCCGGGACCAACCGGTCCAGCAGATGGTCCTCGATCGCCTCCCGCGTCGGGAAGCGTCCGGCATCCAGCAACTCCGCGGGATCGAGGGCGCTCTCGCTGTAGGCGGTACGGGCCAGGCCCGTCATCAGCGGCGTCGACAGTACGCTCCGAAGGGCCTGTTCCTGTACGCCGTCCCCGTTCGCCCGCAGTCGGGCGAACACCGGGTCCCACTTGGTCGACGCCTCGGAGCCGCCGACACCCTTGCGTGCCGTGCGGCGCAGATGGTCCGCCAGCTCTTCCAGGTCCAAGGGTTCGAGGCGAACCGCCGCCGTGGCCGGCAACAGGGCGTCGGCCTCCTCGACGGCGGCCTCGTACTCGTCCACCCGGCTGGTGAGCAGGAACCGGTCCGCCCGGCCGAATCCGGCGCGCAGTCGGCACAGGGCCTCGGCCCGCGCGTCGGGGCGTATCTCGTCGAACCCGTCCAGTACCGGCAACAGCCTGCCGGTACGCAGGAGTTCCACCGCGACCCGGTCTCCGGAGACCGTCAGCGCCGCCAGGGCCGGGTGATCGTCGACCAGCCGCTCCGCGGCCCAGGACTTCAGATCCCGCGTCGCGGGGTCCCAGGACGCGAGCGGCAGCAGCACGGGGACTACGGGATCCGCGGGCGCGACCCGCCGCAGCCGCTCCACGGCGAAGCGCAGGGCGAGCACCGACTTGCCCGACCCGGCGTCCCCGAGCACGATCAGGCGGCCGGAGGGGACTTTGGCATACACCTCCGTGATGGCACCGATCCGGCCGGAGAGATCGAGCGGCTCCTCGCCGGCGCCGGCGCCGAGGATGCTGGACCAGTGGTCCGTGAGCCCCTCCTCGTTGACCCACCGCACCGGGAGCGGACTCGGATGGTGCGTCCCGCGCAGTCGTTCCTCGCGCTGCCACTCCTCGCGCAGTTCGTCCGCCAGCTGCTTCGCAGCCCCGTCCAACTGCCGCTCGAGGCGGCGTGCGCGGCGGGGGCTGCGGCGAAGCCGGGCCTGGCGCCACCGGTGCAGGCCGGGGCGCAGCATCGGAACCGCGGTCGCGATCGGGGCCACGCCCGCGAGCAGCAGCGTGCCGCGGGCGGTCCAGCCGCCGGCGACGTACGCCGCGCCGCCGACCAGGGCGACCCCGGTCAGCAACAGGAGGAACGGCGCCACCATCCGGGCGAGGGCGCGGCCGGACCCGCGCACGGCATCGGGGCCGTCGTCGGGGCCCGCGCCCGTGTGGACGTACACGTCCCGGCCCGCGACATAGGCGCGGCCGTCATCCGAGACGACCACCCGCGGCAGGACGTGGCTGCTGCCACCGCTGTGGTTCGGATTCGGCTCGGCGTCAGGGGTGTTCATTCCCGGCGGTCATTCCCCGGTGATGTGCTGGTCCCGCCCCGCCATGAACACCCGGGCGTTGTCGTGGGCCTCCGCCGTCATGACGATCGACCCGACCCGGCTCCGCTCGTCCGCTGCCAGCAGGGGTGCGAGGTGCTCGTCGAGCAGCCGCCGCAGCTCCGCGGAGAGCCCGGCGTCCGGGTCGGCGCGCAGGAGTTGCTGGAGGTGCAGCCGCCACGTCCCGGCCAGCGCCCGCTCGGTGTCCTCGTCCTCTTCCTCGCGCGCGGCGAGGACGCGGGCGCGCAGGGCGTCCAGCTCGGCTCCCATGGGGTCGGCGCTGTCCGGATGCACGCGCCGCCACAGGGCCACCGTGGCGGCTCTCGCCTGCTGCCAGCCGTCCGTTGCCATCGCGCCCACCAGTGCGGTCCCGGCTGCCAGTACCATCGGATCCACCCAACGCCCCTTTGCCGGACAGTGGTTCGGGACCAATGTAGACGGGCGGGCGTGTGCGGGCGAGTGCCTCTCCGCCGTCCGTCTCACGGTGCGTGCGGGGGATGGCATGTTTTGACAATTTGTGTAATTTGATGGCGCGCTGCCTCGTCGGCGGTGCGAGCGGGGGATGGTGGCGGGACCGGAGGGCAACGGCTGCCCGCCGTGCCGAGTGCGCCCAGTGTCGGCGCAGGGGGGTGGCTTGTCATGCCGGTGGCGATGGTCGAAGCGGTTCTGCTCGCGCGCAGGAACGAGCGGCGGTTCGAGGAGCTCGAGCGCCGGCGCAAGAAGCTGGAGCGGCACATCCGGCAGGAGGGCCAGGCGCAGGAGGAGCGCCGCCGGATGGTCTACGACCACGCCCTGGTCCCCTTCCGTGAAGTCTTCGGGCGGCTCAAGCACGTGGACCTGGCGGAGCTGGCGCCCGTGGACCCGGCAGGCTCGGGCGTCTCGGACGTGGAGCTGCGCGAACTGCGGCACGTGGCTGCCACGGCGGTGGCTTCGCTGGCCGGAGGCGCTGCCGCCGGCGCGGGCGTGGGGGCCGTGGCCTACGCGGCGGTGGGAGCCTTCGCGATGGCGTCGACCGGTACGGCGATTTCGGGGCTGTCGGGGGCGGCGGCCACCAGCGCCACCCTGGCTTGGCTGGGTGGAGGGTCGCTGGCGGCCGGGGGCGGCGGGGTCGCGGCGGGCACGCTGGTGATGACGGCGCTGGTCGCCGGCCCGGCGCTGCTGGCGGCGGGAGTCCTGCTGGAATGGCGCGGCCGCGCGGTGAAGGACGAGCAGAAGAAGTTCGCCCGCAGACTGGCCGAAGCCGGACGGGAGTTGAAGAAGACCCGGGCGGAGCTGTCGGCGGTGTTCCAGCGCAGCCGGGAGACGCGCCTGGTCCTCATGGACCTGGGCCGGGCGATGGAGGCCCGGCAGCCGGCGTTCGCCGAACTGGTGGACCGCTGTGAGGACTACGGGTCCTACGGCCTCGGCGCACGGGCCCTGGTGAAGGAGATGTTCGACCTGGCCGTGGCCACCGTCGCCGTGATGGGGGCGCCGCCGGCCGGTGAGGACGGGCGTGTATGCGAGCTCTCGGGCCGGGTGGTCGCGGACGCCCGGGCGCGGCTGTCGGCTCTGGAGGCCGCGGCGTGAGCGCGGAAGCGTCTCCGGGTCCCGGCAAGGCGGCGTCCGCCGCGTCCCGGGTGGCGGGTGAGGCGGCGTGGGCGGCGGCGGACGCCGCGACCCGCAGGTTCGCCGCGGCGACGATGGAGACCCTGGACACCAGGGAGACGGTGCAGCGCCTCGCCCGCCGCTATGCGGCCCTGGCCAATGCCCAGCGGGCGGGCTATCTCTTCGAGGTGGAGCACGCGCTCTCGTTCAACCAGGCCGCCGCCCGGGCGGGGGCCGGTGTGCGGGCGGTGGTGTCGGAGTGGATGGCGGGAGGATCGCAGACGGCTGCGGCGGACGTCCTGCTCGTCGACGGCGCCAAGACGGTCGGCCAGGTGCAGGCCAAGCTGATGGCCTCGGCGTCCGGCACCGCACATCAGATCCGCCGCGGTCACTACACGGGAATGACACGCCTGGTGGCCGGGGACAAGGTGGCCGCCGTGGACAGCCTCCTGCAACGGCGCCTGACCATGAACCCCGACGGAATCGGCTTCGCCGACTACGCCGACGCCCACGCCCACCTCGGCGACTCCATCCGGTACGGCGCCATCACCTCGCAGCCCGTGGACCTGGCCGACGCCCACCGCCACGCCACCGACCCGGAGAAGTGGATGCGCGGCCGGGTACGCCAGGCGGCCGGCCGGGAAGCGGCCGCGGCCGCCGCCACCGGGGCCGCGGCGGGCGCCGCGGCCGAGGCCGCCATCGCGGCCGCCGGGCAGCTGGCCCGGATCCGGGCCGGGGAGACCTCACCCGCCCAGGCCGCGCTCACCGC
Organism: Streptomyces sp. ISL-43; assembly: GCF_018614195.1. Taxonomy (GTDB): domain Bacteria; phylum Actinomycetota; class Actinomycetes; order Streptomycetales; family Streptomycetaceae; genus Streptomyces. Next base: position 107,572 of record NZ_JAGGOT010000052.1, read on the forward strand.
GGCCGCGGCGGCGGCCCGCGGCGCTGCCCGCTCCGGCTCCCTGGCCGGGCTCGCCTCCCTGGTCCGCACCGCGGGCCGCGCCGGGCAACTGCCCGCCGCGTTCGGCGGCGGGGAACTCGCCTCGGCCACTGCGACCGCGGCCCTCGCCGTCGCCGAAGCCGGTCTCCAGCTCGCGCAAGGGCGCATCGACGGCGGCGAGTTCGCCGCACGCGGCGCCGAAGCCGCACTGCACGCCTGCCTCACCTGGGCCTGCGGCGCCGTCGCCCAGAGCGTGATCCCGGTCCCCGTCGTCGGAGCGCTGGTCGGCGGGCTCGTGGGCCAGGCCGCCGGAACGGTCATCGTCCAGGGCCTGCAGGCGGCCGTCGTCATCGCCCGCGGCACCCGCACCACCGGGACGCTCACGCTCGAACACGAACTCCTCGCCGCCTCCCTGACCACCGGCCTGCTGGCCACGGCGACCGCCACACTGGGCCCGCGCACCCACACCGGCACCACCGTTCTGCCCGCCCTCGCACCCGTCCGCGAGCACCTCACCGGCACCGACCCCGCCCGAGCCCTGTCCTCCCTGGCCGCCCTCACCGCCCACCACGCCGGTGTCCCCCTCCACCTCACCCCCGCCGAGTTCGACGCCTGGATGACCGAGCCCGACGACCTCCTCCTCGTGCTGAACCCCAACTGGTGAACCGACGGCCCGCCGATCCGGTCCGCCCACACCCCGAGGCCCCCCCTGCACCTCAAACTGTTCGACATCCACTTCGACGACCCCCTCTACCAGGAGTTCCTCGCCGGGCAGGAGAAGGCGTACGCCCGGCTCGGCCAGGAGGAGATGGTGAGGTTCGGAAAGGGCGACCCGCGCGTCGGCGCCGACGCGCTCAGCTGTGTGGCAGCGGTCGACGACGACGGCCGGCTCGTGGGCGGTGTGCGCGTCCACCACGGCGTCGAAGGGGAGTTGCCCTCCGAGATCCACCTCCGCAGCCCGCACGTCGCCTCCGCCGTCGCCCGGGCCCGCGCCCGGGGAGAGGCCGTGGCGGAACTCTCCGGCGCGTGGGTGGCACCGCACTGGCGAGGACGCCATCTCGTCACCGTCCTGGTGGTCGCCGGGATCGCCGCCGCCGAAACCCTCGGCGCCACGGCGCTGCTCGGCAGCTGCTCGGACCGGCTGACGGGGACGTACGAACGCTGCGGCTACCGGTGGCGCCGTGAACAACCCTTGGCCGACGTCCCCTTGCCCGGCGTCACCTCGTACTACTCCCTCGACCGGATCGAGGCGTTCCACCAGCGGGAAGCGCGGCTGACGCGGGCCTTGCGTTCGCTGCGGCAGGAGCTGGGGAGCACGCCCGAGCGGATACCCGAGCCGGTCCTGCGCGCCTGCGTGGACCAGCTCGGCCTGCGGCTGTTCGAGCCCGCGATGCTCTCACCGGAAGCCTGACCGGACCCCGACCCCCACACCGGCCACGCTCCCTCATCCCCGATCACGACCGCCGGAGGTGCACGATGAGTCTGGAAGCGCACATCAAGTCCGTCGCCCGGACGGCCGAAGACGCGAACACCTGGCGTCCCCGGCTGTTCGCCGCGGGCGACCCCGCCCAACGGTCGGAGCTGACCGGGCTCCTGGCCCGCGGTGAGGCGACGGAGGTGGGGGACACCCTGGCCGAACAGGTGGCGGAGCTGCTCGCCACCCGCCGCCCTGCCTGGCGTCCGAGCGCCGGGGAACTCGCGGCGGCGGTCGAAGGGCATCTCGACGGGCGGTCGCCCCTGGAGTACGGGACGTGGGTCTGGTATCCGTGGTCACGCCGGCTCGCGCACGTCCTGCCCCGGCCCGAGTACCGCGAGCTGCGCCAGTCCCGCAACCAGCACAAGATCACAGCGGCGGAACAGGCCGGCCTCACCGGCAGGACGATCGCCGTGGCCGGCCTCTCCGTGGGCGCCGCCAGCGCGTTCACCCTCGCCCAGGAAGGGGTCGGCAGCCGTTTCCGCCTCGCGGACTTCGACCGGCTCTCCCTCTCCAACCTGAACCGGCTGCGTGCCTCGGTCACCGACATCGGCCTGTCCAAAGTGGTCATCACCGCACGGCAGATGTACGAGATCGATCCCTATCTCGACATCTCGATATGGCCCGAGGGCCTGACCGAGGACAACGTCGACGCGTTCCTCACCGGCGACGGCCGCGACGGCCGTGCCGATCTGTTCGTCGAAGAATGCGACGACCTCTACATCAAGGTCTTCGCCCGTGAGCGTGCCCGGGCGCACGGGATCGCGGTGCTGATGGAGACCAACGAGCGCGGCATGCTGGACGTGGAACGCTTCGACCTCGAACCGGACCGGCCCCTGCTGCACGGCCTGATCGACGGTGTGGCGGCCGCCGACCTCAAGGGGCTGTCGGTCCGCGAGAAGGTGCCCCACGTCCTGCGGATCCTCGGCCCGGAGAACCTCTCGCAGCGCATGGCCCCCTCGCTGATGGAGATCGGGCACACCCTCTCCTCGTGGCCCCAGCTCGCCTCGGGGGTGGCCCTGGGCGCCGCTGTGCTCACCGACACCGCCCGCCGTGTCCTGCTCGGGCAGTTCACCGCCTCGGGCCGCTTCTTCGTCGACCCGGCGGAGCTCGTACGCGACGGCGCGCAGGCCCACACTGCGCCCCCCGCGCCGCCCGCGGCGCGCACCGCACCAGGGCCCGGCGCGAAGACCCGTACCTCCCCGCTCGTGCTGCCCGACTCCGGTGCGGCCTTGGGCGAGGAAGGCATCCGCCGCCTCGTGGAGTACGGGATCCGGGCCCCCTCGGGCGGGAACGTCCAGCCGTGGAAGTTCGTGGCCCGAGGCCCGGTGCTGCACTGCCGCACCGACGACACACAGCCGTCGACGCTGCTCGACTTCCGGGGGGCCGCCACCCAGTTGGCGATCGGAGCGGCCGTCGAGAACATCGACCTCGCCGCCCGGGCCGCGGGCTGGGCCTGCCACGTACGGCCCTTCCCCGACCCGGCCGACCCCGGCGCCGTCTGCGAGCTCACCTTCTCCGAGGCCCCGCGCACATCGCGGCCCGACCTGGCCGACTGGATCGACCGGCGCGCCACCAACCGCCGGCCCGGCCCCGCCGTTCCCCTGGACGAGTCCCACCGGCAGGCCTTGACGCGCTGCGCGGCCGACAGCGGCGCACGTCTGCACCTGATCACCGATCGTGCGGACATGGAGGAGACGGGACGCATCCTGGGTGCCGGCGACCGGCTGCGCATGCTGTCCCCGCGCCTGCACCAGGAGATGATGAGCGAACTGCGCTGGACCCCCGAGGAGGCGCGGACGACCCGCGACGGCATCGACGTCGCCACCCTCGAAGCGGACGCCACCGACCTGGCGGGCCTGTCCCTCGCCCGGCACTGGCCGCACCTCGCCTTCGTCCGGCAGATGGGCGGCGGCCGCGCCTTCGAGGAAGGAGCCCGCGACAGCGTCGCGGCGTCCTCGGCGATCGGCTGCCTCACCGGCACCGGCACCGGCTCCCGGGCCTACTTCGACGGAGGCCGGGCCCTGCAGCGCCTCTGGCTCACCGCGACGTCCATGGGCATCGGATTCCAGCCCGTCACCGTACTGCTGTACCTCTTCGCCCGCGTCGAGCAGGGCGAGGGCGCCGGGCTCGACGCGACGGAGACCGCCACCCTGCACGCGCTGCGCGAGCGGCTCTCCGCCCTCGTCCCGCGGCGCCCGGACGAGACCGAACTGCTCCTGTTCCGCCTCTCCTACGCCCCGCCGCCCACGGCCCGTGCCCTGCGCCGGGGGGGTCGACACCGTACTCGGCTTCGAGGACCCCGACCCGCGCCGCTGACGCCGGACCGACGCCGAGCGGGGGCCGTCGCCGGTGTGCGGCGACGGCCCCCGGCCGGGTCGACGGGTGGATCAGCCGGTGAAGCCGGTCGTGATGGAGGTGAACTGCCAGTCGCTCTGGGCGATGCCGGAGCAGGTCTCCTGCAGTCCGCCGCCGGGGCAGCCGCGGTCGCGGTTCACCGACCAGAAGGCGAGGCGCGCGATGTGGTGGGAGTTGGCCCAGTTGCGGATGTCGGTCCAGTTCTGGATGGTCGTGGTCTCCTGCGTGTCGCTGACGCCGTTCATGCCGGAGATGCCGATGTGGGCGTAGGCGGTCGCGTCGTCCCAGCCGAAGGTGGACTTGAGCTTGGACTTGAGGCCCTCGGTCGCGCTGACGGTGCCGGCGTACATGTCGGTCGAGGCGTTGCCGAAGTCGAACGGCATGATGGTGAAGACGTCGATGCCGGCGTTCAGCGCCTTCGCCTGGTCTATCAGGCGGTTGCCCCAGCTGGTCGGGCCGGTGGTGCTGGTGCCGAAGGTCAGGATGGTCTTCAGGCCGGGGTTGTTCTGCTTGACGATCTTGAGCGCCCCCAGGATGCGGTCCTGGACCACGGCGTTCTCGAACTCGTCGGTGTTCTCGATGTCCACGTCGATGGCCTTGAGGCCGTAGGCGTCGATGACCTTCTGGTACGCACCCGCCAGGGCCTCGGGGGTGGAGCAGTTGGGGCCGAGCTTGTTGCCCTGCCAGCCGCCGATGGAGGGCACGATGTCGCCGCCCGCCGCGCGGATGGAGGCGATGGTGCTCTGGTCCACACCGCCGGTCAGCGGGCGCTGGCCGTCCCAGGACGGGTTGCAGCCGCCCGAGGAGAGGATGAACGCCATGGTGAACCACTTCGCGCCGGTCGCGTTCATCACGGTGGTCGCGCTCGGCGGGTTGCCCCACCCGAGGTAGAGGTAGGGCGCGGCCTGCTTGAAGCCGGTCGGCGTCGTCCCGTTGTCGGTGGTGACGTTGAGGGTGTTGGAGGCGGGTGAGGCGTTCCCGGCGAGGTCGCGGGCGCGGATGCTGAAGGTGTAGGCCGTGTTGGGGGTCAGGCCGGTCACGGTCACGCTGTTCGTGGCCGACGTGGCTACCTTGGCGCCGCCTTGGTAGATGTCGTAGCCGGTGACGCCGACGTTGTCGGTGGACGCGGTCCAGGCCAGGGACGCGGTGGTGGAGGTCTTGCCGGTGGAGGCGAGGCCTCCCGGCGTGGTGGGCGCCTGGGTGTCGGTGGTGCCGCCGCCGGGGCCGTCCAGGGCTACGTCGTCGGCGTAGTAAGTGCCCTGCCCGTACCAGCCGTTGAGGTAGACCTGGGCGCTGGTCTGGGAGGCGCCGGTGGTGAAGCTGACGGTCAGCTTGGAGTAGGCGCCGGTCGAGGTCGTCCAAGTGGAGGATCCGCCGGTGACCCCGAGGTAGACGTAGCTGCCCCGGACCCACGCGGAGAGCGTGTACGTGGTGTTCGGCCGCACGGCGACGGTCTGCGTGCACTTGGCGTTGTCAGAGGCGCCGGCCGCCCCGGCGAGCGCCTTGCCGCCACCGTGTACGGGGGAGCCGACCACGGAGCCAAGGCCCCCGGAACAGGACCAGCCGGCCGTGGTGCCGGCCTCGAAGTCGCCGTTCGTGAGCAGGTTGGCGCCGAACGCCGCACCGGGGGAGGTCAGCACGGCGGCCGCGCCGAGCAGTGTGGCGCCGAGGCCGCAGGCCAGACGAGTGCGAGTGCGGGTTCGGGTGGGGGTACGCAAGGAAGTGCCTCCAGTGGGAATGGGGGGACGGCGTGAGGCGCGAAGCCGGGGCGTGCGGCCGCGGAGAGGTCATGGGGAGGGCGCGGCGGAGAGGGCCCGCCGCAGGGCCGTACGCCGGTTCAGGTGGGGGGAGTTGGCTTCGTTGCCGCTTCGTGGCCGGGAACCTAATCGTCCGCATGGGTCGCCGTCAACAGGTCTGGACCAACAGGAAGTTGGTGACCTCAATCGGAAAGTTTCCTAACCGTGGGGGTTGACAAGGGTGCCACCCCTTCGGGAACCTCAGACGACCGTGAGCGGGCCGATGCCCAGGTCCTCCACCCCGGCCTGGAACGCGGCAGCATCCCCGACCGCCACCGTCACCATGGCCTCGGGCCGGAAGGCCGACAGGAGCGCGGCGGTCGCGTCCTGCGCGGAGAGCGCCGCGACCCGTGCGAAGGCGTCGGGCAGCGAGTCCGGGGCGCGCCCGTCCAGGACGAGCAGGGCGATCTCCTCCGCCACGTCCGCGGATCGCAGATAGCGGATGGGCGCCGCCGTGACGATCTGGGCCACCGCCGCGTCCCGCTCGCGTTCCGTCAGCCCCTGCGACCCCAGACCGCGCAAGATGCTCAACACCCCGTCCAGGGCCGCCGCCGTGGACGCGGCGGCCACCGCGCCCGTGGCCACCGCGAGGGACTGGCGGCCCATGGCCAGCAGCCGGCTGTGGAAGCCGTACGTGTAGCCCTTGGCCTCCCGCAGTTCGCGGTCGAGCCGCGAGGTGACGGAGCTGCCGAGGCAGTGGTTGCCGATCAGCAGCGGATCCCAGCCGGGTGTCGCCCGCCCGGCGGCCGCGCGGCCCAGGACCAGCCGTGTCTGCACCGCCTCGGGGCTGTCCACCAGCACGACGGCCGGACCGTCGCGCACCGGCGGGGCCGGGCGGACCTCCGGTGCGCCCGGCTCCCCGTGCCAGCCGCCGAGCAGCCGGCGCAGCGCGCGGTCGGCCGGATGCCGCGTGAGATCGCCGACCAGGACCACCGTGGTGACCGCCGGGCGCACATGAGCCGCGTGGAAGGCGGCCACCGCGTCCCGGTCGATCTGCCGCACGGTCTCCTCGGTTCCCCGGGCGGGGCGCGAACGCCGGTCCTGCGGGGCGAACACCACCCGGTGGAGTTCGGCCGACGCGCGGCGCTCGCTGTCGAGCCGCTCGCGAGCGCAGGCGTGCAGCCGGGAGCGGCGCAGGCGCTCGACGGCGGGTGCCGGCAGGAGCGGCTCGCGCAGCGCCGACACGACCAGCCCGAGGGCCCTTTCGAGGTACGGACCCGGCACGTCGAGGGTGACGCGGAGCCCCGCGTGGTCGGCGCCGACCCCCAGGGTGGCCCCGCAGTGTTCGAGCGCGTGGGCGAAGTCGAGGGCACTCGTCCCCCGCACACCCTCGGCCAGGGCGGACGCCAGGATGCCCATGACGCCCTCCACGTCCCTCGGCTCGCAGGCCAGGGGCGAGGCGACCACGATCTCCGCCGTGAGCAGTTCCTGGCCCGGCCGGTCGCAGGTCAGCAACGTCACGCCGTTCGCCAGACGTTCCTCGTGGATCCGCGGGAACTGCCAGGGGGGCACTGCCGCGGGCACCGGCCGGGGCGGTCGGGCGGGTGCGGTCCACGGCGGGCGCGGCGTGCTCATACGGCTGCTCCTCGTGTCCCGGTGGCCGACCCGGCGGATGCCCCGGCCGGGTGCTGGTTCTCGTAGGTGAGAACGCATGCGCGCTCCGGCGACAGCCACCGGGCCGCCGCCTGCCGCACCTCCTCGGCGCTGATGTCCATGGCCTGGTCCAGCCGGGTGCCGAGGGTCACCGCCGAGCCTGACTCGGCCTCGTGGGCGCACAGTTCCTCCGCCCGTCCGACCGGCGTCGCCAGCCGGTCGTACCAGTCGCGCCGGATCAGCGCCTTGGCGCCTCGCAGCGCCTCCTCGGTCACCCCCTTCTCGGTGAAGCGGAGGATCTCCTCACCGATGACGGCCTCGACCTCCGCCGGCCCGGCCCCCGGTACGGTCCGCACGTGGAGCCGGCCGAGGGACGGGGCCCCGTGCAGGGGCATCAGCGAGAACCGGGCGCTGTGGGCGAGCTGGTCGGTCCGGACGAGCCGGTGGTGCAGGGCGCTGCTGCTCATCCCGCCGAGCAGGGTCAGGGCGAGGTCCGCCGCGTCGCAGTCCCGGCCGCCGGACGGGGGCAGCTGGTAGGCGGCCATGAGGGCGGGGCCGGGCACGGCCTGCGCCGAGCGCCGACGGGTCTCCACGGGAAGCCCCGGCTTGGGGCGCCCGGGAAGGCGCGAGGAGCCGGCGAAGTGCCCGTCGCGGGCCTCCGCGGGGGATGGCGGGATGTGGCCGAAGTGCCGCTGCGCCTGCGCGATCACGCGGTCGGGAGCCACGTCGCCGACCACCGAGAGGATCGCCTGGTCGGGCGTGTAATGGCGGCGGAAGAAGGCGTGGCAGTCCGCCGGGGTCACGGCGGCCAGGTCGTGCGGACTGCCCGCCGGCAGGTCCCGGTAGGGGTGTCCGGGCCCGAACGACATCGCGACGAGCTGCTCCCAGCCGGTGCCGTACGGGACGTTGTCGTAGCGTTCCCGCCGCTCGTTGAGGACGACCTCGCGCTGGGTGTCCAGCGCGTGCGGCGTGAACGCGTCGAGCAGTCCGCCCATCCTGTCGGCTTCGAGCCAGAGCACGAGTTCCAGATGGGCGGCCGGGACGGCGCTGAAGAACGCGGTGCGCTCGAACCCGGTCGAGGCGTTGGTGAAGCCGCCCGCCTCCTCGACCGCGGCGGAGTGCCCGCCCGCCGCCACGTTCGTCGAGCCCTGGAACATCAGGTGCTCGAAGAGGTGCGCCAGCCCGGTGCGGCCCGTCGGCTCGTCACGCGACCCCGCGGCGTAGCGCAGACACACCGCGGCCACCGGGGTGGACGCGTCGCGGGACACCACCACCCGCAGGCCGTTGGCCAGTGTGTGACCCACCGGGTCCGACATCCGCACCTGTGCCTCCTACCGCTCGTCCGGGGTGGCGGTGTCGCTCGGGGCGGGTGCTTCCACGAGGTGGCGTACGGGGCTGAGCAGCGGCCACAGGGCCGAGGTGAACAGGCCCACTGCCGCCAGGAGCATGACCTCGGAGAGCCCGATCAGGCCGCCGATCCAGCCACCGAGCAGCGCGCCGACGGGCTGGACCCCCCAGCTGATGAACCGGGTCGAGGCCGTGACCCGGCCGAGGAGCCGGTCGGGGACCAGCGTCTGCTTGACCGTCTCGCTGATGACCAGGTTGATGATCACCGCGAAGGTCCAGGTGAAGGTGGACAGGGCCACCAGCGTGACGGCGAGGGCCTTGTTGTGGGAAAAGTGGGCCAGCGGGACGAGCACCGCGGAGAGGCCGGGAGAGGCGTAGACGAGGATCAGGGCACGGCCCTGCCCGAGGAAGCGGGTGATCGTGGTGGTCGAGGTGGCGCCCAGCAGTCCGGCGACTCCGCCGGCCATGCTGGTCGCGCCCAGCAGGGCGGGGCTGAAGCCCAGGACGCGCAGGACGTAGAGCGTGTGCACGGAGAAGAACATCGCGTGGAAGATGTTGAAGTGGGCTGCGGCCAGGACCATGGGGCGCTGGACGCGGTCCCGGAGCAGCAGTTCGAGCCCCTTGAGGACGGCCTTGCGGTGTGATTCCGGCTCCGCGCCCTCTGCGGCCCCTTGCTTGCCGTCGCCCTGCTCGTCGTCCCCCGCGCCGTCGGCGGCGCCCGGTTCGGCTTTGGGGAGGCCGGCGAGGGCCGCGGAACTGACCAGATAGCTGACCGCGTCCACGATGAGCGCGAAGGGGGCGCTCATGATCTGGATGAGCAGACCGGCGAGTCCCGGCCCGGCGACGCTGCCGACGGAAGTACTGGCTTCCATCCAGGAGTTGGCCGCCCCCAGCTGGTGGCGCGGCACGAGCCTCGGCAGGTAGGCGGACATGGCGCTGTCGAAGAGCAGCGTGAGGGCGCCGACACCGAAGACGACGGCGTAGAGCACCGGCATCGTGAGCGCGTCCAGCCAGAAGAGCAGCGGAACCGACAGGACGAGCAGGAACCGCCCGGCGTTGGCCAGCTGCATGATCCTGCGCCGCTCGTAGCGGTCGGCCCACACTCCGGCGGACAGCCCCAGCAACAGCACGGCCGCGGACTCCGCGGCCTCCAGCACGCCCATTTGCCAGGGTGTGGCCGCCAGGGTGGTGGCCGCCGCGATGCCCATGGCCATGAAGGTGACCTCGGCGCCCGCCAGGGACACCGTCTCGCCGCTCCACAAGCGCAGGAAGCCGGTGCCTTTGAAGGATGCCCTCCGGGGGCGCTCCTTGCCCTCTGTGATCACTTCTTCGGACACGTGCAAGAACTCTTTTCGCTGTGGGTGATCCGTTGCCGCACGAAGTCGAGCACCGCGCGCCGCTCCAGGGTCGGGCAGTCGCCGCTGCACAGATACTGGAGGATGTCGTGCGCGAGCATGGCCGCGATCGCGGTATTGCCGGGTCCGAACGAGAACGGCGCCGGGTCGGCCGACCGTTCCTCCAACTCCCTTTCCACCGCGGTGAACCGCGTCCTCCTGAGCTGTTCGAAGCAGTCCAGGCAGCTGCCCTGCCCCGGGTCGAGCAGCGGCCCCCAGAAACCGGACCCGACACCCACCGCCGCGATGGACATCGCGGTGCGCGTGACACCGGCCCACTCCCAGACGGCGGCCGCCAGGCCGGGCGGCCCGTCCGCCGCGACGACGACCAGGTCCAGGTCGTCCGGCAGCGCCGCGGACAGGTCCGCGGCGCCGGTCACCCGCAACCGGACCCCGGTGACCTCGGCGTCGGGCCGCACGCCGCGCACGTACCGGGCGAGGGCCTCGACCTTCGGCGCGCCCTCGTCCTGCGGCCCGTAGACGAACTGGCGGTTGAGGTTGTGCCCGGCGACCGTGTCGGGGTCCAGGAGCCAGTACGCCCCGACGCCGGACGCGACCAGGTGCTGGGTGACGACGCTGCCGATCCCGCCCACGCCGATCAGCGCCACCCGGCTCCGCAGCAGGCGTTCCTGGGCGGCGGCGGTGTCCGGGGTGAACAGCGCGAGATAGTCCGCCTGCCGCTCGTACGTCTCGCCGCGGAAGGTGCGGGGCTCCTCGGAGGTGAGCCATCCGAGGCGGTCCAGTTCCTCCAGCAGACCCTGCCCGGCACCGGATGCGGTGAGGGGTTCGCGAGCCGTGCCGGCGCGCAGCAGCCGCAGCGTCTCGCGCAGGGCGGACTGCGGACCGGACACGCGCAGCAGCCTGTCGCCCAGACTCAGCAGTGTCTCGTCCGCGCTCTCGTGGACGGCCACGGCCGTGACCAGGCGTACGAAGGGGCTCAGCTTCCCTCCAGGTGCTGTCCGATGGCGATCGTGTACCGGCCGACGCGGTCTCCGGCGAAGGGTTCCACCCAGTGCCAGCAGTCCTCGCGGATCGGCATGAGGGACACCGTGTTGAACAGGGGCGTGACATGGGATTCCGTGCCCTTGCCGTCGCGGAAGCCGAGCCGCCCGTCGTGTTCGGGGCGGTAGTCCTCGTCCAGGTAGAAGTTGACGGCCATCACCCGGCCGGGCACCAGGTCCTGGTGGGCTCCCAGGGCGTCCGAGTCCCGGTAGGCGGCCAGCTCCATGACGGTCCGCCTGCGCAGTTCCAGTCCGGTGCCGGCCTTGATCCAGCCGCGCAGGGCATCGGAGAGGACCGAGAAGACCATGAACTGCTCCAGCGTCTTTTGGTGGGCGGCGTCCATCGCCCCGTCGTCGAGCAGCGCGTTGATGTCGCGCACGATGAACTGGGAGATGGTGATGCGCGGGTCGTGCTCGACGTCCTCGCCCCAGAACTCCGTCTTCTTCAGGCGGCCTTCGTAGATCGCCGCGTGCCGGTCCCAGGCGGGGATCGCCCGCAGTGCGGCGGCCAGCGAGGTGGCCAGTTCGGGGAGCAGGAAGTTGCGCAGGGCCAGCGGTTTCTGCTCCTCCCCGTGGTACCAGGTGTGCAGGCGGTCGAGGGTGGCGGGTGTCAGGTGCTCGGGGGCGACGAAGGCGGCGGTCTGCGTCGGAGCCGCCGACGCAGGGCGGGCTCCGACGGGACGGCCGTGGTCCGTGGTGGCGTCGCTCATGCTTCTCCTTCTAGGGGCGGGGCCGGTGTGGTCCGGTGTTCCGGTGTGGTCCGGTTCAGCCGTGGAGCGTCCCGACCCGGGCGCTCCGGGCGGGCCGTGCGGGTGCGGCGGCGGGCATCAGCATCCGGGCCTCGACGAGTTGTCCCATCACCTGTGCCGCCCAGCCGGCGCCCCGCAGCTCGGCCAGCCGGCCGAGCGTCAGCGGTGATCCGTCGCGCCACGGTGCGAGGGCCGCGGCGACCACGGCCGGCAGGACGGTCCGTTCCCTGCGGAGGATGTGGGTGACGACCAGTTCGCCGCCCCGGGGCAGTACGTCGAGGTACTCGAGGCCGAACCGGACCGGCTCGCCGGGTTCGGGCATCCGGTCCAGGAAGGCGGTGCCGGTCTCCCGCATCCTGTCCGAGCCGTGCGCGACGCTGAAGTCCCGGAACGCCCGGTGTACGCGCAGGCGTTCGTGGTCGGTCATCGCCGGGTCGATGCTGCCGAGGTGGTTCAGGGCGTACTGGGCCTGCTGGTCGGTCCCGGCGATCTCCGAGGCGACGACGAGCCCGAAGCGCTCGGGGTTGCGGCCGATCTCCGAGGAACGCGTCGCCTCGAAGGGGAACACGGTGAACAATTCGACGCAGTCGGCCATTTCGGCGACGTCCCCCAGGGCCTCCAGCGCTTCCTCCAGAGTCGTCGACGGGAGGTCGGGGATGAGGTTGACCCGCAGTTTCATCCCGGCGTCGTGCGCCTCGCGCATGAAGCGGATGTTCTCGTCCCTGTCCGCCGACTTGTGGACGAGCTTGAGCACCCGGCTGTTGGTCGTCTCCATGCCGATGACCAGGTACTCGCATCCGGCCCGGACCATCAGGCGCAGCAGCTCCGCGTCGAACCGCCGGTCCACCATGGCGAAGGAGTTCCATGTGACGTCCAGACCACGGGAGATCACCTCATCGCAGAACCGGCGCGCGAAAGCGGGCGGGATCGATTCGGTGATCAGCTCGAAGTGCCGGACACCGTGGACCTCGACCTGGTGCTCCAGTTCGGCCACGAAGGTCTTCACGGAGCGGCCCCGGTAGGGCGGGCTGCCGTCGTAGAGCTCCACGAAGTCGCAGTAGTCGCACTTGCCCCAATAGCAGCCGCGCGCCTGCATGATGCCGATCTCTGCCCCCGCCAGCCGGCCCAGGAGCACCCGGTCGTAGTCGGCGTGCGGGAGGACGTTGGGGTGCAGTCCGGGGCCGGGGGCCGCGTGGACGACCGACTCGCCGGACCGGGCCGACGTCCCCGGCACGGCGGCCGGGTCCCACACCCCGCCGTCGCACGCCTGCTCGTACAGGCGGACCAGCGGCAGCTCCCCGTCGAACCGGATCACCGCGTCCACCTGGTGGTGGGTCCGCAGCAGTACGGACAGGTCCTCCTCCTGCATGAGGGAGAGCGTCGGGCCGCCGAGCACCACCCGCAGCTCCGGGCGGGCGCGTTTGACCGCCTCGGCGAGCAGCAGCGCCGGTATGAGCTGGGGCCCCATCGGCACCGAGATCCCGAACAGGCGGACGTCCCCGGGGATGCGGCGGCCGAGCCCGAGCCGTTCGTAGAAGGCGCGGTAGACCTCGGTGCGCCCCGAGCCGAGCAGCTCCCCGTCGCCGAGCCACTCAGGCTCGGGGTCCACGAGGTACGGCTTCGCCAGGGCGGACAGCAGGTAGGCGGCGCCGGTGTCCGCGGCGAAGGCGTGCCGGCCCTCGGCGTCGAAGAGCACCTCGGGGTGGGCGCCCAGCCACCGGCCGGCGACCGCGCTCATCACCTCGGCCGAAGTGGGCGGCAGGCCGGTGAGCCTGCCCTCCGCGGCGGCGCGCAGGTGCTCCTGATCGAGCAGGGCGAGGGCGAACTCCTCGTTGAGGTCCCACTGGTCGGCCGGTATGCCGCGGCTGCCCAGATAGCCGGCCAGTACGGCGAGTGAGGGGAAGTACCGGCCGAAGCTCGACTCCACCAGTGGGGGGAAGGCCAGGACCACACGGTTCATCTCAGGCATCTCCTCGGTGGACGGTGCGAGGGAGGGGTTCCGGGCCGGCGGCGATGCTCACGGTGTGCCGGCCGGGGCGGGCGACGCGCCAGGGAGAGACCCAGTGGACGCAGCCGGGGCGGATCGGCATCACGGAGACGCTGTTGAAGCGGGGCGGCATGGCGAACTCCTCGCCGTCCTCGTTGCGGAAGCCGAGCACTCCGCCGTCCGCTTCCCGGTACCGGGGGTCGAGATAGAGGTTGAGGACGAACAGGGTGTCCGACTCCGCGTCGGAATGCTCGCCGAGCCGGTCGCCGTGCCCGTACCGGGCGAACTCCATGTTGGTGCGCAGCGGCTTGCCCGGAGCCACCCAGGCGTCGAGGAGCGCACGCAGCTCGGGGCCCATGCAGGCGAAGACGAACAGGTCGGCGAGCAGGCTCCGGTACTCCGCCGGATAGCCGGACCCCTCGTCGAAGAGGGCCGGTACGTCCTGGGCGACGTCCCGGACGGCGGCGCGCAGCTCCGCCGGGGTGGCGTCCCACTCGTCGGCGCTCACGCCCCGGGTGGAGTGCCGGCCGGGGTTCCACACGACCGGCGAGGAGCGCCAGGTGGGCATCGCCTGCACGGTCTCGGAGAGCCGCAGGGCCTGTTCGCCGGGGAGGAACTCCGGCAGCTGCACCGGGCGGGCGGGCTGCCGGCTCAGCAGCGCGCCCAGCTCGGCCAGCTCCTGCGGCGTACGCTCGGCCGCCCGCAGGCCGGCCGGGTCGCCGCTGTTCTTCTGCGTCATGCGGTGGTGTCCCTCCGGTCGATGGCGGTGGGTGGGGAGCGGCGGAAGACCCGTTCCAGCGCCATCACGCCCGACGGGGCGATGTCCGGCGCCGCGAGCTGCGGCCGGACCAGCGTGATGCTGTTGACCTTGAACAGGGGTACGACCGGCGCGGTGCGCAGTACGGTGTCCTCCGCCCGCGCCCAGGCCCGGGTCCCGCCGTCGGGCCCGGGCTCCCGCAGGGCCCTGTCGAGTGCCGCGTCCGTGGCGGCGTCCGCGAACCCCAGCGAGCGGGCGGTCGCGGAGGTGCTGTGGAAGGGCGTGAGCAGGCTCGCGGGGTGGGCGACGGGGGCGGGATTGATGCAGTAGAGCAGCTCGTAGTCCAGCCGGGCCACCGCGTCGGCGAACTCCCGGTAGCTCAGCGGCCGGTGGCGGACGTCATGGCCGAAGCGTGCGGTGAGGTCCCGGGCGATCGCCCGCGCCACGTCGTCGTTGGGCGGGAAATCGGCGTAGGTCAGGGTGAGTTCGGACCGGCCGCCGGGTGGCGGGACGCGCCGCCGGAGCGGCCCGTCCGCCCCGAGCGGCCGGCCGCCGCCGGGCGTCCACAGCGCGCTGTAGCGGTGGAGCGGCAGGACGGTCCGGGCCAGGGCCGCGCTGACGGCCTCACG
The DNA here is from genome assembly GCF_018614195.1 of Streptomyces sp. ISL-43. GTDB lineage: Bacteria > Actinomycetota > Actinomycetes > Streptomycetales > Streptomycetaceae > Streptomyces. The sequence goes on from NZ_JAGGOT010000052.1 coordinate 122,675, forward strand.
GTCGAATCCCGCGCCGAACTCGGCCCGCCCCGCGGGGAGGTCCAGCGGCGAGTCGGTCCCGGGACGCACCCACAGCTGGCAGGCCAGGGCCAGGGGCGTCACGTACGCCCGTTCGCTCTCCGCCAGCCGGGCGAAGTCGGCGGGCCGCAGGCCGGTGTTGAGGGACAGGTCGACCCTTCCGTCGGCCACCGCCGCCTCCGCCCGGCCGCGGTCGGAGTGGACCTGGAAGACCAGGGCCTGCGCCGATCCGGGCCTCGTGCGACGGGAATCGCGACGCCGCAGCTCGATGCGGCCGAGCCTGCGGTCCGCCCGGTACGGGCGGTACGGGCCCGTGGCCGTCCAGGCGTCGCCCGACTCCCGCACCGGCGCGGCGCCGGGGAAGGCCAGCACCTCGGGCAGGAACGGCAGGGGAAGGTCCGAACGGACCTCGATGGTGTCCGCGGCGAGGACCCGGCTCCGTACGGGCGATCCGCCGGCGCCCGGCGCGTGGGCGGCCGGCCACGGGAATCCCGTGGGCCCCCAGGCCCGGTGTACCCCGGCCGCGATCTCGCCGGCCGTCACCGGGCTGCCGTCCGGCCACGTCTGGCCGGCGGCGGGCGTGAGGCGCCAGGCCCGTCCGTCGTCCAGCGGCTCGAGGCCCTCGATCGCGGACGGGAGGACGCGCGGCCGCCCGTCGGGCCCGGCGCCGGAGCACTCGCGGGTGAGCGGGTCCACGAGGGCGTCCAGGACGAGCGCCTGGTTGAAGTCGACGACGTGGTAGGGGTCGAGGCTGAGGGGCCAGGCATCGAGGTCCACGGTGAGCGTGCCACCGCCATCCGCCCGGCGGGGCATGTTCGGAACAGCCACGATTCCCCCTGTAACCGTCACGGTGGTCGGGAAGGGACCGGACCGGCCCCGCCCCGAAGGACGGGGCCGGCCGGCGAGGATCAGCTCCGGACGCGGTTGGCCAGGAACTCGTTCAGCAGCTCGCGCTTGAAGACGAGGCCGTCGGACTCGACCTCGGCCCGCACCGCGCCGCCATCCTGCTGGTGCTGCATTTCGACGTCCTCGACACTCTCGTTCGCGGGACGCTGGGCACTGGCTTCCATGGTGGTTCCCCTCTGTTCAGAGTGGACAGGGACGCTGGAGCGGCACCGGTACACGACTGCCGCGGCGCACCCTGCGGTCTGCCGGCTGCCACACAAGCGCCGTGGTGACCGGTCTCCGGGGACTGTTTCACGCACTTCGGTCAGATCTCAGCAGTCGTGCGTTCGAATGGCTGGAACACCAACGGCTCCTGGCCCGATTTCGACCATCTGTCCGATCAGAGGCGGTTGTCGGCATAAATTCCTTTCACAGCCCGGGAGTCGACTGGATAGGCTGCCCCGCCATACCCCGACGGAAGGGCGTGTCGACCGTGGGATTCATCGAGGCCTCAGGGCTGGAGTACCGGCTGCCCGACGGCCGGGTCCTGTTCCACGACACGTCCTTCCGCGTGGGCGACGGGGACAAGGTCGCGCTGATCGGAGCCAACGGCACGGGGAAGACCACACTGCTGCGGCTGGTTTCGGGCGAGCTGAGCCCCGCGGCCGGAGGGACCCGCGTGGTCGGCGGTCTGGGCGTCATGCCGCAGTTCGTCGGCTCGGTGCGCGACGCGACCACGGTGCAGGAATTCCTCGTGTCCCTCGCCGGACCGGCGCTCCGCAAGGCCTTCGCCGCCGTCGAAGACGCCGAACTCGCCATGCTGGAGGCCGAGTCCGAAGCCACCCAGCTGCGCTACGCGTCGGCGCTCGCGGAGTGGGCCGAGGCCGGCGGCTACGACGCCGAGGTCGCTTGGGACGTGGTCTCGGGCGCGGCGCTCGACCTGTCCTTCGACCAGGCGAAGTACCGGGAGCTGCGCACCCTCTCCGGCGGTGAGCAGAAGCGCATCGCCCTGGAGGCCCTGTTCCGGAGCGACGCCGAGGTCCTGCTCCTCGACGAGCCGGACAACTATCTGGACGTACCCGGCAAACGCCACCTCGAACGGATGATGTCGGCCTCCCGCAAGACCGTGCTCTACGTCAGCCACGACCGGGAGATGCTCGCGGCGACGGCCACCCGCGTCCTCACCCTGGAGGCCGCCGGCGTCTGGGTGCACGGTGGCGGCTTCCGCGGCTACCACCAGGCGCGCGACGGCCGCCTGGAGCGGCTGGACGAACGGCACCGGCGCTGGGAGGAGGAGCACCAGCGGCTCAAGGACCTCGTCCACACCCTCCAGCAGCAGGCCAAGATCTCCGCTTCCATGGCAGGGAAGTACCGTGCGACGCAGACCCGCCTGGCCCGCTTCGAGTCGGCCGGGCCGCCGCCGGAGCGCCCGGTCCAGCAGAAGGTGCGGATGCGGCTCCAGGGCAGCCGCACCGGAATGCGGGCCGTCCGCTGCTCCGGCCTGGAACTGACCGGCCTGACCGACCCGTTCGACCTCGAGGTGTTCTTCGGGGAACGGGTCGCGGTGCTGGGGGCGAACGGCACCGGGAAATCGCATCTCCTGCGGCTGCTCGCAGCCGGCGGCAGTGACGGCGACCTCCACGAACAAGCCCGCCACGGCGACACCGTGGCCCACCGCGGCACCGCCAGGCTGGGCGCCCGGGTGCGGCCCGGCTGGTTCGCGCAGACCCAGGCCCGGCCCGATCTGTACGGCCGTACGCTCGTCGACATCCTGGGCCGCGGAGACGGCGACCGGGACGGCCGGCCACGCGGGGCCGCGATGTCGGCGCTGCGCCGGTACGAACTCCAGGCCCAGGCCGACCAGGCCTTCGAATCCCTCTCCGGCGGCGAGCAGGCCCGTTTCCAGATCCTCCTGCTCGAACTGCAGGGCTCGACGCTCCTCCTCCTGGACGAGCCCACCGACAACCTGGACCTGCACAGCGCGGACGCCCTTCAGGAGGCGCTCGACCGGTTCGAAGGCACCGTGCTGGCCGTCACCCACGACCGGTGGTTCGCCGCGGGATTCGACCGCTGCCTGCTCCTGTACGACGACGGCACGGTGCGGGAGAGCGCAGAGCCCGACTGGGGCACCGAGCCGGCGGGCGCCTGAGGGCAGAGCCTCCGGGGATCGGGCCCGACCGGATCAGGCGTGGCGGGAGGCCAGGACGCAGAACTCGTTGTCCTCCGGGTCGGCGAGCACGACCCATGTCACCTCGGCGCCCTGCCCGACGTCGGCGCGGCGCGCGCCCTGCGCCAGCAGGCGCCGTACCTCCGCCTCCTGGTCGTCGGGGCGGAAGTCGAGGTGGAGGCGGTTCTTCGACGTCTTGGCGTCCGGCACCGGTACGAAGACCAGCCCCGGCAGCCGTTCGGGGGCCGGGCGGATCTCGTACTCATCCGGGGAGTCGTTCACGACGACCCACCCCAGGGCCCGCGCCCACCAGAGACCCAGGGCGGCCGGGTCCCCGGCGTCGACGACGATCTGCTCCCACTCCAGTGCCATGCGCCGAGCGTAGGCCACGGGGTCACCGCCCGCCCGGAGCGGAGCCGGGGCGTGTCGGTGCTGGTCGCGACCCCCGCGGTCCGGCACGGTGGGCGCGGTCGGTGGCCGTCCCGTACGGCGGTCCCAGGAGCGCGCGAGGGGTTCGCATGACCGAGAACGGCATCTTCCGGACCAGCCGGCGCACGCTGCTGCTGGCCGCGGGATCGGCCGGGGTAGCCGCCCTGGCGGCGGGCTGCTCGGGCCCGGCCGGTATCCGGGGGGCGGCGGGGCAGCCCTCGGCCCCCGCGCCTGCGGCCACGACGCCCAAGCCGCTCTCGTCCTCGCCGTCCGGCAGCAGCACCCCGGCCTGTGTGCTCACCGCGGAGTCGGGCGCGGGCCCGTACTACCTCGACCTGGACCGGGTCCGCTCGGACATCACGGAAGGCCGCGACGGCGTGCCGTTCCGGCTGGACCTGACCGTCGTACGGGTGTCGGCCGGCTGCCGCCCGGTCGCGGGCGCCGCCGTCGACGTGTGGCACGCCGACGCCTCGGGCACCTACTCCACCGGCGGGGACAGCTTCCTGCGCGGCACGCAGGTGACGGACGCGGCCGGGCGGTGCGCGTTTCGCACGATCGTGCCCGGCTGGTACGCGGGGCTGGCGCCGCACATCCACTTCAAGGTGCGCCCCGACCACCGCACCGAGACGACCTCGCAGTTCTTCTTCCCCGAGGAACTCCTGCTGAAGGTGTACGCGCTCCAGCCCTACGCCCGCCGCCCCGCGCCGAAGCACCCCAACACCCGCGACAACCGCTTCCGGGACTCCGGCGCCGCGATGACGCTGGCTCCCGTACCCGACGGCGACGGTTACCGGGCGGCGTACACGGTGGGCATCGCCTGAGACCGGCGCGAGCACGGGACGTCCCGGTCGGCCGGTGAGCGGCCGGCCGGGACCATCGGGCTCAGGCGAGGTCGAACCGGTCGAGGTTCATCACCTTGTCCCACGCCGCCACGAAATCACGCACGAACGTCTCTCCCGCGTCCTCGGACGCGTAGACCTCCGAGACGGCCCGGAGCTGGGAGTGCGAACCGAAGACGAGGTCGACGGCGGTGGCGGTCCACTTGACCTCGCCCGTGGCGCGGTCCCGGCCCTCGAACACGTTCTCCGCCGAGGCCGACGCCTTCCACTCCGTACCCATGTCGAGCAGGTTGACGAAGAAGTCGTTGGTCAACGTCTGCGGCCGGTCGGTCAAGACGCCGTGCGGGGACCGCTCGAAGCCGGTGTCCAGGGCCCGCAGGCCGCCGGTCAGGACCGTCATCTCGGGTGCGGTCAGGGTCAACAGGCTGGCGCGGTCCAGCAGGAGGGTCTCCGGCGACAGCTTCTCTCCCGCCCGGAGGTAGTTGCGGAACCCGTCCGCCCTCGGTTCGAGCACGGCGAACGACTTCACGTCGGTCTGTTCCTGCGAGGCGTCCGTGCGCCCCGGTGCGAACGGGACCGTGATGGCGTGCCCGGCGTTCTTCGCTGCCTGCTCGACGGCCGCGCACCCGCCCAGGACGATCAGGTCGGCCAGCGAAACCTTCGTGCCCCCGGCCTGCGAGCCGTTGAAGTCCTGCCGGATCTGCTCGAGGGCCCGCACCACCTCGGCCACCTCGGGCAGGTCGTTGACCTCCCAGTCCTTTTGCGGCGCGAGTCGGATCCGTGCCCCGTTGGCCCCGCCCCGCTTGTCGGTGCCGCGGAAGCTCGCCGCCGACGCCCAAGCGGTGGTGACCAGTTGGGAGACGGACAGCCCGGAAGAGAGGATCCGGGCCTTGAGGTCGGCGATCTCCGCGTCCCCGACCAGTCCGTGATCGGCCTCGGGTACAGGGTCCTGCCACAGCTGCGGCTCGGGAATCCACGGGCCGAGGTAGCGCGAGAGGGGGCCCATGTCGCGGTGCAGCAGCTTGTACCAGGCCCTGGCGAACGCGTCCGCGAGCCTGTCCGGGTTCTCGTGGAAGCTCTTCGAGATCGGCCCGTAGACCGGATCCAGCTTCAGCGAGAGGTCCGTCGTCAGCATCATCGGAGCGTGCCGCTTCGACGGATCGTGAGCGTCGGGCACCGTGCCCTGCGCCGAGGCGTCCGTGGGGGTCCACTGGTGCGCACCGGCAGGGCTCGTCGTCAGCTCCCAGTCGTACCGGAACAGGTTGTCCAGGTAGCCGGTGTCCCACTTCGTCGGCTCGGAGGTCCATGCGCCCTCGAGCCCACTGGTGAGAGAGTCGGCGCCCTTGCCGGTGCCGTACGAATTCGTCCAGCCGATGCCCTGCTGCTCGATGGGGCAGGCTTCCGGTTCCGGACCGATGTACTCGGGGTCGACGGCGCCGTGGCACTTGCCGAAGGTGTGGCCGCCGATGATCAGGGCGGCCGTCTCCTCGTCGTTCATCGCCATGCGCGCGAACGTCTCGCGAATGTCCCGGGCGGCGGCGATCGGATCCGGATTGCCGTTGGGCCCCTCCGGATTGACGTAGATCAGTCCCATCTGCACGGCACCGAAAGGCCCGGTGAGTTCCCTGTCGCCGCTGTAGCGCTCATCTCCGAGCCAGGTGTCCTCCGGGCCCCAGAAGATTTCCTCGGGTTCCCAGATGTCCTCTCGCCCGAAACCGAACCCGAAGGTCTTGAACCCCATCGATTCCATGGCGCAGTTGCCGGCGAAGACCAGAAGATCGGCCCATGAGATCTTCCGGCCGTACTTCTGCTTGACCGGCCAGAGCAAACGGCGCGCCTTGTCCAGGCTCGCGTTGTCCGGCCAGCTGTTGAGGGGGGCGAAGCGCTGGGCGCCGGAGCCGCCACCGCCCCGGCCGTCTTCGATGCGGTACGTGCCCGCGGCGTGCCAGCTCATCCGGATGAAGAGCGGCCCGTAGTGGCCGTAGTCGGCAGGCCACCAGTCCTGCGACGCCGTCATCAACCCGAAGACGTCCTGCTTCAGCGCGTCGAGGTCCAGGGTCGCGAACTCTGCCGCGTAGTCGAAGTCCTCGCCCATCGGATTGGACCGAGGCGAATGCTGGTGGAGAACCTGAAGGTCCAGCTGATTCGGCCACCAGTCCCGGTTCGCCCTGGGGCGAGTCGACGCGGGGGCCGGGGAGGGGATTACCGGGTTCTCGCTTTCGCTGCCGGACACGTCCGTCCTTCTTCCTGTCTCGGTGTTTTCCTCTGCCGGCTGCGCTGCTCGCTCCTGACGCCGTCTGCTTTACGAGTCGAGCACTGCGGCCCACGCCGCCGACGAGACCATATCCTCACGAACGACGCCGACAATCGAGCGCGTATCGGCGTCCGTATGGTCGCGCACCGCAGAGCGCACCGCCACGAGAACACGCAGGGCGCCCCCGCGTAACAAACATGAGAAATCCAAAGGTGGCATCTTCCGATCATCGCGATCCCCGATCGCCGATATGAGAATCGGAAACGGAATCGACTACCGACCGGCCCGGCACGTAATGGAGAGGTGAACCGAAATGAGCGACCTGCTGGAGCGACTCCGAGGGCGCGGCTGGCGCATGACGTCCCAGCGGCGGGCCGTCGCGGAGGTACTCGACGGCGAGCACGTGCACCTCACGGCCGACGAGGTGCACGCCCGCGCGGCACGGCGGCTCCCCGAGATCTCGCGGGCGACCGTCTACAACACCCTGGGCGAACTGGTCGCGCTCGGCGAGGTGGTGGAGGTCTCCGCCCACGGCCGCGCGAAGCGCTACGACCCCAACGCGCACCACCCGCACCAGCACCTGGTGTGCTCCGGCTGCGGCATCATCCGCGACGTCCATCCGACCGGCGATCCGCTGGCCGGCCTGCCGGCGGGGGAGCGGTTCGGCTTCAGCGTGTCCGAGGTCGAGGTCACCTACCGCGGGCTCTGCCCCACCTGTGCGCGCGGTCTGCCGCGAGCGGCAGGTGCGGGGGACGCCCGAGCTCAGAGCCCGGCGACTTCGGAGCTCGCCGACAGCTCGTAGACCAGGGTGACCGTACGGCGGCCACCGGGCGGGAGGGCGACGTCCCAGCGGACGATGCCCTCGGCGTCGACCACTTCGGGCGCCGGGGAGCAGACGTCCTTGCGGAGGCGAACCTCCACCGCCGAGACCTCGGAGACCGGGATCCGCTCCCGCAGGACGACCACCCGATCGCCCCGCTCCCCGGGAGCGGAGAACCGGGACAGGTGCAACCGGACCGTGCGGGTGACCACGGTCTTGCGCATGAGCCCGGCGGAATCGCGGGACTCCTCGGCATGCCGGACCACCCCGTGGTCATCGCAGCTGCCGAAGGCGAGCTCGACGAGGGCGCCGGGGGCGGTGAACTCCAGCGTGCCGCGGCCGCTGAAGCCGCTGCCGCGGACCAAGTCCACGGGTCCGGCGAGCAGCGCGTGGCCCGACAGGTTGTCGAACCGCGCCACCTGGGTGACCAGCGGCGACAGCTCGGGCGAGCACGCGTACTCGCTGCTCGCGGCCGTGGTGAAGACGGAGAGCGGCACTCGGTGGGCACGGCCGTCCCCGGGCACGGAGACCGGCGCCGGGGAGCTCAGCACGCGCGCCTCGCCGCCGTCGTCCACCCCCGGCAGGCCGAGCACCGGGGCCGGGCCGAGGTCCCCGATCTCCTCCTCGCGCAGCTCGACGTCGACTGTGCGGCGCTCCGCCGCGGAACGTTCCCCCAGCGTCAGCCGGTCCTCGTCCAGCCGTGGCGGATCGGTGGCCAGCGCCGAGCGGGCGGTCGACAAGGTCAGCCGTACGTCCGACCAGTCCTCCCCGGTGCGCTGCCAGACCACCGCGTCGGTCTCCAGCGTCAGGGCGTCCCCGTCGAGCACGGCCCGGTAGGCCGGCCGCCACAACGCACACGGGATGAGGTGGCTCAGGCGCAGTCCGACCGGCCCGGCGGCCGCGCTCTCCACGGTCAGCTCGATGTGGCCGACGAGCTCGGCGGGCTCCTCCTCGGAAAGGTGCAGGGCCCTTTGCACCTCCCCCAGTTCGGTGGCGAGGGCGGTCAGCCGGGCCTCCACGGTGCGCAGTTGCTCCCCGTACGTGTCGCGCTCGCCGTCCACCCGGTCCAGTTCGCCGGCCCAGCGCGGCTGCTCGGTCTCCCCGGAGCCGGCGCCTTCGCCGATCTCCCGCAGCAGATCGGCGGCGAGGCGGCCAAGCAGGTCAAGGCGGGCCTGCAGCCGGTCGCGTCGCTGCCCCAGGACGAGCCGCTCCTCTTCGAGGGCGTGTACGCGGTGGCGCAGGGCGGAGTCGCCGGCGGCGGACGGCAGCGGCCCGCGCGGCGTCCAGGTGCGGACGATCCGTACGTCGAGCACGGCCGCCGGGAAGGCGGCGGTCAGCTCGGCATGGAGGGTCCGGTCGACGGCCAGCGCGCTGACCGGTCCGAGACGCAGCCGCTGGACGCCGGCCTCCAGGTCGAGGACGGCGGCGCGCTCGACATGGGCGCGGTCCTCGAGGCACGTGACGGCGGTGACGGGGAGGGCGATCGGCTTCGTGGCCGTGGACATGGCGGGTGTCAGCTCCTGCGGTTGCCGCCGACCAGGGCCTTGCCGGTCGGGATGCGGATCTCGTAGCCGCCGTCGAGGGCGGCGGTGGCGCCCGCGGGCAGGTCCAGGCGCCAGACGCGGGTGCCCGGGGCATGGTGTTCGTGCCCCGTGCCTTCCCCGGGGGCTTCCTCCGGTGCCGTCCAGTCGGCCCGTTCCTCGATCCGGACGTCCGGCTCGGAGGTGACCGGCACCCGCTCGCGGACTTCGACGGTGACGGGCCGAGCGAGGCGGTTCGCCAGCTCCACGTGGACGCGGTGGTCGAGCACGGTGGTGTTGTTGCGCAGGCCCGACGTCGACTCGCGCAGGTTCGTACGGCGGGTGACCCGGATGCCCTCGGCGGCCCCGAGACCCACCCGGCGGACACCGCCGGGGGCGAGCGTGGGCAGTGCGGCGGTCAGCAGGAACTCGTCGTCGACGATGACCTCCACCGGGCCGGCCAGCAGCGCCTGGTCGGTGGCGTTGGAGAGCAGCAGCGTCGCGTACACGGTCGGCTCCACGGACGGCACGCAGAGGTACTCGGTGCGCAGGCCGACCGGAACCTCGGCGACGGTGACGGTGTGCCAGGTGCCGTCCGACGGAATGTCGGCGCGGGCGGCGGCGTCGAAGCGGTGGTCGAAGGAACCCGCCGACTCGCGGGGCCGTACGGCCTGTCCGGGCAGCGGCAGCGCGGCCACCGCTTCTGCGCGGCGGCGGTGCTCGGCCGCCACCGCGTCGATGTCGGGGCCGGGGCCGGGGAACAGCCGGCCCCTGCGAGCAGCCTGCTCGTCGGGGCCGCACAGGACGAGGGCGGCGTAGTCGAGCTCGGCGCCGCTCGGCCGCGGCGGACCGGCCGCCGGTGCCGGAGGGGGCGCCGGCGCTGCCCCGCCGGGAGCCGCGGGAGCCGCGGGAGCCGCGGGTGCCATGGCGGCGGGGGCGCCCGCGAAGGACCCGCCGGCGTGCGGCCTGCCGCCCCGACGGAGAGGGGCCGGCTGGGCGGGGGCGGGCATCGCGCCGCCGAAGGCCTCCGGGGGAGGGCCGCCGGGCACCGGGAGCCCGGTCCACTGCCCGCCGTAGCCCTGCGGCGGCGGGGGAGGCGGCGGCGGTGGCAGAACGGGACCGGACGCGGAGCCGGGCCCGACAGCCGCGGCGGTCGTCGCACGGCGGGGGCCGGCCGCCTCGTACCCGGTGAACAGGCCGGCGAGCCCGGCCGGAGGCTCGCGCCACCCGGAAGGCGCGGCGGCGGGCTGACGGCGTCCGATCCGGATCGAGCGGAGCCTCGGCAGGTCGGTGCGGCGCCGCAGATCGGCGGTGGCCAGGGCGATGCGCACGCCGGTCCAGTCCTCGCCGGTCCGCTGGGCGACCGAGGCGCGTAGCACCAGACGGCCGCTGCCGTCGCCCTGACGGTGAGTGAGCCGGTAGGTCGGCACCCAGACGGCGCCCGGCACCCCGTACTCCAGCTCCAGTTCCAGCTCCACTTCCGCGTCACCGGTATCCGCGCCTGTGCCGTCGAGGGTCACGACCGCGCAGACCGTGGTCTCCACGTGCGCCGACGGTGCGTCGCCGGAGGCGCGGGCGAGCCGGTCGGCGGCGAGGGCGAGCTCGTGCTCGACGTCGCGCAGGGCCTCCTCCAGCCCGACGAGGCGGGCGTGCAGTCCCGTCAGCCGCTCCTGGACGAACTCGGCCAGCTCCAGCCACGCGTCCACCGGGGTGCGGCGGTGCGGGTCCTCGGGCAGGGGGGCGGGCGGGACCGGGCGGAGAGCCCTGACCTCCTCGATCAGGCCCAGCTGCCGGTCCCGGCGGCCCCGCGCCGCCGCGTACTCGTCGCCCAGCCGCTCGACTTCGCGCCGCAACGCGTCGGGTGTGCCCGTACCGACCGGCTCGGCCTCGACTTCCACCCGGGCCTCTGTGACGCGTACCCCTGGGGCGCCCAGGACCCGGGCACGCAGCGAGCCCGGGTCCAGCGAGCGCGGCAGTCCCGTCACCCGCACCCGCCCGTCGGGCGGCACACTGCCCCGGGCCAGGCGCCGGCAGACCGCGCCCCGCGCGTACACCACGACCGAATCAAGGGTCGATCCCCACCGCTGCGTCGACTCCACCGTCATGTGCTCCGCCCCCCGCCGCTCCACGCTGAGCGAAGCCTACGCCCGGACGCCCGGGTCGATCACGGGTCCTTCACTTCGCCTCTGGAAGAAGCCGAGCTTCTTCGGCGAATAGCCGACCAGAAGGAACCAGGCCTTCCTCAGACTACGGAGAGCAGGTCCACCACGAAGACGAGCGTGGAACCCGCCGGGATCAACGGCGAGGGGGACTGGTTGCCGTAGCCGAGGCGCGGGGGGACGATGATCTCGCGCCGACCGCCGACCTTCATCCCCCTGAGTCCCCGGTCCCAGCCCTTGATGACCCTGCCACCACCCACGGCGAACTTGAACGGCTGGCCCCGGTCCCAGGAGGCGTCGAACTCCATTCCGGACTCGAAGGTGACCCCGACGTAGTGAACCCGGACGACCCTGCCCGGCTTCGCCTCAGGCCCGTCCCCGACGACGAGGTCCCGGATTGTCAGCTCCTGGGGAGCATCACCCCCCGGAAGTTCGATCTCGGGCTTCGTCAGTTCACTCATCGCAGCCTCATTACTCTCCGCGGAATCCCTCGTACAGACCAGCCGGGCGCATGGTCACTCCATGCAGTAGATGATCACGCTACCGAGAACGCTGATCGACTGAAGTACATCAAACCCCACGGAGCACGGCGCGGCGTGACCGGGCGTGCTACGTCTTCGGTATGGCCATGGCGAGGCCTGAGCCGAGTCCGCTGAGCCCCCTCCCGGCGCCCGGTGAGTCTTCTGCTCTGGCGGTCGCTGTTGGCGCCGTTCACCAGCGTGCGGGCGCATCACCTCCGTCGGCACCACCCGCCGGAACGAGACCCGCAACTCGTCCGGCGCGAGTCGCTCGATGAGATCCGCTGTGAACGGTTTCACGAACGATCACGCCATGGGAAGGGACGTCTTAGAAGAAGCCGAGCTTCTTCGGCGAATAGCTGACCAGAAGGTTCTTGGTCTGCTGGTAGTGCTCCAGCATCATCTTGTGGGTCTCGCGGCCGATGCCGGACTGCTTGTAGCCGCCGAAGGCCGCGTGGGCCGGATAGGCGTGGTAGCAGTTCGTCCAGACGCGGCCCGCCTGGATCGCGCGGCCCGCGCGGTAGGCCGTGTTGATGTCGCGGGTCCAGACGCCGGCACCCAGGCCGTACGCCGTGTCGTTGGCGATGCGCAGGGCGTCGTCGAAGTCCTGGAACGAGGTCACCGAGACGACCGGGCCGAAGATCTCCTCCTGGAAGATCCGCATGCGGTTGTCGCCCTCGAAGATGGTCGGCTGGACGTAGAAGCCGCCCGCCAGCTCCCCGCCGTGCTCGATGCGCTGACCGCCCGTCAGGATCTTCGCACCCTCCTGCTGCCCGATCTCCACGTACGACAGGACCTTCTTCAGCTGCTCCTCCGACGCCTGTGCGCCGATCATCGTGTCCGTGTCCAACGGGTGCCCGGGCACGATCAGTTCCGTACGGGCGACGGCCGCGTCGAGGAAGTCGCCGTAGCGGCCGCGCTCGATCAGGGCGCGCGACGGGCTCGTGCACACCTCGCCCTGGTTGAGGGCGAACATGGTGAAGCCCTCCAGCGCTTTGTCCCGCAGGTCGTCGTCCGTGGTCCAGATGTCGTCGAAGAAGAGGTTCGGGCTCTTGCCGCCCAACTCCAGTGACACCGGCTTGAGATGCTCCGCCGCGTACTGCATGATCAGCCGCCCCGTGGAGGTCTCCCCGGTGAAGGCCACCTTCGCCACGCGCGGGCTGGAGGCGAGCGGCTTGCCCGCCTCCTCGCCGAAGCCGTTGACGATGTTCACCACGCCCGGCGGCAGCAGGTCCGCGACCAGGCTCATCCAGTAGTGCACCGACACCGGGGTCTGCTCGGCCGGCTTCAGCACCACCGTGTTGCCGGCGGCGAGGGCGGGCGCCAGCTTCCACGCCGCCATCAGGAGCGGGAAGTTCCACGGGATGATCTGCGCGACGACGCCCAGCGGCTCGTGGAAGTGGTAGGCCACCGTATCGTCGTCGATCTGGCTGAGCGCGCCCTCCTGGGCGCGCAGCGCGCCCGCGAAGTAGCGGAACTGGTCGATGGCGAGCGGCATGTCGGCGGCGAGGGTCTCGCGGATCGGCTTGCCGTTCTCCCAGCTCTCCGCGACCGCGAGGGCCTCCAGGTTCTGTTCCATCCGGTCCGCGACGCGCAGCAGGATCGTGGAGCGCTCGGTGATCGAGGTGCGTCCCCAGGCCGGGGCCGCCGCGTGCGCCGCGTCGAGCGCCCGCTCGACGTCCTCGGCCGTGCCGCGCGCCACCTCGGTGAAGGTCTCGCCGGTCACGGGGGAGGGGTTGGCGAAGTACCCGCCCAGGGCGGGCCCGACGTACTCGCCGCCGATGAAGTGGTCGTAGCGGGACGCGTACGACATGAGCGCGCCCTCGGTACCGGGCGCAGCGTAACGGGCCATGGTGGTCCTCCCCTTGCCGGGCGCCGGCCGCCGTCGGACAGCGCTCGCGGCGAGGCTAGGGGCGGGCAGGTTGCCGGTACGTTGCACGGCCGCGCGGCACACCGCCGGGTGGCGGGGCGGCCTGCGGCACGGCGGCGGGTGGCGGCCCGCCCGGCGCCGACCCGAGCTCCGCGTCGATGGCCCGTACGCGGGCCAGCGCGGCCGTCCGGTCACCAGGCGGCAGCGCCGCCGCCAGCGCCCGCCAGGCCTCCGGGTCGTCCGCGCCCCACGGGCTGCACACCCAGTCGGTCAGCAGCCCCGCGTCGGCCCGCGCGATCACGGCGGACCGCGCCTGGTCCTCGATGCGGCGGCGGAGCCGGACGATCCCGGGCGCGGTGGACGCGGGCAGCAGGGGGCCCGGATAGCGGGCCAGTGCCGCCGAGAGCGCGCCGGAGGCGAGGTGGCGGGTGACGGCGGTGAAGTCCGCTTCCAACGGCACGGCCGCGCGGTAGGGGCGGGAGAGCGGGGCCCGGGCACCCAACACCCCGCGCAGGCGGGACATTTCGGCGCGCAGCGTCACCGGTGACACCGACTCGTCCTCGTACAGGGCGATCGCCAGCTCGTCCCCCGACATCCCCTCCGGGTGGTGCGCGAGCAGCGCCATGATCTCGCTGTGCCGCCTCCCCAGACGGATCTCACGGCCCTCGCCGCCCCCGCGGCCGTCGCCGGACAGCAGCGCCTCGTCCCGGCCGAGCGCGGTGAGCGAGTCCCCGGCGGCCCGTCGGACCGGATCCAGCAACGCCAACTGCGCCTCCGCCGCACGCGCCACCGCCCGCACGAAGGCGAGGGAGTGCGGATGGGCCAGCCAGTCGTCGCCGGTGACGTCCACGGCACCGAGCACCCGCCCGGTGCGGGGGTCGCGGACCGGAGCCGCCGCGCAGGTCCACGGATGCACCCGGCGGCTGAAGTGCTCCGCGCCGAAGACCTGGACCGGCTCGCCGACCGCCACCGCCGTGCCCGGCGCGTTGGTGCCCATCGCCGTCTCCGACCAGCGGGCACCCGGCACGAAGCCGAGGCCCTCGGCTCGCCGCATCGTGGCGGGCTCGCCCTCCACCCAGAGCAGGCTGCCCCGCGCGTCGCACACCGCCAGCAGATGCTCCCCGTGCGCGGCGAAGGCCCCCACGAGGTCCCGGAACAGCGGCAGCACCCGGGCCAGCGGGTGCTGCTCGCGGTACGACCGCAGTTCCGCTCCGGCCAGCTCCAGCCGGGGTGCGCACTCGGGGCTGACCCGGGCCCGGGCGCAGCGGCGCCACGACCTCGCGATGACCGCCCGCACCGGGGTCTCGACCCGGCCGTCCTGGGTGAACGCGGCGTGGGCCCGGCGCAGTTCCCGCGTCCGCACGGCGGGATCGGCCCCGCCCGGCAGGGCCACCGAAGGATCGTCCATGTCACCCTCCCGTGGTGCCGTGGTACCCGCAGCGCCCCATCGTCGTACCGCCCCCGCGCCCCGGCAAGCGGTACACCGGCCACTACGCCGGCCAGTCCCCGCCGAAACCCGGGCCGGCGGGAGACCGGCTAGTCCTCCGGGTCGAGCGCCGCCAGCGCCGACGCCGGGTCCGGGCAAGGCGGGCCCGCCGGAAGCCAGTGGCCCGCCGTGCGGCGGTACGGCCACCAGCGGCCGTCCCGGCCCAGCCGGAGCTGGCGCTCCCCGCCCGGCTCCGTCCAGCGGGCGCGGACCCGGCGCAGCACCGGGGCGGCGGTGCCGGGGGCGGAGTCCGCGCCGGTGTCCGGCGGGGAGTCCGTTTCCGTGTCCGTCGCGGTGTCCGCCGCCTCGGACCAGGCCGACGCGAGCAAGGCGCGGGCCCGGGCCAGGGCCGCCCGGTCCGGGGTCCAGTCCTCCTCCAGTACTGCGACGGCCTGGGCCCCGCCGAAGCCCCAGGCGAGAACGGCCCGGTCCATCCCGGCCCGGTTCCTGTCGGCAGCCACCGCCAGGCGGGACCGGACCCGAAGGTCATCGGCCTCCGCCGTGAGGCGTACGGCGTCTTCGGCCGTCGTCGGTTCGGGCTCCGGGGCGCGCTCCGCATGGGCCGGAGCGAGCGCTTCCGCGAGCAGCCGGTACGCCCGGGTCACCGCTGCCTGCGCGAGGAACTCCACCGCGTCGACGTCCAGGCCCGGCGGATGCGACGACGATTCCGTGTCCAGCGTCGGGGCCTGCCCCGGCGCGTCCGGCAGCCGCGCGGGCGGCGGCAGCGGGGGCAGGGCGGCTGCCGCCGCGTAGGCCGCGGCGGCCGGGACCCCCTCGTCGGCCGGGATCCGCGGCGCCCCCGCCTCGGCTTCCGCGGCGCTGCGCTCCTCCAGTTCGTCCACGAGATCGGCCTCCGCGCGCCCGCGCAGCAGCAACAGCACGAAGGGGTCCTGGTCCAGCAGCCGCGCCACCTGGTAGCAGAGCGCCGCCGTGTGCGGGCAGTGGTCCCACTCGTCGCAGTCGCAGCGCGGATCGAGGTCCCCGATTCCGGGCAGCAGCTCGACGCCGGCCGCCGCCGCGTCCTGCGCCAGCTCCGGCGGCACCTCCCGGTCCAGCAGCGCCGCGATGTGCCCGGACTCGGCGGCCGCCAGGCCGAGCAGCCGGTCCCACTGCGCCTCCGTGAACTCCTGTACCAGCACGTCCGTCCGGTGCGCCGTTCCGTCCCGGTCCCGCACCACGGCCGTCAGCCCGCCGGGCCGCACCGACACGGCCCCCACCGCGCCCGAACGCGCGTACCGCCGCCCCTGCTTGACCTGCTCGCCGTCGAGCGCGCTGTCCTCCAGGGCGCGCAGCCAGGCGTGGCCCCACCAGGTGCGGGCGAAGCCCCGGCCGGCCGGGGGCGGCAGGGCCGGGAAGGTCTTCTCGTACGGATCGTACGGATCTTGTGCATCATGTGGATCGCGCGTGTTCATCCGCGGCGCTCCCCGGCGGTGGTCGGGCGGAGGGCCACCAGCTCGGCCAGCTCCGCGTCGGTGAGTTCGGTCAGCGCCGCCTCTCCGCCCGTGAGGACGGAGTCGGCCAAGGCCCTTTTGCGCGCCAGGAGTTCGGCGATCCGGTCCTCCACGGTGCCTTCCGCGATGATGCGGTGGACCTGGACGGGCTGGGTCTGGCCGATGCGGTAGGCGCGGTCGGTGGCCTGCTCCTCGACGGCCGGGTTCCACCAGCGGTCGTAGTGGATGACGTGGCCGGCCCGGGTGAGGTTGAGGCCGGTGCCCGCGGCCTTGAGGGAGAGCAGGAAGACGGGGGCGTCGCCCGCCTGGAAGCGGTCCACGAGCTCCTCTCGGCGGGCCACGGGCGTGCCCCCGTGCAGGAGTTGGCAGCCGATGCCGCGCGCCGCGAGGTGTCTCTCCAGGATCCGGGCCATCGCCACGTACTGCGTGAAGACCAGCACGGAACCGCCCTCGGCGAGGATCGTGTCGAGCAGCTCGTCGAGGAGTTCCAGCTTGCCGGAGGCCGCGGCGGTGTCCTGCCTGAGGCTGGGCTCCTTCAGGTACTGCGCGGGGTGGTTGCAGATCTGCTTGAGCGAGGTCAGCAGCTTGACCACGAGGCCGCGCCGTTCCATCCCGTCCGCCTCGGCGATCGCGGCGAGGGTCTCGCGCACGACCGCCTCGTACAGTGCGGTCTGTTCGCGGGTCAGCGATACGGCGTGGTCGGTCTCGGTCTTGGGCGGCAGTTCGGGCGCGATGCCGGGGTCGGACTTCTTGCGCCGCAACAGGAACGGCCGTGCGAGCGCTGCCAGGCGGGCCGCCGCCCGCGGATCGCGACCGCTCTCGATCGGCTCGGCGTAGCGCGTGCGGAAGGTGCCGAGGCGGCCGAGGAGGCCGGGCGAGGTCCAGTCGAGGACGGCCCACAGCTCGGACAGGTCGTTCTCGACCGGTGTGCCGGTGAGGGCCACCCGCGCGGCCGACGGGATGGTGCGCAGGGCCCTGGCGGTCGATGAGCGCGGGTTCTTGACGTGCTGCGCCTCGTCGGCGACGACCATGTCCCAGGGCACGGCGGCCAGTCGGGGCGCGTCCAGGCGCATCGTGCCGTAGGTGGTGAGGACGAACCCGTCGTCGAGTCCTTCGAGGCCGCGGCCGGATCCGTGGAAGCGGCGCACCGGGGTGCCGGGGGCGAACCTCTCGATCTCCCGCTGCCAGTTGCCCAGCAGCGAGGCCGGGCAGACCACCAGCGTCGGGCCTCCGTGGAGCTGCTCCCGCCGGTGGAGGTGGAGGGCGATCAGGGTGACGGTCTTGCCGAGGCCCATGTCGTCGGCGAGGCAGGCGCCGAGGCCGAGCCCGGTCATCCGGGCCAGCCAGCGCAGGCCGCGGAGCTGGTAGTCGCGCAGCGTGGCGCGGAGGGCGGCCGGCGGCTGGACGGGGGCGGCGGCCTCCCGGCCGGCCTCTCCTTCGGCCCGCCGGCCGGCCTGTTCGCCGGCCTCTTCGCCGGCTCGCTCCGGGTCGGCGGCGAGCAGCGCGCGGAGCCGTTCCAGCGGACCGGTGGCCTCTACCTCGTACCGTGCTCCGTCGAGCTCCGCCGAGCCGGTCAGTACGGCGGCCAGCGCGTCGGCGGTCGTCACCTCGCGGTCCTGATGCAGGCGGGCACTGGCCCGGCGGGCCTCGGCCGGGTCGATCAGGACCCACTGGTCGCGCAACCGGACCAGGGGGCGCTTCGCCTCGGCGAGCCGGTCCAGTTCCTCGGGGGTCAGATCGCCCTGGCCGCCGAGGGCGTAGCGCCAGGTGAGGGGGTGCGCGCCGGCGGGGGAGAGCAGGCCGGGCAGGTCGCCGCCGCCGGCGGTAGCGGCCCGTCCCACAACGGCACGGGCGGTGAGCGTACGGGCGAGCCCGCGCGGCCAGTGCACCTGCACCCCGTCGGCGGCCAGGGCACGGGAGGCCTCCCCGAGCAGCTCCGCGACCTCCTCGTCGGCGAGGTCCACGGAGTCGGGCACGGCCGCGGCGAGCAGCGGCGCGAGCGGCGGCCAGAGGCGGGCGGCCCGCCGCAGGGCCCGGAGCGCGTCCATGCGGGCACGCGGCGGGAAGGCGGCCGCGGCGGGGCCGGCTCCGGCCCAGACGTCGGCGGCGTCCGCGACGAGCGCGGCGTCGGCCAGGCCGTGCATCTGCAGGACGGCGCGGAAGGCAGGGGGTTCGCAGGAGGGGTCGAGCTCGATCCGGAGCGAGACGCGCACGCCCGCGTCGTGCTCGGCCGCGACCTCGGCGGCCCAGTCGCGCAGCTCGGGGTGGAGCCGGGGCGCGCGGGCCGCGTAGGCGGGCCCGCCGGCGGCTGCGGGCGCGGCGGGTGTGCGGGGGAGGGTGTCGGCGACGGCGTCGAGGAAGGCGCGCAGCAGCGGTTCCGGCGCGGGCAGCCGCGGGGAGCCGTGGGCGCCGCCGTCCCCGCCAAGGCCCGCGCCTGGGCTGTCGTCCCCGCCTGTGCCGCCTTCTGGTTCTTCTTCTGCTTCTTCTGCTTCATCGTCTTCGTCTTCGGCGAGGCCGAGCGGCACGCAGTGCGCGGTGGGAGGCATGGCGGCCGCCAGCTCCCGGACCTCGTCCAGGTCGGCTGCCTCCAGGGGCCCGAGCCGCCAGGCGTCGTATCCGGCGGGGCTGAGCCCGGGCAGCAGCAGCCCGCGCGCGGCGAGGCGCAGGGCCAGCAGGGCGGCGGCGCCCCAGAAGGGCGCGGCCCCGGACGAGGCGGCGGCCCGGACCCGGGTGAGCAGCGGCAGGGCTTCGGCGACGGTCAGGACCAGGGCGCTGACGGTGGTGCGCCGCAGGTCCGCGGTGATGACGGTGAGGTCGTCGACGGGGCCGAGTCCGTGGAGCCCGTCGAGTCCGTGGAGTCCGTCGAGGCCGGTGTCCGGCTGCCAGAAGGCGATTCGGCCGTCCCGGGGCGGTTCCGCGGGTAGGAAGACGGCGGAGCAGTGGATCAGGCCGGAGATCGTCGAGAGCACGCGATCCTCAAACTTGACTACCGGATACGGGGCGGCCGAGATTAACCCACCGGCGGCGGCCGAAGGCCGCGGCATCGCCGTGACCCGGGTCACTCCGCCGATCGTTCACGAGTCCGGGAACGCGCGAGCGGGAGCAGGCGTTGAGTGGGGTAGTGGCCGACGGAGAAAGAGGTGTCCGCAGATGTCCACGAGCGGAAAGGTCGCGGTTGCCGGAGTCGTGGCAGCCATCGTGCTGTTCTGGGCGGTCGGGTTCTGGGCGGGACTGCTGGTCCTGATCGGTGTGCCGACGGCCGCCTACCTGCTGTTGGACTCCTCCCAGCGCCGTAGGCTGCGGGGCATATCCAGGAAGCAGATCGGCCGCTGAGGCCGACAGGGGGGTAGAGATCCATGAGTACGGCACGTGCGGCACAGGTCGCGGCGGTCAGCAGCAACGGCGTCTATTCGTTCACCAAGCCCACGCGCGAGAGCATCACGCTCCTCGAGGGGCTCGGGGTCGAGGGCGACGTTCACGCGGGAGTCACGGTCAAGCACCGTTCGCGTGTTGCCCAGGACCCGACGCAGCCGAATCTGCGGCAGGTGCACCTCATCCACCGGGAACTCTTCGAGGAGGTCGCGGAAGCGGGCCACCAGGTCGAGCCGGGCCAGCTCGGCGAGAACGTGACGACCGAGGGCATAGACCTGCTCGGCCTCCCGACCGGCACCCTGCTGCGCCTCGGCGAGGACGCCGTGGTCGAGGTGACCGGACTGCGCAACCCGTGCCTGCAGATCGACACCTTCCAGCACGGGCTGCTCAAGCAGGTCGTGAGCCGGGACGAGGAGGGCAACCTGCTCCGCAAGGCCGGAATCATGGGCGTGGTCCACCGGGGCGGCACCATCCGGCCCGGCGACAGCATCGAGGTCACGCTCCCGCCGGCCCCCCACGTCCCGCTCGAACGGGTCTGACCTAGCCGGATTCGCGCGGGCGGGCCGCAGGCCCGTCCGGCGTCATACGGTGATGACGACCTTCGCGCGCGCGTGCTCTCGGCTGTGCCGCGCGGCTCCGGCTCAGTAGTAGTCGCGCATCAGCACGGTCGCCCACTGCGGCTGGCGGTGGTCGCCGCGCGGGCCGAATTCCGCCATGTACGGCTTGAGATCGAGCACCGGGGTGCCCGACACCGCGTCCAGCCCCTCCACGTGCACTTCCGGACCGCCGACCGCCAGACCGTCCACCTTCACGACGCGGCAGCGCGAGACGCCCAGCCGGTTCGGCCGGTTCTTGCCGCGCTGCGCGAAGATGCCGACGAGCGGCCAGTCCGGATTGCCCCGGGGGTGCCGCGCGCCCGTCTCGATCTTCTCCTGCGGTACGCGGTCGAAGTGGTAGACCACCTCGACGTGCGAGAAGTCCTCCAGCCCGTACAGCGCCTCGGGCCCGAACCGCTCCCCGTCCAGGCGGATCACCGCCGTCTCCCGCCCCCAGTCGTCGTCGGCGACCTCGTCCCGGCCGCCCACCACCACGCCCACCGGGACCATTTCCACCGGGTCCACCGTCACAACATCCCCCTCGTGTTCAGGCCGGCCGCACCGCGACGCGGTCCAGTGCCGCCAGCAGCTCCGTCAGCTCCGGGATCTCCCCGTCCGCCTCGTGCGGGACCGCCAGCACCTCGCTCGGCTCCTCGTCCAGCAGGACGAAGGCCGCCCCGCCGGTACGGGCCACCAGTGACCATCCGGGCCCGTCCACGCGCAGCGTGCGCGCCTCCTCGCCCGCGAAGGACGACCGGACCCGGCCGGGCGGCGGCGCCGTCCGGGTGTACCCCAGCGCCTCCTTCAGCGCCCGTGCCAGCCCCGGGTGCGAGGCAGCGGCCGCCCCGCCGTCCGAGGCCACGCGCTCGCTCCAGTCCGCCCATTCCCGGGCGATCTGGTCGGCGCCCATCCTCCGCTGCACCGGCCCCCAGGCCTCGGCCGACGGCGGCGCCAGCGGCACCCGCCCCGTACCGTCCGCGCCCTGCTCCGGATCGTGCGGCTCCGGGATGCCCGCCGTCGCCACCGCGAGCTCCAGCGGCCAGCCCGCCAGCGAGACCACGATGGACCGTTCGTCGGGGGACAGGTCGTACTCCATCCCGCAGTCCCACGAGGCGATGGCCATGGCCACGAGCGAGACGTCGTCGATCACGACCGTCCAGCGCGCGCCCTCCTCGTCCTGGCCGAGCACCAGGCCGTACCCGGCGGCCGCCGGCGGCACGCCGAGCAGCGAGCAGGCCTCGGGAAAGTCGTCTCCCAGGATGCTCGGGAACTGCGCGGGGGTCAGCAGTACGGCAGTCAGCACGTACAGCGAACCGCCGTCCTCCTCGTCGGACACGTGGCCTCCCGGTCGTTCTCTCGTCGGCGCACCCTAACCAGCGGGTAACCGCCACGTCGAGGGCTCGCGGGAGGCGATTTCCAAGCCCGCTACCTGCACGTAGAGTTGGCACCCCGCCACAGAAAGGGACTCCGGTGCAGCGTTACGACCGGCTGAGGGAGATCCTCCGGCTCGATCCGGACAAGGACTTCCTCGCCATCTACCGGCTCACCGCCACCTACGAGTTCCCCTGGGACTTCGCCCGTGCCCTGGAACTCGCCCTCTTCCGGACCTACGCCGTCCCGAGCATCGGCCGGCTCCTCGCCGAGACCGCCGAGTTCACCGACCGCTCGCAGAAGCGCTACGACGACACCGCGCTGCTCCTCGACGCCGTCGTCGAGCACGGCTTCGAGTCCGACACCGCGCGCACCGCGATCCGCCGCGTCAACCAGATGCACCGCAGCTACGACATCACGAACGAGGACATGCGCTACGTCCTGTGCACGTTCGTGGTGATTCCCGCGCGCTGGATCGACGCCTACGGCTGGCGCTCCCTGACCCACCACGAGCGCCGCGCGTGCGCGAACTACTACGCCACCCTCGGCCGCCACCTGGGCATCACGGACGTTCCGGGCTCCTACGAGGAGTTCGAAACGGCCCTGGACGCCTACGAGGAAGCCCACTTCGGCTGGGACGAGGGCGGTCGCGCGGTCGCCGACGCCACCATCGAGCTGATGGCCTCCTGGTACCCGGCGCGCCTGGCCCCCGCCGTCCGCCGAGGCAGTCTCGCCCTCCTCGACGAGCCGCTGCTGCGCGCCTTCCGCTACGAAGCCCCGCGCCCCGGTGTCCTGCGGCTGGTCCGCGGAGCCCTGCGGCTGCGCGGCCGGGCGGTCCGGCTGCTGCCCCCGCGCCGGGCCCCGCAGTACGCCCGCCAGAACCCGGAGATCAAGGGCTACCCCGGTGGGTATGACGTGGGCGAGCTCGGCACGTTCCCCGTGCCCGGCTCGGGCGGGTGCCCCGTACCGCATCCACGCCGCCCGGCCGAAGCGGAAGCTCAACCTCCGGCCTGATTCGGATCGACCCCGCGGGCCCCGGGCAAGGGGGCGACGTACGAGGTCGTTCCTTCAGGGGGTGCGGACGGCCAGCGCGAGGAACCGGGCGTCCTCGTCGGCGTAGGAGGTCATCCGCCAGCCCGAACCGGCCAGCAGCGGGCCGAGGTTGTGCTCGGCCCGCATGTCGTCCCCGGTCAGCTCGCGGCCGTGGCGCGCCGCCAGGGCCGCGCGCCCGATCGGGTGGAACAGCGCGAGCCGGCCGCCGGGGCGGACCACGCGGGCGAGCTCGCGCAGGTTGGCCCCCGGGTCCGGCAGGTGCGCGATGAGACCGGCGGCGAAGACCGCGTCCAGCGCTGCGTCGCGCAGCGGCAGCCGCGCCACGTCCGCGAGCAGCAGCGCGCCCGCCGCACCCCGGCCGGCGTCCCGCGCGGAAGCCAGCATCTGCGGGGTGAGGTCCGCGCCGATCACGGTCCCCGACGGGCCCACGGCCGCGCGCAGCTCGGTCAGCGCCCGGCCGGTGCCGCAGCCCGCGTCGAGCACCCGGTCTCCGGGCCGCAGTCCGAACTCGGCCACCGCGGTCTCGAAGGCGGGCCCGTCCCCGGGGAACTTGCGGTCCCAGTCGGCCGCGCGGGCCCCGAAGAACTCCTGGACGCGGGTGTGATCCTGTGTGCGGTCTTCGCTCATGCGCCCATGATCCCCCACCGGGGCACTGGCACATGCCTGCGGAACGTGTGCAAGGTGGTACGCGGGGTGATCGGAGATGAACGTATCTCTGTCATATTCCAGCAGTTCCAGTGGCTTTCGAAATGCTTCCCTTGTTCGCGCCCTCACCCGGACTAGCGTCCCGTGGCCATGGGACACCTGGACCACGCCGCCTATGGCTGGCTTACACCCGCGCTGTCATACGTGATGGCTTCGATCGGCGCCGCCCTCGGGCTGCGCTGCACCGTCCGCGCACTCGCCGCCACCAACGGAGCCTCCCGCCGCAACTGGCTCCTCACGGCGGCCTCGGCCATCGGGACCGGGATCTGGACGATGCACTTCGTCGCGATGCTCGGCTTCCACGTCACCGGGACCGAGATCCACTACAACGTGCCGCTGACCATCCTCAGTCTCCTCGTCGCCATGATCGTCGTCGGCGCCGGAGTGTTCGCCGTCGGCTACGGCAAGGACCGCGGCCGGGCCCTGGTCCTCGGCGGCCTCACCACCGGCCTCGGCGTCGCCAGCATGCACTACCTGGGCATGGCCGCCCTGCGCCTGCACGGCTCGGTCTCCTACGAGCCGTTGACGGTCGGGCTCTCCATCGCCATCGCCGTGGTCGCCGCCACCGCGGCCCTGTGGGCGGCGCTCAACATCAAGTCCCCGCTCGCCGTCGCCGTCGCCTCGCTCGTCATGGGCGCCGCCGTCAGCAGCATGCACTACACCGGAATGCTCGCCGTCGCCGTGAACGTCGTCCCCTCGGACGAAGCGCTGCCGGGCGCGACCGCCATGCAGTTCATCTTCCCGCTCGCCGTCGGCCTCGGCTCCTACCTCTTCATCACCTCCGCGTTCGTCGCGCTCTCCCCGACCGCCGACGAACGGGCGGCTTCCGCCGCCGCCTCGGCCGACCGGCGCCTGGGGGAGCGGGGCGGGGCGGGCCCGGCCACCGCCTCCGCACCGGCCCCGATCCGCTGAGGCCGCGCGGTCCGCAGACCGCGCCGTCCCGTCGCGGCCGCCGCCGTCACCCCGCACTTCCACGTATGCCGCCACCGTCACGTACGTACGCACCGCCCGGAACGAGGAGCCCATGCGCAGACCCCGCAGAACACCGCAAGCAGCGGCGCCGCGGCCGCCCGCGCCCGCGGACGGCCGCGGCAAGGGGACGGGTCGCCGGGCGCACGCCGGACCGCCCGCCGAGGAGCCGGCGCACCACGAGAACCCCGGCGCCCCGCCGGGGACGCCGGCCGCCACGGGCGCCGGCGCCGGCGGGCCGAGGCTGCGGCTGCGCCCCGCCACCGTCCGCGCGAAGATCGTCTCGCTGCTGATGGTGCCGGTGGTCTCCCTGCTCGCCCTCTGGGCCTTCGCCACCGTCGACGCGGCCCAGGACATCGCCCGCCTCGGCCGCGCCCAGCAGGTCGACCGGGAACTGCGGGCCCCGGTCGCCGCCGCCGTCACCCAGCTGCAGGCCGAACGGCGCACGGTCGTACGGCTGCTGGCCGACCCCGCCGCCGGTCAGGCGGCGGCAGTCCAGGCCCCCGGGCAGGCCGAAGCCCTCGATCAGCAGGCGCGCCGCACCGACACCGCCGTACGGGCGCTGCGGCTCGGAGACCGCAACACCGTCGCCGACTCCGGCGACTACCGCAGCGACATCGTCGTGCGGCTGCGCGCCTTCGTCGCCGCCGCCGAGGGGCTCGGCCCGCTGCGCGCGGACGTCGCCGGGCGTCGCGCGACCCCCGAGGCCGCCTACGAGACGTACACCCGGGTGATCGATTCCGCGTTGGAGTTCGGCGGCGCCCTCTCCGGCGGCGGCGAGGACGCCGAACTCGGCCCCGACGCCCGGGTCCTGCTGGAATTCGCGCGAGCCGGTGAGCAGCTCTCCCGGGAGGACGCGCTGCTGACGGTCCCGGGCCCGCGCACCGGCGAATCGCTTCGCCGCCTGGCCGGAGCGGTCGAGACCCGCCGGGCCCTGACCGACTCCGCCGCCCGGGACCTGCCCGCCGCACAGCAGGGCGCCTGGCAGGCGGTGGCCAAGAGCGCCGTCTACGCCGAGCTCACCGGGGCCGAGGAACGGGCACTGTCCGCCGCCGGCGGGGGACCCGCCGAGGCCGCCGCCGCGAAGGACACCCGCGCCGCCGGCGCGCCCCCCGGCTGGGAGGCGGCGTACACCTCCGTCGCCGCCTCGATGCGCGACATCGAGAACGCCGCCCACGCCGAGGCCGCCGACCGCGCCGACCCCTTCGGCGCGGGCGCGCTCAGCCCCGCCGGAGCCGCCGTCGTCCTGGGCTTGGCCGCCGTGGCCGCCTCGCTCGTCATCTCGGTGCGCATCGGCCGGGCCCTGGTCGTCGAGCTGGTCTCGCTGCGCAATACCGCACTGGAGATCGCGCACCGCGAACTCCCGCGGGCCATGGACCGGTTGCGGGCCGGCCAGGACATCGACGTGTCCGCGGAGACCCCGCGCGGCCCGGCCGCCGAGGACGAGATCGCCCAGGTCGGAGAGGCGCTGGCCACCGTCCACCGGGCCGCGCTCAGCGCCGCCGTCGAACGCGCCGAGCTGGCCAGCGGCGTGAGCGGAGTCTTCGTCAACCTCGCCCGGCGCAGCCAGGTCCTGGTGCACAAGCAGCTCACCCTGCTCGACTCGATGGAGCGGCGGGCCGACGATCCGAACGAACTCGGCGACCTCTTCCGCCTCGACCACCTCACCACCCGGATGCGGCGGCACGCGGAAAGCCTGATCATCCTGTCGGGTGCGGCCCCGGGCCGCGCCTGGCGGACGCCGATCCCGCTGACGAACGTCGTACGGGCCGCCGTCTCCGAGATCGAGGACTACCCGCGCGTCGAGGTCCGCCAGCTCGCCGAGGCCGCCGTCATCGGCGGCGCCGTCGCCGACCTCACCCACCTGCTCGCCGAACTGATCGAGAACGCCACCCAGTTCTCCCCGCCCCACACCAAGGTCCGCGTCAGCGGTGAACCCGTCGGCGCCGGCTACGTCCTGGAGGTGGAGGACCGCGGGCTCGGCATGGGCCGCGAGTCCCTCGACGAGGCCAACCGGCGCATCGAGCAGTCCGAGGCGCTCGACCTCTTCGACAGCGACCGGCTCGGGCTCTTCGTGGTCAGCCGGCTCTCCGCCCGGCACGGTGTGAAGGTGCACCTGCGGATGTCACCGTACGGCGGTACCACCGCCGTGGTGCTGCTCCCGAACTCCCTGCTCCAGGGCGCCATCACGGCCGCCGCCCCGCAGCCGGCCCAGCACCGGTCCCCGGCGCCGGAGGCGGAACAGGCTCTGGAAACGCAGGCCCCGGCGCGGTCCGCGGCCATGAGCGTCGTACGGGACGACCTGCGCGGGACCCCGGCCCAGGAGCGGTACCCGGCGCGGGAGGAGCCACGCCCCGCCGCCCCGGTGGCCTCGCTCCGGCCGCGCGGATCCGGCGGCGGGGTTCCCCGTACGCCCGTCCCGGCGGTGGCGCCCGTACCGGTGGCGCCCGTACCGGTGGCGGCAGCGCCGGGAGGCTCGTCCGGCCCGCCCGGCTCCGTCACCGAACTACCGCGCCGGGTCCGGCAGGCGAGCCTCGTCCCGCAGCTGCGCGAGGCCCCCGCCCCCAAGGCCCCCGCCGGTGTGCGGGGGTCCGAGGACCCGCCCGGGCGCAGCCCCGAGCAGGCGCGGGACCGGATGGCGGCGTACCGGGCGGGCTGGGTGCGCGGCACCCGGGCGGGCGCCCACGAGAACTCCCCTCACGCAGGCAGTGAAGGCGAAGGCGAAGGAGAACGGTGATGATCGAGCATCAGAGGATCGACCTCGACGGCGTCCGCAGGTCCGGCGAGCTGGACTGGCTGCTGGACGACCTCGTGGTCCGCGTCCGCGAGGTCCGGCACGCGGTGGTCCTGTCCAACGACGGCCTGGCGGTGGGCGCCTCCAGCGCGCTCAGCCGCGAGGACGCCGAACACCTGGCGGCCGTGGCCTCCGGGTTCCACAGCCTGGCCAAGGGCGCGGGCCGGCACTTCCACGCCGGGGGCGTGCGCCAGACGATGGTGGAGATGGACGAGGGCTTCCTCTTCGTGGCCGCCGCCGGTGACGGATCCTGCCTGGCCGTGCTCAGCGGTGCCGGAGCCGACATGGGGCTGATCGCCTACGAGATGGCCCGGCTGGTCAAGCGCGTCGGCGAGCACCTGTACACCCCGCCCAGGTTCGCGGCACGCCCGCCGGCCGCCGGTTGAGGGCGGCGGCCTTGAGCATGAACGGCCAGTGGTACGACGCCGACGCGGGCCCGCTCGTCCGTCCTTACGCCATGACGGGCGGGCGTACGAAGCCGGGACCCCACGGAGTCCGCTTCGATCTCATCGCGCTGGTCGCCGTGGACCCGGCGGGGACGGACGAGGCGGCCGAGTCGCTGCTGGGCCCCGAACACCGGGCACTGCTCGGCCTGTGCCGCGACGAGACCCAGTCGGTGGCGGAGCTCGCGGCGGACGCGGACCTGCCCGTGGGTGTGGTGCGGGTGCTGCTGGGGGACCTGCTGGAGGCCGGGCACGTCAAGGTCAGCCGGCCGGTGCCGCCCGCGCAGCTGCCGGACGAGCGGATTCTGCGTGAAGTCATCGAGGGATTGCGAGCGCTGTGATGGGACTGCACGACAACGGGCCGGCGCCGGCCGACGAGGGCGGAGAGGAACTGGCCGCGCTCGCGCTGAAGATACTCGTGGCGGGCGGCTTCGGCGTGGGCAAGACCACCCTGGTCGGCGCGGTCAGCGAGATCCGGCCGCTGCGGACGGAGGAACTGCTCAGCGAGGCCGGGGAACTGGTCGACGACACGGGCGGGGTCGACAAGAAGACGACGACGACCGTGGCCATGGACTTCGGGCGGATCACCATCCGGTCGGGGTTGTCGCTGTACCTGTTCGGGACGCCGGGGCAGGACCGGTTCTGGTTCCTGTGGGACGAGCTGTCGCAGGGCGCGCTGGGCGCGGTGGTGCTCGCCGACACGCGGCGGCTGGAGGACTGCTTCCCGGCGGTGGACTACTTCGAGCACCGGCGGATCCCCTTCGTGGTGGCCGTGAACTGCTTCACCACCGCGAGGCGGTACGGGGCCCACGAGGTGTCGCGGGCGCTGGACCTGGACCAGGGGACGCCGGTGGTGCTGTGCGACGCGCGGGACAAGGATTCGGGGAAGGAAGTGCTCATCCGGCTGGTGGAGTACGCGGGCCGGGTGCACACGGCGCGGCTGCTGGACTCGGTGGAGCCGCAGGCCGATTCCGTGTGAACCGGCCTGCGGGACCCGCTCGGTCGGTGATGCCGAGCGCCGAGACCACCGATCTCGGCGCGGCCGCGGAGGATGAGGTGAGAGAAGGGCGGCCGGTCGTCGTCCACGCAGAGCGCGACCCGGCCGTCGCGGGCCAGATTGCGCCCCTTGACGGTGTCCTTCCCGGTGTTGAACACGAAGGAATCACCGTCGAGAACGAACCGGATGGGAGCGATGTGGGGGCTTCCGTCCTCTCGGACGGTGGAGAGCTTTCCGGTGCGGGTGGCACGGGAGACGGACTCCCGCCATTCCTCTTGAGTCATCTTCTTCACCATGGGCCCGTCCTCCTTGCCGGAAAGCCCCTGGTGGGGAAGGCTGGCGGCACGAGTACGCGGGGTGGGGCGCGGCCGTGTCGGCCGCGTCGACGGGGAGGGACTTGATATGGCGCTGGACAAGCAGCTCGACTGGCTGCTGGACGATTTGACGCGGCGGGTGCAGCAGGTCCGGCACGCGGTGGTGCTCTCCAACGACGGCCTGGTGACGGGGGCGAGCGCGGGCCTGGCGCGGGAGGACGCGGAGCACCTGGCGGCCGTCGCGGCGGGGCTGCAGAGTCTTGCGAAGGGGTCGGGGCGGCACTTCCGGGCGGGTGAGGTGCGCCAGACGATGGTCGAGTACGACGAGGGGGTCCTCTTCGTCATGGCGGCCGGCGCGGGCAGCTGTCTGTGCGTGCTGAGCGCCGCCGAGGCCGACATCGGGCACGTGGCGTACGAGATGACCCTGCTCGTGAACCGGGTGGGCGAGCACCTGGGTGTCGCGGAGCGGCGGATCACAGGCGGCTGACCTGGGATTCCATGGTTGTCCACAGGCCCCGCGCGATGCCGTCGCTCTCGGTTACGGTCTTCACACACAGTAATCACTTCTGGTGGGGAGAGCGTGATGGCACAGACGACGCAGTTGACGCGGATGACACAGGCGACGCGGGTAACGCAGGTGACGCCGGCGGTGCGGGCGGCGGAAGGGGTGCGGACGGCGCAAGCGGTCCGTACGGCGCAAGCGGTCCGTACAGCGCGTACGACGCGTGTGGCGTGTGCGGCGAGGCCCGCGCGGCCGCCTCGGCCGGGCACCCCGGAGCGTGATGGGACCGTCGTACGCGGGGGAGACACGGACGGACTGCTCGGCGGCGGACAGGCCGCGGGGGAACTGGGGCTGAGCCGGGCAGAGTTCGCCCGCGCCGTCCAGCTGGGCATCGTGCGCGCCGGTCCCGCCGGGCCCGGCGGGGCCGCCCGCTTCACCCGGACCGAGCTGGACCGGGTCCGATCGGCCGGGGGATTCCCCCAGGCGCTGCGCGAGCGCGTGGAGACCGTTGCGGGGGCGGAGGCCGCGGCAGCCACCCTGGGAGTGGGCCCGAGCCGGTTCACCCGGCTCGCGCGCTGTGGCCACATCACTCCGGTGGGATACCGGATCAACCGGTACCGGGCGGTGGTGTGGCTCTATCTGGCCTCGGAGCTACGGGACTTCGCGGCCCGTGAGCCCGGGATGCTGCGCGGGAGCGCGCCGCCGGCGGACCGGGAGCTGATGGCGGCCAAGGCCGACCTGCGCCCGGCGCGGTGGCGCGAGCGCCACGTCGGGCTGCTGCTGGGCCGCACCGCCGACCCGTGGGAGCGGGCGGCCGTGCTCGCCTCGGTACTCCCGGAGGAGGATCTCCGGGAGGCCGTGCCCGATCCGGCGGAGCGGATCGTGCTCGCCGCGCTCGCCCCGCCCGCGCCGTACGGGCATCCGCAGGTCCCGGCGGCGGCCGCCGTGGCCTCCCGGCTGCTGCGGGCGGAGCCGCCGGACGAGACCGGCCGGTACCGCACCAGCCTGGAGTTCGCGCTGACCGGTGCCCGAGGTCAGTCGAAGTCGACGGGCGAGAGGGGGCCGACGTAGACCCAGGCCCCGTCCTCGCGGGAGAAGGCGCTGTGCTCGTGCAGCGAGCCGGTGTGCCGGCCCTCGCGGTAGTGCGCCCGGAACTCCACCGAGCCCTCCGTCTCGAACATCCCGCCGCGCTCGGTCGCCAGGATCTCCAGCCGCTCCCAGCGCTGCCCGGGGTCGAGGTCGAGCAAGCCCGGCCGGGTCGAAGGGTGCCAGGACCGCAGGAGATAGGCGGTGTCCCCGACGGCGAAGGCGCTGAACCGGGAACGCATCAGCAGCTCGGCGGTGGGCGCTTGCCGCTCACCGGAGTGGAAGCGGCCACAGCACTCCGGGTAGGCGGCGGGCAGCCCGCAGGGGCAGGGGAGGGCCGGGGTGGGCATGGGTGCACTCAGTTCTCAGGGGAGGAGTCGGACTACTGCGGTGACACGGCCGGCTTGAACGCCGCCTTGGCGCCGTACGGGCGGAACAGCCCTTCCTGGACCACGGAAACCAGCAGTCTGCCCTCGAGGTCGTAGATGCGGCCGCGGGCCAGGCCCCGGCCGCCGTGCGCGATGGGCGACTCCTGGTCGTACAGGAACCACTCGTCCGTCCGGAAGGGCCGGTGGAACCACATCGCGTGGTCGAGGGAGGCCATGTCGAAACCGCGCATGCCCCACAGGGGTTCCACGGGGATGCGCACGGCGTCGAGGAGGGTCATGTCACTGGCGTAGGTGAGGGCGCAGGTGTGCACGAGCGGGTCGTCGCCCAGCGGGCCGACGGCGCGCATCCACACCGCGCTGCGCGGATCGGCGTCCTTGAGCTGCTCAGGGGTCCAGCGGAGCCGGTCCACGTACCGGATGTCGAAGGGCTGGCGGCGGGCCATCCGCTCCAGCGCCTCCGGCAGCGCGCCCAGGTGCTCGCGGATCTCGTCCACGACCTTCGGGAGCGTGTCCGGGTGCGGGAAGTCGAGGCGGGGCGGCAGCTGGTGCTCGATGCTGCCCTCCTCCGGGTGATGGAAGGAGGCGGTCAGATTGAAGATGGTCTTGCCCTGCTGGACCGCGGTGACCCGGCGCGTGGTGAAGGAGCGCCCGTCGCGCACCCGCTCCACCTGGTACACGATCGGCACCCCGGGGATACCGGGCCGCAGGAAGTACGCGTGGAGGGAGTGGACGGGCCGGTCGCTCTCCGTGGTGCGGCCGGCCGCCACCAGCGCCTGGCCGGCGACCTGGCCGCCGAAGACGCGCTGGAGGGACTCCTGGGGGCTCGCGCCCCGGAAGATGTTGACCTCGATCTGCTCCAGATCGAGCAGATCGACCAGCCTCTCGGCGGGGTTCGTCATCAGAGGATCTCCACTGTCGGGGCCGGCGGCCACGGTGGCGCCGGTCGGTTGCTGGCGGGGGCCCCGCCCGGACGCGGTCCGGGGCAGGTCAGAGCTGGCCGAGCTCGCCCACCGAGGTGACGCGGATGACGGCCTTGGCCTCCTCGTCGGAGGCGGCGAGGTCGACCTCGGCGCTGATGCCCCAGCCATGGTCCCCGTTGGGGTCGGCGAAGGTCTGGCGGACGCGCCACAGACCGTGCGCCGCGTCCTCCTCGATCTGGAGCAGCTTGGGGCCGCGCGCGTCGGGGCCGGTGCCCAGGTCGTCGTACTCGTCCCAGTAGCCGTCCATGGCGTCGCCCCAGGCGTCGGCGTCCCAGCCGGACTCGGCGTCCAGCTCGCCCAGCACGTTGACGTGGTCCAGGGCGGCCAGCTCCACGCGGCGGAACATGGCGTTGCGGACCAGGACGCGGAAGGCGCGGGCGTTCGCGGTGACCGGCTTGACCTGGTCGGCCTTCTCCTGGGCCTGCTCCGCCGTCTCCACCTCCGGGTTCGCCAGCTGCTCCCACTCGTCGAGCAGACTGGAGTCGACCTGGCGGACCAGCTCGCCGAGCCAGGCGATCAGGTCCTCGAGGTCCTCGGACTTGAGGTCGTCGGGGATGGTGTGGTCCAGCGCCTTGAACGCGCTCGCCAGATAGCGCAGCACGATGCCCTCGGTACGGGCGAGTTCGTAGTACGAGGTGAACTCGGTGAAGGTCATCGCGCGTTCGTACATGTCGCGGATGATCGACTTCGGGGACACCGGGTGGTCGCGGACCCACGGGTGGCTCTTGCTGTACACGTCGTAGGCGTGCAGGAGGAGCTCTTCGAGGGGCTTGGGATAGGTGATGTCCTGGAGCCGCTCCATCCGCTCCTCGTACTCGATCCCGTCGGCCTTCATCGCGCCCACGGCCGTGCCGCGTTCCTTGTTCTGCTGGGCGGCGAGGATCTGGCGCGGGTCGTCCAGCGTCGACTCGACGACCGAGACCATGTCCAGTGCGTAGGAAGGGGACTCCGGGTCCAGCAGGTCGAAGGAGGCCAGCGCGAAGGTGGACAGCGGCTGGTTCAGCGCGAAGTCCTGCTGGAGGTCGACGGTGAGGCGGATCGTGCGGCCCTCGGCGTCGGGGGTGTCGAGCTTCTCGACGACACCGCCGTCCAACAGCGAGCGGTAGATGGCGATGGCCCGCCGGATGTGGCGCAGCTGGGCCTTGCGCGGCTCGTGGTTGTCCTCGAGCAGGTGGCGCATCGCCTTGAAGGCGTCGCCGGGCCGGGCGATGACCGACAGGAGCATGATGTTGGTGACCTTGAAGCGCGAGGTCAGCGCCTCCGGGTCGGCGGCGATGAGCTTCTCGAAGGTGATGTCCGACCAGGCCACGAAGCCCTCGGGAGCCTTCTTGCGAACCACCTTGCGGCGCTTCTTCGGGTCGTCGCCCGCCTTCGCCAGGGCCTTCTCGTTCTCGATGACGTGCTCGGGCGCCTGCGCCACCACATAGCCGGCGGTGTCGAAGCCGGCCCGGCCGGCGCGGCCGGCGATCTGATGGAACTCGCGGGCGCGCAGCGTGCGGACGCGGGTGCCGTCGTACTTGGTCAGCGCGGTGAACAGCACCGTGCGGATCGGGACGTTGACACCGACGCCGAGGGTGTCGGTGCCGCAGATGACCTTCAGCAGACCGGCCTGGGCCAGCTTCTCCACCAGGCGGCGGTACTTGGGCAGCATGCCCGCGTGGTGCACGCCGATGCCGTGGCGGACGTAGCGCGAGAGGTTCTGGCCGAACTTGGTGGTGAAGCGGAAGTTGCCGATCAGATCGGCGATCTTGTCCTTCTCCTCGCGGGTGCACATGTTGATGCTCATCAGCGACTGCGCCCGCTCGACCGCCTGCGCCTGGGTGAAGTGCACGATGTAGACCGGCGCCTGCCGGGTCTCCAGCAGCTCGGTGATGGTGTCGGTGATCGGCGTCGTGACGTACTCGTACGACAGCGGGACGGGCCGGGTCGCGGAGCGGACCAGCGAGGTGGGCCGGCCGGTGCGCCGGGTCAGGTCCTCCTCGAACCGCTTCATGTCGCCGAGCGTCGCGGACATCAGGACGAACTGCGCCTGCGGCAGCTCCAGCAGCGGGATCTGCCAGGCCCAGCCGCGGTCCGGCTCCGCGTAGAAGTGGAACTCGTCCATCACGACCTGGCCGATGTCGGCGTACTTGCCGTCGCGCAGGGCGATCGAGGCGAGCACCTCGGCGGTACAGCAGATCACCGGGGCGTCCGCGTTCACCGAGGCGTCGCCGGTCAGCATGCCGACGTTCTCGGTACCGAAGAGCTTGCAGAGGTCGAAGAACTTCTCCGAGACCAGCGCCTTGATCGGGGCGGTATAGAAGGTGACCTTGTCCTGGGCCAGCGCGGTGAAGTGCGCGCCCGCCGCGACCAGGCTCTTGCCGGAGCCGGTCGGCGTGGAAAGGATCACGTTCGCGCCCGAGACGACCTCGATCAGCGCCTCCTCCTGAGCCGGGTACAGGGTGATGCCCTGGTCCTCCGCCCACGAGGAGAAAGCCTCGAAGAGGGCATCGGGGTCGGCGTTCGGCGGGAGCTGATCAATGAGGGTCACACCCCCCATCTTGCCTGGCTTCCCCCCGGATGAGGGAACCGGCGGACGGAAGGAAGATCATCGACGGTACGCTGTGCCGTCGATGCGGTCCGAACGACACCGTCGACAGGACCCGACCAGCACACCACCGGGGCGGGGAACGACCATGATGGGTCCGGCGCACTCACTGTCAGGAGCAGCGGCCTGGCTGGGGGTGGGTGCGGCGACTGCCGCCGCCGGGCACCCGATGCCCTGGCCCGTCCTCGTCGTCGGCGCGCTCATCTGCGCCGGAGCCGCCCTCGCTCCCGACCTCGACCACAAGTCGGCGACGATCTCCCGGGCCTTCGGCCCGCTCTCCCGGGGCCTGTGCGAGGTGGTCGACAAGATCTCCTACGGGGTCTACAAGGCCACCCGGGCCCCCCGCGACGCCCGCCGCACCGGCGGCCACCGCACCCTGACCCACACCTGGGTCTGGGCCGTCCTGATCGGCGCCGGCTCCTCCGCGATCGCCGTCACCGCCGACCGGTGGGGCGTGCTCGCCCTCCTCTTCGTCCACCTGGTCCTCGCCGTCGAAGGCCTGCTGTGGCGGGCCGCCCGCATGTCCAGCGACGTCCTGGTCTGGCTGCTCGGCGCGACCAGCGCCTGGATACTGGCCGGCGTGCTCGACCAGCCCGGCAACGGCTCCGGCTGGCTCTTTACCGGCCCAGGCCAGGAGTACCTGTGGCTCGGCCTGCCGATCGTGCTCGGCGCCCTGGTCCACGACATCGGCGACGCCCTGACCGTCTCCGGCTGCCCGATCCTGTGGCCCCTGCCCATCCGGGGCAAGCGCTGGTACCCGATCGGCCCGCCCAAGATGATGCGCTTCCGGGCCGGCAGCTGGGTGGAGCTCAAGGTCCTCATGCCGGTGTTCATGCTGCTAGGCGGCGTGGGAGGGGCCTCGGCCCTCGGCTTCTTCTAGCCCCCGCGAGCAGCCCCGCGGCCTCGGCAGCCGGTTCGCCGCCCGGCCCGGCAGTGGGCCGGCGGGGCGCGAGTTGAACGCGGCCGGCCGGCTCGACTGGTCCAGGGCGTGCGTGGATGGCTCCCACATGGGGGTGCCGACACCGGTCCGTCGCCGGTCGACCGGCGCAAGACGGGCAGCAAACACCACCTGATCTGCGACGGACGCGGCACCCCGCTCAAGGTCGTCACCACCGCGGCCAACGTCAACGACGTCACCCAGACCCTCGCCCTGGTCGACGGCATCCCACCCGTCGCGGGCAGGCCCGGCCGGCCCCGCCGACGCCCCGAAGCCCTCCTCGGCGACAAGGGCTACGACTCGAACCCGAACCGCGAAGAGCTCCGCAAACGCCGGATCCTGCCCGTCATCTCCCGCAAGGGCTGCCCGAACATCAAGGACATGGGCAATCTCCGCTAAGTCGTCGAGCAGACCTTCGCCCTGCTCCACCAGTTCAAACGACTCGCCGTCCGCTGGGAACGCCGCACTGAACTCCACTACGACACGGCACGTCGCCGCTTCCACGAGATCACCGACCTTGCGCTCGACCAGCGAAGACACAGTCCTCAAGCCCGGAAAGACAACGGCGACTTGCGCTGGCCACTGCTCAGAGAAGAGGACTGCGGCATTTCGGGGGCATAGCACAGAGAGGGCCGCTAAAATTTTCCGCATGGACGTTGGCACGGCGATGCGCGTCATACGTGAGCAGGACAGAGTGGCGCGGTACCGGTTGCGGCCGCTCCTGGACGAACAGGGAAGGCGCTGTGATGCGGTCGCAGCATCCCTTGAGCCATGGCTGGGCAAGGCGTGGAAGTGGAGCCGGGGGCAGGGGAGCCTCTTGGAGCCGCGCGGATTTCTCAGGCCCGAAGCGTATACCGCTCTCCGCGAGGCCCAGACGCTGATGGACAGGAGGGGCCGCACGCGTCCCCATCCTCTATGGCAGGACCTGGAGAAAGCTGTCGATTGCCTCGACTATCGCCCTCCTGCTCTCTGGATTATTGAAAACGAACACGGAGCTCGTTACCAAATATTTTCGACAGAGAGTAGCCACCTGCCCAAGGATAGGGTCGATCAGGCCGTAGCAGAGCTCATCGGAAACATCAGAAAGCTTGCCACGGCATATAGGGAAGATAATCCGGCGCGCCTTATCAAACTTCCAGAGGAGATTCATCCGCCCCGGCATGCAGTCTTCGCGGAAGGTATTCTCGCACGGCTCTTCGTCGAGGATCTCAACGCCTGGATAGAGAACTGCAGGGAGATAGAAGAAGCCGTTGTCACCGCTACTGCCGTTTCACCCGCCATCCTGGAGTGGCGCGACAGTACGTCCCTATTTCTGGGGCGCCACCTAGGGTCGGAGGTGAAGCTCGGGTTCGATTCCCTTATGAAATCCGCCCCAGCGTGCGGCAGTCCCCTCATCGCCGATGTGCATGCCCTGGGACGAGCCTGTATGGCTCTGGGTTTGGCCTATCTGGAAGAGGTGCGAGGACGTATGCCTGATTATGTAGAGGCATCCGGGCAGGCAACTCCGGAACCGCGGGTTTCGCTGACGTTTAGCGGCGGGAACTACTACGGCGGGCAGTTCGCCGCGCAGATCTCCAACATCCACTCGTCCGTCGCCGGTGTTCACCAGGACGGCGGCGCCGGCATAGCCGATGCGCTGACAGCGCTGGGGCAAGCGGTGTTGGCCCAGGAGAATCTTGACGACGATCAGCGCCGGGACCTGCTCGACAATGTCGAGTACCTCGCTGGGGCCGCAGGGGAACCCCCGGAGCGGAGGAACCGAGGAATCATCAGGTCCGCTCTCAACGCACTGAACGCAGCGGCAGTCGCCGGTACCGGACTGGGCGCAGCAATGGAGGCCTGGAGCGGAGTGCTGCATCGGCTCGCGCTCTGACAGCCGATTGGACCCGCAGTCGGAGACGGAGACCGTTCCGGTGGTGCCGTTTCGGGCCGACAGTGACTCGATGTATCCGTGGTGGATCGAGCAGGTACCTCGACCGCGGCTGCGTGGTGCGGTGAGTGCTCTCCGAGGGTGAGGGCGGGTCTTGTCATTCTCGCAACATCGGTAGTTACTGTCCGAAGTCATTGCGCAATGACTCCCGGAATTGCGCATCAGGTGCCGACATTGCGCATCGATTCGCGGATCCTGGAACGGCGTCGGCCGTGCGGGTCACCCGTGCCAGGAGCGCCACAGGGCGGCGTACGCGCCGTCGGCCGCGACCAGGGCGTCGTGCGAGCCGAGCTCGCTGATCCGGCCGCCCTCGACGACCGCGATCACGTCCGCGTCGTGCGCGGTGTGCAGCCGGTGCGCGATCGCGATCACCGTGCGGCCGTCCAGCACCCGGGCCAGCGAGCGCTCCAAGTGCCGGGCCGCACGCGGGTCCAGCAGCGAGGTGGCCTCGTCCAGCACCAGCGTGTGCGGGTCCGCCAGCACGAGCCGGGCCAGCGCGATCTGCTGTGCCTGCGCCGGCGTCAGCGCCGAGCTACCCGAGCCGACCTCGGTGTCCAGACCGGCGTCCAGCGCCCGCGCCCAGTCGTCCGCGTCGACCGCGCCGAGCGCCGCCCACAGCTCGTCGTCACCGGCCTGCGTACGCGCGAGGCGCAGGTTGTCGCGCAGCGAGCCCACGAACACGTGGTGCTCCTGATTGACCAGGGCCACGTGCTCGCGCACGCGTTCCGCCGGCATCTTCGACAGCCGCGCTCCGCCGAGGGTGATCTCGCCGGTCCGGGGCGCGTAGATGCCCGCGAGCAGCCGGCCCAGCGTCGACTTGCCCGCGCCCGAGGGCCCGACCAGGGCCATCCGGGTACCCGGCGGCACGGACATGGAGACCTGGTGCAGGACGTCGACGCCCTCGCGGTAGCCGAAGTGCACCTGGTCCGCGCGGACGTCCCGGCCGTCAGGGGAGACGGCCGCGTCCCCCGCGTCCGGCTCGATCTCCCGCACGCCCACCAGCCGGGCCAGCGAGACCTGCGCGATCTGCAGTTCGTCGTACCAGCGCAGGATCAGGCCGATCGGGTCGACCATCATCTGCGCGAGCAGCGCGCCCGTGGTCAGCTGCCCCACCGACATCCAGCCCCGGATCACGCAGTACCCGCCGATCATCAGCACGGAGCCGAGGATCGTCATGTACGTGACGTTGACGACCGGGAAGAGGACCGTCCGCAGGAACAGCGTGTACCGCTCCCACGCCGTCCACTCCTTGATCCGCCGCTCCGACAGCTCGATCCGGCGCGCGCCGAGGCGGTGCGCCTCGATGGTGCGGCCCGCGTCCACGGTCTCGGTGAGCACGGCCGCGACCGCCGCGTACCCGGCCGCCTCCGAACGGTAGGCCCGGGGCGCCCGCTTGAAGTACCAGCGGCAGCCGATCACCAGCACCGGCAGCGACAGCAGCGCCGCCAGTGCCAGCGGCGGCGCGGTCACGGCGAGCGCCCCGTAGAGCAGTCCCGTCCAGACCACGCCGATGGCCAGCTGCGGCACGGCCTCGCGCATCGCGTTGGCCAGCCGGTCGATGTCGGTGGTGATCCGCGACAGCAGGTCGCCGGTTCCCGCGCGCTCCAGGACGCCCGGCGGGAGGCCCACCGACCGCACGAGGAAGTCCTCGCGCAGATCGGCCAGCATCTCCTCGCCGAGCATCGCCCCGCGCAGCCGGACCAGCCGGACGAACACGGTCTGGATGCCCAGTGCCAGCGCGAACAGCAGACCCACACGCCCCAGATGGAGTTCGCGCGCCCCCGCCGTGAGCTGGTCCACCACCTGGCCCAGCAGGTACGGGCCCACCATGGAGGCGGTGACCGCGACCGTGTTGACCGCCACCAGCACCGCGAAGGCCCGCCGGTGGCGGCGGAACAGGCCGCGCACGTAGCCCCGTACGGTCGCCGGCGTGCCCACGGGCAGGGTCGCGGCCGTTTCGGGGGCCGCCGGATCGTATTGCGGCGGCGCCACGCCGATCATGCGGATTCCTCGATCTCTGTCAGTACGGATTCCAGTCGCGAGAGCCGCTGTTCGTCCTCGGTCTCGCGGGTGACGACCGCGCGGTAGCGCGGATCGCCGTGCAGCAGCTCGCGGTGCGTGCCGCTCGCCGCCACCGCGCCCTCATGGACGAGGACGACCCGGTCGGCGCGGTCCAGCAGCAGCGGCGAGGACGCCAGTACCACCGTCGTGCGCCCGGTGCGCAGGGCCGCGATCCCGTCCGCGATCCGCGCCTCGGTGTGCGAGTCGACGGCGGAGGTCGGCTCGTCCAGCACCAGCACCTCCGGGTCGGTGACCAGGGAGCGGGCCAGGGCGAGCCGTTGGCGCTGCCCGCCGGACAGCGACCGGCCGCGCTCGGTGATCCGGGCGTCCATCGGGTCGTCCACCTCGTCCGGGGCGGACTGCAGCAGGGCGTCCAGCACGTCCGCGCACTGGGCCGCCGCGAGCGCCTCCCGCGGGGCGACGGAGCCGGAAGCCGGTACGTCGAACAGCTCGCGCAGCGTCCCGGACAGCAGTACCGGGTCCTTGTCCTGTACGAGGACCAGCGTGCGCGCCGTGCCGAGCGCGAGCTCGTCCAGCGCGACTCCGCCCAGCAGGACCGAGGGCCCGGCCGCGGAGTCCATCGGATGCCCGCCCAGGCGCTCCGCGAGCCGGCCCGCCAGGTCGGGGTCACCGCACACCACGGCGGTGAACCGGCCCGCGGGGACGAGCACACCCGTCTCCGGGTCGTACAGGTCGCCGCCGGGGGCGGGGGCGGGGACGGTGGCCTGCGCCACGGCCGGCGGCCGAGCGCCGGAGCCGGAGCCCTCCGTCCCCTCCGCGTCCGCGTCCGCGTCCGTCCGGGTCAGCGACAGCACCCGGGCGGCCCGCTTGGCGGAGGGGCGCGAGAAGGAGTACGCCATCGCGATCTCCTCGAAGTGCCGCAGCGGATAGAGCATCGTCGCCACCGCGCTGAAGGCCGCGACGAGTTCGCCGACGTCCAGCCGGCCGTCCAGCACCAGCGCGGACCCGTACCAGACCACCGTGATCAGCAGCGCGCCAGGCAGCAGTACCTGGATCGCGGAGATCAGCGCCCACATGCGGGCACTGCGCACGGCCGCCTTGCGGACCTCCTGCGAGGCCTCGCGGTAGCGGCTGAGGAAGAGTTCCTCGCCGCCGATGCCGCGCAGTACCCGTAGGCCGGCGACGGTGTCGGAAGCCAGCTCGGTGGCCCGGCCCGCCTTCTCCCGCTGGATGTCGGCACGCTGGGTGGCGCGCGGCAGCAGAGGCAGGACGGCCAGCGCGAGCACCGGCATGCCGATGGCCACGACCACGCCGATCGTGGGCGCGTAGGCGAGCAGGACGACGCAGCCGATGACCAGGGAGAGAGCGGCGGCGAGGAAGCGGGAGACCGCCTCGACGAACCAGCCGATCTTCTCCACGTCACCCGTGGACACCGCCACCACTTCGCCCGCGGCGACCCGCCGGGTCAGGGCGGAGCCCAGTTCCGCGGTCTTGCGGGCGAGCAGCTGCTGGACCCGCGCGGCGGCGGTGATCCAGTTGGTGACGGCGGTCCGGTGCAGCATCGCGTCGCCGAGCGAGATCGCGGCGCCGAGCAGTGCGATCAGGCCGCCGACCCACAACAGGCGGGCGCTGTCGCGGTCCACGACCGCGTCGACGCCCAGGCCCACGGTGTACGGAAGTCCGGCCACGCCGCCGAAGTGGAGGAGCCCCCAGCACAGGCTTTTGGCCTGTCCGCCGAGTTGGCCCCGCCCCAGCCACAAGAGGAAGCGGGGGCCGGATCGAGCGTCGGGTACCCCTGGGTCCCGATACGGAAGATCGCTGATCTGCATGACGCCCCATGACTGGTCGAGTGGTTCAAACCGTGCAAGGTTCGCGTTCCGGACCGGTCCAGGGCAATCGATTTTCTGTCGGCCGAAGCCTTTCGGCCAAGTGCGGGGCGTCAGGGGCGGGTGGCGCGCTCCAGTTCCAGCAGGACCGAGTAGTAGCTGCGGCCGGTGGCCCGGTCCATGCCCACCTCGCACATCCGGTTCGCCGACAGGTGCGCGTCGAACTCCCGCGCCGTCACCTCGGCCGCCTCGCGCGCCGTCGCCGACTCCGTCAGCTCCGGGTGCAGCATGCCGCGGTCGCCCGCGAAGGCGCAGCACCCCGCGTCGTACGGGACCACCACCTCGTCCGCGCAGGCCTCGGCCACGGCCCGCAGCTGCGCCTCGTCGTCCAAGTGCCGCATCGAGCACGTGGGATGGAGCACCGCCGAGCCGACCGTGCGCCGGATCTCCAGGTGCGGCAGCAGCTCCTCGGCCGCCCAGACGACGGAGTCGACGATCCGCAGCTCGGCGTGGAGCGCCCGGTTGTCGTCGGTCAGGTACGGGACGACCTCGTGCGCGATGCCGAGCGTGCAGGAGGAGGCGTCGACGACGAGCGGGAGCCGCCCGCCGGCCGTCCAGCCCCATGCGGCCGCCACGATCCGGTTGGCCATCACGCGGTTGCCTGCGTCGTACCCCTTGGAGTGCCAGATCGTCGCGCAGCAGGTGCCGGTCACGTCCCCGGGGATCCACACCGGCTTCCCGGCCCGCTCCGACACCGCCACGACGGCCTCCGGCAGGGAGGGGCCGGTCGTGCCGTCCGGTCCGCCGAAGATCCGGTTGACGCAGGCCGGGTAGTACACGGCGGCGGCGCCCACGCGCCGGGTCGCGGGCCGCTTGCGGGCCGCGGCGCCGGGGATCTGCGGCAGCCACTGCGGAACCAGGTCCGGTCGTACGGCCCTGCGCGCGATCCCCGTCACGGCCTCCAGCAGCCGGTCCCCGACGGCGTCGGTGATCTTGTCGGCGGCGGCCACGGCGAGCCGGGCGGCGGCTTCGACCGTCCGGAACCGCCGGGCGGCCAGCGCGGCGGTCCGCTCCTCGCGCGGGCTGTGCCGGCGGTGGCGGAAGTCCTTCATGAGGGCCCCGGTGTCGATGCCGACGGGGCAGGCGAGCTTGCAGGTGGAGTCGCCCGCGCAGGTGTCCACGGCGTCGTAGCCGTAGGCGTCGAGGAGCCCGGCGAGCACGGGGGAGCCGGGCTGCTGGCGCATCATCTCGCGGCGCAGCACGATCCGCTGGCGCGGAGTGGTCGTCAGGTCCTCGCTGGGGCAGGTCGGTTCGCAGAACCCGCACTCGATGCAGGGGTCGGCGACCGCCTCCACCCGGGGGATGGTCTTCAGG
This sequence comes from Streptomyces sp. ISL-43, assembly GCF_018614195.1. Classification (GTDB taxonomy): domain Bacteria; phylum Actinomycetota; class Actinomycetes; order Streptomycetales; family Streptomycetaceae; genus Streptomyces. Next base: position 165,338 of record NZ_JAGGOT010000052.1, read on the forward strand.
CCGCGCAGGTGCGCCTTCGGGTCGCGGTCGAGGAGGATCCGCGGGGCGAGCACGAGGTCGGGGTCGAGGACCCGCTTGGTGCGCCACATCAGTTCGGTGGCCCGGGGCCCCCACTCCAGTTCCAGGAAGGGGGCCATGTTGCGGCCGGTGGAGTGCTCGGCTTTCAGGGACCCGTCGAAGCGCTCCACGGTGAGGTGGCAGAAGGCGTCCATGAAGGCGGCGTACCGCGCGACGTCGGCGGGTTCGGCGGCGTCGAAGGCGAGCAGGAAGTGCAGGTTGCCGTGGGCGGCATGGCCGGCGACGGCGGCGTCGAAACCGTGCTCCGCCTGGAGTTCGAGGAGAGCCTCACAGGCCTCGGCGAGCCGGGACGGGGGGACCGCGAAGTCCTCGGTGATCAGGGTGGTGCCGCAGGCGCGGGCGCCGCCGACGGCCGTGACGAAGGCCTTGCGGGCCTTCCAGTAGCCGGAGATGGTCTTCGCGTCGTGCGTGAACGCATTGGTCACCGAGGCCACCGGCGCCACCAGGTCCAGCCCGGCGGCCACCTCGGCGGCGCGCCGCTCGTACTGCGAGCGGCCGGCCTCGTCCGGGGCCCGGAACTCCACCAGCAGGGCGGTGGTCTCCTTGGGCAGCGCGGCCCAGTCGGCGGGCACGCCGGCGACGCTCACCGAGGCGCGCAGGGTGTTGCCGTCCATCAGCTCGACCGCCAGCGCCCCCGCCTCGTTGAAGAGCGGCACGGCGGCGGCCGCGGCGGGCAACGAGGGGAAGAAGAGCAGCCCGCTCGTGAGCTCGCGGTCCAAGGCCAGGGTGTCGAAGACGACCTCGGAGATGAAGCCGAGCGTGCCCTCGGAGCCGACCATCAGCCCGCGCAGGATCTCCACGGGGGTGTTGCCGTCGAGATAGGCGTCGAGGCGGTAGCCGGTGGTGTTCTTGATCTCGTACTTGGCCCGGATGCGGGCGACGAGCCCCGGGTCGGCCTCGATCTCCTTCTTGATCTCCATGAGGCCGTGGCACAGGGCGGGCTCGGCCCGCGCCAGCTCTTCGTCGGCGAGGGGGCCGGCGGTGTCGACGACGGTGCCGCTCGGCAGCACGAAGGTCAGGGACGACAGGGTGCGGTAGGAGTTCCTCGTGGTCCCCGCCGTCATGCCGGAGGCGTTGTTCGCGACGACTCCGCCGAGGGTGCAGGCGATGGCGCTCGCCGGGTCGGGGCCGAGCACGCGGCCGTGGCGGGCGAGCGCGGCATTGGCGCGCAGGACGGTGGTGCCGGGCTGGATCCGGGCACGGCGGCCCTCCTCCAGCACCTCTACGCCGGCCCAGTGGCGGCGGACGTCGACCAGGATGTCCTCGCCCTGGGCCTGGCCGTTGAGGGAGGTCCCGGCGGCACGGAAGACGACCTCGCGCTGCTTGCCGTGGGCGTAGGACAGGACGGCGGAGACGTCGTCGATGTCCTCGGCGATCACGACGACCTGGGGCAGGAACCGGTACGGGGAGGCGTCCGATGCGTAGCGGACGAGGTCGGAGACCTTCCACAGCACCTTGTCGGCGCCGAGCAGCTCGGTCAGCTCCCGGCGCAGCGGCTCGGGGGTCCCGCCCGCCTGCCGGTCGGGCACCCGGTCGGGGGCGGGGCCGCTGATGCTGCGCGGGCGCAGGGCCCCGGGCTTCGGTTCCAGCAGCGGCATGTGCGTCCCTTCGACAGGCTCGGCCGGGCTCGGACTCGCGCGGACTCGGGCGCGCTCACCCGTTCGGCGCAGTCCCGGCCTTCTCGCGGCCGGCCCTCCGCCTGGTCAGCAGCCGCGCTCCGCCGGGGCGTCCGCCAGAGCGTTCAGCAGGCCGCCGAGCACCTCGCGCTGATCGGCGGTCAATGGAGCCAGGATCTCCTCTGCGGCGCCGGTTCGCGCGTTGCGCAGGTGGCGCAGCGTGGCGCGGCCGGTGTCGGTGAGCTCGATCCTTATGACGCGCCGGTTCGCAGGGTCGGGCACGCGGCGCACGCAGTCGGCGCCCTCCAGCCCGTCGACCAGCGTGGTCACGGCGCGGGGCACGACCTCCAGGCGGGCGGCGAGGTCGGCCATCCGGGGCGGCTGCCCGGCGGAGAGGTGGGCGACCGTGCGCAGCAGGCGGGACTGCGCCGGGGTGATTCCGAGCGGCTCCAGATGGCGTTTCTGGATGCGGTGGAGGCGCCGGGTCAGGCGCAGCAGCTGCTCGGCCAGGATGCCGTCGGTGCTGTCGGTCTCGGAAGCGGTGCTCATGCTGCGGTCCTCATAATGGGAACAGTAGCAGGACCAGATTCATTGTGAGTATAGGTAACAATGAGCTATGCTCATGCGAGTCTCGTCCGCTGTCATGAAGGAGGCCCATGCGCCCCAAAGAACCCGAGTGGACTCCATCGAAGGAATCCCTGGACCCCGGAGGTCCCGCGCCTGCCGAGCGGCCGCGGGAGCTGCGCCGCATCGTCGGCCTCTTCCGGCCCTACCGCGGCCGCCTCGCCGTCGTCGGCCTACTGGTCGCCGCCTCCTCGCTGGTCGGCGTCGCCTCGCCGTTCCTGCTCAAGGCGATCCTCGACATCGCGATCCCGCAGGGCCGCACCGGGCTGCTCAGTCTGCTCGCCCTCGGCATGATCGTGACCGCCGTCGTCACCAGCGTCTTCGGCGTGCTCCAGACCCTGATATCCACCACGGTCGGCCAGCGGGTCATGCACGACCTGCGCACCGCCGTCTACGCGCAGCTCCAGCGGATGCCGCTGGCCTTCTTCACCAGGACGCGCACCGGTGAGGTGCAGTCCCGCATAGCCAACGACATCGGCGGCATGCAGGCCACCGTCACCTCGACGGCCACCTCCCTGGTCTCCAACGCCACGGCCGTCATCGCCTCCGTCGTCGCGATGCTCGCGCTGGACTGGCGGCTCACGATCGTCTCGCTGCTCCTGCTGCCCGTCTTCGTGTGGATCAGCCGCCGGGTCGGCCGCGAGCGCAAGAGGATCACCGCGCAGCGCCAGAGGCAGATGGCCACGATGGCCGCGACGGTCACCGAGTCCCTGTCGGTCAGCGGCATCCTGCTCGGCCGCACGATGGGCCGCGCCGACTCCCTCACCAAATCCTTCGCCGAGGAGTCCGAGCAGCTCGTCGACCTCGAAGTGCGCTCCAGCATGGCCGGGCGCTGGCGGATGTCCACCATCGGCATCGTCATGGCCGCCATGCCCGCCCTCATCTACTGGGCGGCCGGCATGGCCATGCAGACCGGCGCGCCCTCGCTCTCGGTCGGCACCCTCGTCGCGTTCGTCTCCCTCCAGCAGGGCCTGTTCCGGCCCGCCGTGAGCCTGCTGTCGACCGGCGTCCAGATACAGACCTCCCTCGCCCTGTTCGCCCGCATCTTCGAGTACCTCGACCTGCCGGTGGACATCACCGAGCGCGAGGACCCCGTCCGCCTCGACCGCGCGAAGGGAGAGGTCCGGCTGGAAGACGTGCACTTCGAGTACGACGCCAAGAGCGGCCCCACCCTGACGGGCATCGACATCACCGTCCCCGCCGGCGGCTCCCTCGCCGTGGTCGGCCCGACCGGATCCGGCAAGAGCACGCTGAGCTATCTCGTCCCCCGGCTCTACGACGTCACCGGCGGCCGGGTCGCCCTCGACGGCGTGGACGTGCGCGATCTCGACTTCGACTCGCTGGCCCGCTCCATCGGCGTGGTCTCCCAGGAGACCTACCTCTTCCATGCCTCCGTCGCCGACAACCTGCGCTTCGCCAAGCCGGACGCCACCGACGAGGAGATAGTGGAGGCGGCCCGCGCGGCCCAGATCCACGAGCACATCGCGTCCCTGCCCGACGGGTACGACACCCTGGTCGGCGAGCGCGGATACCGTTTCTCCGGCGGGGAGAAGCAGCGCCTGGCCATCGCGCGCACCATCCTGCGCGACCCGCCGGTGCTGATCCTCGACGAGGCCACCAGCGCCCTGGACACCCGCACCGAGCACGCCGTGCAGCGCGCCATCGACAACCTCTCCCAGGGGCGCACCACCATCACCATCGCCCACCGCCTCTCCACCGTCCGCGACGCCGACCAGATCGTGGTCCTCGACGGAGGCCGGATCGCCGAGCGCGGGACCCACGAGGAGCTGCTGGAAGCCGACGGCCGGTATGCGGCCCTCGTCCGGCGGGACCGGGAGACCGCGCTCAAGCCGGAGACCGCGCTCAAGGCGGAGCTCGCACTCAAGGCGGAGCTCGCGCTCAAGCCGGGGGGCCTCGCGCCGGAGAACCTCACGTCCGACGGCCTCAAGCCCGGGGGCTTCAAGCCTGAAGCGCTGCGAGGCGCCGGGCCGACCCCGGTGAACGTGTGATCGTATGACCGGCGCACGAGTCGGATGCCGGAAATGTGATGCTTCACGGGTTAGCGTTCCCGTATGCGTCATGAGAACCGGCCGCCGTCACCGCGCCGTTCCCGGCTCACCCGCCGGGGCCGGCTGGCGCTCTTCTTCGGCACGCTCCTGGGCCTCGGGGCAGCCGTCCTGATCCCCCTGCTGCCCGGCGAGAAAGCACCCGAGAAACCGCGCCAGTTGCTGATCCCCGAGGGGTGGCGTGCCCCGCAGGTCTACGCCGCCATCGACCGCGAGCTGAAGCTTCCTCCCGGCTCCGCCAAGGCGGCTGCCGCGACGGCCGCCCTGCCCCTGCCCGCCGAGGCGAAGGGCAATCCGGAGGGGTACCTCTTCCCGGCCACATATCCGGTGACCTCCGAAGCCACCCCGGCCACGCTGCTGACGTACATGGTCGAGACGGCCAACACGAAGCTCGCCACCAAGGCCGTCGCGGACGGCGGCCAGGCCCACGGGATGACCCCGTACCAGACGGCCACCCTCGCCAGCATCATCGAGGCGGAGGCCGACACCCGCGCCGACATGGGCAAGGTCGCCCGGGTGGTGCACAACCGGCTGGCGAAGTCGATGCCGCTCCAGATGGACTCCACCATCAACTACGGGCTGAACCGCGCCACGGTGGACACCAAGCTGAGCGAGACGAAGATCGACAGCCCCTTCAACACGTACGAGCGCCAGGGCCTGCCGCCCACGCCGATCGACAGCCCCGGCCTGGCGGCCATGGCCGCGGCGGTCGCGCCGACGCCCGGCGACTGGCTCTACTTCGTCACCGTCAAGCAGGGGGACACCCGCTTCTCGGCGACGTACGAGGAACACAAGCGCCACGTGGCCGAGTTCAACCGCCTCCGGGCCGCCTCCCGCAAGACCTGGTCGGCCCGGAAAGATCCGAAAGAGACAGCCTAGGCGCCCGCGCCGATGGCCGCGCTGACGTCCGCGGCGGTGCCCGCCGGAGCGCGGGTGAGGAGGCGGTGGATCTCGCGGACAGCGGCGCCGCCCGCGCGGTTGGCGCCGATGGTCGACGCCGACGGCCCGTAGCCGACCAGGTGGACCCGTTCGTCGCGGACCGCGCGGGTGCCGTCGAGCCGGATGCCGCCGCCCGGCTCGCGCAGGCGCAGCGGAGCCAGGTGGTCGACGGCGGGGCGGAAGCCGGTGGCCCACAGGATCGCGTCCGCCTCCACCCGCCGCCCGTCCGCCCAGGTGGCTCCGGTGGCCGTGAGGCGGTCGAACACGGGCAGGCGCGCCAGCACCCCCGACGCCAGTGCGCCCCGGACGGCCTCGTTCAGCGGCAGCCCGGTGACGCTGACCACGCTCTGCGGGGGCAGCCCCCGCCGTACGCGGTCCTCCACCAGGGCCACCGCCGCGCGGCCCTCGGCCTCGCCGAAGCCTCCGTCTCGGAACACCGGGGGCCGGCGGGTGACCCAGGTGCTCTCCGCCGAGACCTCGGACACCTCCAGCAGGTGCTGCACCGCCGAGGTGCCGCCGCCCACGACGATGACCCGGGCTCCGGCGAACTCGGCCGGCCCGGGGTAGTTCGCGGTGTGCAACTGGCGGCCCCGAAAGGCCTCCTGCCCGGGGTAGCGCGGCCAGAACGGCCGGTCCCAGGTCCCGGTGGCGTTGATCAGCGCCCGCGCCGACCAGGTGCCGGACCCGGATTCCACCAGCAGGCGCCCGTCCGCCCCGTCGCGTACGGCCGTGACGTCCACGGGGCGGCGTACGCGCAGGCCGAAGCGGTCCTCGTAGGCGGCGAAGTACTCGCTGATCACCTCGGAGGACGGCCGCAGCGGATCGGCTCCGGTGAGCTCCATGCCCGGCAGCGCGTGCATGCCGTGGACCTTGCCGTAGGTGAGGGAGGGCCAGCGGAACTGCCAGGCGCCGCCGGGGCGGGGCGCGTGGTCCAGGACCACGTGGGCGATGCCCGCCCGCGCCAGGTGGTGGGCGCTGGACAGGCCTGCCTGCCCGGCGCCCACGACCACCACGTCCACGATTGTCCGCACACCGCGTTCCGCGAATTCATTCACGGTTCTACTAACTGAGGGCGGCGGCGAGATCTTCCCGGACCGCCCGGCTCACTTCCCGGTGGCGCGGAGCGTTGCCAGGACCGGCCCGACCGGCTGGAGGGTCAGGCCCGGGAGGACCTTCGCTCGGCCGGGTCCGCTGTCCAGGTGGAAGCGCCGGGCCAGGACGGCCAGTACGAGGGCGGCCTCGACCAGCGCGAAGCGGGCGCCCAAACAGGCGCGGGGGCCGCCACCGAAGGGGAACCAGGCGTGTTCCGGCACCGGGTACGGGGCGTCCGCGTCCCACCGCTCGGGGCGGAAGGCCTCCGGCTGCGGGAACCAGCGCTCGTCCCGGTGCATCGACCACGGGCTCGTCCACACCGACAGGCCGGCCGGGACCGGCCGCCCGCCGAGCGTCGCGCCCTCCTTCGCCACCGCGGAGATCAGCCAGATCGGCGGATAGATCCGCAGCGCCTCCTTGACCACCTGCTGGGTCCAGGGCAGCCGCGCGTAGTCCTCGTACGTCGGCAGCCGGTCGCCCAGTACCCGCTCCAGCTCCTCCGTCAGCCGCTCGCGCGCCTCGGGCGCTCCCGACAGCAGCTGCCAGGCCCAGGTCAGGGTGGTCGACGTGGTCTCGTGGCCGCCGATGTAGAGGGTGATCGACTCGTCGCGCAGCTCGGTGCGCGACAGTGGCGCGCCGTTCTCGTCCCGGGCGGCGAGGAGCCGGCTCAGCAGGTCCGCCCGCTCCTCGCCGGCCGCCGAGGCCACCTCGTGCTCCCGTATGACGTGCTCGATCTCCCGGTCGAGGACGGCCACCGCCGCCCGCATCCGGCGCCGGCCCGGAGTCCGCACCCACGGCGGCAGGAACAGGGTCAACCCACGGAACTCCGCGCCCAGTTCCCGCTGGGCCGTGGTCATGGCCGCGCTGATCGGCGCCTCCCGCCCGGCGGCGTCGCTGCCGAACAGGGTGCGCACCGCGATCCGTTGGGTCAGCCCGGCCATCTCCTTGTGCACGTCGATCCGCGCGCCCTCGGTCCAGCCGGAGACCAGCGCGTCGGCGCACTCCACCATCGTGGCCGCGTACGAGCGCACTTGGCGCGGGCGCACCGACGGCTGGACCAGCGCCCGCTTGCGCCGCCAGTCCTCGCCGGTGGCCACGACCACCCCGTTGCCGAGCAACTGACGGAAGGCCCAGCCCAGTTCGGTCGGCTCGAAGGTGGACTCGACGGCGCCGAGCAGCTCGCCGGCGTGCTCGGGCAGCGAGACCAGCACATTGCGCTGGGGGCCGAGCGCCCAGGGCACCCAGTCGCCGTAGTCGTCGCGCAGCGACTCGAAGAAGGCCAGCGGATCGCGGGCGAAGGCGGGGAGGTTCCCGACCAGGGGCCACCGGCGCGGCCCGCGCTCGGCGCCCGGAGGCGGCTGGGTGGCGGTCACCACGGCATGGTGACAGCGCCGCCTCCAGGGCGCCAGAGCGTCAGCGGAGCCGGAGCGTCAGGGGCGCCGGAGCGTCAGCGGAGCCGGCGCCGGAGCGGCAGCGGCGTCAGGCCGCCCGGCGCTCCGCCAGCCAGTCGTACGCGGTGTCCGCGCTGAACTCCGGCTGGCCGGAGCGGAAGAGCAGCCCGGCCGACGCGAAAGCGGGGTCGCCGGCGGTGGCCGCCACGTAGGGGATCGCCACGCACCGCATGCCCGCCGCGTGGGCGGCCAGCGCGCCCGGCGCCGCGTCCTCGACGACCACGCAGTCGGCGGGCTCCGCGCCCAGGCGCCGCGCCGCCTCCAGGAACACGTCCGGGGCGGGCTTGCCCTGCGCCACCTCCTCGGCGGAGACCACCGTGGTCAGCAGGGCGTCCAGTCCCGTGCCGGCCAGGACCGCGTCGATCGCTTCGAGGGAGGACCCGGAGGCCACCGCCATCGGGACGCCGTCGGCGTGCAGCCGCTCGACGAACTTGCGCATCTCGGGGTAGGCCTCGGTGTGGGTGCGGGCGAGCTCGAGATAGGCGGCGTTCTGCTCGGCGAGCAGCTGCTCCACCGGGGTCTCGATCCCGTAGGACTCCCGGAGGATCTCCAGCGTCTCCAGGGTGCCGATGCCGATGTACCGGGAGTGCTGCTCCCACGTGAAATCGGGGACCCCGTGCCGCTCCAGGGTGCGCCGCCCGGACTCGTAGTAGTTGGGCTCGCTGTCCACGAGGGTGCCGTCGAGATCGAATATGACGGAGATCATCCGTTGCGCCCGTCCTGCCGGTGCCGGTCCTGTACCTGTCCCGACCATCTTGTCAGGATTTGCGCGCCGCCCGTCCCACGGACTCGACCAGCGGAAGCAGCCGGTGCGACACGCGCTCGCGCAGCGCGACCTCGGTCCGGGTGCGGACCACCCCGGGGAGCCGGATCAGCCGCTGGATGACGTCCTCGAGGTGCGCGTTGTCCCGGGCGGCCACCCGGGTCAGCAGGTCCCCGCCACCGGTGATGGAGAAGGCCTCGATGATCTCCGGTACGGAGGCCAGCGCGTCGCCGACCTCGTCCAGGTGCCCCTGGGTGACCTCGATGTGCACGAAGGCGAGCACGGGGTGGCCGAGCGCGGCGGGGGAGAGGACGGGCCCGGTCCCGGTGATCACACCGGTGCGCTCCAGCCGGTCGATCCGGGCCTGGAGGGTGCCGCGCGCGACGCCGAGGATCCGGGCGTACTCCCGGACGCTGGTGCGCGGCTGCTCGATCAGCAGGCGCAGGATCCGTGTGTCGAGCTCGTCCACCGCCATGCCGCGACCCTATCAACGGGCAGGTGGCCCGCCACGGCGACGCCGAAGGGGGACTCGGACGTGCCGTCCGGGGGAATCCGCATCCGATGGGGTGCGCCCCGGGGAAGGGGAGGTAGGCGGCCGGGAGCGGCGTGCGGGCGGGCCACGAGGAGCGGAGAGAGCCATGACGGGCAAGAACTGCCTGGTCACCGGAGCCACCGGCTACATCGGCGGCCGACTGGTGCCGGAGCTCCTCGATGCCGGACACCGCGTCCGCTGCCTGGCCCGCTCCCCGGAGAAGCTGCGCGACCACCTCTGGGCCGGCCGGGCCGAGGTGGTCCGGGGCGACGTCACCGACCCGCGGTCCGTGGCCGCCGCGATGTCCGGCATCGACGTCGCCTACTACCTCGTGCACGCCCTCGGCGCCGGACGGGGCTTCGAGGAACGCGACCGCACCGCCGCCCGGACCTTCGCGGAGCAGGCCCACGCCGCCGGGGTCGGCCGTGTCGTCTACCTCGGCGGGCTCACCCCCGCCGGCATCCCCGGCCGGGCACTCTCCCCGCACCTGCGCTCCCGCGCCGAAGTCGGCGAGATCTTCCTCGCCGGACCCGTTCCGGCGACCGTGCTGCGCGCCGCCGTGGTCATCGGATCGGGCTCGGCCTCCTTCGAGATGCTGCGCTACCTGACCGAGCGGCTGCCCGTCATGGTCACGCCCAGCTGGGTCGGTACCCGCTGCCAGCCCATCGCCGTCCGCGACGTGCTGCGCTACCTCGTCGGCAGTGCCGCAATGGCGCCCGAGGTCGACCGGGCCTTCGACATCGGCGGGCCCGACGTGGTCACGTACGAGGAGATGATGCGCCGCTACGCCGCCGTCGCCGGACTGCCCCCGCGCCTCATCCTGAGGGTGCCGATGCTGACCCCGCGGCTGTCCAGCCACTGGATCGGCCTCGTCACACCCGTGCCGAGGGCGCTCGCCCGGCCGCTCGCCGAATCCCTGCGCCACGAGGTGGTCTGCGCGGAGCACGACATCGCCGTGCACGTCCCGGACCCGCCGGGCACCCCCATCGGCCTCGACGAGGCGCTCGCGCTGGCCCTCCAGCGGATCCGGGAGGCCCGGGTGACCACGCGCTGGTCCTCGGCCGCGGTGCCGGGCGCACCGAGCGACCCGCTGCCCACCGACCCCGACTGGGCGGGCGGCAGCCTCTACACCGACCATCGGGAACTGGCCGTCGAAGCCCCGCCCGAAGCGCTGTGGCGGGTGGTGGAGGGCATCGGCGGGGAGAACGGCTGGTACTCCTTCCCGCTGGCCTGGGCCGTACGGGGCTGGCTGGACCGGCTCGTCGGCGGAGTCGGCATCCGCCGCGGCCGCCGGGACGCGGCGCGGCTGCGGGTGGGGGACTCCCTGGACTTCTGGCGGGTCGAGGAGATCGTCCCGGGCCGGCTGCTGCGCCTGCGCGCGGAGATGCGCCTGCCGGGGCTGGCCTGGCTCGAACTCCACGCCGACCCGCCGTGCCCGGGGGAGGGCGGCTCCCGCTACCGCCAGCGGGCGCTGTTCCATCCGCACGGCCTGCTCGGCCATCTGTACTGGTGGAGCGTGTCACCGTTCCACGCCCTCGTCTTCGGTGGCATGGCCCGCAACATCGCCCGCGCGGCGCGGCGCCCGGATGGCGACTAGCCGGCCCGAGTCCCGTCCGCCCGGACGGGACCCGGCGCGTGGGTCAGCGGCCCGCGGCTGCCGCGCGGCGGCGGCGGAGCAGGACGAGGAGACCGAGACCGGCGGCGCCGCCCACCGCGATCAGTGCCGTGTCCGAGCCGCCCCGCCCGTACTCGGCGCCGGCCGCCACGCTGCCCTTCGGGACGACCGTGGTCTGGCCGCCGGAGCCGGTGGCGTAGGTGAAGGAGCAGCCCTGGGGGAGCTTCGGGAAGTCCTTGACGCTCGCCTTGTGCCCGCCGCCCTCCATGTTCGTGCGCAGCTTCGGCGCGGGGCCGTTCGGCTCGAGGATCTCGGCGAGGAAGCGGTCCGTGGGGAGGTTCGGGTGGGTGCGGTCGAGCCGCTCGGGCAACACCTCGCCGCTCCCCGCGTCCTTGAAGGTGACGGACGGCCCGGAGGGGGCGATGGTCATCACCGCGGTGGTTCCGGCGCCGATCGACGCCTCCTTGACCGCCACGCACGTCGACGGAGTCTTCGAGGGGGAGGGCGTGGTGTCGGCGAAAGCGACGGCGGTCGGGGCGAGGACCGCCGAGGCGAGGGCGGTGGCGGCGACGGTCGTACGCAGGACGACGCGGCGGGATGTGCGCAAGGACATGACGACTCCGTGGAGAAGGGCCTCGTGGGCCGGAGGGCAGCGGGAAGGCCATGTGCCGATCGCTCGGTGGGGGGTCACGAGTCGGGGCGGGCTCTGCCGAGGAATCTAGGCAGTGCGTTCGATGGACGCGTCCGTTCCCTGTCACGGCCATGTGACAGGGCCCCGCGCTCGCCCCGCTCTGTACGGCCCCGCCCTGCCGCGCACGGCCGCGACGCGACTCGCCCCGCCGCGGCCCCGCACACCGCGCGGCGCGTCCGGGTCCGGATCCTGGGCAACGCGCGGCAGCGCCCCCGCATCCGGGACGGGGGTCCGTGCCGAAGTACCTCACGACAGCCCGTCCCCGCCCCCACAACCCCCACGCGGAGCGAACCCATGAACGTCGCGGTGGTCCTCTACACCTCCGACCTGCGGCTGCACGACCATCCGCCGCTGCGGGCCGCCCTGTCCTCCTCCGGGCAGGTGGTTCCGCTCTTCGTACGGGACCCCGCGGTCCCCGCCCCGCCCAACCGGCCGGCCTTCCTCGCCGACTGCCTCGCCGACCTCGACGCCGGGCTGCACGCCCGCGGCGGCCGTCTCGTCGTGCGGTCCGGCGACACCGTCGCCGAGGCCCTCGCCCTCGTACGGGAGGCAGACGCGAAGCGGCCCGGGTCGCCCGGGACACGGCGGCCGCCGCCCCCGCCGGACCGCCGGCCGCGGCCGCGACACCGGGCGGCCCCCGCGCGCTGCGCCTCGGGGACGTCCGCCCGGAGTGCCGGGGGCTCGCGCGGGCCGCCGTACGACTGGACGCGCCGGCCGTGGAGGACCTGCTGGCCGGCGCCCTCGCGGAGCTGGGCCTGATCGCCGCGTGGGAGGAGGTCATCGCGCCGACCCTGCACGCGGTGGGCCGCAAGTGGGCCTCGGCCGGGGAACGTTACGTCGAGGTGGAACACCTGCTGTCCTGGTACGTCTCCTCGGCCCTGCACCGGATGCGCCCGGCCACGCGGCCGTTGCCGGCCCCTCCCGTGCTCCTGGCCTGTGCGCCGGGGGAGGAGCACACCCTGCCGATGGAGGCGTTGACCGCTGCCCTCGGCGAACGGGCCCTGCCGGTAAGGATGTTCGGCGCGGCACTGCCGCCGGACGCCCTGCGCGAGGCCGTGCGGCGCACCGGCCCGCGAGCCGTCGTCCTGTGGGCGCAGTCCCGTACGACCGCAGACGCGTCCCTGGCCAGGTCGGTCGCGGGCATCGAGTGGGGCCCCCGCGGCGCCCGGGGCCGCTCCGCGCTGCTGCTCGCCGGGCCCGGCTGGGGCGCCGGATCCCCGGCCGGCCCGCCACACCCGCGCACCGAGCGGCTGTTCGGGCTCCGCTCGGGGCTGGCGGTCATCGAAGCGGTGGCGGCGGGCCGGCCTCCAGCGACTGCCGCAGGACGTGCAGAGCCCGGCGCATGTGGCTCTTGACGGTGCCGAGCGGGAGCCCGGTGCGGTCCGCGATCTGCGACTGGGTCAGGTCCGCGAAGAAGGCGAGCCGCAGCACCCGCTGCTGCGCCGACGGCAGCCGGGCCAGCTCCCCGAGCACCAGCACCCGTTCCACGGCCCGCTCCGGCCCCGATTGCGCTTCGGACCGGACCTGGGCGCAGACGCGCGCGGCCTCGGCCACCCTGGCCCGCCGGGTCCGCGCCTCCAGGGCGTCGGCCACCTTGTGCCGGGTGATCCCGGTCAGCCAGGCGCCGAAACCGCCCGGCCCGGGCCGGTAGCCGCGCCGGCCCCGCCAGGCGGCGAGGAAGACCTGCTGGGTCACGTCCTCGGCCTCCCGCTCGTCGCCGAGCGAGCGGCGGGCGAGCGCGTGCACCAGCGGCCGCCAGCGCCGGTAGACCGCCGCCACGCAGTCCTCGTCGCCGGCCGCGAAACCCGACGCGACGCGTGCGCCGACGAGCGCGGCGTCGTCCGCCCCGGCCCCGGCCCCGGCCACCGCCAGGTCGGTCCGTACGCCGGCTCGCGCTTCGGTCCGTACGCCTGCCCGTGGGTCCGTGGATGCGCCGGGCTGCTCGAAGTCCTGGTCGTCCATCCCCCGAGCCTCGCGAGAGCCGCTTCCCGGGCCAACTTGCATCGTTTGCGCAGCGATTTCAGCGATTTCCCCCGCGCGACCGGTACGACGCCGGACGCCGCCCGGCAGAGGCGGGTCCGCCCCGCTCGCCCGGCGCCGGCCCGCCCCAGGGATTAGGGTCCGGAGGGTGAGCGACCTGCTGCTGGTGAGGCACGGCGAGACGGCGTGGAGCGCGACCGGACGGCACACCGGGCGCACCGACGTGCCGCTGACCGCGCGCGGGGTCGAGGAGGCCATCTCGCTCGCCCCGTTCTTCCGGGACCGCCATCCCGCCCTGGTGCTGACCAGCCCGCTGCGCCGGGCCGCGGCCACGGCCGAGCTCGCGGGGCTGACCGGCGGCGTCGCCGACCCCGACCTGTACGAGTGGGACTACGGCGGCTACGAGGGCGTCACCACCCCGGAGATCCTGCGGGACCGCCCCGACTGGTCGCTCTGGACCGACGGCGTGCCGCCCGGCGCCCCCGGCCACCCCGGCGAGAACGCCGCCCAGGTCGGCGCCCGCGCCGACCGGGTGCTGGCCCGGGCGGCCGAGGTGCTGGGCGCGGACCGGGGCAACGTCGTCCTGGTGGCCCACGCCCACCTGCTGCGGGTGCTGACCGCCCGCTACCTCGGTCTGCCGCCCGAGCACGGCCGGCTCTTCCTGCTCAGGACGGGCACCTACAGCGTGCTCTCCACGGAACACGGCCTCCCGGTCGTCGCGGGGTGGAACAGCCGGCCTTGAGGCGCCCGCCTCGCGCGCCGACACGGTCTGCGTGAGGATGCGTACATGGCCCACCAAGGTGCGGGCGGCGGCCCGGGGAACGGAGTTCCGGACCCCTCTGAGCTCCCGGAACCGGAACCGCGACCGGAACCGCGACCGGAACCGCGACCGCAGGCGCAGGCGGACGCCGGCACGGCGGCGGACGCGGGGCTGAAAGCCAACGCGATCGGCTTCCTCGACGCCCTCGTCATCGGTTTGAACTCGACCTCGCCCGCATACTCCCTGGCCGCCGTCATCGGGCCGATCGTCGCGCTCGCCGGCATCTACGCGCCGGGAGTCATGCTGGCGTCATTCGTGCCGATGGTGCTGATCGCCGCGGCCTTCTACTACCTCAACAAGGTGGACCAGGACTGCGGGACCACCTTCTCGTGGGTCACGCGCGCCATGGGCCCCTGGGCCGGCTGGCTCGGTGGCTGGGCCATCGCGATGACCGGCGTCCTCGTCATCGGCTCGCTGGCGGACGTGGCCGTCCATTTCGGCCTGCTCGCCGCCGGCCTCGACGACTGGGCGACCAATGCGTTGATCCGCCAGAGCCTGACCGTCGTCGTGATCCTGGCCATGACCGCCGTCTGTGTCATCGGCACCGAGATGTCCGCCCGGCTCCAGGACGTGCTGATCCTCGCCCAGGTGTTCTTCCTGCTGGTCTTCGCCGTCGTCGCCATCTACCGCGTCTACGCCGGCACCAGCAGCCTCGACGGGACCAGACCCTCGATCGAGTGGCTCAACCCCTTCGGCGCCGGCGGAGCCGCCCTCACCGGCGGCCTGCTGCTCGGCGTCTTCATCTACTGGGGCTGGGAATCGGCGGTCAACCTCACCGAGGAGGTCGAGGACTCCGCCACCGCGCCGGGCAAGGCCGGCATCTGGTCCACCGTGGTGCTCCTGGTGACGTACCTGTCAGTCGGCTTCGCGGTCGTCGGCTACGCCGGGACGAAATTCCTCGCCGAGAACGCGGGCGAGGAGGAGGCCGTCTTCGCCGTCCTCGCGCACGAGGTCATGGGCGGCTGGGACTGGGTGGTCCTGCTCGCCGTCTGCACGTCCGCCCTCGCCTCCACGCAAACCACGATCATCCCCGCGTCCCGTACCGCCCTGTCCATGGCCCGCCGGCACGCGCTGCCGCCGCACCTCTCGCACATCCACCCCAGGTTCCGGACCCCGGACGTGAGCACCTGGTGGGTGGCCGCCATCGCCATCGCCTGGTACCTCGCCGTCAACCAGATCAGCGAGAACGCGCTCTTGGACTCCCTCACCGCCCTCTCCCTGCTCATCGCCTTCTACTACGCGCTCACCGGCCTGGCCTGCGCCGTCTACTACCGCCGCCACCTGCTGGAGAGCGTGCACAACTTCCTGCTGATCGGGCTCGGGCCGGTTCTCGGCGCCGCCCTGCTGGCCTGGCTGCTGGTGGAGTCGGTCGCCGACATGTCGGACCCGGAGAACTCGGCGAGCGGCGCTTCCTGGTTCGGCCTCGGACCGCCGCTGGTCATCGGGATCGGGATCGGCGTCGTGGGCGTACTGGTCATGTGCTTCTGGCGGGTCCGCGACGGCCGCTTCTGGCAGGAGAAGCGCGGCGTCGCCGACCCGGCCCTCGTCCACGCGATCAAGAAGCCCTGACCGGTACGAGAAGCCCCGACCCCCAGAGGAGCCCCGATGTCCGTCGTCCTCGGCTACGACGAGTCGCCCGGAGCCGAGCGCGCCCTGCGCGTGGCGCTGGAGGTGGCCACCGCCTTCGGGGAGCCGCTGGTCCTCGTCTACGGGGCGGCCGCGCCGGGCTCCACCGGTGAGGAGTACCGCGCGCACCGGGAGGCCGTCCGCGAGGCGGGCCGCAGCGCGCTCGCGCGCGCGGTCGAGGCCGCCGACGAGGCGGGGGTGCCGTCCACGGTCGAGGTGGTCGACGAGAAACCGGCCCAAGCCCTCCTCGACGCCGCCGAACGCCACCAGGCGCGGGTGATCATCGTCGGCAGCTGGGGCGACAGTCCGATCCGCGGTGCCCTCCTCGGCTCCACCCCGCACAAGCTCCTGCACCTCTCCCCGGTCCCGGTCCTGTGCGTCCCGACCGAGCAGGGCCCGAGACCGTAGCGCAGAGGCCCGCGAAGCCGTCGGCGCGGTGCGCGCCGCCGACTGGTCCAGTGGCATCCAATGGCCGAAAAACCTGAGCCATGACCGTACCAATGGCCCACTCCATGACCGGTCGGTTGAGCCAACAGGCCTCCGGATGGTTATCTGTGTCTTATCCATGTATCTACGGCGCCACGCAGCGCCGGACGGCAACGAGGCCGCTCCGGACCGTGGCGCCTTCGCCGTGCCCTTCGCCGCCCACCACCCCCGGGCCGAGGACGGACCGGCGTGCTCCATCGCAAGGGGGGCGGCGCACCGCCGTGAAGAGGATGTTCGTGGCTCCGGATCCGGGGCGGGCAAGACTCAGGAACTCGTCGCGGGCCGTCATCGGCGTCGCTCTCGCCGTGGCCGTGGCCGAGATCTGCGGGCTCTCGCTCGTCGCGTCGATCACCGGCGGACTGGCCGCCCTGCTGGCCCTCTTCACGGTGACCGACGCGACCGTGCGCGCCCAGCGGGTGACCACCGCCCTGCTCCCGGCGGCCGGCTTCCCCGTCCTGGCCCTGGCCACCACCCTGCACGGTGTGCCGATGGCCCGCGACGCCGCCTTCGTCGCCGTCGTGTTCGCCGGCGTCTACGCCCGGCGCTGGGGAGTGCGCGGGCACGCCCTCGGCATCTTCGCCTTCATGAACTTCTTCATCACCCAGTTCCTGCACGCCCGGCCCGGGCAACTGCCCGAGTTGTACGCGGCCGTCGGGCTGGCCCTGCTCTCGGCCGGCGCGGTGCGGTTCGTGCTGTGGCCGATCGAGAAGCGCATCCCGCCCGCCGCCGTGCCGCCGGCGCCGCCCGGTACGGGACTGGCCCGGCCGACCACCCGGCAGGCCTTCCAGGCCACCGCAGCCTGCGCCTTCGCGCTGGGCATCGGCCAGGTGCTGTCCGAGGACCGCTGGTACTGGGCGGTCGGCACCGCCTGGTGGATCTTCGTCAACACCGCGTCGCGCGGCGAGACGCTGGTCCGCGGCTTCCGCCGGGTCCTCGGCACGGTGATCGGGATCGGCGCCGGCCTGTTGGTCGCCATCCCGCTGCACGGGGCGCCGGCGCCCACGGCCGTCCTCGTGGCCGTGTGCGTCTTCGCGATCTTCTACACCGCCGCCGTCTCCTACAGCTGGATGATGCTGGCCGTGACGGTGATGGCGGGCCTGCTGTACGGACTGCTGGGGGTGCTCGATCCCGGCCTGCTCGTGCTGCGCCTGGAGGAGACGGCGGTCGGTGCCGTGTGTGCGGCCCTCGCCGTGGTCCTGGTCCTGCCGGTCACCACCCACGCGACGAACGACCTGTGGATCCAGCGCGCGCTGCGGTGCGTGCGCACCTGCACGGCAGAGGCCGCCGCGCGGCTCGCCGGCTCACCGGTCGCCGACCCCGCGCCGCACGCCGCGCAACTGGAGCTCTACCTGGGGCGCGTACGGCTCTCGCTGGCCCCGCTGGTCCATCCGCTCAGCCCGTACCGCGGCCGCAAGGCCAGGGCCCGTCGCGTGCTCGCGCTGCTCGACGAATGCGCCGTCGAGGTGCGCGGGCTGGTCTCGGTGGCCGCGGACCCGGACGCCAGCCACGACGCCCGGCTCGCGGCGGCCTGCTGGCGGGTCGAGGCGGCCGTCGAGGCGCTGCTCTCGCCGGAAGCGGAAGCGGAACGCGGGTCGCAGGACCGCGCGAGGGCGGCCGTCGTGCCCGGCCGGCTCGCGGGCGAGCCCGCGCTGGCGCATCTGCACGGCCTGGAGCGGCTCCTCGCCCAGCTCGACGGGCCGCTGCGCAGCGCGTCGCGCTCCCCGCTCGTGGGTGCCTGACCCGAAGGGCATGGCAGGGTCCAGGACTTGGGCCCTCGGCCACGACCGGGACTCGGGCGGATGCTACGCCGCGCCACGGTCCGTCCGCAGTCATACCGATGAAGATCACACGGAGGAGTGTTCCGGGCGCGCCACAGGCGCAGCGCTGATCTGCGGCATGTACAACGGGTGATTGTTCATTGCATATTCATCCGGCACGTACAGGGTGGATCTGGTCGGACAGGGGGTAACCGCCCGGAATGGAAATACTTCAACAGCGCTCCACCACCGCTCAGGTGTGGGAAGCGGCCGAGGAGTTCATCCGACTGTTCCACAGGGAGAATCCGGACGCCGGTGATCCGCGCGAGCGGCTCACCGCCGTGCGGGCCGAGCTCGCCGAGACGGGCACCTACCGGCACACTCCCGAGGAACTCGCGCACGGCGCCCGGGTGGCCTGGCGCAACAGCAACCGCTGCATAGGCAGGCTGTACTGGAACTCGCTGCGCGTCCGCGACCGCCGCGAGCTCACCGACGCGGACGAGATCGCCGAGGAGTGCTTCGAGCACCTGCGGGAGGCCACCAACGGCGGCCGGGTCCGGCCGACCATCACGGTCTTCGCCCCCGACGCCCCGGACCGTCCCGGCCCGGTGATCTGGAGCGAACAGCTGGTCCGGTACGCGGGCTACGGCGACCACCACGCGATAACCGTCGGGGACGCCCGCAATGCTCCGCTCACCGGCACGCTCCTCGCCCTCGGCTGGTCCGGCGGCGCCGGCACCCCCTTCGACCTCCTCCCGCTGGTCGTCCAGGGGGTCGACGACAAACCCCGCTGGTTCGACGTGCCGCAGGACGCCGTGCTGGAGGTGCCCATCGAGCACCCCGACGGGGTGCAGGGCGGCGACGGCTGGACGGACTGGGGCCTGCGCTGGCACGCGGTACCCGCGATCTCCAACATGTGCCTGGAGATCGGCGGCATCCACTACCCGGCGGCCCCCTTCAACGGCTGGTACATGGGCACCGAGATCGGAGCCCGCAACCTCGCCGACACCGACCGCTACAACCTCCTGCCGGCCGTCGCCCGCCGGCTGGGCCTCGACACCGCCAGCGACCGTTCGCTGTGGAAGGACCGCGCGCTCGTCGAGCTCAACCGCGCGGTGCTGCACTCCTTCGACCGGGCCAAGGTCACCATCGCCGACCACCACACCGAGTCCAGGCGGTTCTTGACCCACATGGAGAAGGAGGAGAGGAAGGGGCGCGACGTGGGTGCCGACTGGTCCTGGATCGTGCCGCCGATCTCCGGTTCGGCCACCCCGGTCTTCCACCGCACCTACGAGGACCGGCCGAGCGCGACGGCGTACGTCCACCATCCCGGCGCTCAGGAACGTGCCCAAGGGCGGGACATGGTCTAGACCTTCTGTTAACGTCGCTCCCGACGGATCCGGAACGGCTGAGAGGGATCTCCCGTGGGCGACGCGAACAGTGGTGTGGGCGGTACGGACCGTACGTCCCACGGCGGCGAACACCGGGCCTGGATCGGCTCGTTCACCTCGGGGGGCGGCCGCGGTGTCACCACCGCGGCCGTGGATCCGGCCACCGGAGCGCTGACCCCGCTCTCGGCCACGGACGCCGTCGCGGACCCCTCGTACCTCGCCCACGACCCGGGCACCGGCGTGCTCTACGCCGTGAGCGAGACCGAGGACGGCGCGGTGGGCGCCTTCCGGACCACCGCCGAGGGGCTGACCGCCCTCGGCCCCGCCGTCCGCGTCGGCGGCGCCGGGCCCACCCACCTCAGCGTGGCCGGGCGCCGGCTGCTGACCGCCAACTACACCTCCGGCAGCGTCAGTAGCCTCCTGCTCGCCGCCGAAGGCTCCGTCGAAGGGCCCGCCGCCGTGCTCGCCCACCACGGCTCCGGCCCGCACGCCCGCCGGCAGGAGGGCCCGCACGCCCACCAGGTCCTGCCCGACCCCACCGGCCGCTGGGTGCTCAGCGTCGACCTCGGCACCGACTCGGTACGGGTCTGCGCGCTCGACCCGGCCACCGGAGCCCCGCGCTTGCACGCCGAGACCGCGCTGCGCGCCGGGACCGGCCCCCGGCACCTCGCCTTCCACCCCCTGGGCGCGGTGGTCTACGTACTGCACGAGCTGGAGCCGCAGCTGACCGTCTGCCGCTGGGACGCGGAGTCGGGCGAACTCCAACCGGTCGCAGAGGTTCCGGTCGCCTCCACGGGCTCTCCAGGGGCCGTAGCGGCCTACCCCTCGGCGATCGTGGCCTCGCCCGACGGCCGTTTCGTATGGGCCGCCGTCCGCGGGGCCGACACCATCGCCACCTTCTCCCTCGCCGGCGGCGCCGAGAAGCCCGAGCTCACGGGCGCCGTGCCGTGCGGGGGCAAGGGGCCGCGCGACCTCGCCGCCGACCCGTCGGGCCGCAGGCTCTACGTGGCCAACGAGCGCTCCGGGGACGTCACCTGGTTCGACGTGGACCAGCTGACCGGGCAGCCGCGCCGGGCCGGCTCGGTGGCCGTCCCCGCCGCCACCTGCGTGGTCTTCGGCTGACACCCGGGCCCGCGCCCGTATGCGAGTCGGCCCGCGCCCCGGAACTCCGGGGCGCGGGCCGACTCGCGTACGGCATGAGCGGGAGGGTGTCAGTGGGCGGCGGCGCCCTGCGGGATCCCGAGGGCCGCGGAGTACTGGGTGACCGCCAGCTTGCCGAGCGCCGGGTACGCGCCGAGCACCTCGGCGGCGCTGCAGCCGGCCTCCTTGCAAGCGGTGTCGAGGAGCCCCTCGGCTGCCTCCGGGCCGATCAGGTACGGGGCCAGCGCCAGCTGGGCGGAGCCCTCGCGGCGCAGCTGGTCGGCCGTCGCGGCCACCGAGCCTTCCTCGTCCAGCGCGGCGGCCATGACCGGCACCGCGAGGCGGGCGGCCAGCAGCATGCCGGTGATCCCGGCGGCCTTGACGGCCTCCTCGCCACCGGTGGTGGCCAGGATGATGCCGTCGGCGGCCGTGGTCACGCTGAAGAGCCTGGCCCGGTCGGCGCGGGCGAGCCCGGCCTCGGACAGGCGTACGTGCAGCCCCTCGGCGAGCAGCGGGTGCGGACCGAGCGCGTCGGCCAGCTCGGCGGCCGCCGAGGAGTCCATCAGGGCCTGGCGCATGCGGCGCAGCAGATCCCCGTCGGGACCGGCCAGCAGGGGTACGACCACGGCGTCGGGGCCGGTCGGCGCGGGCACCTCGTGCCCGGCGGCGCGGGCGAACTCCGCGCGCGCGGCACGGTCCTGCGCGACGGCGGTCAGCACGCCCGACAGGGACGGGAACTCGGTGGCGTCGTCACCGTCGAGGAAGCCGACGCGGGCGTCCAGGCCGGGCAGCTCGGAGCGGCCGATGCTGATGATCTCTTCCGCGAGCCCCAGCGAGGAGGCCGAAGGGGCACCGGGCACGGCGAGCACCAGCGCGGGCGCGCCCTCGGGCGCCACCGCGGGCTCGGGCCGGCGGTGCCGCCCGGTCTGGCGGGGTCGCGGCATTCGTACGGGCAGGCCATTTGCGGGCCCAGTGGGGGAGCTCATGGCGCCGCATGCTACTGGCTTATCGGAACAAGGTGTTCGGGCAGGGCCTTCTCGGGCGGCATCTGTCCGTATTTATCCAAGGAATGTCGTATACGGTTCAACCGTTCCGTCACCCACGCGACCTGTCCGGTCACCCGTCGGGTCAGCCGGCGGAGGGCAGTCGCCAGTCGACCGGCCGCGCGCCCTGGCGGACCAGCAGGTCGTTCGTCCTGCTGAACGGCCTGGAGCCGAAGAACCCGTTGTCCGCGGACATGGGGGAGGGGTGCACGGACTCCACGGCCGGCAACTCGCCCAGCAGCGGCCGCAGATTGCGGGCCTCACGCCCCCACAACACCGACACCAGGGGCTTTCCGCGCGCCGCGAGCGCGCGGATGGCCTGCTCGGTCACGGCCTCCCAGCCCTTGCCGCGGTGGGCGTTGGGCTTGCGCGGGGCGGTGGTGAGCGAGCGGTTGAGCAGCAGGACGCCCTGCCGGGTCCACGGGGTCAGGTCCCCGTTGAGGGGCCGGCCCGTTCCGAGGTCGGCGTGCAGCTCACGGAAGATGTTGTCGAGGCTCGGCGGCCACGGGCTGACCTCGGGCGCCACCGAGAAGGACAGGCCGATCGCGTGCCCCGGAGTGGGATACGGGTCCTGCCCGACGATCAGCACCTTCACCTCGTCGAAGGGCTGCTGGAACGCGCGCAGGACGTTCGCGCCCGCCGGGACGTACGTCCTCCCGGCCGCGATCTCCGCGCGCAGGAAGTCGCCCATCAGGGCGATCTGCGTCGCCACCGGCTCCAGAGCGCGGGCCCAGCCCGGCTCGACGATCTCGTTCAACGGTCGTGCTGCCACGAGCGATCACTCTACTGGCCCAGTCGGACGTCCAGTACCCCCGCCCGCACGCCCGGCACGTCCGGCAGGTGCCCGGCCTGCCGTTGTCGCTTCGATACCCGTTCGCAACAGCTTCGAATGGTCCGACTCCCCTTCGCCGACGTCACATTCAACACGGATGACGCTTCGAGGGAGACGGCATGAAGCCGCATGAGGACCGCACGCCCGGCACGTCCCGCACCGCCGGCACTGCCCGTACAGGCCGCTCGGCCCGGAGGAGAACGTACGGCAGGCTGATCGCCGCGCTCGCCGCCGGCGGCGTACTGCTGACCGGCTGCGGAGGCGGCGGGGGAGGAGGCGGCGGCAAGAACCCGACCGCCGACCGCGGAGCGAAGGGCGCCGACGCGTGGCCGCGGCCGGCCGCCTCCTCCCCCGCGGGGGGCGGCTCGGAGGGGGAGAGCGGCGGGCGGCGCGCCGCACCGCCCGCCGACTACCTCTCCACCTTCGCGCTCGACGTGGACACCGCCAGCTACGGGTACGCCCGCCGCACCCTCGCCGACGGCGGTCTTCCCGACCCCGCCACCGTGCGCCCCGAGGAGTTCGTCAACAGCTTCCGGCAGGACTACCGGGAGCCCGACGGCGACGGCTTCTCGGTCACCGTGGACGGAGCCCGCACCGCCGACGCGAACTGGGCTCTGGTCCGCGTCGGACTCGCCACCCGCTCCGTGAACCACGGGGCGGACACCGCGGGTTCGCAGGACCGCAGGCCGCCCGCGGCGCTCACCTTCGTCGTGGACGTCTCCGGTTCCATGGCCGAGCCCGGGCGCCTCGACCTCGTCCGCACCTCCATCCTTTGATCTTCGCAGGGAATCCCGGCCTTTAGGCCAAGGCCGGGAGGGAATGCGCT